>NZ_JAHWDQ010000012.1 GCF_019312595.1 Zhongshania aquimaris | reverse complement strand
CTGTAGTAGCTCAGACTTGATCTGACAGTTACCCGTTTTTTACCGGTGTCTGCCAGTTTAGATCTGAGCTAAATTTTTCTCAGCCCAGATCGTTTTACCATCAAGTAAAGTTGCCATTGGCGTTCTGCCGCAACACACCTTGCCCTGATGAGTTCGCTCATTGTTGTAATATTCGATCCATTCGTCCAGATCTTTTTGTAGCTCGTCGATATCCGCATAAAGTTTCTTACGGAACGTTACCTGATAAAACTCTTGCAGAATGGTTTTGTGGAAGCGCTCGCAAATACCGTTTGTCTGCGGGTGCATTGCCTTCGTCTTGGTATGATCAATGTCGTTGATAGCAAGATACAGCTGGTAATCATGGTGATCGACGCGACCACAATATTCCGTTCCGCGATCGGTGAGAATGCGTAGCATCGGTAAATCATATTGCTCAAAGAACGGCAGCACTTTGTCATTAAGCGTATCAGCGGCTGTTATTGGCGTCTTCGTCGTGTACAGCTTGCAGAAAGCTACCTTGCTATAGGTATCGACAAACGTCTGCTGATAGATGCGACCAACACCCTTGAGATTGCCGACATAGAACGTGTCCTGAGAGCCAAGATAACCTGGGTGATGCGTTTCTATTTCACCGCAGGCCTCATCATCGTGCTTCTTTTTCTCTAGCGCAGCAATTTGAGCATCGCTGAGAATAATGCCATCGGTCGCCACGCTGTGCTCTAGGGCCTTTAGGCGCTTCTTAAAGTTCTCTAGATTATTCCGTAGCCAGATAGACCGGACACCGCTACCAGACACGAAAACACCCATCTTGCGCAGCTCGTTACTCGTTCTGTGCTGACCATGGGAAGGCTGTTCAATGGCGTAAGCAATAACCGCTTGCTCAGTGATGTCATCGACCCGGTTTTTAGTATTTGGGGCTCGACGGCTTTTGCTTATTAGGTTGTCGATACCGCCTTCTTCGACTAATTCCTGATACCTGTAGAACGTATCCCTCGACACGCCCATGACTTTGCAGGCCTTCGATACGTTGCCGAGCTCCTCTGCTAAATTTAGCAGCCCTGCCTTGTGTTTAATAATTGGATTGTTAGTATGAAGCATGAGAGTTACCTTTTTGTTTTGATTTAAGATTCGACACCTTTATCAAAACGGGTAACTCTCTCTTTTTCAAGAAGATGTGTCAGATCAGATCTGAACTTCTACA
>NZ_JAHWDQ010000011.1:0-2500 GCF_019312595.1 Zhongshania aquimaris | reverse complement strand
ATGGCCAGGTTGAAGATGCCGTAACAGGCATTGGAGGACCGAACCCACAAATGTTGAAAAATTTGGGGATGAGTTGTGGATCGGAGTGAAAGGCTAATCAAGCTCGGAGATAGCTGGTTCTCCTCGAAATCTATTTAGGTAGAGCGTCGTGTCTAACCCTAGGGGGTAGAGCACTGTTTGGGCTAGGGGGTCATCCCGACTTACCAACCCCATGCAAACTCCGAATACCTAGGAGTTCAATCACGGCAGACAGACAGCGGGTGCTAACGTCCGTTGTCAAGAGGGAAACAACCCAGACCGCCAGCTAAGGTCCCTAATACACATTAAGTGGGAAACGATGTGGGAAGGCTTAGACAGCTAGGAGGTTGGCTTAGAAGCAGCCACCCTTTAAAGAAAGCGTAATAGCTCACTAGTCGAGTCGGCCTGCGCGGAAGATATAACGGGGCTAAATGTGTAACCGAAGCTGCGGATGCGTGCTTGCACGCATGGTAGAGGAGCGTTCTGTAAGCCTGTGAAGGTGAATCGAGAGGTTTGCTGGAGGTATCAGAAGTGCGAATGCTGACATGAGTAACGACAAGGGGGGTGAAAAACCCCCCCGCCGGAAGACCAAGGTTTCCTGTCCCATGTTAATCAGGACAGGGTTAGTCGGCCCCTAAGGCGAGGCAGAAATGCGTAGTCGATGGAAAACGGGTTAATATTCCCGTACTTGTTATAACTGCGATGGAGGGACGGAGTAGGCTAGGCGAGCACGGCGTTGGTTGTCCGTGTTTAAGCTCGTAGGCTGGGGGATTAGGCAAATCCGGTCCCCTAAGGCTGAGAAGCGATGACGAGTCCTCTTTTGGATGAAGTCGTTGATGCCATGCTTCCAAGAAAATCTTCTAAGCTTCAGGTTATAACAAACCGTACCCCAAACCGACACAGGTGGTCAGGTAGAGAATACCAAGGCGCTTGAGAGAACTCGGGTGAAGGAACTAGGCAAAATGGTACCGTAACTTCGGGAGAAGGTACGCTCCCTCTGGTGATCGGACTTGCTCCGTAAGCTGAGGGGAGTCGAAGTGACCAGGTGGCTGCAACTGTTTATCAAAAACATAGCACTGTGCAAACACGAAAGTGGACGTATACGGTGTGACGCCTGCCCGGTGCCGGAAGGTTAATTGATGGGGTTAGCGTAAGCGAAGCTCTTGATCGAAGCCCCGGTAAACGGCGGCCGTAACTATAACGGTCCTAAGGTAGCGAAATTCCTTGTCGGGTAAGTTCCGACCTGCACGAATGGCGTAATGATGGCCACGCTGTCTCCACCCGAGACTCAGTGAAATTGAATTTGCGGTTAAGATGCCGTATACCCGCGGCTAGACGGAAAGACCCCGTGAACCTTTACTATAGCTTCACAGTGGACTCTGATATTACTTGTGTAGGATAGCTGGGAGGCTTTGAAGCGTAGGCGCTAGCTTACGTGGAGCCAATCTTGAAATACCAGCCTGGTACTGTTGGGGTTCTAACTCTGGTCCATTATCTGGATCGAGGACATTGTGTGGTGGGTAGTTTGACTGGGGCGGTCTCCTCCCAAAGAGTAACGGAGGAGCACGAAGGTGCGCTAAGCATGGTCGGAAATCATGCGGTTAGTGTAATGGCATAAGCGCGCTTAACTGCGAGACTGACAAGTCGAGCAGATACGAAAGTAGGTCATAGTGATCCGGTGGTTCTGTATGGAAGGGCCATCGCTCAACGGATAAAAGGTACTCCGGGGATAACAGGCTGATACCGCCCAAGAGTTCACATCGACGGCGGTGTTTGGCACCTCGATGTCGGCTCATCACATCCTGGGGCTGAAGCCGGTCCCAAGGGTATGGCTGTTCGCCATTTAAAGTGGTACGCGAGCTGGGTTCAGAACGTCGTGAGACAGTTCGGTCCCTATCTGCCGTGGGCGTTGGAGATTTGAGGAAAGCTGCTTCTAGTACGAGAGGACCGAAGTGGACGAACCTCTGGTGTTCGGGTTGTCACGCCAGTGGCATTGCCCGGTAGCTACGTTCGGACGGGATAACCGCTGAAAGCATCTAAGCGGGAAGCCTCTTCCAAGATTAGATCTCCCTGGGGCCTTGAGCCCCCTAAAGAGCCGTTCAAGACCAGGACGTTGATAGGCAGGGTGTGTAAGTGCTGCGAGGCATTGAGCTAACCTGTACTAATTGCTCGTGAGGCTTGACCATATAATTAAGTGGTCTTGTTATCACAATGAAGAAACTGCAGCGGATTGTTGCGAGGTAGGTTGGAGACAACTTACACATACGAGAAAACTTGTTTATATCAGCTTATTTACCACCTTATTTGGATTGAATGACGCAGCACGAGAGTGCGTAAGACACCTCATTTAACCAAGCCAGTTTGCCTGGCGACCATAGAGACATGGAACCACCTGATCCCATCCCGAACTCAGAAGTGAAACGTGTCATCGCCGATGGTAGTTTGGGGTTTCCCCATGCGAGAGTAGGTCATCGCCAGGCTT
>NZ_JAHWDQ010000010.1 GCF_019312595.1 Zhongshania aquimaris | reverse complement strand
GGATTGTTAGTATGAAGCATGAGAGTTACCTTTTTGTTTTGATTTAAGATTCGACACCTTTATCAAAACGGGTAACTCTCTCTTTTTCAAGAAGATGTGTCAGATCAGATCTGAACTTCTACACCTTTGCTGCCGCCTAGGTAGTAACTCTCAAGTTATTTTCGAGATACCGACAAAGTTTGAAGAATTCCGCACTCTTTAACAGTGCTTTGACTGGCACAGCTAGTTCGCAGCGCCATCAATTTGTCTTGAAGGTCTTGTAACTCATTTATTCGAAGTGCAACTTGCTCTATATGGCTATCAATCATTCTGTTCACATCCTCGCATCCCATTCCCGGCTGCTGATTTAGCGCGATAAGTTGCCGAATTTCGGCAAGCGAAAGATCAAGGCTTCGACAATGCTTGATGAACTTTAGCTGGTCTACCGTCGCCGAATCATACAAGCGAAAGTTACCGTCACTGCGCCGCAGCGTGGCCAACAGTTTTTCTTTTTCATAGTGCCGTATGGACTGCACAGAACACCCAGTTAACTTAGCTAGCTCTCCAATTTTCACCAATCTCACCTTAATGCTTGACTCTATAGTTACCATAGAGTTTAAGCTAAGCATGATTTAAAGTAAAAGGAGCGGCGCAATGACACTGACTGGCAATGGCCAATCTGCAGAGAATATCGATGATAAAGGTACTATAAGCACCCTGCAGCCCGATAAAATCTACGTTAGCCAGTTTGTGGTTTCCAAGATGGATTGTCCTTCTGAGGAACGCATAATTCAGATGGCTCTAGAGCGCATTGAACCGAATGTAGTTCTAGAATTTGACACACCCAACCGCATGCTGAAGGTATTTCACAGTGGCAACCTTGTCGCCATACAGTCTCGTTTGGATTCGCTTAGCCTCGGCGCGAAAATTAAAGCTACTCACAATTTAGACCACGATGAACTGTCGCAAGCGATAGCGTCAGCAAAAGAGGCAAGTTTCAAAGAAGGTACCATCCTAAAATGGTTACTTGTGATTAACGCAAGCATGTTTGTCGTTGAATTATTGGTTGGTGGGCACAATCTGCGGGACTTATTGCAGACTCGCTAGATATGTTGGCTGATGCTTCGATTTATGGCGTGGCACTCTACGCAGTGGGTCGCAGCGCCAAAAGAAAGCTACAAGCTGCTCACCTTTCAGGCTGGTTGCAACTGGCGTTAGCTTTAGGTGTGCTAAGTGAAGTGATACGACGATTTATGTTTGGCAGTGAACCAGCTTCCACTCTGATGATGTGCTTTGGTGTTATCGCTTTGATCGCCAACGCAACATGCCTGATTTTGATATTTAAAAGCAAGGATGATGGCGCACACATGAAGGCAAGCTGGATATTCTCATCGAACGATGTGATTGCCAATGTGGGTGTTATTTTGGCCGGTGTACTTGTTGCGATGACAGGATCACGCTACCCTGATCTAGTAATTGGCTTGCTTATTTCCGGACTAGTGCTCCATGGCGCGCACCGAATTCTGAAATTGAAATCGTAAACAGTTTCGCTTTTCACACGCAAAATGATACCAAACCGAATTCATTAAAAAGGTTAATTGTGACTAAACATTGGACATCTTATCTGCTGATAATACTGATTGCTTGCCAGTCAGTATTTGCTTTTGCGGATAACCATGACGTTCAAGACGCAAGTCCATTGGCTGTATTTGATCAAAGTGACATCACTCAAAACGAATTAATTGTTAAGCAGCTTAATACCAAAGATTCGACACATCTAGACAACTGCGACCACTGCGGTTTTTGTCATCATGGCCAGCTAGTTCCGGCACTCCTGTCATTTTCATCTGCTCCGAGCACTGTATTACTCAAAACCCAATATAATATGGCGATTCCTAACGACCCGCTATTCTCCTTCTACCGCCCTCCCAAAGTTTAAGCCTACGTTTTACTAATCTAACGACATTTCGGTTATTTCCGTAATGTTCGGCATGGTTCCGTCTATTAAACGTGGATTTTTACATGGCTATTCGCTTTTTTATGCCTACGAGATTCGTATGGCGCACGCAACACAGCTTTAAAAAGCTGGTGCTTTTATGTTTGTTTTTCGGCTGGCAAGTATCTTTTGCGCACGCTGAAGCTACAAATAACTCCCTTACGCTCAATGCCGCACTTAAGCGTGCTATCGAGCTAAACCCGTCATTAAAGGTTTTTGAGTTTCGCAATTCTGCGCTAAGTGGGCAGATGCAAATTGCGGCGCTAAAACCTGCCTATGAGCTAGGAATTGACGCAGAAAACTTTTCTGGCGCTGATGAGCTCAGTGGGTTTGATGGCGCAGAACTTACCGTTTCGCTCTCCTCTGTTTTGGAAATGGGTGATAAGCGCTCAGCGAGGCGGGGTATTGTTTCAAGTAGTCGCTCAGTGATCGATGCACAGCGACAAGTGGAATCATTGGAATTATTAGGCGAAGTGACCCGACGTTATGTGGATGCGCTTGCTGCACAGGAGCAGGTTACCCTTGCGAGAGAAGCCAATAGGCTTGCCAATGAAACGCTTAATATCGTGAGACGGCGCGCCGAAGCTGGGGCAGCGCCTGAAGCAGAGGTGAAACGGGCACTCGCGGCTGCGTCACAGGCTGGCCTAACGCTACAGTCCACCCAACAGCAGCTTAACTACTTAAAAGTTTCCCTCGCTGCGCTCTGGGGTGAAAAAACGCCTAATTTTGTGACACTTGAAGGTGATTTATATCACTTTGGCACCGATATTGAGTTTGACTCGCTCTTCGCAAAAATGGAGAAGAATCCAGCAATCCTCATTTTTGCGGCTGAAGAGCGCCTCAAGGATGCCGAACTGCGCGTTGCCACAACACAGTCGAAAGCGGATGTCAGTTGGTCGCTAGGCGTGCGTCGATTTCAAGCAAACGATGATTCTGCACTGGTGGCCGGCTTCAGCATGCCGCTGTTTTCCGGCAGAAGAAACACAGGGGCGGTCTCTGCCGCGCGTGCCCAGCGCAATGAAATCTATGTACATAAAGAAGTGGCTTTACTGAGTATGCACACACAATTGTTCCGTGCATTCCACAATAGAAAGCAAGCAATTCTCGCGGCCAAAACACTACAAAGCACCATCATCCCTGCGCTGCGAGATGCACTCAAAGAAACGCAAACTGCCTATGAACGTGGGCGCTATGGCTATTTGGATTACGTGTCTGCACGGCAGGAGTTACTGAATGCTCAGCGCACACTGATCGAAGCGGCTGCGTCTGCACTCACTTATGGCGCCGAAATTGAACAGCTAACAGCAGAGCCCTTGTCCTCGACGCTCTATAGCGTATCAAGCGATTTCTCAGGAACAGTACAATGAATATATACGATACGATTAAAACACCCATTATTAATGCCATTTTCTACGCCACAATTTGTTTTTCAGTATTAGTCGCCCATGCCGAAAGTGGACATGGCGATGAAGAAGATCATGACGAGGGCCACATTGAACTCTCTCAAGAGCAAATGAAGCACGCGGGTATCGGCCTAGCCCAAGTTGGGCCTGGCGCAATTCGCGAGACATTAGCCGTTTACGGGGTTATTACGAGCAACGCGGAACAAACCCAAGCCGTCACAGCCCGCTATGACGGCGTCATCCGCGCCGTCAATAAAACCATTGGCGATAACGTCCGCAAAGGTGATGTGCTTGTCACTGTTGAGGCGAATGAAAGCTTAAAAACCTATCCTATTTATTCTGCACTTAATGGTGTCATTAGTCAGCGCAACGCCAATATTGGCGAACAGACAAACGATAAAACACTGTTTGTTGTTGAAGATTACTCTAGTGTTTGGGTAGATCTTTCCGTGTTCCCCAAAGACATCGCCAAGCTCTCATTAGGGCAAACGGTAAGGATAAAAAGCACTAACCACGCCAGCACTGGCGAAGGGAGAATTATCTTTATTGCCACTCAGGGTAACCCTTCTAATCAAGCCACCACAGCGCGCGTCCTGCTGAACAATGTCGATAACCTATGGAAACCTGGACTTTTTGTTAATGCCGAAATCACCCAAACAGAAACTGCTGCAGCCACTGTTATCAACAATGAAGCTGTGCAACTGATCGAAGGTGAAACCGTTATTTTCGTGAAAGGAGACGAGGGTTTTGAACCTCGTAATATCACCTTAGGTCGCACAGATGGCGAAGCCAGCGAAGTACTGCGTGGACTAAAAGTTGGCGAAACATACGTAATCAAAAATAGCTTTGTTTTGAAATCTGAAATGGGCAAGGAGGATGCTGAGCATGGACATTAATCACATCCACCGCACTGCGAACTCCAACCGCAGCTATTGCCACCAGCACTACGTTATTTCGTGGTGCGAGACCGTAGTAGGGCCTCGCTATGATCGATAAACTTATTCATTTTTCAATTGCACGCCGTTGGCTGATCATGTTTTTTGCGCTCGCCATCAGTGCACTCGGTGTGTGGAATTATCAAAACCTGCCCATCGATGCTGTACCCGATATCACCAATGTACAGGTACAAATTAATACGGGTGCACCCGGTTACTCACCGCTGGAAGTAGAGCAGCGGATTACCTACTTGGTCGAGCTGGCAATCACCGGATTACCTTACGTAGAGAGTACCCGCTCTTTGTCGAGATATGCGCTCTCTCAGGTCACCGTTGTGTTTGAAAAAGGGACGGACATTTACTTTGCCCGCAACCTGATCAATGAACGTTTGCAGCAGGCCAAAAGTGATATGCCCTCGGGCATTGAACCCGTGATGGGGCCAGTAGCGACCGGCCTCGGGGAGATTTTTCACTACGCGGTGCACGCAGACGACGATGCCCGACAGCCAAACGGCGAGAAATATGATGCGACTGCCTTGCGCACCTTGCAAGATTGGGTCATTCGTCCCCAGTTGCGTCTGGTCAATGGTGTGACGGAAATCAACACGATCGGAGGTTTTGAAAAAGAGTTTCACATCACTCCGACCCCTGCGCGACTATTAACCTTCGGCTTAAGCTTTGATGACTTGGTTGAGGCAATAGAAAAAAACAACGCTAATGTTGGTGCGGGTTACATTGAAAAAAATGGTGAGCAATATCTTATTCGCGCACCTGGGCAAGTTGCCGACATTGCTGAACTGGAGAAGATCATCGTCACTCACAAAGACGGTATCCCGATAACAGTAGGAGATGTCGCCGACATCAGTTTTGGCAAACAGCTCCGTACCGGCGCGGCAACCCGCGATGGGGAAGAAACCGTACTCGGCACCGCCGTGATGCTGTTGGGCGGTAATAGTCGCAGTGTTTCGGAAGCGGTTTCCGCAAAGCTGGTGGAAATCAATAAAACACTGCCCAAAGGGATCACCGCCGAGCCCGTCTATAACCGAACGGTACTCGTCGATAAAACCATTGCAACCGTACAGAAGAACCTACTTGAAGGTGCCGTACTGGTTGTCGTTGTTTTATTAGTCATGCTCGGCAACGTCCGCGCCGCTTTGCTCACTGCGATGGTCATTCCGCTGTCAATGCTAATGCTCATGACCGGTATGGTACAAGCCAAAGTCAGTGCCAACTTGATGAGCTTGGGAGCGCTCGATTTTGGTCTTATTGTCGACGGCGCAGTGATTATTGTTGAGAACTGCATACTAAGACTGGCTGGTAGGCAGCATCAACTCGGCCGCATACTCAAACTGGATGAACGCTTCCAAACCGTTTTCGCCGCGACACGGGAAGTTTTCACGCCAAGCTTGATCAGCGTTCTGGTGGTGATTTTAGTAAACTTGCCGATCCTCGCTCTCACCGGCGTGGAGGGAAAAATGTTTACGCCCATGGCCATGGCCGTGATCATCGCCTTATTGTCGGCCTTGGTGCTGTCATTAACCTTTGTGCCCGCTGCAGTTGCACTGTTGCTCAGTGGTCATATTGAAGAAAAAGACAACATCATTGTTCGTCAATCAAAACGGGTGTATACCCCAGTTCTGGCGTGGGTACTCAAATTCCGTTTCAGCGTATTAGCCGGCGCGGTACTGCTAATCATCGCTGTTGGTGGATTGACCACAAAAATGGGCACTGAGTTTATTCCAAACCTGGATGAAGGTGATATTGCCATTCAGGCTTTGCGTATTCCCGGCACCAGCCTTACTCAATCCCTCGACATGCAGTTTCGGCTTGAACGCGCCGTACTGGAAATACCGGAAGTAAAAACCTACTTCTCACGCGTCGGTACCGCAGAGGTTGCCAGTGATCCCATGGGGCCAAACATCTCTGATGGCTATGTGATGCTGAAAGATCGTGCAGACTGGCCCGACCCCGACAAGTCTAAAGCCCAATTGCTAGAAGATATCCGGCAAAAACTAACGCTCATCCCCGGAAACGCGTTCGAGATCAGCCAACCGATACAGCTTCGCTTTAATGAACTGATTTCCGGTGTTCGCTCAGACCTAGGCATTAAGATTTACGGCGACGATCTAGATCAGTTATTGAAATCAGGTTCTGAGATTGCAACGGCGCTTAACGGCGTTGAGGGTGCCGAAGGCGTCAAAGTAGAGCAGGTTTCTGGTTTACCTATATTGTCGGTTGAAGCCAATCGGCCGGCGCTATACCGCTACGGTCTGAACGTCGCTGATGTCCAAGAGGTATTAGCAGCTGCGACAGGTGGCGAAGAAGCTGGATTAATCTTTGAGGGTGACCAACGGTTTACTATCGTCGTACGGGTGGCGGAGGAAATCCGCAACGACTTGCGAGCGCTAGAACGGTTGCCGATACCACTCCCGCAAGGAGGCTACGTACCACTCAATGAAGTCGCCACGCTCACGCTGGCACCGGGGCCGAATCAAATTTCCCGCGAAAATGGTAAGCGTCGCCTCGTTGTTAGTGCCAACGTACGGGGCCGGGATTTAGGTGGTTTTGTTGCCGATGTGCAAACTCAAATTGAACGAGAGGTGACCTTGCCGCCCGGCTATTGGCTGGAATACGGTGGTACGTTTGAGCAACTCCAATCCGCAACGGAGCGGTTAAGCCTCTTAGTACCCGTGACACTTGTCATGATTTTTGCCCTACTCATGATGACCTTTGGTTCTGCGAAAGATGCGGCACTCGTATTCAGCGGTGTGCCACTGGCGCTAACTGGCGGTGTCATTGCGCTTTGGCTGCGTGACATCCCCTTGTCTATCACCGCAGGCGTTGGCTTCATTACGCTATGCGGTGTTTCGGTACTCACCGGCGTAATGATGGTCTCGGCGTTTAGAGATCAGCTGGTGCAGGGTAATGATATCGATCTATCGATCAAAGAAGGCGCGATGTTACGTCTACGGCCGATACTAATGGTCGCATTGGTAGCCGCGCTCGGATTTCTGCCGATGGCCCTCAACACCAGCACGGGTGCGGAAGTGCAGCGGCCACTCGCGACGGTGGTTATCGGGGGAATCATCTCCTCTACCCTATTAACCCTACTGGTTTTGCCCGGTTTATACCGTATGGCTTACCGCAAACCAAAAAACATCCCTGAGAGTGATGAGAGTCAAATGGCATCTTAATGCTTTACCGTCTGGCCATAAGGCTGTGCATTACTTATGGCCAGACAAATCCACAACCATAAATATCGCTCTACTAATTCATGGAATACCGTTATGAAACAAATCAAAGCATTTATACACCATGTCAGATCCGCCATTGTAGTTGAAGCATTACGCGATGCCGGCTATAAAAATCTAACCCTGCTAGATGTAAAGGGGACGCTAAAACCACTTAGCGAATCCGAACAATCGTATTCAACAGATGCTGGTGTTGTTATTTCTGAGGTTCGAATCTCACTAGTCTGTGAGGATTCTCAAGTTGATGATGTCACTGGCATTATTCGTACGGCTGGAAGAATTGGCCCACATATCTCCGGCTGGGTTTATGTTAGCCCCATAGAGCAAGCACTGCCTATAGGCGGGCCGGGTAGCTAACAGCGAGATTCGCACCCAAAATCAACTAAATTTTAACTCCGTAGGCAATCATAGGCTTTTCAATCAAAGCCCTGAAAACTGCTTACGGAATTATTCGAGCGGGAAATTATTTGATGTGATTGTCCGGGACGTTATCAGTGATTACCCCTGTGGCCCCAGCGATAAGTTGATTAATTACGTCATTTTTAGCACTAACCCCAGCCTCCAACATAGCTATTTTAACGATTGAAGCCTGTTGTTTGGACTGCAGACCTCCATATTCTTGCCTCAATTTACCGTTTTCTACAGAGTAGGATTCAATTTGTTCTCGGGAGTTGCGTAACTCGATATTTAGTGACTGCTCAGACAATGCTAATGCCTTTACTCTGCTCTCAAGTTCATTTTTCTCGGATGTCAGGAGACTTAGTGCTTTTTGAGCGGCGCCAAGCTCCGAGATAAAGCGTGAATTATCCTTGTTTAGCTGCGTGATATCGGATTGCTTAAGCGACAAAGTTTGATTTAAAACGCGATTTTCTGCGTGTAACTGTTGGACTTGCTGCTCGTGCCTGCGTTGATCTTGGTCGCGCTGCTCCTGAACTGATTGCCGATAGTGTTCAAGGGCCTCACGATTGTGAAGATGCTTTTCCTCCAGCGACTCAATTTGGGTCTGTTTTTCCTTGAGTAATGCTGTCAGTTTTGATTCGGTTTGTTTTGCTTCGGCCGCATTTTCTGCAGAATGAGTCAGTGCGATATCCCTACCTTTTAAATCAGTTTCTAAGCACTCTAACATTTGTAATTGCGAAGCATTTTGTTTGCTCAGTACGTCTAAAGCCTGCTCTGACGCACTATTTTTTGAGAGAAGGTCCTGTAATTGTTGTTCAAATTTATCTGCTTGCTGCTCAACGATAACGTTCGCCTCCTCCCTTAATCCTGCGGCCAAACGTGTAATAAGCTCCTTAATAGGCTTACTGAGTAGCTCAACATCGTCCATTCTGGTGGCGGACTCTTCTTCTAATTCTTTGAGGTATCGATGAATAGTGGACTTAGAACCGGTGTTGCCAAGTGCGATCCGTATCGTATCTATGGAGGGGTTTTGCCCTTTTTTAAGCACTTCCTCCCGCGCTTTTAAGACTAATGCTTTGTTGATTCCACCCCTAGCCATAAATCATCTCCAGTAAATATCGTACTGTATTACGTATCATGTATATACATACTATATTATAGCTAACGCTATTCGCTTGATAGCGCTTGGATGACATTAAATAAGGGAGACTTATTTAATGTCATGGCAAAAAGCGTAATCTTGAGGCTCTTTTCAGTACAGAATCGGCGTTGGCTCAGGTAATCGCGGTGAAGACATGCACGAGTAGGCCGCCACACGCACGACATTCTCTGGATAAACTGTCACTATATAAGGCACCTAATGACTAACCCCACCGACAGATACATTCATGCCGCGACACGCGAAAACACCCGAAAGAGCTACCGCGCAGCAATAGAACACTATGAATCTGTATGGGGTGGCTATCTGCCAGCGACGGCAGATAGCGTCGCGCAATACCTCGCACATTACGCACCGACTTTGGCTATCAACACCCTAAAACTGCGTTTAGCTGGACTTGCTGCGTGGCACAATGACCAAGGCTTCCCCGACCCCACCAAATCACCGCATGTCAAAAAAGTGCTCAAAGGCATAGCCGAACTACACCCACATACCGAGACACAAGCGAAGCCGCTCAAGCTTGAAGACCTCAACAGGGTCGTATCGTGGTTCGACGAGGTATTGAGATCTGAGCTATGCACACGCCCTCGCCGCCTGACATTAGTACGTAACAAAGCCTTATTTCTCATTGGTTTTTGGCGGGCGTTTCGCAGCGATGAATTAACTCGTATCAACATTGAGAACGTGAGTGTGGCACCTGAGAAAGGGCTTGAAATATTTCTTCCGCGGAGCAAAACAGATCGCAGCGCGCAAGGCCGCGTTGTTCGTGTACCCGCATTGCTACAGCTCTGTCCAGTTTCAGCTTACCTAGACTGGGTTAGCGAAGCGCAGTTACGAGAAGGCCCCCTCTTCCCTGGAATCAATCGCTGGGGGCACCTCAGTGAAAAACCACTTCACCCGGCCAGCGTCATTACAATTATTAAGCAGAGTTGTACGCTTGCAGGCATTCCCGACGCAGATGAATACAGTAGTCATTCATTGCGGCGCGGATTTGCGAGCTGGAGCAATACTCAGCAATGGGATATAAAGGCGTTGATGGAGTATGTGGGCTGGAAAGACGTTAAGACGGCACTGAAATATATTGAAGCTGACGATCCTTTTTTAAGTCAAAACAACAAAAGAGGCCTAAATTTACCTGATAGCAATATGTGAGCCCCCAACTACACGAGTTTTGATGTCTTCAAAGAGTTGATCATGACGTCCATACCCTCATGAGGATCGGCACCAATAACTTCACAGTATTCAATGAACTCTGACAGTTCAATCTTTCTGCGATCCTGTTCCATTTTACCCAAAACAGAATGATGCCGCCCCATCATCGCCGATGCCGCACGTAGCGACAACCCGCTATTCTCCCGCTGCTGCTTCAGCCAAGCTCGCAGGTTGTCGTAGTGAATAGTGTAGGGAGATGGTTTCATTGTCTCGATGATAGAGACAATGTAGAATGTCGCGAAATTCGAGACAGAAAAGACGACGTACTGCTTCATGAAAGACATACATATTAAGCCAGCACTTCTTCATGTTTTACAAAACATGTCTGACACGCCGTTCACTGTTGCACAGCTGACTCAAAAATACCTCAAGCACCCAGAAAGCCAGCACACCGCTAAAAAGTCCGCGAGGCAATATGTTTATCGCAAAATGCTCCGGTTAATGGAGCATGGCCAGATGAAAAAGCTGTCTGACAACAATAGGTGGCCACGCTATCAGTTAACATCAATATTTATAAGCACCGTTGTAGATCGCCCTGCAAACAAAGAAGAATTCAAAATGGCGGAGGTCATACAGCATCCAAGCTCTGCTTTACGCCCACATGAATTAATATTAAAAGAGAAGCTCAGCCAGTACAGGTCCGACATGCTTTGCGCTCTTGGTGAATCTGAAGAATACAGTGCGCTTTGCAATGACCACCCTGATCTGCGTGAAAGCGCACAAAACTTGTATAACGAGGCTCGTGAGCGCGGGGCCACGCTGCTTGGCAAGATAAAAGCACTTGAAAACATGCTCTCCCAACATGCAGGGTAACACTATGCAGCTCAGGCAATGGCAGCAAGAAGCAATCACAGCTGCTTTAGCGCAATATAAAACAGATCATCCACACTTTCTTTGCCTAGCAACCCCAGGCGCCGGCAAGACATTCATGGCGTCGCAAATAGCGAAAGAACTAATGGCCGCAGGGAAAATTGATTTTGTTTTTGTTTTTTCACCCTCCGTGAATGTAGCCACATCATTCCAAGTATCACTTGAATCCCAATTAAATTGTAGATTAGATGGATTTTTAGGGTCAAAGGGGCGTTCCCTGACTTACCAGTCAATGCCTAGCTCAGATTCAGCATTTTGGACCCTCCTGTCTCAATTCAAAACATTAGCTATTTTTGATGAAATACATCACTGCGCTGGCGATAACCTAGACAACACCAATGTCTGGGGTCAGAAAATTATCCAACATATACAAGGCAAAGCGAATTATACGCTTGCGTTAACTGGGACACCGTGGCGCTCCGACAAAATACCCATAGCGCTCTCAAGTTATTGCGTAAATGGCATTATACAGTGTGGTTACAGCTACGGATTAGAGCGAGCAATTCAGGATAGCGTATGCAGGACACCGAAGATCATTGCCGTAGACAATGAAGACATTACATTACTATCCGGTGACGAGAGCGAGCGCTATAGTTCATTCGCGGAGCTACTCAAACAATCAAAATGCACTTATCAGCAGCTGTTAGAAAGCGATGATTTGATTACTTACATGGTTAAGGTAACTGCAAAAAAGCTTAAGCAGGTAAGGCGAAAGCAATCCAACGCCGGTGCTTTAGTTGTCGCGGCTAATGTTGATCACGCTATTAAAATAGCAGAAATTATAGAGTGTGAAACGGGTGATTCCGCCCGTGTGGTAACGTATTTACACGAGGATGCACAAGAAGCCATTCGAGATTTTCGAGAGGCTAATGATAAGTGGATAGTCTCGGTCGGTATGATTAGCTGTAGAAGTTCAGATCTGATCTGACACATCTTCTTGAAAAAGAGAGAGTTACCCGTTTTGATAAAGGTGTCGAATCTTAAATCAAAACAAAAAGGTAACTCTCATGCTTCATACTAACAATCC
>NZ_JAHWDQ010000001.1:1552925-1929980 GCF_019312595.1 Zhongshania aquimaris | reverse complement strand
AGAAAACCGGCTACGGCCAATACCTGCTGCGTGTGGCTAACGGCTACAAGTAGATACACCGCACTTTATTTATGAGTTAGTAATGAACGTTATCCAAACCAAATTAAAAGACTGCGTGATTATCGAGCCCAAGGTATTTGGCGATCATCGCGGCTTTTTCTTAGAAACCTTCCAAGCTGACCGTTATCGCGATCAGGCGGGAATTAGCCTGCCCTTTGTGCAGGATAATCACTCCCGTTCCGCCAAAGGCGTGCTGCGCGGGCTTCACTTCCAAAAGACCAAGCCGCAGGGCAAATTGGTGCGGGTGGTGAGTGGTGAAGTCTATGATGTGGCGGTGGATATCCGTCCAGACTCACCCAGCTTTGGGCAGTGGGAGGGCGTGATCCTCTCAGAGGAAAACAAGCGTCAATTTTGGGTGCCGCCGGGCTTTGCCCATGGCTTTGTGGTGCTTAGCGACACAGCTGACTTTGAGTACAAGTGCACGGATTACTATGACCCAACGGATGAGGGCAGCTTGATTTGGAATGATCCCGCTATGGCAATTACGTGGCCGCTAGAGACCCCAACCTTGTCAGACAAAGACAGCAAAGCCCCTACCTTTGCCGAGTTGTTTCAGTGATGAATAACATGCATCTACTTGTTACCGGAGCCGGCGGCCAGTTGGGGCAATGCCTAGCAGATCAGCTCAAAGCCCAAGGTATTACACATACCTTGCTAAGCCGCCAAGACGCCGACATCAACGATACCGTGGTATTAGAAAAGATCATTGCGGATAAGGGCGTGACAGCGATCATCAATGCGGCTGCATACACTGCCGTTGATAAGGCCGAATCCGAACCTGAATTAGCCAAGCGCATAAATGAAGATGGCCCTGCTGCGCTGGCCAAATTATGCAGTCGCTTTGATATTCCCTTGCTACACGTCTCAACTGACTATGTGTTTGACGGCAATCAACAAACACCCTATTTGGAAACAGACCAAACCGGCCCGACCGGCGTATACGGCCAAACCAAACTTGATGGTGAGTTGGCAGTGCAGCGCCATTGCCCCAAACACATTATTCTCCGCACTGCCTGGGTGTTTAGTGAATACGGCAATAACTTTATGAAAACCATGCTGCGCTTAGCCAAAGAGCGAGACACCTTGGGTGTGGTGGCAGACCAATTTGGCTGCCCGACGTATGCAGGTGATATCGCCAAAGCCCTAGTTCATATTGCAACTCAAGTGCACACGGCAGAGCAAAACAAAAGCGGGACGCAAGCCCACTATGGCGTTTATCATTACGCTGGCAATGAGGCGGTGAGCTGGCATGGCTTTGCCACCGCGATATTTGAAGAAGCCCACAAGCAGGGTGTGCTAAAAAGTGTGCCGACGGTTAATGCCATCAGCACAGCAGATTATCCGACACCGGCAAAGCGGCCGGCGTATTCGGTGCTGAGTACGGCTAAGATTGAAAATGTGTACAATGTGACGCCGAGTGATTGGCGCGAAGCGATAGCCTGTATTAGGTAAGTAGCTATCAATTTTTATAGTCTCGCCGGCTTGGTTGTGAATGGAAAACTATAAATACAATGATGATCTTCACATGAACATACTAGTTATGGCGGGTGGAAGCGGAAGCCGATTGTGGCCATCTAGCAGGGGTTTGTTTCCTAAGCAGTTTTTATCAATTGCTGGTGAAAATACGATGTTGCAAGCCACGCTTGCGCGGGTTGAAGGGTTGAGCAATAGTACATCTGTTATTTGCAATGAAGAACATCGCTTTGTAGTCGCACAGCAAGCGCAAGAGTTTGGGGCTGAATTAACGTCTATTATTTTAGAGCCAGTTGGTCGTAATACTGCACCGGCTATCGCGCTTGCCGCGTTTGATGCTCTTGATTCTTGTGATGGTGCGGCGCCATTACTTTTGGTGATGGCAGCGGATCATGTTATCGAAGATGTGGCCGCATTTCATGCTGCAGTTGCTGTAGCTAAGGCGCAGGCCGAAGCTGGTAAGGTGGTTACCTTTGGCATTGTGCCTGAGTCTGCTCATACTGGTTACGGCTATATTCAGCGTGGTAGTGAGTCAGGTTCTGGTGCTTATGCGGTTTCTCGGTTTGTCGAAAAGCCAGATGCAAGCACGGCACAATCTTATTTAGATGACGGTGGCTATTACTGGAATAGCGGTATGTTTTTGTTTGCTGCCGATGTGTATTTGAATGAGTTAAAAACTTTCCGACCCGATATTTATGCTGCATGTGAAAAGGCTTATTTGGGTAAAAACCGCGATGTTGATTTTTTGCGCGTTGATGCCGACGCGTTTAAAGCCTGCCCTGATGAGTCTATTGATTACGCGGTTATGGAAAAGACAGATAAGGCGGTGGTTGTGCCCTTATCTGCAGGTTGGAGTGATGTGGGTGCTTGGTCTTCCTTATGGGAGATTGGTGAGCAAGATGCCTCTGGTAATGTGATTAGCGGTGATGTGTTAAGTCACAATACATCTAATTCTTATATTAGAGCTGAACACCGTTTAGTGGCGACGGTGGGTTTGGATAATATTGTTGTGGTTGAAACCAATGATGCCATTTTGGTTGCAGCTAAAGATCAGGTTCAAGATGTTAAGAAGATTGTTGAGTCATTAAAGGCGCAAGGCCGTAGTGAGGTGAGTCAGCATCGTCATGTGTATCGCCCATGGGGTGTGTTTGACTCTATTGATAATGGTGAGCGTTATCAGGTTAAGCGTATTACCGTAAAGCCCGGTGCTAAGTTGTCTGTGCAAATGCATCACCATAGAGCTGAGCATTGGATTGTGGTGTCTGGCACGGCAAAAGTGACGAATGGCGATAATGAGTTAACATTGACCGAGAATCAATCGACGTATATCCCAGTTGGTGTTATTCATGCCTTGGAAAATCCCGGCGTTATTCCGCTGGAGTTGATTGAAGTGCAGTCAGGCTCGTATTTGGGTGAAGATGATATAGTGCGTTTTGAAGATCGGTATGGACGGGCGCCGAAGGCTTGAGTTTTTGATTTAGATTGGTGTTTGGTCTTGTTCCGAGGGCTGTGGATCCTCGATCGGGGTCGAGGATGACGGTGGGGCTGTTGAGGGTGATGGCACCATGCTACGTCTTCCTCGGCCATTATAAAATCCCGTAACTAACTGTAGCGAATGCCTTTTACGTCGGGCGCCTGAAGCCTGACGCGGCTATGTAGTACTGCAAAGCCCGTGGTTTATGGATCCTCAAACGATTTGAGGATGACGGTTGGGCCGTTGAGGATGACGGTGGGGGTGTTGAGGAAGACGGTTGGGCCGTAGAAGATGACGAAAGTGGGCTTTGAGGGTGGCGTCGCGTGGCGTTGATGGTGACGGTGGGTGTGTTGAATACGGCCTACTCTTTGCCGACGTAGTTTATGTTTCAAGCTTTTGTATTCAGAGCAGTTCTCTTTAAACGTCCTTAATGAACTAATCTCTCCGCTTGAAAACAAATACTTCATGGTGTGACGCTGCGGTACCAGAACTGGGACAGATTCATTATGAAGGTACTTTCTATTGAATTTTATGGCGTGCTCTTGGCGCTGTTATTTGCTTCATGTTATTCCTCCTTGTCGTTTTCGCTTACCTTTGCTGAGGCGCGTCATTTGAGTCTTCGAGCCGGATTTGGTCCCGAGTCTGAATTGATAAATCGGTTACTTCCCCTTGGCAAAGGGAAGGCGATTACGTATTTGTTGCAACGTCGCGAAAAGGATTTTTCTGTTCCTCCTTGTGCGCAAGAAACGTTGATTCCTTATATGCAATTTAAGGACTTTGACGATGAAAAGTTGATGGCCTTTCGGCAAAGCCAGAACAAATGCAAGAATGCTCTTAAACAGGCTTACGCTAGTCATTTATTGAGTAATGACTCAAATGACGTTTTGTTGCATAGGATGGAGTTGTTCTGGCATAACCATTTTACGTCGAGTTTGGCTAAGGTTCCTTACGCGGCATTGATGTATGAGCAACACAATACGATTCACAAGAATGCCTTGGGTAGCTTTCGTGTTTTATTGCATAGCGTAATTCGTGACCCCGCAATGATTATGTACTTAGATAATAACAATAATAATAAAGCTAAACCGAACGAAAATTTAGGGCGTGAATTACTTGAACTATTCACGCTAGGTGTTGGGAATTACTCTGAAAAAGATGTGAAAGAAGTTGCCCGTGCCTTAACTGGGCTTTCAATCGATAATGCCAATTTTGTGCCACGTTTTTATCCTGAACGGCATGATTACGCTAAGAAAACTATTCTTGGCCAAACAGGCTATTTTGGGTTGGATGCTGTTCTCGAAATACTATTAAGTAAGCCAGAGGTGGCGAAATATATTACACGTAAGTTGTGGCTTGAATTTGTTAGCGAGGCTGATGACAAGGCGATATCACGTTTAGCGTCTGAGTTTTATCAGGATTGGAATATTTCTCGATTAATACGCGGCATTTTAATGAGTCAGGCTTTTTGGGATGACGCGGGTAATATGACGAAATCTCCCCTGGAGCTAGTTGTAGGAGGAGCTCGTCTGTTGCCGGGAATGGTGCCCAGTAAGTCTGTTCCAAACTTAGTTAATCGTATGGGGCAGAATATTTTTGACCCGCCTAATGTGAAAGGCTGGCCAATTGGCAGCGATTGGATTAATAGTAAAAGTTATGTTGAGCGCGTTAAATTTACTGAGCAGCTAACGCGGGGATTGCAGCCTAAGCGTTATAAAAAATCGCTTTCGTTTTTGTGTGAGCGAGGCGCTTCTGAGCTAGCGGCTTCTCCTGTTTTAGTCACGCCGGCATCCGCAAAGATTACTGATATAGCGGTTAATGGTGAGGCTTGTGTTGATGATTTGGCGCGTGTCTTTGAGCACCCGGCATGGCAATTAAAATGAATAGGCGTGAACTAATTCAGTTTTTATTGTTAGTGGGTGCGGTCGGCACGGTGCCGCTGGTGTGTTCAGCGCCGCTCGGTGGAGCGCGCAAGCAGCGCGCTTTGGTGTTGGTCGAATTAAATGGCGGCAACGACAGCTTGAACTGTTTTATTCCCTTGGCGCAGGAAGCGCGATACAAGGCATTGCGTCCGGCTTTACACTTGTCCGCAGAAGAGCGCGTTAAGCTAGATGATAACATTGCGTTACACAAAGCGTTATCGCCGTTACGTAATGGGTGGTTGGATAAAGATCTCGCTTTAGTTCATGGCTTAGGCTATCCCGGGCCCAATTTGTCGCACTTCCGAAGTATAGAAATTTGGGATACCGCTTCGAATAGCGATAGTTATAAAACTACGGGTTGGTTAAGCAGTCTGGCAAAACAGCCAGCCAAGTCTGGTGTAGATGCGCTTGTGTTAGGTCGAAATAGCGGGCCAGTAGCGGGTGGTAAAGGAGCGGTGTTGCAAGCAGATTTGTTGCGACATTTTTTAGGCAAAAGCCGGCAATTAGGTCATATTGATGGTGCGAAAAATAATGCGGCCTACTCACATTTATTGTCAGTACAGAATAACCTGGTGTCGGTAGCTAAAGATTTGCTGCCTATTTTGCAGAAGAAGGACGTCGTCAAAACCATCTTCCCTGAAACGCTATTAGGTCGTCAGTTGGCTGAGATCGCGCAGTTGATTAATCTCGGTGTCGATACGCGGGTATATAAAGTGGCGCTGTCTGGCTTTGATACTCATCGAAATCAAAAGCCGGTACATCAGCGCTTGTTGTCACAACTGTCGGCGGCGCTTCTGGCATTTAGGGAGGAAATGATTCGATCTGGGCATTGGGATGATGTCGTGGTGATGACCTATTCTGAGTTTGGCCGACGCCCGAAAATGAACGGCTCTGGGGGAACGGATCATGGTACAGCGGCGAGTCATATTGTGATGGGCGGTAAGGTGCAGGGCGGTCATATCGGAACGTATCCTGCGTTGCCTGAGAAAGATAACGCTAATATGCAATTCACGACGGATTTTCGGGCTCTGTATCAGACCGTTCTTGATCGGTGGTTTGAATTTCCGGATATTCGCCTCGCCGATGGCGTAGAGGGGGCATTACCGTTATTTAGGGTGTCATGATGTTTGCGCTATATCTCGGTCCCAAATGTGCTGCTATATAGGTGGTATGTGGATCCTCAATCGAGTTGAGGATGACGGTTGGGCCGTAGAGGATGACAGCTCCACACTACGTCATCCCCTACTCCGATCGGGGATCCAGGTGAGCGTAAACGAATGCCTTTTACGTCGAGCATCAGACGTCTGACGTAATTGTGTAGTGCTGCAAAGCCCGTGGTTTATGGATCCTCAATCGAGTTGAGGATGACGATTGGGCCGTTGAGGGACACGGCACCACACTCCGCCATACCCGACCCCGGTCGGGTACCCAAATGAGCCAAGCGAATACCTTTGGTTTTGGAGGTGTGCATCGTGGCTCGGAGCCGGAGTGTACAAATACCCGCATAGGTTACAGATTAGCCCAGTCACATAGGTAACACATTTTTCTTAAGGGCCATGCCTTATTACCCGCTTACGCTATTATGCTGTTTACTCGGTAAATCTTTAATAAGTGGGCTAGCATAGTGGTAAAGGGGTTAGACTTGGGCCGATTCTTAACCTGACGTGGTGGGGTTTCCGGCGATGGCTCACTGAAGTGAGTGACGATCACCATTGTAAACGGGGAGAGGATCCGGCAGTTTTTTCTTTGCTATATAAAATAATTAATATTCAGATTGAGAGGTTATTGTGAAAGTCGCACTAATAACGGGTGTAACAGGGCAGGATGGATCGTACTTGGCTGAGTTTCTACTTGAAAAAGGTTATGAAGTTCACGGTATAAAGCGTCGTGCTTCGTCGTTTAATACCGAGCGCATTGATCATATATATCAAGATCCGCATACAAACGACAAAAATTTCATATTGCACTACGGGGATTTGTCTGACTCTTCAAATCTTACTCGGATTTTAAAAGAAGTTCAGCCGGATGAGGTTTACAACCTGGGTGCGCAGTCTCATGTGGCAGTTTCATTTGAAAGCCCTGAATATACCGCTGATGTTGATGCGCTCGGGACGTTGCGTATTTTGGAAGCTATTCGATTGCTAGGTTTGGAAAAGAAGACGCGTTTCTATCAGGCGTCGACTTCTGAATTGTACGGTGAAGTCCAAGAGATTCCGCAAAAAGAAACAACGCCATTTTATCCACGTTCTCCTTATGCGGCGGCGAAGTTGTATGCCTATTGGATTACTGTTAACTATCGTGAATCGTATGGTATGTATGCGTGCAATGGTATTTTGTTTAACCATGAGTCACCGCGTCGTGGCGAGACATTTGTAACGCGTAAGATCACGCGTGGCATCGCCAATATCGCTTATGGTTTAGAGGCTTGTTTGTATCTTGGCAATATGGATGCTTTGCGGGATTGGGGACACGCAAAGGATTACGTCCGCATGCAGTGGATGATGCTGCAGCAAGAGCAAGCAGAAGATTTTGTAATAGCGACTGGAAAGCAAATCTCTGTTCGGGAGTTTGTTCGCATGTCAGCAAAAGAAGCCGGCATTGACATTGAGTTTTCCGGTGTTGGCATTGATGAGTGTGCGACAGTTCTAAGCGTCAACAATGATCTTGCACCAGGCGTGACAGTTGGTGATGTGGTAGTTCGTGTTGACCCTCGTTACTTTCGCCCCGCAGAGGTTAGGAGTCTGCTAGGAGATCCTAGTAAAGCGAAAGCCAAGTTAGGCTGGGTCCCAGAGATTACGGTTGAGGAAATGTGTGCCGAGATGGTGGCGTCTGATCTCGATAAAGCTAAGCGTCACGCCTTGTTAAAGGGGCATGGCTTTGATATTTCGGTAGCTCGAGAGAATTAAGGGGCTCATATATGAAGCGCGTATTTGTTGCCGGTCATCGCGGTATGGTGGGGTCTGCGATAGTTCGTCGTTTAGAGCGTTTGGGGGGGTATGAAATTGTTACCGCTAATCGTGCGTCTTTGAACTTACTCGATCAAAAGAGTGTGGCAGATTTTTTTACAACCCAGAAGTTTGACGAAGTATATCTAGCAGCAGCTAAAGTGGGCGGGATTGTGGCAAACAATAGCTACCCAGCTGATTTTATTTATGAAAACCTAATGATCGAATGCAATATTATTCACTCGGCGTTTAAGTCAGGTGTTAAGCGCTTACTATTTTTGGGCTCCTCTTGTATTTACCCAAAATTAGCTGAGCAGCCGATGCAGGAAGCGGCATTGCTGACAGGTACTTTGGAACCAACTAACGAACCGTATGCGATTGCTAAAATTGCGGGCATTAAGTTATGTGAATCGTACAATCGCCAGTATGGCGTTGATTATCGTAGCGTGATGCCGACAAATCTATATGGCAAGAATGATAATTTTCATCCTGAAAATAGTCATGTAATACCTGCGATGATGCGTCGTTTTCACGAGGCTGCTAAAAGTAATGCCACTGATGTTGTAGTTTGGGGAACAGGCAAGCCAATGCGGGAGTTCCTGCATGTAGATGACATGGCAGAAGCGTCTGTTTTCGTGATGAATTTAGATAAAGAAATATACGATGCTAATACGCAAGAGATGTCGTCACATATTAACGTGGGCACAGGCGTAGATTGCACCATTGCTGAATTGGCTCTTACCTTAGCGAAAGTAGTCGAGTTTAAAGGCAACGTTATTTTTGATACGACTAAACCTGACGGTGCACCTAGAAAACTAATGGATGTATCGCGTCTGGGGGAAATGGGCTGGCACGCTCAAATC
Source organism: Zhongshania aquimaris (assembly GCF_019312595.1). GTDB lineage: Bacteria > Pseudomonadota > Gammaproteobacteria > Pseudomonadales > Spongiibacteraceae > Spongiibacter > Spongiibacter aquimaris. The sequence continues at coordinate 1,921,246 of NZ_JAHWDQ010000001.1, read as the reverse complement.
TCATTAGAAGATGGACTTCGCACAACCTATTCTTGGTTTTTAGAGCATCAGTCTGATATTCGGTTATGAGTGGCAAAGTAAGGGGCGGGCATATTGGTAAGTATCCTGAATTACCTGAGAAAGAAAATGCCAATATGCAGTTCACGACGGATTTTAGGGCTCTGTATCAGACCGTTCTTGATCGGTGGTTTGAATTGCCGGATATTCGCCTCGCCGATGGCGTAGAGGGAGCGTTACCCTTATTTAGCGTGTCATGATGTTCGCGCTATATTTCGGCCAAATGTGCTGCTAAATAGGTTGTATGTGGATCCTCAATCGAGTTGAGGATGACGGTTGGCCGTTGAGGATGACGAGGTGGGGTCGTTGAGGGTGACGGTTGGGTCGTTGAGGATGACGGGGTGGGGTCGTTGAGGATGACGGTTCGTGTTGGGGATGGCCGCATTTTATTCAGACATAGACGACTCCGACCGACACCGTAGAACGTCATATCCGGCTCCACCCTACGTCATCCCCGACTCCGATCGGGGATCCAGAAGAGCGAGCGAAAGCCTTTGACTTTCGCATCCGGCATCTGACGCCAGACTTTTGACTTCCAAACCAGGCATCCGTCGCCTAGTTAAGCAAAACGATTATTCTGTTTCCCGCCTTTGTTATTTTGACGTGCTAGAATCCCGCTTATACATAATTTGAATTGCGAGACTGTTTGATGAAAGTCACGGTGTTTGGTATTGGCTATGTTGGTCTGGTGCAGGCTGCGGTGTTAGCTGAAGTGGGTCATGATGTTGTTTGCGTTGATGTGAATGCTGAGCGCGTTGAGAATTTAAAGAATGGCATTATCCCCATTTATGAGCCCGGTCTGACGCCGTTGGTTCAGCGCAATTACGATGCGGGTCGCCTCCAGTTTACGACGGATGCTGCCTTTGGTGTAAAGCACGGCAGGATTCAGTTTATTGCTGTGGGTACTCCGCCCGATGAAGATGGCTCGGCTGATTTGCAGTATGTTTTGGCGGTGGCTAAAACCGTTGCCACGTATATGGAAACTCCCAAGATTATCGTTGATAAGTCTACTGTGCCCGTGGGTACAGCGGATAAAGTCTCGGCTTGTGTCGCGGCTGTGTTGGCCGAGCGCGGCGTGGCGATTGGCTTTGATGTGGTGTCTAACCCAGAGTTTTTGAAGGAGGGGGCGGCGGTCGCCGACTGTCAGCGACCTGATCGCATCGTGATTGGCACTGATAGCCAAGCAGTTGAGAATAAAATGCGTGAGTTGTATGCGCCTTTTAATCGCAACCATGAAAAGTTAATTGTGATGGATGTGCGTTCTGCAGAGTTAACCAAGTACGCCGCCAATTGTATGTTGGCCACTAAAATTAGTTTTATGAATGAGATGGCTAATTTGGCCGAAAAGCTGGGTGCAGATATAGAAAAGGTGCGCCAAGGGATTGGGTCTGATCCCCGTATTGGGTATCACTTTATTTATCCTGGTTGTGGCTATGGTGGATCGTGTTTCCCTAAGGATGTGCAGGCCTTGGTTCGTACTGCTGAAAAAGTAGGGTATGTGCCTGCGCTGTTAAAGTCCGTTGAGGCAGTGAATAGCCGTCAGAAAGAGAAGTTATTTGGTCATATTCAGGCGTATTTTGATGGTGATTTGAAAGGTAAGCGTATTGCGTTGTGGGGTTTGTCATTTAAGCCCAATACCGATGATATGCGTGATGCGTCTAGTCGGGTGTTGATGGAAAGTTTGTGGGCGGCAGGTGCAGTCGTGCAGGCATACGATCCCGAAGCGATGAATGAAACTCAGCGTATTTATGGTACGCGTTCGGATTTGACCCTGATGGGTACCAAAGAGTCTGCCTTGAACGGTGCCGATGCTCTGGTGGTGTGTACAGAGTGGAACGCGTTTAAGGCGCCTGACTTTGATTTGGTAAAAGACTCGCTGACAAATGCGGTGATATTTGATGGCCGTAATTTATACGACCCGGACATGCTGGAGGAGCAGGGTATTGCTTACTATGGTATTGGGCGTGGGCGCAGTGTGTTGAGTTTTGCCTAATACGATTTTGTTGTTTGGTAGTTTTTAGGTGGTGCGTAGTAACTCTTAGCCAGTGGTATGTGGATCCTCAATCGAGTTGAGGATGACGATGAAAAGTGGTCATCCCCGACCCCGATCGGGGATCCATGTGAGCGACAGCGAATGCGTTTTGCTTCTGTCGTCAGGCACCAGGCACCCGTCTAAATTAAGGCGAATGCTTTTGACTTTCGCATCTGGCATCTGGCGTCAGACTTCCGTCTAAACGCTACAACGTCCTTAAGGTTTTATCTTTTTCCAATTGATAGCTTTGTAGGTCTTCGGCTAGTAGTAAATTTCCTTTGTAAATTTCTTGCGCTTCGTCGTACAGGTGTTTCACCGTGTGTTCTTTCGCATTTTTATCTGAGCGGTAGCGCTGGCTGAAGTGGGTGAGTATTAAGTGCTTTAACTCTGCTTCGGCTGCGGTTTTGGCCACCATGGCCGCCGTGCTGTGCATGTATTGGGGGCCGACGCGGGCGAGTACGTCTTCGGTGAAGGTCGCTTCGTGAATTAGTAGATCTGTGTTTTTTAGTGCATCTAACATCAATGCCGGTTTGTCGTTGTCGCCGCCTACGATGGCGCTACGGGCTTGCCATGAGGCGCTGCGCACGTCGTTTGCTTTGATGATGTCGCCGTTGTCTAGCGTGATGTCTTTCCCTAGTTGTAATTCATGCCAAAGCGGGCCGCGGGGAACCTGATAAGAGTCCAGTTTGTTTTCATCTAAATGGTACGGTGGAATTTCTTTGACGTGGTAGGCGAAGCACGGGACTCGGTGCGACATGGCAATGGCGTTAACAGAAATATAGTCGTCTTCGTAGTGAAAGTCTTTGTTATCGGATCGCACAAAGGTCAGCGGGAATCGCAAATTATGTACGTCGGTATAGGCAAACGTATTTCGCACATATTGTTCGATGCCATCCGGTGCGCAAATAGTGAGCGGGGCTTTGCGGCCACTCATGTTGGCACTTGCGATTAAACCAGGGAGGCCATAGCAGTGATCGCCGTGCACGTGGGTGATGAAAATGGTTTTAAGTTTCGCTGAGGAGTAGCGGCTTTTGAGTAGGCGGTGCTGGGTGCCTTCTCCGCAGTCGAATAAATACCAGTCGCGCTGGTCATCAAGCGCAACTGCGAGCGCGGTGACGTTGCGGCTGGCTGTTGGCGTGCCAGCGCTTGTGCCTAAGAAAGTAAAACGCATGGGTCAGTAGTGTGTATTCCGTAATGAAATCAGTGTGCTTACATTGTGGTCTATTTTACATAGATATGCCTCTTTGATGCGCTGGGAATGGGTTTTATGGTGTTTTTACGAGGTGCGGTGCGTGTGGGAATTCCGAGGTATATGGATCCCCGATCGGGGTCGGGGATGACAGTGGGGGGAGTTGGGGATGACAGTGGGGAGTTGGGGATGACGGAGGGGCGTTGGGGTGACGGTGGGGTGACGGTGGGGTGACGGTGGGGTGACGGTGGGGCGGAGGCGTTGAGGATGGCGAGCGGCGGGGTTAAGGAAGAAGGGTGGAGCCCTTCAGAATCGCTAGTGAGTCTGTAGATCATTGTCCGTGTGGCCTTGAGGATGACCATACCGAACGACGTCATCCCCTCTCCCAAAACGACGTCATCCCCGACCCCGATCGGGGATCCAGATGAGCGTAAGCGAATGCTTTTGGTTTTTGCGAAGTTCAGTGTGGATGCCAAGCCTGAGGTCTATGGATCCTCAATCGAGTTGAGGATGACGGCTGGGGGAGTTGGATGAACAAGAAAAGCGGATAGTAAGACTCGGTTCGTAGGAAGAATGTGTTACCTATGTGACTGGGCTAATCTGTAACCCATGTGTTTGTGCAGTAAGCGAATGCCATAATTTTTGACCTCCGACTTCCGACCTCACCTTGTTTTCCCTAATACAGTCTAATTTTTTAAACCTGCTGCGCCATTCGGATGAGGCGGCGGATTTTACTTTGTATTATTGTCAACCAATCCACGTTTGCGCACGTATCCTTGAGCAAACGCCAAGACAATAACGACGGGAAAGGACGTAGCAATGAAATTCGCTTATCACCACAGTATGTGCCCCGCGGAGCAGTATCTGCCGTTGACGCTAGAGGCAGAGAAGTTGGGCTTCGATACCATTACGATGCCAGACAGCATTTGTTATCCCAAAGAGGGGAGTTCTAAATACCCCTATAACAGTGATGGCAGCCGCGAGTTTTTAGATGGTGTTCCGTTTATCGAGCCCTTTTTGCTAACGGCTCATTTGGCGGCACTGACCAGTAAAGTTCGTTTTACCACGTCGGTGCACAAGCTTGCCGTTCATGAGCCAGCTTTAATTGCTAAGACATTGTCTAGCCTCGCCATTCTTACCGGAAATCGCTTTGGTTACGGTGTGGGAATTAGCCCTTGGTCAGAAGATTTTGAGGTAACGAATGTCGCTTGGGAAAAGCGCGGCAAGCGCATGGACGAAATGATCGAAATCATTAACGGTCTTATGTCTGGGGAGTACTTTGGCTATAAGGGCGAAATGTTCGATATGCCCGAAATTAAAATTTGCCCAGTGCCGAGCGTAAGGCCGCCCATTTTGGTTGGCGGACATTCTGTACCAGCGCTGCGCCGTGCGGCCCGCTTGGGTGACGGTTGGATCGCCGCGGGTGGCGAGCTGGATTCCATCAAAGGCATGGTCGATAAGATTAATGAATTCCGCAAAGAGTTCGGTCGCGACCACCTGCCTTTTGAATTCCACGCGATGACGGCAGAAGCCTACTCTGCGGATGGCATAAAGCGCCTTGAAGATATCGGAATCGACGAAGTGTTGGTGGCTTTTCGCGATGTATATGCATCAGAAGCGGATGATAAAACCGTGGAAGAAAAGGTCGGCATGATGTCGTGGTATGCCAACGAAGTGATTGCCAAGTCTCGCTAATTGCTTTGATTGTGCAGACGCCCGTGTAGAGCGGGCGTTTTTTATTCGATGAATCATTTACAGAATATTGATACTCGGTGTTAGTCGGGTATTTGAAGCCTCTTTTTTGCCATCCTAAAAATCACAGTGATTTGAGCTTAGTCAGGGCGACCCTAAATTCGCATACTTCGTAGCTAAACCAATCTCAGCTATTGTTATCCTCGGATACTCAGGACCACGTCATACCTGAGCATTCAAAACCACGTCATCCTAGAACAGTCAAAATGTGCTATTCCTAAGCCCTCTAAACTACGTCATCCCCGACTCTCCGTACTAAGTCATCCCCGACCCTCCGCACTAAGTCATCCCCTAAGTCATCCCCGACCCCGATCGGGGATCCAGGTGAGCGAGAGCGAATGCTTTTGGTTTCAGTGAAGTATGGTGATGCCGAAATTCCGAGGTATGTGGATCCTCAATCGAGTTGAGGATGACGGCTGGGGAGTTGAGGATGACGTTGGGGGACTTGGGGATGACGGGTGGTGAGGATGGCGGTTGGGGGGGGGATGGCTAAGGAGTCTTTAGACCGCTGTCCGTGGGGCCTTGAGAATGACAGTACTTTATCTCGTCATCCCAGACCCTCCGTACTAAGTCATCCCCGACCCCGATCGGGGATCCAGGTGAGCGAGAGCGAATGCTTTTGGTTTCAGTGAAGTATGGTGATGCCCAAATTCCGAGGTATGTGGATCTTCAATCGAGTTGAGGATGACGGCTGGGGAGTTGAGGATGACGTTGGGGGAGTTGAGGATGGCGGGTGGTTGAGTTGAGGATGGCGGTTGGGGGGGGGATGGCTAAGGAGTCTTTAGACCGCTGTCCGTGGGGCCTTGAGGATGACAGTACTTTATCTCGTCATCCCCGACCCTCCGTACTAAGTCATCCCCGACCCCGATCGGGGATCTAGGTGAGCGAGAGCGAATGCCTACCGATTTCGCAAATCTGACTTATAATTTTTAACTTCCGACTTCCGACTTCCGACTTCCGACTTCCGACTTCCGACTTCCGACTTCCGACTTCCGACTTCCGACTTCTTTTCTAGCTCGCCTTCGGCTTTAGCAGTTCTAGCAGCTGAAATAGGTATTCTGCTTTTTCTTCGCGCTCATTGAAGGGGCACATGACTAGGTTTTTGGCCATGCCGTTAACGAGGTCGAAGGCGATGCTGGTGATTTCTTTGGCGCTTATCGCTGTAGTGACATGACCTTTGTTTTGCATGTCGCTGATCATAGTCGCCATTATGTCTCTGAATTGGCTATTCTTTTCTCGCTCTGCTTGCAAGCTGGCGTCGTGGGTCAGTGCAAAGGTGTGGAGGTTGAGACGGACGCGCCATTCGAGGTCTGATTCGGCATCTAGCGGTAAGCCGGCCTTAATTACGGGGTAGAAAGACTCGATACTGGGGCTTTCGTCGGCGATCGCTTCTTGCATACGCAGGTCGATGCGCAGATCTGCCCAGCGGAATGCGGCGATGACGATTTCTTCCTTGCTGCTGAAGTAATGTGACAAGACGCCAATAGAGCAGCCAAGCTCCTTGGCCAGCGCACGGGTAGTGAGCGCTTCCAAACCCTTGTTTGCTATCAGGCTGGCGGCGGCGCAGGCTACTTCTTCGCGACGGTTGTCGTGGTCTACTTTCCTCAATTTTCTTACCTTATTATCGGTGGTCTGGCGCAGTGCTTCGTTGTCGTAGACCAATAATATACCGAAGATGACCAATATTTCATATCGGACGCTTGATATGTATGTTGCCCGAGCCTATGATTGTTCCAAATAATGAATTTCATCGAACCCTACGGAGGGCCGATTATGACCACGGCAGCAAATCCAGATTACAAATCCGCCAAGAACAATGAAAACCTTGATCATATTCCGGGCTCATTTGGTCTGCCAATTATTGGCCAGACGTTCCAGTTGGTGAATGACCTTTACGGCACCATCGACAATCAGTACAAAAAATTCGGCAATGTTAGCCGCTTTGGTTTAGCGGGCTTCCGCGGTGCCTTATTGATTGGCCCAGACCTCTACAAAGAAGTTTATCTGGATAAAGATAAAAACTTCTCTGCTGAGATGGGTTATATGGGCTCACTCGGGCGTTTTTATAAGGGCGCCTTGTTACTGCGAGATCACGAAGAGCATAAATTTCAGCGTCGTATGATGCAGTCTGCATTTAAGAACGATGCGATGAAAGGCTACATTGGCACAATGGGGCCGATGATTGCGGAAGGTATTTCTGACTGGGGCGAGCAAGGCAATTTATTATTTTTCCCCGCTATTAAACAAATTTTATTGGATGTCGCCGCGAAGATTTTTGTTGGTCTGGAAGAAAGTGACGAGCGGGCAGCCAAGCTAAATAAAGCGTTTTTGGATATTGCCAATGGTTTGATGGGCATCATCACTAAAGAGCTTCCTGGCACTAAATACCGCAAAGGTAAAATTGGCGAGCGCTATTTACACCAGTTTTTTGGTAGCTTGATTGCAGATCGTCGCGCTGGCGATGGCACAGATACCTTCAGTTATTTTTGCCGCGAAAAAACCGAAGACGACGAGTATTTTTCTGACGACGATATAATCGCGCACATGGGCTTCTTGCTGTTTGCAGCCCATGACACGACCACAAGTGCACTGACTCATATGCTTTATCACTTGGGTCAAAACCAAGAGCTACAACAGCGCTTGCGCGACGAAGCAATGTCCATTGATAAGCCGTTTTTAGATTACGAAGATCTTGAAAAAATGCCGTTGATGGAAGTGGCGGTGAAGGAAGCGTTGCGTCTACACCCCTCGGTTATGATGATGCAGCGCCGTACTATTAACGAGTGCGAGTTGGGTGGTTATACACTTCCACCAAACACCATTCTGTTTATGGCGCCACAGCACACCCACCGTATGGCGGAGTACTGGGATCAGCCAGAAAAATTCGACATTGATCGCTGGTTAGAGCCGCGCAATGAGCACAAACGCCACACCTTTAGCTTTGTCGGTTTTGGTGGCGGTGCACATAAATGCATTGGAATGCACTTTGCGCTGATGCAGGTTAAGAACTTTATGCATCAGTTCTTGCGTCAATACGAATTCCGTATGGCTGATAATTTCAGCGGCAAAATGCAGACTGTACCGCTTCCTAAGCCTCTCGATGATTTACCAATCGTTGTGAAGCGCCTTGCTTGAAGCGGTTGTGTGATCCTCTGCCCTCACACTACGTCATCCCCGACCCCGATCGGGGATCCAGTGTGAGCGCCAGCGAATGCTTTTGATTTTTACTTCAGGCTTCGGACATCCGACATCCGTCTACATTAAGGCGATTGCTTTCGGTTTCGCCTCAGGCGCCCGACATCCGTCCTAACTAGCGCGAATGCTCTCCGTTTTTACATCCGAAGTCCGACAATAGGCCCCAGATATCCCGAAAGTAATGATCTTTTTCGTCACCCTGCGATAAGGGTATTTGAGCGGAGATGTCATCGGCTGGTCCTTCTTCGCCCCGTATAATCTTTAGAGCGTCATCGGAATAATAATGAGGATTTGGTATGAAACTCGGCTTACATCTCGGTTATTGGCAAAAGCATCCTACGGATCGTTTTCTCGAATTGGCGCAGGCCGCCGAGAACATGGGTTTCGATTCGGTGTTTACGGCAGAAGCCTACGGCTCCGACTGTTTCACGCCGCTGGCAGCTATTGCGGCCACCACAAGTAAGATTCGCTTGTGTACAGGCGTTATGCAATTGTCAGCTCGAACGCCGGTATGTGCGGCGATGACGGCGATGACCCTGGATCACTTATCAAACGGCAGGCTGTGTTTGGGTGTAGGTGTTTCCGGCCCACAGGTGGTGGAAGGTTGGTACGGCCAGCAGTTTAAACGCCCGCTTGAGCGCACCCGCGAGTGGTTGGATATTTTCCAGCAGGCCGTGTCTCGCGAAGCGCCCGTTGAGTTTCATGGTAGTCAATATAATTTACCGTATCAGGGGCCTAATAACCTCGGTTTAGGTAAACCTCTCAAAAGCATTACTCATCCGCTTCGCAAAAAAATACCGGTGTTTTTAGGTGCTGAAGGCCCAAAAAACATTGCACTTGCCGCGGAGAAATTTGACGGCTGGATGCCAATTTTTGTGTCGCCATATCGCCTGAATATATTTGACGAAAGCCTCGCGAATAAGTCTGACGATTTTGAAATCAATGCGATGGTAAATTGCATCGTTAACGACAATCTCGAAGAAGCACTCTACCCCGGCAAGATGACGATGGCGCTTTACCTTGGTGGCATGGGTGCACGCCACGATAACTTCCATAAAAACCTAATGGGTAGAATGGGTTTTGGTGATGAGGCCGAGAAAGTTCAGGACTTGTGGTACGAAGGGAAGCATGACGAAGCGATCAAAGCTGTCCCCGATGCCTTAGTTGACGAAATATCTTTGCTTGGGCCTAAAGAGCGTATTCGTGAACGGCTGCAGGACTGGAAAAAGTCAGGCGTGACTACTCTGATGATTGGCCACAGAGATCATTTTGATACCTCCATAGAAACCATGGAATTTATTGCCAACGAAGTTGTGTAAGTACAGTATTTACGCTGTTCCCTGCCATGATGCTCGAGCCCAAATCTTGTGTGATGGCAGGTATAAATAAATTGTTTTGGATTTAAGCTGGTTGGAATAACTAAAAGCCCGAGCGATTGCTTTCGGGTTTTACTCCCGACGTCCGACATCAGGCTCCTGTCGTAACTAAGCCGAATTTCTTATGTTTTTAAGACGCAAAGGCGTTTCTCGGAGCCTGAGGTTTATGGATCCTCAATCAAGTTGAGGATGACGGTAGGGGGAGTTGAGGATGACGTAGGGGGCTTTGAGGATGACGGCTGGGGCGTTGAGAATATTGGCGGAGGCGTTGATGGTGTTAAGTGGGTGTGTATACACTGCCATTGACTGCCTTGTGTGACTGCACTTTATCCATTCATCCCCGCCCTCCGCACTACGTCATCCCCGACCCCGATCGGGGATCCAGATGAGCGATAGCGAATGCCTTTGATTTTCACGTCCGACACCAGACTCCCGACGTAACTATGTCGAATTCTTTATGTTTTTAAGACGCAATGCGTTTCTCGGAGCCTGAGGTTTATGGATCCTCAATCAAGTTGAGGATGACGGTAGGGGGAGTTGAGGACGACGTAGGGGGCTTTGAGGATGACGGCTGGGGCGTTGAGAATATCGGCGGAGGCGTTGATGGTGTTAAGTGGGTGTGTATACACTGCCGTTGACTGCCATTGACTGCCATTGACTGCCTTGGGTGACTGCACTTTATCCATTCATCCCCGCCCTCCGCACTACGTCATCCCCGACCCCGATCGGGGATCCAGATGAGCGATAGCGAATGCCTTTGATTTTCACGTCCGACATCTGATGGCAGACTTCGGACCAATACTTCAGCTAAATAATTTGCGCGTTAATTCACTACGTTTTTAATATTCCACAAAACCTAATCTACGCAATTACCGCGTCAAGCAGAAAGGGCTTATTTTCCCCGTCAGCTAGTAGACTTTGTAACACCGGCATGACTTCTTGCAGCTGGGTGTTTAGCTGCCACGGCGGGTTGATGACAAACATCGCGCTGCCATACATGCCGTGAGTGCCTTGTTCCGCTTGAACACAAAGTTGGGCGTGTAAAAAATTATTTGGTGATAGCGCTTTTAGGCGACGACCTAAATCTTTGGACTCATCTCGCGGAATGAGTGGGTACCACAGCGCATAAACCCCATTGGGAAAGCGTCGTTGGCTGTCTTTTAACGCTGAGATGACATTGCGGTAGTCGTTTTTATCTTCGTAGGGCGGGTCGATTAATACCAGAGCGCGCTTGCTCGGCGGCGGCAACAATGCTTTTAAGCCGGCGAAGCCATCTGCTTCGTTAATTTGGGCGTGCTGCTTAAAGCGCTTGCTCAGGTTCTGGTGGTCGTTGGGGTGTAGCTCAAATAAATGCGCTTTGTCTTGTGCGCGCAATATCGCTAATGCAATGGCTGGTGAGCCGGGATAACCCGCAGCTTCGTTGGCACAGCATTGGTCGATGACCTCTAGATATCGTTTTAATGGCGCGGGAAGTTCGCTCGCGTTTCGCAGTTTCGCGATGCCGGTTTCAAATTCGCGATTTTGCGCGCTGAAGGCACTAGCGAAGTGATAAAAGCCGGCGCCTGCGTGGGTGTCGATATACGAAAGCGCGGTGGGTTTTTGCATTAGGTAGTCGAGGATAAGTACCTCGACCACATGCTTTAACACGTCGGCGTGATTGCCGGCGTGAAAGCCGTGGCGATAACTAAGCATTGCCGAATAGTCCGGTGTGGGCGCCGAGGGAGTTCAGCGCTGATGATAGTCGACGCAAAGCGCGACTTCGTTGGCGGCACCCAAAATAACAGGAACGCGTTGGTGAATATGCTCTGGCTGAATATCTAAAATTTTACCTTCGGGTGTCCATACTTCGCCGCCGGCCTGCTCAACTAAAAAGCCCATCGGGTTGGCTTCGTACATTAGGCGCAGTTTGCCAGCTTGGTCGGGCTTGCGGCTGTCCCAAGGGTAGGTGAATAAACCGCCGCGACACAGAATGCGATGAACATCAGCCACCATGGCCGCCACCCAGCGCATATTGAAGTCCTTGCCGCGGGGGCCATCTTTACCGGCAATCAGATCGGCAATGTAGCTTTGCATCGGGGCAACCCAGTGGCGCTGATTCGACATATTGATTGAGAATTCTTTGGCGTCGGCGGGAATCGTCACGTCCGCTTCGGTGAGCAGATAGTTGCCGGTATCTTGATCTAAGGTAAACATTACCACGCCGTTCCCGGTGCTCAGCACCAGCATCACGGATGGACCATACAGCACGTAGCCCGCGGCTCTTTGATGACGCCCGGGTTGCAGAAAGTCCTGCTCAGTTACGACTGCCTCGCCGGTGTGGGGTAGGACTGAAAAGATCGTACCCACCATGCTGTTGATGTCGATATTCGACGAGCCGTCTAAAGGGTCGAAGGTAACTAAGTAGCTGCCGCTAGTGTGGCAGGGTACAACGTCGGTTTCTTCCTCAGAGGCTAAACCGCGTACCGCCGGCAAGGCGGCAAGGGCCGCTTTGATCATATCGTTAGCAATAACATCTAACTTCTTTTGATCTTCGCCCTGCACGTTCTCGGCGCCAGCGGCACCAAGAATGCCAGCGAGCGCGCCTTTGGCCAGCGCTTTGCTGATATCCGCACTCACATTGGCAAGGCCGAGAATAATGGATTGCAGTTCGGGTGCGACGGTGGCGTCGGCTAAATACTGGGGCAGGTCGATTCTGCTCATGTCATGATAATTCCGTTTAGCGGGGTAACAGCGGGCTATTATGCCATTCGAGGGGGTGAGAAGACAGGTGAGTAACTCGAAGTGGCAGGAATTTGCGTCGAGGATTTTACATGATGCCGTCGAGTGATTTATGGTTGTGAGGCTAATTTCAAAACTGACAAGGAGGTCACAATGAAATTTCGTCTAGCTGTGTTCTTATTTTGTTTCTGTATGTTCCCCGCAGTCCACGCCGCAGGCTGGGAAGCTTGTCGCGCCCGAAAAGTTGAAGCTGTGCGTCTAGAGCAAGCCCTCGGCGACGGTAAAAAATTAAAAGGTTACGCAAGCGGCGCGGCGATGAAAAAAGCCCGTCGCAGCAAAGAGGATTGGATTAGGAAGAATTGCCGATACTACTCAAGTCGCTTAAGAGATGTTGAGCGCGACATGATGTGATATTGCGTGGCGGGGATTAGTATTTGCCACGCTGTGAATCGCAAATTTGCTATTGTCTACGTCATCCTGGGCAATTTAACACTTCGTCATTCCTGACGCTCTGTACTACGTCATCCCCAACCCCGATCGGGGATCCATGTGAGCGACTGCGAATGCCTTTTGCGTCGGGCGTCAGACGTCTGGCGTAGCTGTGTAGTGCTGCATAGCTAGAGGTTTATGGATCCTCAATCGAGTTCAGGATGACGGTTAGGGGGTTGAGGATGACGGTGGGGGGATGTTGAGGATGGCGGCGCAATGCCATGTCATCTTGACGGTTAATAGCTTCGTCGTTCTCGTTCCTTCAAAACTACGTTATCCCCGACACTCCACACTCCGTCTTCCCCGACCCCGATCGGGGATCCAGATGAGCGAAAGCGAATGCCTTTTGCGTCAGGCGTCTGGCGTAGCTGTGTAGTGCTGCATAGCTCAAGGTTTATGGATCCTCAATCGAGTTCAGGATGACGGTTAGGGGGTTGAGGGTGACGGTAGGGGATGTTGACGATGACGACGCCAGTGCGTTGAGGAAGGTAGGGGATGTTGAGGAGGGCGGCGCAATGCCATGTCATCTTGACGGTTAATAGCTTCGTCGTTCTCGTTCCTTCAAAACTACGTCATCCCCGACACTCCACACTCCGTCATCCCCGACCTCGATCGGGGATCCAAGTGAGCAACTGCGAATGCCTTTTGCGTCGGACGTCGGGTGTCGGGCGTCAGACGTCTAGCGTAACTGTGTAGTGCTGCATAGCTCGAGGTTTATGGATCCTCAATCAAGTTGATGATGACGGCTGGAGTATCGGACATGACCGTGGCAAGACGCGCAGAGGATGATGGCACCATACTACGTCATCCCCGACCCCGATCGGGGATCCAGATGAGCGCCAGCGAATGCCTTTTGCGTCGGACGTCAGACGTCTGACGTAACGGTTGTTTGTCATCGTGAAGCGAGTATATTCCGTATCAATTTATTCAAAACAGTGAGGAGTAAGAAATGCGTTTGTTTGCCATGTTACTTACGTTAGCCCTGAGCAGCTCGGTTTTACATGCAGCGGTCGTCGAAGAAAAGCTGACGTTGCCGAATGGTTTGGGAACGGCCGTGCTGTATCACGATAGTGCGGTGACCAAGGCCGCGCCTGCGGTGGTGGTTGTGCATGAGTGGTGGGGGCTGAATGATTACGCTCGCGAGCGCGCTAAGCAATTAGCTGAGCTGGGTTACACGGCGATTGCGGTGGATATGTATGGCACCGGTAAGTCGACCACTCACCCTAAAGACGCGACGGCGTTTATGAATGCGGCTTTGGCTGAGCCAGAAAAAATGAATGCGCGCTTTGATGCGGCCTTGGGCATTTTGCGTAAGCAGTCCTCGGTCGACGGCGATAAGTTATTCGCTATTGGCTATTGTTTTGGCGGTGCGGTGGTCCTAAATCAGGCGCGTCGTGGACTGGATTTGGCTGGGGTGGCGAGCTTCCACGGTTCACTGGGTACTGAAACGCAAGTTGAACCCGGCACCATTAAAGCAAAGTTGTTAGTGGCTACCGGTGGCGCTGACCCAATGGTACCCGCTAAGCAAGTGGCAGGTTTTGTTGAGGAGATGACAAACGCGGGTGTCGATTTTGAGTTGTTAAGCTTTCCCAATGTAGTGCACAGCTTCACAAATCCGGGCTCAACGGCGCTTGGTAAAAAATATGACATGCCGCTGGCATATGATGCTAATGCAGACAAGGTGAGCTGGGCGGCGTTGATGAATATGTTGGCAAAGTAAGCTTGGCGCAGTGATTGCTTCGCCCTGTTTGTTTGAATTGATCAGGCAGCAGGGCGAGGCATAATCCTGTTTCGTTTTATGGCGTCTGATGTGAGTTCTTTTAGCTCTTTTAGTCAGCAGACAGAGACGAAATATGGCCAAGTGCTATCGGGTAAAGAAAAGTGCCATTCATGGTAAGGGGCTATTCGCCCGTGCATCGATTGCCGAAGGCAGTTTGCTGGGCGTGTGTAAAACGCGAACAGCAAGAGAGGCCGGTTTACACACACTGACCATGCCCGATGGTCAGCTCATTGATGTGACCTGTAGTTTGAAATACATCAACCATCACAAATCAGCCAACGTTATTTATTACGATGACCATAGTGTTGTCGCGCTGCGCGATATTGGCGCCGGTGAAGAGTTATTGCACGACTACGGTGAAGAGTGGCCGTAATAGAGCATCGTATTTTGGTATATAGCACGCTTACTACGATAAAAAATATTGCGCGCCAATGTATGAAAACACCAATAGCGCCGCAACGATCGCGCTATTGCTGATCAGGCCATATCGCAAGCTAGGCTTGATAATACGGTTGTTTAAGTAGAGCAGTGTCAGCGCCAAAAATGGCATGAATAACGCGCCGGTGACGGAATATAAAATAATTAGCCATACCGGTTTACCCAAATAGAGTAGGGCAATAGGTGGTATGGCGATATACAGCAAGGCCAGCCGGTAGCCATTGTCGCTGGAGTCTATTTTGCTGAGTTTGCTGCGCCACTGTGCGGTCGAGTCGGTAAATATATACGGAACACCCTGCCATACGCCGAGCATAGAGCTGAATACTGCGGCCCAAACACCAATTAAAAATAGTTCTTTAAAGACGGGGCTTAGCAATATGCCAAGTTGGTCGGCCATGGCGATCAATATATGGGTGCCCGATTCTGATTCCGGCGCAGACTGGGCTGCCAGTATCATGATACCCATGCCAAACAAGGCGGTGATCGAATAGGCAACAAGGAGGTCAATGCGGGCAATTTTTAGAGAGTCGGTGTTATGCCAGCCTTTTTCCCGCATCCAATAGCCGTAGCACAGTAGGGTAACGCTGCCACCGACGCCGCCGATCAGCGCCATGACTAAATTAAAATTCTCGCTGATATCGTCGAGTGTTGTCGAGGAGCTGCCAATGCTCGACCAATCGCTCGCCAGTAACGCCGCCATCACCGTCGCAAACATCAGGAGTATCAGCGCTTTCATAGCTTGCTCAAACAGCGAATAGCGACCGAACAGCACCAGCGCAATCGCGAGTAAAGAATGCAGTGAGGCCCAGCTATTGATAGACAGCTGGGGAAACAACGCGTTGGCTGCCAAGCCACATGCCGCCATTAAGGCGGCACCAACTAAAAATGCCCAGATAAATAAATACGCTAGAAAGTAATAATTTATCCAGCGCGGTAGGTGCTGTAACCAGCCCGCTAGCAAGCTTGTGCCGCTGGCGAGCTGCCAACGCGCTAGACCTTCATTGAGCGCCAGTTTGATGACGGCGCCGAAGGCGATGGCCCACAGTAGTTGTGTGCCAAGCTTGGCGCCCGATACGGCGGCGGCCACTAAATCTCCGGCGCCTAAACCGGTGGCGGCAACAACGAAGCCGGGGCCGATCAGTGTAAGGGCGCGGAGCTGCTTCATACTGCGTGTCCTGTTAGGATGAGATTTGGTGATGGCGTCTGAGATTAAAATTCCTCGGTAAACGAATAGTAGATTACTGTAGTGGTCTAAGGTAGTGACACGGACAAAGGAAATAGGTGTATTTCAAGATATGAGTGAAAAGGATAAATCACTTCACGGCCTTAAAACGGGGGCTTTTTCGAGGCGCTTTGAGTTGTCGAAACTGGGCGTTCGCTATAGTGCACGGGCGGTGCGGCAAAATATTTGGCAGCGCTTTAGCGGCGATAATGAGGCGGCGTTAGCTAAGCGAACCGAGAATATCGATTTCTTTGTAGAAGAGCTCGGTCGCTTAAAAGGCAGTGTCGTCAAAATTGGTCAAATAATGGCAACCTACAGTGACTATATGATGCCGCCCGAGGTTGCCGAGGCGCTGCATAAACTAGAAGACAATACCCCGCCCATGTCCTGGCAATCTATTCGCAAGGTCTTGGTTAATGAATTGGGCGAAGAGGCCCTGGCGAACTTAGAGATAGACACGCAGCCACTGGCGGCGGCGTCGCTGGGCCAGGTCCATCGCGCGGTGTTGCGTGATACCGGCGAACAGCTTTGTATTAAGGTGCAGTATCCGGGGGTGGAAGACACCATCGATGCGGATTTCAGCGCGGTAATGCAATTACTGAAGGTGTCGCGCCTCATGCCCAGTGTGCGCAATTTAGACGACTGGTTTGGTGATATCCGATTACTGCTTCATAAAGAAGTCGATTACGAGCAGGAGCGCCGTGATCTGGATTTTGTTAGACATGCGCTGCGTGAAGATTCTCGTTTTGTGGTGCCCAAAAGCTACCCCGCATTTTGTAGCCGTCGGGTATTAACAATGAGCTATGAGCAGGCGACCTCAGTTAACTCTGCGGATGTTGCGGCACTTGCTCAGCCGCGCAGAAATCGCTTGGGTAAAGCGGTGCTAGAACTGTTTCTCAGCGAACTTTTCGAATGGCGTCGTATGCAGACCGATCCCAATTTTGGCAATTTTCGGGTGCGCATAGACGAAGAGGGCGACGACGATAAATTGCTTCTGCTGGATTTTGGCGCCATGCGATTATTGCCTGAGGACTTTGCCAGCGAGTTTTGCGATATGTTGCTGGCTGCCTGCCAGCGCGATAAGCCTAGGTTCTTGGAATACTCAATAAGCTTGGGTTTTATGAAGTCGCATTTCCCCCAGTCGGTGCTCGATAACTTTGTGGATATCGGTGTCGATATTGCCGAACCGCTGCGGGCAATCGATGAACACGTGCCAGCGCGGGCAGTTACCGAAGACGGACATTACTGGTGGCGTAACAGCGGCTTGCCCCAGCGCATCGCCAAGCGCGCAGTAGCCGCGTCTATCAGCAAATACTTCGCTTTGCCCCCCAAGGACTTCTTGTACGTGATGCGCAAACTGATGGGAGTGTATGCCTTGATCGCCTTATTGGATGCGCAATTTAATGCCGATGGTGTAGTAGAAAAGTATTTACCTAAGCCCGAAAACAAAAAAGGCCGCAAAGCGGCCAAATAATATAGAGACTGAATGAGGGTAATTCCTAAACTTCGAGTAGTGTTACGTCGAATAAGTTCATTTGGTTTACATCATTGATTGAGCAATGCCTTCTACATCCAGAGTTAGCTCCACAATTTGCGATGCTGGGCCCAGATCGTAGTCGATACCAAAGTCTTTTAATGCGATTTCAGTGGTGCCGTGGAAGCCTTGGCGAACACCGCCCCAGGGGTCTTTGCCGCCGCCGATTTCAGTTACGGCAATCGTCACTGGCTTGCTCACGCCGTGCAATGTAAGTGTGCCTTTTAACTCTGCTTTGCCATCGCCAAGCGCTTTAAAGCTGGTGCTTTTAAAGGTGGCGGTGGGGTATTTGTCTACCGCTAAAAAGTCTTTGCCGCGTAAGTGCTTGTCACGCTCAGCGTGGTTGCTGTCTATGCTGGCGGTTTTAATGGTGACATCTACTGTAGATGCTTCTGGTTTGGCTGGGTCGTAGTTAAAGCGGCCTTCAAAGTCATTGAAACGTCCGTACAGCCAGCTGTAGCCAAGGTGTTTGATTTTAAATTGCACAAACGCGTGGGCGCCTGCGGTATCAATTTTGTATTCCGCGGCGTGCAGTGCGCCACTAAAACCTAGCAGAGCGGTGAAGCCGAGAGCGATTAGCTTTTTCATAGTTCACATTCCTTTTTGAGTTGAGTTCACTTAGTGCTGTTGGCGTCACGACCGAGCATCTTTAGCAGGGTCGAGTCGCGGTTTATAAAGTGATGTTTCAATGCGGCTAGCGCATGAACACCGGCGAGTAAAATCAGAATCCAGGCGAGGATTTCGTGGACCTCGCCGGCGATATCTTCTTGGTCGGGCAGCCCGTGTAGTGTTGCTGGCACATTAAATAGGCCAAAAACGTCAATGGGACGCCCGTCGGCTGTTGAAATTAAATACCCGGCAACCATTAACGCCAACATCAAACCATATAAAGCAAAGTGGGTAAGGTGGGCGGTAACTCTCTCCCACGTTTTTAGCGCTGGATCGTCACTGGGGCGAATATTGATGTTACGCCACACGATACGCGCCAGCAGCGCGATGAGTAATAAAATGCCAATGCCCTTGTGGAGGCTTGGGCCATCTCTATACCAGGGATCATAATATGACAGCTGGCGCATCCAAATGCCCAGCGCGAACATGCCAATCACCGTAAGCGCCATAAGCCAATGTATTCCCACGCTGACCCAGCCATAGCGGCTGTTAGTATTCTTTATTGGCATGGCGAATCTTCCTTTATGGCCCCGTGTTTTCTTGTGACCCAGTATATAAACAATAAATTAATAGAAAAGTGCAAAATTCTGGGTTAATTGATCAGAATATTAGATATAGATGGCGGTAATTGCTGCGTGTGTCGTTTTTAAAGTACTCCTTCAACATGATATTGACGGGTACAGTCAATCCTGCGGAGGTTCAGTGCGAGGCATTTTCTCGAAAGCATAGTACCCACAGCACTCGCTGCGCTTCTGGCGACGTGGTCGTGGCCGAGTATGACGAAGGTTGCGTTCGCAGTGCGGACTACCGCCCGTGTCATCCCCGACCCCGATCGGGGATCCATAAACCTCGGGCTCTGCGCTGTTTCGTAGTCCGAGAAAAGTAAAGGTATTCGCTGTCGCTCATCTGGATCCCCGATCGGAGTCGGGGATGACGGCTTTACTACTTCGAAACGTCTATGTACGTGTTAATCAGGCCCACCTCGTTGACGTCTCGGCTAACAATCCCAGCGTAACAAGCTGCAATCCCAACCATACTAACCGACCATTCCTGCCACCAAGCCGTCACCCCCCAACCTTCCAAACCATCACCCCCAACCTTCCAAGCCGTCACCCTCAACGCACCACCGCCGTCATCCTCAACTTGATTGAGGATCCAGCCGCCTCGGGCGATACACCGCAGGGAGCTTTGCCTTGATGAGAGATTAAACAGAATATCAGCAAGTAATGGCGTAAAAGCTTGCCTCTGAACTTAGAATCTCGCGTACCCACAGGGCATAAGGGGCAGGCTCTGGTCTTACGGTGAGAGGAAATAACGAAGCAATGGACTGCTGTAGGGCTGGCCGGCAGGGCGCCCGTAGGCCCACTATGCCTGCGCCAGTGCGTCTTGCAGGGAGCGGCCTGCTTCGCGCTGAACCCGTTAATATCATGTTGAAGGAGTACTAAGATCCGGAGCTTGAAGCTTAGCTGGACATTGAATATACTTAACTAATATTTTACTAGTCAAGTATATGGGTCGATTTTATGACATTGACAGCATCCCTCAGTTTATTAACGGAGCTCGCTACCTTGAGCTCTTCTTTCATTAAACACGCAGATCGAAAACTCAGTGCGCACGGCATTAGCTTTGCGGAATTTATGGTGATGCATCATCTACGCAATGCGCTAGATCAAACCATGAGCCGCACAGAGCTTGCGGATGCGGTGAGTTTGTCGGCGTCGGGTATCACTAAAAAGCTAAATCCAATGCAGAGACTGCATCTGGTTGAGAAAGAGATAAATCAGCGCGACGCGCGCTTCAGCTTGGTGAAGCTAACGCCAACGGGGCAGGAAATATACAATGACGCGCTAGTCACCTGTATGCATTGCGCAGACGATTTGACCGCGAATATCTCAGCAAAGCAGTTGACTACCGTGCTTGAGATATTCGCGAAGTTAAAATAATCGCCGTGTCTTGGTTTAGCGTGCCAGGGCAGGGGTTTAGCGCCCTGCCAGCATGTTTGCTAAACGATCGACCTCGGCAACTTCTGCGCTTGCCGGCACCAGTTGAATCTCGTCACAGCCTAGCGCTTCTATGGCGTCCAGCCCGTCTTTGATCGCCATTGGGTCGTGCATGGTCATGGTCTTGGCAATTTTGCGAGCATCGTCTTCGCCAAAGGTTTTCAGGTAGTCGAATACATAATCGCTCAATGCGGACTGGGCGTTATCGGCCAGTGAATACCAGAATCCACCCATGCGATAGGGTTTTTGCTCGCGACCAGATTCTTGCCAGGCTTTGTCGGCGGAGCTGAAAAAATGATTGATTAAGTCGGGGTTGCCGTCCATTGCAAAGCCGTACAGACCGTCGGCCCATTTCGATACCCGCTGAATACTTTTTGGTCCCATTGCCCCTACTAATATCGGCGGGCCGCCTGCCTGAATGGGGGTCGGCCCGATTTCCTCTAGGCCGTCGAGCAATTCGCCACGCCAGATTTTTTTCATGGTGGCGATTTGATCGTCCATCCTTTGAAAGCGGTTTTTAAAGCTGGCGCCCAGTGCCTCATAGTCTTTTTCACGGCCACCCACACCCACGGTTAAGGTGACGCGACCTTCCGACAAAATATCGAGGGTGGCAATTTCCTTGGCTGCTTGCACGGCGCTATGCATCGGTAATACATATAGCGCGGGGATAATGCGGACGCGCTCGGTGGCGGCGGCAGCAAAGGCCAGAATATTGCGCATCTCATAGCTATAGCCCGTCACGCGCTCGCCGCAGGACAAACTATAGAAAGGCCCTTGGTCGATGATTCGGCACCAGTCTTTAAAATTCTGACGACTAATGTTGCGTGGCATATAGGGGAGGCAAACACCTATTTTCATAATTTATCCTGCGGTTTTCTTTTTATTGAGATAAGTGAGTGTACGCGGTCAATTTACATTTAGGGCAATTCGCATAAATTCTTGGCCCAAGGTATAAGAAAATAGACTGGGCCCTTGAGCGAGCCTTAATACATAATAGTTTATCGCCGTGTTGCTGTGCGATTATCAATGAGAATACGCAATAACGAGATACTTGGAATGGATGACTTTTTAATCTACGCAAAATTACTGGATGGTCGGGGAGGTGCTCGCGACATCAATGCGGCTGAACTCGCCGAATGGCAACCCGAACACGGGGTATTGTGGTTGCATTTTGACTACAGCAAGCCTGCTACCTTGGCCTGGTTAGAAGATCATAGTGGTCTCGATGACATTGCTGTTGCCGCACTGGTGGCAGAAGATACGCGGCCCAGGGCGACCTCGCATGGGGGTGGGCTGCTTATGGCATTGCGCGGGGTGAATACGAACCCCGAGGCAGACCCAGAGGACATGGTGTCTATTCGCCTGTGTGTCAGTGAACATCGCATTATCACTTCCCGCAAAAGAAAGCTGCTCTCAGTCGATGACATTGTGCAGAGCTTTTCCGAGGGAGAGGGGCCCCAATCCAGTGCCGAGTTTGTCGCCATGCTTTGCGATCGTTTGGTCAGGCGCATGGCAGTGCCAATAGATAATGCAGAAGATAAAGTCGATGAGCTTGAAGAGCATTTGTTGAGCGGCGCTCGCGCAAAATTGCGCAGCGAGTTGGGCCAAGTGCGGCGACAATCGATTGCCTTGCGCCGTTACCTGGCACCACAGCGCGAAGCCTTGAGTTGGGTGCAAAGTGAGCGCTTGTCTTGGTTTGGTGATGCGCAGCGCCTGCAAGTGCGCGAGGTTGGCGACCGCTTGGCGCAATATATAGAGACCCTAGACAGTATTCGTGAGCGTGCGGCGGTCAGCCACGAAGAGCTCGTTAACCAAATATCAGAAGAATCCAATAGCCGCATGTATGTGCTGTCGATTGTGTCGGCGGTATTCTTGCCCTTGGGATTTGCTACGGGCCTGTTGGGTGTCAACGTAGGTGGTATTCCGGGGGCGGATAATAGCAATGCATTTGCTATATTCATCGGTATCTTGCTGGCGATTTCTGGCGGGCTTTTAATTTATTTTCGGTATAAAAAATGGCTATAGATTTTATCGAGATTGCGTCACTTTCCATCGCGCCATTAAAGTGGGCGGGGGTGCTTAGTACCATTGTGGCCGGCGCAATTATCGGTTTAGAGCGGCAGATTAGAGGCAAGCCTATCGGTATTCGCACCGCCGCACTTATTTGCTTGGGTACCTATGTGTTTATGGCCATGGCGGTATCCGTCGAGAATGGCGTGACCGATCCCTCAAGGGTGATCGGTCAGATAATTACCGGTATTGGCTTTCTCGGTGCCGGCGTAATTTTGTCCCGCGACGGTATGGTTTTAGGTGTTACCTCTGCGGCGGCAATATGGGTGCTGGCGGCAATTGGCGTGATGATAGGCTTAGATAAATATGGTCCAGCGCTACTTATTGCACTAGTGGTTGTCGGTATTTTGGTTGGGGTGGACGTGTTGGAAAATAGTTTTCACTCCCTGCGCAAGGGCGTGCATCAAAAAATCACAGGGCGACGCTATCAGAAAAAACCGCCGCCGGAAAAATGAGTGGCGTGTTGATTAAGCCAAATGCTGACCAGTCACAAAAGCGAGCTCTCTTTTCAAGCCGTGCTTATTGGGCACTCACATGCCATAAAAGGCATTAAATCACCGTCGGATAATCGCCAATGGCGCCTTTTCAGGAGCCACAGGCTCCCTATCACGGCCTGCGAGGCGCTAACTGATTGATTTATAATCAAGTAGGTATATGATCGGGAGAAAGGGAATTCAAAAATATACAGGGAACGAGTCGTGATACCTTCAAAGGCTTTTGCGCCACATCTTTGTCAACCATTTAAAAACATTGAATTTTCTGAGACGTCGCTCACTTTTGCTCCCGTGATAGGGGGCCAAAGTGATATGTGACCCCAGTCTTGATAACAAAACTGTTATAGCAAATGAGAGCTATGGATTACTTATCACTATTCAGAATGCCAACCCCAATGAAAATCACGGGAAGGTCGTCAAGCATTACGAACTCATTTATAAACTCAATTATTCCAATAATTGTTCCAACAAATGAGCAAGTGAAAGAAGCATTGGATATTCTTGGCATGGATCACGATAGCTTCCAGTGTGCTTATTGTGGTGCTACTGCCTCAGAGTGGGATCATTTGCGGCCTTTGGTGCTTAACAAAAAACCAACTGGTTATGTTTCCGAAATCCACAATTTGGTTCCCGCTTGCGGTAAATGCAATCAATCAAAGGGCAATAAGCCCTGGCATACTTGGATTACGAGCGCTGCAAAACTGTCGCCAAAATCTAGAGGCGTGTCAGACCTTAATCGACGCATCGAAGCATTACATAAATATGAGGCGTGGCTAGAGCCAACGAAAGTAGATTTTGAGTCTGTGGTTGGTAAAGAAAAATGGGAGCAGCATTGGGCTAACTGGGAGTCGGTGCAAAATTCCATGCGTGAGGCTCAAACGTTGGCAACGGAAATTAACCAAACAATAGCAAAAGCATATGCAAAGCTATAACAAACGGCTGCACCGGACAAATTTCCGCTGTCACCTTTTTTGCAAAAATACGCAAAAAAGCTGCCACCAAAAATTTGCTCGGTGAGCCGGGCGTTAGGCGGCCGGGTTCGGCCCTATTATCACGGGATGTCCTGTATCGGGCGCCCCCATCCAGGGGCAAAATCAGACGATGAGCTGAAAGCAAATCCAGAAAATCATGCCGACCTGGGCAAGGAAGAACGTAGCACGTGATAGCACAAACGCCGGGGCAGTGCTTATGAGATGTGACAGGCTCTGCCCCACGCGCGCAAGCAGGATGAACATCGCAAGACTATCTACCACAGGGCTCTTGCCCATGAGCGCGGCAACCACCACCACGCCTGCGAAAAGCGGAAAGTTTTCCACGCAGTTCAGGTGCGCGCCCTTGGCGCGAACCATGAAGGCCGGGTCGCGGTTGACCTCAGCGCGTTCCCAGTCTGAGAACTTGCGGCCTCCGAAAAGCGCCATTGGCACGCGAGGGAATGCGTAAGACAGCGTGAGAAGTTGTATCCACACCACGTAAAGCACCACTGCAATGAATCCGGTCATAATCTTTCCTAGTATTTGAATTTGCATTTATTGTACGTACACAGCCTCCGAACAGATGCAACGCATCGCACGGCGCTGGACACAGTTGATGACAAGGGTACGGTGGCAGAACAATACGTCCGCGTCGGCAGTTTCGGGAGAGCTCCAGGGGTCGTGGAGGACTT
The DNA here is from genome assembly GCF_019312595.1 of Zhongshania aquimaris. Taxonomy (GTDB): domain Bacteria; phylum Pseudomonadota; class Gammaproteobacteria; order Pseudomonadales; family Spongiibacteraceae; genus Spongiibacter; species Spongiibacter aquimaris. Next base: position 1,896,568 of record NZ_JAHWDQ010000001.1, on the reverse strand, counting down.
CCGCCTAACAATTCGCTGTACTCGGACATATTTTTCGTTGCCTGCGGCAATCCAAAATATGCCGGTAAGCTCAGGCGTTGAGGCTGCAGAAAAACTAAAACGGAATTCTGGCGAATTTGTTTGATTGCATTTTGAGCTAAAAATAGGCGCTTTTTTTGAAATCTGGCCGAGTTGGCATGCGAATAAGCTCCAGATTTCGAGTGGGAACACGAATGTAATTTCATTTTTGGAGTGGCTGGAGTTTTTTTGCAGTCTCGTTAGGGCTGATCGTAGTGTCCACCAATAGCGAAGATATAAATGGACTTATCATCGAAACGATATATCAAGCGGTCTTTCTGCGAGATTCGTTTTGACCAAAGGCCCGAGAGATTGTGCATGAGTGGTTCGGGCTTGCCGAGGTCGGATGAAGGATCATCAGATCTGAGCATTTCCTTGAGTAATTTACAGAGTGCCTTGTGCAGCCTCTTGTCCTTTTCGCGCATGCTTTCATACGCTTCCCAGGTATTACCCTCAAATACCAGTGATCTCATTCATCTGCTCTTCGGTCGGTTTGTAGCCTTGCCCGCGGGTATGGGTTTCAAGGGAATCGGCAATTTGTTGCATGAGGTTTTTGCTTTGGAGTACGTGCAGGGTTTCCTGCTCTCGTTCCCAATCGTCGGCGCTCATTACAACAAAAGCCTCACCGGCTCGCCGAGTCACTTTGAGCGGTTCATGCCTGCTAACTACTTGTTCTACAACGCTTTTAAGGTTGTCTCTAAATTTGTTTACGCTGATCGTGTCCATGCGGCCACCTTTATGTACGGAAATGCCGTACAACTATATGCCAAGAGCCCTAACAAGGCCAAGCTCTGCTACAGCTTTGTCGTTGTGCCTTCGGCTCCACTGCAAAGCTCCGCGTGCTGGCGGCGTTCGGAATATTCGACCATCCGCCTGTTACCAACATCGGCCCTCAAATACACACTGTGAAATCTGCTTTACCATAGTGTGGTCAGCGCCAATTTTTACAACGGATTGCTTAAAGCTGACGGCGTTTGTGCTAACGCCGTTTGAGAAGGGCTTATGGATGTGACTCCATCACGGCATTAGCAATGCTCTTAATCGGTTCTACCTGATTCATACTGTAAAAATGAATACCGGGTGCGCCGCCTTCCATCAGAATATGGCAAAGCTCGGTCACAAACTCTGTGCCGAAATCAATGATGCTTTGCTGATCGTCGCCGTAACCTTCTAGTTTCTTGGACAGCCAGCGGGGAATTTCTGCGCCGCAATTGCGGGAGAAGCGCGCCAGATTGGTATAGTTCGTTATCGGCATAATGCCGGGAAAGATTGGCTTGTCGATACCGGCCTTGTCACAGGCGTCTAAAAAGTAGAAGTAGGAATCGGCGCTGAAAAAATACTGGGTGATGGCACTGTTTGCACCGGCGTCCAGTTTATCTTTTAGAAAGCCAATATCGGCATCGTAGCTTTTGCCATCAGGGTGAATTTCTGGGTAGGCCGCTACTTCTAGTTGAAAGTGATCGCCAGTGTGTTTGCGGATAAATTCAACCAATTCACGAGCATAAACCAAGCGAGTGGCGCCCATGCCAGAGGGAATGTCACCGCGCAGGGCAACGATGCGATCGATACCCGCATCTTTGTAGCTGTTTAATAATTCTAAAATCTCAGACTCTTCATCGCCGCCAAAAGACAAGTGCGGCGCGACTGATAAGCCGGCCTTTTTTGTTTCCAGCACAATGCCACGGGTGTTGTCGCGGGTGGAGCCGCCAGCGCCGTAAGTCACCGAAAAGAACTCGGGATTTAGCGCGGCCAATTGGCTGCGGGTGTCTTTTAACTTCTCGCGACCGGCTTCGGTTTTGGGCGGGAAGAATTCAAAGCTGTAACGGTTGGACATGATGGTGTTCCGGTGATGTTTTGCAATATCGCTTAAGGCTGGACGGGAGACGGAAGACGCAAAAGCCAACTCAGCTCTCGCGTTTGCCGTCTCCCATCAAGCGTCTCCCGCTTAGTACTTATAACTTTCGGGCTTAAATGGTCCTTCAACGCTAACACCAATATAGTCAGCCTGAGTAGTGCTGAGCTTGGTGATGACGCCACCGAATCCAGCGACCATGTCAGCTGCTACTTCTTCGTCTAGCTTTTTAGGCAATACCTCAACGGTAATGGCAGCCGCTTTAAAATTATCTTCTAAGTCGGCAAAGCGACGCTCATACAGGTACATTTGCGCCAGTACTTGGTTGGCGAATGAGCCATCCATGATGCGGCTTGGGTGGCCTGTTGCGTTGCCCAAGTTAACCAAGCGACCTTCAGACAGCAGAATTAAATGGTCGTTAGTTGCCTTGTTACGGTACACGAGGTGAACCTGTGGTTTCACTTCTTCCCATTCCCAGTTTTTACGCATAAAGGCCGTATCAATTTCGTTGTCGAAGTGACCGATATTGCAGACGACGCAGCCATTTTTGAGGGCCTTCAACATATTAGAATCGCATACATTGACGTTGCCGGTGGTGGTAACCAGCAAATCAGTGTTTCCCAGCACCAATGTGTTGATACAGGCTTCAGTGCCGTCGTTGATGCCGTCGATGAATGGCGATACCACTTCATAGCCATCCATGCAGGCTTGCATTGCGCAGATCGGATCTATTTCAGTGATCTTAACAATCATGCCTTCTTGGCGAAGCGATTGTGCAGAGCCCTTGCCCACGTCACCGTAGCCAATAACCAATGCTTTCTTGCCAGATAACAGGTGATCTGTGCCGCGTTTGATCGCATCGTTCAAGCTGTGACGACAGCCGTACTTGTTGTCATTTTTAGACTTGGTTACAGAGTCATTGACGTTGATCGCGGGCACTTTTAGTTCGCCCTTCTTCATCATTTCCTGAAGACGGTGAACACCTGTGGTGGTCTCTTCGGTAATGCCGTGAATGATATCCATCATTTGTGGGTATTTCTGATGAAGCAGGCCGGTTAAGTCGCCGCCGTCATCCAATACCATATTGGCATCCCAAGGCTGGCCATCTTTAAGAATAGTTTGCTCTAAACACCACTCGTATTCTTCTTCGGTTTCGCCTTTCCAAGCGAAAACAGGAATACCCGCAGCGGCAATTGCAGCGGCAGCGTGGTCCTGGGTTGAGAAAATATTGCATGAAGACCAGCGCACTTCGGCACCCAGCTCGATCAAGGTTTCGATCAAAACACCAGTTTGAATCGTCATGTGAATGCAGCCGAGAATTTTAGCGCCAGCTAAGGGCTTGTCTGCGCCGTACTTGCTGCGCAGTGCCATCAGTGCTGGCATTTCGCCTTCTGCAATACTGAGTTCTTTGCGCCCCCATGCTGCTAGGCTGATGTCGGCTACTTTGTAATCTGTGAATGTTGTCATGTTGTATTCCTCTGTAAGCAAAATGCTGGACGGGAGATGGGAGACGCAAATGCGTATCAGCCGATACTCGCCCTAAGTCGGTTAATTAATGCAGCTAGTTTCGCGAAAACGCGTTCCAAGGCTGGCTGCCAATTTTCTTGTTCGTTCATATAGCCTAGTTGTGTGGCTATAATCATTTGGGTTTCTAGCTCTGCGAGAGAGCCCCTCGCATAATATAAAAACCGCAAAAATTCTTTGTCAGAACCTCTGGCAGCCCCCTCAGCGATATTGCTCGGAACGCTAACTGCCGAGCGACGCATTTGGCTGGTCAATCCAAACCGTTCGTCTTGGGGGAACGCTGAGCTGAATTCATATATTTGATGAACCAGTGCGACAGCGTCCTGCCAAACATCCATTCGTATATGTCGCCGTTCCATGGCAACTCTCCTCATTATTTTGAGTGGCTTATCGGGTTTCGCGTATGCCGTCTCCCGTCAAGCCTCTCCCGAGCTACAGCGCCGCCTTCAATGCCTCCGCCCGATCTGTTTTCTCCCAGCTAAATGCAGTGCTGGTTTCAGATTTGGTTTCGCCGTTCTCTTTCCACGTGTAAGTGTGTTCGTAGGGATCGCGACCAAAGTGACCGTAGGCGGCGGTCGGCTGATACATGGGGTGAGCCAGGTCCAGCATTTTGGTGATGCCGTAGGGGCGCAGGTCAAATACCTCACGAACTGCGGCGATTAATTTATCGTCGCTGACTTTGCCGGTGCCAAAGGTGTTGATTGAGATAGACGTTGGTTCGGCAACACCGATTGCGTATGACACTTGAATTTCACAGCGATCGGCTAGGCCTGCAGCCACGATATTCTTGGCAACATAACGACCAGCATACGCCGCGCTGCGGTCAACCTTTGATGGGTCTTTGCCAGAGAACGCACCGCCGCCGTGACGTGCCATGCCGCCATAGGTGTCTACGATGATTTTACGACCGGTTAAGCCGCAGTCGCCTACCGGGCCGCCGATGACAAATTTGCCGGTGGGGTTGATGTGGTATTTGGTGCCTGCGTGCAGCAGCTCTGCAGGTAATACGTTTTTAATAATCTCTTCACGCACGGCTTCTTGTAAGTCGCTCAGTGAAATTTCTGGATTGTGCTGGGTAGATAAAACCACCGCGTCCACAGCAACCGGCACACCATTTTCATAGCGCAGAGTCACTTGGCTTTTGGCGTCAGGACGCAGCCACGGCAATACCCCGTTTTTACGCAGGTATGCTTGGCGCTCAACAAGGCGGTGAGAGTAGAACAACGGCGCAGGCATTAACGACGGCGTTTCGTTAGTTGCGTAACCAAACATCAAACCTTGGTCGCCAGCGCCTTGGTCTTCTGGCTTGGCGCGGTCGACACCTTGGTTAATGTCGACAGATTGTTTGCCAATGGCGTTGAGTACCGCGCAGCTCGCGCCGTCAAAACCGACGTCCGAGCTGTTGTAGCCGATGCCGGTAATCACGTCGCGAATGATGTCTTCTAAGTCGACATAGCACGAGGTGGTGACTTCGCCAGCGACAATTGCCATGCCGGTTTTTACCAGTGTTTCTACTGCAACGCGGGCGTATTTATCGCGGGCGATAATGGCGTCCAATACGGCGTCAGAAATCTGGTCGGCCATTTTGTCTGGATGTCCTTCCGACACCGACTCTGATGTAAAAATACTGTAGTCAGACATGTTGCTGGGTCCTCTGTTTTAATTGCCGACGTTTTTTTAAACGCTGCGGTTCTTGGTGTGAAGTTGAACATGATCCGGCTTTATAAATTGCCGAACCTGTACGCGAAATCCATTTAGTTGAGCTAAATACGCAGCGGGGCCGTCCTGCAGACCACTGGCCTGTGCCCACTCCGTTAAATCGTCGGGCTCAAAGCCCAGCCACAAATCGCCGCAGGCATCGCGCGCCCAGCTTTGATCGTGGCGACATAAATCGGTGACGCAAAAAATACCGCCGGGTTTTAGCAGCCGCGCCGCGTCTTTAAAAATTTCTGCCGGCGAGGGCACGTGGTGCAGCACCATATTACTGACTACGCAGTCCGCCGCGTTTTGCTGCAGATTGGCGTTGCGGCTGTCGCCAAGAATGAACGATACGTTGCTCAAGGCTTGTTGGTTTATAAATTCATTGGCGCGGGTAAGCATGGTGTCGGCATTGTCCACGCCAATGACTTTGTCATAGTGGGGTGACAATTCTGCTAAAAACGCGCCTTCGCCGGGGCCTATTTCAATGGCCAGTTTCCCGCCGTTGGCCTGGCTGCTGCGCAGTAATTCAAGGCAGCTCTGGCCGTACACGCCGTAGGCCACCATTTGTTCCTGTTGTTCGCCAAATTCGCCAGCGTGCTCGGCGAAAAATACCCGCGAGCGTTCGGCTCGCTCTAAATACACCTGCTCCAAGCGCTGCTGCTGGTCACTGGCTAAGACGATTAAATCGGCGCTGCCGAGTAGGGCGTCATGTAAGGCGCTCAGTTCGGGAAGGCTCGGCGTGTAAGTGCGGCGATAAAATAGGCTGTTGCCTTCGCGGCGCTTGGTGATGAGTCCAGCGACAGTCAGCGTCTTTAAATGGTGGCTCATGCCGGATTGACGGCAGTCCAGAATATGACAAAGCTCCTGAACAGAGTAAGCGTCGCGACTTAGCACCCGTAAAACCTGCAGACGCAGCGCATCACCGCCCGCTTTGCAAAGTTGCAATAGCTCGGTATCTAGTGAAGTACTGTTGCTCGAGGCTTGGGTGGCAGTGTTCATGTCGCGCAGTGTAGCAGGGCTTTTTATCTATATCAAAAAATATTGATATAGATTTCGGGGGGCAAAAATTCGAAGCGCAGGCAAAATGCTGAGAATCTGTATGAAATGTGCGTGGTATAAAACAGTATGGACGGGTAATTGCGAGACGTTTTTAAGTCAGCTGGATGATTTGGTTTAACAGGGCAAGCACCTCCGCAAAGCGGGCATCCGATACTTTTTTCATTGGGTGCGGCGCGCCGCCACGGATACGCCAGTCGAAAGACTTGGGTTGATGGCATAGCACGTAACTGGTTTGCCCAGCTTTGCGTCCGCCGGCCAAACCGACATTAACGGCAAAGGGGTTGTCGGCATTGTAGTCAGCGGTTGTCATTGGTAAGCCGATGACCAGTGAAGTGCGCTGATTGAAGGTTTTGGGCGACAAGACTAGAAATGGATGTACATCGCGCATTTCCTGCCCGCGCTGTGGATTGCAGTCGATCCAGATCACATCTTGGCGATCAGGTGCCCATATTTTGGGCGCGGCGCGTTTTACCATTTTTCGGCACCGAGATTACGCTCGGTTTGCATGACCTCGCCGCCGTGCCGCTCTGGGTCGAAACGGGCCAAGCGTTGCTCTAGTGTTAAGGATTCATCTCGAAAGGGGGTGATAATGACTCGCTCGCCCTCTACGGTAATTCGGACCCGTTGGTCGGCGTGAAGGTGTGCGGCCCTGGCCACGGCGGCGGGTAAGCGTACGCCGAGATTGTTGCCCCAGTGTTTGATGTCGAGGACGATGTCAGTCATGGCTACCTCCAAACGATAGATGTTTATACATAGTTTAAACATCAACTCTCTCGCGGGCAAGGTAAGGTTTGTGCTATTCCTCGCCTTTAAGACAGCTGGAGTGCAAGAGGGCTAGTGTGTTGGCTTGAGTTCATTTACTGGCGTTGTTGTATTCCCGCCCCTACAAATACTTCAGCCAATCATCGGTGAATTGGTCGATCTGTTTGTATACGTGTTCAAAGGCTTCCATGCTTTTGCGGTAGGGGTCGGGAACAGCTTGATTTTGCGACCATTTTCCCAGCAAAAAGGTTTTTCCGCTGACCTGCTGGGCAAGATCGGTGACGCCTTTTATATGCCGTTGCTCCATTACCAAAATTAAGTCGGCTTTTAATAGCATGTCGGTAGTGAGCTGGCGCGCGCGGTGCTCGCTGGCGTCGACGCCATTGGCGCTAAGAAGTTGGCCGGCACTGGCATCGATGGGCTTGTCTACTAATGCGCCCAAGCCAGCGGAGTGAATGGTGATATTGGGTTTGTGAGCCAGCTTGTGTTTAAGCAGGTATTCGGCGGATGGGCTGCGGCAAATATTGCCGATACATACCATCAAAATATTGTTGAACATGGGGTTTTTGGCCTGAATTGTTCGCAGAGGCAATGATTTTCGCTGTGGATGGCAAATGACGCAAGTAAATAGGCCATTTTTACGCTTCTGCTATTTGCTGTCTGGTCGCTGGTAGGGGAAAATACCGCCTCTTTGCAGCCCGCTAAAATTTCAGGAGCCACCGATGCCCTCTCGCAGTGATCTAGCTAACGCCATTCGCGCCCTCAGTATGGATGCCGTTCAGAAAGCCAACTCTGGTCACCCAGGCGCTCCCATGGGGATGGCCGATATTGCCGAAGTCTTGTGGCGCGATTACTTGCAGCACAATCCAAACAATCCGTCGTGGGTAAACCGCGACCGCTTTGTGCTTTCTAACGGTCACGGCTCGATGCTGATTTATTCTTTACTGCATCTCACCGGCTACGATTTGGCGATTGAAGATTTACAGCAGTTCCGCCAGTTGCACAGCCGCACGCCGGGCCATCCGGAATACGGTTATACGCCGGGCGTAGAAACAACCACTGGCCCGCTTGGTCAGGGTGTCGCCAACGCAGTGGGCATGGCGGTTGCTGAAAAAGTATTGGCCGCGCAATTCAACCGCGACGGTTTTGATATTGTCGATCACTACACTTATACCTTCCTTGGCGATGGCTGCATGATGGAAGGGATTTCCCATGAAGTGTGCTCACTGGCTGGCACATTGGGTCTAGGTAAATTGGTCGCTTTCTACGACGACAACGGCATTTCAATCGACGGTGAAGTAGAAGGTTGGTTCACCGACGATACCCCCGCACGTTTTGAAGCATACGGCTGGCATGTTATTCCCGCTGTTGATGGCCACAACAGCGCCGAGATCGCCCGCGCTATTGAAGCCGCGCGCGCAGAGACAAGTAAGCCGACCTTAATTTGCTGCAAAACCATCATCGGTAAAGGTTCGCCAAACAAACAAGGTAAAGAAGAAAGCCACGGCGCTGCACTTGGCGATGCTGAAATTGCCCTGACCCGCGAAGCTCTGGGCTGGCCGTATCCGCCCTTTGAAATTCCTGAAGAAATCTATGAGGACTGGAATGCTCAGGACAAAGGTAAGGCCCTGGAAGCGGCTTGGGACGAAGTCTTTGAAGGCTATGCGACTAAATACCCAGAGTTGGCGGCAGAATTTGGCCGTCGCGCTGCCGGTGATTTACCCGCAGATTTTGCTGCCAAGGCCGATGCCTATATTGCGCAGTGCCAAGCAGAATCGAAAGATGTCGCTACCCGCAAAGCATCCCAGCTGTGTTTAGATGCCTACGGTGCAATGCTGCCAGAACTCCTGGGTGGCTCAGCGGATTTGGCGGGTTCAAATCTTACAATTTGGAAGGGCGCTAAAGCCATCAGTGCCAAAGATGCCAGCGGCAACTACTTGCATTATGGCGTTCGTGAATTCGGCATGTCGGCGATGATGAACGGTATCGCCCTGCACGGCGGCTTTATTAATTACGGATCAACCTTCCTGGTATTTATGGAATACGCCCGCAACGCAGTGCGTATGGCGGCGATAATGGGGCAGCGGGTAATTCATATTTATACCCATGACTCTATCGGTCTGGGCGAAGATGGCCCAACCCATCAGCCCATCGAGCAAATCGCCAGCTTGCGCGGCACACCAAATATGTCGCTGTGGCGCCCCTGCGATATGACCGAATCTGCGGTAGCGTGGAAAGCGGCACTTGAGCGCACCGACGGCCCAAGCGCGCTGATTTTCACCCGCCAAGGTTTGCCACATCAGCAGCGCAATGCTGAGCAATTGGCCAATGTTGCCCGCGGTGCTTATGTCTTAAGCGATTGCGACGGCGTGCCAGAGGCCATCATTATTGCGACGGGTTCAGAAGTGAAGTTGGCGATGGCTGCGCAACAAATACTGAGCGGCAAAGGCAAAAAAGTGCGGGTCGTATCGATGCCAAGCACCGACGTTTTCGATAGCCAGGACGGTGACTACCGCGAATCGGTATTGCCGAGCAGCGTTCCCGCCCGTGTTGCTGTTGAAGCCGCTCACCGCGACTACTGGTACAAATACGTTGGCCTCGATGGCCGCATTGTTGGCATGGACAGCTTCGGCGAATCTGCGCCGGCGGATGCCTTGTTTGAATATTTTGGCATCACCACTGACGCCGTTGTTGACGCCGTTGAAGATTGCTTGGATTAGTGTGAGCAGATCCTAATGCTAAGACTGGCCATAAACGGATACGGCCGCATAGGGCGCTGTGTATTGCGCGCCCTTTACGAATCGCCTTTGCGGGCAAACATGCAGATTGTCGCAATAAATGAGCCCGCGGACCTGGCGACCATTGCGCACCTGACCAGATACGACAGCACCCACGGGCGCTTTCCTGGCTCGGTTGAGCATCGTCATGGCAGTTTGGTGATTAATGACGATGTGATTGCCGTTAGTCATCACGACGATATGGCAAATGTAGACTGGACACGGCATGACGTCGATGTGGTGCTGGAATGTTCAGGGGTTATCAGTCGCTATGCAGATTTAGAGGCGCACATTGAGCGCGGCGCTCGTCACGTCTTATTGTCGCAGCCTGGTGAGCCAGGTATTCCGACCATTGTGTACGGCTTAAACCATCAAGAGCTTGATCCAGAGCAGCGCATTGTTTCCAACGCCTCGTGCACAACCAACGGCATCGTGCCGGTGATCGATGTCTTGAATAAAGCGTTTGGGGTGCGGTCCGGTTGCATCACGACCATTCATTCGGCCATGAATGATCAGCCGGTATTGGACGCCTATCACCATACCGATTTGCGAAAAACCCGCGCGGCGGGCTTATCGATGATTCCAGTCGATACCGGCCTGGCTGCGGGCATTGGGCGCATTATTCCCGAGCTTGATGGCCGTTTTGCGGCGCGGGCGGTGCGAATCCCCACCCACAATGTGTCGGCGATGGAGCTAACAGTCAGCCTGGATGCTGATGTGAGTGCAGAGGATGTGAACGCGGCCTTAAAAATGGCGGCCAATGGGCGCTTGGCAGGCATATTGGGTTACAGCGATGAACCGCTGGCATCCTGTGATTTTAACCACGATCCCCGTTCGGCGATTGTGGATGCGGGGCAGACCCGTGTTGCGGGCGAGTTGGTGAGTTTGTTTACGTGGTTCGACAACGAATGGGGCTACGCTAACCGGATGTTGGATGTCACCGCGCACTGGCTGCAATAGGCGCAAAGTTTGGACTGTGCCCAAATATTGCATAGGGTATGGGTATGGCGGTTTATCATCTGCGCTAGATTAGATTTAATATTGAACAAGCCGCGATGGCTTATTTGAACAGTGACTCTCGAAGAACAGGGAATAGAACATGGCAGTAATTAAAATGCAGGATTTGGATCTGGCCGGTAAGCGCGTACTGATTCGAGAAGATCTGAATGTGCCTATCAGCGAAGGCAAAGTAAGTTCAGATGCCCGCCTGCGTGCGGCATTGCCCACCTTGAAGTTGGCGCTTGATGCCGGCGCGAAAGTAATAGTGATGTCGCATCTTGGCCGTCCGACGGAAGGCGAGTTTGACGCGCAGTACTCTCTTAAGCCGGTTGCGGATTATTTAAGTGAGGCACTCGGTACACCAGTAGCCTTACTAGATGACTGGCAGAATGGCGTATCGCTAGAAAGTGGCCAGCTCGCTCTGCTTGAAAACGTGCGTTTTAATGTTGGCGAGAAAAAAGACGCCGACGATCTGTCAAAAGCCTATGCGGCGCTGTGCGATGTGTTTGTCATGGACGCCTTCGGCACGGCGCATCGCGCGCAAGCCTCAACCCACGGCGTGGCCAAATACGCGCCGATAGCCTGCGCTGGTCCGTTGCTGGCTAGTGAGCTAGAAAATTTAGAGCGCGCCCTGGCAAATCCAGCGCGTCCCTTTGTCGCCATCGTCGGCGGTTCAAAGGTATCGACCAAATTAGAAGTGCTCGAAACCCTGTCAGACAAAGTTGACCAGCTTGTGGTTGGTGGCGGTATCGCCAATACCTTCCTCGCCGCGGCTGGCTACAATGTGGGTAAGTCGCTGTATGAAGAAGATCTGATTCCCAAGGCAAAAGCCCTGATGGAAAAATGCCATATCCCGATTCCGACGGACGTGATTACAGGTAAGAAATTCGACCCAAAAGAGCCGGCAACCTTGCGTCCGGTTGAAAATGTCGGTGATGACGATATGATTTTTGATATCGGCCCCGTGTCGTCTGCCTGCCTTGCCGAAATACTGAAACAAGCTGGTACTATCATCTGGAATGGCCCGGTTGGCGTATTTGAGTTTGATCAATTTGCCGACGGCACCGAAGACATTGCCCGCGCTATTGCAGAATCCAGCGCATTTTCCATTGCCGGTGGTGGTGATACCCTAGCCGCTGTCGATAAGTTTGGTATTGCCGATCAAGTGTCGTACATCTCCACTGGCGGCGGTGCATTTTTGGAATATGTAGAAGGTAAAGTATTGCCTGCGGTAGCGATCCTGGAAGAGCGGGCGAAAGGTTAAGGGAGACGCGGGACGGGAGATGGAAGACGCTTTGTTCTTTGCATCTCCCGTCTTCCGTCCAGCATCTAGCACACAAATTAAAACTTAAAAGGAACTCACAATGGCACTTATCAGTCTGCGTCAAATGTTGGATCACGCCGCCGAATGCGGTTACGGCGTACCGGCATTTAATGTAAACAATTTAGAACAAACCCGCGCCATTATGGAGGCGGCTCGCGAAACCAATAGTCCCGTCATCATGCAGGCATCTGCTGGCGCGCGTAAATACGCGGGCGCCCCTTTCCTGCGGCATATGATTTTGGCGGCGATTGAAGAATTCCCAGAAATACCAGTGGTGATGCACCAGGATCACGGCACCAGCCCCGCAATTTGCCAGCGCTCAATGCAGTTGGGTTTTAGCTCAGTGATGATGGACGGGTCGTTATTAGAAGACGGTAAAACACCGGCTGAGTATGACTACAACGTCGATGTAACTCGCAAAGTAGTTGATATGGCGCACGCCTGCGGCGTCTCGGTTGAAGGTGAGTTGGGATGCCTAGGTTCGCTTGAAACCGGTCAAGCTGGCGAAGAAGACGGCGTCGGCGCCGAGGGCATTTTGTCCCACGATCAGATGCTGACCGATCCGGAAGAGGCCGCAGACTTTGTTGCTAAAACCGGTGTAGATGCCTTGGCAATTGCCTGTGGCACTAGCCACGGCGCTTACAAATTTACCCGTCCGCCTACAGGCGATATTTTGGCAATTGACCGTATTAAAGCGATTCACGCACGTATTCCAGACACCCATTTGGTTATGCACGGTAGTTCTAGTGTGCCTCAGGATTGGCTGGCGATTATTAATGAATACGGCGGTAAGATTCCTGAAACCTACGGTGTGCCGGTTGAGCAAATTGCCGAGGGTATTAAGTACGGTGTGCGGAAAGTAAATATCGATACCGATTTGCGTTTGGCATCGACCGGTGCGATTCGTCGCTTTATGGCGCAAAACCCGAGCGAATTCGATCCGCGCAAATATCTGCAAGAAACCATTAAAGAAATGAAGGCGATTTGTATTGCTCGCTATGAAGCCTTCGGTACCGCGGGCAATGCCTCTAAAATTAAACCGATGAGTTTAGAAGCCATGTATATGGAATATGACTCAGGCCGTTTAAATCCCAAAATTAAGTAATACTTTTGGGTGTGGCCGTAAGGGAAAGACCTTGCGGCCACACCCAGGCACTTCCTCTTAACATTCCGCATTTATTCCATTCTGTATTTTATTAAATTAATAATCCCTGCTCATTTATAAATAAGCCAGTAGATTTTTTCGGCCATTGTGCGCATTTAAAGAGCTGGCGAGTTGATAGAGTTCCAGGTGCCAATGGTAGATAAAATAACTAAAGTCTGGCTCGAAGAGCTTAAAGAGACTTGGCGAGTACCTGAAAGTGACGTTGAGACAGGCGAGCGGGCTTTTTTGATCTGATTCGGTTTTCGCTATCATCGATATGCCTTAAAGCAGATAGCCCGTTATAGCCATTTATCTTTGTGATGAAAAAATAATAGGTGCTCGTCTTTAATATATAAAATTAAATGGCGATGCCAATAAGTGCGATGTAATAAAAAGTAGCTCGCGGTGTTGTTTATGATTAAGAATGAAAAAAATAAACGCGTCTACTCAATTTGTGGCGGCGTTTGGCTTATGTTTAAAGGGGCTTGCCGCAAGTAATTCCACTCCCCACTGTTTGCTCATCATGTACTGAATGTTTAAACCCAGTTGTTCATTGTCGTCTACGTCGACAGCGCTGTTGGCGTCGAGCGCCGCACCATTGTCACCGTTAACACTAACAGCGGAGCTAGAGGCGTCAGGGGCGACCTGTGTTACCCCTGCGCGAACTATCCAATCTCCCGCTTCATAAGCTAGCGCAGAAAAGGACAGGCTCGCTCCCGTCACAACACAGGCTGCTGCTTTTAACATTTTCATCACGGTTCTCCATTTTTCCAAATTGCTTTTCTCTTGCCTGTTTATTAGACGCCGAATCTAGAGTTCAGAATTTGATTTACAACAAGAAAAATGCGGTTTGTATTTTAATTCTGCGAGATATCTGGGCGGCGTTTGTTTGATTCCCGTGCATGCGAATTGTTGGCCACATTAGGTGACGGAGAAACCGCGCTGGCGAATTGGGCGCAATGAAATACTGACGGCCTGAGTGACTGGCCTGTCCGGTGTTGGGTGCTTCATAAGCAGGGTAAGCACGGGTGGCAGATTTTGAGCTCAGGCATTTCCTAATAGCGTGATTGGCTTTTGAGGGCTGGACTTCTGCTCTTGCGGCTATTGCCGCTCTGAATACGTCTAAGGGAAAAGTGTGAAATCAGCGCGCTTACGCTATTAACTAGAATGGTTACACCTAATACATTGAGAGGTGTATGATGGAATTACTCGGTTTGGGTGTAAATCCGGCTTTTAAAATAAACATAATTGAGATCTGGAATAGGAGAGCAGGGCATGAATAGCAGTGTTGAGATAGCAGAAAATACTGAACAGGCATCGATCTTACAGCAGGCTTTTGACGCTCAGCGCAAGGCCTATCTAGCTGATCCAGTGCCGGATTATGCGCAGCGCAAGCAAGACCTGCTGACCCTGAAACGTATGATCAATGAAAACCGCGACGCGATTATTGCTGCGATATCAGAGGATTACGGTAATCGTTCGCGCCACGAAAGCTTGTTCGCTGAAATTATTACTGTCACCGACGGCATCAATGGCATTATTAAAAAGATGAAGGGCTGGATGAAGGTTCAGCGCCGTCACGTTGATCAGATGATGTTTCCCGGCGGTAAAAATAGAGTGATTCCCCAGCCGCTAGGTGTGGTTGGTCTCATCATTCCGTGGAATTTTCCTATCAATCTTAGTATGACTCAAATCACCGCAGCCTTTGCGGCGGGCAACCGCGCTATGGTGAAGATGTCTGAAAATTCTATTGCCCTGACTCGCTTGTTAACGTCGATAGTGCCGAATTACTTTCCACCTGAGAAGTTAGTGTTCTTTGAGGAAACGGGACAAGTCGGGATTGAATTTTCGACACTACCTTTTGATTTATTAGTGTTTACCGGTTCTGGTCAAACTGGCCGCGCGGTTATGGCTGCGGCCGCAAAGAATTTAACACCTGTGGTGCTGGAGTTGGGCGGTAAGGCTCCGGCCATTGTTGATCCAGATTATCCTTTGGAAAAAGCCGTAGACCGTATTCTATTTATCAAGCAGTTCAATGCGGGTCAAATCTGTACCAACGTCGACTATGTGTTTGTTCATCAAAGCAAAATTGAAGAGTTTGTCAGCGCATCGCAGGCGTGGGTGAAAAAGCACTGTCCCGATATTAATAGCCCAGATTACACATCTATTATTGATAACCGCTCGTTGCAGCGACTGGAAGGGACCCTGGAAGATGCGCGCAGCAAAGGCGCAAGGGTAATTAATTTACACGGCGAGCAGGGCAGCGATCCTGCCACGCGTAAAATGCCGCTGCATTTGATCCTCGATACCACCGCGGATATGAATATTCGCAGCCGCGAAACGTTTGGTCCCTTGTTGTTGGTGATGGGCTACGATCAGCCAAAAGAGGTGATTGACTATATCAACGCCAATGACCGTCCCTTGGCGATTTATCCATTTACCAATAAGCGCGCTTTGCAAGACCAATATATTGAGCGTGTCATGTCCGGCGGTGTGACGGTTAACGATGCGCTTTTTCATGTTGCACAGCACGACATTCCCTTCGGCGGAGTTGGCCCAAGTGGCATGGGGCATTACCACGGCTATGAAGGGTTTGTGACGTTTTCGAAATTGCGGCCAATTTACTATCAGCCGTCGTTTTCGCCGATGACATTATTGCGCCCGCCCTACGGCAAATTCGCGACATCGTTTTATGATTTTTTAGTGAAGTTTAAAAGCTGATAGCGGCCTCGGATCGACGGTTTTTAATCGTCGATCATTTTATTTCACTCCAGCTGGCAAGGATGCTGTTGGTAGAATGTTATTTTTATAACCCCTTTCTCGCACGGCTATTTCATATCACTTAGATGGCAATTTGGTAGTCATGTTTTTTATGCATGATTAAATTAATTTTGATTTTCCTGTGCCAATTCTGAATATGAATATACCCACGCAGCGAGATACCGCGCAGGTGATATGTGGGAGATCATAAAGAATCTTTTACATAAACTCATGACGATATTGCGCTTGACTAGTTTTAATGTGATCTTTTCTCTATTGGACATTGTCAATCTCAAGTAGATATTTTCTGGCAGGGACGTTGACGCATGTGGGGTTAGTCAGTGCAGTGGCTAGAATGCTGTTGTCGTGTAAGCCACCCCCAAATGCCAGGCCCTTCTTAAGTTTGCACTAAGTGAACCGCCGCGAAAGTTTATTGTCGGTCGGTGTGCGTGATTTTCAAAAATGACATAGTAGCGAGCAAGGCGATTACGGGGATGCTTGTGTTAAATGTAGTTCGGTAATGTCATGCGTTTTTGTATTTGTGGTGAGCATTGTTCTATAAATATTTCTAAAGATTGAATGCTATAGATTACAAATAATAATATTTGAGTCGTAGTGTTGCGGGTTTTACTGAAGAGTCGTGGTTGGTTATTTACGATTATTTCTGTTCGCCGTCTTTGAAATTACGTGCTTAGGTATTTAATTATTTAAAATTTTAGTACTAGTCCTCATATTTCATTTTTACTCTGATTTCACACCTTGTAGCTGGTGTGAATTTGCGCCCCCCGCTGATATATTCAGTTTTTCCGCTTGGTCTTTAATTGCAGCTTGCTGCTGCCAGCGACGAATTAACTAAGAGATATCACTGATGGATCAGCGCCAAATTCATAGAAAGCCTTGGCAGGAGAAGCCTAACTTAAGCATGGGGGTTCGTGCTTTAGCATGGCTTTTAGGTAAGGCGCAGGCATTGGGTTTGAACTACCCAGACTTCTCTGAGGACAAGTTAATGGCGGCGGCCCGTAAAAAAACCGGGCTAAATGATTTTGGCGACCCACGTTTTCTTGAGCCGCTGCGTCTTCGTCTGGATTATTTAAAGCGCAATCAAAGATTCAGCCCTCTGGGGCGGGTGGTAGCTTGGCAGATTTTACTTAAGCCCTTGGTAAATCGTTTGCGCATTCAGGACTTAGTGAATCGCCATCCAGAGATTCGCGAGCAGCGCATTGTGCGGCCTTTATTTATTGCGGCGTTTCCGCGCACCGGTACGACTATATTGAGTCAGCTTTTGGCTTTAGACCCGGATGCACGACCTTTGCTATTTTGGGAGAGCATGCAACCGACGCCAGATCCCGATCATGTGGTAGGCAAAGCGGACCCGCGAATTGCCCGCGCCGTGGGAATAGTCGATCAATTGCGTCGTATGTTGCCGGCGCTGCGCAAGATCCATGATGTTGATCCCCTAGGGCCTGAAGAGTGCGCGGGCCTGCTGGCTAATGCGTATATATTGCCCATCTTCGAAGAAGATAACCACGCCTATCGCGCCTGGATTGAAGGCCTGAGTACGGAGCAGGTTTGTGTCGCTTATGAGGAGTACAAATTGCAACTGCAAATACTGCAGTGGCAGCGGGGTGGCGGTCACTGGGTGCTGAAAAGCCCACTGCATTTGAACTGGTTAGATGCATTGCTGACAACTTTTCCCGACGCCTGCGTTGTGCAAACTCATCGCGATCCTAAACAAGTTTTGCCATCTATTTGTAGTTTAGATGCGGTGATGCAGCAGGCCGCGTGTGGAATGGTAGATTGCCTGGAGGTCGGGCGGCACTTAAGTTCACAGCTTGCCGCATCATTACAGCGAGGGATGCGAGCGCGACTCAGACATTCTGCCGAGCGGGTGTTTGATGTTCAGTACACCGATATGCTGGCTGATCCCGCTGCTGTGGTACGAGCTATCTACCATCATTTCGGCTATGCATACTCCGATATTATGGCGAGCAATATCGCTAACTATATGGCGGCGAATCCACAGCACAAGCACGGCGCGCATCAATACCAGTTAGCAGACTTTGGCTTACAGGCGGATGAGGTTGATCTGCGTTTTGCCGAATACTGCAAACAGTTCCAGATTTCCACCACGACATAGGTATTGATCATGACGTCTACTGAGTCACCGCCTGCCGAAGCTGTCGCAGAACCATCTTCATTTTCACGTCGATTGGTCCTTGGACTTAGCTATGGCGTCTTGCGCGCTTTGGCAAAGTTGCCGCTTCAGTGGCAGTTGGCACTTGGCAGGCAATTAGGGCGGTTAATGCGGTCGCGACTCGGTTTGCGCCTGCGTGTAGCGCGAACGAATTTGGCCATGTGCTTTCCCCAGTTAAGTGAGCTTGAGCGGGAGGCGCTCCTGAGTCGGCATGTTGAAGCCTTGGGAATGGGGCTTTTCGATACGGTTGCCAGCTGGTTTAGCGACGATGCCCGGTTAATAGGTCAGTACCGTCTTGAGGGTGCTGAGCATCTAGACGCAGCGTTGGCGAGGGGCAAGGGAGTTTTATTATTGGGTGCGCATTTCACAACCCAAGAACTCGGCGTGCGCATGCTTAGTTTTCATTACCATATTCACGGTGTTTACCGCAGGCACCCGAATCCGGCGCAAGAGGAGGTGGTGTTAAATGCACGCTTGGGGCGATTTGCAGATATGATCCCCAGCGATGATATGCGCAAGGCGCTCAAGTATTTGCGTCAAGGTAAGGTGGTTTGGTATCCGCCAGATCAAGATTTTGGTGAGTACGGCATGGAGCACAGCGCCTTTGTCCCCTTTTTTGGGATAGATGCGGCTACCGTCACGGTGCCCGGCCGTTTGGCGCGCAGCACTGGTGCGGCTTTAGTGCCGTTTTTCTTTCGGCGTGAACCCGATGGCAAATACCTGCTGCGTATTATGCCGCCCCTAGATGAGGTAGCGGACGACCCTGTGGCGGTGGCGAGAGAATTTAACGTCCTTTTAGAGCGCGAAATTGTCGAGGTGCCAGAGCAGTATTTATGGGTTCACCAGCGCTTTAAAACTCGGCCCAATCCTTCGGAACTCGCGCCGTACAGTTAGATCCGGAGCCAAGCAGCTTCTTGATAATAAATTACGGCACGATATTCAAGCTTAACAAATCGTCATTTAAAGTAGCCGCTCAAGCGAGATATATAATCAACACTGGTGTACTATAGTGGGTACTGATTGTTTCTTGAGCACTGGCTATGACCCGACGTAAATCTAAAATAATTGTCGGCGGTGTAGTGATATTATTCGCCGTTTTCGCCGCACTTTGGTTTTTTGTAATGCCACCGCCGCCAGAACCCGCGGTGACCCTTCCTGGTGTGTCTTATTCCGTTGCGGAGTCCGATATTGGCGCACTGCTGGATTACGACGAAGCAAAACAAATCCTCGATCGCCATATTCCAAGTATCGCAGAGATTCGCCAAATTGAAGTGGCGCGGCCTTTGACCTTGCTTGATATTCAGCCGTTTTATCCGAAAATGATTACCGACGAAAAGTTAGCTGCAGTGAACGCTGAATTGCTTGAGTTGAAAGGCTCAAGCGTGGTGGTTTACACCACGCGTTCAACCTTGGTTGGCGTCATACTCGACGACCCAGAGGCGAGGGCTATAGTAGATAAGTATTTGCCGGGTTTTTCCACCGAGCCGCGCATAGATCAGGGGCGCGGCTTTACGCTGGCATTCATGCAAAAGTTTGACTCCAAAACGATGACGGATGAGAAGTTGGCGGCGATCAATGCCGATTTTGAGGCCTTGGCGAAATCGAGGGCGGGATTGAAATGACGACTATTAAATTCACAGTCAATGGGCAAGCCCAGTCGCTCGACATTGACCCAACGACACCGTTGCTGTGGACCCTGCGCGACCATTTGCAGATGACCGGCACAAAGTTTGGCTGCGGCATTGGCATGTGCGGTGCCTGCACGGTTCATTTGAATGGTAACGCTACCCGTTCATGTTTGATTCCCGTACAGGCTGTGGACGGCGCCGACATTGCAACCATTGAAGGTTTGTCTGAATCTGGCGACCACATATTGCAAAAATTGTGGGTGGAGCTAAATGTACCGCAATGCGGTTATTGCCAGTCTGGGGTTTTAATGGCGGCGGCAGATTTGCTTAAGCGTATACCCAATCCGAGCGACGAGGAGATTGATGCGAATATCTCTAATATCTGTCGCTGTGGTACCTACCCCCGTATTCGCGAAGGTATCCGCCGTGCAGCGCAGGAGATGGGGGCATGACTCAGATGAAAATGTCGCGGAGAAAATTTTTAATTACTAGCGCTACGGTGGCGGGGGGCTTGTCACTGCAGCTTGTGCCAATTGACGCAATGGCGGCGACCGGGAAGAACGGTGGTCAGCGCGATAGTGCGCTGTCACCTTGGCTGACTATTCAGGCCGATGACACAATCATTGTTACCGTACCAACACCAGAAATTGGCAATGGTGCCTCTACCCAGCAGGCAATGAATATTGCCGAAGAGCTGGCGTGTGACTGGCAGCGCGTCAACGTCGAGTTTGCTTCTTTTAGCCGCGAGTATAAGCAACCCGGCAGTTACGCCGTTGGCATGCAGCCCTTTTTCGGTGGTCACAGTACCGATCATGAGCGTATGCCCTACACTATGCAGTTAGGTGCCAGTGCAAGGGAGCGGCTCAAGCTGGCCGCTGCTCAACGGTGGAATGTGTCGATTACTGAAATCGAAGCCCGCAATAGCGTGCTAAAGCACCTGCCTAGTGGCAGAACGCTGCGTTTTGGTGAAGTGGCAGCAGAGGCGGCAAGTGTTGTACTTGAGTCCGAGCCTTCTTTAAAGCCCCAGAGTGAATGGACGCTGCTGGGAAAAACCAAACCCCATAAAGTGCAGCTGCCCAAGGTGGTCAATGGCAGTGCCAAATACGGTGTAGACGTCACGCGGCCGGGGATGGTCTATGCGGCATTGCGGCAATCTCCGGTGCACGGCGGCCTACTAAAAAGCCATGATCCTGAAGCAGTGTTGTCTATGCCGGGTGTTCGCGCGGTTGTGGTGATTGATCCTTCTGCAACTCCCGGTTCGCCAGTTGATGCGAGTCCTACCTTTGGTTTTGAAGGGTCAGAGTGTCGCAGTGGTGTGGCGGTGATTGCAGACCATTATTGGCAGGCGAAAAAGGCCTTAGATGCGCTGCCGGTGGAGTGGGATGACGGTCTTGGCGCATTTTGGAACTCGGACGAGAAAATTCATGAACGTCAGGATCGGATTCTTGATCGCTGGGCGGGCGCTCCATTAACTAAGTCTGGAAATGTAGACACGGTAAAGGCAGCTAAAACCATTGAGGCGACCTACCGAACCCCGTTCTGCGAACACGCGACGATGGAGCCGCTTAACGGTACGGCTCTGTATACCGAAGATAGCTTGGAGTTGTGGCATTCAACTCAGGACATGCAGCAGGCCTTTTGGGTTGCGGTTGACGAGTCTGGTGTACATCCAGATCGAGTGACTATTCATCAAACCATGGTTGGCGGCGGATTTGGTCGGCGCGTCATCGGTGATGATGTTCGCGCCGTTGTCGCGGTAGCCCGTCAGTATCCTGGCGTGCCTGTAAAAGTAATTTGGTCGAGGGAAGAAACAACCCAGCAGGGTGCATATCGAACCCAATTGGCGGCGCGTTTCCGCGCGGGGCTAAATGAACAAGGCATGCTGGAATCGCTGGAAGGCGAGACCTGCTTTAGCGGTATGGCCTTGAATCTCGGCTTTACCGATATGGCGTATGCGTTTAGTGGCGCGATACCCAATGTGCGCCTTGCGGCCAGCAATCTGCCGATGCATATCGCGACTGGCGCTTATCGCGCACCGTGTTATAACGCTCACGCTTTTACGGTTGAAACATTCATTGATGAATGTGCGGTGGCTGGCGGTATTGATCCGCTCGAGTATCGCCTGAAATTATTGGCAGATTGGGACCCTGCTTGGTCGCATTGCCTTAAGCTGGCGGCGGAACGTGCTGGCTGGGGCAAGCCCTTGCCAAAAGGGCAGGGGCGCGGCATCGCCATTAGCAACTGGCCTCATTCAGGAGAAAAGCAGGCTGGTGCCACGGTGTGCGCGGTCGCTCATGTCGAGGTTAGCCAAGAGGGGAAGCTGACCGTGCATAGCATTGATTTTACCTTTGACTGCGGTCGCACCGTCAATTTAGATGCCGTGCTTGCCCAGCTGGAAGGAGGAATTATTTTCGGGCTCAACATGTCTCTCAATGAAGGATTAACCATCGTGGATGGCGCTGTAGTCGAGAGCAATTTTGACCGCTACCCCATGCTCAAGATGGCGGATATCCCTGAAATTAAAATCCATCTTGAGGCATTATCTGGCCATGATCGCTTTGCCATCATTGGCGAGGCACCGGTCGGCCCTATTGGGCCGGCTATCGGCAATGCAATCTATCAAGCGATTGGTAAACGAGTGCGCAGCACGCCGTTTCGCAAGCAGGATCTGAGCTGGTCATAAGGGACTTGCCTTAGCCTGGGCCGGCGCGACGTCGGCCCCTTCATTTCAAAATACTCTCCGAAACCCGCCGCCCTTCGGCATGGTGGTCTTAGTGCGTTGCTATACGCTGAAAAAGATCTATTCTTACTAGGTTTCCGTAGATATTGATTGCAAAGTCAATTTTTGGGGTGTTGCTGTGGAAAAACGCTGCAAACCCGATTCAGGGCTGTAAATAGGGGGATGTATGAGAGTTCTATTGGTGGCATTGCTGGCTAGTTGGTTTGGGATGTCGGCACAGGCAGAAAACGAAAACGTATTAACAGTGAAAGACATGGTTGAGTTGACCCGCTATGAGCAAGTGGGTGCGGATAGAGACACGGTATTGCGCGGCATGAGCATTACGAAGCGCATTCCGAGGGGTTGGGTTGACGACTTCAGCGAGCGTTATCTCCGCACCATTGTTGATGACGACGGTGTAACGCGCCACCAGGTTTTACTAGAAATGAAATACGTTGGCGGCTGGCGCTACTATCGGGCGGCGACCCTGGCTGACGGTCAGCAACTGCGTTTCAAGGCCGAAGAACGCAAGTTTTCCCGTTGCTCCAGCGCCTTTCTTAAGTGCGATCAGCGCGAAATCGTCACCGCCGATTTGAGTCGCGAGCAATTAAAAGAGGCGATGAATAAAGGCTTAGCGGTGTACTTCGATGCCAAGAAACCCGGGCGCGATACGGTAGCTCGGTTTCCCGCGGCTTATGTTTTAGCCTATTTGATTAAGTTAGATGGTGACGACTCGGTCTTGCCGGCCGGCGATGGCGTGGAAACATCCAACATAGTCGCCGTAAATGCTAGTCGATAATACAGCACACAGTTATTCGAAGTGCTCTGTCGAATAACTGTGTAGCGTCCTTCCCCTCCTAAAGGTAACAAACCTCTATAAATTCTGTCGATGACTGTGTTTGCCTATTGCATTTGTCGCGGTGGAGAATTATATGCGCGCTCTTCTTGAGTTAGTCATAAGTTCTAACTAATCACTATACGACTATGAATTAAGGAGCTAGCCAGCGCAGTGCATAGCCAGAAATTTCTGTCCGCTGATGTCCTGTCGAGTTCAAAGGATGCCAATCCATTTGAGTGACGGTCGCACTAATAATTTTTAAATGATGGTTGTCGCATCGCGCGAGGGGAGAGAGATAGACTTGCCGGGCTGGGCTTAATCTGTTGCCAAGCGGCATCGACATCGCCAACTGTGTTTGTAATTCTTGCCTTTGCATTTGCGCGCAAAGACCAGTTAAGCGCATTGCTCCAAAATACGATTTGAATTTGAGTTTAGTAGTGTAATTGCTTAACTTTTCGACTTATGGAATCGGTAAAAAACTGTAGAAGTAGAGCGTTTCTTTCCACCTACCTTTGTGCCACCGTGCGCGCTTGGCTTGAAATTCGGTTTTAATGTTGGACTTTCGAAATGTGTTTTCTGTTTGGAGGGTTAAGCATGAGCTAGGCCGAAACGGCATCATTACAAAAACTATGGATGGAATGTGAGGGTTAGCAAGGATATAGATTTTAAACGCACATTTCCGTGTCTTGGATATTTATTCACTTGTCATTTTCTTAGAAATATAACTTTCCCAACCAAAAATTAATTTGGATTGTAATCGTTATTTATTGCGCTCTACCGACACCCTAATCCGTACAATTACTATCTATAGGTAATACTTAGAAAGCATATACTCAAATGCCGCAGGATTTTAAATTAATGAGTATGTAGAAATGACTATTCAACGAAACTACCTATATGGATTACTGGTTGCCACGCTGACATGGTCGGGTAGCTTATTGGCTCAAACAAGCGATACTTTTGATGTTACGATCACCATCGAAGATAGTTGTGAACTGACTACCCCGGCCACGGACATGGGCTTTGGTACCGTTCAGTTGCTCAACACCAATTACACGGCGACGTCGACTGTGTCTGTCACCTGTACCGACGATGCAGCTTATGACTTAGAGCTGGACCAAGGTGGCAACGATGATGGCACGACTCGTCGCATGGCCGACGCTGGGGTTACTAACTTTGTTAGTTACCGCCTTTACAGTGATGCTGGGCACAGCACATTGTGGGGCGATGGTGCCACCTTTGGCAGTGTAAACGCGGGCACCGGTACAGGCATTGAACAGGATATAACAGTGTATGGACGCGTTGAGTCAGGTGACAACGCTACAACGCCACCCGCTGGTGCTTATTCTGATACAGTGACGGTCAGCGTTACATTCTAAAAATTTGTTGTGGTCCCCATACTTTATGCGCCGTTTACTGTCTGCCTTATGGTCCTCGTTGCGGCTACATCACTTCTTAGGGCTGTCCCTGGCTCTGACAATTCTTCCAGCATTTGCTGCCGGTTTAGGCGTTGCTCCCACGTTATTGGAGTTTGCACCCAGTGACGTGGCTAAGGGTTTGACTCTGCGCAATACCGGCACCACCGCGCTCCGCGCACAGGTGCGTATTTTTATGTGGCAACAGCAGGCTGGAAAAGAGGTGCTTACCCCTTCTACTGCACTGGTAGCCAGTCCGCCATTTTTAAATATCGCTCCGGGCGGTAAACAGGTGGTGCGGGTTATTCAGCGCGGCGACGCAGGCTTAGGCGCGGTCTCGGGTGAACGCAGTTTCCGTATTTTAATAGATGAATTACCTGCGGCGTCAGTCGATGATTTGGCTGTCGGCGGTCAACTCGGCGCGCAGCCAGGGCTTAATTTTTTACTGCGTTTTTCTGTTCCTGCATTTATAGAATCCCCCTTGGGTGAGACAGCCGCCAAACTTAATTGGCGCTTGCAAGATACCGAGGCGGGCTTGAAATTAGCGGCGGAAAATACCGGTAGCGGCCGCGCCCAGATTACGGATCTTGCGTTATTGAGCAGCGAAGGTCGCGTCGTCTATGAACATAAAGGCCTAGTAGGTTACTTACTGGCGGGGAGTTCGCGGATTTGGACTTTTAATTTGCCCAGTAGCGCGGCAACGGCGACGGAAATAAGGATGCAGGTCAATGGTCAGCCCACGCGGCACCCTCTGGCGCCAGCTGACCTTACTGATTAGCTGTGCGTTGACATCGGTTTGGGCTAACGCTGACTTTCCCTCTGTCGCGACTCCCGAGTCGACAACTAACGGCAGTATTATGCTTCTTGATGGCCCCGTTATGCCGGGTAGCCAAGAGTCACTTTATCTTGAAGTGTTTCTCAATATGGTGCCCACCAGATATATCCTTCAGGTGATGTCACACAATGGCGCGTTTTATGTAGAGCCCCAGCACCTAGTCGCAATTGGGATCGTCTTGACCAATCCATCGGATGACCAGCATCTAGCGTTAGACGCTATCCCCGATCTTACATACCGCTACGACGTACTTCAGCAGCAATTGCACCTGACGGCTGCGCCGCATTTACTCATTATGAGCGTCCAGTCTTATCGTAGAGATAGCAATCGCACCCCTCATGCACAGGCTAGTTTCGGCGCTTTATTCAATTACGATATGTATACGACGGTAGATGAGCGGGGTGAGTACGACCTCGCGGCAAGCACCGCAATGCGCGCCTTTGTCGATAATCAGGTCTTTGAAAATACTGGTTTATTAAGGATAAACAGTCGGGATGGCGATGACGATTACACTCGTCTAGATACTCACTGGACCTGGTCGTCGCAGGACGATCTGCTCACTGTCACCGCGGGGGATTTTATTAGTGGCGGCTTGTCGTGGAGCCGTGCGACGCGACTAGGTGGCTTGCAATTGCGGCGTAATTTTTCTCTTCAGCCAGATTTAGTTGTTCAGCCGCTGCCCGCATTTTTCGGCGAAGCGGCGCTGCCATCGCAAGTCGAGCTATATGTCGAGGGGCTGCGCCAATACAGTGGGGAGGTTTTACCAGGCGCTTATCGCATTGATAGCGCGCCAACGATTAGCGGTTTGAGCCAAGCACAAATGGTGCTGACTGATGCCCTTGGCCGCACTACGGTGCAGGACTTTTCTTTTTACAGTTCCCCTCGTTTGTTGCAGCGCGGCCTCAGTGATTTTTCTTTGGAGGCGGGCAGTGTTCGCCAGCTATATGGTACGGACTCGTATAGCTATCGCGATCACCCAGTTGCAAGTAGCAGCGTACGCTATGGTCTCAGCGATACCCTCACGCTAGAAACACACGGGGAAGCCGATGAGCAACTGGTGGCTGGCGGACTTGGGGCCTTATTTACCTTGGGCGAAGCGGGCCTGTTTAGCGGCGCTTTGGCGCGCAGTGTGGGTCACCAAGCTGACGGCTGGCAGCGTACCTTGGGATATAATTGGAGTCGTCTTGGTGTCACCGTCGATTACAGTTTGCAACGCAGCTTTGGCAGCTACCGTGATATTGCCTCTAATGGCGGCCGCCCACCGCCCCAGCGTACCGAACGATTGTTACTCGGGGTAGGTTCCAGTGCTAGTGGTCGAGTATCGCTCAACTACAGCCGCCTAGATACCTTGGAAGAAGGACGTTTTAGAAGTATTGGCGCAAGCTACAGTCGCCGCCTTTTGGGCGGTGTCACACTGTTTGTTAACGCGGCGCGCGAGCTCGACAACGGCGAAAGTTACAGCCTGTATGCCGGCCTGTCAGTATCGCTAGGTGGTCGCGTCAATGGCGGTGTTTCTGCCAGCCACAATCGCGATGGCGCCAAGCAACAGGCTGCCTATCTCCGTCGCGGGGTGTCTGCCGACGGCGGTACTGGCTGGGGCTTGCAAATGCAGCGTACAGGTGAAGTTGATTACGTCCAGGCCGATGCACTTTACCGAGGTGATTACGCCCAGCTCGGCGGTGGGATTCGCTCGTTACCCAGTGGTGATTCAGCCTTCGGCGATCTTAGCGGCTCATTTATCTGGATGGCCGACGCGCCGCAAAGTATTTTCCCCGCCCGTGAAGTCAGCGACAGTTTTGCATTGGTCTCCACTAACGGCATTGCCGGCGTGCCAGTAAATTTAGAAAATCGCCCAATCGGTCGAACTAATAAACAGGGTTATTATTTGTTGACGGGCTTGGGTGCATACCGCGGTAATCAGGTGTCCATAGATCCCTTGCAATTGCCAAGTAACATTCAATTCGACAAGCAATCTGTACTGGCAGTGCCAGCAGAGCGAGCGGGGCTGCGGGTTGATTTTGGTATGCGCCGAGTACGTGCCGCCTTACTTACCCTTCATAACAGCGATGGCCAAGTAATTCCTCTTGGTAGCCGTTTACTGCAGGACGGAAACACCCTCGCGATTGTGGGACACGATGGCCAAGCATATTTGGAGGTTCTGCCCACCCACAACCCTGTTATCGTAGAGCTGCAAGGAGGCGACAGTTGTGTTGTAGACATCGTCATGCCGAAGCAAATAGATGGTATTTCCGGCATCGGACCATTGATCTGTCGAGAGCAACCATGACAGCACGTTACCTACGCAAAGTGGTGCTAACAACGCTTTTAGCTATACCGGCAGCTGCTCACGCATCAACGAGCTGCACTGCGAGTATGACCAATGTGAGCTTTGGTGCCAGTGACCCATTCACTGGTTGGGGCGGTGTTGCGGCGACTCTCAATTACCAATGCAATACCGGCGGCTTAGCTTTGCTTGCAACAGCGCGGGTAAGGCTCTGTTTCAGTATTGGGGTTGGCGCTCAAGGCTCGGGGGTTACCATCGTGCCAAGACGAATGACCAGTGGGGGCAACGAGCTGCAGTTCAATCTCTATCGGGATTCCGCGCGCTCGGTAGTGTGGCCGATTGCCATATCCGGAGTGAATCGATACGAGGTTGATCTGCAATATTCGGTACCGGTATTGGGTGGCTCAGGAAGTGGCAGTGTGACGGTTTATGGTGACATAATTTCTCCTCAAAACACGGCCGTCCCAGGGAGTTACAGCAACAACTTTTCGAATTTTATCGACGCTCTAATGTCATTTCGCGCGAATGAGGCGTTATTGGGAACACCAAGCTGGCCGACTAGCTGCACCAGTGGCGGCACATTTAGCGGCACCGGCAGTTTTCCCTTCGTCGCTAGCGCCACCGTCGAGGCGAGCTGCAATCCGGTTTTTTCTGTTCAAAACATAAGCTTTGGCACCCAAGGCGTTCTCAGCGCCAATATAGACACCACGGCTATTGTCGCGCCGCAATGCACCAACACCACCCCGTATCAGATCGGGCTAGACAACGGCCAGAATGCGAGCGGTAGCACCCGTCGGATGCACAATGGCGCCGGCAAATATGTAAGCTATGAGTTATATCGAGATGTCGCTCGGAGCCAGCGCTGGGGTGATACCCTCAACAGCGACACGCTTGCCGATACCGGCACGGGCAGCGCCCAAGCGCAAAGTATTTATGCTCGCACAGCACCACAGATCACACCGTCTCAAGGTAGCTATAGCGATACGGTAACCGTGACGATTTATTATTAAAAACAGTACCGCAAAGGCGTCTCAAGGTAGTTCAGCAAGTACTCTAGCTTGCTGACATGTCGCGCTGACTCGCTGCTACGAACGAGTGGGCGCGGACTGCGATGCAGCATGTCCCTAATCGCCGAGAGGCTACAAAATCATAATATTTGGTGCTGATGATCGTGTTTGCCTCTGACAGTTTTCAAGGTTGGAAAAGTATCAGCGCGCTCCAATAGCTAGACGTAAGTTTAAACTCATCACTGTGCAGCCATTGATCAAGGGCTTAGCCAGCGCAGGGTGTTCCCAGAAATTTCTGCGCGCTGATGCCCTGCCGGGCTCAGAGACAGCCAATCCATTTTAGTGACGGTCGCGCTAATAATGGCCAAATGATGAGTGTTGCTCGGCTTCTTATGCAATTCCGTGTCCAGCGTGTCGCCTGGCGCGAGGGGAGAGAGATAGTCTTGTCGAGCCGGGCTTTGCTTAACTTGTTGCCATGCGGCATCGACATCGGGGCCCCTTCTTGAAATTTTAGCTTGTGCGCTTACCCGCAACTGCCAGTTCAGCGACCTACTCCAAAATACCAGTTGGATCTGAGCGGATGTCTGTAATTGCTTAACTTTCGGACTGCGGGAATCTGTATAAATCTGTAAAGTCTGAGTGTCGCTGCAAACCTTTCTTAGCACTACACTGCGCGCTTGAGGTAAGCCTTCACTGTCAACGCTGGCAAGTACCGGCGTGCGCCATGGGTGTTCTCGATCTGCTTGTGCCCGTGAGAGCTCAGACCAGATTGTGTTTGCTAATGTTGCTAGATCCATAAAAATCGCTCGTCGGGAAATACAAATTCAGGGCGGATAATAATCATTAAATCTCCTCGGCTAATGTAACATTGACAAAGAGCAGCGCGAGCAGCTAAATCTCAAGCGCGCTAAATAGTTGAAAATAAAATTAACGAGATACTGTTTTCTAAGGAGTTATCGGTATGGGTTTACCAAGTCATTTCAATGCATGGGTCATTGATCATTATCTAAAAGATCAGCTCGATGGATCGGAGTTGCGTTGGGAATCTCGTCCCGTGACGGCCTTAAAACAAGGGCAAGTATTGATTAAAAGCTGTTTGCTGTCATTGGATGCCTCCAACCTATTGTGGCTTAGCGAAAAAGAAGACTATCTCCCGCAGTTACAAATTGGCGATTTAATGCGCGGCAATATTATTGGTCGTATTGCAGCCTCTGCTCATCCTGAGTTTAAAGAGGGCGAATATATTCTTAGCCTACAGTCTTGGGCGGATTATCTAGTGATCGATGGTGAGGCCTTACTGAGCGATAAAATCACACTAAAGTTTCAGCCCCATCCAGACGTGCCGTTAGATGCCTATCTCGGCACGCTGGGAATTACTGGCTGGTCGGCCTACATCGGGATGATGGAAATTGGACGTCTCAAAGCGGGCGACAAGGTGCTCATCAGTGGCGCTGCAGGCGCGACTGGCATCATGGCCGCGCAAATTGCCAAAGCAGCCGGCGCCATAGTTTACGGCTTAGCCGGCGGTGCAGATAAATGCCAATTCTTGGAAGAGAAGATCAAACTGGATGGCACAGTCGACTACAAGGCTGTGACAAATTTGCAGCACGCCATAGCGGAACTGATGCCAGATGGCGTCCAAGTATTTTTTGATAATGTGGGTGGCGAAATTCTAGACGCAGTATTGCCGAATATGGCGATAAATGGACGAATCGTCGCCTCCGGCAGCGTTTCTCAGTATGGAAAGTCAGAGCAGTACGGCGTTAAAAACTTCCCGCTAATTACCTCGAAGCGTCTGCGCATGGAAGGGTTTTTAATACTGGATTATTTGCATCAAATAAATGACGTATTAGCGACCATGGAAAAGTGGCTCCTGGACGGAAAACTGATTAATAAAAACCATATTATCCATGGTTTAGAAAATGCCCCCGATGGACTGGCGAAACTAATGAGCGGCGGAAATATCGGTAAGCTAGTGGTGTATGTGGAATAGCCGGCGGTGTTGGCTGTTACGCATTTGGCTTGGGGGGTTGAGTAATTCTCTATTTTTTGATGCATTATTGTAGATCATTGATCTATTTTATCTGTTTTGATAGATCGGTTTCCTGTTTGTGCTGTTGATGTGTGATATGTAATGACATATTATCGGTTTAAATATATCTATTAAAGTAGATCACAATGAATGCCGTCATTGACATTTCTAAGTCGCTGAAACGAGCTCGAGAAGCCAAGGGGCTGAGTCAGCGCACACTGGCTGATTTATCTGGTGTACCTCAGAGTCATATCTCCAAGATTGAGTCCGGTGGCGTGGATTTGCGCATCTCCAGTTTGGTTGAAATTGCTCTTGCCTTGGACATGGAGTTGAAGCTGGTACCGCGAAAAGGACTTTCGGCGGTGAATTCCATCATTCGGAGCACGCAAGCAAAAGCCCAATCAAAGTCAATGTTAGACGTGATGGCAAAGTTGCAGCGAGCAGCGGATCAATTGAATACAGCGCTTGCCGGCGATAGGGGCGTTGCTCAATTGCGGAGTCGTATCAATGAGTTGTCTCGAATATCTCTACCTCCTGAAAGCGAGGGCAAGCTCAAGGCACTCGCTAAGCAGTTACAGAAACTGATCACTGGAAAGACAGAAGTGTCGTCCCTTCAGACAGTACTTGAGGAAGTGAATAGGCTGCGTAACGAAGCGGTGCATCAGCGGGATTCAGAGCCAGAAGGTCGTTGGCGTTCGGCCTATTCGCTTGATGGAGATGATGATGCCTAAGTTGTCTGTCCTGGACGTATTTCTCTATGGTGAGCCTATCGGCACCCTTACTCGGGTCGATGGTGACAGGAATCTGTTTGCCTTTAATGAGGACTATATCGCTGACGCAGGTCGACCGACCTTAAGCCTAGGATTCAAAGATCACTACGGTGAGTTGCTCACTGAGTTCAGGCCGTATCAAACCCGCCTCATGCCATTTTTCTCTAATTTACTGCCAGAAGAGCGGATGCGGGACTACCTTGCTGAACGTGCTGGAGTGAATCCTGAGCGGGAGTTTTTTTTGCTCTGGGCTTTGGGGCGGGATCTCCCTGGAGCAGTAACGGTACGCCCAGCTGATGGAGAAGACTGGCCGCCCGAAGTATCAGACCCTGTTGATGAGGCCGAAAAGCAGGCGCGGGAAGAGAAATTACTGCGCTTTTCGTTG
Source organism: Zhongshania aquimaris (assembly GCF_019312595.1). Lineage (GTDB taxonomy): Bacteria > Pseudomonadota > Gammaproteobacteria > Pseudomonadales > Spongiibacteraceae > Spongiibacter > Spongiibacter aquimaris. Next base: position 1,864,502 of record NZ_JAHWDQ010000001.1, on the reverse strand, counting down.
GCAGGAGTGCAGTTGAAGTTTTCGGCGTTACAGGGAGTCAGTGGTGGCCTCACTATTCCGGCAAAGGGGGTGGGTGGATCATGGATCGTCAAACTACCGTCTGACAAGTATCCGGGCGTACCAGAAAACGAATATTCAATGATGACCCTAGCCCGCATGCTGGGGATGAATGTGCCAGCTGTCGATCTTGTTGATATAGATGAGATTGGCGGCCTGCCAAAAGACGTTTCAGCGCTGCCAGGTAAGGCTTTCGTGATTGAGCGTTTTGATCGCTTGAGTGATGGCAGTGCAGTTCATACGGAAGACTTCGCGCAAATCTTCGGTGTTTACCCGCGAGACAAATATAAAAAAGCGAGCGCTGCCAATATCGCGAACGTTATTGCTATTGAAAGTGACCAGGACGACATGCGTGAGTTTATCCGGCGTCTCACCTTTAATACCCTGATCGGCAATGCCGACATGCACCTGAAAAATTGGTCGGTTTATTACCCTGACCGGAGAGTAGCTAGACTAGCGCCAGCCTATGACTTCCTCTCGACTATCCCTTATATTCCCGACAACGAAACGGCGTTGAAATGCAGTCGCACGCGTCGGTTTGATGAGCTCAACGAGGAAGAGTTGATTCATTTGGCAGGGAGAGCAGGCATACCGAAAACGCTAATACTCGACGTAGCTAAAGAAACAATCGAGTTATTTCATCAGCATTGGCAGGCAGAGAAAAATCACCTTCCAATTTATCGAGACGCTGTAGTGGAAATTGATCGTCACTTGGCTGTATTGCCTTTGGCAGTAAATCTCAATAGCTAGCAGGTAATTGGGGCGAACTGCTATATTCCACATCTCGCAATCGCGAATTCAATATTGTATGGATGAGGTGTTCACATGGAGTGGCTGTTCCTTTTCGTCGTGCTTATCGTAGTCGCAATTCTTGTTTTGAAAGCCAAACTGCCCGCTAAAGCGAATACTGGCGACACAGCTACTGTCGATGAATTTCCTTACCAGCAGGCCGGTCCACTCTTTACCCCAGCAGAACGCTCATTTTTGGGAGTGCTAGATCAGGCTGTTGCTGGCCGCGCTCGTGTTTTCGGTAAAGTTCGTGTTGGTGATGTATTAAGCCCTCGAAAAGGATTGCAGCGGGGAGCTTCTAGTACCGCTCGAAACAAAATAGATCGAAAGCACTTTGATTTCGTCCTCTGTGATCCAACTGATCTATCAGTTATGTGCGTAATTGAGCTGGATGATAAGTCACATCAGGCCAAGTCACGGCAAGAGCGTGATGATTTATTACTTGGAGCTTGTAAAACAGCCGGAATACCGATGATTCAAGTACCGGCGAAAGCAGCCTACACAATATCTGCCGTAGCTGAGTTGTTGTCTGGTTTTCTGCCTGCGCCTGAAAAAGTTGCAGTCGAATCAACGATACAGCCCAAGGTGGTGAATTTAGACGATTCTCGCAACTGCCCAAAGTGTTCATCGAGTTTAGTTAAACGAACTGTTAAAAAGGGCGAGCATGCAGGGAAGAAGATATTAGCTTGCTCCACATACCCTGCGTGCAGATATTACTCGCCTATGCCAGAGGGTGATAAACCTAAGTTGGCGGAGGAGGTGTGATGGAGGCTGTTATGAGCACTGTCTCGTAGAGGGGGCTACTCAATCTTGTTGATCATAGTGTCGTCTTTTGTGATCGGCCACTTTTTTTGTTGGGCAGTTCGTGAGGAAGAGTGGTAGAAGGCGTAATGTTGTGCAACTAACTTCCTCGTTGGCAACATTGAATTTGATTATCGTTGGTGTATTGATCTATCGAAACTAGTTAAATTGAGGATCGCTGGGTTTCCATAGATATAGATTTAGTTTTTCGGCAGCGTGTATCAATAGCAGGGCGACTGCAAAAGTAGTCTGGGTTGGGGGGGTGATAGATATTTGATGTTAAACAGGAAAGTAGTGGTGCCCAGAGACGGAATCGAACCGCCGACACGAGGATTTTCAATCCTCTGCTCTACCGACTGAGCTATCTGGGCCTAGTTTGAGGGCTTTGGCTGCCTCTCAGAAGGCGCGTATTAAACCTGTTCCGAAACAGTGAGTCAAGCCCCTGACATAGAAGACTTATTCGCTGGGGGGGACGTAACCTTCGGCTTTTTCGTAGTCTTCGCCGGATAGAAACTTTTCCATCTCAGCCTGTAGGAATTTCCGTGAAGCGGGGTCCATCATGCTCAGGTGCTTTTCGTTTATGAGCATGGTTTGGTGGGCGTGCCATTCTTCCCAGGCTTTTTTGGAGACGTTTTCAAAGATGTCTTGGCCTTTGGGGCCTGGGTAGGGCGGCTTGTCTAGGCCGTCGAGTTCTCGCTGGAATTTCTTGCAGAATACGGTGCGGGTCATAGTGGGGCTTCTCTTAATAGATCTGAGCTGAAGACAGCGTCTAGCAGTTTCTTTACCGGCGCGGCGAGGCCGACTTGTTGTTCAGGGTGTCCCTTATACCAAAGCTGTGGCTTGGCTTCCATGACTGTGGTGATTTCGCTTTGGAGGCGGATATGGACGGGGTTGATGTCCAGGTGGAAGTGGCTAAAGGTGTGGCGCATTACGGGCCAGTGCTGCGTGGTGCTGGCAGAGCAGAGGTTTTTGTCGAGGTAGTGGTCGAGTTCGTCGACATTTGCCGCTTCGGGGAAACTCCACAGACCACCCCATATGCCGCTGGCGGGGCGCTGCTCTAGTAATATTTCGCCGCGATTATTTTCAATAATCAGCATGTGAACTTGTCTAGTGGGTATTTGTTTCTTCGGTTTTTTGCTGGGGTAGTTAGTTTGAGTGTTGTTGGCGAAGCTCTGGCAGCTACTTTGCACTGGGCAGCTTGGGCACTGGGGCTTGCTGCGGGTGCAGAGGGTGGCGCCGAGATCCATGATGGCTTGGGTGTAGTCGGCTACTCGCTTCTTAGGTGTGAGTTCTTCGGCTAGATTCCATAATTGGCTTTCAACGTGCTTTAAGGCTGGCCAGCCGTCGATGGCTGCATAGCGTGTGAGCACCCGTTTAACATTGCCATCGAGTATCGGCGCGCGGCCATTGCAGGCGATAGAGTAGATGGCGGCTGCGGTGGAGCGGCCTACGCCGGGGAGTTGCTGGAGTAGTTCGTGGTCGTGTGGAAATTCGCCGTTAAATTCTTCGCAGACGAGTTTGGCTGCTTTATGGAGGTTTCTGGCGCGGGCGTAATAGCCAAGGCCGGTCCAGAGGGCGAGGACATCGTCAGTTGGCGCGTCGGCAAGGCTCTGCACTGTTGGGAAGCGAGCCATAAAGCGCTGGTAGTAGTCGATGACGGTGGTGACCTGAGTCTGCTGCAGCATGATTTCTGATACCCACACCCGATACGGCGTGATGTTTTGCTGCCAGGGCAGATCTTTGCGGCCGGCGATGTCGAACCATGCCAGCAGCTGCTGGCTGAAAATAGGTTTATTACTAGCTTTCATTAGGTGTTGCGCTGCCAACACCAGAGGCTGTTATTGGCGTTAAAACCCAGTTCTGAGAATAGATTGACCAGTTCTGGCGCGCGGCGCAAGTCGGCAGAAATTGACTGCAGATCCTTGGGTAATTGCTTCATCGCTTGAATGATGAGCTGCCTCGCCACGCCCCTGCGACGTGTTACCTCGCGAACGGATAAGCGTGCTATTTGGTAGTCGCCACCGTATATGGGGGTGAGCGTGAAGGCCGAGAGAATTCGGCCATTAAAACGGCCACCGTAGATAATTAGCTTACCTGACACGGCGGACGCCAGTAGTTTTACACTGTCGTTGGGATACAGTATTTCGAGGTCAGCCGCATCCTGAGGATCGGGTTGTGTGATTATTTCTGCGTATACAGGCATTTAGTACGTTTCTGCTTGGTGTAATACGGGTCGGGATTTTTTATAATACGCTATTGTAAGCAAATAACCGATGAGGCGTCGATGAACGAGCGCAAAGCTACGATCAGCCGTAACACCCTAGAAACCCAAATTACCGTGTCAGTAAATCTAGACGGCACGGGCACGTCTCATTTTGAAACTGGGGTTCCTTTTCTAGATCATATGATGGATCAGATCGCACGTCACGGCCTGATTGATTTGGTGGTCAACGCCAAAGGTGATCTTCACATTGATGCGCATCACACCGTAGAAGACATCGGTATTACCATGGGTCAGGCTTTTGCCGAGGCTGTGGGTGATAAGAAAGGCATTACTCGCTACGGCCACGCATACGTGCCGCTGGACGAGGCTTTGTCGCGGGTGGTGATCGACTTCTCTGGCCGTGCCGGCTTGGAATACCACGTCCCTTATACCCGCGGCAGCGTGGGCGGTTTTGACGTGGACTTGTTCTCCGAGTTTTTCCACGGCTTTGTGAATCACGCCAAAGTGACGCTGCATATTGATAATCTGCGCGGCAAAAACACCCACCACCAAGCGGAAACGGTGTTTAAAGCATTTGGTCGCGCCTTGCGCATGGCTTTGCAGGCCGACGAGCGTATGGCGGGTATTACGCCTTCTACCAAGGGCAGTCTCTAGGATTTATCGGTATGAGTTCTTCTTCCGTTGCCGTCGTTGATTACGGCATGGGTAATTTGCATTCGGTAGCCAGCGCTCTCGAAAAAGTGGGTGACGGCGTTAAGGTGATTGTCACCGACTGCCCAGAGACTATTCTCGGCGCCGATCGCGTTATCTTCCCCGGTGTTGGTGCTATTCGCGACTGTATGGCTGAACTAAAAGCCCGCGGCCTTGATGAAGTGATTCAAGAGGTGGCAGCGCAAAAGCCAATGCTCGGAATCTGTCTTGGCATGCAGGCGCTGCTGGAAAGCAGCGAGGAAAATGACGGCGTTGAGTGTTTAGATATTCTGCCCGGAGCGGTCAAGTTTTTTGGTAACGATTTGCATGACAGCGCGGGTACACGCCTAAAGGTGCCGCATATGGGCTGGAATAACGTTGCCCAAACTATTGAGCATCCGCTGTGGGCCGGTATCGCCAATGATAGCCGCTTTTATTTTGTGCATAGCTACTACGTAGATGCACCAGAGTTTGTGGCTGGTACAGCTGATTATGGCGTGCAGGTTCACGCGGCGCTTGCCTGTGAAAACGTGTTTGCCGTGCAATTTCACCCTGAAAAAAGCGGTGAAGCTGGCCTGCGCCTACTGCGTAATTTTTTGAATTGGGATCGCCCCGTGGCGAGCTTCTTTCCGGTAACGGGTTGATCTCGTCATCAGAATTTATTTTTAGGTTTTTATTATGTTGATTATCCCCGCAATAGATTTAAAAGACGGCCAATGCGTGCGCCTGCGTCAAGGTGAAATGGGCGACTCTACGGTATACGGTAATGACCCCGTGGAAATGGCAGCGCGCTGGGTTGCAGCAGGCGGTCGTCGTCTGCATTTGGTTGATCTTAATGGCGCTTTTGAGGGCAAGCCGGTGAATGGTGAAGCGGTAACGGCCATTGCTAAGGCCTACCCAAATCTGCCGATACAAATAGGCGGTGGCATTCGCTCTTTGGATACCATTGAGCAGTATTTAGATGCGGGTGTTAACTACGTGATTATCGGCACTAAGGCAGTAAAAGAGCCAAAGTTTGTTGCCGAGGCGTGTAAGGCATTCCCTGGTTCGGTCATCGTTGGCTTAGACGCCAAAGACGGTTTGGTCGCCACTGATGGCTGGGCGGAAGTGTCGACATTATTGGCGACAGAATTAGCCAAGCGTTTTGAGCAAGATGGTGTTAGCTCTATTGTTTACACTGACATTAGCCGCGACGGTATGATGCAGGGCGTAAATGTTGAGGCCACTGTGGCCATGGCTAAAGCGTCGGGCTTGCCTGTTATCGCTTCTGGCGGTGTGACCAATATGGATGATATTCGCGCACTAAATGCGGTTGCCGAGGCGGGCATATTGGGTGCCATTACCGGCCGTGCAATTTATGAAGGCGAACTCGATTTAGCCGAAGCGCAGCGTTACTGCGACGACAATCGCTAATAGCGAACAGGACGAGAAACCAATATGGCTTTGGCTAAACGTATTATTCCCTGCCTAGATGTAGACAAGGGTCGCGTTGTAAAAGGCGTTAATTTTGTCGGCATCCGCGATGCCGGTGATCCTGTTGAAGTGGCCAAGCGTTACAACGAACAGGGCGCTGACGAAATCACCTTTCTCGACATTACCGCGACCCACGAAGGCCGTGAAACTACGGTTCACACTGTTGAGCAGATTGCCGCCGAGGTGTTTATTCCACTCACCGTTGGCGGTGGTATTCGCGAGATTAAAGATATTCGCACCATGCTAAATGCCGGTGCTGATAAGGTTGGTATTAACTCGGCGGCCATACACCGGCCAGACTTTGTTAAAGAAGCCGCAGATCGGTTTGGCTCACAGTGTATTGTTATTGCGATAGATGCCAAACGCGTTGCCAACGAGGCTGACGGTCGGCCGCGCTGGGAAATCTTTACCCACGGTGGTCGCAAACCAACCGGCATCAATGCGGTAGAGTGGGCGATTAAAATGGTCGCCAACGGCGCCGGCGAAGTGCTGTTGACCAGTATGGACGGGGATGGCACCAAGGCAGGTTACGACTTGGCGTTGACCCGCGCGATTTCTGAAGCGGTGCCGGTACCGGTTATCGCTTCTGGCGGGGTTGGTAATCTGGATCACATGGTGGCGGGCATTACCGAAGGCTTGGCCGACGCAGTGCTGGCGGCGAGTATTTTCCATTTTGGAGAGTACACGGTACCAGAGGCTAAAGCCTATATGGCGGCGCGCGGGATAGAAGTGCGTTTGTAATTTTCGTAGCAGACACAAAAAAGCGGGCTAAATGCCCGCTTTTTTGTGTCTGAAATAATGTTACTGAATAGCGGTTTCAACAAGGGCGGTTTTCGGCTTTGTCATGATATACATGCCTTTTAATAGGTTTAGTGCCTCATAGAGTTGATTGTCGTCGGCGGCTAAATCTTCGCGCTTACCCTTTTCTGCCTTGCGGCTGACGCTGGTACTTTCTTTGCCGTCGCCACGACCAAGGTGGCCGGCCAGATCTGCTTCGGTGATCTCGATACCGCTGCTGGTTAACGCTTCGATTCTGGCACGCTCCACAATAATGTCTGGCTCAATACCCTGTGCCTGAATTGATCTCCCGCTCGGGGTAAAGTAACGGGCGGTAGTTAGTTTTATGGCGCTTTCTTCAGACAGTGGCAGCACGGTTTGCACCGAACCCTTGCCAAAGCTTCGGGTACCCATAATGACCGCGCGGCGGTGATCTTGCAGTGCACCGGCGACGATTTCAGAGGCGGACGCCGACCCGCCGTTAATCAATACCACCATCGGTGTGCTGTCAGCGGGGTTGGTGGCGCTGGCCATAAAGCGGCTATACGCATTGGGCAGTCGTCCTTCGGTGTAAACAATAAGGCCTTCGTTAATAAACTCGTTCACCACTTGCACTGAGGCTTGCAACAAGCCGCCGGGGTTGTTGCGTAAATCCAGGACTAAGCCATTCAGCGGCTCGCGGCCCGATTTCAGTTTGCTGAGTTCTTTTTTAAGGTCCTGGCCGGTGCGGTTCTGGAATTGGGAAATACGGATATAGCCGTAGCCCGCTTCAAGTATTTCACCGCGCACACTGGCCACGGTAATGACGTCGCGCTTGAGTTGCACTTCAAACGGCGCGCTGATGCCGCTGCGTAAAATAGTCACAACAATCTTGCTGCCAGCTGGCCCGCGCATTAGGGTGACTGCTTCTTGTAAGCTCAGGCCCTTAATTGGCTTGTTGTCGATTTGAATGATGAGGTCGCCGGTTTGAATGCCAGCGCGAGCCGCGGGGGTGTCGTCTATGGGGGTGATAACTTTGATAAAGCCATTTTCCATACCGACTTCGATGCCAAGCCCGCCGAACTCGCCGGTGGTGTGATTTTGAAGGTCTTCAAAGGAGCTTGCGTCGAGGTAGTCAGAGTGTGGGTCTAGCCCGCTGAGCATGCCGCGGATCGCATTTTCAAGTAGGGTTTTGTCGTCTACTTCTTCCACGTAGCTCAGGCGAATTTGGTTGAATACGTCTGCAAAGTTTCTCAAGGACTGCAGCGGTAATTGCCCCTGTGGCTCCGCGGCAGTGTCGGCGCTTGCCGCCTCGTCTGCGAGTGCGCCGAAAGGAGCGGCTAACAGCACAAGCATAAGAGCAGTTAAGGTGTGGCGAAAAAAGTGTGGCATGACCTAAATTCCTGGAACGACGTCAATCGAAAGTTATTGTATCTCGCTTTTTCTGCGAATACTTGGCCCTTATTGGCACCACCGGCGCGGGTCGGTGGGTTGGCCCTTGTAGCGAATCTCAAAATAAAGCCCAGCTTGGCGTTGTCCGCCGCTATTTCCTACCGTTGCGACGGCCTCGCCACCCTTAACCCAGTCACCTTCGGTGCGCAGCAGGCTTTGGTTGTGGGCGTATAGGCTGAGGTAGCCACCGCCGTGGTCGACAATTATCAGCAAGCCCGCTCCGCGCAGCCAGTCGGCAAATACCACGCGGCCATTGTGTATGGATAGTACAGAGTCGCCTTCGTTGCCGGCAATTTGAATGCCTTGCCACGTCACCGCGCTGCCTTGCCGAGATGCGCCGTAGCGATTGAGAAGCTTACCTCTTACTGGCCAAGGCATTTTGCCGCGCATGGCATTAAAGGGTTTATAGTTTTCGGGTATCACGATATTAGTGATTTCCCGCTCAACGGCCTGTAAGACGTTTTCTAAACCTTTCCGTTCCTTGTCGAGGGTGTTCAGGGAGCTGGTTTTATTTAGAATTTCACGATCTATCCCCGCCAGCGCGTTCGCGCGTTGCTGCTTTTGCTGCAACAAGCTTTGCTGTTGGCGTTTAAGTTCTGCACTGGTTTCTGCAAGCGCCTGAGCTTCCGCCTCTATGCTTGGCTTTAGCGAGTCTAATTCAGAGAGGGTGTCGCGGTATTTGGTCAGTTCTTCACTGCGGGCGCGGTTGAAATAGTCGAAATAGGTAAGTGTGCGGCTAAGCTTTTCTGGTTGCTCTTGGTTTAGCAGCATTTTCAACTGGCTTTCTTTGCCTAAGGTATAAGCATTGCGAACATGTTCTGCAATTAGCGCCTTTTGATTCACTTGCTGTTTGCGAAGCAGCTGTTGGCGAGATTCCAGCTCGGCCAGTTTGCGCTGTTGTTGTTCGCGCTTGCTGCTGGTTTGCCGCAGTTTTGCCGCTAGTTCGCCGATATCTTTTTCTATGGTGCGCAGCGCCTTTGCGGTGCTGCTGCGATCTTGCTGCTGCTTATTAATCGATTTTTTTAGGGAGCCAATCTTGTCGTTAAGGTTATTGAGTTGGCGCTGGGTGTTGTCGTTATCTGCGGCCGCGGCGATAGCGCAAAGCAGCAATAAAGCCGCGCATAGTGCTCGAAAACTGACAGCGCTCAGCAGCACCTTAATCAGGCTTCACGCAGTAGGTTGGTGCCGGTCATTTCGGCGGGTTGATCGACGGACATCAGCGCCAGCATGGTCGGTGCAATATCAGCTAGCTTGCCACCTTTCTCCTGCAGGACGCCGTGCTTGTAGCCCACATAGACCAATGGCACAAGCTCGGTGGTGTGCTGGGTGTGTGCTTGGCCGGCGTCGTAGTCAACCATTTGCTCGCAGTTGCCGTGGTCGGCGGTGATCAGGCAGTGACCACCCATTTCGATAACGGCGTCGGTAACGCGCTTTATACAAGTGTCCAAGGCTTCAACGGCTTTTACGGCGGCAGAAAATACGCCGGTATGGCCGACCATATCGCCGTTGGCATAGTTGCAAATAATGGCGTCGTAGTTGCCGCTGCGAATGGCGGCGACCAGTTTGTCGGTAACCTCTGGCGCGCTCATTTCTGGTTGCAAGTCGTAAGTTGCGACGTTTGGCGAGGCAATGAGCTCTCGGTCTTCACCCTTATAAAGTGCTTCGCGGCCGCCGCTAAAGAAGAAGGTGACGTGGGCGTACTTTTCGGTTTCGGCTATGCGCAGTTGGGTTTTGCCCGTTTTCTCCAGCACTTCGCCTAGGCTGTTGTGCATTGTTTCTGGCGGGTAGGCGACGGCGGCTTTAATGCTGTCGGCGTACTCGGTGGTCATGACAAACTCGGCGAGGGCGGGGACTGTTTTGCGCTGGAAGCCGTCGAAGTCTTTGTCGACAAAGGCGCGGGTGATTTCTCTGGCGCGATCGGCGCGGAAGTTCATGAAAATAACGGTGTCGCCATCTTTAATGCTACCGTCGTCTTGCTGGGCAGATTGAATGACTGAGGCATTGACGAATTCATCATTTTCATCGCGGGCATAGGCGGCGGCGAGCGCTTCGCAGGCAGAGTCATAGCGGAAGTCGGCGCTGGCTTGTGTGAGCAAGTTGTAGGCCTTTTCTACTCGGTCCCAGCGATTATCTCTGTCCATGGCGTAGTAGCGTCCAATGATGGAGGCTGTGCGGCCGCGACCGAGTTCGGCGAACTTTTGATCTATTTTAATGAGTGAATTTTCGGCGCTGCGTGGTGGCGTGTCGCGGCCATCTAAAAAGGCGTGGACATAAATTCGTTCGGCGCCGCGTTTGGCGGCCATTTCCATCATCGCTAATATGTGGTTTTCGTGGCTGTGCACGCCGCCGCTAGATAACAGCCCTAGTATGTGAACGGCTTTGCCCGCCGTTGCCGCTTTGTCTATGGCGCCGGTGTAGGTGGGATTGTTAAAAAAATCACCGTCGGCGATATCTTTGTCGATGCGAGTAATGCTCTGATAAACAATACGACCAGCGCCAAGGCTCATGTGGCCAACTTCAGAATTGCCCATTTGGCCGTCGGGTAGTCCCACGTCTAAGCCTGAACCAGAAATAAGTGTATGCGGTGATTTCTCCCACAAACTGTCCCAATTGGGCGTCTTGGCGTGGAAAATCGCATTGTCTTTGGGGTCTTCGCGGTAGCCAAAGCCGTCAAGTATAATTAATACAACGGGTTTTTTGGTTTGCGTGTCGGCCATAATAAATCACTTCAAATGGGCTGGAATTAGCGGAACATTGTAACTTTTTAGGCACAAGGCGGCTATGCGGGGAAGGGTGAGAATTGCACAGTGGCAGTGTATACTCTCGCTTTTTTCGCGAATTGTGTTCACCGCGACGTATCAAGAGAGCTTTCATGGAAAAATTAATCCCTTTCGTAGCTGAGCAGTGGATACTTATATCGGCCTTAATCTCGTGCTTATTGCTGTTAAGTTTTCACGAGTCAAAGCGTGCTGGCAAATCTATTACGCCTCAGCAGATGGTAAGCTTGTTGAACCAGCAGGGCGCGGTGGTAATTGATCTGCGGGACAAAGCTGAATTTAGTAAAGGACATATCTTAGACTCGGTTAACCTGCCTTTTGCTAAGTTAGACAAAGAGATCGATGGTCTTGCCGACAAAGAAAAGCCCGTCGTACTGGTATGCAAGCTTGGCCAACACGCTAGTGCCGCGGGTAAAAAACTCGGTGCTAAAGGCTATACGCAGGTGCACCGTTTGAAAGGTGGTATCGGTGAGTGGCAGGCAATGCAGATGCCACTGGTAAAATAGTCGAACAGATAGCATTAACGATTTAGATAGGGGGAGAGTGATTATGGCGAAAGTAACAATCTATACAACGCGATTCTGCCCCTATTGTGTACGCGCCAAGCAGTTGCTGACTAGCAAAGGCGTTAAGTTTGAAGAAATTCCGGTTGATGGCCGCAATGACCTTCGCAGTGATTTATTGACTCGCACGGGGCAGCGAACTGTTCCGCAAATATGGGTGGGTGATACCCATGTCGGTGGATGTGATGAGTTAATGGCACTTGAGCGTCGCGCGCAATTGGATGGAATGCTCGCCTTGTAATTATCAATGGCGCCCATATTGTTTGTTTATACCCAGAATTAGGAAGTAGAAAATAATGGCAGAAGAAGCACAAGCTCCCGCTCAACCTAAGTTTGCGTTGCAGCGTATATACGTTAAAGACGCGTCGTTTGAATCGCCAAGTGCACCGGTGATTTTCACCAAGGCGTGGAAGCCAAAAATTCAGGTCGATTTGAATACCCGCAGTAATCCCGTTGCAGAGAATAATTTCGAAGTTATTCTTACCGTTACCATTACCGCTAAACTGGAAGATGATGAGACGGCATTCCTGGTAGAAATTCACCAAGGTGGTTTGTTTCTGGCCGAAGGCATAGAGGGTGAGCAACTGCGTCAGCTTCTTGGCATAGCGTGTCCCAATATGTTGTTCCCGTATTTGCGTGAAGCAGTTGACGCATTAGTGGTGAAAGGTGGTTTCCCTGCACTTGCTCTCCAGCCGGTTAATTTTGAGGCGCTTTATCGTCAAGCGCAGCAGCAGGCAGAGCAAAAAGCGGCCGCTGAACCAACTACTCACTAAGTGAGCTGGCAACGCTGGGCTGATCAAGTCTAGCGTTGCCCAATACCCTCATGTTTCATATCGCCCTTCATGAGCCGCGTATTGCACCCAATACCGGTAATATTATTCGTCTCGTTGCGAATAATGGCTGTCATCTGCATTTAATTGAACCGCTGGGTTTTGATCTCGAAGAAAAGAAACTTCGCCGGGCAGGGTTGGATTACGCTGATTTAGCTCGGGTGAGCCGGCATGCGAATTATGAAAGTTTTCTGCAAGAAATGGCCGGTCGGCGTATCTTTGCTCTAACTACCAAGGGTAGCCGCAACTACGCAGATGCCAAATTTAAGGCCGATGATGTGCTGTTATTTGGCTCAGAAACCGCTGGACTACCACAGAATATTCGCGATGATTTGGGTGTTGAGCACTGCTTAAAAGTCCCGATGATCGGTACGTCCCGCAGTTTGAATTTGTCGAATACCGTGGCGCTGGTAAGTTATGAAGCGTGGCGGCAGGTGGGTTTTTTGGGTTCCAGCTAGGCGACGGGCGTCTGACGCCGGATGTAAAAAAGCCCAGCGTGAGTGCTGGGCTTTTATGTTTTGCATCAGACGTCCGACATCAAGCGTCTGTTTTATTTAAAATCAATCATCGTCATCATCGCCACCCATACCCAGTTCTTTAATTTTCCTGGTCAGGGTATTGCGACCCCAGCCGAGTAAATTGGCCGCATCGCGGCGGCGTCCGTGGGTGTGCTTCAGGGCGGACTCGATCATAATTCGTTCAAATTGGGGTATTGCACGATCTAGCAGTTTGTCGCGTCCCAGCATTAATTCCTGATCTGCCCAGCGCTTGAGGTTATCTTGCCAGTTGGATGCTGGCGCCGCTTCGCCCTGGGGTCTTTCCAGTAATTCTGGCGGAAGGTCATCTATGTGGATTTCACGGCCGGCCGCCATAACGGTTAGCCAGCGGCAGGTGTTTTCGAGCTGACGAACGTTGCCTTGCCACTCCATTTGACAGAGATATTCCTCGGTCTCAGGGCGCAGGCGTTTGGGCTCTACGTTTAGCTCGTTGCCAGCGCGGGTGAAGAAGTGCTGCATGAGCTTGGGAATATCTTCGCGGCGCTCTGACAGGCGTGGTAAGTGAATGCGGATTACGTTGAGGCGGTGAAAAAGGTCTTCCCGGAAGGTATTGTTTTTTACTAGCTTCTCTAAGTGTTGGTGGGTGGCGGCAATAATTCGCACATCTACTTTAACGGGGGTGTGGCCACCAACTCGGTAGAATTCGCCGTCTGCCAACACGCGCAATAATCGAGTTTGGGTATCGGCGGGCATATCGCCGATTTCATCTAGAAATAAAGTGCCGCCATTGGCTTGTTCAAAGCGACCGCGGCGCTGGGCGCTGGCGCCGGTAAAAGCCCCTTTCTCGTGGCCAAATAATTCCGATTCCATTAAGTCTTTAGGAATGGCCGCCATATTTAAAGCAATAAACGGTTTGCTTGCGCGGGGGCTGTGGCGGTGAAGCGCTTGTGCTACGAGCTCTTTACCGGTACCCGATTCGCCGTTGATGAGGACGGTGATATTTGATTGCGATAGCCGCCCGATGGCGCGGAAAACTTCCTGCATCGCCGGTGCTTCGCCGATGATTTCGGTCGCTTCTAGCGGCGCTTGTTCGGGGAGTAAATTGCGGTTCTTGTTGGCGTGCTGCAAGGCTCGCTGGGTGGTGGCGACTGCTTCGTCAACATCAAAAGGTTTGGGTAAATACTCAAATGCACCTCCTTGATAGGAGGCCACTGCGCTGTCTAGGTCTGAATGGGCCGTCGTTATAATGACGGGCAGACCGGGGTGTGCGGCGGTAATTCTCGACAATAACTTTAAGCCATCAATACCGGGCATACGGATATCGCTGATGATAGCGTCCGGAACTTCACCCTCGAGTTGCCCGAGTAGCTCATCGCCGTTTTCAAAGCAGCGGGTAATGATACCTGCCTGAGTGAGTGCTTTTTCTAGCACCCAGCGTATCGATCGATCGTCGTCGGCTATCCAGACAGAATTAGCTTGGCTCATGAGTCTTGCTCCAGGGGAATGTGTAGCGAGAACACGGTGTTGCCGGGTTCGCTACTGCATTCTATAAGTCCGTTATGTTGATTAAGTATTGATTGCGCAATCGATAGCCCGAGCCCAGTGCCTTCGGCGCGTCCGCTTACCATTGGTAAAAAGATTGAGGCGCGAAGCTTGGCGGGTATGCCGGGGCCGTTGTCTGCAATGTCGACACTGCAAACTAGCCGGTGACGGTGTGTGCCAATGGTGAGTTGGCGCAGTGTTCTGGTTCTAATAATAATTGTTGGGTCTCTATCGCTAGGCGAGTCTTGTCGCAGTGCTTGTTGGGCGTTGCGAATGACATTCAAAAAAGCTTGAATCAGCTGTTCGCGGTCACCAAGAATGTCAGGGATGCTGGGGTCGTAGTCGCGAATAATGCGAATGTCACCGTTTGATTCAGCTTCAACAAGTTGTCTTACCCGTTCTAATACTTCGTGGATGTTGGTCTTTTTCTTCTCCGGTGCCTTGTGGGGGCCGAGCATGGTGTCGACCAAATTCCGCAAGCGGTCGGCTTCTTCAATAATGATATTGGTGTAGTCGTGGAGCTTGGGATCGGTGAGTTCGCGAGCGAGTAGCTGAGCAGCGCCGCGAAGGCCGCCAAGTGGGTTTTTAACTTCATGGGCGATGCCGCGAATTAGCGCCTGGCTATTTTGTTGCGATGAGAGCAGGCCCTCTTCCCTGCTGATGCGAATCAGGCGATCTAATGGCTGCAATTCGATAATGAGAGATGTACGCCGATTTTCAGTTACTGGCGTCACTGCGTAATCCACGGTGATTTCTGTTCCCGAGCGCAGAGTTAATACCGTTTCGCGTTTGGTATACGCCTCGCAGTTGTTGATTGCGTCTAGCAGTTTTACGAGGGTGTCTTCTTGCTCGTGAAAAAGTTTGGTGATCGCTTCACCGTGAATACGTTGATCAGATACTGCCAGCAGTGCCTC
This sequence comes from Zhongshania aquimaris, assembly GCF_019312595.1. Classification (GTDB taxonomy): domain Bacteria; phylum Pseudomonadota; class Gammaproteobacteria; order Pseudomonadales; family Spongiibacteraceae; genus Spongiibacter; species Spongiibacter aquimaris. Next base: position 1,849,137 of record NZ_JAHWDQ010000001.1, on the reverse strand, counting down.
TGCCGCCGGATTAATATAGCTGACGGTCAGGTTCGGCTCGACCAACAGTATCGCTGTTTTCAAGTTGTCGAGAATTTGATGGTAGATATTGCTCGGAGGCATAGCATCGCCAGTATGTTCGTTATGTCTTGCCTTAAAGCAATTTCTAGGCCAAGCGAAATTGCGAGGACTTTATCGATAAATTCATAATTTTGTCTGCTCGATAGGGTGAGAAGCCCTATTTTGGGGCCTTATTTTATATGCTTGAGCAGCGGTTTTATGAGGCGAAATTGGTCAATAATTTTCAGTATGCACCTATAAGGTGCGTCCTGGCACGAAAAACTTCAGTGGCGTGGGCTTAATTTGTGGGCAGGTATACCATTACGCTGCTGCGGTCTTCAGCGAGATTTTCTCCGTCTTTGCTAATTAAGATGGCCTGTATTTGATGCTGGCCGCGGGTAAGTCGAGGTATCTCATAGCTGGTGGCGCTGGACGTGCTGATGGTGCTGCCATCTAGCTTTATGCGGATTTGCTGGCCGTCTTGCAAAGGCACATCTGTCTTAACGCTAACGGTGGTTGCCACTAGGCCATTGGGGATGATGGTTCCGTCACTGGGGGAGCTTATTTGAATGGTGTTGCGGTCCATGTTTATGTCGTTCACCTTCGAGCGTTCTGGCTCTGCGACGTCTACCGCGGGCGTCGTATTTAAGGTGGGGAGTGTCACGGTTTCGCTATTTTTGGGCGCTTTATCGGAAAACACAGTTCGTCCATTTTCGTCAGTGTAGCGATAAATTTCTGCATTTATAGGCTGGCCAAGCAGCGCAAATAGGCAGCTTAATATGACTGGTACGCGCATGATGGCTCCTTTGGGTTACGCTGAGTCTAATAATGTCGTGAGAATGGCTAGTACTCCTTCAACATGATATTGACGGTTACAGCGCCAAGCAGGCCGTTCCCTGCAAGACGCACTGGCGCAGGCATAGTGGGCCTACGTCAAGCCAGTGCAACGCCGCAGGGGGCGGCCTGCTTGGCGCCCTGCGGGTCAGCCCTACGGCAGTCCATTGCTTCGTTATTTCCTCTCGCCATAGGCCCGCTATGCTTTCGAGAAAACGCCTCGCACTGAACCGCCGTAGGGCTGACTGTACCCGTCAATATCATGTTGAAGGAGTACTAGGCTACAAGTATAAAAAAAACCCGCCAGAGGCGGGTTCTTTTAAAGCGCTATCAAGTATTACACGCTGTAATACATGTCGAACTCAACAGGGTGAGTTGTCATGGCCAGGCGCTCAACTTCTTGTGCTTTAAGTGCGATGTAAGCGTCGATAGTATCGTCGTCGAAAACACCGCCAGCGGTTAAGAACGAGCGGTCTGCGTCTAGTGCTTGCAGTGCTTGATCTAGGCTAGAGGCAACGGTTGGGATTGCCGCTGCTTCTTCTGCTGGAAGATCGTAAAGGTCTTTATCAGCAGCATCGCCAGGGTGAATCTTGTTTTTGATGCCATCTAGACCAGCCATCAGCATTACCGCAAACGCGAGGTAAGGGTTGGCAGATGGATCTGGGAAGCGCACTTCTACGCGACGCGCTTTCGGGTTTGGAACAAATGGAATGCGGATTGATGCAGAGCGGTTACGCGCTGAGTAAGCCAGCATTACCGGTGCTTCAAAGCCCGGAACCAGACGCTTGTAGGAGTTGGTAGAGGCGTTGGTGAACGCGTTGATAGCGCGAGCGTGCTTGATGATACCGCCGATGTAGAACAGCGCAGTCTCAGAAAGGCCGCCGTAGACATCGCCAGCAAACAAGTTAACGCCGTCTTTGCTCAAAGACTGGTGAACGTGCATGCCGCTGCCGTTGTCGCCAACGATTGGTTTAGGCATGAAGGTCGCAGTTTTGCCGTAGGCGTGTGCAACATTGTGTACGCAGTACTTAAGAATTTGAACTTCGTCAGCTTTCTTAACGCAGGTGTTTGGACCAACGCCGATTTCGCACTGACCAGCTGTACCCACTTCGTGGTGGTGAACTTCAACGGTCAGGCCCATATCGGTCATTGCATTACACATCGCGCCACGCAGGTCGTGCAGGCTGTCGACTGGCGGTACGGGGAAGTAGCCACCTTTAACGCCAGGGCGGTGACCGGTATTGCCTTCTTCGAAATTGTCGCCAGATTTCCACGCGGCTTCGTCAGATGCAATTGCGTAGCTAGCGCCTTCCATAGACACTTTCCACTTAACGTCGTCGAAAATGAAGAATTCGGGCTCGGGTCCAAATAGCGCGTTGTCAGCGATGCCGCTTGAGCGCATATAGTCTTCAGCGCGCTGAGCAATAGAGCGTGGATCGCGGTTGTAGCCCAGCATTGTAGAGGGTTCTACGATGTTGCAGCGGATGATGATAGTTGATTCTTCAGTAAACGGGTCTAAAACAGACGCTGAGTCATCTGGCATAAGAATCATGTCTGATTCGTTAATGCCTTTCCAGCCAGCGATCGATGAACCGTCAAACATTTTGCCGTCTTCAAAGAAACCGGCGTCAACATCGGTAGCCGGAATGGTGACGTGCTGCTCTTTGCCTTTTGTGTCGGTGAAGCGCATGTCTGCCCATTTCACGTCGTTATCGGCGATTAACTTCAGAGTGTTCTCTGACATTATGTACGTCCTCCAGAATAGAGAGTCTGTTAAAGGTTCGGCTAGGCCGAGTTGATGATGATTATATTCGCAACGTATTGTGCCGCATAGCGGAGCAATCTGTGAACCGGAAAAGCAAAATTTATGCCGTTTAATTGTGCTTGCTGTTTGGGCGTAGAGATCGTCGGTTGTTGGCGGTGATTAAAGATTGTGCGTAGCCGCTAAAATTGCGATTTATTTTGGTGCACCATAGGGGTTTGTGCGCCATTTCGGTGCGCTGAGTTGGTTGGGCTGCATGGCGACCTAGGGGAGGCTATAATAGCCGCCCATTTATTTATGCGACCCTATAATGAAATTTATCGTCAAGCTGTTTCCTGAGATCATTATCAAAAGTAAGCCGGTGCGTAAGAAATTTACTCAGCAGTTGCGAGATAATCTTCGGAAATTACTTTTGCCACTCGATCCTGGCTTGATCATTGTTCGCGATTGGGATCGTATCACTATCGAAACACACGCCACCGATTTGGATGTGCTGGAGGGTTTTGCAACGGTATTGTGCAATACCCCCGGAATTGCTCATGTTATCGAGGTCGCTGAGTACCCGCTAATTGATGTGCACGATATTTTTGAGAAAACCCGCGATGCCATTGGCGATAGCTTGCGGGGTAAGCGTTTTGTAGTTCGTTGCAAGCGTGTGGGGCAGCACGATTTTAATTCCAGTGAAGTTGAGCGCTATGTCGGTGGTGGCTTGAATCAGCACGTCGAGTCCGCCGGCGTCGATTTGCATAAGCCCGATGTAACCGTGCGAATCGAGGTACGCAACGAGACGGTCTATATTGTTAATCGGCGCTTAGAGGGTTTAGGCGGCTACCCCTTGGGCACGGTTGACGCGGTGATGTCACTTATCTCTGGTGGCTTTGACTCCACGGTCTCAAGCTACATGATGATGAAGCGGGGTATGCGAACGCACTTCTGTTTTTTCAATTTAGGTGGTCGTGAGCACCAGGTGGGCGTGAAAGAGGTTGCCCTGTATTTGTGGCTTAAATATGGTGCGTCTCATCGGGTGAAGTTTGTCAGTGTCCCCTTCGAGGAGGTGGTTGGCGAAATCCTTAAAAATGTCGAAAACTCGCAAATGGGCGTTGTTCTCAAGCGCATGATGTTGCGCGCAGCCTCCAACGTTGCAACGCAGCTAGAAGTGCCGGCCTTGGTAACAGGTGAAGCCGTTTCGCAGGTTTCTAGCCAGACCTTGCAGAACTTATCTGTCATTGATCAGGTTACCGACACCCTCGTGCTCAGACCTTTGATTGCGATGGATAAACTCGACATCATCAAAGTGGCCGCGCAAATTGGCACCGAAGAGTTTGCGGCGAATATGCCTGAATACTGTGGCGTTATTTCGGTTAGGCCCACCACGCGGGCCAAGCCGGAGAAGATTGTCGCGCAGGAGGAAAAATTCGATTTTTCCGTGTTGGAGCGCGCGATTGCAGCGGCGGAGTTTATCAATATCGATCAATTGGCTGATGAAGATAGAACCGTAGTCGATGTCGAGGTCTTATCTATTCCCGTGTCGGGATCGTTAATACTGGATGTGCGACACCCCGATGAGGTTGATCGCAAACCCTTGAAGTTGGTCAATGCCGAGGTCCAGGCAGTACCGTTTTATGAATTGCACCGCCGTTTTGTCGAATTAGATCAATCGCGAGTTTATCTGCTGTACTGTGACAAAGGCGTGATGAGTCGATTGCACGCTTCCCACCTAGTAGAACAGGGTTTTACTAATGTGAAGGTATACCGTCCATCATGAACAAGGAGTTATCGCAGCCATTATTCGATGTGCTAGTTGCGCCGCGCTGGTCCGACCAAGATAGCATGGGGCATATAAACCACGTGCAGTATTTTCGATATCTGGAAGAAGCTCGGGTGCAGTGGATGGCAAATACTGGGTTCGCTATGGGTGAGGATGGTGAGTTATCAGGTGTGATCGTGGCGGCGATTGGTCTTAATTTCCGAAAGGAGTGGCATTATCACAAACGTCTTCGCGCTAAAGCGTGGGTGATACACATTGGCAATAGTAGTTTTCGTTTGCTGCAGTCTTTATATTCGGAGGACGGCTGTGAGTTAGTTGCTGAGGGTGAGACTACTTTGGTGTGTGTTGACGCCGAGCACCGCCCGACGCCGATAGCGGACGGCGAGCGGGCTGAGTTACACAAGTGCGTACTCGCTTAGTAGCTACCTAGTTGTTTGCTGGCGCGCCTAAGTTTAGGTTGTAGTATTTAAAGTGCTGATTTTCGAGTGTTAGCGTTGCCGTCATAATGGCGCTGCCGTGTTCAAAGCGCACATTGCTGCTATAGCTGAGCTTGGGCGGGTGATTGAGTATAGATAGCGCGCCACTTAAGCGAGAGAATGTTGGCTCGTCCATGTCGGTGAATGCGCCTAGGTGCCTATAGCTTGCCGTTAATTCCTGTAGTTGCTGATCGCTGACTTCGGCTAGGGTTTCTTTTCCGAGCTCTGATTTTAGGTCGCTCACTTCCCAGCTCGAAATTTTTTCTAGTGACGCTTTTAAGTAGCGGTCAGCATTGGCCTTGTAGTGGTTTTCGACTTCACCGCTGTAGTAATAAAGCCCGCCAAAGCCCAGCAGGCCAGAAATAACAAACACATTTAAGGTGATATTGCGCACAGAGTAATCCTGTTCAGATAAGTTTAAGGCTGTTTAGAAACACAAGAATAATACCGATTGGGGCGAGGTAGCGCAGCACAAACCACCAGCTTTTAAAGAGAATACTGTCTCCCATGCCCACTTCGTGTGCGACCATTTTGCGGGGCATTGCTCTACCAACAAATACTGCAATCATTAGGCCGCCCAGCGGCAGCATGATATTGGCGGTTAAGTAGTCAAGCGCATCGAATACTTCTCCATAATAAATACAGGCTATGCCACCGAGCCACGCTACCCCGGTAAAGCCAAAGGTCGATAACGGGCGTTTGATGCCGTATTTTTCTAGCCAGGCAACGCCGGGTTCTATTAGTGAAATTGACGAGCTGAGAGCGGCGATACTAACTAGGGCGAAGAAGATAGTGCCGAAAAATTGCCCGCCAGCCATATTGGAAAAGGCGATGGGCAGCGTGACAAACATCAAGCCTGGCCCTTGTCCCGGTGTTAGATCGTTGGCAAAGACGAGTGGGAACATGGCCATCCCCGCGACGAGTGCTATCACGGTATCTAGCGCGGCAATGGTCAGCACAGTTTTGCCAATGGATGCTTTCCCCGGGAAGTAAGCGCCATAGGCCATGATCGCTCCCATACCTAAGCTCAAGGTAAAGAAGGCGTGCCCCATCGCGACGAGAATCGCGTCGCTGCTGAGTTTGCTGAAGTCAGTGTCGAACATAAAGTGCAGGCCGGCGCTGAAATCGCCATTTATCCAGCTGTAGCCGAGTAGAAGCAGAAGAAAGCCAAACAGAAGTGGCATTAAAATATCGACCGATTTGCCGATGCCGTTGGTCACGCCGCCTGCAACGATTGATGCGGTGATCAATGAGAAGACGGTGTGCCACAAAAATTGTTCTGACGGATTGCTGAGTAGCGAAGAGAAATTTTGTTCGATTTCAGCGGTGGGCTTTTGCAAGTAACTGCCGCTTAAACTCTGTGCAACATAGTCTAGCGCCCAGCCCGCAACCACGCTGTAAAACATCATAATCATGAGGCCGGCCAGAATGCCTATCGCGCCGACAGCGCCCCAGTTACCGCTCCTGCCGGACGTTTTGCCCAAGCTGCTCATGCTATGAACGGGGTCGCTGCGACCAGCTCGCCCTACCATTATCTCTGCAATCATAACTGGTACGCCGATGAGCAGAATGCAGCCTAAATACACTAGGACGAAGGCGCCGCCGCCATATTCGCCGGTGATATAGGGGAATTTCCAAATGTTTCCTAAGCCAACCGCCGAGCCGGTTGCGGCAAGAATGAAGGTCCAGCGGCTCTTCCATGTGACATTGCTTGTCATCGTTATTGGCATCCGTAGCGGAATGTAGTTGACTTTAATTTGATTGTAACGGCTATCGGCGTTACGCCCAAGTGGTGGTTGTAATTGGGCAAATAAGGATCATTAAGTGGCATTACGTCGTTAACTTTTGCTCGTTAGCTGTAATATGCACGGCATAAATCATGTGCTTGGCTAATAAACCCGCTATAATCGCGACCTTATTTTAAATGGCGAAATTGCCAGCCCCACTATTTGCGTGCATGCCTTCGTATACAGATAGCAAAAATGTCCATCCGGAATTTCTAAATTATGAGTGAAGTCAGTAAGTTAAGAAACGTCGCCATCATCGCCCACGTTGACCATGGTAAAACCACATTGGTGGACAAGCTGTTGAGTCAGTCGGGAACCCTTGACCGCCGCAACCAAGATTCCGAGCGGATCATGGACTCCAACGACCAGGAGAAAGAGCGCGGTATTACCATTCTTGCGAAAAACACCGCAATTGAGTGGAACGGTTACCGTATCAACATCGTTGATACCCCTGGTCACGCCGATTTCGGTGGTGAGGTAGAGCGCGTTCTGTCGATGGTCGATAGTGTATTGCTGTTGGTTGACGCGGTTGACGGCCCAATGCCGCAAACGCGCTTTGTAACTCAAAAGGCCTTCGAGCAAGGTCTGAACCCCATTGTAGTTGTTAACAAAGTTGACCGTCCGGGTGCACGCCCGAACTGGGTAGTTGATCAAGTATTTGATTTGTTCGATCGCCTAGGTGCGACCGATGAGCAATTGGACTTCCCAATCATGTTCGCATCGGCAATTAACGGCATTGCAGGTCTAGATTTTGAAAATCTAGCTGAAGATATGTCACCGTTATTCCAAATGATTGTAGACAAGGTGCCGACGCCGGAAGTTGATGCTGTTGGTCCTTTGCAAATGCAAATTTCAGCGCTCGATTACAATAGCTATGTTGGTGTAATCGGTGTTGGTCGTATCACTCGCGGAACCATGAAAGCCAATGACCAGTTGGTTGTCGTTGGTGCTGACGGTAAAAGCCGTAAGTGTAAAGTGTTAAGCGTGATGGGCTACTACGGTCTTGAGCGAGTTGAAGTGCCTGAAGGTAAGGCGGGCGAGATCGTTTGTGTGACGGGTATTGAAGGCCTGAATATCTCCGACACGCTTTGCGCGCCTAGTCATCCTGAAGCCTTGCCGCCATTGAGCGTAGATGAGCCAACGGTCAGCATGACCTTCCAGGTAAACGATTCACCGTTTGCCGGTAAAGAAGGCAAGTTTGTTACTTCACGTAATATTCGTGATCGCTTGGACCAAGAGTTAATTCACAACGTGGCCCTGCGCGTTGAGCAAGGTGAGACGCCAGATAAATTTAAAGTATCTGGCCGCGGTGAATTACACCTTTCGGTACTGATTGAAACCATGCGTCGCGAAGGTTTTGAAATGGGTGTTTCTCGCCCTGAAGTAGTACAGAAGATGGTCGATGGTGTGATTCAAGAACCGTTTGAGCATGTTGTTATTGATGTTGAAGAGCAGCACCAAGGTTCGGTTATGGAAGAGCTTGGCTTGCGTAAAGCCGAGATGACCAATATGGAGCCAGATGGCAAAGGTCGCGTTAAACTTGAGTTTATCGCACCAGCGCGTGGCTTGATTGGTTTCCGTGGCCAGTTCTTAACAATGACGTCTGGTAGCGGCATCATGACCACCGTTTTCGATCACTACGGTGAAGTGAAAGGCGGCGAGCTAGCTGGCCGTCAGAACGGCGTTCTGGTTTCTATGGTTGGCGGTAAAACGCTGAGCTACGGTCTGTTCAATTTGCAAGATCGCGGCCGTCTCTTTTTGGGTCATGCGGCAGAGGTTTACGAAGGTCAGATCATCGGTATTCACAACCGCAACAATGATCTAGTTGTTAACCCAACCAAGGCTAAGCAGCTGACCAACGTTCGCGCTTCTGGTACTGATGATGCGCTGACGTTGTCGCCGCACATTAAACACACTTTGGAGCAGGCTCTTGAATTCATCGAAGACGATGAGCTGGTGGAAGTGACACCAAAGAGCATTCGTCTGCGTAAGAAACTGTTGAAAGAGAACGAGCGCAAGCGCGCTAAGTAAACGTTCTCACTTCGGCGGCTGTGTTCCACAGTCGCCGTTCTCTCTCCTCCGATTCGATTCACACGATAGATCACATACCGATACGTCCGCGACTAGGCTACACTGACTAAGCGCAATTTTTGGATTGGTGTCGTTATGCTCACGATTTTTCCCGATATAAAGCCCTATCAAACTCATCATTTGCCAGTTCAGGCACCCCACGTTCTTTATGTCGAGGAATCTGGCAATCCGGATGGTATTCCCGTGCTGTTTGTACATGGCGGGCCAGGCGCAGGCTGTAGTCCAAGGGCGCGTTGCTTTTTCGACCCCGAACGCTACCGGATTATTTTGTTTGATCAGCGCGGCTGCGGCCGCTCTGAGCCTCATGCCTGCCTAGAAAATAATACAACACCGGCGCTCATTGCCGACATGGAGCAAATACGGCACTACCTAAATATTGATACTTGGGTGCTGTTCGGTGGGTCTTGGGGTTCTACCCTGAGCCTTGCCTATGCGCAAGCGCAGCCAGCTCGAGTAAAGGCTTTGATATTGCGTGGTATCTTTTTATGTCGCCCACAGGAATTAGAGTGGTTTTACAGCGAGGGTGGTGCCAGCAAAATCTTTCCCGATTACTGGAAAGATTTTGCTGATTGCGTGCTTCCTCGCGACGAGGAGAATCGCATACAAGCTTATCATCGGGTACTGCATGGTCAGAATGAAGTGGCGCGAATGTCAGCTGCCAAAGCCTGGTCAATATGGGAGGCTCGCTGTTCGACGTTGCGGCCAAATCACGATGTCGAAGATCACCTAATGGACCCTCATACCGCCGTGTCGATGTCGCATATTGAAACCCATTATTTTATTAATGATGCTTTTATGGAAGACAATCAGCTACTTGATAATATGGCGGTGATCGAAAATATTCCGGGCATTATTGTTCACGGTCGTTACGACATGATTTGTCCGCTTGAGAACGCGGTTGAGTTGCATCAGCGCTGGCCGAGTTCAGAGCTGCATATCATTCGTGATGCCGGCCATTCCGCCTTTGAACCAAGCATCTCTGATGCCCTGGTTAAAGCGAGCAACGATATAGCTGACCTACTAAGCAATGGCGAATTAAGTTACTAGCAGGCTGTTGAAAAACTACCTACGTTGCGTCTGCGGCGTTAAAAATGGCCTCAAAATGCTCATTTACTACGTGTAAACTCCGCCTTTTCAGCCATTTTTGCCTTGCATCCGCTGTCTCGCCAACGTTTTTCAACAGCCTGCTAGTGTGTTCATCGCAGTGGTAGGGATCAAATAAATTTGAAAATTAGGGTGTGAATGAAAGCGTTACTACAGCGTGTACGGTTTGCGAAAGTTGAAGTTGATGGGTTATGCGTTGCCGAAATAGAGCAGGGCTTGCTGGTTTTTCTGGGTGTCGAGAAGGACGATAGTGAAGAGCAGGCTGCCAAACTGATTAGCAGGCTACTTGCGTATCGAATTTTCGCCGATGACGAAGGAAGGATGAATAAGTCAGTCACAGATATTAATGGCGGGGTGCTGTTGGTGTCGCAATTTACTTTGGCGGCAGACACTAAAAAAGGATTGCGTCCGGGATTCTCTACTGCGGCTGACCCTGTTCGCGCAGAAAATTTATATGATTATGCCGTCGAGGATTTGAGCGCAAAACACGCTAATGTTGCATTTGGTCGGTTTGCTGCCGATATGCAAATCAGTTTGCTCAATGATGGTCCGGTGACGTTTTTGCTAGAAGCTTAGAGTGATATTTGGGCTTCTTAAAAAGTTCACTTTAGTTTTCGTAAAAGTAATAATTCACGTCTGCAAAAAATATTAGGAACTGTTTGCTAAAACACAGTCTAAATCGCTGTCTACATTATGGAGAGCGAAAATCATGTTAAACAAAAAAACGATATTACTTGCGGCGGGTTTCACCAGTGCAATTGCTGCGGGTCCATTATTGGCAAAAGATTTTAGCTACACTTATGTTGAAGGTGGTTACGCTGATGTTGAAGTTGACAACGACGATGCCGATCAAATTTATGGCGGTGGCTCATTAGCTTTGGATCGGAATATCTTTGTTCGCGGTTCAATTGGGAACCTCGATTACAACAGGAATTTAGAGTTTGATACCGTGAGTATAGGTGTCGGTACTCCGAGAAAGCTATCTGATCGCAGCGATTTAGTGATGGCTTTAGATTATAGTTTTGCTGAATCAGAAAGCACTAATCCCGCGTTAGATAATATTGATGTCGATACGTTAACCGGTAGCGTCATGTCACGTACGTGGCTTACCAATAATATTGAAGGCAACTTGAGTGCAGGTTTGGCATATCAAGATGTGGACGGTGACTCTGATGCAGGTGCAGTATTAGGCGCAGGTTTGCGTGTCTATATTGTTCCGCAGTTTTCAGTAGCGGGTAATATCAGCCGTAGTTTTGTGGGTGACTACGATACCGATTCAGTAGGTATCAATGCGCGCTTGGCGTTTTAAGTTTTTTAAATTGTTTTGTCTTTGACCCTTCTAGAAGGTGCATTGACGGTACTACAAAATCCTCGCCACTGGCGGGGATTTTTTTATATTATACTTTTGGCTGCCAATGCTTCGGTATCTATTCCCAGTGCGTGTAAAGGCACTATCTGAGGAATTAAATAGTAAATACAGATGGGCTTTGTTAGCAAATATGCCCGCTAAACCTCTACTTAGATAAGGTTTAGGTCTATAGTGCATAAACTATAATTAAAAATAAATGTGTGAGTTTGGGTGGTTGTTAAAACGAAAGATAGCAATATGCGAGAGCCCGTAGTAGAGGGAGTAAAGCTCTACTATTGGCATGGCGGTTTGCTGTTACTGGCGAAATCCTTAGTGCTTCATAGGCCGACTACATCGATTGCCGCCACCTTGCGAATTGCACTTCGCGAACCTTATACAATTGACGTAGATGGACAGCGGTTGAGCACTCGGGCGTCGATAGTTGCACCTAAGAGTCGTCGTGCAAGTGTAGAGGCTCGTGATAGCGATATGGCGCTTTTTTATCTCCCCATAGAGCGGCCTGAGTATGGTGGTTTGAGACGTCGTTTAGGGAATGAGTCTGTTGTCGAATTGGAATTGGATGACTTTAGTCCGGTATTGCCCAAATTGCAGCAGGCTTTTGACGGGAAGTTGGCTGGCTCTGATGTTAAGGCGCTTGCCTATGAAACCTTAGGTATTCTAGTTGGATCGAATACGGAAATTGCGCCAATGGATCCACGTATTGTGAGGAGCTGTGAAATATTAGCCACGTTGCCTCTAAATGAATTTAATATTGAGGCAATTGCGCAACAAGTTAATTTGTCTTCGTCGAGATTGCGAAGTCTTTTTAAACAAACTATCGGTCACTCGATCGGTGAATACGCACGATGGTCAGCGGTGTGGCAGGCGTTAGGTCAGTACACACAAGGCCGAACCTTCACTGATGTCGCCATGGATGCTGGCTTTTTTGATCTTGCCCACGTAAGCAGAAATTTCGTCGAGGTTTTTGGTATCAGCCCTACGTTGGCGGTTGACTCAAACGTTGTTGAGCGTCACTACGTCCCTTAAGGTTCTTTAATTAAAAGCTATTTACCGCCATTTTCACCATATTTTCTACGATGTAATTCAATAATAGTCATTTCATACAAGTCAGCCCACATAGGCTGTGAAATCATGGTTACTTAGATTAATAAAAGTCGGAAATAGACCGACTTAAGGGTAAGTCCATGATACATATAAAAATTATTGAGGCTTTTCTTTTAGCCTTGACAATCACTCTATCGTCTTCAAATGCGTGGAGTGGGCTGCTTTCCAGCTTAATCATTTATAGCGGTAATCAACATCCACTCCCAGATACGCCACAAGAGCGCATTCCTGGCGTTGTAGCGCAGGGTTGGCAAGCTCGTCCACCAGGAACAATTATTGATATTTTTGACGCACCCGCTTCAAGTCAAGTTGAAGGCGCGGCCAAATCATTTTTTGTGCGCTACACAACGATAAGTGTGAAGGGTTTGCCGGTTCTGGCATCAGGATTGGTGTTGATACCTGAGGCAGTACATTATGCGACTGGCGACTGGCCCTTGGTCGTTTACGGCCATATGACGACAGGTATGGCTGATGCCTGCGCGCCAACCCACGGTATTGCCGAGTCTAATGAATTGCGTCGAATGCAGCAGGGCGATGAGCTGGCGCGTCAACTCTTAAGTCGGGGGGTTGTGGTCGCGAGACCCGATTACGAGGGGATTGGTGAACCTGGTCCGCATCCATATTTGAGGGGGGATTCACTTGCACGCAGCATGCGGGATATGGCCTCGGCGGTAGCTGGTTACTGGGGTGAGATCGGGGATAAGTGGGTAGCAGCAGGGCATTCTGAGGGGGGTGTCGCAGCCCTCAATACAGGAAGTAGAGAGCATCAAAACGCCAAAGGCCTTAATCTTTTAGGTGTCGCTGCGATCACTCCCGTTACTCAACTGGAGAACCTTATCGCCGCGTTGGAATCATCACCGATCACCGCGCCGGGTGTGGACGTAGCGGTGGCATTGGCGGGATTAGTATTGAAAGGTATCGCCACGGTAGACCCGACCTTTGAGAAGCTGATTCTTCAAGACGGCGGTTTGTCGGAAAGAGCACTGGCGCTGTGGCCTGATCTTGAACGCCTGTGTTTAGAAGACCTCAGTCATGAGACATCCTGGGGCGGTATGTCGCCAGATGAAATGAAAGGGTCGCGCGGGCGCGAGGTGGTAGCCGAAATGCGTCGTGCATTGCAAGAGGACGATGTGCGCTTAATTCCTATGCGCCGCGATATCGCGATTCGAATTGATGCGGGTATTTTAGATGCTGTTGCATTGCTGCCTTTTACCGATCAGTTGGTGCAAGAGTATCGGCAGCAGGGTTATGAGGTTAGCTATGATCGTTGGCCCGCTGACCATTCGCCGACGGCGGACATGGCTGCACCGACGATTGCAAATTGGATTATGGAGCGCTTCGGAAAATGAAGTATTTATCTAAATTAATTAGTGAGTTGTCTGTTCGATCTGCTGATCGCTCACAAGTAAGTGCTATGTTGAGGCGCCGCACGTTTCTGCAGCACTCGGCGTTAGTGGCGACCGCCGTGACATTGCCTGCGGCGTTTGTTGGGTGCAAGTCATCTAGTCAAGGTAGCTCTTCTAACCCTGTCGGCGACGAAGAGTCTGTGTTGCAGTCTGACCCGATGAATCCCGAACGTCTGCACAGTTGGGTGCGCCAGCTCTGTGAGTTTCAACCGCGCTGGGCTGGATATCCTGAAGAGCGGCGCGCCGCTGAATGGTTGGCGGCGAGGCTAAGTGACGCGGGACTGAATACCAAAATTGAGCCCTACTACATGAGAAAGTGGCAGCTCGACGATTGGCGTGTGGGCTTGATACACGACACCTATGAAGAGGAAATTAAAAGTTTTCCGATGTGGTCTACCAAGGGGGGGAGTGGCACCGCCGAATTGATCGATGTTGGATTGGGTAGCGAGCTTGAATTGCTTGCTAGAAACATACAGGGCAAGGCCGTCGTAGTGACCGGTAAGGCTCTGCTAAATGTGTTTGCTACATACAAGGAGACCTACCATCGCGCGGCGGAACTCGGCGCTGTTGCTATGTTTGTTACCTCAGACGCGCCAGATAACCTTATTCGGCCAACCAGCTCTGGTCAGAATTATTTAGATGATAATGAAATCCCCGCCTTTCAATTAGGCGCACAGGACCTAGCTCGGCTACGCGATGCTGCCCGTGATGGTGCTTCGGTCACTTGGCAACTCGATGCCGAACATGTAGACGGCACTACTCACGATGTTGTCGGCCGTTTGCCGGGTTCTGGAGCTGAAGCGGGCCCGATTATGGTTTGTGCTCACTACGATGCGTGGTTTACCGGCGCGCTAGATAACGCGACTGGCGTGGCAGGTCTTATTGGACTAGCAGAACACTTCGCGTCGTTGCCAGTACAGGATCGGCCCCACGATATGATTTTTGTCGGCGTAACGGGGCATGATGTTGGGTTTCCCTATGGAGGTGTTCATCATAGGGTGGACGCTCATCCTGACGAAGTTACCAGCCTCGATTTATTTGTAAATTTAGATCACCTTGCCGCGAAAGGAGAGGAGCATATTTCCGGTACCGGGCTGATTGATATGCTCGGCTTGGTTGTTGAGCGGCCCGGTGATGAAGAACGTATGTTATTCACAACGGCCCACCCAGCACTGGCGCGCACCTTCCTACCTTATCTTGTTAAGTATGGCCTTTTGGCCGGGGTATTACCGACTATACCCACTGTTAACGCTAACAGTGATTTAGAGGGTGCGATGGGCGAGATCGGTGTGCCAAGCGTTAATCTCACCATGGCGACGCCACACTATCACACCGAGGAGGATACACCCGATCGTATTCCCGCTGAGCAATTATCTCGGGCAGTGAGTGCCCACAGAGATTTTCTGGAGGATATGCAAGGCATGAGTCGTGGGCAAATCATGTCGCCATTGTAGTTAAGTATGAGAGATATTCTGTTGGATTGATCCCGCTGATACTGTTCCTGGTGTCAGCGGGGTCAATTTAAAAGACGCATTAGATAGAGTGGCGCTGCTGAAAGCGTTGTTTTTTCCGATAGGGGAATACGTCGGCGACATAGCCGTTGCGAATTGTTTCCTGTAATCCGCGCCAATACTCGGGGTCATACAGTTCGCTGTGTAACCTGTCAAAAACTTTTTTGGCACGCTGATTGCCTGAGAAAAATAATCTAAATTCCTCTGGAAAAACGTCCTCCGGTTTCACTTCATACCATGGCTGGGTTGCCATTGCTTGCTCGTCGTTTTTCGGTTCAGGTAGCTTACGGAAATTACAATCGGTGAGGGGGCAAATTTCGTCGTAATCATAGAAAACAACGCGGCCGTGACGGGTAACACCAAAGTTTTTTAGCAGCATATCACCGGGGAAAATATTACCCGCTGCAAGCTGTTTAATTGCGTTGCCATACTCGCCCATGACACTTTCTAATTGTTGCTCATCACAATTTTTAAGATATAAATTTAACGGTATCATTTTGCGTTCTATGTACACATGTTTGAGTAGCAGTGCGTTGCCGCTCACTCTTATTTTCGAGGGTGCTTCTTTCTCAAGTTCAGCAATTAATTCATCAGAAAAACGACGGCGATCAAAAGCCAAATTATTAAATTCCTGAGTGTCGGCCATGCGGCCGCCGCGATCCCAGCGCTTTACTAGGCTATAGCATTGACGCACGTGTTCTTGGCTCATGTCTTTGGGTGGGGTAAAGCGATCTTTTATTACTTTGTAGACGTAGCCAAAATCAGGGCGAGTAAACACTAGCATAACCATGCCCTTTATACCGGGTGCGATAATATAGGGTTCTTCACTACTCGCAGTGTCTTCAACAGCAAAGCGATAGAACTCGGTTTTGCCGTGCTTGGGCATGCCAATGGCACTGTAAAGTTCGAAGATTTCTTTGTTGGGCATCAGCCGATGCAAGAAGGCGATGTATTCCGAGGGTATGGATGTATCCACCATGAAATAGCTGCGGCTAAAACTAAATAAAATAGAAATATCGTCGGGATCATATAAAACGGTATCGACGAAAATGGATTTGTTTTCGCTGTGAAGGATAGGTAGCACAAAGGGCATATTGAAATCGCCACTGACAATACGGCCAACTAAATAGGCAGCTTTATTTCGAAAGAATAGTGACTCCAGGGTTTCGACATAGACCTCTTTGTCTTTATCGCGAATTTTTGGAATGAGTTCGCGGTTAACGACTTTCATAATAAAGCTGACGTCGCGCTGCTGGTCTTCCCAGGGAATATTAAATTCACAGTCATCTAGCATCGAGCGAACGATATCGGCGGCATTGTCACCGTCAAAACGGTAGCGCTTTAATATGGAATTGCTGGCGATGGGCGGACGTTCTTGGCTGGAGCTGAGTGCGAAAGTATGGATGTCGCGAATTTTTTCGTGGTCGAAGACATAGCAGTAAATAGAGTTAAAAAATGATTGGGCAATTTCGTAATTGTCGTGGCCCTGAATAAGCTGCGCGTATTCTTGCTTGGCAATTTCCCAGTTGTCGCGATCTTCAACACTGCCGCCGGTAATGGTGTAGGCCGCTTCGGCCACGATGGAGCGCTTTTGTTTCCACAGCGCGAGACGATCGCGAATAGCCTTCTGTGCTCCGTGCCAGTCGGCCGCTTCAAAGCGAGCTTGGGCTCCGAGAGTGATATTTTTGTACTCTGCGAAAAACGCATCAAAGCCATTCAAAATGGCCATGGCAAGCCGACGGGTATTTGTGGTCACGTTGTTGGGTTGTCCTTGTGTGTTGCCATTAGTTTGTTGCTATACGCCGGACGGGAGATGAGGGCGCAGATTGACGTTTGGCGTCGGATGGTCGACGAAAAATAAACACGCATTGCTTGATCATAGCATGTGTGTGATCAATTATTTTCCGACTTCCGACTTCCGACTTCCGACTTCCGACTTCCGACTTCCGCCAAGCGTCTCCCATTAAAGGAAGCAATCCGCCATCACTTCCATCGCTTCTGGCTGCGCGCAGTTGAGCAGCATAGAATTTACTTCGCCGCGCTTTGATGCGGCTTTCCAGTCAGCCGCACGCTCGCGAATACGCGCTTCCGGTCCGACTAAGGCGATTTCGTCTACGAGGGCGTCTGGTATGGCGTTGCGAGCCTCGTCTTTTTTGCCAGCCAAGTACAAATCTTGTACTTGCTCCGCCGCGTCACCGTAGCCCATGCGTGAGGCGTAATCGGTGTAGAAGTTTTTACCTTTGGCGCCCATGCCGCCAATATAAAGTGCAAGGAAGTCTTTAATAAAGTAGCGACAGCCGTCGATATTGTCGTCCATGATGACGCCAACAAAAGGCGCTACATCGAAGTCTGCTTTATTGCGACCGCTTTTCTCTAGGCCTTTTGTAATGCTTGGTTCAAGCACAGAGTATTTTTCTGGGCTCATCCACACCGGAAATACACCATCAGCAACCTCCGCTGAGGCGCTAACGCCTGCAGGTGTAATCGATGCTGTGTAAATCGGGATGCTTGGGTCGCCATGTAAAATTGATTTTAAGGGCTTGCCGAGGCCTGTCGCGCCAGGTCCTTTATACGGCATTTGGTACATGCCACCGTCAAATTCTACCGGGCCTTCGCGCTCGAAAATCTTTTTCATGATTTGAATATACTCGCGGGTACGAGTAACAGGTTTACCGTAGGGTACACCATGCCATCCTTCTACTACTTGGGGGCCGGATGCACCAAGCCCAACAATAAAGCGTCCGCAGGATAGTTGGTCTAGGCTCATGGCCGTCATTGCGCACATGGCGGGAGTGCGCGCTGGCATTTGCATGATGGCAGTACCGACTTTGATTTTGCTGGTTTGCGCCAATATCCATGCTGCGGGAGTAACGGCGTCTGAACCGTAGGCTTCGGCGGTCCACACCGAGTCGAAGCCGAGTGCTTCAGCTTTTTTTACGGTGTCCATTGGCAGTGATAACTTTGCCCCAGAGTAGCCGAGTAATAGTCCGAGTTTCATGTGCGTCTCCCGCATTTCATTTTTATAGTTTAGTGGATTACAGCGTTGCGTATTTCATTGCTTACAAGGCCTTTTCTGACACGATAATACCGCTTAGGTCGGCGTAAAGGTATTCGCCGGGGCGAATAATGCTGCCGCCGAATTCGATTTGCACATCGCAGCGGCCATCGCCTAATTTTTCCGTTTTGCGGGGTACGCTGCCGAGCGCCATGATACCGATAGGCATTGGGGCAATCTCCTCTACGTCGCGAAGATAGCCGTAAATAACGATGCCGGCCCAGCCATTATCTACTGCTGCTTTAGCTAGGTTGTCGCCCAATAGTGAGCGCCGCGGTGACGCACCGCCGTCGATCACCAGTACTCGGCCATTGCCTGCTTCTTTTACGCGCTCGGCAACTTTGGAATTGTCTTCAAAGCATTTTATGGTAGCGATTTGGCCGCTGAAGTTTTGCTTGCCGCCATAGTGTCGAAATTGCCCTTCAATAACGCGAACCTTGTCGCCATGTTCATCGCAGAGATCGGGGGTGGATACAGTAGGCATGATTTGCTCCTGTGTTCTGGTTTGCCCTGGAAAATAGGCTTAATAGATTTGTCATTGTTTTGTATCTGACGGCTGGCGTCCAGTATCTTTGTAAGAAAGGCTAATATTCTGGTCACCGTATTCTTTAATGCACCTGTCTTAAGTTAGCTGTGATCCTCAGCCGGTAATGACTTCGATGCAGGCGGCGTCAATGTCCGCGTCAAAATAGGCCATACCTAATATATTTAAATACTCGAGGCGGTTTGCCTTCATTAGGTCAATCCCAGGCATGTCGTAACCATTTTCCTGGTAAATTCCGGCCAGGAACGCCATAAATTCTTCACCTTCTTTCAAAAGTAGCAAGCTTGCGGCACCTACGTCCGGTTTCACTTTCTTATTTAGTTCGTTTGGGAGTGTGATACCAAATACTGCGGGCTGCTCGTCGCCCTCAATGCGGACGCTGCGGTTTCGCACCGTTTGCTGTGCCCAGTAAAATGCGACTTCTTTGCTTGGTGTTAAAAACACGGGCTCAATAGATTCTGTATAGCTATTGCCGATGGTTGCCATGGTTTTTTTGGCGGCATCTTTCAGCGCTTTGTCACCTGAGCGCTTCACGCCCTGCTGTTTGATTGAGTCGACCAGCGCAGATGAGGTGCCGTGATACCAGATGTTGCTCGCCGCAAATCCTTGGTCACTCAGCACATCTTTTGCGTCTTTAAGAAACGTAGGTGTATCAGTCATAATTGAAATCACTTAATCAGGTTTAGGTCGTTATCCTATTCTATTAATAAAAAAGGCGACACCTTTTGCAAGGGGCCGCCTTTTTTTCATCGTCAGAGTGTCTGGCGATGAGGTGTGCCAAACGCTAATTCAACTTAGTTGAACTGGTTAGACGTGTTTTTCGCGCCACCCGCTTTCAGTGCAAGTTCGCCGGCATAGTATTCTTTGTGGTCGTCACCCATGTCTGAGCCAGACATGTTTTGGTGCTTAACACAGGCAATGCCTTGACGGATTTCTTTGCGCTGTACGCCAGCAACATAACCCAGCATACCTTGCTCACCGAAGTACTCTTTTGCAAGGTTGTCAGTAGACAATGCTGCAGTGTGGTAAGTAGGCAGAGTGATCAAGTGGTGGAATACGTTCGCTTCGCGAGCAGTATCTGCTTGGAAAGTCTTGATACGTGCATCAGCAACGGCAGCCAATTCAGTTTCGTCGTATTCAGCTGACATTAGGTTCGCACGATCGTAAGCAGATACGTCTTTGCCTTCAGCGGTCCAAGTGTCGAACGTTTGTTGACGGAAGTTCAGAGTCCAGTTGAAAGAAGGAGAGTTGTTGTAAACCAACTTCGCATTTGGGTGTACTTTACGAACTTCGTCCATCATGCCTTTGATTTCGTGAACAGTCGGAACGGCAGTTTCAATCCAAAGCAGGTCAGCGCCAGCGTTGATCGCTTCGATACAGTCAAATACGCAACGCTCGTGGCCAGTGCCTTCGCGGAACTGGTACAAACCAGAAGGTAAACGCTTAGGACGAACCAGCTTGCCGTTACGGTTGAAGCAGACATCGCCTTCAGCCATGTCAGCTACGTCGATTTCTTCAACGTCTAGGAACGAGTTGTATACGTCGCCTTGGTCGCCAGGTTGTTTAACAACAGCGATTTCTTTAGTAAGGCCAGCGCCTTCAGAGTCGGTACGTGCAACAATAACACCGTTGTCGACACCCAATTCCAAGAAAGCGTAACGCAAAGCGCGCAGCTTGGTGTGGAAGTCGGCGTGAGGCACGGTTACTTTGCCGTCTTGGTGACCGCACTGCTTTTCGTCAGCAACTTGGTTTTCGATCTGCAAGCAGCAAGCGCCAGCTTCGATCATTTGCTTAGCCATTAGGTAAGTCGCTTCTGCATTACCGAAACCAGCGTCGATATCGGCAACAATTGGTACTACGTGAGTAACGTGGTTGTCGATTTGATCTTGGATTTTAGCTTCTTCAGCCTTGTCACCAGCTTCGCGAGCAGCGTCTAGTGCGCGGAACAAGCCGCCCAATTCACGTGCATCAGCTTGGCGTAAGAAGGTGTAAAGCTCACGTACTAGGTCAGCAACAACTGTTTTTTCGTGCATTGACTGGTCAGGCAGAGGACCGAACGAAGAGCGCAGTGCTGCAACCATCCAACCAGAAAGGTACAAGTAACGACGGTCAGTTTTGCCGTTGAAGTGCTTCTTAATAGAAATCATCTTCTGTTGACCGATAAAGCCGTGCCAGCAACCCAGTGACTGGGTGTATTTGGTTTTGTCTTTGTCAAACGCGGCCATGTCTGCACGCATGATGTCGGCAGTATATTTGGCGATGTCTAAACCGGTTTTAAATTTGTTCTGGGCACGCATACGTGCTGCAGATTCGGGGTTGATGGCGTCCCAGCTGCTGCCAGCTTGTTCTTTAAGAGAGGCAACTGCCTGGATGTCTGCGTCTAGAGTTGACATATGTGGTCCCTATTTTGTTGCGGGTTGGGTTATTAACGTTGGCAAGTTTACGCTCGGCGTTTAAATTTTTCTAATTTATAGTTATTATGCTCGATATTCATTTTAAAAATAATGTTTGCGGCAGAGCTTTTGAAGGGCTATATAGTTCTTGAGCACAATATTTGCAAATCGCACTGGTCGCGCACTGCCTTATTATAGCCTTGTGATTCGCTTTAAGTATTCATAGTAAAAATAACAGTGATAATATGGATAAATTTGCAGAATTATCCTTAGCTGCTAGGATAGTGTCCCTAAATCATGCCAAATTACCTTATAGATAGGAGTGTTTATGTCTTCGGCCATTTCCAGAGTACAGCACAGCGGACTTCAAATTGCCGATGTACTTTATCGCTTGGTGAATGATGAAGTCGCTCCTGGTACAGGCATTAGCTCCGACACGTTTTGGTCGGCATTTGCTGATATCTTAAAAGACTTGGCGCCGAAAAATCGTGAATTGCTGCAGAAACGCGAACGAATTCAGACTCAGATTGACGAGTGGCACCGCGCCAACGTAGGCAGCTTTGACGCTACGGCCTACAAGGCGTTTTTGCAAGAAATTAACTACTTACTACCTGAGCCAGCGGACTTTAGCGTCGCCACTGAAAATGTAGACGAAGAAATTGCCGCCTTAGCTGGTCCGCAGTTGGTTGTTCCGGTAATGAACGCGCGTTACGCGCTTAACGCAGCAAATGCGCGCTGGGGTAGTTTGTACGATGCGCTCTACGGCACCAATGTAATTTCAGAGGGCGACGGTGCTGATAAAGGCAAAGGCTACAACCCTGTTCGCGGCGCCAAAGTTATCGCCTATGCACGCCAGTTTCTTGATCAACACACGAGCTTGAGCGATGGCAGCCATGCAGACGCGACTTTATATAGCGTAGTTGATGGAGCCTTGGCCGTTACCCTCGCAGATGGCAGTGTGACAGGCTTGGCAGACCCCTCGCAGTTTGTTGGCTATTTAGGTGACGCGGCAGCACCGAGCAATGTATTGCTGGTCAATAATGGCCTGCACATCGATATTCAGATTGATGAGCAGCACCCAATTGGTAAGGACGATGCTGCGCGCGTAAAAGACGTCGTGTTGGAATCGGCTTTAACCACAATTCAAGACTGTGAAGATTCCGTCGCAGCTGTGGATGCTGACGACAAAGTAGAGGTCTACCGCAACTGGCTGGGTCTGATGAAGGGCGACCTTCAAGAGTCATTCATGAAAGGCGGCAAAGAACTTGTTCGCACCCTCGCCGCTGACCGCGTATTTACTGCCGCTGGCGGTGGCGAAACCGTTTTGCATGGTCGTAGTTTGTTGCTGGTGCGTAACGTAGGTCACTTGATGACCAATGGCGCCATTATCGATGCTGATGGTTTTGAAGTGCCAGAAGGCATTATGGATGCCATGGTAACTGTGTTGGCCGCCATGCATGATCTTAAACAAACAGGTGCTTTGCGCAATTCACGTGCTGGTAGTGTGTATATAGTTAAGCCGAAAATGCACGGGCCTGAGGAAGTCGCCTTCGCTGCGGAATTGTTCTCGCGGGTTGAAGATGCCTTTGGCCTTGCGCGCAACACCTTAAAAATCGGCATCATGGATGAAGAGCGTCGCACCACAGTAAACTTGAAAGCCTGTATTGCGGCAGTGCCTGAGCGCGTTATTTTTATTAATACGGGCTTCCTTGATCGCACCGGTGATGAGATCCACACCAGCATGGAAGCGGGCCCCTTTGTTCGCAAAGCGGATATGAAACAGCAGGCGTGGATCAAAGCCTATGAAGATTGGAATGTCGATATTGGTTTGGCGTGCGGCTTAAGTGGTCATGCGCAAATTGGTAAAGGCATGTGGGCAATGCCAGACGAAATGGCAGCGATGATGGATGCCAAAATTGGCCACCCGCAAGCCGGCGCAAACTGCGCGTGGGTACCGTCGCCAACAGCAGCAACTTTGCACGTCATGCATTACCACCGAGTAAACGTATTGTCCGTGCAGGAGCAGTTGGCCAGCCGTCAGCGCGCAGCGCTAGATGATATTTTGACGTTCCCTGTGGCGCAGAATCCAAATTGGAGCGCGGAAGAAATCCAGCAAGAGTTAGATAACAATGCCCAAGGTATGTTGGGCTATGTTGTGCGCTGGATCGACAATGGCGTGGGCTGCTCAAAAGTGCCAGATATTAACGATGTGGGTTTGATGGAAGACCGCGCGACACTGCGCATATCTAGCCAGCACATCGCCAACTGGTTGCGTCACGGTATCTGTTCAGAGGCGCAGGTGCTAGAAACATTGAAGCGCATGGCGGCGGTGGTTGACCGCCAAAATGCGAGCGATGCTGACTACACGCCAATGGCTGATAATTTTGACGACAGTGTCGCTTTTCAGGCGGCTTTGGAGCTAGTTCTAAAAGGCTGCGAACAGCCAAGCGGCTATACAGAACCCGTTTTACATCGTCGCCGTATTGAATACAAAGCAAAGCACGCGAGCTAAGTTTTTATAGAACTCGCATCTTGTAACAGTTCCTGTCAGTGAGGCTTGGCCCGGATTTTCCGGGCCTTTTTTTTGTGAAGTCAGATGTCGGGTGTCTGAAGTTTGACGTGTGTTTAACGGTCTTTATGTCCGACATCAGGCGTCCAGCCGCCAGCTTGTTTTGCAGCCTCTGGCAGTAAAGCTTTAAAATGCCCATAATCACGTAAAACTATTAAACCCAGCGGAGTTATTCTTGCTATGAATCTGTCGCGTATTGACCTAAATCTGCTTGTCTATCTCGACGTATTGTTGCGGGAGAAAAATGTTACCCGCGCTGCGGAGCAGCTGGGTATCACTCAACCGGCGTTGAGTAACGGTTTGCGGCGCTTGCGCGATTTATTCAATGACCCACTATTGGTTAGAACTAGTGAGGGCATGACTCCCACCGAGCGGGCAGTCGAATTACAGCCGCAGGTGCGTACTATATTGTCGTCGGTTGAGCAGGCGGTGTTGCCGGTATCCGATTTTGAAGTGACCAAGAGCACCCGTGTGTTTCGGATTATGGCCAGCGACTACGCGGAGTCCACTCTGTTGGCGCCGCTGTTGTTCAAGCTGCGTGACGAAGCGCCCAATATCACACTGGACGTCCTTACGCCAAGTGATGTGACCTTTCAAGATTTAGAGCAGGGCAAAATTGATATGGCGATCAACCGTTTTGATCGTCTACCCCAGTCCTTTCACCAAGCCACGGTGTGGCGAGACAGCTTTTCGTGCTTGATGAGCAGCGAGAACAAGGCCCTCGACAATTTTGATATGGATGCGTTTTTGGCAGCGCCCCATATTTGGGTAAGCAAAACCGGTATGGGCGTAGGGCGAGGAATGAGCCAGCGCGACAGCCAACGCTTAGGTTGGGTAGATGAAGCCTTGGCTGAATGTGGTCACGAGCGCCAAATTCGCGTGTTTACTCGTCACTATCAAGTGGCCGCATTGTTAGCGAAACACCCGGATCTGATCGCAACCTTGCCGACCCAAGTTGCCCGTTTATATGACGAAGATCCACGGTTGGCGATTCGCAAGCCGCCATTTATGATAATTCCAATTGAGTTGAAGCTGGCGTGGAGCCCGCTGCTGCAACACGATCCTGGTCATATTTGGCTGCGTCGTCGAATTGTTGAAGTTGGCCAAGCTATTACCGATCCCAGCGGCGGTTGAAGATTTTGGCTCTAGGCGCGCGGTGAATTATCTTCGGTCTGGCGCGTCGATATTGGCGATTAGGTCGTTAATGTCGTGCAATACCCAATAAATTGAGGCTCTCGCGTGACCTCGTCGGGCAAAACTGTCATGCTTGTCGGCTTATTTTAACGGGAGGCTCCCATGATTATTGCTAATGATAGCGTAGTGGCGTTTCACTACACCCTGACTGACGACAACGGCACTGAAATTGATTCTTCAAAAGGTCAGGAACCACTAACGTATCTTCACGGCCACGGCGGCATCATCCCAGGTCTTGAGCGTGAATTGGCGGGTAAAACCACCGGCGACGCAATGAAAGTAACGGTACAGCCAGCTGATGGTTACGGTGAACTCAATCCGGAATTGATTCAACCTGTTCCACGCGCAGCGTTCCAAGGTGTTGATCAAATCGAAGTCGGCATGCAGTTTCAAGCGCAGGGCCAGGGCGGTCAAATGCAGACAGTGGTTGTGAAAGAAGTAGACGATGAAAATGTCACCGTTGATGCTAACCATCCACTAGCGGGTCAAGTCTTGAATTTTGACGTGAGTATTGAGTCTGTTCGCGCTGCAAGCGAAGAAGAGCTAAGCCACGGCCATGTTCATGGCGCGGGCGGCCACCAGCACTAATTGCGGACTGACTATAGAAAGAGGCCATGCGGCCTCTTTTTTTTGCTCGTCACTTTTCGCAACTCAACTAACTTCACTTTTTCGCTCAATACTGGCAAGAAACCTGCTTAATTTGCTTGTAGTACTTAGCTGTCAAAATAGTCTAAGGTAATACAACAACGCTTGGCCGGAGAGAGATTTTGCCTAAGGATGCCCTGAGCGAATTTCTTGAAAGAGAGAAATTGCCCGATAGTTATCGGGAACAGGCCCAAAAGAATTTTATTCCATTCATAGAAACGCTTCGGCCTTTGCTGGGGGCTGAGGGGCGTGTTCCCGTACTCGGTATTTATGGTTCGCAGGGTAGCGGAAAATCGACCTTGGCCGAGTTTATACATTGGTATTTGCAAGAGCGAGAAGGTCTAAATATAGCCCTATTATCGCTGGATGACTTTTACCTAAGGGCTGTGCAGCGTAAAGAACTCGCCAGCACAACACACCCCTTGTTGCGAACCCGCGGCGTTCCGGGGACCCACGATATTCCTTTGGCCTTGAATACCCTTGCTAAGTTGCGGTTGCTTAAACGCGATGAAACCATGCGCTTGCCGCGATTTGATAAAGCCCGGGACGACCGCGCACCCGAAGCGGCGTGGCCAACAGTAAATGGGCCGATTGATCTCATTGTGTTCGAAGGCTGGTGTGTGGGTGCGAGCCCGCAATCACCTGCTGAATTAACGTTGCCGGTGAATGATCTAGAACGGTTAGAAGATAGCGATGGTGGCTGGCGAGGCTATGTGAATAGTTGCCTGGCTGCCGACTACCAAGTGTTGTTCGGTGAAATTGATTATTTACTTATGTTGAGCGCCCCGAGTTTTGCGTGTGTCGCTGGTTGGCGGAGTGAGCAAGAGAGAAAATTAGCCCAGCGCCAGACGGATGCTGCGGCCGCCAAAGGCGTAATGAGTCAGCAAGAAATTCTACGATTTATACAGCACTATGAACGATTAACGACGCACTGCCTGAAGACACTTGCCGCGAAGGCTGATTGCGTAATGGCGCTAGGTGAGCAGCGCGAAATACTGAACGTGACGTATAGGGAGGATAGATGACCGAGTTATCGACGAAGGATGTGATCTTCACCGATCTCGATGGCACCTTGTTAGATCATGATAGCTATTCATTTGCCGCTGCCGCACCTGCATTGGCCCAGATTGCTGCACAGTCGATAGTCTGGGTATTAAACACCAGCAAAACCAGCGCGGAATTGCATCCGCTTTCCCAGCGACTGGCTAACCCCTATCCCTATATTGTTGAGAACGGCGCGGCGGTGGTGGTGCCCAAGAGTTGTGATTTACTGGCCGATGTTGAGATGGAATTAATCGACGGAGCGAGGCATAAGCGTTTTGCGCCGCACCGCAGTGACATCCTAGTTTTGCTTCATCGCTGGCGCGCGGATAAGGGCTATAAATTTTCCGGATTCAGCGATTTTGATGTTGCTGCCCTGCAGGAAATTACCGGCTTGGAGCAGGCCGACGCTGAGCTAGCGCTGCGGCGCGATTATTCTGAACCGATTTGCTGGGAGGACAGCGACGAGCGTTGGCTGCAGTTTTGTGAAGACTTAAAAAGTGCAGGTCTGCAAGCGCTAAAGGGCGGCCGCTTTCACCATATTATGGGGCCAACAAACAAGGGCGTGGCGATGTCGTGGCTGGTTTCTTGCTTATATCCCACAGGCGCCAGACCACGGGTGATTGCCTTGGGTGACAGTGGCAACGATGTGGCGATGTTGGCGGCGGCTGATATCGGCGTTGTTATAAGGTCAGAGCATCATCCTGCGCCTGAAGTAAAAAATCCGCAGGGCGAGATTATGTGCACTGAGCAATACGGTCCTGCTGGCTGGAACGAGGCACTTTTAAACTTATTAGCGTGATTCCTTTTGCAAGTGCATTTTGGCAAAGTTGTTAAAACCAAATTAAAAAATAAAATGAGATTTTTATGGGCGATTTTTATCAAAACGGCATTATCACTACGCTACACAATTTGGTCGACCGACCTGTGGCGGAGTTAGAGGCAGAGTTACTCACATTTTCTAAACGGCGGCCAATGGCCTTAATTCTACCATCGCTGTTTTCTGAACTTGAAGGCACAGCCTTGCCGGCGATTATCGATGAAATTGCAAAAGTAGATTACATCGATGAAATTATCATTGGTCTTGATCAGGCAAACGAAGAACAGTATCGCCATGCATTGAAATTTTTCAGCAGACTGCCTCAGCGTCATCGCGTACTATGGAATGACGGCCCGCGTTTGCAGGCGATAGACCAGCGTCTCAAATCCCGCGGTTTGTCGCCCGCAGAGCCAGGTAAGGGCCGCAATGTGTGGTTTTGTATCGGCTATATACAAGCCTCTGGGCGGGCGGAGGCAATCGCGCTGCACGACTGCGATATTCTCACCTACGATCGTCGCCTGCTAGCGCAACTATTTTATCCCGTGGCCAATCCCGGTTTTAATTATGAGTTTTGCAAAGGCTATTACGCGCGGGTGGCCGACGGAAAAATAAACGGCAGAGTGAGTCGTTTATTAGTTACACCCCTAATTCGTTCTTTGAAAAAAATATTTGGCTCCCTAGATTATTTAGATTATCTCGACAGCTATCGCTACCCCTTGTCGGGTGAATTCTCCATGCGCAAAGACGTCTTAAACGATTTGCGTATTCCTAGCGATTGGGGATTAGAGATCGGCGTGTTGTCAGAAATGTATCGCAATTATTCCACCAACCGCTTGTGTCAGGTCAATATCGCGGACGTGTACGACCATAAACATCAAGATCTGTCGGAGCAGGATGACAGCGGCGGATTGTCAAAAATGTCTATCGATATCGCCAAAGCGGTGTTCCGCAAACTGGCCACAAATGGCGTGGTGTTCAATAGTGAAACCTTCCGCTCGATCAAGGCAACTTACTACCGCGTGGCTTTAGATTTTGTCGATAGTTATCGCAACGATGCGGTCATGAACGGCTTGGACCTAGACCTCCACGGCGAAGAGCAGGCGGTTGAACTGTTTGCTCAAAATATTGTAAAAGCTGGCAATATGTTTTTAGAAAATCCCATGGAAACCCCGTTTATTCCAAGCTGGAATCGGGTGTGCAGCGCAGAGCCGACTTTATTAGAGGACATGATGGCAGCGGTGGTCGCCGACAATGAGGAGTTTTCTTGAATGACGGAGATAACGCCAGAACAGCATTTACGTGAAAGGCTTAGCGCCCATTTGGAGGTCTTATATCCACACCTCGAAAAAGCCGCTTTGCTGGAAGACATAATTGCATTGATGGCGCTGGATCAACGCTGCTTTATGCCAGAAGCGCATAAAAACCTGTGGGACGAAAGTGACACGCTGGTCATTACCTACGGCGATTCTATTCTGCGCGAGGGCGAATGGCCGCTGCATACCCTGCATGATTTTTTGCGCCGGGAGTTGCGCGGTTTAATTAGCGGCGTGCATATTTTACCGTTTTATCCCTACAGCTCGGACGACGGCTTTTCCGTTATTAACTATGTTGAAGTGAATCCGTCGCTTGGTGACTGGAAGGACATAAATGCTATTGCGCGAGACTTTGACCTAATGGCTGACTTAGTCATTAATCACTGTTCTAGTCGCAGCCTGTGGTTTGAAAATTTTAAACAGCGCCGTGATCCGGGCATGGACTATTTTGTTGAAGTCGATCCCGAAACGGATTTAAGTGAGGTTATCAGGCCTCGCACCAGTCCGCTATTAAATGAGGTGCAAACCCTAGATGGCAAACGCCACGTCTGGTGTACCTTTAGCCACGATCAGGTTGATCTTAATTTTCAAAACCCCACGGTATTATTAGAGTTTGTAAAAATTATTCGCTACTACCTCGACATGGGTGTGAAAATTTTTCGCCTCGATGCCGTTGCATTTTTATGGAAGATTCCCGGCACCACCAGTTTAAATTTGGAACAAACCCACGAGGTCGTGCGCCTTGTTCGAAGCCTTATTGAGCACGCGATCCCTGAGGCCATTATCATTACCGAGACCAATATCCCACTGCGGGAAAATTTAGCCTACTTCGGCAACGCCAATGAAGCGCATTTGGTTTATAACTTCTCGCTGCCGCCCCTATTAATTAACACCATGGTAAGTGGTAGTTGTAAGGCCTTAAAAACCTGGATGATGGGCATGCCCGCTGCGCAGGATGGCACCACTTATTTTAACTTTATTGCCTCCCACGACGGCATCGGCTTACGCCCGGCAGAGGGTTTGTTAGAAGACGCCGAAATAAATCAATTAGTTACCCTTATGCAAAAGAGCGGCGGTCGCGTGTCGTGGCGCGCGCTGGCCAATGGCGAAAATCGCCCCTATGAAATAAACATCAGTTTGTTTGACGCTATGCGCCGGCACCTATACTCCAGTAATGAAAATGACGGCGAAGATGGCTTCCAAGAGCAGCGCTTTATCTGCGCTCATGCCTTGATGCTGGCCGTGCAAGGTGTGCCCGCGTTTTATATTCACAGTCTATTGGCAACGGAGAACGACGAAAACCGCGTATTGCACACCAGCCATAATCGCTCAATAAATCGTCACCAATGGGTGGCGGATGACCTAGAGTCACAGCTCAGCACCGACAGCCATCACGCTAGAATTTTTAATATCCTTAAGGCGCTTATCACACTGCGTTCAACGCAAGCTGCCTTCCATCCCAACGCTGCGCAATACCCTTTGCACCTAGGTGACAAGGTGTTTGGTATTCGTCGCGAGAGTCACAGCACGGGTGCCGCTATTGTTGCGGTTTACAATATAAGCGCAGAGCCGCAGGAAATTTTGTTGTCAGATTTAAATCTTGATGAGTCAGTATCCTGGCAGGATATCTTGATTGATGGCGCTGATATTCGCAGTCAGCACAGCATACTGCTCGCACCTTATGACTATCGTTGGTTGCGTCGTGGTGATGCAGTGGGTGTGCAAAATTAATAAGAATACACCGTAGCATATTCTTGCTTTTCCTCCTCTTACATCAGTGACCTTCACGCTCGAAAAATATGAGCTCGCACCACCGCCCTCCTATTGTATGGTGCGCAGCGGCGAGCTATATGGACATAGCGTGAAAAAGTGCTATAACAAAGACTGTTTGTAAATTGCTGTATGCCTTTTAAAGATAACAACGTGAATAGAGCAAAACCAGGAAGGTCGAAATTGAAGATTATCGGGTCTTACTTGTCTCCGTATGTCAGGAAAGTTCTGGCTTGTTTAGAGTTGAAGGGCTTAGCGTATGAAATCGACCCCATCGTTCCTTTTTACGGCTCATCAGAATTTAGTGGTGTCAGTCCACTGCGCAGAGTACCGGTGTTAATCGATAATAATATTGTGCTGTCAGATTCTACGGTCATTGTGGAATACCTCAATGAAAAGTATCTGACCCCCGATCTCATGCCAAGCGATGTCGCTGAGCGCGGGCGTGCCCGATGGATCGAGGAGTACGCGGACTCGCGCTTGGGTGAGGTCTTTATCTGGCATTTATACAATCAAGTGGTTATCCGCAAGTTTGTGTGGGGCAAAGAGCCGGATGAGGCTATTTTGGCCAAGGCATTGACGTGTGAAATTCCAGAGCTAATGGACTATCTTGAAACGCAGCTTCCAGATAGTGGGTTTCTTTTTGGCAACGTGACGATAGCCGATATTTCGGTGGCGAGCTTTTTTAGGAATGCCGCCTTTGCGCGTTATCAACTTGATGAAAGTCGTTGGCCAAAGGTTTGTCGCTATGTGCAAGATCTATTGCAGATGGACTGTTTCACTAAACTTCATCAGTTCGAGTTGATTTGTTTGAAGACACCTATTCAACAGCACCGCCAAGCCCTGTTGCGTGCGGGGGCGCCTATCTCAGAGCATACTTTCGGCACAGACACCCCGCAGGCGGGGATTGTTTCCATATGAGCTTGACCGTGCTGCCACGCCGTAACTTGATCTCCGCTGCAGCTAGGGTTTATGTTGGCTGCAAAATATTCATCTCTATGCTATTGAATCACTCATTTATACCCCAAACTCTTACTCAGTAACAAAAACCATAAAAGCTCAATCCATTCCGCGAGGTGATCTACCATGTTCTATGACATTACAGTTGTGCAAGCGAGCAAGATGCTGGGTAATTTGAAGGTAATGCTGGAGAAAGCCGAGGAGTTTGCAGAAACCAAAAAGGTCGCCCCAGAGGTGTTATTAAACTCGCGTTTGGCGCCAGACCAGTTTCCTCTGATTCGCCAAGTTCAAATTTGCTGTGACACCGCCAAGCTAGGTGCAGCGCGTTTAGCCGGTAAGGCAGACAGTGCACCAAAACATGAAGATACCGAGACAACCGTCGATGAGCTCTATGCTCGTATTGCCGCGGTGCAGGAATACTTGGCCACCTATACCCCCGCAGATTTTGCGGAGACCGCATCCAAAGAAATTAGTCTGCCGTGGTTAGATGGCAAGAAAATGTTGGGCAGCACCTTTGCGACTAGTTTTGTTATTCCCAATTTGTATTTCCACGTGACAACGGCCTATGCAATTTTGCGTAACAACGGTGTCGATCTGGGCAAATTGGATTATCTGGGTAGCATTTCCTTTATTGAGTAAGCGCAAGCCACGGGTCGCCTAACAGTCTGTGTTCGGTGGCCCGATCATTTTATGAAATCTACCATCGACGTTCTGATCGACGACACCACGGCCCGCACGCATTCCATTCTTGAGTAGTTGGGTCTGACCAGCAAGCAAATCTCCCTGCTCGGGACGGGCGCCTTAAAGTGTGTGTAGCGCAGACCGTGTTCCCCTTCTTTGATTGCCAGTTCCGGAATTAGGGTGATCCCCATGCCGCTGGCGATCATATAGCGCAAGGTCTCTAAGCTCGTTGCCTGAAATCGCGAATCCTCCTTGGCGCCGGCGCTAAAGCAATAGCCCAAGGCTTCGTCGCGAAGGCAGTGCCCATCTTCAAGGGTGAGTACCCACTGCCCGTTTAAGTCCTTTAGGCTAAGGTCATTTTTTTGCGCCAAGGCATGATTGACGGGAGTCGCTAATACCAAGGGTTCGTTAATTAGGGAGTAGCGTTCGACATTCTCCATAGTGTCGAGCCAGCTTAGAATCAGCACGTCGAGCTTGCCTTCATCTAATTGTTTTAGCAGTACGTCGGTTTGATTCTCGTGCAGAAAGAAATTGATATTGGGCAGGGCGGCGCTCAGCGCCGACATAATATGCGGCAGCAAGTAGGGCGCTACTGTGGGAATTAAGCCCACATGCAAGTCACCACTTAGCGGGTCAGACAAAGCTTTGGCTGTTTCTTCAAAATCCTCGACGGTACGCAATACCTGCCGCGCGCGTACCAGTAGTGCTTCCCCCGCCGGGGTCAGCATGACCTTCTTGCGATGGCGCTCAAATAGGCTCAGCCCTAGTTGATCTTCCAGCTTCATAATCTGTCCGCTCAGTGTGGGCTGGCTGACAAAGCAGGCCTCTGCTGCTCGGCCAAAGTGGCCGTGCCTGGCAACGGCGTCGAGGTATTGCAGGTCGCGAATCTTAATCATGGCGCTCAATAAGTATTGGTAAAACCTATCAATATCATAATAATGATCGATTAGATACCAAATCTTCTCTTCCGTAGTATGGCTCCTGAGCTTAAGGCAAACCGAATTTACTTATACCAACACCTCAGGAGTAACACTATGTTTCCAACCATTATCAATACCAAAGTACAGCCCTTCAAAGCGACGGCTTACCACAATGGCGGCTTTATTGACGTCAGCGATGCCGACCTGCTGGGCAAGTGGTCAGTGGTTGTTTTCTACCCTGCCGACTTTACCTTTGTATGCCCCACCGAGTTGGGCGACATGGCAGACCATTACGCACAGCTGCAAGAAATGGGCGTGGAAGTCTACTCAGTATCAACCGACACCCACTTCACCCACAAAGCGTGGCACGACACCTCCGACACCATTGGCAAAATTCAGTACCCAATGATCGGCGATCCAACAGGCCGCATTTCACGCAACTTTGGCGTAATGATCGAAGAAGACGGCTTGGCATTGCGCGGCACTTTCGTGATTAACCCGGAGGGTGAAATCAAAGTGGCAGAGCTACATGACCTCGGTATCGGCCGTTCAGCCAAAGAGTTAGTGCGTAAAGTACAAGCAGCTCAATACGTTGCAGAACACGACGGCGAAGTCTGCCCAGCAGCATGGCAGCCAGGTGAGGCGACACTGTCTCCGTCACTAGACCTAGTCGGTAAAATTTAACACCCCTGTTGGCCTCGGCGACGGGGCCTTTTTTAAAGTCTATTTCCTTGAATGAATAATGAATTTACGGGACGAGGTAGTCATCATGCTAGACGCGAAATTAAAAACCCAGTTGGAGGCCTACCTCCAAAATCTGAAAACACCGGTAGAGCTGGTCGCGTATCTCGATGGCCAGGACAAATCCCGGGAACTTGAAAGCCTAATGAACGAGATATCAGCGCTGTCTGCGCTGGTATCCATTGTTCAGGGCGAAGACACCGCGGCGCGTCGTCCGGCGATGGGTGTGCGCTCAGTTGCGAACGGCACAGAAATGCGTTTTGCAGGCGTGCCGCTTGGTCACGAATTTACCTCGCTGGTATTAGCTGTATTGCACAGTGGCGGCCACCCAATGAAAGTCGATAAAGACTTGATAGAACAAGTGCGCAATCTTGACGGTGAATACCGCTTTGAAACCTATATTTCCTTGAGCTGCCAGACCTGCCCAGAAGTGGTTCAGGCGCTGAATATGATGGCCGCGATCAACCCGCAAATCAGCAATGAAATGATTGACGGCTCGCTGTTCCAGCAAGAAGTCGATGAGCGCAAAGTCATGGCTGTGCCCACCGTATTCATGAACGGCCAGCAGTTCTCGCAGGGCCGAATCGGCTTGGCTGATATTTTGAAAAAGATCGACAAAAATGCCGGTGCGCGCAGCCTTAAAAAATTGGCGGAGAAAGACCTGTTCGACATGCTGATTGTCGGCGGCGGTCCGGCGGGCGCATCGGCGGCTATCTACGCAGCGCGTAAAGGTATCCGCACCGGTGTACTCGCCGATAAGTTTGGCGGTCAATTGCTAGATACCGTCAGCATCGAAAACTTTATTTCAGTATCAGAAACCGAAGGCCCTAAATTAGTCGCTAATTTAGAAGCCCACGTTGGCGCCTACGATGTGGATATTATGCGCGGCCACAAAGCATCTGCACTGACCGTTGCAGACGACGGCAGTATAGAAGTCAGCGTTGAAGGCGGCGCGGTATTACGCAGCCGTTCGGCGCTATTAGCCACCGGTGCACGCTGGAGAGAAATGAACGTACCCGGCGAGCAAGAATACCGCGGCAAAGGTGTGGCCTACTGCCCACACTGCGACGGCCCCTTATTTAAAGGTAAATCCGTCGCGGTCATCGGCGGAGGTAATTCCGGCATAGAAGCCGCAATTGACTTGGCAGGTATAACTGCACACGTCACGGTATTGGAGTTCGACAGTAAATTGCGTGCTGACGAAGTACTGCAACGCAAAGCGCGGTCGATGAAAAACATCGACATTATTACCAGTGCGCAGACCACCGAAGTGCTCGGCGATGGCCAACGTGTTACCGGTTTGCAGTACACAGATCGCAAAACCGGCGACGCGCAGAAGGTAAGCCTAGCGGGCATCTTTGTGCAGATCGGTTTGGTGCCCAACACCGAGTTTTTGAAAGACACAGTGGCATTAACACCGCGCGGCGAAATTGAAATTAACGCACGCGGTGAAACATCAATCCCAGGCGTGTTTGCGGCGGGTGATGTGACCACCGTACCGTTCAAACAAATTGTTGTCGCGGTAGGTAGCGGAGCCACCGCAGCGCTGGGTGCCTTTGATTATCTTATCCGACAAGTGGTTGATGAGCCGGAGGCGTCAGTAAAAACTGAGCAGGGGCAAGCTGCTTAAATCGCTCTAATCTTGTACACCTCTTTGCCCCTCGTTTGAGGGGCTTTTTTAATTTTCTTGTGGATAATTAATCGCTATTAATATTTCTGTTTCGGATTGCTTTGGGCTTAATTGTGCTAGTAAGTGCACGTCGAGATATGGCATATTTGAATTGGAATTAAGTAAGGCAATATTCGATTTAGCGCCCTCTAGATTTTCATTTAGGGTTGGCGATACGTGTGAATAATAAATTTACGAATAGCTTAAATAGAGATGACGTTGATGGCGCTAGCAATCATTATGATCTTGTATGTCAGCGTCGGTGTTTTGGCTGCGGTCGGTTCGATGTATCTCTCTCACCGTTTTGTGCCGGCTCGATTCGAGTCTGCGTTGTATGGTGCGTTCCTGATTTTTATCGCTGCTTTTTATCTGGCGTTTACGTCTTATTTTGGTGATCAGTCGGCATGGCGGCTTGAAACGACAGCGGTTGTCGTCTTTGCTGTTTTGGGTTGTCTCGGCATAAGGCTGCCGATATTGCTTATCGCGGGCTACGCATTGCATGGAGCGTGGGATCTTCTTCATGAGATTCACCAGCACAGCGGAACGAATGTGTTCGCCGGTAGGCAAGCTACGCAGGTACCACTCGCCTATGGTGCGTTTTGTGCGACGTTTGATTGGGCTGTGGCGATGTATTTCGTGTGTCGGCGTAATGCCTGGGTTGCAGCTAGGGCTTAATTGTTCACAAAGAGCGCAACAACATAGAAAGCTCTGGTTCAGTTATGTTGGTAAATCTGTTGGGTGTTGAGGCTAACATTCACTCGCTAGCGTAATCCTTTGTCTAGTCTCGATTTTTCTATTTTTGCCGCTAATTCCGACTGTTTTTTCCCTCGACGTCTATACTTTCTAAATACTATGTAAGTTGACACTGCACATTTTGCCTATAAAGTGTCGTAGTGGTTTTTGTTTCGTAAGTCAGTTCGCAAGCGCGAGCAGAGGTTGTAGCAGTGAATGTAAAAATAATAACGGTATTGATCGCTCTGACGTTGGCCGCCTGCGGCGGCAGTGGTTCTGGTCGTGGCAGTTCTGCTGGTACGCCAGACCCTGATCCCGGTTCTGGTGGCACGGCTGAAGACACAGCGCAGCTGCGGGTGTTGTCTAATCGGCCAGATATGGTGTCGGCGGGCGATGTGCTAGTGGAGGTGGTGTTAGAAAATGCTGCTGCGGTAGAAGGACTGGTGTTGACCCGCAATGGCAGCGATGTAACTAGTGTGTTGCAGGCCACGCCAGATAACCCTCTGCGCTTAGTGGGTGTGGTTGACGGTTTGGCGGTGGGTGACAACACCCTCAGCACCAATGTCGGCAATGACCTTACGGTGGTGAACCATCCTTCTGGTGGCCCAGTGTTTACAGGCCCGCATATTCAGCCTTGGGAGTGCCAAGATACGGCGGCTGATGAAGATTGTAATCAGCAGGTGGAATACAAGTGGCTTTATAAATCGAGCAATCCCCTAAATGGCGGTTTGCTGCCCTATGACCCGGAAGCCCCGCCAGACGATGTGGCGATGACTACGACCGATACCGGCGAAACGCTGCCGTTTATTGTGCGGCAGGAGATTGGTTATCAGGCGCGGGATCAGTACACGATTTTTACACTGCAGAAGGTGGGTGAAGATTGGACACCGGTTCAGCCCCAGTCGCAGTGGAATGGACGATTGTTGGTCACCCACGGCGGTAATTGCCGAGGCGACCACGATACTAGCTCGCCAAAAACCGACGATTATTCTGGCACGATTCCAGGCAACCCGCTGATTGATCAGTCTTATATTACGGCGCTGAGTATGGGGTGGTCGGTGCTGTCTACCGCGCAGTTGAATCTTGGTCACAACTGTAATCTTAGCTATCAAGCGGAATCGCTGATGATGGCGAAGGAGCGCTTTATAGAGCAGTACGGCGAGCTCCGTTACACCGTGGGTACAGGTTGTTCCGGCGGTGCGATAACCCAGAATATGATCGCCAATGCCTACCCTGGTTTGTACCAAGGCTTGCTGACGACCTGTACTTATCCCGATGTGATGAGTACGGCGACCCAGTTTGCGGATTATCATATTTTGCTGCGTTACTTTAAAACCAATATGAATGATCCGGCGTTGTTGGCGCGTGATGGCACGCTATTTACGGTGCTTCAACAGAACGAGGTTTACGGTCATCTCAACGGCATTGTGAATGCGTCTGTTGCCGATTCGGCGCTGTTTGCCGAGGCGGTTGATCCTGCGTCTAGCTGCGGCGGCATCAGCGATGAAGAGCGCTTCGATCAAGATACTAACCCCGGCGGCGCGCGCTGTGACGTGCTGACGTTTATGCAAAATATGATTGGTCAGCGCGAGCAATTCCCCGCTGAGGATCAGCTGCGCGATCATTGGTCGCAAATTGAAAAAGACTTAGGTTACGCATTTTCCGGTTTTCCGTTGGGCAATGAAGGCGTGCAATACGGCCTCATTCCACTGCAACAAGGGCTTCTTACTCCCGACCAATTTTTAAAGTTGAACACCAATATTGGCGGGCTTGATCCTAGCTTGAATGTGACCGCTGAACGCTTAAAACCTGACTATCCGGCATTGCCCAATGCCTATCGCACGGGGATTTTAAATACCGTAGTGAATATGGACACGGTGCCGATTATTAATATGACGGGGCCTGATCCGGGCATCGCTCACGACAGTGTGCACGGCTATTGGGTGCGCTGGCGCTTAGAGCGAGAGTTTGGCAACCGCGACAACTTTGTTCACTGGGGCGGCCTAACGCCATTGATTGGTGATCTGACGTATATGAGTCAATCGCTGATCGCCATGGCATCGTGGTTAGACACGATAGAAGCCGACACCAGCGACGCACCACTGGCGCAGAAAATAGTGACCAACAAGCCCGCGAGTGTGCAAGATCAGTGTAGCGGCGTGCCGGGGCAAATGTGTCCAGACGAACTTATGTTGGTATTCGGTACGCCACGCACCCAGGCCGGTGCTGACAAGTATGGTGATCAGGTGCAGTGCCAATTAAAACCCTTTAGCCGAGCTGATGATTACGGTTTGGGCAATTTGGTTTGGCAAGAGGCGGACTGGCAGAAGTTAGAGCAAACCTTTGCGACAGGGGTGTGTGACTGGTCTAAAAAACCTCTGGCTTGGCAGCCAACAATTCCCTGGCTGAAGTATCAAGATGATCTGGGTGAGGTGATTATCGGCGGAGAGCAAATGACGCCTGCAGATTTTCCTGCTGGATGGGCGAGTCCTGCGTTTAGTAAAACGTGGGTGCCGGGTTGGCAGTAGCCTTGAAGTAACCTTTATCTAGTTTTCAGCTGAATGAGTGCTTGTTCAGTGCCGCTAAGTCCTAGCTCTTGCTAGGACTTAGCTTCGATATTAGTGATTAAATATTTATATTAAATCCATTTTGGTTCGGGCGAGCGACGACATAATTTTACTGAGCAATTCAGATTGAGAGCGCACGCCAAGCTTTGCATAAATAGCTTTAAAATGTGATCTTATGGTGCTCTCTTTTACCGTCATGGCGTCTGAAATTTCTCTGACCACAAGGCCGCGGCTTAAGTGGCGCGTAACCATAGCTTCGGTTGTGGTAAGTCCGTATAAAATTTCGAGGCCTGCCAAATCAATATTCATATTTGTATTAATACTTTTAATTTGCAGAAGAAAGCCGAGTTCCTGTGTGCCGGGCGTTAAGCTCGGAAGTAAGTGCGGCTCTATGCTGATTTGGTAGTGCTCGGTTCGCGCATAATTTCGTCGATTGCGCCTTTTATTTTCCGTAAAGTCATTATTATTATTTATTAATCGTTCGATGGTATTGCGTAATTTATGTGACCGGAACGACAGCTTGCCTGCGCTAATGCAGGCGATGTCTTGACAAAGAAATTCTTCGGCTAATGCATTTTGCGACACGATGGTGGAGTCTGATCGCAGCAGGTAGGCGGCGCTGTCGGTGATGCTGGTAATAGAGTCAAAAATGCTTTGCAAAGATTCTAACGCAATGTTGCGCTTATAAATGGCCAGGGCATTTTGCAGGTGGGGAATAAACAGGTTTAGTGTTTGGAGTTCTTCCTTGCTAAATGGCTTATGCTGGTGGCCGCGCTGAATAGTTACGCGAAAAGCCTGGCCAATCTTTGGGTCTTCAATGTACGCGCCGCAGGCATATCTTATGTCGAGTGGCTTGGTATAGTCGGCATAAAATTCTGAAGATAGAAATTTTCGATCTGGAAACATCTCGTTGCTGTGGAATTGTAATAGCGGAAGATCGGCCATCGCCTCCGCCCACACATCGGTATGTATGAAGTGTTCGCCGTAAAGCTGCAATTCGTCGTCACTCAAGTGCCGAGAAAAAACAATATCGCTTGCGTGAGTTTCGATTTCCTCAAACATCAAGGTTGTCGACCTCGATGGTATTTCAGTTTCTAGCATGGCAAAAAATGCCATCCATCCATCAGCTTGGTGAGCATGTCGATATAGCTCACCAATTAGCTGGGACAATTTACTATTTCGCATTAATTATTTATGGCCTTGTTATTTTTTCTTGACTCGCTTCCCTACGGCCATTTTTAAGTCGTTCTCCCCAATCTAGGGGAGGCGCTGAGTAAACTATACCGTTAGATTTAGTCGTGAGCAATTCTAAGTGCCCCTGCTGTTAATGCTGTGGGTACTAGATGCGCTAATGAAGGAATATGACGGATTTCTTAGCACGTTAAATAGAGAATCCAAGGTTATGACAAAAATAAAGCGTGTGGCAGAGTTCAGCTACGTCGCGCAAAACCAAGGGTAGATTTATGGTGGGATTTCATAAAACACAAGCCAATAGGGGCTTGCTTGGCATCACATTGTCATCTGTGCTGCTAGCGGCTTGCGGCAGTGGAGGTGGGGGTGGCGGTTCTGCCGGCGCCGGGGGCACTGACATTAGCGGGACGCCGATTAAAGGCCCGATGGTCAATGCAGATGTATCGGCTTTTCGTTTTGATGCCAGCGATGACCGCTTGATAGGGAGTTTATTGGCAAGCGGCACGACCAATGCGCAAGCTGCAATTACCGGCCTAAGACTGCCCAGTGATTACAGTGGCGTCTTTATTCTGGAAGTTCGAGCGAACGAGCAAACCCGCGATTTAAGCACTGATCTGGCTCCGGCGATCACCGTGTTTCGCACGGTGTTGAATAGCAGTAATGTGCAAAGCAATGTTCCTGTGTATCCATCGCCGCTGACCTCGTTAGCCTACGAACTGGCAGTGGATAATGCCGACTCGGCCGCATACGGCGGGAATGATGACGGCAGTGTAAGTGAAGATGAACTGACAGCCGCGTTTGCTCTAGCTTCGCAAAAGGTACTGGCGACGGTGGGCTTTGGTCTAGAGCTTGATACAGACCTTAATGCCACCCCAGCGTTACTTACCTCGGCAACGACGACTACTGATGCCAAGCTTAAAGCGATACGTTATCGCGCTGCGATAGAGGCTTTGAGTGCCATCTTGATAACGATGAAAGATGACGCGACGGCGAACAATGCCAGCTCGACACAAACTACAGATTCACTGTTATCCGCGCTGGCGGCTGACCTTGGTGATGACGTAATTGATGGCTCGGTCGGTGGTGAGCCAATTTCTGCGTTTGCCGACATTACCGATGTTGTTGCGCTGGTGACGGTTGACCCGGCAACGCTTAAGGTTCCCGGCACCGACACGTCCATTGCGGATATTGAATCTGTGCTGGTCGCTGAGCAGGACGCCACTGGTGAAGACGTAGATAGCGCTGATGTTGCAAGTGGCAGCGTTTCCGCAGACCCAGAGCCTGCAAAGACAGCCTCGGATATCGATGGTGATGCTGTTGCGGATAGCACAGACAATTGCCCAACCGTTAGTAATCCCGGTCAAGAAGACCTGGACGAAGATGGCGCTGGTGATGTCTGTGATGGTGATCGCGATGGAGACGGTGTCCCAAACGCAGATGATGCCTTCCCAAATGATGCTACTGAGACCGTTGATACCGACAGTGACGGTATTGGCAACAATGCGGATACCGATGACGATGGCGATAATACCGCCGATGTTGATGATGCCTTTCCGCTAGATCCGTCGGAAACCACTGATACCGATCTCGATGGCATTGGCAACAATGCGGATACCGATGATGACGATGACGGCGTTGCTGATGCTGACGATGCCTTTCCGCTGGATGAAAATGAGTCCGTGGATTCGGATGGCGACGGTGTTGGTGACAACGGTGATACCGATGTGGATGGTGACGGCGTTGACAATGACGTAGACAACTGCCCGGCGGTCGCGAATGAGGATCAAGCCGACAGCGATAGCGATGATATCGGTGATGTGTGTGATGAGGATGATCCAGAACCGACCTTAGCCGTGTGGGATAGCTTTAATTGGGATGACGCCAATTGGCAGTAAGAACACCGTAATTAAAAAAAACAGATTTTAGTGAGCAGTTTTAGGGGAATATAAAAATGAAAAAGCACATTATTTTTGCAGCGGTACTGGGTTTTGCTACACCAAGCTTATTTGCCGGCGAAGTGGATGCCTCTTCGGTCACAACGTTTAGCGCCGGTACTCCGGCAAAGGCGGCGGAAGTCAACAGCACTTTCGGCGCGCTTATTGCTGCGATTAACGACAACGCTGAGCGAATCAGCAATTTAGAGCTGGCGGAACCTAATAATTCCGTTGCTGGGGGCACGTACCAAATTCGCAGTATTAATAGCGAAGTGGCAGTGGGTAGTAGTGCTCAAAATGGATATCAACAAGACGGTCCTAACGATTTTGCCAATATCAGTAACGGCAGCCTTGCCGCTACGCTTAGCTTTTCTAGCGAAAGCCTTAGCGGCACATTTGTTGTGGACGCTGGCGCTGATAAGACCTATGAGGCAAATACGCCATTCAATCGCTTCACCGATTTTTCTGATTCAGAAAGTGAAACTAATCAGATTACTTATGTGCAAACTGGCAGTACTGTAAGCGTGACGTTT
The DNA here is from genome assembly GCF_019312595.1 of Zhongshania aquimaris. Lineage (GTDB taxonomy): Bacteria > Pseudomonadota > Gammaproteobacteria > Pseudomonadales > Spongiibacteraceae > Spongiibacter > Spongiibacter aquimaris. The sequence goes on along the minus strand of NZ_JAHWDQ010000001.1, from coordinate 1,806,614 downwards.
CCAGACGATGGCGACACATTCACGGTCGACTTTATAGTAAGTGGTGATGGTTCGGTGCTATTAACCAGATCATTTGAGGCTGGTGATACTACCTTTAATGATGGTTCTACTGGTGAATTTTCCTTTATGGAATTATTGGTTGGGATTCGTACCGAATAAATCTTGTTTGTCGCCACTACCAAGTGCAGCTTGTGCTTGGTAGTGGGTTTTGTTTACAGTATTCAAAATCTAGCCTGCAATGGGCGGATGGTCGTCATACTCGTCGGCGATGGGGTATATCTCGGGCTCAAAGGCCTCTCTAAACGCATTAACCTGTTCCAACGCTTCTTCAATATTGGCTTTGTATTTGGCAATGTGGAAGAGTGCGTCGCCCTCATAGACCAGTGGTAAAAACGTTCGGCCGATGACAATGCCGTCGTCGCTGGCAAGTATTTTTACGTCGGAGCTATTGTCGCCCATCGGGTCTGATATCAGTGCGAGTACGTCGCCTTTACTAACAAAGGCTCCAAGCGGGACTAGTGCCCTTAGTACGCCGCTGCTGGTCGCGCGTAGCCATGCAGACTGGCCGGTAATCATGCTACTGCGTTTTGGTTTTTTACTTCGCGAAGGCGGCAACATGCCAATGTGACGCATCACATTGAGAATGCCGCTGACACCGGCGCGAATGGCCACTTCGTCAAAGCGTAGGGCTTCGCCAGCTTCGTAAAGTAGAACCTGAATATTGTTTTCGCTGGCGATTTCTCGCAGCGAACCATCCCGCGTTGCTGAGTGCAAAATAACCGGTGCGCCAAAGCTTTCGGCCATGGCGAGGGTGCTTTTGTCTTTAATGTCGGCGCGAATTTGCGGCAGGTTACTGCGGTGCCTAGCGCCGGTATGTAGGTCGATGCCGTGGGTACACTTCAGCACCACTTCATTTAAAAAGGTGTGGGCCATACGTCCCGCGAGTGAGCTTTTTGGTGAGCCGGGAAACGAGCGATTAAGGTCGCGACCATCGGGAAGGTAGCGGCTATTGTTTAAGAAACCGTGTACGTTGACGATGGGAATGGCCAGCAGCGTTCCGCGTATTGAGCGCAAGGCCTTGTGTTGCAGGAGCCGCCGAACAATTTCTACGCCGTTGATTTCGTCGCCGTGAATAGCGGCGCTTACGAACAAGGTTGGGCCATCTTTGCGGCCACGCACCGCCTTTACCGTCATCGATAATTCGGTGTGGGTATAAAGGTTGGCAACGGGCAGCTCGATTTGTTGGCGAGTGCCCGGGGTGATATCAATCCCTGCGATGGTTAGTTTTTGCATTCTTGTTTTTTCAGCCGGTTCCACGGGTTTTATTTTTATTCGGGCCGGCATTTTCTTCAATAAATTTTACGATTTCTGCGGCAACATTTTTCTTACTGGCGGTTTCAATGCCTTCTAGACCGGGGGAGGAATTGACTTCCATTACCAGCGGCCCCCGTGACGAGCGCAAAATATCTACGCCGGCAACGTTGAGGCCCATAATTTGCGCGGCTTTTACAGCGGTTGCCCGTTCGGCAGGTGTGAGGCGTGTGAGTTCAGCGGTGCCGCCGCGATGTAAGTTTGATCGGAATTCGCCGCTGGCGGCGGTGCGCTGCATAGCCGCGACGACCTTTTTGCCAATAACAAGACAGCGCACATCGGCTCCGCCTGCTTCTTTAATAAACTCTTGAACAAGGAAGTCGGCTTTTAATTCACGGAAGGCGTCGATGACGCTCTCGGCCGCTTTTGCGGTTTCTGCCAGCACAACGCCGCGTCCCTGGGTGCCCTCCAGCAGTTTGACCACCACCGGCGCGCCACCAACCAGCTTGATGAGCTCTTTGGTGTTGTGTACGTCGTGGGCAAAGCTGGAAATGGGCATGCCGACGTTTTTGCGCGACAGTAATTGCAGTGCCCGCAGCTTGTCCCGTGAGCGACCCAGCGCGACGGATTCCGTGAGGCTATAGGTGCCGAGCATTTCGAACTGGCGAATAACGGCCAAGCCATAGGGCGTAATCGACGCGCCGATACGGGGAATGATCGCGTCAAAATCCTCTAATTTTTCGCCTTTATACCATACCACTGGCTCATGTGAGCTGAGCTCCATATAGCATTTTAGTGTATCTAGTACTCGCACTTCGTGGCCGCGCTCGGTGCAGGCCTCAACCAGGCGGCGGGTGGAGTAAAGGCGTCTGTTGCGTGACAGTATTGCAATTTTCATGATGACGGTATCTCTTGGTTGTGCGGGTGTAGAGGCGGTGTGCTGTGATTCGCCTGAACCCTAAATAGTTCCCGTTGCTTTCGGGGGTTTCTGGCTCGCGCAGTAAGATCGGCCAGGGTCTACGGTGTAGCGATTTTTCATGGCGGTGCGCCCTAACAACATGCGGAACATCATTTGTGAACGGTCTGCCAGTGTCATCTCTGCGGTAAATTGTTCACTGCCGATGGTGATGGTGGTCTCTATAACATAGCGCATACTGCGGTGGCCGCCAGAATCGGTGACCTGGCGGTAGTCTTTTACCCGCGCTCGGCATGGTACTGCGTGGTCGGTTTGGTGCTGTACGGGATATACCTTGAACTCCACCCACTGTTCGCCATCGACATCGATCGGGTGAATGTCTACTGCATTAAGTGACGAGCTGCGTGCACCGGTATCAATTTTTGCCTTGATACCGTCTATGCCTAGATCAGGTAGTCTGACCCATTCGCGCCATCCTAGAGTTGTCTGTGCCAAACGCGACCTCTTTGAAATCAGGCATTAAGGTGGCCAGCATAGCGGCTTAGATTGTCAGGTAATAGCTTTGGTGAGGTTTTTTTAACTAGTGCAGCGATGGTGGCATGGGTGCCACCGTCGCTGCACAAGCCTGGGCGGGACTTATTTTCTTATCATTGTATTGAGCGTTTTATCACATTTATCGCCGTAGGGCGGCAGCATGCCTCCGAGTTTTTGGAAGTTCACATTGCTTTGCTTGTAAACGGCTTTGGCGTGACTAAAGGTTTTGAAACCGTCTTGACCGTGGTAGCTGCCCATGCCGCTGGGGCCAATACCGCCGAAGGGCAGGTCTTCGCAGCTCACGTGGAAGATCACGTCATTAATGGTAACGGCACCCGAGACAGTCGAGTCCAAAATATGCCGCTGCTCATCTTTGTTTTTACCAAAATAGTAGAGCGCCAGCGGCCGCGGGCGGGCATTGACGTAGCTTATGCAATCGTCCACCGAGGAGTAGGTTTTTACGCAGATCACGGGGCCGAACAATTCTTCCTGCATCACTAGCATATCGTCGCTGGGGTTGATGATGAGTGTAAGTGGAATTTTGTGGGTGCCTTTTTGCTGCGAGAAATCTTCGTTGGCCGGATTGATTTCGCGAATATCAGCGCCTTTCTGACGGGCATCTTCCAGGTAGCTCATTAAACGCTGGTAGTGACGTTCATTCACCACCGAGCTGTAGTCGGGGTTTTCGCGCAGGGTTGGAAACAGATTGCATATATAGCTCGTCGCCGTGGTACAGAACTCTTCCAGTTGCGCTTGCGGTACAAACACATAGTCTGGCGATAAGCAGACTTGACCGACATTGAGGATTTTGCCGTTGAATATCCGCTCAACCGCTTCTTGCAGAGGGTAGCTGTCGCTAATAATAACGGGGGACTTGCCGCCTAACTCTAGTGTCACTGGCGTTAGATTGTCGGCGGCGGCGCGCAGAATGTGGCGCGCAATGCTGGTCGCACCAGTGAAAATTATATGATCGAAGGGCAGCGCGGCGAAACTCGCGCCCACGTCTGGGCCGCCATTGAATACCGCGACTTCGTCGGTTGAAAAGTATTTTGCTGCGAGGGTTTCTAGCAGCGCGCCAGTTTGTGGTGTTACCTCGGAACATTTGATCATGGCGCGATTGCCTGCGGCGAGTACTCCGCCTAAGGGCGCGAACACGGTGTTTAGCGGGAAGTTCCACGTGCCAATAATGCCGATGACGCCTTTTGGCTGGTATTCAACTTTTGCTTTGCCACCCATTAAATTCATGGGAAATGGGGCTTTGCGTTTCTCGGTTTTCATCCATTTTTTAAGATGTTTCTTGTTGTGTTTAAGGCACTCAATGGTGGCATAGATGTCTGACATCAGTGATTGATGGCTGCTGCGATGGCCAAAATCTAATGCCAGTGTTTCGACAATTGCCTCGCGATTGTCAAAAACCATATCTATGGCGCGGGATAGGCGGTCTATGCGAACCTCCGCACTGACAGCGCCGCCGCTGGTACAAAGCCGTCGCTGGCTGTCGAGCGTGCTGCGCATAGCTGAAATAACTGAGTTTTCGCCGAGATTGCTCATAGTATTCTCCCTGTCGTAGTCGTTTTATGGTTATGGTAGTGACGCGTTTGTGGCTTGCTTGTGGTCAAGCGAGCCTTAGTAGATATATAAGGAATGTGCAGATGAAAAATCGGATTGGTCTTATCTTGAATCGTAAATGGGTTATTGTCTTGTGCGCTTTGCTGCCTATGTTTGCCGCCGCCGCCACTTTGCCTGATGATCCGCATGTGGTGGTGTCGGCGCGCGGCGAGGTTGAGGCGCTGCCAGATATTGCGCGCTTGCAGTTGCAAATTTCCGAAACCCGCGACACCGCGGCCGATGCTAAAAATCGCGTCGATGAGCGCACCGCGAGGGTGTTGACTGCCGTGCGGGAGCAGGGCATCGCCGATGAAGATATTCAGGCGTCGCAAATTCGAATTTATCCCGATTACGAATGGGATGACGGCAAGCGCATTCTTCGCGGGCAAAGGGTTGAGCGCAGTATCGATTTGACCTTGAACGACTTGAGTCGCTACGGGGCGGTACTTGACGGTCTTGTGCAGGCTGGCATTACCGAATTGGGCAATGTGAGTTTTGACCTGTCCAATCGCGATGCGCTGATGGCCCAGGCTCTTCAAGCGGCGATGGCTGACGCCAATGCGAAGGCGGCTACCCTGGCAGCCGGCTTTGGGCGCAGAGTGGCGGGTGTTTACCACATTGACGAAGGCACTGAGGGGCCTATTCGTCAGGAGCGAATGGTGATGATGGACGCCAAGATGAGCGCCGCGCCAATGTTGCTCGGTAAAGAGACGGTGAGCGCAACCTTGAATGTGGTGTTTTTGCTGAAGTGAGCCAATGCTGGGGGTTGCGCTGTGATTGGCAAATCCCCAGGCATAAAAAAAGCACCCAAAATTTGGGTGCCAAGCGGGGGTGCTACTATGGAGACCGTTGGATGGGACTGTGTGCCTTAACAATGGTCTCAGAATAGTGGCAACAGAGCTGGAACAATATTCGTAATTATGCTTATGAATCGGCATAAAAATACTCACGTTACGGTGGGGTCGAGAAACATAAGTAATTGCTCAGGTGTGTCACTGAAGTCGCGGGCGCTATTGGCGGTGCGCAGTGCTACTTCAATTTGTGGCGAGCTGTAGCTATAGCATGCGCCCAACATGACATCCATGTGTTCGGCGGCGGGCAGTCCGGCTTGAGCGTTGATATTGTAACGGCGCGCACTCGATACAAAATATCCCTTTTGCAGGGCAAATGCGGCTTCTTTGATATCGCCACTGAATGTGGCGCTGGCCCACTGACTAAACCCTTTGTATAAGACTTTTCCCGTCAATGGCGCGGGCTCTATAATTTCCCAGTTGTGGGTCTGCCAACTGTGAACGAGCTCGCCATTGGCGAGTATTTCCGCCTGCGCAGTTTGCTCGCCCTGTTGATCCTCGATACAAATATCGTACACGCGCTCGCTTTCTTGTCTGCGGGCGTGGCGAATTGCCAGTAGCGCTAAATCAAGTAAGTGGGTGCAATTGCCGCTGGTGTCGGTGTGTGGAATAAGTTCTTGGATATCGTCACACAGGCTGAGACCAATGAGTTTGCGGATGGGCTCCGACGCGCCGGGGCAGGTGTTAAAGGGTATTCTGAGGACCTCGCTTTGAATGTCAGTGACGCGCTCGCCATCGTGGCTAATTTCGCAGCGAAATGCGTGATTGCTGTCTTCGAGCTCGCCGTGAACGCTGTTGCCAATAGATGTTAGGCGTATGCGGCGTCTATAACGGCCTAGGCCGTAATTCGGGTTTTCTGGGTAGTCTGGCGCCGCGTGCATACGTATCCTCCACAATAGGCTACGATATTATCGACTTGGCGGCTAAAGAAAGTGACCTTAGCGGTCTATTTCAGTGACGCTTTCGGTCATTGCCGGAAATGGCGGACGACATAACAATAAGGTGGTGGAGTGAATGGCGATATTTTTAGTGTATTTAATGTTGAGTTGGTTTGGCATTGGTGCATGGCTAATTTACGACCCCAGCGCCTTGGAATCCTACGCGGGGGTGGCGGCCTTGACCCCAACCGGCGAAGCTGAGCTGCGGGCAATGTATGGCGGTATGGAGCTGGCCATTGGTGGCGCGGTGCTCCTGGCCCTATTGCGTCCGCGTTGGCGCTGTCATGTTTTATTCTTGAATGGCGTGGTTGCTGGCGGCATTGCGGGTGGTCGCTTGGTTGGCGTCGCGCTTGCTGGCACTATGTCTGTATACACGGCATCAGCGCTCGCATTTGAGTTGAGTACGGTGGTGATTTGCTGGCTATTGGCGCGTGGTTTAAAGCGCAGCGAGGAATAAAGCAGTGGATGAATATCAACAGTTGATAGGCGTTATTTCCCTGACGATGGGGGTGGCCTGGGCCAGTGGTCTGAATCTTTATGCTGCCATTCTGGTATTGGGTTTTGGGGGCTCTACGGGCAATATCGATTTACCCGAAAGCCTGCAGATTGTGCAGGATCCGGCGGTTATGCTGGCGGCGGGGTTGATGTACGCAGTCGAATTTTTTGCGGATAAAGTGCCCGGCGTGGATACCGGTTGGGACGCCTTGCACACCTTTATCAGAATTCCCGCCGGTGCTTTGTTGGCAGCGAATACCGTCGGCGATGTCAGTCCTGCCCTGCAGCTTGCGGCGGGTATTGTGGGGGGCTCGGTTACGTCGGTAACCCATGCCGCCAAGGCGAGTACGCGGGTTTTAATAAATACCTCACCGGAACCGGTGAGTAATTGGGTTGCGTCTATTTCTGAGGACGTCGCTGTTTTCGGTGGCTTGTGGGTTGCGCTGAATCATCCGGTGCTATTCTTGATAGGTTTTGTTGCCTTCCTGTTGTTATTAATTTGGTTGCTGCCAAAGTTATGGCGTGGAATTGGACGGATTTTTCGGAAAATTGGTCAGTGGCTTGGCCTGGCAGATGAAACCCGCGACGCAGCAGGTGATCCGGCGGTAGCATTAACCGCATCTCCTTCTACGTCAGCACCGCTGGAATCGGAGTCGCCCAGTCAGTCATTGGTCGAGGCCCTACAGGGTTTAGATGTCATGCATAAGTCTGGCGCCTTGAGCGATGCTGAGTTCGAGCAAGCAAAAGCCTCTGTGATAGCCGAGCATCAGCTAGCCTAGTGCTCCTTCAATATCATGTTGAAGGAGTAGTAGTCTGCTGGGGACGTGTGAATGGCGTCACAAATCCCCTGTCGCGCCGTTTCCTCTTTTTAAAAAAGACACCGCATTTTGAATAAACTCCATGCTTCATCGTGTTAAATACGATTTAATCTAAAACACGGAATTCTATTTTTGGGTCACACGGTGATTCAGCGCTTAAGGTTGAGCTGTTTGCATGATGGAACAAAGAACAAGTCGAATATATGCCCTGGTGGTGCTGATGATCACAATCAGCGTTTGCGTGCCCAGTCACGCTGGCGTATTGCGAGAGTTGCTCACCCAAACAGGCATTCTTAATATTGTCACGCCAGTGACCACGGCAGTGGGTATTGAATTAGACGATACCGTGACAAGCCTCGATGGGGCTGTTAGTGGCGTGCTCGGTGTAGATATGAGCGGCGCAGATATGATGGGCGCCGAACTGAATTTAACATCAGAGCAAAGCAGTGATTTGCTGAGTATGGATACGCCGGTGACGTCCGCCCTTGGCACTATTTTATCCAGTGTGTTTGCACCTGCTCCCGCCTTTGATCAGCCGGCTTTGATTCCTTTAGTAAACCTCGATCCTGTGTTTGATGTGGGGCAAATACAAACCCAAACTTATCAATGCAGCGATGGTGACGGCGATGGGGTATGTGATCAGGACGACCAGTGTTTAAAAACACCTGTCGGTATTAAGGTTCTCGCCAATGGCTGCTATTTAGACGGCCCTCGTGGTGTCGCGCTTGAGGGCGTATTTTTTGCAAATGACAGTGATCAGCTAACTATTCCTGCCCAGCAAATACTCCGTAAAGTTGCCGAGGTTATTAAACAGTCCTCAGCGACCCTAATTGAAGTGGGTGGTTACACCGACAATGCCGGTGATGCTGAATACAATCTGCGCTTGTCGGCGGCGCGTGCAGCCACAGTGCGTGAATACTTGATTGCTCAAGGCATTCAACAGGCGCGCTTGGAGACTAAAGGTTACGGCGAGTCGTCGCCACGAGCGGACAATACGAGTGACAAGGGGCGGGCCTTGAATCGTCGCGTGGAGCTCAGAATAGTAAAAAGAGCGCAGTAGCAAAACACTGGTGGGGTCTTGCGGCCTCACTGCAGCCGAATGAGTTTAGGAGAATGTGAATGGCAATTGATCTGCCACCCGTGATGCCACCACAGTTGGCGACCCATGTTCAGATTGAAGCCGCAGCGCAAGCAAATGCCGAGGCGATTACTGCGGTTGTGGCGGGTATCACTCTGCGCGTTGTGGGTAATCAATATTTGTCCCCTGCGCAAATCACCGCAATATTGTCTGCGGCAGAAACACCCTCCGCCGCGATTACGGCTTTAACGCGGCGCTATTACAATGCCGGCTATTTGTTGGTGAGCGTGAGTTACTTTCGCGTAGACGACACCGTGACGATTCTAGTGAATCAAGCAGCTGTCAAAGGCTTTCGTGGTAATCCCGCCATTACCGCGCATTTTGATGGGCTGGTTGGCGATCCCGATTTAAGCTTGGCGGAATTTGATCGCGCGCGGGTCTTGGCAGATTTGCACGCGCAACGCGCTGGCTTGGCGTATAGCATTGCCTATGAGCAGCACTATGATAATCAGGTGATTCTCGATTTTCGCGAAGTGCCTGTCGACAATCACGACGCGACTGACGTGGTGCTGGAAGCAAATAATAAGGGTAGCCGTTTCCTCGGGCGCTACTTTGGCTTGGCTGGCGTCCGGCATCGTTTTACGAGCGGAACCGAGGCAAGTGTCGCCTACAAAACTATCTTTGAAGAGTTTGGTGAAGCGGGCGACGGTGACGGTTATCAGCAGATGGATATCAGTATCGAGCATCCGTTTACCTTCGGGTTGTATGGTCTGGATCTGACTCGTATTGAGTATGAGCGGCAGCCCGTGGTTGGCGGCGGAGCGACAACGGGTGGTCTTCTCGGCTTGTGTTTGCCGCCCTTGATTAGCTGTACACCTAGCGGCGGCTCAACGGTGGTGGATCTCGATGCCAAAATAGATATTGCGGCGCTTTCCGGTGAGCAGGTGCTATACAGTAATCCGGTGCGGCGCTGGTCAGTCTTTGAGCGCATCGAGTATGTTAATTCGGAAATTCAATCCGACTTGCAATCTCAGCCCTTATTAGATGAGTCGTATCAAACTCTGGAGCTTGGTGCGAAGTATTCGGTGCGCGGCGCTTTGGGCCAGTCACCGTCGTATTTTAAAGCTCAACTTTCTGTGCGGGGCGGATTTGGCGATGGTGGCAGTTTAGAGAGTAATCGCAGCGACGGTGTTGGCATAGGTCAGCGCTCGGCGGACTTTTTAATGTTGCGGCCCAAATTGGGTTATAAACTTGCCTTAGCCCCACAGTATGAGTTGGCATTGAACTTAGATGGGCAGTTTACCGACAACACCCAATTGCCTCAGCAGCAACAGTATGTGCTGGGTGGGATGAATAGTTTAAGTGCCTATCTACCGGGTGTGTTGATTGGCGACAACGGTTATTTTTTACATGCCGCCATTAATGCCAAGCAGCGTGTTTGGGGCATGCCGATGGAGGCGTCAATTTTCGTTGAATACGGGGCGACAAGTTTTAATAATGTGTCCGGCGAGCTTGGTTCAGATCAGATTGTGGCCGATGCCGGTGTTCGTCTGAGCCTCGAACTTGCTTATGGTTTTGAGACGGAGTTAGTTGCGGCGGCGCCGTTAATGGATGATGTGGTCGATCAAGCGCGCCTTGATACCTTAGAAGCAGACTTTTTTTGGCGCTTACGTTGGACCTTCTAGGTGGTCTTCTCGTGTAAGCGCTTCTCCCTCGTTGTCTTGAAGCATTTTGCGTAATAGATGATCCAGCTGGGCCTGTTCCGTGTCGGTCAAATTGCGCAGTCGATCCGTGTGCAGTTGGCCAATCGTTGCGACCAAGCCTTCAATGAGTTTTTTCCCCTTTGGACTGAGCTGTACTAGCAAGCTGCGGCCATCTTCTGGGCTTGCGGGACGTTTGATTAATTCTGCAGATTCCAGTCGATACAGCAGTTTGGTTAAGCCGCCGGAGCTGATGAGCAGCGCTTTGCACAACGCTGTGGGTGTTATGCGGTGCGGGGCAGCTTGGCGGCGGAGCGTTGCTAGGGCATCGAACTCTGCTCGCGAAAGTGTGTGCTCTTTAAGCTTGAGTGTCGTTTGATTCGTAAATACGTCGCTGGCGCGGAGTATTCTTAGTACAGCGGGTTTTGTAGCCGCATACATTTCCGGCCAGTTTGCTTCTTGCTGGCGGTGAAGTTCGTCGACGGTGATACGTTTGTCATCCATGGATAATCCCGCTATATATCGTTGTCGCGAGGTTGTTGCTCGTGACTTGTTTAGTGAATAGTTGGATCTTATCTTGCTGGAAAGATAAATTCTAGATAATATCTTTCCGGTAAGATAAATATGGAATTTATATGGTCTCCTCTATGCCGCCCATGCGGTTAATTATTTCATTGGCGTTGATTTTTACCTTATCGCCATTAGCAATTGATATGTACTTGCCTACCATTCCTGCGATCGCAGATGAGCTGGCGGTACCTGTGCAAGACGTTGCGATTACAGTCAGTCTTTATATATTGGGTTTAAGTTTTGGTCAGTTTTTTGGTGGGCCGATCAGTGACTATATTGGCAGACGCCCCGTGCTGTTTTTTGGCTTAACCGTTTTTGCGTTGGCGAGTCTCAGTATTGCGCTGACAAATTCTTTGCAGGTACTTTGGTTTGCGCGATTCTTACAAGCCGTCGGCGGTGGTTTTGCCGCGGTGGTCGTGCCCGCTATTGTTCGCGATCACACCGAAGGTCAGGCGACCGCGAAATTGTTTTCGCAAATCATGTTAATTACCATTATTGCGCCTGCAGTAGCCCCCAGTATTGGTACCTTTATTTATAGCGTAAGCGGCTGGCGTATGGTGTTCTATGTGCTTGCCGCGTATGCCGTTGTCGTGTGTATTATGGGGGCAATATTTATTGGCGGTGAGCCTAAGGGTTCGCGATCTGCTGATGAACCTAAGCCCGTTCGCGATAGCTTAATTGCTCGCTATCGCTATGTGTTGAGCAATCGCAAAGCGATGCGGTATTTACTATCGCAAGGCCTCGCGTTTAGCGTGATGGTGACGTTCTTAGCGAATGCGGCGCTTATTTATATCGATCAATATGGCATGACTGAAACCCAGTTTTCGATGTTGTTCGCGGCAAATATTGTCACCTTGGCTGTTGCCAATCGGGTAAATAATAAGTTGTTGAATACCACGCTTGCCGCGCAAATTTTGCCTAAGGCTATGGTGTTGCAGTGTGTAGCGACGGGTGGATTAGTACTGATTAGTGGCTTCGCACCACCGATTTGGTTGGTCGTGCCTTTGATTATGCTCAGTATAGGCGCGCTTGGTGGGGTAATGGGGAATTCGCAGGCGAGTGCGCTGCAGTATTTTCCTCATCACAGTGGTATTGCCTCAGCTTTGCTTGGTAGCGCGCAATATTTAATTGCTGCGCTTGTTAGTGGTGTATCGACTTTGTTTTTAAGCGACCAAATGTGGCCAATGACTTTAACGATGTTTGCCGCTGCACTTGTCGCATGGTGGTTTGTACCAAAACACTCCTCCGAGCTTGTCGCTATTAAATAATGCACGATTAGCTGTTTTGGCAGAGCTCCAACCAGCGCAAAATGCCCTCGCTGCGGTATTTTTGGCGGTGCAGGATAAAGTAGAAGTAGCGTTTAAAGTCGCGACCATTAGCGGTTAGCGGCACGAGCCGGCCGCTGTCAAAGGCAGCTTGTAGCGACAGAGTTGAAAGGCAGCCTATTCCAAGTCCGGTTTCAACGGCCCGTTTAATCGCTTCAGTATGTTGTAATTCAAGTCGAATATTGAGGTCGGGCAGCAGTTCGTGGACGGCGCGATCGAAAGCTTGGCGTGTGCCGGAACCGGCTTCGCGCAATATCCATTGCGCGGCCAGCAGATCTTCGTTGCTTAGATTTTTCTTTTTGGCTAAGGGGTGCTTAGCGCTGCAAAATATTTGCAGTTCATCCTCACGCCAGCGCGTCACTTCAAGGTCTGGGTGGTGTAACTCACCCTCTATTAAGCCTATGTCTAAGTCGAAATTTAAGACTTGCTGGCTAATGACGGCGGTATTGGCAACATTTAGCTGCACTTTTGCCGCGGGATAGCGATTAATGAACTCCGCCATAATGTCGACCGCGAGATAGTTGCCGATAGTGAGTGTCGCGCCAACGTTCAGCTCCCCCACTTGGTCGTGACGTCTAAAGCCTTGTTCCAGTGCCAGCGCTTGGTCTAGTAGCGCCTCTGCTTGAGGGCGCAGCGCGCGTCCGAGCTCATTAATTTGCAGTCGCTTACCTATTCGATCAAATAGTTGTATCGAAAATTGCTGTTCCAGGTCTTTGAGAGCGCTAGAGGCGGCGGATTGCGACATGGCGAGTTTTTCTGCGGCGCGCGTGATGTTCTCGGTGTGAGCGGCGGCAAGGAAAACTTCGAGTTGGCGTAGAGTGTAGTGCATACCTGTAAAACCGATATAAAAAATCATTATAAGTCATTTTGCAGATATCATAGACCTGCCTTACAGTGTTGGCAAGCGAGATTAGTGGCGCGGGCAATGCGCTAATACTGAAGAGAGGTTTGCAATGAGTAATATAGTTTCTGAGCGAGTTACCAGCGTACACCATTGGAACGACACGCTATTTAGTTTTAAAACTAGCCGTGATCCATCTTTCCGTTTTGAGAATGGCCATTTCACTATGATTGGTCTGAAGCAGGGTGAAAGAAACTTGATGCGCGCCTATAGCATTGTGAGTGCGAATTACGAGGAGGAGCTTGAGTTTTTTAGTATCAAAGTGGCTGATGGTCCGCTGACCTCTAAGCTTCAACAAATCAAAGTGGGTGATGAAATTTTAATCAGCCGTAAACCGACAGGTACCTTGGTTGCGGATAATTTATTGCCCGGTAAAAATTTATACTTGCTGAGCACGGGTACGGGCTTGGCGCCGTTTATGAGCATTATCAAAGACCCAGATATTTATGAGAAGTTTGAGAAAATAGTGCTGGTACATGGTGTTCGCTACGAAAGTGAGTTGGCCTATCAAGACTTTATTCGCCACCATTTGCCGCAGCATGAGTTTTTTGGCGACGTGGTGCGCGATAAATTGGTGTATTACCCCACGGTTACCCGTGAAAAGTTCGCTAACCAAGGTCGTCTTACCGATTTAATTCGCAGCGGAAAGCTGATGGCGGATGTGGGTTTGCCTGCGCTGAATATCGATGATGACCGCTTTATGATCTGCGGTAGCCCAAGCATGTTGAAAGATACTTGTAGCCTGCTTAACGGTGCCGGTTTTCAGGAGACGCGTGGTGGTCAGTATGGTCATTTCGTGATCGAGCGAGCTTTTGTCGAGCATTAATGTCTGCGTTGCTTTGTTTTTCTTGAGCCCCTTGTAAAGGGGCTTTTTTTTAGTGATTTTTAGGTTGCCCCGATAGGGTTTAAAGTTTCTCCCGCCAATTGTTCTGTCAGCTGTCGTTTTTTGCAAATACCACTCGTCAACACTAATTAAGTGCGCAGTTTAATAATGCGTGCTAGCGTGATCAGCAAGGTGTTTATTTCGCTATAAATTGATAGATAAGCGCTTTAAGGTGGAGTCATTCAGGCAGCCTTGATAAGTTAGGGGTTGTTTTTAATCAGGACAAGTGAGCGCCATGTTTAAAAAAATCTTATTATCGCTGACGGTGTTGTTAATTGTTGCGGCTGTGTATCTTCGATTTGGTCACCTGCCTGAGCCCTTGCCGGCGGATACGCAAAGTAGTCATTGGTTGGAGGGCGGCATATATGACGTCAGTTATTTTGATGTCGAGTTAGTTGATGATACTCGTCCGACCCAAAAAAATGGGGATTACGCGGGGAGTGATGAGCGTCGCTTGCAAACTCGGATATGGTATCCCGATGGGTTTGTGGGGTCGGCGCCGCTGCTGATATACAGTCATGGCTTTATGTCGTCGCGAAGCGGCGGTAGTTATCTCGCTGAGCATTTTGCGAGCCATGGCTATATTGTTGCGGCAATGGATTATCCGCTCACTAATATGAACGCACCGGGCGGGCCGCTGGTAAAAGATGTTGTGAATCAAGCGGACGATATTAGTTTTTTGATCGACCAGTTTGTCTCGTGGGATACCGATGCCAGTAATCAGTTTTACGAACGCGTAGATGAGCAGCGTATCGGCGTGATGGGTTTATCCTTAGGTGGTATGACGTCGACCTTGGCCGCGTTTCACCCACGCAGTGCTGATTTACGTATTTCTGCAGCGGTCTCTATTGCTGGGCCCGTTTTCGTTTTTGGGTCAGATTTTTACGAGTCGAGAGATATTCCCTTTATGATGATCGCGTCGCCGATTGACGCCATGATTGATTATCAAACGAATGCAGCAACAGTTTTGCCGAATGTAAAAGGTGCGGTTTTGGTGACAATGGCTAAGGCTTCGCACACCGGTTTTGCGGACCCAGGTCGTTATCTGCGATGGCTGGATAATCCCGATTTATTGGGTTGCACGATGGTAACGCGCGGGCTCGAAAAAACTGCGGATGAACTGTGGGCGAACGAGTTAGGTTCTGCGGAGGAGGGGATATTGGTGGTGCCTCAAACGGCGCTTTGTACTATGGATCCTTTGCCTTCGGCGATGAATCCTGTTCGTCAGCAGTGGCTTACTACCTTGGCTGTCTATTCGTTTTTTGAATCAAAATTCGCATTAAGTGAATTGCGGCGCCAGGAAGCAGCCGAATTTTTGTTAAACACGATGCCCGCTGAAATCCCTCAAGTGACAGTCACTCGTGCTGCGAAGTGAGTGAACAAGAGGTGATCATATAGGGCTATCGAAGCGTAATGTGGCCGGTTATATTGATTGGCCAATAGTGAGCTTTGGCTTGTTGGGCAAAGGGATGCGCAAATCTGCGTGGTAGTTATTAATAATTAATAGGGAAAGTAAAGATGACTGTGGCTTTTTGGTGTGTATTTATCGCGTGTTTGCTGCCAATCGTGACGGCATGGGTGTGTGGGTATTTTCGGGGGAAGCAGTTCGGTAAGATCGATAATAAACACCCTCGCGCTCAGTATGGGCAACTTGAAGGTCCGGGGGCGCGCGCTTACGCCGCACAGCAGAATGCGTGGGAAGCTTTACCTATCTTCGTTGCTGCCGTGTTGGTGGCGCATTTGGCTGGTGTTGACGCGAGTAAATCTGCCATCGCCGCAGAGGTGTTTATTGTCGCGCGAATACTCTATCCAATTTTTTACATAGCGAACAAGGATGCGCTTCGTTCTCTGTCGTTTTTAGTCGGTCTTGGAGCGTGTATTGCTCTATTTATAATGGCGGCTTAAAACGAATGACGGCAGTGATGGACAAAAAGATACGGATATTGTGTTTGGCGCTGGGCTTTGTCCTCAGTGCAAATGGCTATGCGAAAACCGAGGCTACAGAAGAGGCTGGCCTCGGAACCGCCGAAGAATTTTTGCCGGTAGAGGAGGCACCGCCGCCACCATCGTTGCTGCGCGCAGAACAAATAAAGCGTGATACATTTGATAGTTTTCCTCGCGGTGGCCCGGATAGCATTGCTGGACTTGGCGATTGGTGGTTGTCTAACGGCAAAATTTGTGTGGCGGTAAGTGGTGTTAGCCATCACGCTGGTATTGTTGCCGGTGGTGGTACGCTTATTGATGTGTCGCATTGTGAACGCGGGAATGATCAGTGGACCTATGCGAATATATTGACTGGATTGGCAAAAGAGACCGCGATCCCAGTTTCGAAAGTTAGCACGTTGATTGAAGGCGATCACGCCGACATTGTCACCGAGGGAGAGGGCGACGGCATACGTCAAACCGTTACATACCGCTTATTAGAAGGCGGCGAAAACCTCGAAATCGACGTAAAAATAGAGCGTATTGGTGACGGTCGTGCCGTGCAGATGAGTGGCTTGTTTACCCTGTACTCGCAGCGAGCATTAACCCCATTTAGTTTGTCTAGTTATATTCCTGATGCGACCTTGGGTTTTCAGCATCCCGCAATTGATCGTAATAAAGTGTCTTCCCTGCTTGGTGGCATGTTGCCTAACGACTGGAATATTTTGGTGGGTGCGGATACTTACGACACCAAAATTAGTTACGGCGTGCAGCTGGGGTCCGCGGAATTGATTAAGGCAAATGGAAGTCGTCAGCCCTTACCACGATTTTTGGCCGTGTTTCCCGATTATAGTTTACATGGTTGGATGACGCGCCCACTTTGGTTTCAAAGTGAGCGGCTAACGTGGCTGTCACTGCTGCAAAATCAGTTTATGGATTTAGAAAAAGGTGAGCAAATGCTTGCCAAGTTTACGATTTTGTTGGGTGATCGAGCTGACGTTGCATCGGTGACAGACCAAATTTATAGCGGTCCGCGATTGCGTGGTTATGCGAATAATTTCGATGTTTCGGTGGCGGTTTGGGATCAGGAAGACAGACCCGTGACCCAGAGTCGCGTGGCGGCGGATGGCAGTTTTAATATTAGGCTACCCACCCACGTGCAGTGGGTGAAAATGCAGGCCACAGCGCCTTGGGGGCAAAAAATCACCCGGGAATTGTCATTGGCTGATGCGCGCAACGACAGTGGGCGCTGGGTGTTCCGTAAAAATGGCGCGCTGAAATTACCGAGTGACATTCCTTTGAGCCTATATTTTTTTGGTTTTGGCGATACCGCAACGCCAGAGTTTGGCAACGATTTACTGGGTTTTACCGAGCAGGGCGTGCAGCTACCCGGTATGTTGCGCCGAAATCGTATTGATCTCGCCGGTGTGGACTCAGATTTAAAAGAGATTAATTTGCCGCCTGGCCAATATCGCGTGTTAGCGGCACGTGGTATCGAGTTTGATGTGCGAGAGTATTTGTTGACGGTTGTTGCCGGTAAAACCAGCCAGCTGCCAATAGTCCCGCTTAAACGTATTTGGCACGGTGGGGACTGGCACTCTGCTGATTTACATGTCCATAGCGGCGCGAGCTTTGACTCAATTCTGCCCTTTGACGAGCGTCTGCGCAGTTTTGTGGCGCAGGGGGCTGAGGTGTTGGTGGCCAGTGAGCACAATCGCTTGATTGATCAACGCGGGCGAGTGGCCGCCTTGGGGTTGGAAGGTAAGGTGCAGGTCATTACCGGCAGTGAGTTGACGGGGATGGCTAGAACCGTGAATGCGCCAACGACTGTGGGTCATAGCAATGCATTTCCTTTAACTGCTAAGCCAATGGAATTTGCCGGTGGTAGTCCCGCAGTAGAAAACAGGGCCTTGCGTGAGGTTATTGCCGGAGTGCGAGAGCAGGCGCCCAATGCGCTATTTCAATTAAATCACCCGCGAGCGGTAATTCCCTTGGATGCGGATTTAGCTTTTTTTGATCATTTATCGGTAGGTCAAAGCTATGATCCAAAGCAACCTTTAGACAGTATTAATAACGGTAGCTTACTTGCCCCTGATCCAGTGTCAGGGTTTCGCGATATCGATTTCGATGTGATTGAAGTGCTTAATGGTGCGGAATTTGCGGTGTATTCGCAAATTCGGGATGACTGGTTTTCACTGTTGAATCAAGGTGCGAGGCGGGCGGCAACGGGGAATAGCGACACCCATGGTTTACGAAGCGTGGTAGCCGCCCCTCGCAATTATGTTTACATACCTAATTCAAACAAGCAGCTTCCACTGGATGAGACGGCTTTTGTTGATGCAATTAGAGCGGGGCACAGTTTTGCGACGACTGGCCCGTTATTGGCGGTAACACTCCGGGATGCGTATTCAGAGGCGGGCATGGGAGAAACCTTTTCGGGGCGTCGCGGTGAGCTGCATATTCAAATTGATGCGGCACCTTGGGTGTCGGTTGATACCTTAACTGTGTGGGTGAACGGTGAAGTTTATCGTCAGTTGAAGGTCGCAGTTGGCGATCACAAAGTGATTGAGCTAATTGCCGATACGGACTCCTATGTGGTGGTGGAGGTAAGCGGGGAGCCAAATGCGGTGTATCGCGCGCTGATGCCTGATTTAGCTCCGCTGGCCCTGAGTAACCCCATTTACCTTGATGCCGATGGCAACGGGAAGTGGCAAGCGCCCAAGATAATGAACTAGTCTTAAGTTCAGATTGTCATAGTCGGCAAGTGCCGAATGTGAATCGTTATACCGTGCGAATGATTTAATGCTGTGAATATTGGCATGTTTTTTTAGATGATGGCTGTGTCATGATACTTTCAGGACACGTAGATCGATGACGAACGAGGGGGTTCACCTATGAGAATGTCAATTAATGTTAGCCGTTGGGCTACATTGCTAATGGCGGCAGTTTTCGCAACAGCATGTAGTATTGATCCATATACCGGCGAAGAAAAGACCAGTAATACGGCTAAAGGCGCTGGCTGGGGTGCTTTGGGCGGCGCGGTATTGGGCGCGGCGGTATCAAGTAAAAGTGACCGTAAAAAAGGTGCGCTACAGGGTGCAGTAGTTGGTGCCGCTGCAGGTGGTGGCTACGGCTACTATATGGACCGTCAGGAGGCGAAATTACGAGCGCGCCTCGAGGGTACTGGCGTTGGCGTTCAGCGTGTAGGCGATACCATTAAGCTAATCATGCCTGGCAATATCACTTTCGATACCGGCAGTTCAGCGATCAAAGGTGGTTTTACCGACGTGCTTGATAGCGTTGTATTGGTAGCGAAAGAATTCGATAAGACCTTAATGCAAATTAATGGCTTTACCGACTCTACCGGTAGTTTCCAAACCAATCAGTCATTGTCAGAGCAGCGTGCCGGCAGTGTTGGTCGCTACTTTATGAACCAAGGTGTTGCAGCAAGTCGTATCCGTACCACAGGCTATGGCCCGCGCGATCCGGTTGCAGATAACAGCACTGCGTCAGGTCGTGAGCAGAATCGTCGCGTAGAAATTGAGTTGTTACCTACTCAGTAACCGGCGATTTATTCTTAGAAGGGCGTCATTCGTGACGCCCTTTTTTGTCTAAATAAGCTTGGGGCCAAAGAAATGTCAAAAATTATCTACCGATTGTTGCTGGTTTTCACTGCAGTGTTGGTGCTGGCTGCTTGTGCCGCATTCAATCCGATTGAAAAGCCCCAAGTTGCAATCACTAATATTAAAATGGCGCCTGCCAATGGTTTTCAGCAAAAGTTGTTGGTGGGTTTGCAGCTCGATAACCCAAATTCATTCGCGCTAAACCTTGGTCGATTGAGATACACGCTGGAATTGCAGGGCCAGTCACTCGCGGGCGGTAGTCTAAATGAAGCTATAAGCTTGCCGGCAAATGGGCAGGCCCAAATAGTTGTTCCCGTCGAGGTGAATTTGCTTAGCGGTCTTGGTGTCTTGAGTAAAATACTCGGCAATATGCAATCCGATCTCGATTACAAACTGAGTTTGACGGCTGCGGTGTCGAATTTCGGTCTTGGGGATATTACGATCAATAAAGTGGGTAAGGTCGGAATGGGTAGTTCTGCACCGTAAGCTATCGGGGCAGGCTTGCTAGCCCTGCCACCGTATTTACTAAGCACTTTTAGCAGATTTACTTTTCTTGCCACTGTCTAATTTGTCGTGAAGGCTAACAAGCTGCTGGGTTAACTTATGCGATGGCGCATAATGAATCAGCGGAATCTGCCTGCTGCGTGACTCCTTCATTTTAACCGAGCTGCTTAAATATTGATCAAAAATAGGTAGTCCGTCGGCTTTCATGCTTTCGATTAACTGGGTGGGCAAGCTGGCCTGAGCTTGGAACTGGTTAACGATTATCCCCTCAAGCTTTAAATCTGGGTTGTGGTCTTCGCGAATTTCTTCAACGGTTTCCATTAGGCCCATTAGCGCACCTTGAGAAAAGCTGTCGCAGTCAAAAGGAATCACCAGAGAATCCGCGGCAATAAGCGCCGAACGACTGTAAAAGTTGAGAGCGGGCGGTGTATCAATGTATATATGTTCGTATTCAGCTTGCAGCTTATTAAGTGCGTCGCGAAGTTTGTAAATTTTGTGGCGTGTCTCCAGCTCTCGCTCAATCACGGCGAGCTCTGGGTGCGATGGCATTAAGTACAGGTTTTCAAACTCTGTTTCGTAAATACAATCGCTTGCGTCTTTGCTTTTGCCAAATAGCGACAATTTTTGTTTAAAGAAATCGGCGGCATTGTCTTCAAGATCACGAAATTGTGAGCCAATTAGGTATTCACTGCTATTTCCTTGGATATCAAGGTCAATAAGAAGTGTCTTAAAGCCCTTCCACGCGCTTATTGCGGCTAAATTGCAGCTTATGCTGGTTTTGCCGACCCCGCCTTTCTGATTAAAGATTACCCGCTTCATTGCCTTATGCCCTGACGACGTATTACTGAGAAAAACTAAATCCTAGCAGCTCTCGTGCCAAGGTGCTATGGCCCTACTTTATGTGTTTTAGTGCCGCGGCAGTTTAGTTGGGCTGCGACGGTTTTTTACCAATCCATTCACCGGTGCGCAGTACGCCGAATAACAGAACCACAAGATAGCCTTCCAAGGGGTTTTTGTATTCTCTGTGGATGTCTTTGCGGAAAACGATGCATTCCAGCCCATGCGCGACAAGTAGGCCTATGCCGATCCACGTTATCCACTGGCTGTTCTCACCGAGCAGGGGAAAGGCAAAATTTATAATGAATGCGACCCAGAAGCTGAGTTGAACAATTTTCAATAGCATGGTCATAAGACTTGAATCCTTCGTTATTCTTCTAAGTCGCTGCATAATGCCGCAATGAATTATGGGCTTCAAGTCCTGTTACAATCGCATTACTTAACATTTATCTAGATTGAGAAGATGACATTATGTATACCGGAATTGTGCACGGTGCCTACCCACTCGCGACGGTGATACGTAAACCGGGTTTGCATCAGCTATCCATTGACCTCCCACCGGTATTGCTAGACGAGTTAGTCATAGGTGCCAGTGTTGGCTTAGATGGTGTATGCATGACGGTGACGGGTATTAATGGTGCACGTGTATCATTTGACGCCATGCAGGAAACCCTGTCTTTAACGACCTTGGGTGAGCTGAATGAAGGCGACAGTGTTAACGTCGAGCGTTCGGCTAAGCAGGGTGCAGAAATAGGTGGTCATAATATCTCAGGCCACGTCGATGGTTGTGCGGAAATCATTGCGATTGACGAGTCTGAGAATAATTGCACGCTGCACTTTCGTTTGCCGCAAGGCTTAAGCAAGTACGTGTTCAAAAAAGGATTTATTGGCGTTAGTGGCTGCAGTTTGACGGTGGCAGACTATAGGCGCGATGAGGCTGAGTTCACGGTTTGTTTAATTCCCGAAACATTGCGGGTAACAACCTTTGCACATAAGCGAGTTGGTGATCGTGTAAATATAGAGGTAGACCGACAAACCCAAGTCATTGTCGATACGGTAGAGCGGGTATTGGCTGAACGGGGTAGTTAAAAGCGGCTCCAGCGTTTTACACCGGAGCCGCTATGGTTTTTACTCGCTAGGCATAAGGCTGTTGACGCGCTCTAGTGCGTCGACATACTCAGTGACTAAGCGAAATATGACGGCGCGAGTCGATTCAACATGGTTGATTTGACCGACAACCTGACCGACAGGGTTAAAGGCGACTTTTTGGCAGTCGCCAACTGATGCGTAGCGTGCGGTGCGGCGAATACCATCACCACTTACCAAGCCTTGTAAGGGCATTCCCAGCGGGCTAGGAGTGTCAGCGCGCTCCCAGGCTTCGGTCCATTCGTTTTTCAGCATGCGGCAGGTTTTGCCAGTCCAAGACCGTGAGCGCACAGTATCTTCGCTAGATGCATTTAGTAGCGACTCTTTTTGGGCAGGTTCAGCGTGGGCTTCTTCTACCGTTAACCACAAGGAGCCAGTCCATACACCTGCACAGCCCATGCTCATTGCGGCTAGCATTTGCTGACCATTTCCGATACCGCCGGCTGCGAGTACTGGAACTGGTGCTGCTGCAGCCACAGCTTGCGGCCATAGTACAACTGAGCCAACGTCCCCAGCGTGTCCGCCGCCTTCGCCGCCCTGTGCGACAATAAAGTCTAGGCCGGCGTCTTTGTGGGCTTTAGCTTGTTTGACACGACCACATAGCGCGCCGACTAGACGGCCACTGTCTTGGATCATTTTAATTTTATCGGCTGGTGGTGTGCCGAGTGCATTGGCGATCAATTTGCATTTGGGGCGGGTTAGCGCTTCCATAAGTAGCGGAGTAGCGGTTGCTTCTGTCCAGCCCAATAGCCCCATGTTTTTAGTACCGTCTGGCCATTCAGGAACACCGGCATCAGCTAATAATTTTTGAGCAAAGTCGATATGTTCCTGCGGTACCATTTTCCACAGTTCTTTCTCGAGCTCCTCTGAGCTCATGTCGCCCATGCCTTCATATTTTTGCGGGATGACGATATCTACGCCATAGGGCAGGTCGCCGATGTGTTCATCTATCCAGTCTAATTCCGCTTTTAGTTCCTCGGGAGAGAATCCAACAGCACCTAAAACGCCAATACCACCGGCTTTGCTGACTGCAACAACTACATCACGACAATGTGTGAAAGCAAATATGGGGTATTCTATGCCGAGCTTTTTACATAATTCGGTATACATTTCGAGCCTCTGACTTTTTGTGGCGCGGAATATACGGCGCCATGAATTGACCCGATTAGTATTGCGGACACCCTGGGCGTCGACAATGGCTTAAGTAATCAATCGCCATTGACTAAAAAGATCAGTATTTTAAGCCCATAGTTGTGTTTGGTCTTGTGTGTTCATGCTTGGCAGAGTAAAACGTGAACCTACATCTTCGTATATCCCGTATAGGAACTTCGCTTAAAAATGGACAGAATGCCTTCCATAAGCGCACGTATTTTGCTTTTGCAGATTCGTCATCGTGCTCTGGATACGGAAATAACTGAGCTGGCTTTGAATCCATATCAAAACCAGCTGCTTTTGCAGCGCTTAAAGAAAGAAAAGTTGCGCATCAAGGATGAAATACAGTGGTTGAAAGACGAGCTTATTCCGGACCTAGATGCGTGAAGCGGGTCTGGCAGCATGCTTTGTGAGATATATCTCACAAAGCATGCTGCTGTTATCTGCTTTTACTTCCTTAGCAAGCGGGCATAATAGTCAGCGTCAGGATGACTTAGGCATTCAATGGATTGGGTGCGACAATGGATGTCGAAATTATAGAAGCCGGAGCAATTGCTCCGGCTTTTTTTTGCATTGAGCTTTTGTGATGACTTGCTTAAGCTGCGCTCTTTCTTGAGCCTCCTGCAGCGATTTCCATTTTATGACAGTGCGCGTTTGCCATGATAGATCGTAACTTTGACGGTATCGCTGAGCGCTTCCAAAAGAATATCTATGGAAATGCCAAGGGGGAGCTGCGGCTAGCTTTGTGTTGGCGAGAGTTAATCGACAAGCTGCCTCTGTTAAGCGCAAATCAGCCGATGTCGATATGGGACGCTGGCGGTGGTCTGGGGCAAATGAGTGTTCGAATGGCTGAGCTAGGCCACTCAGTGCTACTTAACGATATTTCTTCCGACATGCTCGAGTTGGCGCGCCATAGTATTAGTCAGGCAGGACTGACTTCGCGTATCGATGTATCAAATACCGCTATACAGACGATTAGTTCAAGCGCTGAGTATCAAGGCTCCTTTGATTTGGTGCTGTGTCATGCGGTGCTTGAGTGGGTCGCCGATCCTGAAGCCGTGATCTTTGCTCTGGTCAGGGGGATGCGCCCTGGGGCCTATCTGTCCCTGATGTTTTATAATCGCAATGCGCTTATTTTGAGTAATATGGCCAAGGGTAATCTCTATAAATTACGGGATAGAGATTTTGCAGGGCATCCCGGTGGGCTGACGCCGCCCGCGCCGCGACAGCCGCAAGAAGTAATAGAGCTATTGCAGCAGGCGGGACTTGAGGTGCTTGCTAAGCGCGGCATTCGCTTAGTTTACGATTTAATGCCGCGAGCAGTGCGGGCTGAGAGAAGTATCGACGATGTGCAGGCGCTTGAGTGGCAATATGGTGCAGAAGAGCCTTTCTGGTCGCTGGGGCGTTACGTGCATTTACTTTGCCGGTTGCCCCAAGATTAACTTTAGGCGTCGCGAAAACGAATGCCGAATTTGTCGTACACCGCGCCCAAAATCCAAAGTGGCCCGATTAATAAAAACAAAATATCAGTAAAGAAAGATGGCTTTTGGGCTTCTTTCTTGTGGCCAATAAACTGAAAGACCCAAGCGATGATCCATATGGTGGCAGCGGGTATCCACAGTGGAAAAGCGACATAACTTTGGTAGGCCATAATTGCTGCGGCGAGAAGTAATACGAAGGGCAGCATGCCCAGCGCTAGCTTTCCCGATAAATAGCCGTAAAAGAACATGGCGCCAATTAAGATAATCTGACCAAGATTGACCGGCGTGGCGGGTATTTGCACCAGCCACAGTAGGGCTACGGTGCATACGGCAATTGCGGGTACACACCAATAATGGATGCGTTTATTGCCAGGATTTTGGTGCGAAGCGTTATATTCGTCTAGCCATTGGGTCAGGTTGCGCACAGCAGATCTCCGCTACTCAATCAAAAAGCTTAAGCTAAGTGAATGATTAAAGTGGGTCAATGGCCTCATTGACATTGTTGTTTGGCAATCTAAGTCAGGTCGATGCGGATAAATGCGCGAGTTTTCTTGCGTCCGCCAAGGGCTGCTCCTAAGTCTAATAGACGCATTTGCAGGCCGTATTTTTTTACCAGCTGGCGATGCGCTAGCTGACTTTCGGCGTCATCGA
The DNA here is from genome assembly GCF_019312595.1 of Zhongshania aquimaris. Lineage (GTDB taxonomy): Bacteria > Pseudomonadota > Gammaproteobacteria > Pseudomonadales > Spongiibacteraceae > Spongiibacter > Spongiibacter aquimaris. The sequence continues at coordinate 1,781,369 of NZ_JAHWDQ010000001.1, read as the reverse complement.
TTAAATGGGCACTGCCGTCAATATTATCGCCAAGTGGTTTGCCCGTCACCGTACACGGCGCTATTTTACATTCGCTAAAGTTGCGAACCCGTTTGACTTTGCCTGCTTGGCCGGCTGAAAAAATATAAAGTGTGTTGTCATCGCCGGCGCACCAAACTGGGGTTGCCACAAAACTGCCGTCCCGCTTTTTTGTACTGAACAAAATATAACTAGTTTGGTGTAATGGCGTCATGATGTTAAATCCAAAGGATATTGATAATTCCTAGTGTGTGTGGTGAATGAGTCACTTGCAATATTAGGGTAAAAGGCTGTGGGGGGTTGGTTTTTGGGACGAGCTTGAGAAGGGAATTAGCCGCCGATGTTTGGCGGCTAATTTTACTTCTTATCTGAGTATGGAGATGGTTTTATTGTGACTCAGAAGAGTGTGGCGATGCAGTAAAACAAGCCTGTAAAAACGATGGAGATCAGGCTGAATTTTGCACCTTGCTGAGCTATGTCGCTAATTGTGCACGCGCTAACGGTGTGCGAGTTCATTTTTAAATCCTCTTTAGTAGAATGGTGCTAGATCAAGCTAACAAAGCAAGATGCAATGCCGACAGCAACAATCGCTAGTAGGCTGTATTTTGCGAGCAATTCGCCGATAACGTTGGTGTCTTGGTTAAGTACTGCTTGCTGTAATTGAGTCATGGTAGTGCTCCGTCTATAAAGTTTTGTGTGTGTCTTGATGACGTAGTCAGTATACGAAGAAGCAATAAATAATTGGGTTACACCGCGTGCGTCGTAGTGTCGCTAAAATAATGTTGTTACATGTTTTTTTAATCATTTGGACAGAATGGCGGGTACGTAAAAACAAAGACTTAGCGCATCTATTACCGAATATTTAGGCGGGTGTTATATGGGTGTAATGATGGCTCGCGAGTTAAATTGTTGTAATGACAGGGAAAAATCACCCAGCGACCGCAGTTTTTACTGACTACTTTCCTGTGTTTAAGGCAAAATCTTTGAGAAGTTCACCGATTAAAAAGGTTTCTACGGCGACAGCGCCCCGGCTAAACCAATCCTCGGCTTCTGTTTTACTCCCTACTTCATAAATTAAAATAGGCCAAGGTAGCGTACTTAAATGAAGATCAATCGGTGCGCAGTTGCGGTCGCAGAAAAGAACTTCGGGCTGCAACTCTACCAGTGCAGCTGATTGCGGATCTGGCCATACGTCAAACACGGCGCCAAAACGCTGCCAGCCCTCGTGCAAAGCAAGGCGAAGAGCGCTGAGTTCAAAGCTGATCAGAATACTGCGCGACGCGACGGGGCGCAGGGTATTGATAACGGCGTCGACTACAATTTGCTCGCCAAACTGAGTTAGGCTCTCTTCTTTGATTTCGACATAGGCGTTCACGGCTGGATTGGTCTGCAGCAGGGCGACAATATCACTGAGTCGGCACATCGGGTTATCGGGAAATGCATTGCCCAAGCGATAACTTTCGGTGGCAAAAAACGTGTCTAGCTCGGCGGCGGGGTAATCCCAAATGAAGCCTTCACGCTGGCACATCCGCATTAAGTTGGCGTCGTGAAAAACATAGGGGATATGGTCGGCGCTAAGTTGAACGTCGAGTTCAATATTCACAGTACCGGCCTGAATGGCTTTTTCAAAGGCGATGAGGGTGTTTTCTGGGTAGTGTTGTCGCCAGCCGCGGTGGGCTACAAAGTTCTCTACTTGCATATCAATTTCACCGCGGTTGGAGTTTTATAACAGTATCCAATTTATCTTAGCTGGAATAAAGTGCGCAGCTATTGTCGTATCAAAATCCCGAGTCGGCAATGACTACTGCTATTGGGTTTGCGAGCCTATAATGCGAGTCTAGCGATAATTTTTTGGAGATCATATGTCTGCAGTATCGATAAAAGCCCTATTGGCGGGACAGCGTGAACCGGGTTGCGAGGTAACAGTTCAGGGCTGGATTCGCAGCCGTCGTGATTCAAAAGGTGGGTTTTCGTTTTTAGCTGTCCATGACGGTTCGGCCCAGTCGTCCATTCAAGTCGTCGCACCGGGTGAGCTTGCAAACTATGAGATCGATATTCTGAAGCTAACCGCTGGTTGCTCCGTCGTTGTTACTGGCGACTTGGTTGCATCACAGGGTAAGGGTCAGAGTGTTGAAGTTCAGGCAAAGCAGATTGAAGTTTGTGGCTGGATTGATGATCCAGATACCTATCCCATTGCAAAAAAGCGTCATAGTTTTGAGTATTTGCGCACAGTTGCGCATCTGCGGCCGCGCACTAATACCTTCGGCGCCATCACCCGAGTGCGAACAGTATTGGCTAATGCCGTACATCGCTATTTTTACGAGCGCGGTTTTCAGTGGATTAATTCACCGTTAATTACGGCGAGCGACTGCGAAGGTGCAGGCGAAATGTTCCGCGTTAGCACCTTGGATTTAATGAATTTACCGCGTACTGATAATGGTAGTGTCGATTTCGGTGAAGATTTCTTTGGTAAAGAAGCCTTCCTCACGGTGTCTGGGCAGTTAAATGCCGAGGCGTATTGTTTAGCCATGTCTAAGGTCTACACTTTTGGGCCTACTTTTAGAGCAGAAAATTCAAATACCAGCCGTCACCTCGCCGAGTTTTGGATGGTGGAGCCAGAGATTGCCTTTGCTAACTTAGACGATGACGCGGCACTGGCTGAAGATTTTCTGCGTTATTTGCTATCGCAAGTTTTAGAGCATTGCGAAGACGATCTCGCCTTTTTTAATCAGTTTGTAGACGATGGCGTATTAGCTCGTTTGCAAAAAGTAGCGAGTACTCGTTTTGAGCGAATGGATTACAGCGACGCAATTACAATTTTAGAAAAATCGAAGAAGAAGTTTGAGTTTCCTGTGCGCTGGGGCTTAGACATGCAATCTGAGCACGAGCGCTATTTGTGCGAACAGCATGTTGGCGGGCCTCTCATCGTGACGAACTACCCCAAAGACATTAAAGCTTTTTACATGCGCATGAACGATGACGAGAAAACCGTTGCCGCGATGGATGTGCTTGCCCCCGGTATTGGCGAAATTATTGGTGGTAGTCAACGTGAGGAGCGTCTCGATGTACTTGAGCGACGTATGGCCGAACAAGGGCTGGATGGACTTGAGTGGTACCGGGATTTACGCCGTTACGGCACGGTGGCGCATGCCGGCTTTGGTTTGGGTTTTGAACGCCTGCTGAACTACATCACCGGTATGGAAAATATCCGCGATGCGATTCCTTTTCCGCGAACGCCAAAACATGCCGATTACTGATTGATGCAGAATATAAGCTGCATTGCACGTCGACGCTCTTGGGCTTTAACTCAATGTTATTTTTCTGAAAAAAGAATGGCCTGGGTTTCAGAGTCCAAGATGTCGGCGAGCTTGTAATTCTTTAAAGCATCAAGAAATGCGTTCATGGCGTTATCTAACAAACTCTTTAATTTGCAGCTGCGTATTATGCGGCAGGGTTGCTCGCTGCAATTAATCGGTTTTAGCGTGGTTTCAAAATGGCTAACCACATCTATTAGTGCTATTTCCTCAGCTGGCTTTCTTAAGCGAATGCCTCCTCCTTTCCCTCTTAATGCTTCTACATAACCTAACCTAACCAACTGCATAACTACTTTCGAGATATGGTTCGTGGATATGTCGTAATAGTCGCAGATATGCTGAATAGTCGTCATTTGGTCGCTGGGTAGGTGGCCGAGAAATATCAAGGTCCGAAAAGCATAGTCTGTCTGTTTGCTAAGTTTCATCGTTAGAGGGTTGCGTTGAGGTAAATGGTGGGAGTACTATACCTCTTTTAAAGATGCATTTAAATTGCATGTTATTGCTGGAGTTGATTAATATGACAACATTGTATGAACGAATTGGTGGTTAGGCGGCGGTTGACGCGGCGGTTGATATTTTTTATGACAAGATTATGGCCGATGATCGAATTAAAGCATTTTTTGAAAATATCGATATGTTCGCGCAGGCGCGCAAGCAAAAATTATTTTTAACGATGGTGTTTGGTGGCCCGAGTGAATACACCGGCCGAGATATGCGAGGTGCGCATGCGGGGATGGGGATTGATGATGGCCATTTTAACGCCGTGGTCGAAAACCTAGCGGCCACATTGAAAGAGTTGGGTGTGAGCGATGGGGATATTGCTGAAGTTGCAAAAATAGCAGAAAGTGTTCGCGATGATGTGCTAAATCGCTGATAAAGATGCGGTTAGCTACTATTGTAAAGTGCGACTCGATTCTGGTGTTATTCTAAGCAGAATCGAGTCGGGCTCGCGCTAAAACTCGATAAGGAAATCGTTGTTGCTAGGCAACCAATAAAAACATCAATTTGCGTTGGAAATCGTCTAGCTCAGATGTTTTTACCCTTACCAGCTGTTCAAGCTGGAAGGATTGCTTGTCGTTAAACAGGCGCAGGGTGTCTGCGTCGAAGCTTAATTTTTCTGGAATAGTACGCGCTTCCACAAAGCCGCTGATACCGGTATCAAGTAGTTCAACGGTGAAGCCGCCGCCGTTCACGTGAGCAATGCGAGCTTCGTAAACGGTGTCGGTAGTGTTGCGGGCTAGGTACTGATATTGCAACCACTGTTCCATTTGCTTGCTAGCTTGTCTTCCATTGCGGATTGCGTCTTGCAGTGCCGCGAGTTCAGCTTCATTGGGTAAAGTTGGTGTCGTGTTATTAAGTTTGGCGCGTATGCAGCGTTGAACTAATAGGTCGCTATATTTGCGGAGTGGCGAGGTAAACGTCGTATAGCACTCTAAGCCTAGGCCAAAATGCGGTCTTGCTTCCACGCTTAGCTCTCCTGGCTGCAGCATCCGCGCAAATATGCTGCGCAATGGTAGAGCAGAGTCGCTGTGTTCGCAGGCTTGGATGAGTGCCTTATAACCAGATAAGTTTTCGAATTGGCAGTCGGCTAAATTAGGCATTTCTTTTGCGATGACGGCGCGGACATTGTTATAGCGATCCTCGCGTAGTCCAGCATGCGACACATATAGAGCTGGCGAATCTGCTAGCCATAGCGCAGCGCTGCGGTTGGCTGCCAACATGCATTCCTCTACCAAGCGGTGCGCATCGTTGCGCTCAATTTTAGTGATGTTTTCAATTCTGCGCTGCTCATTCAGCTGGAAATGGAAGTCAGCTTGCTCGGGCATCACAATGTGGTGTTCGCTGCGGTATTGTCTCAGCGCGAGGCTGGCCGCATACAAATCTTTCAGACAAGTTTGACCTAAGTCCATGTCACCATGGAGGTCGGCGTTAACGTCGTGATAGCTCAATTTGGCACGCGATTGAATCATTGCCTCGCTAAATTGAATGTCGCTGATCGCGCCGTCTTTGCCGACCTGTACGCGGCAAACGATGGCGGTACGATCTTCACTTGCAAGCAGTGAGCAGCTTCCCTGAGAAACGGGGTTTGGCAGCATCGTTTGGGTGAAGCCGGGTAGATAGACTGTGTTGGCGCGCTGTAAGGCGGCTCGGTCTAGGGGGCTGCCTGGCGCTATAAAGGCGCCAGGATCGGCTACCGCAATGTACAGAGTCCAGCCACTGTCGTTGGCTTGAGCCCAAAGTGCATCGTCGATATCGCGGGTTTCCGCTGAGTCGATGGTAACAAAAGGAATGTCGCGAAGATCGCTGCGGTTCGCGGCGTAAAGGTCATCACCAATGCTACTGTCCTTCGGCCAATCCTTCGGTAACTTGAATTTGCGTTGGGTGTATTTACCTTCAATACCGGGGTTGTCGGGACTGCCGATATTTTCTAGGACTTTGACCTGCGACTTGCCATCTTTAAAGGGGTGCTGAGCAACCTGACAGTACAGAAAGTCACCTTCGTTGCATTTTTTGCGTTGCGATGGCGGAATGAAAAGTAGCTTATTGAAACGTGGTAAGTCTGGTTCGATAAAGTGGCCTTGGCCGCGGACGACATAACGCCCAGTAAAGCAGTCTAGTGGGCTGTCTAATAGTTTTTCTAATTCCGCTTTGAACTTACCTTTGTCGTCGGTGAGAACGTTGATGCGAACCCTGTCGCCGGGGAAAACCCTTTGCATGTCATCGGGAGCAAGAAATACATCGCGACCGTCGTCTAGACGTACAAATCCAAACCGCCGCTGGCTGCCGCGGACTTCGCCGTCGCCTTGATCTTTGGATTCAACGATTTGGGTTTTTAGCTGGCTGAGCTGTTGCAAGGCATTTTTGTCGAGCATGGATCGATGGTACCTGTGTTCGGGTCGCGAAAAAGGGGTACAGGGTAGCGGAAATGCGTGGCGGAGTCTTCCGATATCACCGTAATAACGGTTGACAATCATGGCCATCGCTTTTAATAATCAAGCTACGCTGTGTTGTATGGAAAGGTATATTGCCGTCACACCTTCTTGGCCTTCGGGCTGACAGTCACATCCCCTTTGCGCGCTGTACCCGCTCAGCCTCGCTATATCAGCCCTACGCTCTGCGAGCTGGCATTTTCTTCCCTGGTTTCCCCTTTATCTGGTTCCGTAAACTGGCCTTGCTTGGCAGTAATCGGTGTCGGCTTTCTTTTTTGTTGTTAACAGAGAGTGCCCTATGGAAAAAATCTTTGTTCTTGATACTAACGTGTTACTGCATGACCCAATGGCGCTGAGCGCCTTTCATGAACACCGGGTGGTTATCCCGATGACGGTGCTGGAGGAGTTAGATCATATCAAGGACAGGCGCGACAAAGATGTAAGTCGCGAGGCGCGAATAGCGATTAACGCCATCGATAAAATTCTATTCAACGCGAGCCCAAAGGCGATTCAAGAGGGGGTTCCTATCCCTAATGCGCGCAGCGATAGGGGTAATGGCACATTGGCCATATTTCCTGATCAATTAATTAATCATGATGTACCGGCGCCGTATCTTGATGGCAGTCAACAGCAGGCAAATGACAATCGCATTATTAATGTGGCGCTGCATTTGCAGGTAAAGAATCCCAAGGCTTATGCGTGCTTAGTCACCAAAGATATCAATATGCGCTTGAAGGCCAAGGGTTCGGGCTTGGAGAATGTAGAAGACTATCGCAAGGATCGTGTCCTGGAAGATATTCAATATATGGCAAAGGGTTACGAGCATTTGCCGGGCAATTTTTGGGACCAGGTCGACAAGGTTGATACCCTGAGAGAGGGTGGGCAAACCCTTCATGTACTGAATCGCGACGTGCTGCCAAAGGTCCATATCAACGAATTTTTATACGATGATAGTGGCTTTGCCAGTATGGTCAGGTCAGTGGATGAAGATAAGCTGGAGCTGCTCGATTTAAGCCGAGATCAGCTGATGCATCAGCGGATGTGGGGCTTGAGTCCGCGGAATTTTGAGCAGGCTATGGCCTTCTTTTTGATTTCGCGCCCGCATATCGATATGACGGTGCTCACTGGCCCCGCCGGCTCAGGTAAAACACTCATTGCACTGGCTTATGGTCTGCACGCGATTTTAGAAGAAAAGCGTTTTGACAAGATGATAGTGGCGCGCTCTACGCCACCAATGGCTGAGGATATCGGCTTTCTTCCCGGCACCGAAGAAGAAAAAATGGCGCCGTGGTTGGCGGCATTTGAAGATAACCTCGAAGTCTTGCACGGTACGGACGAGTCTCCTTATAGCAGCATCGAATATGTTAAAGACAAGGCCAATATTCAGTTTAAATCATTAAATTTTATGCGCGGACGCTCCTTCAATAATGCCTATATTGTGATAGACGAGGCGCAGGGGCTGACGCAGTTTCAATTGAAATCAATAATTACCCGGGTGGGTGTTAATTCAAAGATTGTGGTGCTGGGAAATTTAGCCCAGATCGATAATAAATATATTTCGCCGCTGACCTCGGGGCTTACCTATCTTGTTGAAAAGAGTAAAAACTTTGAGCACGCTGGGGTTATGCATGTTAACGGTATTGAGCGCTCGAGATTGGCCGCATTTGCAGAGGAGAATTTGTAAGCACTGGGCTTGAGTTTCGCGGCTTAGGGTTGTGGTGGCATTTGCCACTACACCCTAGCTTCTCTCCATGTCAATACGGTTAAATGCGTCTTTGAGTAGGGCTGCCAGCGGCGTATGGTGATAGTTTCTAAAACCACGTTGGCGTTTGAGGCTATGACACTTATTCAGGAACAGCGCGACGGGCGCCCAGCAATCCCTGAAAATGCGCTCGATTTGCTAACAGATATGCAAAAAGCAGCTTTGCGTCGCATCGAGAACTTTGGCTGGACACTTAAATTTATTCGGCAGCCCAGTTTTGAGCCACCACTCGTGGTCGTTGAAAACTCGACTGGCGTCAATATCGGCGTCTTGGAAGAGGACGGCGGGGTGAATCTTAGTCCGCGAATTATATTGCGTGATTAACCTTAATTAAAAAATTTAACGACCTGCTCATCGGGGTCGCGGCTCGCCTTGTTCTCATCCAGTTTTTGCAGATACCTCTTCCACAATTCATCTTGTTGATCGCAGAGTTCGCGCAAATACGTCCACGAAAAAATTCCGCTGTCATGACCATCGCTAAACACCAGTTGCAGGGCATAATTGCCAACCGGAATTAGTTCGGTGATATTGACCTTGAGCTTTCCTATCTGCAGGGTTTCTTGGCCCGCCCCGTGACCGCGAACCTCTGCTGAGGGTGAGTGCACGCGCAGGAACTCGCTGCTGAGTGAAAACCTGTCGCCGCTGGCGTAGCTGAGCTCTAGCTGCTGAGACTGTTTGCGGAATTTAATATCGGTGGGCGCTTGGCTCATGGTGGTGTCCGTAATTGGCTTGATGCTGGACGGGAGATGGGAGACGCAAACTCAACAGCATTTCCCGTCTCCCGTGCCGCGTTTCGCGTATCAGAGAATAAAGCGGCTTAAATCTTCATCTTTTGCCAATTCACCGAGCTGCTCTGAAACATAATCTCCGTCAATGGTGATAGTTTGCGCTTCACCAGCATCGAAGGAAATACTTTCTAGTAAGCGTTCCATCATGGTGTGCAGGCGGCGGGCGCCAATATTTTCAGTGCGTTCATTCACTTCCCACGCGGTTTCGGCAATGCGACGAATGCCGTCTTTGGTAAATTCTATTTTCAGGCCCTCGGTGGCGAGCAGTGCTTGGTACTGCTCAGTTAGTGAGGCGTGGGGTTCGGTGAGAATACGCTCAAAATCTTCCGGTGTGAGTGCGGATAATTCTACTCGAATCGGTAAGCGGCCCTGCAATTCCGGTATTAAGTCTGAGGGCTTGCTTAAGTGAAACGCACCAGAGGCAACAAAAAGAATATGGTCGGTGCGAATCACGCCGTGTTTGGTGCTCACGGTACAGCCTTCTATAAGAGGCAGTAAATCGCGTTGTACACCTTCTCGTGAAACGTCGGCGCCGCCGGTTTCCTGACGTTTTGCTACCTTGTCAATTTCATCAATAAAGACAATGCCATTTTGCTCTGCGGCTTCTAATGCGCGAGACTTTAGGTCTTCCTCATTAATCAGCTTGGCGGCTTCTTCATCCTGGGCCTGTTTGAGCGCAGCTTTAACGCTCATGCGGCGGGTTTTCTTTTTGTCGTTACCTAGCTTGGAAAACATACCCTGTAGCTGGTTGGTCATTTCTTCCATGCCGGGCGGTGCCATAATCTCCACGCCGATGGGGCTTGCGTTCAACTCGATGTCGATCTCGCGTTCGTCGAGTTCGCCTTCTCTGAGTTTCTTGCGAAATAGTTGGCGGGTGTTGTCAATGCGTTCTTCGCCATTGCTCTCGCCGCGAGCGGGGGGCAACAGAATGTCGAGTATGCGTTCCTCTGCGGCATCGGCGGCGCGATGTGCAACTTGCTCCATTGCTTGTTCGCGATAAAGCTTTATTGCCACGTCTACCAAGTCTCTGACGATGGACTCGACATCGCGACCCACATAGCCTACTTCGGTGAACTTGGTGGCTTCTACTTTAATAAATGGCGCATTCGATAGCTTGGCAAGGCGGCGGGCGATTTCGGTTTTACCGACACCGGTGGGGCCGATCATCAAAATATTCTTTGGGGTGATTTCATTGCGCAGTGATTCTTCTAGCTGCATGCGGCGCCAGCGATTGCGCAGGGCAATGGCCACGGCGCGTTTCGCGTCGTTCTGGCCAACAATGTGTTTGTCGAGTTCGTGAACAATCTCGCGGGGCGTCATATTAGACATTAGTTACTCCGAGGGCGCGGTGGCGCTTAGTATTCTAGTGATTCGATGGTGCGGCTGTGATTGGTGTAAATGCAGATGTCGCCCGCAATCGTTAAGCCTTTTTCTACAATGTCGCCAGCGCTTAACTCAGTGTTGTCCATGAGGGCACGGGCGGCTGCGGTCGCGAAAGAGCCGCCGGAACCGATGGCGATCATATTGTCTTCGGGTTCGATAACATCGCCGTTGCCACTGATGACGAGGGTGGTTTCTTTGTCCGCCACAATTAACAGTGCTTCTAGTTGGCGGAGTGAGCGCTCGCTCCGCCAGGCTTTGGCAAGCTCTACGGCGGCGCGAACTAATTTACCGGAATGTTTTTCGAGCTGAGCTTCAAATAGTTCAAAGAGGGTAAAGGCGTCGGCGGTACCGCCGGCAAATCCTGCCAGAACTTGATCTTTATATAAGCGGCGGACTTTACGGGCATTGCCCTTCATCACAGTATTACCCATGGTGACCTGTCCGTCGCCGCCGATGACAACTTGATTGTTACGGCGAACGGAGAGAATTGTGGTGCCGCGAAACTGTTCCACGCGGGACTCCTTATCGTTAAAAAGGTGGGTTTATTAGGTGTTGATGACCCTAGCAGTCTGCTAAGAGATGTGGGGGCGCCCTTGATGATTTCAAGGGCGAGCTGGGCGGTTTTGGGTCGCGCTATTTCTTTTGGCGGATAACTAGAGTGTCGATACTTTCATTAATTAACTTGCTGCGAGCATCGGTAAGTGTGTTGTGAGACTGGAAGGGGCCAACGTAAACGCGATGCCAGCGGTCGCCATTGGCTTCCACGGATTCGACTTTAGCGTCTAGGCCCAAAAGTAGTATCTGCGCTCTGCGGCGATCGGCGTCGGCGCCTTGCCTGAATGAGCCCGCTTGCAAAATATAGCGCTCGTCACTGATATCTTGTTTCACTGCCGGTGGTTTGTCAGCGGTTTTGATGGCTGTTGCGGGTTTGGCGGCCGGACGTTGCTCGTCGGTTACGATAACTTCGCGCTCAGGCAGTACGGTAAAGAAATCAAACTTGGTGTTGGTGGTGACATCTTTGCGGTCTTGCTGGGCTTTTTCTTTTGCTGCGGCGGCCTTGGTTTCTGCCAACTTCGCTTCGCGCTCGGGATGCTTGCTGATGACGGTAGAGTAAACCAGTACCGAACATATGATACCGGCGATAAAGCCAGTGCCCAGCAATGCCGATGCCGGAAGTCCTTGCCGCTCGGGGCTGCGAGTTGCGCCGCGAGTTGTTTTCTTTTGTGTTGCCATGCCTTACATTTCCTCTGGGGCGGATACCCCCAGCAGTGTCAATCCGTTATTTAATACCTGCTGTACTGCGCAGGCTAAGGTAATACGAGCGTCGCGTACTGAAGCTTCCTCGCCCAGCATTTTATGAGCGTTGTAATAGGTGTGAAAGTCACCCGCCAACTCTCGTAAATAGTGCGCGAGCGCATGGGGTTCAAACTGTTCGGCCGCGTTGCTAAGTATTTCTGGGTAACGGGATAATTTAACCAGCAAATCCTTTTCAACTTCGTGACTCAGCTCTGATAAATGGGTGAGACCTGATTCCGCGTTCCAGGTTTCGCCCTGCTCGGCAAGCTTGCGCAAAATACTGGCAACCCGAGCGTGAGCATACTGAATGTAGTAGACCGGATTGTCTTTGCTCTCTGATTTAGCAAGCTCCAGGTCAAAATCTGTTGCCTGATCGGCCTTGCGCATAATATAGAAAAATCGCGCCGCGTCGTTGCCCACGTCGTCACGCAATTCCCGCAGGGTAACGAAAGAGCCGGAACGGGTCGACATTTGCACTTGTTGGTCGCCGCGATATAGCGACACGAACTGCACGAGTCGGACTACGAGTTTATCTGGGTCGATATCGAGTGCCTGCAGGGCTGCCTTCACGCGGGCAATATAGCCGTGGTGGTCGGCACCCCAAATATTTACCACGGTGTCGAAGCCGCGCTCAAATTTATTGAGATGGTAGGCGATATCAGACGCGAAATACGTGGTTTGACCGTTGTCGCGTTTTACCACGCGGTCCTTGTCATCGCCAAAGCGAGTGGACATAAACCACAGTGCGCCGTTGCGCTCTTCGATAAAACCGTTGTCTTGCAGTTTGCGAATGGCGCGATCAACCTGGTCGGGGTCTTGGGTTAGGCTGCGCTCAGAGAACCACTCTTGGTACTCAATGCCGAACTCAGCAAGGTCAGTGCGGATGTCGCCAAGAATCGCATTGAGGCCCTTATTAAAGGTGATGTCGTAATTGTCACCCAGTAGCGCTTTGGCGCGATTGATCAAATCGTCAATGTGCTTTTCTTTGTCACCCTCTGGTGCGTCAGCACGGACACTCGCGAATACATCGCTGGCGCTGTGGTGCAAAATCTTGCCGTGCTCAGCTAATAATTCGCGACCGTAGTCGGCAATATAGTCGCCTTGATAGCCGTTGCTTGGAAACGTGAGTTCTTCGCCGCAGGCTTGTAAGTAGCGCAGCCACACGCTGGTGCCGAGGATATCCATTTGGCGACCGGCGTCGTTGACATAGTATTCGCGACATACCTTATAACCAATGGCTTCCAGCATATTGGCAACACTTGCGCCGTAGGCTGCGCCACGGCCGTGGCCGACGTGAAGTGGGCCAGTCGGGTTGGCCGAGACAAATTCAACCTGAACTGATTTTTCGCGACTCGCTTGGCGACCAAAGTGACTACCCTGCGCGAAGATGTCGTGCAGCACCTGGAAGTTGCTCTCTTCATTGACGAAGAAATTAATAAAACCCGGGCCGGCAATCTCGACTTTAACGATGTCGCTGGTGGTGGGCAGCGCGTCAACGATTTGCTGGGCAATCGCGCGGGGGTTTGACTTAAGTGGTTTTGCCAAAGTCATGGCAATATTGCTGGCAAAGTCGCCGTGCGCCTTATCTCGTGTGTGTTCGACCTGAATATTTACCGCAAGCTCGTCTGGCCAAGATTGGGCGCTGCGCAAGGTTTGCAGTGCCTGCTGTATATGTTGGGCGACTTTCTCTTTCATGGCGGGGCAAAAACTCTTTGGTCGAAACAAGGCCGCGTATTATCACTGTTTACGCGGCACGCTGCCAGTGCTGGAGGCATTTGCTGTGGTCTGATTAGTACCTAAAAAAGGTCGATAGGGTCTACGTCCACCGACCAGCGCAGATTCTGTGGCTTGTTGAGCTGGTCGCCGATATGACAGGCCGTGTGCAGCTGAGTATGCAGTAGGCTGCGGCGTTCGGCCTGTAAAATAAGGGCCGCCCGAAAACGTCCCGCCTTGCGTGTCATTGGCGCAGGCAGTGGGCCGACAATGCTCCACTGGGTATCGCCAAGTGGCAGCGCCGCTTTGATTTGTTCGAGAAAGTCTTCTGCGCCTTGCAGCGACGTCGCATCTGCGCGAATAACAGCGCTGAAGCTGATCGGCGGCAGTGAAAAAAGTCGGCGCTCGGCGAGTAATTGTTGGGCAAAAGGCTGGTAGCCGCTGTTGACCAGTGCTTGCAGCGCCGGATGGTCGGGGCAGTGGGTTTGAATATATACCGTGCCGGGCTTGTCGGCTCGTCCGGCGCGGCCGGCGACTTGAATCAAGAGCTGACCGCTGCGCTCTGGGCCTCTGAAGTCGGCACTGAATAAGCCGCCATCGATATCGACAATGCCCACCAGTGTGACATCGGGAAAGTGATGGCCCTTGGCCAGCATCTGGGTGCCAACCAAAATGCAGGGTTCGCCGGTGCGGATATCGTTCACCAGCGATTGCATGCTGCCTTTTGCGGAGGTCGTGTCGCGGTCAATTCGATAAATCGGCACGTCTGGGAAGTGTCGTCTTAGGCTTAACTCCAGGCGCTCGGTGCCTGGGCCTTGGTATATAAGTTGGTGATTGTGGCACTGAGGGCAGATGGTCGGCAGTGGCTCGCTGGCGTCGCAGTGGTGGCAGCGCAGTTCACGGCGGCCAAAGTGCACTGTCATTTTGGCGTCGCAGGCTTGGCAGTTTGCCAGCCAGCCGCAACTATGACACTGCAGCTGGGGTGAGAATCCTCGCCTATTTAAAAACACTAAAGCCTGATTGCCAGCATTTACTGTGCGAGTGGTGGCGTCGAGCAGTGATTTGCTCAGGCCGTCGTCAAGGGGTTCGTTGCGAATATCTAATAGGCGAATGGAAGGTGCGCTGGCGCCGCCGGCCCGCTCACGTAATTCCAGCAGCCGGTAACGACTTTGGGCAATATTGTGCAAGCTGTCTAAGCTTGGCGTGGCGCTGCCAAGCACCACTGGGCAGTGGTGGTCTGATCCGCGTTTCACCGCGATGTCTCTCGCGGAATAACGCCAGCCATCTTGTTGTTTGTAAGAGGCGTCGTGCTCTTCGTCAACAATGATTAGGCCCAATTTGTTAAATGGCGTGAATACCGCTGATCGGGTGCCGAGCACAATTTTATGCTCGTCAGACTGTATCTTTTGCCAGTTATGCAGGCGTTCGCCGTCGCTTAGTCCAGAGTGCAAGGTGCTGACATTGGCCGGAAAGCGTTGTTCAAAGCGCTGCAGTGTTTGCGGTGTTAGGCCAATTTCTGGAATCAGCACTAACACTTGTTCACCCCGCGCAAGGCAGCTTTCAATAGCGCGAAGATACACTTCGGTTTTACCGCTACCGGTTACCCCGTCTAGTAAAAAGCGTTCGAAGCGGCCTAGCGTCGCCGTTATTGCATCTACTGCGGCCTCTTGCCCGCGATTCAATGTCGGTTTTTCGGCCTGTAGGTGAGCGGTGTTGGCACTGGGAGCGTCCGCCTTGCAGAGGTAGCCGCCATCTATTAAGGGGTTGAGAATGTTGTTGCTATAGCCTAAGTCTTTAATTTGGCGGCGCGACAACTGCCCGGATTGCTGGACAATGGCAAGTAGGCTGTGCTGTTTGTGAGCGCGTGTCGACAAGGGCGGTAGCGTGTGAATTTGATCGCTGCACTGCCAATATTGCGCGGGCCTTTCCTTGGCTTGTTCGGCTTTGCGCAATGTGACAGGAAGCATTTGTTGGATGCAGTCGCCGATGGGGTGGTGGTAGTACTCCGCCCCCCAGCATCCTAACTCAACCAGGTCCGGTGGCAGTGTTGGTCGCGTGTCGAGCACCTTGAGCACGGCTTTCATTTTGTGGCTGGGGATGTCGTTGCTGACGTTGGTGGCAATAATAACTCCTACCAAGCGTCTGGGGCCGAATGGAATGGTCACCCGCATTCCGATCTCGGGGTCTAGCTGTAATGTGTCCGGCCACAGGTAGTCAAAACCTCGGCGCAGGGGGCAGGGGACGGCGATAGTGACAAGTTTCGACATGAAAAAGCGGTTTCGCTACAACAAAGAGCCACAGTGTATAAGAAATAGTGCGGCGGTAAGAGTCTCGTTTTTAGCCCACGGCGCGCCTTGCTTGCTTCTTGAACAATTTCTGTTAATATTCGCCGCCTGAATTTCAAGCTATTTTTTAAGCTTGTCAGCCCTGCGCGGTGCCCGGCAAAAGATCGGGTGGCGGCGACCAATGAGGAAAGACCCATGAAAGCAGATATCCATCCGAATTATGTTGCTATCAACGTAACGTGCAGCTGTGGTAACGCCTTTGAAACGCGTTCTACCTTAGGCCAAGCGCTTCACGTTGACGTATGTGCAGCGTGTCACCCGTTCTATACCGGTAAGCAGAAAATGCTTGATACTGGCGGCCGTGTTGATAAGTTCCGCAAGCGTTTCGGCAGCCGTGGTACCACTAAAGCGTAATATCGCAGCAGTGCTTGGTGGTCTGCGAGTGCAGCCACACTAAGAAAGTGCCTGGTTAAAAAATTGACCGGGCATTTTTGTTTACAGCGTTTGTGTTTGAATATGTAAGTCAGATGTCGCGGTAGCGACTGGTACATTTCGCGCGAGCTTATCGCTAGTGCAAATCACGATGATGTATCCGCTGCCAGCTTTGGGTAAGTAGGTAGTCGGGTGTTGTCGACGAACACATAAATCTTCTTGTCTCGCGGCAGTGCGGCGTTGTCATACAAAGTTATTGTTTGAGCGAATACTTTTACAAATGCGTTTTCATCTTTTGTGAAAAGGCTAAAATCGGGAAATAAAGAATGTCCAAAGATGTGAAGCAAGCGGCTCTGGATTACCACTCTCTCCCCACGCCGGGCAAAATCGGCATCATGTTGACCAAGCCCGCTGAAACTCAGTATGACTTGTCGCTGGCCTACAGCCCCGGCGTCGCAGAGCCAGTGCGTGAAATCGCCAAAGACCCACTCAACGCCTACAAGTACACCAGCAAGGGGAATCTCGTTGCGGTGATTTCAAATGGCACAGCAATTTTGGGGCTAGGTGATCTAGGTCCGCTGGCCAGCAAACCTGTAATGGAAGGCAAGGCGCTATTATTTAAGCGTTTCGCTGATATTGATTCGATTGATATCGAAGTGGATGCGGAAGATAGTCAAGCGTTCATCGATACCGTTAAACGCATCTCCATCACTTTTGGTGGTATTAATTTAGAAGATATCAAAGCGCCAGAGTGTTTCGAGATCGAGCGCGTATTAAAAGAGATCTGCCCGATACCGGTGTTTCATGATGATCAGCACGGCACCGCTATTGTGACAGCAGCGGGCATGCTGAACGCGTTAGAGATTCAGGGCAAGAAGATTGAAACCGCAAAAATAGTTTGCTTAGGTGCGGGGTCCGCCGCCATTGCCTGTATGAAATTGCTGGTGAGTTTAGGTGCGCAATATAAAAATATTTTTATGATCGATCGCCGCGGTGTAATTTACCCTGGGCGCGCGGGTTTAAACCAATATAAAGAAGAATTCCAGAACGATACCGATGCGCGCACGCTGAGTGATGCCATTAAAGATGCAGACGTATTTGTCGGCTTGTCAGGCGCAGATTTATTGAGCGCAGAGATGCTGCTTTCAATGGCGCCTAAGCCAATCGTATTTGCCTGCTCTAATCCAGATCCGGAAATTCAGCCTGAACTGGCGTTGTCGGTACGTGACGATTTAATCATGGCGACGGGGCGTTCGGATTACCCCAACCAGGTAAACAATGTATTGGGCTTCCCCTTTATTTTCCGTGGTGCTTTGGACGTGCGTTCAACGGCGATCAACGAGGAGATGAAGATTGCCGCGGTCCACGCTATTCGCGAGCTGGCAAAAGAAGATGTACCGCAGGTGGTTATAGATGCCTGTGGTGTGGGGGAGCTTTCGTTTGGCCCCAACTACATTATTCCCAAGCCAGTTGATCGCCGTTTATTAGGCAAAGTGTCTGCCGCGGTTGCACAGGCAGCCGTTGATAGCGGTGTCGCTCAGTTGCCTTACCCTGAGCATTATCCTTTGAGTTAAACGTTTCGTTTAATTCTAGAAGCCGTCTCGCTTTATTGCAGGCGGCTTTTTTTATGGTTTGAGTTTAGGGCTTTTAATTTGTTTTTGGCGTCGCGTTTTGGGCAATAATGTCTTGGATGCGGCCTCGCAGCCACTCATGGGCGGTGTCGTTACTGGCGCTGCGATGCCAGTACATCATCATTTCTAATGCAGGCATTTTGAGTGGTAGCGTCGCAGTGTGCAGCGCTAAAAACTGTTGGAAACGCTGGGCTAAATGCAGTGGTAAAGTGAGAAATAAATCTGAGGTGGCGACAATATGGCTTGCCGAGTAGTAGCTCTGCCCTCGTAAAATAATATGCCGGTTCAAGCCTTTGCGATTGAGAGTGGCATCTTCTAATACAACACCACGACTGCGGCCAGACACGGTAATGTGACCTGCATTTAGATATTGTTTCAAGCTGAGGGTTTGCCCGCTTAAGGGGTGGTCCTGGCGCATAAGTACGCATAAATTATCTTTGAATAAAAATTGCTGCTGGATACTGTTATCGACGGGCTGTGGAATATCCACCGCCATAGACACTTCGCCGCTGATTAATTGGCGACTGAGCTGATCGCGGATCAGGCGCTGGCTTTGCAATTTAATACCGGGCGCATGCCTCTGTAATTGGGTAATTAAATCTGGCAGCGCGACAAATTCTATGGGGTCGCCCATGCAGATAGTGAACTGACGTTTTGATGTGCTGGGATCAAATTCCTGACCTTTGTGCAGGCTTTCCTGCAGAGTTATTAGCGAGTTAGCGATATCACTGGCGATGCTGTCGGCAAGCGGCGTTGGCGCAATGCGGCGACCGCGGCGCACAAATAACGGGTCGTCAAAGTGCTCTCGCAGTCTGGCAAGGGCGTTGCTCACTGCGGGCTGCGTAATGTGAAGGTCTTTTGCGGCCTCGGTTAGGGAGTTGGCGCGGTATACCGCGTCAAAGACTTTAAATAAGTTTAAATCCATAGCACTCACCCACCAATACATTCACTGTAGTGATTATATGTCATTTATAAAATAAATTAGACTGATGTGTTGGTGGGGTCTATCTTTAATCGGATAACCACAGGAGAGTATTCATGGACTTTAGTCACAGCCCCCGTTGCCAAGAACTCATTGATCGTGTGCGCGCTTTTATAAAAGATCGCATCGCGCCGGTAGAGGCAGATTTAATGCCTGACATATTGGCGGGTAATAGTGGTGGCGACTGGACCCGGTGGCGGGTGGATCCAAGAATCGAAACCCTCAAAAAAGAAGCCAAAGAGCAGGGTTTATGGAACCTGTTTTTGCCCGACGAAGAGCGCGGTGCGGGTTTGTCGACCCTCGAGTACGCGCCCTTAGCGGAAGAAATGGGCCGCTCCCATCTCGCGCCACAAGTGTTTAACTGCAACGCGCCAGACACCGGCAATATGGAAGTGTTGTGGAAGTATGGCAGCGAAGAGCAAAAGCAGCGCTGGTTAGAACCACTGCTAGAGGGCGAAATTCGCTCGGTATTTTTTATGACCGAGCCGGACGTGGCGTCCTCTGACGCGACGAATATGGAAGCGACCATCATAGAAGATGGTGACGATCTGATCCTAAATGGTAAAAAATGGTGGTCTAGTGGCGCAGGTGACCCGCGCTGCGAAATCGGCATTTTCATGGGCGTCAGTAATCCCGATGCTGCCCGACATAGTCGGCATTCCATGGTCTTGGTAGAGATGAATACCCCGGGCGTCACCATCAAACGCATGCTGCCGGTATTCAACCACTACGATGCACCAGAGGGGCATGGTGAAGTGTGGTTCGAGAATGTGCGGGTGCCAAAGACGAATTTAGTGTTGGGTATGGGTCGCGGTTTTGAGATTGCACAGGGTCGCTTGGGCCCCGGTCGTATTCATCATTGCATGCGCGCCTTGGGCGCGGCGGAAAAAGCGCTAGAATTAATGATTAAGCGCGGCACCACTCGTATTGCCTTTGGAAAACCGCTTATCAAGCTTGGCGGTAATCAGGAGCGGGTAGCCAATCTTCGCATCGCTATCGATCAGGCGCGTCTGCTCACGCTCTACGCTGCTTGGAAGATTGACTCGGTGGGGGCGCTGGCTGCACTAACTGAAATATCCGCGATTAAAGTGATTGCGCCCAATGTATTGCAAGATGTGGTTGACGCTGCCATCCAAATTCATGGCGGTGCCGGCGTATCTAACGACACACCGCTGGCGAATATGTATGCGATGGCGCGGGTGTTGCGTTTAGCTGACGGCCCGGATGAAGTGCATCGCGGCTTAATTGCTCGAATGGAATTGGCAAAATATAAATAAGAAATTAAATGTTGCGGGAGAAAATGGGCAATGGGATCTAAACGCGTTTTTATCACTGGTGGTGCCTCCGGCTTGGGGCGAGCTTTAGCCAACCGCTTTGCGGATGCGGGTTATTCAGTTTGCATTGGTGACGTTGACGATGGGCGCGGCGCGGAAGCGCTCGCGGAGTTGAAGGCCAAAGGTCAGGCGCACTATGTTAATTGTGATGTAACAAAGGAGCACGCCCTGCAAAGTGCGGCCGATTGGCTGCTGAGTAACTGGGGTGGTGTGGACATTGTGATTAACAATGCGGGCGTGGCATCTGCAGGTGGCATTGCCGAATTCTCCATGGATGACTGGGAGTGGATTGTAAATATCAACCTGCTCGGTGTCGTGCGCGGTTGCAAGGTGTTCACGCGTTTAATGCGCGAGCAGGGTAGCGGACATATTGTGAATATCGCCTCCTTGGCGGGCTTAATATATCCACCCAAAATGGCCTCGTATTGCGCAACTAAAGCCGCGGTAGTGGCCTTGTCTGAAACCATGTCCTTAGAGCTGGATGCCGACAATATAAATGTATCGGTGGTGTGCCCCAGTTTCTTTAGAACAAATCTTGCCGAGTCAGTGCGGGCCTCTGACGCAGATAGCCAAGCTGCGACTCAGCGCTTGGTCAATAAGGCGAAGCTCGGTGCAGATGAAATTGCAGGGCGGGTCTTTAATTCAATTGAAAAGGGCGAGTTTTACATTCTTCCTCATCCTGAGGGGCGTTCGATCTGGCGTTTAAAGCGCTGGCTGCCGTTTAAGCGCTATCGCGCCATGATGTTGAAGCAAACAGCGCGGATGATGACGAATAAACGCAAGGGTTAAGTTGCTAATGGAAAACAAGTCGGTCATCGATGTAGCGGGAACGGTGCGAAGTGGGGAGGAGTTAGATATTGCCGCGGTAGATGCCTGGTTAAAGCCACGCATCGCAGATTTGAGTGGTGAGCCTATTGTTACGCAATACAGCGGTGGCGCATCTAATTGGACCTATCGCTTGCAATACCAAAGTCACGATCTAATTTTGCGCCGTCCACCCAAGGGCACCAAGGCAAAATCGGCTCACGATATGGGGCGCGAATATAAGGTACAAGCGGCCTTGGCTCCGCTATTTCCTTTTGTGCCCGAGATGCTGGCGTTTTGTGATGATCCTGCCGTTATTGATTGCGATTTTTACGTTATGCGTCGCATCGAAGGTCTCATCCCCCGCGCCAATATGCCCAAGGGTTTGGCGCTTTCGGCTGAACAAACCCGCGATTTATGTCTGTCGGTGATTGATAAATTAGTGGCACTGCATCAAGTGGATTATCAATCTGCGGGTCTGGCTTCACTAGGCAAGGGTGACGGTTACTGTGAGCGACAAGTGCGCGGCTGGAGTGGTCGCTATCAAAAATCGAAAACCTGGAATGTACCCAGCTTTAAAAAGGTGATGGCGTGGTTGGCAGATAACACGCCGACCGACGTGCAAACCTGCGTCATTCACAATGATTTTCGTTTTGATAATGTTGTATTGAATCCTGAAAATCCCGCCGAGGTGCTCGGTATTCTCGACTGGGAAATGGCGACCCTTGGCGATCCACTAATGGATTTGGGTAGCGCGCTGGCGTATTGGGTACAGGCCGATGACGATAAAATACTGCGTGCCACACGGCGTCAGCCCACCCATCTACCGGGGATGTTAAGCCGTAAAGAGGTGGTGTCTTACTACTGTGAAAAAATGGGTTTGAATGCGAACAACTGGGCGTTTTACGAGGTGTTTGGTTTGTTTCGTTTAGCCGTCATTATTCAGCAAATCTACTATCGCTATCATCACAAACAAACCAATAACCCCGCATTTAAAAATTTCTGGTTAATTGTGTGGTATCTCGACCGTCGCTGTCGCCGAATTATTCGGGAGCAGCGTTAATGCCGGCCTTGTATTTAATTCGCCACGGTCAAGCCTCATTTGGAGCGGAGGACTACGATCAGCTCTCTGATCTTGGGCAGCGCCAGTCTCGACATTTAGGTGATCATTTTGCTGAGCAAGGCATCATTCCCAGTGCGGTGATTTGCGGTGGCATGAAACGCCATCGTCAAACCGCAGAACAGTGTTTGGCGGCGATGGGCTTGAGCGAAACATTCCAGCAAGGTGGAGAGCATTTCGTATTGGACTCCGATTGGGATGAATACGACCATCTGCAAATACTAGAGGCCTACACGTCGCTGCCTGGGGTTGGTGAGAAAATGGTCCAAGATATGGCTGGCGAGAACCCTAAAGTTGGATTTCAGAACCACTTCTCCCTCGCCATGCAGCGCTGGTGCGAAGGTGAGCACGATCATGAGTATCGTGAAACGTGGTCGGTGTTTTGTGATCGCGTTGAGCGCGGATTGCAGGCTGCAGCGAGTGGGAATGGCAATGTATTTGTATTCACATCCGGCGGGGCTATTTCAGCTGTCAGCCGGAAATTGCTGGCCTTAAATAATGTAAAAGCTTTGTCGTTAAGCTGGACACTAGCGAATGCAGCCTACAGTAAAGTGTTGGCCGGTAAGAGCGGCGTCGTTATGGCGAGTATGAATGAGCACAGCCATATAGACGGTAAGCATCGAGCGCTATTGAGTTATCGATAGGCAGAGGTTTCTGCAAACGCACATTTGTCGGTTTACTCATCACACCTTTTTAGCGGGAATAAATTTTAAAATGGCAAAAAGTATACGTAAAAATATATTAATCACCGGTGCTAGCTCGGGGCTTGGTGAAGGTATGGCGCGGGAGTTCGCCGCCAAGGGGTGTAATCTCGCCTTATGCGCGCGGCGCATGGAGCCGATGGAAACACTGAAGGCCGAGTTAGAGGCGGCTTATCCCAATATAAAGGTATTTATTCGCGAGCTGGATGTCTGCAACTACCCGCAGGTTTTTGACGTATTCAAAGCCTTTAAAGAGGATATGGGGAGTTTGGATCGCGTTATTGTGAATGCCGGAATGGGCAAGGGCGCGTCGCTAGGCAAGGGGTATTTTGAAGCAAATCGGCGCACTGCTGAAACAAACTTTGTCGGCGCACTTGCCCAGTGCGAAGCGGCGATGGAGATTTTTCGGGCGCAAAATAGCGGTCACTTGGTCACCATGTCGTCTATGAGCGCAGTACGGGGAATGCCCCGCGCCATTAATATTTACGCTGCCACCAAGGCGGGGCTGAGAACGCTAACAGAAGGTATTCGCGCCGATTTATTGGGTACACCGATAAAGGCCAGCTGTATATTGCCGGGCTTTATACTTACGGCTATTAATAAAGATTTGAAAAAAGCACCCTTGCGAGTAGATTTGGAAACCGGCTGCAGAGCGTTGGTGAAAGCGATTGAAAGAGAACCGGCTGAGGCCAAAGTACCCGCGTGGCCCTGGGTGCCGGTTGGCTTGGCGATGAAGTTTTTACCGCTGAGGATTGTTGCGAAAATGACGTAGGTATTCAGGGAGACGCTTGATGGGAGACGGTAAACGCAGAGAATAAGCGGCGCGCAAAAAAGCGTCTCCCATCTCCCGTCAAGCATTTAACATCACTTCAACTTCTTATACTTCACCCTCTTCGGCCCCGCATTTTTCCCTTTCCGCGCAACAAAGTCTTCATGGTATTCGCTGTAGTTACCTTCAAAGAACACGATGTCGCTGTCGCCCTCGTAGGCCAGGATATGTGTGGCGATACGGTCGAGGAACCAGCGATCATGCGAGATCACCATGGCGCAACCGGGGAAGTCGAGTAGGGCGTCTTCCAGTGCGCGCAGGGTTTCTACGTCCAAATCGTTTGAGGGTTCATCGAGCAGTAAGACGTTGCCGCCTTCTTTGAGTGTGCAGGCTAAATGTAAGCGGCCCCGTTCACCACCAGACAATTCGCCGACGCGTTTTTGCTGATCGCTACCTTTAAAGTTGAAGCGGCCAATATAGGCGCGCGATGGCACTTCATAGCTGCCAATGCGCAATATGTCGGCGCCTTCAGACACGGCTTCCCAAACGGTTTTTTTATCGTCGAGGCCATCTCGCATCTGTTCAACCGATACCAGCTTAACCGTATCGCCAATATCAATGGTGCCGCTGTCTGGGGTTTCTCGGCCGGTGATCATGCGCAGCAAGGTCGATTTACCTGCACCGTTACCGCCGATAATGCCGACAATGGCGCCCTTGGGTATCGACATGCTCAGGTCGTTGATGAGCAGGCGGTCGCCGTAGCTTTTACTTACTCCATTGACCTCGATGACTTTGTCGCCCAAGCGCGGTCCTGGTGGAATATAAATTTCATTGGTTTCGCTGCGGTTTTGGAATTCCTGCGAATTCATTTCTTCAAAGCGGGCTAAGCGCGCCTTGCTCTTACTTTGGCGCCCCTTGGCGTTGCTGCGCACCCACTCCAGTTCGGTGGCGATGGTCTTTTTGCGAGATGCATCTGCTTTGGCCTCTTGCGCCAGGCGGGCATCCTTGGCTTCTAGCCAGTCAGAATAATTGCCCTCGTAGGGAATGCCGCGACCGCGATCCAGTTCCAGAATCCAGCCGGCGGCGTTGTCGAGGAAATAACGGTCATGGGTTATGGCTACCACTGTGCCGGGGAAGTCACATAAAAAGCGTTCCAGCCAATGTACTGATTCTGCGTCCAAGTGGTTGGTTGGCTCGTCGAGCAATAACATGTCGGGGTTGGAGAGCAACAATTGACACAGCGCAACACGGCGGCGCTCACCACCTGAAAGGGTTGTTACGTCTGCATCCCATGGTGGCAAGCGCAGGGCGTCAGCAGCGACTTCGAGCTTGTGATCAAGGTTGTGGGCGTCGGTGGCTTGAATAATGTCTTCCAGTTGCGCCTGACGTTTTGCCAGGGCATCGAAGTCCGCATCGGGTTCGGCATAGGCCGCATACACTTGGTCGAGTTCGGTCAGTGCATTCTTGGCCTCGGCGACACCTTCTTCGACGTTGCCGCGAACATCTTTGCTCGGGTCTAGCGGTGGCTCCTGTGAAAGGTAGCCGATTTTGGTGCCGGGCTGGGGCCGCGCTTCGCCATTAAATTCGGTATCGAGACCGGCCATGATTTTTAGAAGGGTAGATTTACCAGAGCCGTTTAGGCCGAGTACGCCAATTTTGGCGCCGGGGAAGAACGACAGAGAAATATCGTGCAGAATTTCGCGTTTGGGCGGTACAACCTTGCTCACGCGGTTCATGGTAAAGACGAATTGCGCCATGCTGACTCCTGACAAAGCACTGTGTCGCCGAGGCTCGACGACGATTAAATAGACGGAAAGGTACCGAAAGCTGGGCGGTTCCGCAATGTTTTGTCGAGCCAGTAGCGATGCGGATAAAAATTTATTTTGAGGGCGCGGAGGATGCCATTAAACGGTGCCGAAAGCGCACATTTATTGTACAATGCGCGGCTTTTCAAAGCCTGTGTATACCTCGGGGGTAGTGATGTTTAGCAAAGAGATGACAATTGCCGGTTTCGACGACGAAATCTGGTCTGCGATCCAAGAAGAAGAGGTGCGTCAGGAAGAGCATATCGAGCTGATCGCTTCTGAAAACTACACCAGTCCCGCCGTCATGCAGGCGCAGGGTACGGTTCTGACTAACAAGTACGCTGAAGGTTATCCTGGCAAGCGTTACTACGGTGGTTGTGAATACGTTGATAAGGCTGAAACACTGGCCATTGAACGTGCAAAAAAGCTGTTTGGTGCAGATTACGCCAATGTGCAGCCCCACTCAGGTTCACAGGCCAATGGCGCGGTTTACCAAGCGCTGGTATTGCCGGGTGAGACAGTATTAGGGATGAGTTTGGATGCTGGCGGTCACTTAACCCACGGTGCCAAACCCAATTTCTCAGGTAAAACCTATAACGCGGTTCAGTACGGTTTGAACAACGATACCGGCGAGATCGATTACGCCCAGGTTGAGGCTCTGGCCCTTGAGCACAAGCCAAAAATGATTGTCGCCGGTTTCTCAGCGTACTCAGGTATTGTTGACTGGGCTAGATTCCGTGAAATCGCCGACATGGTTGGCGCTTATCTCATGGTTGATATGGCACACGTGGCCGGCTTGGTTGCAGCGGGTGTCTACCCCAACCCAATGCCCTACGCAGATGTTGTCACCACGACAACTCACAAAACCCTGCGCGGCCCGCGTGGCGGTTTGATCTTGGCTAAGGCCAATGAAGAAATCGAGAAGAAGCTAAATTCGGCGGTATTCCCCGGTGGTCAGGGCGGCCCCTTGATGCACGTGATCGCCGCTAAGGCTGTTAGCTTTAAAGAAGCGATGGCGCCTGAGTATGTGGTCTACCAAAAGCAGGTAGTGAGCAATGCTAAGGCAATGGCTAAGACCTTCATTGAGCGCGGTATTAATATCGTCTCTGGCGGTACTGAAAACCACCTGATGCTAGTTGATCTGATCGGTAAGTCTTACACCGGTAAAGATGCCGATGCGGCGCTGGGTGCGGCCAACATCACCGTGAACAAAAATGCGGTACCAAATGACCCGCGCTCGCCGTTCATCACCAGCGGTTTGCGCGTTGGTACGCCAGCAGTCACCACCCGTGGTTTTAAAGAAGCCGAGTGTATCGAGTTGGCGAATTGGATGTGCGATGTGTTGGAAGCGCTGGAAGCAGGCGATGCCACTGCCAAAATCAACGAAGTGAAAGCGAAAGTGCTGGAAATTTGTAAGCGTTATCCTGTTTACGCTTGATGCTGGACGGGAGACGGGAAACGCTAAGATCACGGCGCGATAAGCGCCGCAAACGCTTTGCGTCTACCGTCTCCCATCAAGCGTCTCCCGCTATATGCTAGACTTCAGCAATATCTCCAGCCCTTGAGGCATATTCATGCGCTGCCCGTTTTGCAATTTTGACGATACCAAAGTAATCGATTCGCGCTTAGTGGCGGAAGGCGGACAGGTTCGCCGTCGTCGCGAGTGCCTTTCTTGTTCGGAACGGTTTACCACCTACGAAAGTGCTGAGCTATTGATGCCAAAAATCATCAAAACTGACGGCTCACGAGAGCCTTTTGACGAAGCCAAATTGCGCTCGGGGGTGTTAAAAGCACTAGAAAAGCGGCCGGTCAGTGTTGAGCATATCGAAGCTGAGATTAGCGGCATTAAGCGTCGCTTGCAGGCGACCGGTGAGCGCGAGATCGACAGTCGCGACGTGGGGGAGCAGGTTATGGAAGCCCTGAAGGCCTTAGATCACGTTGCGTATGTGCGATTTGCCTCTGTATATCGAAGCTTCCAGGACTTGGATGAATTCCGGGCTGAAATTGACCGCCTGTCGGCAGAACCCCGCTCTGGATTTAACGAGTAGTTATGAGCTTTAGCGATGTCGACCTGCGGATGATGGCTGAGGCGCTGCGTTTAGCTGAGCGCGGTCGCTATTCAACGAGTCCAAATCCCCGCGTTGGCTGTGTTATTTGTCGCGACGGTCAGCTGATATCGCAGGGCTGGCATCAGCGAGCCGGCGAAGGTCATGCCGAGGTGAACGCCTTGGCGCAATTGAGTGACGCTAAGGGCGCTACCGCTTACGTCACGCTGGAACCCTGCAGTCATCAAGGTCGAACGCCGCCCTGCGCGGATACACTTATTAATGCCGGAGTGAGCCGCGTTGTCGTGGCGATGGAAGACCCCAACCCCTTAGTCGCCGGCCGAGGAATTACCCGTCTGCGAGAGGCGGGTATTCATGTTGATGTGGGTTTAATGGCCGTGCAGGCCGAAGCGCTAAACCCTGGTTTTATGCGTCGCATGCGCGGTGGCCTGCCGTGGCTGCGTTTAAAGTCGGCCAGTAGTATCGATGGTAGAACCGCTATGGCATCCGGTGAAAGCCAGTGGATTACCGGCCCTGAGGCCAGAGTCGATGTGCAGAAATTGCGGGCCCAAAGCTGCGCGATTTTGAGCGGTGTAGAAACTATTCTGCACGACGACGCCGCGCTGACGGTTAGGGCAGACAGTTTTTCAATAGAGGATGTGTCGGCCCAGGCACTTGACGGTCAATGGCGTCAGCCACTTCGTGTGATTGTCGACTCTTCGCTGCGCACGCCGCCAACAGCTAAGTTGTTGGCTGGCGGTGGCGAGGTGTTAATCGCAACGCGAGTGACGGACATTGCCAAGCACAAAGCGCTAATGGCGGCGGGTGCTAAGATTGTAGTCATTGAGGATGATGGCGGCGGCAAGGTCAGCTTGCCCGCATTGATGCGTTACTTGGCGGATCGCGGTTGTAATGAAGTATTACTTGAGGCCGGGGCGGTGTTAGCTGGCGCTGCACTTCGCGCGGGCTTGGTGGATGATTGGTTTGTGTATATGGCCCCGTGTTTAATGGGGAGTAGTGGCCGGCCATTGGTCGACTGGCCGATGACCGCGATGCAAGAGCAACAGGCTGTTGATATCATTGATATCCGCGCGGTGGGTAAAGATTGGCGTATTCAATGCCGCGTACCAAAAGCCCAGCACAATGGCTTGGAGCAGGCGTAAATGTTCACCGGTATTGTAGAGACGCAAGGTAGTATCGCCGCGATTGAAAAGCGCGGTGGTGATATGCGTCTACGGATTAGCTGCGCTAGCCTGCCAATGACCGATGTGAAATTGGGCGACAGTATCGCGAGCAACGGCGTGTGTTTGACCGTGGTTGCTATCGAAAGCGATGGTTTTTGGGCGGACGTCTCTAATGAGACACTCTCACTCAGTACCTTTGCAAAGGCTGTTGTTGGTCAATCTTTAAATTTAGAGCGCGCAATGTTGGTGGGTAGCCGTTTTGACGGACACATCGTCAGTGGGCATATCGACGGTGTGGGACGGGTGGCAGCTTGCCACAAAGACGCCCGTTCACTTCGCTTAAGTATTCAGGCGCCAAGTGAGTTGGCCCGCTATATTGCGAGCAAGGGCTCGATTTGTGTAGATGGTGTTAGCCTGACAGTTAACCGAGTTGAGGCTAGCAGTTTTGAATTAAATATTGTGCCGCACACCGCGACCGAAACGATCATTCAAAACTACGGTGTCGGTACGGAAGTTAATTTGGAAGTCGATATGGTGGCGCGATATCTTGAGCGCTTACTGCAGGCGGATAAGCCTGCGGGACTTTCTATGGCCACTTTGGCCGACAATGGATTTATAAAGACGCGGAAATAGTCGCCGCCAATCGTCTCGACGAGCTAGGACAGTATTATGGCAATGAGCAAAATAGAAGATCTAATTCAGGATATCCGCCTGGGTAAGATGGTTATTTTAATGGACGACGAAGATCGCGAAAATGAAGGTGATCTCGTGATGGCGGCGGAATGCGTGCGTCCACAAGATATTAACTTCATGGCTAAATATGGCCGCGGACTAATTTGTATGCCGATGACCCGCGAGCGCTGCAAACAGCTAGCTCTGCCGCTCATGGTAGACCGCAACGCCTCAGGCTTTGGCACCAAGTTTACCCTGTCGATTGAAGCGACCAAGGGCGTGACAACAGGGATCTCTGCCGCTGACCGAGCCCATACTGTAAGAACCGCTGCGGCGCGTAATGCGGTGGCAGCCGATATCGTTCAGCCCGGCCATATTTTTCCGCTGATGTCTGAGCCGGGTGGGGTGTTGAGCCGCGCCGGTCATACCGAAGCTGCCTGCGATTTATCGCGGTTAGCGGGGTTTGAGGCAACTGGCGTGATTTGCGAAATTATGAATGAAGACGGCACCATGGCGCGCCGCGCCGATTTGGAAATCTTCGCTGCTGAACACGATTTAAAAATGGGCACCATTGCCGATCTGATTCACTATCAGGTGTTGAATGAGCAAACCATTGATAAAATTAGCAGCGCGACCATTTCCACCGACTTTGGCGATTTTGTTCTGCATGCCTATAAAGATTCTGTGGCCGGTGAAATCCATTTCGCGGTACAGAAGGGCGACATTAGTTCTGACACGCCGACCTTAGCGCGTGTACACCTAGGTTCGTCAGTTCGCGACCTTTTGCAAACCCAGCCACCGGGTTCAACCACCGGTTGGAATATGCACCGCAGCTTAGAAACAATCGCTGCCCACGGTGGCGTGGTGGTGCTACTGGCCAACCGCGAAACACCTGAGTCGATTCTGGCGGAGCTGGGAATCGCACAGGGCACTAAATCGCCTTTGCAGGGAGATAGTGTGCAGTATCAAACGACCTACTTTAATGTTGGTTTGGGCTCGCAGATCCTCCGTGATGTTGGCGTTGGAAAAATTCGTTTGATGGGCGCGCCGGTAAAATATAATGCGATCTCGGGTTTCGATCTGGAAGTGGTGGAATTTGTTAGCCCAGATAATATAAGTGCTTAATGACGGTATACATCACGTGAGTGAAGTAGCTGCAAAATGGAAAGGAAAGTAGATATGAAAACCATCGAAGGTAATTTCGTCGCGGTAGCTGGAAAGTTTGCGATCGTGGTTGGTCGCTGGAATAGCTTTGTTGTTGAAAGTTTATTAGAAGGTGCCTTAGACACACTGCGTCGTCACGGTGTTGCAGATGACAATATTACTATTGTTCGTGCACCGGGCGCCTTTGAGATTCCGCTGGTTTGCCAAAAGGTTGCGGACAGTAAAAATTACGATGCCATTATTGCGCTTGGCGCTGTCATTCGCGGCGGTACCCCGCATTTTGAATATGTCGCGGGCGAGTGCGTAAAAGGCTTGGCACAGGTGACAATGCAATATGGCGTGCCGGTGGCGTTTGGTGTGCTGACCGTCGATACCATTGAGCAGGCAGTAGAGCGCGCCGGCACCAAGGCTGGAAATAAAGGCGAAGAGGCGGCGATGTCAGCCATTGAAATGGTTAGCCTCCTCAAGCAGTTGTAATTGTTTTAAAACATTGAGCGTGTGCTCAGCATTGTTTCGTGCAGCCTTCACGCGCTTGCACGGTTTTTTATTTGTGGTTTTAACCACTAGCATGAGAATATTTTGTGGCTAATCGTCTTGAGAACCCATCCCGTAATCAGTTGGCGGCAGACCGACGCAAAGCGCGTCATTATGCTATGCAGGCATTGTATCAATGGCATATGGCTGGTCAGGCCTTAAATGAAATCGAAGCCCAGTTTCAAACTGACTACGACATGACCCATGTAGACAAAGAGTTTTTCCACGACCTTGTGCATAATATTCCTGCACAGCTAACAGCATTGCATGGTCTGTTCGAAAAGCATTTAGATCGAAAATTAACAGACTTGGATCCTATTGAGTTGTGCTTGTTGCGCATGGGTTCCTATGAGCTTCTGCGTCGTATTGATGTGCCCTATAAAGTCGCCATCAATGAAACTATTAATTTGGGTAAGCGTTTTGGCGCCACCGATGGTTACCGCTATCTAAATGGCGTGCTAGACCGGGTTGCGGTGGAGTGTCGCGCGGTTGAAGTGGCTGCAGAAAAGGGCAAGACCGCTAAGCCTAGCGCGCCGAAAAACGCAGAATAATCTGCGACGAACAACCTTATGCCGGCATCTGAATTCGATATAATTCACCGTTATTTTCGCGAAGGTGCCGGACAAATTTCCGGCGCTAACGCAAACGCAATTCGCTGTGGTATTGGCGATGATTGTGCAGTGCTAGCCATTCCCGCCGGTGAAGAGCTGCTGCTTTCGGTCGACACCTTAGTTGAAACGGTTCATTTTCCAAAGAGCTATGCTCCCGCCTTGCTCGCGCGACGAGCACTTGCTGTGTGTGTGAGCGATTTGGCTGCCAGTGGAGCGACTCCACTAGCGTTTACCTTGGCGCTAACACTGCCAGAGGTTGACGAAGTTTGGCTGGCGGAATTTTCTGCAGCATTGGCAGAGGCCGCCAGTGAATATGCGGTGGTTTTGGTAGGTGGCGATACCACCCGTGGGCCACTGTGCATGAGTTTTCAAGTAATGGGTTCGGCGCCTTCTGGGCAAGCATTATTGCGAAATGGCGCGCAGCTTGGCGATATTGTTTTTGTGTCGGGCAACCTGGGTGATGCCAACGCGGCCTTGGCCTTTTTAGATACGCAGTCCTCTGACTTACAGCCTCACCAGCGCGAGCTTCTAAGGCGCTATCACACTCCTGCACCGCGTTTAGCACTAGGGCAAAAACTGCGAAATCTCGCTACTGCAGCCATCGATGTTTCAGATGGCCTCGTTGCAGACTTAAGCCATATTTTAAAAGCGAGCGGTGTTGCGGCTGTACTGCGGCTGCAAGATCTGCCACTGTCAGCGGCGCTGATAAAACACGGTGGCGCGATTGATTCTGCACTCAGTGGCGGCGATGATTATGAGTTGTGCTTTACCGTGCCGGCATCGCGCCGTGCGGACGTTGAGGTCTTAAGTGCGAGCTTGAATTTGGCGCTTACCGAAGTTGGTTATATCGAGGCTGGCAGTGGTTTGCGTTGCTATGACGCGCAACAAAATTTGTATTCACCTCGCGGTGGCTACCAACATTTTTAAAACTGGCTTACATAAAATATGGCAACAAAAATTCCAGTGACATTATTAAAAAATCCCGTGCACTTACTTTCTGTCGGATTTGGCAGCGGTTTAGCGACAAAGGCACCGGGAACCTTCGGTACGCTTGCGGCGCTGCCATTTTGGTATGTGTTGCAATTTTTATCGCCGGCAAATTATATCATTGTATTAATTTTAGCGTTCGCAGCAGGCGTATATTTTTGTGGCGAAACAGCAAAAGCATTAGGTGTTCACGATCACGGCGGCATCGTTTGGGATGAGTTTGTCGGCTTGTGGATTGCTTTATTTTTAGTCCCTGTGAATATATTTTGGATAGCCCTCGGTTTCGCGCTATTTCGTTTATTTGATATTTGGAAGCCTTGGCCGATCCGGGTTTTGGACGCAAAAGTCCACGGCGGTTTTGGGATTATGATTGACGATGTACTCGCCGGTGTTTATGCATTTTTAGTATTGCAGCTGTGCTTTGTTTTGAGCTGATAAACTCGATAGCGAGTGAAATTTCACGAGGAATATTATGGTCACTTTAGGAACTCCGTTTAGTAATAGTGCCTGCAAGGTATTACTTTGTGGCGCAGGCGAGCTTGGCAAGGAAGTCGCTATTGAACTACAGCGTCTAGGTGTGGAAGTGATCGCCTGCGATCGCTATGAAAATGCACCGGCGATGCAGGTTGCCGATCGCAGTTACACGTTTTCGATGTTAGACGGTGCCGAGCTACGCCGCATTATAGAGTTAGAAAAACCAGATTATATCGTGCCGGAAATTGAAGCGATCGCCACCGATACCCTCGTTGAACTAGAGCGTGAAGGGTTTAACGTGGTGCCCACCGCCCGCGCTGCGCAGCTCACCATGAACCGCGAAGGCATCCGTCGCCTGGTGGCAGAAAAGCTGGAATTACCCACCTCTAGCTATCGCTTTGCAGATAGCAAAGACGAATTCGACGCCGCTATCGCCGAGATTGGTTTGCCCTGTGTAGTGAAACCCATTATGAGTTCGTCGGGTAAGGGGCAAAGTTTAGTAAGACGATTGACGGAAGTTGACGCCGCCTGGAGCTATGCGCAGGAAGGTGGGCGAGCAGGCGCTGGCCGGGTTATCGTCGAAGGCTTTGTTGATTTTGACTACGAAATTACCCTGTTAACAATTCGTCATCGCGGTGGCAGCGAAGATACCGCGACAAGCTATTGCGCGCCCATCGGCCACTTGCAAAAAGACGGCGATTATCAGGAGTCGTGGCAGCCACAGCCGATGTCTGAAAAAGCACTGCAGCGTTCACAAGACATCGCTAAGCAGGTAACCACAGCCCTCGGTGGCTGGGGTTTATTTGGTGTTGAACTATTTGTAAAAGGCGACGACGTTATATTCAGTGAAGTGTCGCCGCGGCCTCATGACACTGGCTTAGTGACGCTTATCTCCCAAGATCTATCCGAATTTGCCCTGCACGCTCGCGCCATTCTCGGCTTGCCGATTCCCAATATTCAGCAATGTGGTCCCTCTGCTTCGGCGGTAATATTGGTCGAGGGTGAATCCAAGCGCGTGTCGTTTGGCAATCTCGAATACGCTTTAGAGGTGCCAGATACCCAGCTGCGTTTATTCGGTAAACCGGAGGTGAGTGGTAAGCGTCGCATGGGGGTAGGTTTAGCCCGCGGTGCAGATATTGAAGAGGCCCGTGCGAAGGCGCTCGCGGTGGCGGGGGCGGTGATAGTGACTTTATAAGTAGCGACTTTATAAATTAGGTTTTTATATTTTTGGCGAAATCAATACGCGTACTGGCTTGTTATTCGTATTTTTAGCGTCTACACTTCTTAACTCTTGTCGGGGTGCCCGCGCGTAAGCGCATAGGCTGAGATCGTTTTTCGAATCCCGTATTACCTGATCTGGATAATGCCAGCGTAGGAAACAAGATCTTCTCTGCAGGGCTTTCCCTGCGTCGTGGTAATCCTAGAGCCGATCTAATCCCTATTTGGCGTTATCGTTCAACGCTATTGCTTAACGATGCGCGCGTTTTGGCAAAAAGGGGAAAGAATATGAGTTCATCTGAATATCCATTATTGCGCGATACCGCCAAAGTTGATGCTGCTTCGGTAGAGCCCTTACCGGGTTCCTCAAAAATTTATATGCAGGGAAGTCGCGCCGACATTCAGGTGCCGATGCGCGAAATTAAGCTTACCTCAACCCCGGTACAAGCCGCCGATGGCAGCACGCGCCTGGAGCCAAATCCGCCAGTGCGAGTTTACGATACCTCTGGTGCCTACACTGACCCCAAAGCAAATATCGATATTCGCAAAGGTCTCGCGCCCATTCGTGATCAGTGGATTCTCGACCGCCAGGATACCGAATTGCTCGTTGGCGACAGCTCAGAATACAGCCGCAAGCGGGCGGCAGATTTGAATCTTCAGCAGCTGCGTTTCGACCTCAAGCGCAAACCTCGCCGCGCGCTGGCGGGCAAGAATGTGAGTCAAATGTATTACGCCCGCCGCGGTATTGTTACGCCGGAAATGGAATACATTGCTATCCGTGAAAATATGGCTTTGGTTGCGGCGCGTGAAGCGGGCGAGCAGCCGGGGGAGCTGGGTTATCAGCATCCCGGCAATGCTTTTGGTGCTAGTATTCCCAAAGAAATCACGCCGGAATTTGTACGCGATGAAGTGGCCCGTGGCCGCGCTATTATTCCCGCTAATATCAACCACCCTGAATTAGAGCCGATGATTATTGGCCGTAATTTTCTAGTGAAAGTGAACGGCAATATTGGCAACTCGGCCCTGGGTTCTTCTATCGAAGAAGAAGTTGCTAAATTGACGTGGGGTATTCGCTGGGGTGCGGACACCATGATGGATTTGTCCACCGGCAAGAATATTCACGAAACCCGCGAGTGGATCGTACGCAACTCGCCCGTGCCGGTTGGCACCGTGCCGATCTATCAGGCCCTTGAAAAAGTGGATGGCGTTGCCGAAGATTTAACGTGGGAAATTTTCCGCGACACTTTAATTGAGCAAGCTGAGCAGGGTGTGGATTATTTCACGATCCATGCCGGTGTCTTGTTGCGCTACGTGCCGCTGACCGCGAAGCGGGTGACCGGCATAGTATCTCGCGGTGGCTCGATTATGGCGAAGTGGTGCTTGTCACATCACAAAGAAAATTTTCTTTATACCCATTTCGATGATATCTGCGAAATTATGAAGGCTTACGATGTGTCATTTTCCCTGGGGGATGGTCTGCGTCCGGGCTCGGTAGCCGATGCCAATGACGAAGCGCAGTTTGGTGAGTTGCGCACCCTGGGTGAATTGACCAAGCGCGCCTGGGAGCACGACGTGCAGGTGATGATCGAAGGGCCGGGCCATGTGCCCATGCAAATGATCCATGAAAATATGACCGAGCAGTTAAAGCATTGCGACGAAGCGCCGTTCTACACGCTTGGGCCACTTACGACAGATATTGCGCCGGGCTACGATCACATTACCTCTGGTATTGGTGCGGCCCAGATCGGCTGGTACGGCTGTGCGATGCTCTGCTATGTCACCCCCAAAGAACACTTGGGTTTGCCCAATAAAGACGATGTCAAAACCGGCATCATCACCTACAAGATCGCCGCGCACGCAGCAGATTTAGCCAAAGGTCATCCGGGGTCTCAGCTGCGAGACAATGCCTTGAGTAAAGCGCGTTTTGAATTCCGCTGGGAAGATCAATTTAATCTCGGCTTAGACCCGGACACAGCGCGTTCATATCACGATGAAACCCTGCCCAAAGAGTCTGCCAAGGTCGCGCATTTCTGTTCCATGTGCGGACCAAAATTCTGCTCAATGAAAATTACTCAGGACGTGCGTGATTACGCCGCCAAACTTGAAGCAGATGATTTGGAATTAGAAATGCAGAAAAAGTCCGCAGAGTTTAAAGAGTTGGGAAGTGAGATATATCAGAAGGTTTGATGGGAGATGCTGGACGGGAGACGAGAGATGCAAAAAGGGAGCGCGCTACAGTGAGAAGGCTTTCTCGGGAGACGGGAGAGGCTAGACGCAGAACGCTAATTCGAAAGGCATTCGCTTCGCTCATTGGTGCGCGTCAGCGTTGGTGCTGTCTTAGCGTCTTACGTCTCCCGTCCAGCATCAAGCGATGAAAATAGGTATCGCCGGCGCTGGCTTGCTTGGTCGCTTGCTCGCGTGGAATTTGCTGCAGCGTGGCCACCAGGTAACCCTATTCGAGCGCGGTAGTCGCGCCGCTGAGCTCAGTGCGGCTATAGTCGCGGCGTCGATGTTGGCGCCCTATAGTGAAGTCGTTAGTTCTGAGCGCTGTGTCTTTGATTGGGGGCGAATGGCCTTGACGTGGTGGCCCGAGGAACTGGCTGCCCTAGAGGAAATAACTGGGCAGCACGTTGATTTTGGCAACAAGGGCAGCGTGGTGGTGGCGCATAAATTAGATGAATCTAGCTTAAACCATTTTGAGCAACAGCTGCGCGGCAAGGTACAAGACTGCGACGAATTTATTGAGCGGATTGATCGGCGCCGATTAGCCGAGTTAGAGCCAGAGTTAGCAGAGCGATACCACGGCGGATTGTTTTTGGCGGAAGAGGCATATCTCGACAACGAAGCCTTGCTCATTTCCTTGGAAACAGCGATTAGCAAGCTCGGTGGCAAGTGGCGGGAGTTTAGCGAAGTGCAGAGCGTTGATGCTGGGAAGATCCGCTTGGCAAACGAAGACTATTCCTTTGATTGGGCTATCGATAGCCGAGGCATGGGCGCGAAAGTACAGCTGCCAGCTTTGCGTGGTGTTCGCGGTGAAGTGCTGTGGGTTCACGCACCGGAAGTAAATCTGCAACGCCCCATTCGTCTCATGCACCCGCGCTATAAATTATATATCTCCCCGCGCGCCGGAAATCGCTATGTGATTGGCGCGACGGAAATTGAAAGCGAATCGATGAAGCCGGTGACGGTGCGCTCAAGCCTTGAACTCATGTCGGCGCTGTATAGCGTACACAGTGGTTTTGCCGAGGCGACCGTACTGCACGCCTACGCTCACTGTCGACCGGCGATGCCAGATAATTTGCCAGAAATAAAATGTGCGGATGGCTTGCTGGTGGTGAATGGACTTTATCGGCACGGCTATTTACTCAGCCCTCATGTGCTTGAGTCGGCCTTGGCGATGCTGAGGAAGTCGGGAGTCGGCCAGCGATATGCCTGACGGGAGATGCAAAGGCTACTGACATCGGTGGTTCTGCGTTTACCGTCTCCTATCAAGCGTTCAGCTCGATAGTTAGGGGATACGATGCCGTCTGATGTGGGAGTTTACGACTAATTTTACTTCGGGCGTCTGTCTTCCGACGTCCGACCAGTGATGCAGAGTACTAACATGACCGGATTAATAATTACCGTCAGTGTAAATAATGAAAGCAAAGAGTGCTCCTTAGATCAGCCCCTAGCTCAGTTACTAACGATCTGGGGTTTTGAAGCGGGGAAGGTCGCAATCGCAGTGAATCAAAACTTTGTGCCGCGTTCGCAGTATAAAAGTTGCTGTTTGGAACATGGCGACAAAGTGGATGTGCTCGCGCCGGTACAGGGAGGGTGATGATGCGATGTCGGATGTCCGAAGTCAGGCGTCTGACGATAAGTACGGTTTTCACATTAGACATTAGACTTCCGGCCAATAACGTAGAGTTTCAAAATGAAGATACCAGCAACAGACACTATGCCCCCCGATACTTGGACCCTTTACGGCCAAACATTCAATAGCCGACTGTTAATAGGTAGTGCGCTATATCCATCGCCTGCCATTATGCGCGATGCAATCACCGAGTCCGGTGCGGAAATTGTTACCGTGTCTCTGCGCCGCCAGTCGCCGGAGCAGGGTGGTGGCGAATCATTCTGGCGCCAGCTCAAAGAGTTAAAGAAAACCATGCTGCCAAATACCGCTGGCTGCCATAGCGTCAAAGAAGCGGTGACCTTAGCGCAGATGTCGCGGGAATTATTTGAAACAGACTGGCTAAAACTGGAAGTTGTCGGCGATGATTACAATCTACAGCCCGATCCCCTTGCTACGGTCGCGGCTGCTGCGCAATTAATTAAACTTGGTTTTAAGGTGTTCCCCTACTGCACCGATGATCTAGTGATTTGCCAGCGACTGCGAGATGTCGGTTGCCAGGTTTTAATGCCTTGGGGCTCGCCCATCGGCACCGGACGCGGTTTGATGAACCCTTATAATTTGCAGGCTATTCGTGATCGTATTCCTGAGCTGCCATTAATTGTGGATGCCGGCATTGGCAAACCATCTCACGCGGTACAAGCCTTAGAGCTGGGTTACGACGGGATACTGTTAAATACTGCGATTGCGCAGGCGGGTAATCCGGTTTTGATGGCAAGCGCATTTAAGCGCGCGATTGAGGCCGGTCGTCAAGCTGCTCTAGCGGGAGCGATGCCAGAGCGCCAAACGGCATCGCCGTCGACGCCGACCTTAGGGATGCCGTTTTGGCATCAGCAGTGAAACGGCGATCCTAAATCTGAACAGGGGCTATCTGCGTAAACATCTTTGCGCGCAGCCCGCATATCTTGGCGTGGCTTAGACTAAAAATACATAACAATAGCAGAGGATCTTATGCTCAAAATTCATCATCTAGGTATGTCCCGTTCAGATCGCAGCATCTGGTTGGCCGAAGAATTGGGTTTGCAATATGAGTTGGTGACCCATACTCGCAATGCGGAAACGTTTCGTTCACCGCAGTCGCTATGGGATGTCAGCCCGATGGGTAAGGCGCCTGTGATTGAAGACAAGGGCCAGACAATTCCTGAATCCGGTGCGATTGTTGAGTATCTTCTGGAAAACTATGGTGAGGGGCGCTTAAGGCCAGCGAAAGGTACGCCAGCCTATATTGATTATTTACACTGGATGCATGCCGCGGAGTCGACATTGATGACGCCGATATTTATTAATATGTTGAGTGTGATGACGGCGAGTGATGCGCCGGGTTTGAAGGCCTTTTGCGACGGCGAGTTTATAACCGTGTTCACTTATATGAATAATATTCTCGGCGAGCGGGATTATATTGCCGGGGACTTTTCCGGAGCCGATATTATGGTCGCGTTTCCTTTGATGATGTTGGAATCACCCTTATTTGCGCAAGCCGGCGACGAGACCGGTAAGGCGTTTTTGCCTTATCCAGCTATTCAGGCTTACTTAAATCGCCTGCGCGCGCGGCCAGCGTGGTCAAAAGCTGAGGCGATTTTTAAGGCGTGATGTTGTTGCTTACTCCTGTTTTGCCTGACTCGACCATCTTGGGGCTTGCTGAGGGAGCTACTCCCTCATCAAAGTGAAGTATGTCGGCTGATATGGCAGTGAACTACACTCTTACAAAATAATGAAAATAGTAAGAGGCGATAATATGCATCTCGGCTTTAGTTCCATGAACACTGTCAACGATCAAGAACCGGCACAACTCGCGAAAATATTGGAGGACGCCGGTTTTGAGTCCCTGTGGTATGGCGAGCACAGTCATATTCCACGCTGTAGAACAACAGCTTACCCGCCGGGCGGTGAGTTACCCGAGCCGTACAAGGAAATGATGGACCCTTATATTTCGCTGATGGCGGCGGCGTCGTCGACCACGCGATTAAAGCTGGGAACCGGCATTGCGCTACTGATGGAGCGTGAGCTATTTTCTCAGGCTAAAACTATTGCCACACTGGATCGGCTATCTGGTGGCCGAGTTATTATTGGCACTGGGGTGGGCTGGAATCAGGAAGAGTTTGAGAATGTAACAAGCCTGCCTTGGCAGCGCCGCTATTTGGCGATGAAAGAAACCGTGGCGGCAACGAGAGCCTTGTTTAAGGACGAGGCGCCAGAGTATCACGGTGAATTCATTGATTTTGACCCGGTGTGGTTTGAGCCAAAACCCCTGCACATTCCAAAGATGATATTTGGCGCGATGGGGCCGCTGGGAGTGCGTCACACTGCACAGTGGGCAGACGGCTGGATGCCGGTGGATGTGGTATTACCGGATGTCGGTGCCGCTATTAAAGATTTTCGCAAACAGGTAAGTGACTTTGGCCGCGACCCAGACTCGGTAGAGGTTACCTTGGTGGTGATGGGCGAGATAACGCCTGATTTGCTCAAGCGCTACCGAGACTGCGGTGTGACTCGCTGTAATATTGGTGTCGGCATGCAAAATTGGAATAAGCCTGAGATCGTCATGCCCATGATTGAGCAATACTCCAAAATCATTGCGCAGTTATAAGCGGCATCGTGCTTTGTAAAAAGCAAAGGCATGCGCTTGGGTTTCGTCGGACGTCGACGGTCGGATGTCTGCCGTTAAACGCATTCGCCTTGCTCATCTGGACGCTCGGTCGTGGCCGAGTATGACGGTGATTCGGTCACCGCTAGGTCGACGGGATAACTTTCCAGCCCTCTAATCGTCATCCTCGACCCCGATCGAGGATCCATAGACCGCGGGCCTTAAGCCGCATAGTGCTTTATAAAAACCAAAGGCATTCGCTTTGGTTGCGTCGGACGTCGGATGTCTGCAGTTAAAAGCATTCGCCTTGTTCACTTGGATACTCGGTCGCGACTGAGATTGAATATGCGCGAGGAGGAAATACAATCTCTTGCCATCGTTAGCATTTTCTTTATATACGTTGATAAAACCGTAAGCAAATGAAATTAGGCGCCGTGAAAGCGTCCCATTTATCATGAAGGCAGTTATCATGGAGCACTGAATATGGATCTCACTTCATTGCCGCCAGGAGACGTGCATGCCACATGAAAGCAGCCTTTTACAGGCAACAGTCGTTTTATTATTGGCGGCGGTATTTGTTGTGCCGTTGGCGAAGCGTTTACAACTGGGCGCGGTATTAGGGTATTTAATTGCGGGCGTAGTGATTGGGCCCGCAGCGTTGCAGCTCATACATAATCCCGAAAACGTCGCGCACTTTTCTGAATTCGGCGTGGTATTGCTGTTGTTTATCATTGGTCTAGAGTTGTCACCGCGCCGACTGTGGCTAATGCGCAAGGCGGTATTCGGTGTCGGCTTGACGCAGGTTGCGTTGAGCGGGATGGTAATTGGCGGTGTCGCTTATCTCGGCTTTTCGCAGTCGTGGCAGACCAGTGTGGTACTGGGCTTAGGCTTGGCGCTGTCGTCCACCGCCTTCGGTTTGCAAATCCTCGCCGAGCGCAAGCAGTTAAACAGCTCCCATGGGCGCATGGCATTCGCGATATTGTTATTTCAAGATATTGCCGCCATTCCCTTGATAGCTTTGGTGCCATTTCTGAGCGGCAGTGCTGGTACTGATGACGCCAGTGCGGGCTCGGTACTGCGTATTTTTCTGAGCATTGGGGCGGTGGTAGTGGGTGGCCGCTACTTGCTGCGGCCGATATTCCGCATGGTGGCGAAGACAGGCCTGCAGGAAGTATCGACGGCCACCGCGCTGCTTGTCGTGGTGGGTACAGCTTGGTTAATGGATGCGGTGGGTGTCTCGATGGCGCTGGGCGCTTTCCTCGCCGGATTGCTGTTAGCCGATTCGGAGTACCGCCATGAATTGGAGTCGCAGATAGAGCCGTTTAAAGGCTTACTGCTGGGGCTTTTCTTTATCAGTGTGGGTATGACTGCCGACATCCAATTGCTGGCGACAATGCCGTTGACGGTGCTGGGCTTAACGGTTTTGCTTATGGTAATAAAGCTGCCAATACTCGCCTTGGTCGGCAATGTGCTGGGCGGTTTGGATCGTCGCAGTGCACTGCGTTTAGGTGTAGTTCTAGCGGCGGGAGGTGAGTTTGCCTTTGTGGTGTTTCAAATCGCGAAAGATCATCAGCTGTTAGACGTGACATTACATAGCACGCTAATCCTTGCCATTACTTTGTCGATGGCACTAACGCCTCTGCTGATTATGTTACTGGTAAAGATGCACAAGCCAGTGCCGGTCAGCAAGGACGTGCCACCGGAATATGAACAGATCGAGAGCGACGAGCCAAGGGTGGTGATTATCGGCATGGGTCGGATGGGACAAATTGTTGCCCGTATTTTGCGGGCGCAGCGGGTACCGTTTGTGGCCTTAGACTTGTCGGTTGATACCATTGAGTTGTCCCGCAGTATCGACAGCATGCCGGTATATTATGGCGACCCGATGCGACCAGAAATATTGCGCGCGGTTGACGCGGACAAGGCCGAGTACTTTGTACTAACCGCCGACGACCCGGAGACAAATATTAAGATTACCGAGTTGGTTAGCCGCCTGTATCCGCATATCAAATTTATCGCCCGTGCCCGCAGTCGATTTCATGTCCATCGCTTATTGGAGTTGGGCGCAAGGCCAATTCGCGAAACCTTTCACTCGAGCTTGGAGATTAGCCGCGAGACCTTGATAGGTCTTGGCTTGAGCCCCGAGCGTGCAGAGGCTCGTATACAGCGCTTCCAGAGTCACGACGAAGCGTTGCTGGCCGAGCAGCACAAGGTGTTCAACGATCGCGATGCGCTCATTCAAAGTGCGCGCGAAGCCCACGATGAGCTGCAGGCATTATTTGATGCCGATGTGATTGAAGAGCGCGGCGTTTGAGTTCGTTGCACTACTAACAGTAGTTTACTGGCCTATGTAAGGCTCGCGTAAACTCGATATGTCATAGCGCGCGTGAATATCATGCGCGGCGCGTTGTGGCTAAAAATGTATAAATAGGATTGGTGTACCGGTGATCATAGACCCATTTTTTTATCTTTGTGCCGTGCCGGCAATTCTGATCTTTGGTATGGCAAAGGGCGGTTTTGGCGGCGGCATTGCGGTGGTATCGGTGCCGTTAATGAGCTTGGCTATTTCGCCGATACAGGCTGCAGCGATCTTGCTGCCAATTCTATTGGTGATGGATGCGGTTGCGCTCTGGAGTTTTCGTGGGCAGTGGGACCGGCCAAATATAAAAATCCTACTACCCGGCGCAGTGATCGGTATTGTGTTGGGTAGCATCGGTTTTCGCTATTTATCAGAAGACATGATCCGCATTCTCATTGGCGTGATCGCGGTTTTATTTTGTTTGAATTACTGGTTTAAACCAAGTTCGGCGAAGGCGCAGGGGGTAAGTATTATTCGTGGTGGATTTTGGGGCGCAGTTGCGGGGTTTACCAGTTTTGGTATTCACGCGGGCGGCCCGCCGGTGAATATGTATCTGTTGCCGCAGCGACTAGAGAAGTCCTTGTTGATGGGCACAATGGCGATTTTTTTCGCGGTAGTGAATGTGATAAAACTCATTCCCTACAGCCTGCAAGGTAGCTTCGATCACACTAACTTACTCACTGCCGCGGTGTTAATGCCGGTGGCGCCAGTCGGTGTTCGGCTGGGCTTTTACTTATTGCATAAAGTTAGCGAAAAAACGATTTATCGAATTTGCTACTTTTTCCTTTTTATTGTCGGTATCAAGCTATTGTTCGACGGCGGTCAAGGCGCTTGGTCGACGTATTTTTAAACGTAATTTAGCTCTTTGGAATGGCATAAGTTCCCACCGCGTGAGCAACCATTCTGTCGTCACCCTCTGAGTACAAAGACACTTCGCCGATCACCAGTTGGCGGCCCACTTTAATAAGTTTACATTCGCCGATAATATCTTTGTCGGCGCTGGGCTTGCGTAAAAAATTAATATTTAGGCTTGTGGTAACTGCCAGCGCAACAATGCCAATTTCGCCGAGAATTGCAGCGTATAGCCCGACGTCAGCGGTGGTCATCAATGTTGGGCCTGAGACAGTGCCACCAGGTCGCAGGGCTCGCTCGTCAACGCGATAGCGCACCGTGGCAGATTGCGGGCCAATGGCATCTACTGAACAGGGACTCTGGGGAAACTCACGCGCAAGGAAGGCGCTGATTTCGTCAATGTTAGTCATTCTAGAATTCCTTAGAGTCAGCGGCAGTAGATTTTTGAGGGCTATTTCGAGTGGTGGTAATTATAATACAGCTGTTTTTGTTATCCCGCTTTTATTGACCTAACCGATGCGGTCAGCGAGTATTCGCAAGCTCAAAAATGAGTGTAACCGCACGGTAGGGTATTTAAACATATACGGCCATTACGTCATTCTTAACCGATTATAAGAATGCATAACACAGGGAGGTGGCCACAATGCCACGTAGTTTTTTCAATAAGGTATTGCTCATTTGGGCTTTATTCTGTACTCAGACGCAAGCTCAAGACACACTAGCGGAAGAAGACTATTCGGCTCGTGCAATTGTCACTGCTGGTTTTACCAGTGGAGGTGACACACTAGTCGACGTGGAGTTTGAGGGT
This sequence comes from Zhongshania aquimaris, assembly GCF_019312595.1. Classification (GTDB taxonomy): domain Bacteria; phylum Pseudomonadota; class Gammaproteobacteria; order Pseudomonadales; family Spongiibacteraceae; genus Spongiibacter; species Spongiibacter aquimaris. The sequence goes on along the minus strand of NZ_JAHWDQ010000001.1, from coordinate 1,736,918 downwards.
GGTGATGACGACCAGATTAAGGCAGGCGGCGCATTCCTGTTTGGGTTTGGCGTTGAGTTTTTAGCTGCTGACCGTCGCTCTGCTGTGCAATTAAGCGCTAATTATCATTTCGATAGTATCGACGCAGAAAATGGCGAGGCGAGTTTTGAGCGCTATCCATTAGAGGCCATTCTCTTTGGCGTACGCGAACGTCATCGCTTTGGCGCGGGGCTGACGGTACATCTTTCGCCAACCGCGATGGTGAAAATGGATGGAGCTGGGCGAGACTCTATCAATTTTGATCCCGCTGCCGGATTGATTCTGGAGTATGACTATCTAGTCATGGATCATTTGTGGCTGGGCACCCGCTTTACACTGATCAACTACAAGAAAGAGAGTCATTTTGGTTCGGTGTCGTTTGACGGTAACCACATTGGCTTGATGACCCACTTTCGATTCTAATACGCCATCGCAAGCGTATTGTCAGTCTTAAACAATTCATTGCGAAAGGCGATAATGCGCCTTTGCTAGCCTCCGCTATACTGATCATAGCGGAGACCGATATTTAGAGGATTTATGGCAAGTCGTAAAAAGCCGATCGCGTGGACTATTGCCGGTTCAGATTCCGGCGGTGGTGCTGGTATCCAAGCCGATCTAGCCACCTTTCATGATTTTGGTGTACATGGCTGCACAGTCATTACCGCCATTACTGCGCAAAATAGTTTTGCCGTTGGCCATGTCTCGGTGACGCCGAGGCGTACTTTGGCGGCGCAAATAAATGCCCTCGACAGTGACCTGCAGGCTGATGTCATCAAGCTAGGCATGCTTGCCTCAGAAGATGTGGTTACGATGGTGAGCAAGTATCTAGAGAGTTTCCCAGGATTTGTCGTTTGCGACCCCGTGATGGTGTCGAGCTCGGGTGGCGAGTTGATGCCTAGCGGCATCTGTGACCTACTGATCGAGAAATTATTGCCCCGCGCAGATTTACTAACGCCGAATTTGAGCGAGGCAGAAGCCTTTCTTAATCGCAGCATTGATGGTCTTGACGATGTCGAGCGAGCAGCTGCAGATATCGTTGCGCTGGGTGCGCGGTCGGTACTGATAACCGGCGGTCATCTCAGTGCGCGCAATAATGAGCGCCACGATTATTGGACCGACGGTGAACAGGGCTTTTGGCTTAGCGGCCCCAATATCGATACCCTAAATACCCACGGCACTGGTTGTAGTCTTTCCTCCGCGATTGCGGCGGTGGTGGCGCGGGGATATTCACTGCCAGATGCCTTAGTGATTGCCAAGGCCTATGTCAGCCAAGGGCTGCGTATGTCGGTACAGCTTGGCAGTGGCCCCGGGCCGGTTGCCCACATGGGTTGGCCGCAACATGTAATTGATTTCCCCAGCTTAAACCGTCGTCTACCGGAACGTGGCTCGCGCACGAAATTTGCTTCCTGTGACGGAGAGTTAGGGCTTTATCCGGTGGTAGACAGCGCCGCTTGGATAGCTCGTTTATTGGCCTGTGGCGTAAAGACTATCCAACTGCGAACTAAAGATTTATCGGGCGATGCCCTGCAGCAAGAGATTCGCGAGGCTGTTGCCATTGGTAAAAAGTTTAATGCGCGGGTTTTCATCAATGATTACTGGCAGCTCGCGATAAGCGAGGGCGCCTACGGTGTTCATCTGGGGCAGGAAGATTTAGATACCGCCGACATTGCCGCCATTGCGGAGGCCGGATTGCGCTTGGGGGTGAGTACCCACACCTATTACGAAGTAGCAAGGGCGCATAGTTTGCGGCCAAGCTATATTGCCATCGGTCCAGTATACGCTACCACCAGTAAGCAAATGCCTTGGATTCCCCAGGGCCTGCCACAGCTGCGACGCTGGGTTGGCATGTTGTCTGCCGATTACACCTTAACCGCCATCGGCGGTATTGATAGCAAGCGCGCTAAAGACGTTCTGGCAACGGGGGTGGGTAGCGTTGCCATGATCAGTGCCATTACCCAGGCTGACGACCCAGAGGCCGTTGTCGCAGAATTAATGGCACTTCACGAGGCTGGTGCGTGATGGTAAGAACTATCAGTGTGGTGCTTGCTGTCTTGGCTAGCGCCCTCGCGGTCGCGGCGCCGGCCCAGATTGTGGTGCGAGGCTTGTTTCAACAGGCTGCGCTATTGGAAATCGACGGGCGTCAGCAATTGCTGCGCGCGGGGCAGCGAGACTCTTCCGGCATACTATTGGTGTCGGCCACCCCCCGCGAGGCCGTGGTAGACATCGAGGGACGGCGAAAGACACTTACGCTGAGCAAACATATTGGCGCGAAGTACAGCGAGCCCTCGTCAAGCTCAGTGTCATTGCTCAAAAATAGTAATAAAGAATACAGGACTCGCGTCAGCATTAATGGCCAGAGCGCCGATGCGCTTGTGGATACCGGCGCCACCTCGGTCGCCATGAGTTCGAGTCAGGCAGATCAGCTGGGTATTTTTTACCGCGATGGTGTTCCGACCTCTGTCGCCACAGCAGGGGGTATTAAGCCGGCCTTTGGGATAATGTTAAGCCGCGTTGAAGTGGGTGATATCAAGACACAGCAGGTCGCTGCGGTGATTATCGAAGGCGATTACCCGCATATTATTTTGCTTGGAATGAGCTTTTTAGAGCATATCGATCTGCAGGAGCGGGACAATATCTTAGTCCTAACCCCCCGTTATTAGAGATCTCGCCAATGATTATTCCCTCAGTGGTCGCCTCGCGGTCGTCGTGCTGGTAAAATGCGCGACCGGATTTGCTCATGGAGATACCCGTGGCAGTTAGCTTTATAGAATCCTCTAAGCTTCCCACCCCTTGGGGGGTGTTTGATATTCATGGTTTTCAGGACACCGACAACGGCAAAGAGCACGTTGTTTTAAGCCTTGGCGACATCAGCGATGGTGAGCCTGTTTTGGCGCGGGTACATTCTGAGTGCCTTACTGGCGACGCGCTGTTCAGCATGCGTTGTGACTGTGGCTCGCAACTGCGTGCAGCCTTAGAAAAAATTGCTGAAGAAGGGCGCGGTGCGCTGTTCTATTTGCGCCAAGAAGGTCGTGGCATCGGTCTGCTGAATAAAATTCGCGCCTATAAACTGCAAGATGCCGGCGCCGATACCGTCGAAGCCAACGAGCAATTAGGCTTTGGTGCGGACATGCGTGACTACAGTTTACTGGCGGTGATGTGCGAGCATTTGAACATAACTAAAGTGCGCTTGATGACCAATAACCCGCGCAAAGTGAATGCCCTTACCGATCAAGGTGTCGAGGTCGTAGAGCGCCTGCCTTTGCAAACCGGACAAAACCCCCACAATGCAAAATATTTGGCGACTAAGTCTGGCAAGCTCGGGCATTTGTTTTAGCCATTTTGATGGGCAGATTAATAGGGAGTATTCATGCGTTTTATTAATCTGTCGTTTTAAAATCAGTAATTAATTTTACTGACGCAGAATTTTCTCCATTGCTTTTCCTTTTGCCAGCTCATCAACTAACTTGTCTAAGTAGCGAATTTTTTGCATCAACGGATCTTCAACGTCCTCTACTCGGACTCCGCATACCACCCCTTTGATAAGCGATGTGTTGGCGTGTAACTTCGGTGCTTGTGCAAAGAATGTCTCTACATCGTTCTTCTGTGCTAGTTGCTGCTGCAAGCCGGCCTCGTCGTAGCCAGTTAACCAGTAAATTATTTCGTTAACCTCCGCTTTACTGCGATTTTTGCGTTCTGCTTTATTGAGATACATCGGATAAAGGTTGGCAAATGACATGGTGAAGATTCGATGTTTAGACATTGTGCATCTCCTGGAATATGGAGGTAGTGATCGCTGCCCTGAACAGCCAGTGTTAGGATTGGTTTAGGTTTCTTAATTAAGTGTAAAGGTAACGACTGCCGGTTTGCGGGGGATTTTCCCATCGTAAAAAGTATTCGCACTATAAAAGTAGGGAATAAAATTATTATTTATTTTGTTTCTATGAGCGCTAGCTGCATGGCGCCTACTATTTATATTTGCTAAATATTCATTGAGCGAAGCTTATGTCTCTCCGCTTTAATCTGGCCGCTAGTGCCGCTCGCGGATACTTTAGCAGGCGGTGCTGTTCAGATTAATGCTGTGCTGTGGCGCTAAGGCTGGCATCTAGCTCTGGAATGGAGGCGCTGCGACGGCGAATGCTGTCGATAATACCGTTGCTATCCAGGCCAATGTCACTCAGCAATTGCGGGTGCTTGCCGTGGTCGATAAATTGATCTGGTAGGCCTAGTTGCAATACCGGCATAAAGCGTCCTTGCTGGTTCAGGTACTCGCACACGGCACTGCCCGCGCCACCGGCGATCACGTTTTCTTCTAGTGTGACCAGCAGGGTGTGGCTGTCAGCCAGCGAATCAATCAGCGCGGTGTCTAGCGGTTTAACAAAACGCATATCGGCCACCGTGGCGCCGATGTCGTCAGCGGCGCTCAGCGCCGATGACAGCAGGGTGCCAAAACTCAGAATAGCGATTTGTGTGCCTTCGCGAACCAGTCTGCCTTTGCCAATCTCCAGCGGGGTCATATTCGTTTCAATGCTTACACCGGGGCCAGTGCCGCGGGGATAGCGAATGGCCGCTGGGCCGGGGTATACATAGCCGGTATGAAGCATTTGCCGTGTTTCGTTTTCGTCGGCGGGCGCCATCACAACCATATTGGGTATGCAGCGCAAAAAGCTCAGATCAAAGGCGCCGGCGTGGGTGGGGCCGTCTTCGCCGACTAAGCCCGCGCGGTCGATGCCAAAGGTAACGTCTAAATTTTGCAGCGCAATATCGTGAATGAGCTGGTCGTAGGCGCGCTGTAAAAATGTGGAGTAAATTGCGACAACGGGCTTGAGACCATCGCAGGCCATACCGGCGGCGAGGGTTAGCGCGTGCTGTTCGGCAATGGCGACATCGTAGAAGCGCTCGGCAAAGCGTTCAGAGTATTCCAGCATGCCAGAGCCTTCGCACATAGCTGGGGTGATGGCGACTAGCTCGGGGCTTAATTCTGCTTGATCGCAGAGCCAGCTACCAAAAATATCCTGATACTTTGGCAGCTTGGCTTTTGCCACAGGAATCTGGCCATTTTTAGGCTTGGGCTCAATTTTAGAAATGGCGTGAAAGCCCACCGGGTCTTCTTCCGCGGGGGTAAATCCTTTGCCCTTTTTGGTCATGATGTGCAGCATTTGTGGGCCGGGTAGCTCGCGCAAATTGCGCAGGGTTGGCACCAAAATGTTGAGATCGTGACCGTCGATCGGGCCGATATAATTAAAGCCCAGTTCTTCAAAGAGGGTCGCTGGCGACACCATGCCCTTCATATACTCTTCGAGTCTAGCGGCAATATCGGTTGCCGAACGCGGGAACTTCTTGAGAACGGACTTGCCGCCACTGCGAATTTGATTGTAGGTTTTAGACGCCCACATTTTTGAGAAATAAGTATTCAGACCGCCGGTATTTTTGGATATCGACATTTGATTGTCGTTCAGCACCACCAGCATATTGGCGCCGGTGTGACTGGCGTGGGTAATGGCTTCAAAGGCCATGCCAGCGGTCATGGCGCCGTCGCCAATAACGGCGACGGTGTGGCGGTCTAGTTTCTGTTGTCTAGCGGCAATTGCCATGCCTAGTGCGGCACTTATGCTGGTGCTGGAGTGCCCTACGCCAAAGGTATCGTAGGGGCTTTCTTCACGCTTGGGAAAGCCCGCTAGCCCGCCAGCTTGACGCATGCCGCCCATGAGTTCGCGGCGGCCAGTTAAAATTTTATGGGGGTAGCATTGGTGGCCAACATCCCAGACCAAACGGTCATCAGGCGTGTTGTAAATATAGTGTAGGGCAATGGTGAGTTCGACGACGCCCAAGCCAGCGCCGAAGTGGCCTCCCGTTTGGCCGACGGTATAGAGCAGGTATTCCCTTAGTTGCAGGGCCAGCGCGCCGAGATCGTGTTCATCCAGGCGGCGAAGATCGGCTGGAGAGTCGATCGTGTCCAGCAGTGGAGTAGCTGGCCTTGTGAAGGGGATTTCCTGAAACATCAAGCGTAGAACCTAGAACCGGTGAAAGGGCGAGATTGTAAACGAATTTGACCGGTTTTACCTATTCGCGTGGGGCATAAGGTGGATTTCTATTGGCATATATGCACTCTTGGACATCTTTGGACCTTAGTGCTGGCGGTCGATAATGTAGTGCGAGAGGGCGCGCAGTGGCGTGGCTCGCTCATCGAACTCGCTAAGTGCGTCCAGCGCCTGCTGGTGCAGTTTTGCCGCCAAGTCTTTCGCTCCAGGCATGCCGAGCAGCGCGGGGAAGGTTGGCTTGTTTAGCGCTTGATCGGCACCTTGGGTTTTACCCAAGGTTTCGGTATTACTTTCAATATCGATAATATCGTCTTGCACCTGAAATGACAGGCCAATTGCCTTGCCGTAGTCATCTAACTTAGCGGCTTGCGCTGGGCTGGCTTGGCACCAGCTTGCGCTCATACTGATTGCCACCCTAATGAGGGCGCCGGTTTTAAGCTGATGCATGGTTTGCAGGGAACGCAGGTCTAATTGCTGATTTACCGAGGCGAGATCAATCGCCTGTCCACCCACCATGCCACGTGGACCGGCAGCGGCGCTGAGTTGGCGAACAAGGGCGAGTTTAGTGTCGGCCTTGTTGTTTCCCGGCAGGTTGGCGAGTAATTCAAAAGCCCGTGCTTGCAGGGCGTCGCCGACCAAAATAGCCGTTGCCTCGTCAAAGGCGATGTGACAGGTGGGCTTGCCACGGCGCAGCTCGTCGTTGTCCATGGCCGGCAGATCGTCGTGAACCAGTGAGTAGGCGTGAACCATTTCAATGGCGCATGCGATGTCGTCCAGCCCTTCTATATCGCTATTTAGCGCTTGTGCGGTGGCATAAACCAAGGTAGCGCGCACGCGCTTGCCGCCATTCATTAGGCTGTACAGGCTAGCTTCGCCAAGGGTGTTTAAGTGCTTGCTGGCGTCCATATCAGCGAATTCGCTGCCGGTATTTTGCAGGCGCGCCGGCAGGGCTTGCTGTACTCGGTGCTGGCAAGCAGCGAGAAAGTCCGAAAACTCCCAACTCATTTATTAATTGTCCGTATGGAGTGTTTTACTGACGATTTCGCCGTCTTTTTCCATTAATAGCTGCACTTTTTGCTCGGCGTCAGCCAGTGATTGCTGGCAATCGCGGCTCAATTGCATGCCATTTTCAAATGCTTTTAGCGAATCCTCTAAGCTGAGTTCGCCAGATTCCATACTCTGAACCAGCTTTTCCAGTTCGCTGAGTGATGTTTCAAAATTGACAGTCTTTGCCTTGGGCATCAGCCTCTCCTGAGCGGTGAGTTGGGGTGGTCGTTGGGGGCGTATTCTAACAGTGTCTGTAGAGATGAGGGTAATTCCGCACTGTTAGCGGCGGGATTTTTGGTGATAATGGGTGCAGTTTTTAAGAAATAGGGAAATGTGGTTCGAAATGCACTACCGGTCGATATTAGAATTTTGGTTCGCCGAGCTGCCGCCGTCGGCATGGTTTGCGAGTAGCGCGGAACTCGATAGCACAATTACACGACGTTTTGGCGATATACATCAGGCCGCGCTCGCTGGCGAATTATATTCTTGGCGCCATAAACCGCAGGGGCGCTTGGCGGAAATTATTGTGCTGGATCAGTTCTCGCGTAATATATACCGCGATACGGCGAAGGCGTTCTCCGCCGATGGTCAAGCTTTGGTGTTGGCTCAGGAGGCAATTCGCAATCATGCGGAAGCGGAGTTATCCGAGGAGCAGCGGGCTTTTTTGTATATGCCTTATATGCACAGTGAATCGCCGGCGATTCAGAATGCATCTCTGCGGCTTTACGAGGCCTTGGGATTAGAAAGCAATTATCGATTTGCCGTTGCGCATCAGCAGATCATTGCTCGCTTTGGTCGTTATCCACACCGCAATGCCATTTTGGGACGATTGTCATCTGATGAAGAGCTCGCCTTTTTGGAAGAGTCGGGCTCATCATTCTGATGGTTTTGCGTTACTTCGGATGTGAATAATCCGAAAGAGGAATAATTTGCTGACATCGAAGTCGGCTTAAGTGCACAAATGTTGGAATTGCGACTAAGTAGCTTTGTTATGGTCGGGGTTGATGCTTGCTTGCCTTATGGTCCTAGCCATTGATCAAGCTAACTTTCTGCTGTTGAGAATGACGGATTGTCTACACTTTCAATTCCCGATAGGACATGTGTTTTCCAACAACGCAGCTCGCGTACAGCCGTTTTTGATTTCCATAATATTGGGGGCACCGGTGCCCATGTCGTTGATATACAAGTATTACCGAAGGGAAATATGACTCGCACTTCTGGGTTGAGGAATACGTGCGGTTCCCCCTGTTTAAGCTAAGTACACGAACTATAAATTATCTTTTCTCTGAAAAAGTAGCCTGACCACCCCGCCGCAACCCAAAATTTCCACGATCAGACACCGTCAATTATCATCTGATGCCGTGGCTGAATTGGCTAACCCGGTCAAATTTCGGTCTTGTGGCCCTGGCCGGCAAGGGTTTGGTCAGTGGTAAACAAATTCTCATTACCTGAATACGCGTTTGCGGCCGGCGGCGGGGCTCGGATAAAGCGTTCCCTTTATTGATATTTGTCATTGAGGATAGCGAAAGCTCTAAAGTGAAATGGCGTGCTGCGGCGCCAGTAACGAATGTTAATTTTCAGGCACAAACTGTCGAGAAAGTTAGCTGTCTCGTGTTTATAATTCCAGAAAGAATAGTCGATATCTATAATATTTACGGTAGGGGATAGGTATGAATGAATTACCTCAGGCTGATCGTTTTTGCAGTGAAACCAGTGACCACCCCTACTGGAATGAGAGCGTTTGGTTTTCCTTCAGTATTCCCGAACTGCGACAGCACGGCTTAATACAATATTACTTCCGCCCGAATATGAATATGTTGAACGGTGGTCCCGTGCTGTGGGATGCCTCAGGTACTAATGTATGGGATTGTCTTTATTACAATTGGAGTCATTTACAGGCTGTGCCCGAGGGGGCTGAAAAATTTAATATGACAGCGAATAACTCTCTGGCGGTAAAAGTGCTAGAGCCTCTAAAGCATTATTCAATTACGTATGACAATGAAGACTTTAAGCTGGACCTGGATTGGCGAGCAATTGCACCGATGCATGTTTTAAAGAGCAATGACCCCGGACAGCAATGGGCTCAGAAATTTCATATGGAGCAGCCTGGAAAACTGACGGGAACTTTATGCCGCGATGGCAAAGAATTTTCCATTGACTGCTTTTCTATGCGAGATACCTCCTATGGCCCACGGGTTTATGTTAAGACTTCTACTGGGGGCTACTTTTGGGGCATTTCAGAGAACAGTGCTTTCCATGCGATTGCTAAGGGAGAGGGGGCTGAACAGAGTATTATTGGCGGCTTTTTGTGGCGCGATGGTGAAATGTCCAGTTTGATGTCGGGTGTGCGTCGCGTTGAGGAGTATGGTCAATATGGGCCCAGGCTTGTCAGTTTTGAAGCAGAGGATCAGTTAGGTCGGGTAATGTACGCGACAGGGCGCATTGACGAAGGTCTTAAGTTTACCGGCTACACTGATCGCACGGTGGTTTGGTCGCTGGCGGAGTGGGATATGGATGGTGTTACTCACTGGGGAGATAACCAAGAGTTTTGCGCCAGTCTGCGGTTTCGGCGCATTGCTCGTGGTGTTATCAAACTTGGTGGCCAGTCTTAATTGTTACTGAGCAAAAATAGTAATACCTACCCAACGAAAGAGGGCTGAATAAATGGCCGGTCAAATTATTATTGTCAATGGGACATCGGGTTCGGGTAAAACGACCACGTGTGAAGAGTTTGTTAAACGCTCCGACGACTTTTGGCTTTTATACGGTATTGACTTCTTTTTAGGCTCAGCTTTCCCGAAAAAATTTGGCCATCATGGCGAGCGAAGTAACGAGGGTTTTTACGCCTACCCGGTCGATGAAAATGATCCTGAAGGAAATTTGCGCTGGGGATTTGGTGAGTGGGGTAAGCAGGGATTTGCCGCTTTTCACGAGTGGGTTGCCGCCGCGTCACGGCAAAATTGCAATATTATTATCGATCATATTTTGACGACGGATCCTCCGATATTGCAGGATTGTATCTGGCGCTTGCAAGGGTTGCCGGTGTTGTTCGTTACCCTGAAACCTCCTTTTGAGGTATTGATGGAGCGTGTAGCCAGCCGCGAAATTGGCGCTCGCTTTAGCGGTGTCAGTACCTCTGAGCAGGTGCTTAAATCTAGGGCGCGATTAGATCATCTGCGGCCCTGGTTCTATGAGGCAGTTTACAAAAACACATGTAGCGATTTAGACATTGATACCGTGCAGCATGAGCCTGATGCTGTCTGTGATTTAATTGAAAAAAGATTGGCAGAGGGGCCGGGGACCGCATTTGAAGAGTTAAGAAGGCAGTTTCCGAAGGTATGACACCCATGACTGAATACACTCAGACTGCATAATACAGCTGCTTGATTTAAAGGCGCTGGTTAAACGCTGCTTTGCAAAAACATCGTTAAGAACCTTCGCTGGAAATGGCTGTGTTTTGATCATTAGCGGATGGGCCGCGGCTACGTAGTGAAAACGTCGCTTTATACTGCGGCTTTTTCTATGTTGGCGGCGGAGCTTATTTGTTCATGGTTGGCCCCCTTCTTGCTGAGAAAACCATTCAGGCCGCCACGACGTAACCCAGCCTTTTCGCAGCGAGACGCAGTAGTGAAGAACTCGTCTTTATGGAATGGCAGGGCTCATCATTCTATGGTCATTGTCGCCGGTGCGTGGCAGCTGGTGGTGGCTGAATTAGCGAATTCCTAGTAGGCTGCGACAAGATAATCGCTATAGGAGTAGTTACATGCGACACCTATTGCCGCTGAGTGCGGTGGTGTTTGGTCTTTTTGCCGTCTCGGCTCACGCTGAATGCGCATACCCTGACAGTGATCGGCGTGATGCACCGGAGTGGGTGTGCAGTCTGGATAACTATGAGGGGGCAGATTTTCTTGCCCATGGCGACAAGAGTCGTCTGCCGTCGATTTCCCTGCAAAATCGACTTGCCGGCAAAGATGCGATGATTGCGGTAGTGGCTAATTTACTCGCGTACGCGACGCTGGAAATTGCCGCGCAACTGCCTCAAGAAGCAGAGCTTATACTGCCGGCGGCGGATGATTTGTCGCGGGTGGCAAAATTCAAAGGGGTGACAATCTTGGAGAAGACGGTGAGTCCTCAGCGTCACCTCTATGTTTTGGCTGGCGTTAAACCGGATGCGCGCGACGCTTTGATTGCGGTTGCAAAAAAAGAAGTATTGAATGTGAATAAAAAGCGCCTGATTGCCCTGCTCGGTCAAGATGGCTGGAAAAAATTAAGCGCATCAAAATAATGGGAGTCATCAGCGGGCTAAACGCTGACGACGGCGATCAAAATTCTAGCCCAGTTCAGAGGTGCAGTTTGGACAGCGCGTCGCTTTAATGGCAATGGCGCTTATGCAATGTGGACACTCCTTGGTGCTTGGCTCTGCTGGCGCGGCTTCCTCTTCCTTGCTTTTCATATTGTTCATGGCTCTTACCAGCATAAATACGGCAAACGCGACGATAATAAAACTGATGACTGCGTTGACGAAAATCCCGTAGTTAATCGTGACTGCGCCAGCGGCTTTGGCTGCGGCGAGGGTGGCGTAGGGCGCGGCGACTTCGCTACCCTCCTTTATGGTTATAAATAGCTCAGCAAAATCGACCCCGCCCATCAAAATCCCAATCGGCGGCATAATGATGTCGGCTACCAGGCTTTTGACAATAGTTGTGAATGCAGCGCCAATGATGATGCCCACAGCCATATCTACTACATTGCCGCGCATGGCAAATTTCTTAAATTCTTCAAGCATTGCTTAGTCCTTTTTCATGTTTAAGTGGGTAGTTTACGATCGTTAAGTGCGAAGTCGATTTTGATATTCAATTAGCTTAGCCAAGCAAAAGCGAATCACAAGGTGTTTAGCGACAAAATCGAATACTAAGTGCTGCGGTGACTCCCCAAAGACCGTTAACGAGTAGCACGAGAATCGGCGTGAGCATGCCCAGTTCTGTACCGCCGATGCCTTTGCCTGCTTGGGGGAAAATCAGCAAAAGCTGCACGGCAGTTGGGGCAAGGCTGATGATCAGGCCTTTGAGCCACAGTCGAGATTGCAGCATAGGCAATATAAATAGCAGTCCCCATAAGCCGCCCCACACTATACGCGGGTAGAGCCATTCGGGGCTGAGATGTGGCGCAATCGCAATACCAAAGCGAGAGGTGAAGCCGTAGTAGCCTACCCACCACAGCAAGAGGCTATTCGCCAGCGCGCCAATGCTGCCGGCGCTAAAATAAATCATGAGCTTTTTCATTTGCGGTTTCCCATTCTGTTTGCAGGCTGACTCGTTATTTAATTGCGTTGAGCTAGACCAGTTGCCAGCTCCGCTAACAGCTGTGCGGCGGGAATGTCTCGGCAGTGTTTATTGTTCGTGCCCGCCCAGAGAGGAGAAAAATCGCCGCTCGCCAGTGACTCTGCGTGACTGCGCAGCGGGCCGATTGCGGTGCCGGCTAAGGGGAATGTCGGCGCGAGTGGATTGATTGGGCCTATTTCATCGATTATACGGTTGATAATACTGCGGGCGGGACGCCCAGAAAAAACATTGGTTAAGGCGGTTTCGGCGCTATGTTGATTGCGCAGTGCGTGGCGGTGAACGGAGCTGGTATCCGCCTCTGGGCACAGTAAAAAAGCAGTGCCGATTTGCACGCCGGAGGCGCCGAGCGACATAGCCGCTGCAATGTCCGCCGCGCAGCCGATGCCCCCTGCCGCCACGACAGGGATGTGTAGCAGGGGAGTGATGGCGCTCAGCAAGTCTTTCAGCGATATTTGTTCGTCAATATTGTCAGATAAAAACATGCCTCTATGCCCACCCGCTTCAAGTCCCTGGGCAATAATGGCATCGGCGCCATGCGCTTCCAGCCACAGGGCTTCGTCGACGGTGGTCGCGCTGGCGAGTATTTTGCTGCCCCAGGATTTAATGCGGTCAACCAGTTTGGCGTCGGGTAATCCAAAATGAAAGCTGATGACCGGTGGGGCAAATTTTTCTACTAAATCGGCGGTCGCGCTGGTGAAGGGGTTTCGCGCCGGCCCGTCTTTTATGTCTTTTACCGCTAAGCCAAATTCATCATAGTAGGGGCTGAGTAATTGCCGCCATGTCGCTTCGGCTGTTGGGTTAGCCTGCGGAGGTGTGTGGCAAAAAAAATTGAGGTTGAAGGGTTTGTTAGTTTGACTCTTGATTAGAGTGAGTTCAGCTTCTATTTTCTCCTCGCTGAGCATCGCGCAGGGCAGCGAGCCTAAGCCACCCGAGTTCGATACCGCAATGGCGAGTCTGCTACCTTGTATGCCCGCCATGGGTGCTTGCACAATAGGCAGGTCAGTAGCAAAGACCGATGAAAGTTTGTGCGGCGCGACATTGGACATAGATTTCTCTGCTTGGCTTCAAAGTAATATATCGAGCTTAGCGCAGGGGGCGCTTAGCGACAAATGCCATCTGTGTTTAGTAATACCTTGCAACAAGGGCGTGTTGCGGTTTTGCAGTGATTCAGAGCTGGGGTACTATGGCGCACTGATTTAATGATAATGAAAAAAGGACAGGGAATGAGCGCGCATTCGCGAACAGAAATCGCATTAATTACAGGTGCCTCGGCGGGTATTGGGCGGGCATTTGCTTTGCAATTGGCGTCGCGCTGTAAGGGTTTAATTTTGGTCGGCAGAGATGTAGATAAATTGGCGGCGGTGGTTGCCGAGCTAGAGCAGCCAGATCTTAGTATTACCAGCTTCGCCTTGGACTTGACCACGACCGAAGGCGTAACTCGGGTCATGGAGGCTATTCGCCAGAAAGGCCCCGTAACGATATTAATTAACAATGCTGGTTTTGCGAGCTATGGAAAATTTGCAGAGTCTGATTTAGATATCGAAATGGCCATGGTTAATTTGCACTGCAATGCGACCTTGGCACTATGTCGCGCGGCCCTGCCATACATGAAAGAAAATGGGCGCGGCGTCGTTATTAACGTGTCATCAATGGGAAGCTTCTTTCCGGTGAAAAATTCGGCGGTATACGCTGCGACAAAAACGTTTTTGAATATGTTCTCCCAAGCGTTACAGCAAGAGGTGAAGGGCGATGGTATTCGCGTGCAGTGTTTGTGTCCTAGCTACACGCGCACTGACTTTGGTGATCGAGATGCGCTAGCCGATCTTGATTCCAGCAAGGTGCCCGAAGAGCTCTGGTGGACGGCCGAGGATATTGTTGAAGTCAGTCTCGCTCATTTGGCTTCGGATGGTCAATCTGTTATGTGTTTGCCTGATGAGCAGAGTCGCGAACTAGTCAAAGCGGCAATGGGTGCGCAAGTCGCTGGCCTCGCATAGCCATCCTTTAAATGGCCGAGAGTCATCGCTGAATTTGCAATGGTGATCGCGGATTGTACAAAGGAAATAATAAATTTTTCGGAGTAGTTTCTATTGATTAATTGGTCGCCGAATTTTGATCCGCTCGCCCTGCCATCTATACCAGATATTTCGGCTACCAGTTATATCGCCGACGTTTCTTGGGCGCCCGACTATAGCCGCTATTACAATATAAATTTTGAAGATAGCTACCCCGGGCTCGTTCATCTTTTTGGCGCATTTGACAGCGCAGGTGAACGTATTGCCATGCAGATATTTAAGTTACCTAACGCCCATAGCACAGCGTTTGTTTATCATGGTTACTATGACCACGTTGGCTTGTTTGATAACGTTATTAATTATTTCCTAAAGCATGGTTATTCCGTTGTAGCTTACGATTTACCTGGTCATGGTTTGTCGACCGGTGAGCGCGCAGCCATCGACGATTTTATGCGCTACCGGCAAGTGCTGAGCGATGCCTTTAAAGTAGTTGTAGATTTTGGTTTGCCGGCACGGCGTGTTGGTTTAGCGCAAAGCACAGGCTGCGCGGTACTTATGTCACATTTGCTCAGTGGTGGCGACGCGGACTTTGAACGTGTGGTGCTGTTGGCTCCCTTGTTAAAACCCTGCGATTGGTGGTGGGGAAAACCTGCGCATAGCCTATTAAAATATTTTATACATAGTCTGCCGCGCAAATTTGCCGACAATTCCGACGATCAATTATTCTTAGAATTTTTGCGAGAGCGCGACCCACTGCAAGCTCGGTTTTTACCGCTGAGCTGGGTGGGCGCACTTAAAAAATGGCAGACATGGTTCCATCGACAAAAACCGGTGTCCAGCTCGTTGATGATTTTGCAGGGCGATCAAGACGAAACCGTCGAGTGGCGTTACAACCTGCCGCGCATCCAGGTTAAGTTCCCCAATGCGAAGATCGTGCACGTACCGGGCGCGAGACATCATCTCGCAAAAGAGGGAGAGCGATTCCGTGAGCAGCTGTGGCAAGCCTGTGATGATTACTTGTAGAGGCTGAATGCTTGACGGGGGACGGTAAACGCAAAAGCGGGTTTTCTAATAAGCGAAGCGAATGCCTTTAAGCATCTCCCATCTCCCATCTCCCATCTCCCATCTCCCGTCAAGCGTCTTCCGTAGCTTAACCCACCGACGGTGGCGTTGTATTCGCCACCCATTCCCACCACTGGTGTTCGCCTTCGGGTTTGTCCATGTCCTGGCAGCGGTGCACATCCCAGGTAACTAAATAATCGGGATTGCTTATCGCTTCGTTGCTGTCGGTTTTGTAGTTGCCAGCAGGGGCGTGAAACCACGGCGCCATTGAGGAGGGCAGGGTAAATTCTTCCTCATTGTGTTGGCGCAGGGTGATGCCGTCTTTTGCAGTGACTCTAACAACGGTGCCCGCCAGCATTCTTTGCTGAAGGGCATCGCCGTTGATGTCGAAATAGCTGATGCCGACTAGTGCGCGCTTGTCTATGAGTGCGGCTAGTTCGGGTGAGAGTATATCAGCCATAGTCGACAGTGCTTCCTTGATGAATTTAGAACAGTACGCGGCAGCGAATAGTGCCTTTTACGTCTAGTAGTTTTTCGACAGCGAACTCGCTTGAGCCTTCGTCGATATCCATCACCACATAGCCGACTTTCTCACTGGTTTGCAGGTATTGGCTGCAAATATTGATGTTGTTGTCGGAAAAAATTTGGTTAATGGAGCTGAGTATGCCGGGCACATTGTGGTGAATGTGCAGAATACGGTGCTTACCGGGATGCGCAGGCAGTGCCACTTCCGGGAAGTTGACAGACGAGGTGGTGGTGCCGTTGTCTGAGTATTTCACCAGCTTGTCGGCGACTTCCATGCCGATGTTAAGCTGGGCTTCTACCGTTGAGCCGCCAACGTGGGGTGTTAAAAACACATTGTCGAATTCGCGTAGCGGTGAAATGAACTCATCGTTATTGCTGCGGGGCTCTTCTGGGAAGACGTCGATCGCCGCGCCGGCCAGTTTGTTGTCGCGCAACACGTTGACCAGTGCGTCGATATCTACCACAGTGCCGCGCGCCGCATTAATTAAAATAGCGCCGGTTTTCATTTGGGCTAATTCATTGGCGCCGATCATCATTTGGGTAGAGGCCGTTTCGGGCACGTGCAGGCTGACAACGTCGGCAGTCGCCAGCAGCTCGCCGAGGCTAACTTGGCTGGCATTGCCGAGTGGCAGCTTATTGACCACGTCGGTGAAGCACACTTCCATGCCCAAGCTTTCAGCAATGACAGACAACTGCATGCCGATAGAGCCGTAGCCGATAATGCCAAGGCGTTTGCCGCGAATCTCATAGGAGCCAACGGCGGTTTTCATCCATTCACCGCGGTGCGCTGCGGCGTTTTTCTCGGCTAAGCCGCGCATTAATAGTATGGCTTCGGCAATAACCAGTTCAGCTACTGAACGGGTGTTTGAGAAGGGCGCATTAAATACCGCAATGCCGCGCTCGGTAGCGGCTTGCAAATTAACCTGGTTGGTACCGATGCAGAAGCAGCCGATGGCGATGAGCTTTTTGGCTTCGTCCAAGACCTCTGGTGTGAGCTGGGTGCGCGAGCGAATACCAACAAAATGGGCGTCGGCAATTTTTTGCTTTAGCTCTTCGTCGGGCAGGGCCTTCTGATAGTAATCAATATTGGTATAGCCAGCCGCGTGAAGCGCATCGACAGAGGACTGGTGAAGCCCTTCCAATAACAGAAATTTGATTTTGGCTTTGTCGAGGGATGTTTTTGCCATGAGATTGCTCGCCCCACTCTGAGGTACAGTGAAAGCGCAGTATGGTATCATATCTGCCTTTTCTAAGCGCGATTCAGAGAGGCATTTTTACCATGTCGGCGAGCCCCATTCCGTCTTCCGAAACTATTATTAGTGAGCTACAGGCCATCGTCGGCAGCGACAAAGTACGCAGCGACGCAGAAATTCTGTTTAGCCATGGTCGAGATTGGACAAAAGCCCACACTCCGGCGCCCCTGGCGGTGGTATTTCCGCGCACCGCAGCCGAGGTTCAGGCAGTGGTTAAGCTGGCCAATAATTTAGAATTTGCCATCGTGCCTTCCGGCGGCCGCACTGGCTTAAGTGGTGGCGCGGTCGCGGCCAACGGTGAGGTTGTGGTGTCTTTTGACTATATGAGTCATATCAGCGATTTTGACCCCATCGACCGCACAGTGGTATGTCAGGCGGGAGTCATTACCGAGCAGCTGCAAGATTTCGCAGAGGAGCGTGGCTTATTTTACCCCGTCGATTTTGCCTCGGCGGGTTCCTCGCAAATTGGGGGGAATATCGCCACCAATGCGGGTGGTATAAAAGTAATTCGCTACGGCATGACCCGCGATTGGGTGGCCGGTTTAAAAGTGGTGACGGGCAATGGCGATATGCTGGAGTTGAATCGCGGTCTACTCAAAAATAATGCGGGCTACGATTTACGTCAGCTATTTATTGGCGCCGAGGGCACCTTGGGCATGATTGTTGAAGCAACCATGCAGCTCACCCGCGCACCCAAAAATCTCACGGCCTTTGTTCTTGGGGTAGAAGATTTTAGCGGTATTATGAATTTGTTTAATCGCTTTCAGGCCGAGATGGATCTGACCGCCTTTGAATTTTTCTCTGAACAAGCACTACAAAAGGTGGTTGCCCACAGCAATGTGCCGCGCCCCTTTGAATCGACTTGCCCCTATTATGCGCTGTTAGAGTTTGAGTGTCTGAATGACGAAGTTGAGGCGCAGGCGATGGCACTGTTCGAGGCCTGTGTTGAAGAGGGTTGGGTGACAGACGGGGTAATGAGTCAAAGTTTGGAGCAGCTTAAAAACCTGTGGCGCCTGCGGGAAGATATCTCGGAAACCATTTCTAAATGGACGCCTTATAAAAATGATATTTCCACCATCATTTCGCGGGTGCCTGATTTCTTAGAAGCCGTTGAAACTTTGGTGGACGCCCAATACCCCGATTTTGAAATTATTTGGTTCGGCCATATTGGTGACGGTAATTTGCATTTGAATATCCTTAAGCCCGACGATATGGATAAGGATGAGTTTTTTGAAAAATGCGGCAAAGTCAGCACCGGCGTGTTTGAGATTGTCGCCAAGTATGGCGGCAGCGTATCGGCTGAGCACGGCGTCGGTTTGCTGAAAAAAGCGTATTTGCCGTATTCCCGTTCAGAAGCCGAAATTGCCTTAATGCGTCAGGTGAAGCAGGTTTTTGATCCTAAGGGGCTTATGAACCCCGGCAAAATTTTCGATTAAAAGACCTCGGTTTAGTAAGACGGAGTCCAGCAATGTATCGTCATCGTATAAAGGCAGGCAGTGAATACTCGCATATGCCGGGCAAGGTGGTCTGCGTGGGTAGGAATTACGCCGAACACGCCAAGGAGTTGGGCAATCCCGTGCCTAACTCGCCGCTACTATTTATTAAACCGGCGACTGCGATGGTGGCCATGGCCGAGCCCGTGGCGCTGCCGGAAGGCCTTGGTGCCTGCCATCATGAATTGGAAATGGCGCTGTTGATTGGTCAACCTTTGACTAAGGCGGCGCCAGATCAGTGTCGGGCCGCCATTGCCGGCATTGGCCTCGCCTTGGATTTAACCCTGCGCGAACTGCAAGACGAGCTAAAGAGAAAAGGCCATCCGTGGGAGCGCGCAAAGGCCTTTGACGGTGCCAGTCCTTTATCTGAATTTGTGGCTTTCGATCAAAACTTGGACTTCGCCTCCCTCACGTTGCGCTTAACGCGCAACGGCGGCGTGCAGCAGCAAGGTAGCTGCGGTGATATGTTATTCAGCGTCGAAAACTTGCTGAGCGAAATAAGTCACAGCTTCACCTTAGTGCCCGGTGATGTGGTCTTAACGGGAACACCGGCGGGCGTTGGTCCCTTGAGTTCGGGAGACCAGCTAGTCGCTGAGCTAGGGGATTTTTTGCGAATTGAAACGGTAGTGCTATAGCGGGAGACGCGTGACGGGAGACGGAAAACGCTGAGTCTACTGGTTTTGCCTCTCCCGTCTCCCGTCAAGCATTTAGCCATCAGGCCTTCAGCGTTTTCACCCCTTCCGCCGTTCCTAATAACAATACATCTGCTGGCCGACAGGCAAACAGCCCATTGGTGACCACGCCGGTTATATTGTTAATCGCCTCTTCGGTTTTGCGCGGCGTGCTGATCATAAAGTCGTAGACGTCGAGAATAATGTTGCCGTTGTCGGTGACTACGCCCTCTCGGTAAACCGGATTGCCGCCGAGTTTAACCAGTTCCCGCGCCACGTAACTGCGGGCCATGGGGATGACTTCTACGGGTAGCGGAAACGCGCCGAGTTGATCAACCAATTTGCTGCCGTCGGCAATACACACAAATTCCTTGCTGGCTGCCGCGACAATTTTTTCACGGGTGAGGGCAGCGCCGCCGCCTTTAATTAACTCCAGGCGATCATTGGCCTCGTCAGCGCCGTCAACGTAGACCGCGATAGTGCCGGTGGAATTCAGCTCGAGCACGTCGATACCGTGCTTCCGTAAACGCTGGGCAGAGGCTTCCGAGCTGGCGACTGTCCCTTTTATGTCGTCTTTAAATTCGGCTAAAAGGTCGATAAAGAAGTTGGCGGTGGAACCGGTGCCAATACCAATAATTTCGCCGTCGAGGATGGCGGGCTTGATGTGGTCGATTGCGGCTTGGGCTACCGCAAGTTTTAGCTCATCTTGTGTCATTGTCGGCCTTTGCTGTTGCACGCTGTGGGCGGGATTTGCGAGCCAGTATAAAATTCGTAGAGTCCAATTGCGAGGTGCAATTGCCAGTGATTATTGTCTTGGGCGCTGTGCCACCCTGGATAGTTGGTTTGTATGGCTTGGGAGCGAGATATGAGCTCACATTATAAAAGCTGCGATGTGTTGTTTGGCGAATTTAAGCGGCTCGCGAACAGTGGGGATTTGGCTTTGCTGGTCTTAAATGAGGGCGAGGGTGCACAAAACCGATTTTGAGCAGGGAGAGTGCCCTGAAGAGCTGGTTATCCTAGCCGATATGGCCTAGTTTTAGCGGTCTTGCTGCGCTTTGGCTGTAGACGCGGTAGACTTGCCAGCTTGAATTTTTGCGCTGTTGTTAGCGTAGCAATGGAGGCCGCACAGAGTTATGCCACAGAGTTACATCAAAAAAATCCTCAAAGCCCGCGTTTACGATGTTGCTATCGAATCGCCGGTTGATCATATGCCCCTGCTGAGCAAACGCTTGGGCAATGAGATTTTGTTAAAGCGTGAGGATTTGCAGCCGGTCTTTTCATTTAAGCTGCGCGGCGCCTACAACAAAATGATGAGCCTGACTGAGGAGGAGCGCAGCAAAGGCGTGGTCGCCGCCTCAGCCGGTAACCATGCTCAGGGTCTTGCGCTTTCTGCACTAAAGCTCGGCGTAAAAGCCACTATTGTTATGCCAAGAACCACCCCGCAAATTAAAGTCGATGCGGTGCGTGCGCGCGGTGGCAAAGTTGTGTTGCATGGCGACACCTACGATGAGGCATCAAGCTTCGCTAAGAAGTTAGTAGAAGAAAAAGGCATGGTCTACGTTCATCCCTACGACGATCCAGAAGTGATTGCGGGTCAGGGCACCGTGGGCATGGAAATCCTCCGCCAAGTTACCGGCCCACTCGACGCGGTGTTTGTGCCGGTTGGCGGCGGTGGTTTAGCGGCGGGCGTGGCGGCCTATATCAAATATGTTCGCCCCGAAGTCAAAGTAATTGCGGTAGAGCCAGAAGACGCAGCCTGCCTTAAATTAGCAATGGAAAAAGGCCGGCGCGCTATTCTGCCAGAAGTCGGCTTGTTTGCTGACGGCGTTGCCGTTGCGCAAATTGGTAAAGAGACTTTCCGTGTTTTGCGTAAAACCATTGATGGCGTAATAACAGCAAGCACCGATGAAATCTGCGCGGCGATTAAAGATATTTTTGACGATACCCGCTCGATTGCAGAGCCAGCTGGTGCATTGGCTTTGGCGGGCTTGAAAAAATACGCGGAGCAAAATGACTGCAGCGACCAAACATTACTGGCCATAGACAGCGGCGCCAACACCAATTTTGATCGCCTGCGTTATATCGCCGAGCGCACTGAAATTGGCGAGCAGCGCGAAGCAATTTTAAGCGTCACTATTCCTGAGCGTCCCGGCAGCTTTAAAAAGTTCTGTGGTGCCTTGGGTAAACGCAATATCACCGAGTTTAACTACCGCTTTGGGGATGACCGCGATGCGCAAATCTTTGTGGGCATCTCGGTGGCAGCTGGTGGCGGTGATCGGCAGGAATTAGTCGAAACGCTACAGAAAATGGAATACCCCGTGGCCGACTTTACCGAAAACGAAATGGCGAAACTGCATATTCGCCATATGGTCGGTGGACACCGGCCAGCAGCGGTAAACAATGAACTGCTATACCGATTTGAATTTCCTGAGCGCCCCGGCGCCTTAATGAATTTTTTGACCAAGCTAGGCAATCGCTGGAATATTTCACTATTCCACTACCGCAACCACGGCGCGGCTTATGGTCGAGTGTTGGTGGGTTTGCAGGCGGACAAGAAAGAGCGTTCAGAAATAGAATCGTTCTTAGATAAGCTGGCCTATCCCTATCATGAAGAAAGCGACAATCCGGCGTATCAATTGTTTTTGAGTTAGCTGGAGTTTGGTGTAGGCGTTGCAGCTTATCCAATGTGTTGAAAAAATGGCTCTCCTTGTGAGGGCTATTTTTTTGGAGGTAAGTATTTCACGGGGGCGCTGTAATTAGTGGATATGTTCTTGCTTGTCGACTTGCGATTCATTGGTGCTCCGATAAGGTATCACTCGAAAGTGGAGGATCTCTCAAGTTCGCTAGCAGAAATGGAAAGCGTATTTACGCTTTCCTTAAACGCATTTAAGTCGAGAAGTATTTTGCTGCATGTTTGAGATAGTAGGCTGGCGCTCTGCGACTTGACTGGCCAAGACTGCTTGGCGCGTGTGTTCGAAAACTTTGTGGGCTTTGCGGTGTGAACCGCTGTTAATTAAATTGCGTGTCTACAATTTTCTTTGAGCTAGCAGGTTATCAAAGGTATTAACTTATTAAGGGAGTGCAGTGATAGTGCGGTGTCTACCACAGTTTCATCGTAAATTTTTCCGCGGCCTCGTTTAATTTCATCTAAAGCGGCATTGATGCCGAGAGCCGGTCGATATGGGCGGTGAGAGGTCATTGCCTCAATCACATCTGCGACGGCAATAATCCTGGCCTCAATCAATATCTCGTCTTTGCAAAGGCCTAATGGATAACCCGACCCATCACATCGTTCATGATGTTGCTGAACTATCTTGGCGATGGGCCAAGGGAAATCGACTTTACTTAGGATCTCGTAACCGGTCTGCGCGTGCAGTTTGATTAACTCGAACTCCGGTGGCAGTAATCGACCTGGTTTTGAAAGTATTTGAGACGGAACGGCTATTTTCCCGATGTCATGAACCGTTGCTGCCAATTCCAGGCCTTGAATGACCTCGGGTGATAAACCCAATAGCTCAGCTATTGCTACAGCAAGTAGGCATACTCGTTGCTGATGTCCAGACGTATACGAATCCCTTGATTCCAGCGCACTTGCCAGAGCGTAGACAGTTGAGCGCATGCTATCCGCAAGACGCTTTTTATCGGAAATGTCACGTATTGACGCATATAGATATTCTAAATCAGTCGACACTATATTTACGTTAATCTCGACGGGGAACGTTGATCCGTCGCGACAAATAAGCTCGTCTTCGTACCTGATCGAGGGCGCTCCCATGTCACGATTGTTTAATTTTAAAAGCAAGGCGTCGCGGTTGGAGGCGGTTATACGATTAAGCGGCGTGTTCAATATCTCTTCTACGGTATAGCCGAGGGTGCTTAAGCCTCGGTCGTTTATGTTAATTACTTCTAACGTCGCCGCATTTAGCAAAATCATAATATCGTTAGCGCCGTCTATTTGTTTTCTAAAAAGGCGCAAATTTAATTCATTTTGCTTTCTTTCGGTAATGTCTGTTGCGATCCCAATAAACCGATCAGTCTCATTTGTGGCGCAATTTACTTGCGTATGACCATGAGCCCAAATATGCCTAACTTCACCGTCGGGACGAATAATTCGAAATTCCACTTCATAGCTTTCGTGCTGGAGTCGATTGTTTCGGGCTTGGATCACCCGCGATATATCGTCGCGATGAATTGAATACAAAAAAGAATCCGCGTCCTCATAAACGCTTGCGCAGGACTTGCCCCACACCCGCTCGTAGCCGGGGCTAATATATTGAACAGTATTGGTTTTTAACTCTGTAATCCAAAACACATCAGGAAGAAAGTTTGCTATCTCTAGAAGATTTCGAGCTTGTTTCGTTAAATTTGAATTTTCAGCGATGTTAGAACGAAGTGAAACATCGGTCATATGTAACACTGACCCCATCATATTACTTGTTTTAGGCAGCGCCGCTCCCCAGACTTCCATAGCAACCCAGCCCTCATTTTTTGAGCGCATTCGCCAGTTGCAGTCGAGAAATGGCTTATGGCCGACTCGAAGCTCCGCAATATAATTATGTGCAGAATCAACATCATCTGGGTGTAGGTATGCAAAGAAGGACATATTGATAACTTCGTCGGATTCGAACCCCATCGCGGAGGTTGAATTGACAAATCTGACGAGCCCATCTTCGTCAAGAATCCAATGGAGATCCTTCGATGTATTTATAATCGCGTATAAATCATCGGCGTCTAGCTTCCCTGACTTCGGCCGCTTAAGCCTCTTCTTGTCTGCCATGACACTTATCGCCAATTACTGTTATCTATACAGGTATAGTATAAATCCACGAATTCTCCATGTTTTTAGAACAGTAAAATAAAGGAAATTGTGAAATAGGCAGCTTTTTCGAAATCGAATACAAAGATGCCCTTATTAAATTCTAAGCGTCGATTGTTGCTACTCTCCTATACGTGATTCCCCTATGGTTGGCGCTTAGGTGGGCGAGTATGATCAAGAAAAGGCCTTTGAAGGCTTACGTATTTGAGGTCATATATGCAAGATATACATGAGCTATTTGCATTGATGGTTAAGAAGGAGGCGTCGGACTTATTTCTAAGTTGCGGCGCTCCCCCTCACGTTAAAATCAACGGTGTTACCCATCCCGTTAAGACTGGAATTCTTGAGCCTGGTGAAGTTAAGCAAATGGCTTATGAGATAATGACAGATCGTCAAACCTCTGATTTTGAGGAAACCTTTGAGGCAAATCTTTCTGTTTCAGTATCTGGGTTGGCTCGCTTTAGGGTAAACGTCTACTATCAGCGCGGTGAAGTTGCCCTTGTTGCCCGCCTAATAAAATCCAAAATCCCCTCATTTACTCAGCTCGGTTTGCCCAAGCCATGCGGTGACTTGGTTATGCTTAAACGCGGTTTAGTGTTAGTTGTTGGCGCCGCGGGCTCAGGAAAAAGTACCACTCTTGCCGCAATGATCGGACACCGCTCTGAGCATGTAGATGGCCATATTTTGACTATTGAAGATCCAATCGAATTTCTTTTTCCGCACAAGAGATCGCTTGTGGATCAGCGCGAAGTTGGGATCGATACAAAAACCTTTGACGACGCATTGGTCAACGCAATGCGAGAAGCCCCCGATGTCATTATGATCGGAGAAATTCGCAATGTTGAAACGGCGAAGCACGCAATAGCTTACGCTGAAACTGGGCACTTATGCTTGGCAACCATGCATGCGAATAATGCGAACCAAGCGATTGAGCGTATTCTAAATTTTTTCCCGGAACAGGCTCATAAACAACTCCTTCTGGATCTGTCACTTAATTTAAAAGGGGTTGTTGCTCAGCGATTAGTGCCTTCGATAGACGGTGATCGAGCACTCTGTACAGAGTTATTACTTCTCTCATCACATATATCCGATTTAATTCAACATGGTCGTGTGGATGAAATTCGAGATGCTATGGGCAAAGGTAATGAATCTGGGATGCACACTTTCGATCAGATGTTATTCAATTTGTATGAGTCTGGCAGGATTACTTTAGAAACGGCGCTTCACAACGCGGATTCCCATACAAATCTTGCCTTGCGTATCCGCCTGTCGGAAAAGCATTCCACAGATGATGCGCCATCTCTACAAATAGATGCTGAGGGCGCACGTTTTTCTGAAGATCAGTAAGGCTACTAATTTAATTGAGTCATCCCCGCATAAATATTTATGCAATTAGCAGAGGCTTTAAGTTATATTTTTTGGTTGGAATAGTGACTAAATTATATTTAGTCACGGAATTAGCCATAACTATACATGTTCGGAGTAGTGCACCTTCTTGTATTGGGGCGTGGATTTACTATGAAAATAAAAGACATAATGAGTAAGAAAGTTGTCACAGTGGAATTGGATGACAATTTAAGAGTGGTAAAGGAGTTGTTTGATAAAACGAATTTCCATCACCTTGCAGTCATTTGTGACGGGAAATTGTGTGGCATTGTTTCGGATAGAGATTTGCTCAAGTCGATTAGTCCGAATATAGGCACCATGGCGGCTACAAGTAAGGATATGGCGACACTTAATAAAAAAGTTCACCAAATTATGACTCGACAAGCTATAACATCAGATGAAGAGTCATCGGTCCGTGATGCTATACATATTTTCAATAAAAATAAAATATCTTGCATACCGATTGTTAGGGATGGCGAGTATATTGTTGGCATGGTTTCGTGGCGTGATATTTTACGAAATATTGAGAAAACGATGGCACCTGAAATTGTTTAGGAATGGGCGCCTGAACGAGTAACGCATTTGACTCGGATATGTCTTGAAAAAGCTAGTCGAGGATCAGCTACCTAAACAAAGGCATACGCTACTCAGCTCAGCTGAATACCCGATCGGGGTCGGGTATGACGAGATACCACAGAATCTGAACGCAAAGCTTCCATAGTGATTGTTAAAATATTAGAGCGGCACTCACCGCTTTTTCACTTTTATAACTTGCCGATCCGTCACAATAAAATCTAGTGGGATATCCCAGTGATCAGTCGGCAGTGAGTTAACTTCTTGGCATTGATGAGCGAGACCAATCATGATGGGTTTTCGCACTTTATATGTTCGTTTAAAGGCAAAAGCGCGGTCGTAATATCCACCGCCCATGCCGAGACGTCGGCCATGTTTGTCGAAGCCCGTTAAAGGCAAAAGCACAATATCGAGTTTGCGCGGCACTCGGGGCTGCCGGCGTAAGCCCGCAGGCTCGCCAATACCATATCGATTTGGGCCGAGTGCTTGGCGGTGGTGGTAGGGGTAAAACGTCATGCTATTACTTGTTGCCGACCGAGATATTTTAGGTAGATAGCAGTGCTTTGCATTTAGTTTGGCGAAACGTAAAAGCGGTGCCGGTGAGATTTCACCATCGCTGGCGATATAGGCAGCGACATGGCGAGCATGGCGGAACGCGGCCAGCCGAATAAGGCGTTGCGTTAACTGCTTAGCGGCGATGGTTTGCTGATCTTCGCTGAGACTTTGGCGTCTAGCGCGAAGTTCGCGTCGCAATTTGGATTTTAGGGTGGCGTTCATCTTGAACAGTATAGCGTCGACACAATAAATTGTGATGATTTAAGGGGTGTGCGGGAGGTGTAAAAAAAGGCCCCAAGATACCGCCGGCTACGTGGCCCTTGAACCCAGCGGTTCAAGGTGGAGTTCTCCGCGAGATTTTTAGGCTTTCCGACAAGCGGACATGCACACCAATCTCGGCTAGAGCCCTCCGGGGGGAAAAGCATCGGCTCAGGGGTCTAAGCAGCCTAGCTAATATCCCAGGGTGTAGCTAAGTATACCGCTTGGCTTTGGCTAATAACAGGGTAGACCTATAAGGGGATGTGCTTGTTTACACTAGCTGATATCAAGCTGCCGGCAGCGCTGCAATGTTTGTTCAACTTTGTCGCTAATGCGGTTAACGGTTTGGTTTTCTTCTTCTGTGGGGGTGGCATTTTGTTTGGCTTGCAGCATTTCGTAGCTAATGTTTAATGCGGCCATCACGGCAATGCGCTCTAAACCAATAACTTTGCCCGAGGTGCGGATACCGCGCATTTTTTGGTCTAGAAACTGGCCAGCCTGCATCAATGCGGCTTGCTCTTCTGGTGGGCACGCCACCTGATATTCTTTATCGAGTATTTTTAAGGTGATGGTGTTGGTGCTCACGACTCTTTCTCCAGTGCGCGCAGACGCTGAATCATGGACTCAACTTTCGCGCGGGCGATATCAGTTTTTTCGATCAGTTGTTCGCGCTCAGTACGCCAGTGCAATGCGTCTGCTTTTAATGCACGATTTTCTTTGTCGAGTTGCTCGCACAACTGGACAATTTCATCTACTTTTCGTTCCAAAAGTTGCAACTGTCGCTGATCCATCTTGAGATTGCGTCCGTTTATAGAAAGATATTGGATAATAGTAGATTGGCCTTGATGGGTGGGTCAACGTAATTAAGTGAGGCCGCTCCGTCATGGCACTTTACAGATGGGTGGTGACACTGTCGTATCTAGCCGGCACGCAAACATGGGTGGCAAGCGCTAGGCCTTGCAAAAGTGCTAGTTTGATAAGTGCATTGATATTCGATTTTATCGCGCTGCAGCGCTACCATTGCCGGCTACTGATGTATTGATGGATTTAACGACATGACCGCCAGCTTAGAACACGACGATCTTGCTAATTTATTTTTGAGTTTGGGGGCGCTGCAGCCGCCGGCTGAACTGCACGGCTATGCAGCGGGGTTCGTCTCGGTGGGCGGACGTATTAGCGCGGATGCGTGGCTTAAGCACTGTATCGATTTGCTGGATTGTGAAAATCCCGATCCCGAGCAAAGTGACGCCTTATATAGGGTGTATACCGCTGCGCTGGACAGCATGGAGTCTGGCGAGATGAGCTTAGATTTATTGTTGCCGGACGATGAGTTCGATTTGGATCAGCGTATCGCGAGTTTGGGGCAGTGGTGCCAAGGCTATCTGACGGGGTTTGCGATGGCAGGCAAGCAGCAGAGTGTGGATAAGCAAAAAACCTATTCGGCTGATCTGACCGAGGCGATTAGCGATATTGCCGCAATCGCCCAAGTATCGGCTGATGAGCAAACTGATGAAGACGGGGAGCAAGATTATTTTGCGGTCTGTGAGTATGTGCGAGTGGCGGCGATGACGATCTTTCTTGAGTGTAATGGCGGCGAGGCGCCCGCCGATGACGACAATACACCGCGCTTGCACTGATTTGACTTAATGCAGGTCAATGCAGCGCTCAGTCTAAGCGCGCCTGTGATAAGCTTTTGTAGCATTTGATACAGCGTTTCCTCCAATATTCCCCCCACTAGTGAAGGGTAATGAAAAAAGAATGACGATTAGTAAGCAGGAATTTGCTCGCCGCCGTAAAAAATTAATGGCACTGATGGAGCCAGGCAGTATTGCTGTGGTGCCCTCTGCCAAAATGGTGACCCGAAATCGGGATTCTGAATACGCTTTTCGTCAGGATAGTGACTTTTATTATCTAACGGGCTTTGACGAGCCCGATGCAGTTTTGGTCTTGCTGCCTGGCCGTGCTACTGGTGAGTGCGTACTGTTTTGCCAAGACCGCGATCCGGCTATGGAGCTGTGGACCGGCTATCGCGCTGGCCCAGAGGGGGCCTGTTCTCACTACGGCGCCGATGACGCCTTCCCTATTGCGGATATTGACGACATTCTTCCCGGCCTGCTGGAGGGGCGTCAGCGTGTGTACTACGCCATGGGGCGGCACACTGAGTTCGATCAACAGGTGATGCAGTGGGTGAACGTGATTCGCTCCAAGGTGCGCACTGGCGCCCAGCCGCCAGGGGAGTTTTTGGACCTAGATCATCATTTACACGATCTGCGTTTATATAAGTCGGCGGCGGAATTAAAAGTGATGCGTCGCGCCGGCGAAATTTCAGCAGAGGCCCATCGCCGCGCAATGCGCTTGTGCCGACCCGGTGTATTTGAATATCAATTAGAAGCTGAAATTCTGCATGAATTTGGTCGTAATGGCGCTCGGTTTCCAGCCTATAGCACGATTGTTGGCGCCGGCAAAAATGGCTGCATATTGCATTATGTTGAGAATAGCTGCGAAGTTCGCGACGGCGATCTAGTGTTGATCGACGCCGGCTGCGAGCTGAATTATTACGCCGCTGATATCACCCGTACGTTTCCCGCGAATGGCCGTTTTAGCCCCGAGCAGCGGGCCTTATACGAGGTGGTATTAGATGCGCAAAAAGCGGCCATTGCCGCTGTGAAGCCTGGCAACCACTGGAATCAGCCCCACGACGAAACCGTGCGGGTGATCACGGCGGGGCTCGTGAAGTTGGGCCTACTCAGCGGTGATGTTGATGCACTTATTGCTGCGGAAGCCTACCGTCCGTTCTATATGCACAGAGCCGGTCATTGGCTTGGCATGGATGTTCACGATGTCGGTGACTACAAAGTGGGCGGTGAGTGGCGGGTGCTTGAAGAGGGTATGGTGCTTACTATCGAGCCAGGGATCTATGTGGCGTTCGATAATAAAGACGTTGATGCGAAGTGGCGCGGTATTGGCATTCGTATTGAAGACGATGTGGTGGTAAACAAATCTGGCTGTGAAATTTTGACGGCATACGTGCCCAAAGAAGCGGAAGAGATAGAAGCCTTGATGGCGGAGGCGCGTCTTGCCTCGGTCTGATTACGACGTGGTGATCGCTGGCGGCGGCATGGTCGGCGCTAGCTTGGCTCTGTGTCTAGATAAATATAGTCAGGCGGGGCTGCGCGTTTTGGTGGTAGAGAATTTCCCGCTGCCGCCACACGGCGAGGGTAAGCCCGCTTATCGGCCCAGCTTTGATGCGCGCTCTACGGCCTTGTCTTTTGGCAGCGCGCAAATTTATGAAGAGCTGGCAGTGTGGCCTCTGCTTACGGAACATATTTGTGCCATTTCACAGGTTCATGTGTCTGACCGCGGCCATTTTGGTAGCGTGTTAATGAGCGCAGAAAGCCAGGGTTGGCGTGCCTTAGGTTACGTTGTTGAAAATGCCTGGCTTGGCAATGTTTTGCTCAATCAATTGCGCCAGAACACGGCGGTGGAATTTCTGTCACCGGCCTCGGTAGAGTCTGTGGTGGTGTCGAAGTCCTATGCGACTTTGAGTGTGCGTGAGGGTGATTCACTGCGAGAAGTCACGACCCAGTTGGTTGCCATTGCCGACGGCGCTGATTCTGGCTTGCGCACTCAGCTTGGTATTGGCGCAAGTGTTGACGATTATCACCAGGTCGCGGTGATCGCGAATGTCGCGACGGAAAAGCCCCACAAAGGCTGTGCCTACGAGCGTTTTACCGAGCGCGGGCCGCTGGCCTTGTTACCGCTGTTAGCCGATGAGTCTGGTATGTCCCGCTCTGCATTGGTGTGGACCTTCCCCGAAGCCATGGCTGATGAAGTTGCAATGTGGTCGGACGAGGAGTTTTTAGCAGAGCTGCAGCGCAACTTTGGCTATCGCTTAGGCCGCTTGCGCAAAGTCGGCCAGCGCAATGCCTTTCCGCTGCGCCTAATGCAAGCCGATGAGCAGGTTCGTGGCCAAGTAGCGGTGCTGGGTAACGCTGCCCATTCACTGCATCCGGTGGCTGGGCAGGGCTTTAATTTAGCGCTGCGCGATGTGGCGTGCCTGAGTCGCTTGGTGGCGACTGCGCACAGTCGCGGCGAGAATCTCGGCGATTTAAAATTATTGCAGAAATATATCAATAGTCAGCGTGGCGACCAGTTGGTGACCACGACCTTCTCCGATCAGCTCACCGGCATTTTCAGTAATCGTAAGCCGATGCTCAGTCTGTTTAGAAATCTCGGTCTTTCTATGCTGGATGTCACCCCGCCGGCAAAATCACGTTTTGTAGCCAGAGCAGCGGGCATTTTGCCCGGTGCCGCAGCGGAGTAATGCGGATGTTGGCAGAGAATATTGCTGATTTTGATTTAGTGATTGTGGGGGCGGGCATGGCGGGTGCCGCGCTGGCGCTGGCGGTGGCTGATTTGCCG
Source organism: Zhongshania aquimaris (assembly GCF_019312595.1). Taxonomy (GTDB): domain Bacteria; phylum Pseudomonadota; class Gammaproteobacteria; order Pseudomonadales; family Spongiibacteraceae; genus Spongiibacter; species Spongiibacter aquimaris. The sequence continues at coordinate 1,705,447 of NZ_JAHWDQ010000001.1, read as the reverse complement.
ATAAAAGTAGCACTGCTTGAGGCGCAGCCGGTGCGCGAAGGCTGGCCGAAAATTGAAGACAGTGTTTTTGATTTTGACGCCAGAGTCAGCGCGCTTACCGAGGCCTCGCGCGGCTTTTTAGACGAGCTTGGCGCGTGGTCCGATATTGTTAGTCGGCGGGCCTGTGCATACACTGACATGGAAGTGTGGGATGGAGAAGGCACTGGCCGCATCCATTTTGCGGCCAGTGAGGTTAGGCGCCCCGCCCTCGGTCATATCGTTGAAAACCGCTTAATCAATGCCTCTCTTATTAATAATCTGCGCGAAAACGGGCGTGTGAAGTGCTACTTCGGCGCTCCTGTCGAAACCATGGACAGACAGCCAGGCCTCGTAAATTTGAGTCTGGCGGGTGGCAAACTTATTCGCAGTCCTGTGGTGGTTGCCGCCGATGGCGCCAATTCTAAGATTCGCGATTGGGCTGGCTTTGTTACCCGCGAGTGGGATTACCATCACCATGCAATTGTGGCGACGGTTGAAACCGCGCAGCCGCATTGTAAGACCGCTTGGCAGCGATTTTTACCTGAGGGGCCGCTGGCATTTTTGCCCCTGCCTGATGCCGCTGGTGAACAGCGTTACTGCTCCATTGTGTGGTCGGTAAAACCTGAGATTGCAGCACAGTTGATGCAGCTTGATGACGATGATTTTTGCCGCGAGCTGGCCGCCAAATTTGAACATCGATTGGGAGCGGTGGTGGCGAGTAGTCGCCGTTTTAGTTTTCCGCTCAGGCAGCGTCATGCGGCGGACTATGTCAGCGACGGGGTGGTCTTACTCGGCGACGCCGCGCACACCATTCATCCTCTAGCCGGCCAGGGCATTAATCTTGGCTTTCAAGACGCGATGGTCTTCGCCGAAGAGTGTCGGCGCGCCTGTGAGCGTGGCTTGTCACTGGCAGATAATGCGGTGTTAAGCCGCTATCAGCGCCGGCGCAAGGGCGGTAATTTGGCAATGATGGCCTTGATGGAAGGCTTTCAGCACTTGTTTGAAACCCCTGCCATGCCTTTGCGATTGCTGAGAAACACCGGTATGCGCTGGCTGGATATGGCCCTGCCTCTTAAAAGACAAATCATCGCAAAGGCGATGGGTTTGTCTGACAAGCCGTAAGGCTTTTCTTAAGCTATTGCACCAACACTCAGTGACGCCTTGATTGATTTGGATCTTAGGCGGCATTTACTAGTAATAAATCGTGGAATACATTGAGATGTTTAATGATAATAATTATCATCTACGCCCAAATTTCCTGTGAGAGGCTAGGATGATGCATAAAATCGCGCTGATCTTTTTGGCGACCTTGGTGTTGGTCGCCTGCGGTAAAAGTGAGCCGCCTGCCGAAAAGGGGCCGGAATTGGTTGTTTATAGTTCGCGTATCGAGCAGCTTATAAAGCCTATTTTTGACGATTTTACTAAAGAAACGGGCATTAGCATCCGCTATGTAACCGATGAGGCGGGGCCGTTATTGGCACGTTTAAAAGCAGAGGGTGAGAACTCGCCCGCCGATATGTTAATCACGGTTGATGCGGGAAATCTTTGGCACGCTGCCAATATGGGGATTTTGCACGCGGTTCAGTCTGAAACACTGTCGGCAAATATTCCGCCTGCCCTACGTGACGAGCAGGGACGCTGGTTTGGTGTGTCCATTCGCGCCCGCACCATTGTTTATGCAACTGACCGCGTTAAGCCGGAAGAGCTGGCGGGCTACGAAGATCTTGCCGATGAAAAATGGAGTGGGCGTTTGTGCCTGCGTACGTCTAAGAAAGTGTATAACCAGTCGCTTGTTGCCAGTATGATTTCGGCCTTCGGTGAAGAAAAGGCCGAGCAAATTGTCGGCGCGTGGGTAAATAACTTGGCCGTGTCACCGTTCTCAAACGATGTAAAAGTGGTCGAGGCGATCGAGGCCGGTCAGTGTGATGTTGGCTTGGTGAATACCTATTATCTCGCCCGAATGCTAGTTGAAAACCCCGAGTTGCCGATAGGTTTGTTCTGGGCTAATCAGGGCGGAGAGGGTGTTGCAGCGAGAGGCGTACATGTGAATGTTTCCGGGGCGGGAATCACCAAGGCGAGCAAGCATAAAGAAAATGCCTTGCGATTACTGGAGTGGTTGTCTGGGCCTTCGGCGCAGTATGATTTTGCGCACTTAAATCAGGAATATCCGGTTAACGATAAAACCGCACCTTCTGAGCTTATCGATCAGTGGGGAAGTTTTCGCGCCGATACGATGCCTTTGAGCGAGGCGGGTCGCCTGCAGAGCGACGCCATTAAATTGATGGATCGCGCGGGATATCGCTGAGTGCTCGATACGCCACGGCCATTGTTCGAATCCCAAGAGTTTGCTTTGTCAGAGGCCGGTGGCGCACCGCGTCGATCGGCCGCTGGTCTATGGTTATTGCGATTAATTGGTGTTGCCGCTGTGCTTGCAGTGATGGCGCCGATCTTGGTCGTGGTGATGAGTTGGGGCTCGGCGCAAACTGAGGTCTGGCAGCATTTAATTGCCACTCAGTTGGCCAGCTTATTATTCAACACCTTGGTGCTGTTGGTGGGCGTGGCAATACTGGTCAGCGTGTTGGGTATAGGCTTGGCATGGTTGACGGTGATGTGCGAATTTCCCGGTCGTGCGTGGTTCGAATGGCTGCTAATGTTGCCCTTGGCGGTGCCGGCCTATGTGATGGCGTTTGTTATTCTTGGCGTCTTTGATTTTGGTGGGCCGCTGCAGAGCTTTTTGCGGCTGCAGTTTGGTCAGCAATACGGCAGCATGGATGTGCGCAATGCACTGACTGTCGTTATTGTTTTCTCTTTAGTTTTGTATCCCTACGTTTACATGCTGGCGCGAAGTGCCTTTCTTTCGCAGAGCAGCGATACCACCGAGGCGGCGCGGGTACTGGGTTGCAATCCTTGGCAGGCGTTTTATCGCGTAGCGCTGCCGATGGCGAGGCCGGCCATTGTGGCGGGCGTGAGCTTGGCGATGATGGAGACCTTGGCGGATTTTGGCACCGTCGCGGTATTTAATTACGACACCTTTACCACCGCCATTTACAAGTCGTGGTTTGGTTTTTTTAATATTCAAGCCGCCGCACAGCTAGCCTCGATACTGCTGTTGTTTGTGGCGTTAACCTTGTTTGCCGAACGTCGCTCCCGCGGTGGCCGCCGGTTTGTGCAGGGCGGACGCTTGCAGCATCGCTACCGTTTTGCCGTGAAGCCGGTAAAAGCTTGGGCAATGACCATATGCTGTAGTGTGGTGTTAGCGCTTGCGTTTGTGTTGCCGGTTTTGCAATTGCTGGTATGGGCGGTCGACGAAGGCGTCGCGCAACTTAATCAGCGGTTTTTTGAATTGCTGCAACACACAGTGTTATTGGCTGGTCTCGCTGCAGCGATCACGGTATTTTTGGCGCTAGTGCTGGCTTTTAATCGTCGCCAATTTAAGCGCGGCGGTTTTTTTAGCGTGGCGCAGCTGGGGTACGCCCTGCCGGGCTCAGTCTTGGCGGTGGGTATCATGCTGTCGTTTACGTTTATGGATAACCAGGTTTTTATCCCTGTTCAGCGCTGGTTAGGCATGTCACCGGTGCCGGTGCTAGTGGGGTCTATCGCAACCCTGTTGGCTGCTTACTGGATTCGCTTTTTAGCCGTTGCCAGCGGTCCCTTGGAATCGTCTTTAGAGCGTATTCGTCCCAGCTTACCTGAGGTGGCTCGCACTTTGGGTGCTCACGGCGGTGAGCTCGTGTGGCGCATTTATTTGCCAATGCTGAGGCCCGGTTTACTGACGGCGATGGTCCTGGTGTTTGTGGATGTGATGAAAGAGATGCCCGCGACTTTATTGCTTCGTCCCTACGGATGGGACACGCTAGCGGTACGAATTTACGAGATGACGGCAGAGGGGCAGTGGCAGCTTGCTGCACTGCCTGCATTGGCCTTGGTAGCGGCTGGATTAATCCCAGTAGTAATCAGTATCAGTCGCAGTCGTCATTGAGCACTTTGTATTTGTCGAGCGCGGCGTTAAAATGCGCAAATCTAACGAATCGTCAGCAGAGGACGGCCATTAAATGAGCAATACCCCCAGCGAATTAAAATATGCTAGCAGCCACGAGTGGGCGCGCCTTGAGTCAGACGGCACGATTACTGTAGGAATTAGTTACCACGCTCAGAACGCCCTTGGTGACGTGGTGTTTATTGAATTGCCAGAAGTAGGTGCGGAGTATTCGCAGGGTGATGAGGCGGCGGTGGTCGAGTCCGTCAAGGCGGCATCGGATATTTACGCGCCAGTGTCTGGTGAAATCATCGAAGTGAACGACGCTTTGGATGAAAGCCCTGAAACGGTCAATGAATATCCCTACAGCGACGGTTGGTTTTTCCGTATGCAGCCCTCTGATTTGAGTGAGCTAGATAACCTGCTTGATGCAGAGGCTTACGACGATCAGTGTGAGGAGTAGTTTTAATCTTGCGCGAAAAGCCCGGCATTGACCGGGCTTTTTTGTGGGCGAAATTAATTTCTAAGGCTGATAACCGGCCATCCAGCTGCTAACGCTGCTGCGCGCAGCGTATCGTCAGGGTCAACGGCGACGGGGTGATCAACTGATTTTAATAGTGGTAAATCGTTGTGGGAGTCACTGTAAAAGTAGCTGCCGCTGAGTGAGTGGCCGGTTTCCGAAAGCCAATGTTGCAGGCGGATCACCTTGCCGTTTTGGAAGCAGGGTATACCGCTGGGTTCGCCGGTGTAGCGCTCATTAAAAATTTCGCCTTCGCTGGCTAGCAGCGTGGTTACACCTAAGGCTTCGGCAATGGGTCTGGTGACGAAACTATTGGTGGCGGTAATAATCATAACAAAGTCACCGGCATCGCGGTGTTTCTGGAGTAGCGCATCTGCCTTTGGCAGCCTGAGAGGCGCAATGTATTCAGCCATAAAATTGGCGTGCATCGCGGCCAGCTCTCGACTGTCGTATTTACTTAGCGGGCTTAGGGCAAAACGCAAATAGGCGTCTATATCGAGCCCGCCTTGCTGGTATTGTTGATAAAACTTGTCGTTTTGGGCTTTAAACTCGCCGCTGTCGACAATACCTTTGGCTACTAAAAACTCGCCCCAGGCATGGTCGCTATCGCCGGCGAGTAAGGTGTTGTCGAGATCGAAAATTGCCAGGGCCATGTAAATCTCCAAAAAGACGGCTTGCCAAGGCGGCATAGCATAGCGTTTGGCGATGGCATTTTCATCTTTCTATCGTGTTGTTGATAGAGTGAATTCCCAGGGTCGGGAATTTGTGGAACAATAGAAAATGGAAATAAAATCAAAACAATAGGTGATGTAGTGATTGACTCGGATGGATTTCGTCCCAACGTTGGCATCGTGCTTGCAAATGAGCAGGGTCAGGTGTTGTGGGCGCGCCGTGTTGGTCAAAGTGCGTGGCAATTTCCGCAGGGCGGTATTCACGAGGGCGAATCGCCAGAGGCAGCCTTGTATCGGGAGTTGTACGAGGAAGTTGGTTTGCGTGAGGATGACGTAAGTCTACTTGCCTGCACGCGTGGTTGGCTTCGCTATCGACTTCCCCAGCGCTTAATTCGGCGCGACAATAAGCCGCTGTGTATTGGTCAGAAGCAAAAATGGTTTTTGCTGCAAATGAAGGCCGCTGACACCAAAGTCAGTTTTAATTGCGGTGACAAGGCTGAATTCGATCATTGGCAGTGGGTGAGTTACTGGTATCCTCTGGGTCAGGTGGTTGCGTTTAAGCGAGAAGTTTATCGGCGCGCCATGAAAGAACTGGCCCCTCGACATGCTCGCCTGGTGAAAGATGCCACGACTGGTGAATTACTATGATGCTAGAGGCGCTGCGCAGTATTGTTCAGGCGGTAAATGCTGCCGGTAATTTGCAGTCAGCCTTGGACATTATTGTAAGTCGCATCGCCGAAGTCATGGGCACTGAGGTATGCACGGTATATTTGCGAGACCCTGACTCTGGGCGCCTGATTTTTATGGCAAACCAAGGTTTAAATCCGGATCTCATTGGTAAAATCAGCCTTGGTCCCGATGAGGGTTTGGTGGGGCAAGTTGCCCGTCGCGAAGAGCCTATTAATTTGGATCACGCGGAAAAGCACCCGAATTTCCTATATTTGCCCGGCATTGGCGAAGAGCAGTATCACTCCTTTTTGGGTGCCCCCATTATTCACCAGCGCTCGGTGATGGGCGTTTTGGTTGTCCAGCAGAAAGACAGCCGTCGCTTCGATGAAAATGAAGAGGCGTTTTTAGTGACTATGTCGGCGCAGTTGGCGGGTGTTATCGCCCACGCTCGCGCGACCGGCTCGATTACTACCTCTCAGAATGCCGTCGGCGCAACGGCGTCGTTTAAAGGTATCGCCGGTGCAACCGGGATAGCCATTGGGCGCGCAGTGATCGTTGCGCCAATAGCAGAGCTGCACTCGGTGCCGAGACGGCAGAGCGATGACCCACAGCTTGAGTTACAGGCATTTCAGGCCGCTTTGCAGGCAGTGCGAACAGATATTCACGCGCTGAGCGAAAAATTACTTACCCAGTTACCCGCTGATGAGCACGCCCTGTTTGATGTGTATTTACGCATTATTGATGACGGTACCTGGGCTGCTGAGGTCGTTAAAAAGATCAATGAAGGCGAGTGGGCGCAGGGCGCTCTAAGCCAAGTCATGTCTAGTCATATCCGCACCTTTGAGATGATGGAGGACGCCTACTTCAAGGAGCGCGCCACCGACATCAAGGATTTGGGGCGGCGGGTGTTGGCGTATCTGCAGACCAGCGATGTTGAGCCAGCAGAGTATCCAGATAAAACCATTTTAGTCGGCGAAGAGTTAACCGCTTCGATGTTGGGAGAGGTACCGCGAGAAAAACTGGTCGGCATGGTGTCGGTGCGTGGCTCTAGCAATTCTCACGTCGCTATTTTGGCGAGAGCAATGGGTATACCCACGGTAATGGGTGCCGCTGATTTGCCATATACCCAAATTGAAAATGCCAATCTGATTGTTGATGGCTACTCTGGGTATGTGCACTACAACCCATCCGCCGAGGTTTACGAGCATTTTCGCTCGGTGTCGGAAGAGGATCAGGTTCTCACTCAAGGCCTAGAAGCATTACGCGACCTGCAAAGTGAAACCCTGGACGGTCATCGTATGCCGCTGTGGGTGAATACAGGTTTGATGGCGGATGTGGCGCGTTCATTGGATCGCGGCGCAGAAGGCGTTGGCTTGTATCGAACTGAAATTCCATTTTTACTGCGCGAACGTTTTCCCAGTGAGGAAGAGCAGCGGGCAATCTATCGCGAGCAATTAATCGCCTTTGCGCCGCTGCCCGTTACCATGCGTACCCTCGATATCGGTGGTGATAAGGCCTTGCCGTATTTCCCCATCGAAGAAGAAAACCCGTTTTTAGGCTGGCGCGGCATACGCGTTACCTTGGATCATCCCGAGATATTTTTGGTGCAAGTTAGGGCGATGCTCAAGGCCAGTGAAGGGCTGAATAATCTGCGCATTATGTTGCCGATGATTAGTAATGTGCAGGAGGTGGATGAAGCTTTAGAGCTTGTGCGGCGAGCCTACGACGAGCTGGTTGAAGATGGCTGGGATATCACTTTGCCGCCTATAGGTGTCATGGTTGAGGTTCCGGCCGCCGTCTATCAGGCGCGTCAATTGGCGCGGCGGGTTGATTTCTTGTCAGTGGGTTCGAACGATTTAACCCAATATCTATTGGCGGTGGATCGTAATAATACCCGGGTCGCAGATTTGTATCATGCCTATCACCCCGCGGTGTTAAATAGCCTGCAGCAGGTGGTGGATGCGGCGCATGCGGAAGGTAAGCCGGTGGGTATTTGCGGTGAGCTGGCAGGTGATCCTGCGGCGGTTCTGCTGTTGATGGCGATGGGCTACGACATGCTGTCTATGAATGATAATAGTTTGCTCAGGGTGAAGGCGGTAATCCGAAGTTGCCGATTTGATGACCTTGAGGGGTTGTTGAGCGCAGCTATGCAGGTCGATACTGCTGACGAAGTAAAAGCATTGCTGCGCAGGGCGATGATTGACATTGGTATGGAGCGCCTATTGCAGCCGGTGGGCGCGTAGCTTCAGCTATTCGGGCGCGTCGTAAAGTTAAAGTGTTGAAGCGTTTCTTGTTGTGAGGCGTTTATCGCATATTGTTTTTCCCAAACATCCCAGCAGCCATCGTCGCTTGCGATTACAATGCTACTTGAGCGGGTGCCATAGCCGTCAAAACTAACAAAGCGACTGGACAATGCCTTGTGTATCTCGTCGTCGCTAACGATGGTTGGTGTCTTATCTTGCAGTAAGTTAAGTAGTTTTTGAGGGCTGACGTGCTCTGCCATCAATTCGCTCATGTCCTCGCGACCTTTTATGGTTTTCGCATTTTCATCGCTGCGCGGAATATTGCCAATGGCGTAAATTCCCGGGGCTAATGTTTGCCAGCCCGCCTCGACATTATTGATATAGCAAAATGAATTGCCGTCGCTGGCGACGAAATTAAAGGGGCGGTAATGGCTTTTCTCAGACTCTAGTTGCTCGGCAAATTGACTACTGCTTTGTGTGCTCAATAGAAAATCTTTTACTAAATCTCCGCGGCTGCGGTCGCCGCTGGCGACAACTTCGCGCAGGTTAGTCACCGCTGCAAATCGACCTAGACGGCTGATGCCCAACCAGCTGCCGCCGAATTCTAAATCTCGACCCGCTAATATTTCAGGGTGCTCAGGCCAAAAGTTGGCGGCGAGGGTCGGGCGCTGGAAGAATTCGTCTCGGTTGGCTGCGACAATCAGTGGGTGCTCGGGGTCGTTTTGCCAGCTTAATAATATCAGGCACATTGCTTCATTCGCTGTTTTTTGTAGGGTTTGGCCGTCATAATAGCAGCTTTGCACGAGACTTCGGCGGCATGATTTTATTGGTTTATTTGACCGTTGGCGCGTTTGCGGGCTTGGCAGCTGGCTTGTTCGGTGTTGGCGGTGGCTTGGTTATTGTTCCCGCATTGGTTTTCTGTTTTGGTCTATTGTCGGTGGCGCCAGAGGTGTCAATGCAGTTGGCGGTGGGCACCTCGCTCGCAACGATTGTGGTGACGTCGATTAGTTCGGTGCGGGCCCACCATAAGCTGGGCAATGTTGATTGGCTGTGCTGGCGAAGTTTGGCTCCAGGTATCGCGGTTGGTGTGGTGTTTGGTGTGGCTACCGCGGCAACACTTTCTGGTGCGGCGTTAAAGTTAGCCTTCGGCGTATTTAGTCTTATTATTGCCGCTTACATGGGCTTGGGTGCGGTGCCGGCGGCATCGCGCCAGCTTCCTAAAGCCTTGGGTTTGGCTGCAGTTGGGAGTGGTGTAGGCTACGTTTCTGCGCTGTTTGGTATTGGCGGAGGCGCCTTAACTGTGCCGTATTTGACGTGGTGCAATGTGCGCATGCAAGCGGCGGTGGCAACCTCCGCCGCTTGCGGCCTGCCTATTGCTTTAGTGGGGTCGGCAAGTAATATGGTGGCCGGTTTTGGTCATCAAGATTTGCCTGCCTACAGTTTTGGGTTTGTCTATTTGCCGGCTTTTATCGGTATTGTGTTGTTGAGTGCGCCCTTTGCTAAGCTAGGGGCGATATTGGCGCAACGACTTTCGGCGCGACGTTTGAAGCAGTGTTTCGCGCTGTTTTTATTATTTGTTGGTGGTCAGTTCATTTTGGGAGCGCTATAAGGCATGTTGATACATCCGGGTTTTGATCCTGTGGCGGTAGAGATTGGCCCGTTGGCGATACATTGGTATGGGCTAATGTATTTGGCGGGTTTTGCCGCGGCGTGGTATATCGCCAAAAGTCGAACAAAGCAGGCTTGGAGTCCGGTGAATGAGTCTCAAGTTGAAGATCTGATTTTTTACGGCGCGGTGGGTGTCATCGTTGGCGGCCGGTTTGGCTACGTGCTGTTTTACAATTTCCCGCAGTTTTTACAAGACCCTCTCTGGTTGTTCCGCGTGTGGGAAGGGGGAATGGCTTTTCACGGTGGCTTGCTAGGTGTGGTTGTGGCGGTGGCGTTGTATGCCCGTCGAATCCAGGTACCGGTTGCGTCGCTTTGGGATTTTATAGCGCCGTTGGCGCCAATAGGTCTCGGTTTGGGGCGCCTGGGGAATTTTATTGGTCAAGAGTTGTGGGGGCGTCCTACGGATCAACCCTGGGGCATGTTGTTTCCGCGTGATCCGATGCAGCTGCCAAGGCATCCGTCGCAGCTCTATCAATTTATGCTCGAAGGCGTCGTGTTGTTTTTGATTATATTTTTGTTTACCCGCAAGCAGAGGCCCCCCTATGCTGCTGGGTCTTTATTTTTGCTGTGCTATGGAAGCTTCCGCTTTCTAGTGGAGTTTGTTCGTGAGCCGGATAGCCATATTGGTTTTGATATGCTTGGTTGGATGACGCGTGGGCAGGAGTTGTCGCTGCCTATGATTGCAATTGGTGGCGGTCTGCTGATTTGGACTTACACGCGCTCAACCGTGAAAGGTGGGAGATAGTATGCAGCAGTACTTGGATTTATTGCGCGATGTGCGTGATAACGGCACTGACAAGGGTGATCGCACCGGGGTGGGTACGCGATCGGTGTTTGGTCGACAGCTCCGGTTTGACTTACAGCAGGGTTTTCCACTGTTGACCACCAAGAAAGTGCATTTGCGCAGTATTATTAATGAGCTAATTTGGTTCCTTGCAGGCAGTTGCGATAACAACTGGCTGCAAGAGCGCGGTGTCAGTATATGGAATGAGTGGGCGTTAGAAAACGGCGATCTTGGCCCCATTTATGGCAAGCAGTGGCGCAGTTGGGTATGTCCGGATGGCTCAACTATCGATCAAATTAGCGAAGTGGTGGATATGATTCGTCGTAAACCCGACTCTCGCCGTCTGTTGGTCAATGCGTGGAATCCTGCCGATCTTCCGGATGAGTCGCTTAGCCCGCAGGAGAATGCTCGGCGCGGGAAAGCCGCATTACCACCCTGCCATACCTTGTTTCAGTTTTACGTGGCCAATGGGCGCTTGTCTTGCCAGCTCTACCAGCGCAGTGCAGATTTGTTTTTGGGGGTACCGTTTAACATTGCCAGTTACGCACTGCTGACCCATATGATTGCTCAGCAGTGCGACCTTGGGGTGGGCGATTTTGTGCACACTTTCGGTGACTGCCACTTGTATCAGAATCACCTCACTGACGATATTGTGGAAGAGCAGTTGCGCCGCGAGCCTCGGCCACTGCCGCAGCTCGTCATCAAACGGCGTCCTGCATCAATTTTCGATTATACGGCAGAAGATTTTGAGTTTGAGGCTTACGATCCTCATCCCGCCATAAAAGCCCCGATAGCGATATAAGAAGAGGACGAGTAGTGGTTACTGTTTCACTTATTGTCGCCATGGCAAAAAACCGCGTAATTGGGGTAAATAATCAGCTGCCATGGCATTTGCCGGCGGATTTAAAGCATTTTAAGGCCACAACGATGGCAAAGCCTATTGTGATGGGGCGCAAGACGTGGGAGTCGATAGGTCGGCCTCTGCCTGGGCGCTCAAATATTGTGGTTAGTCGTCAGCAGGGTTATGTCGCAGATGGTGCCGCAGTGGTCGCGGATTTGGCGGGCGCATTAGCGCTTGCGCGCCGCGAAGCCGAGTTAGCTGGGCTTGACGAGGTGTTTATTATTGGTGGTGAGGCCATCTATCGGCAGGCCTTGCCGGAGGTCGCCAGAATGTATGTAACTGAGGTTGATGTCAGTCCGGAAGGGGATGCTTGGTTTCCAGAAATTGAACTAAATCAGTGGGTGGAGGTCGTTCGCGAGTGTTACCCAGTAACGGAAGATGGCAAGCCGGCTCATTGCTTTCTGACATTGCAAAGAATTTGAATAAATAAGTTATATTTAAACGGTCACAGTACATGCTTGTTTTGCTCCGGATTGCAATTTTCACTTATTGAGCGTTACTTAGTTAGCGGGTAATGTTACCGCTCTTCACGAAAACGTAACTCTTCAACACATAAAATAGGCAAGAAATTTTATATTACGAAACATTTAGTTTTGTCGTTGATTCTTACGTTTGCACATGATTAAAATAAGCCCCGCTGTATGAAAGCACGGTCTTACGACTGGCCGTACGGCTGACAGAAGATAATAAGCTCTGCTTTCACTAAACGTCCCAAATAGGAAAAGCAATTCCCATGAAAACGCAACGATTGAAAACAATCGCGCTGGCGGTCAGTGTGGCTGTAGGTATGCTGGCGGGATCGCCGGCCTATTCAGCTGATAAGACTGCTGGGCAAGAACCTGCCGCGGCGCCAGTTAAGCCCTTAATTCCAGTAAGTACCGTTCTTGATGTTGGTATCAAGAGAACTTCAGCAGCAAAGCAGTCACAAGTTAAAATTGATCGCCTAGCAGCTGAGACGGGTGATTTACTGCAAGACTACAAAACAGTGATGAAGCAAGTAGACGGTCTCCGCGTTTACAATGCCCGTCTTGAAAAGCAGATCGCCGGTCAGCTTAAGCGTATTGCCGGTCTGGGCAAGTCTGTTGATGAGGCGACTATCATTCAGCGCCAAATCACCCCTTTGTTGATCCGCATGATTGACGGTCTTGAGCAATTTGTCTCTCTAGACGTGCCATTCCATAAAGAAGAGCGTGAAGAGCGTGTTGAATTCTTGCGCACCAATATGGATCGCTCTGATATCACAATCGCTGAGAAATTCCGTCAAGTTCTCGAAGCCTACAAAATCGAAAACGAATACGGTCGTAAAATTGATAGCTACAAAGGTGTTGCTTCTGTAAACGGTTCAGACCGCGAAGTTAACTTCCTGCGTATTGGCCGTATTGGTTTGATGTATCAAACAACTGACGGCGAGCAATCAGGTGCTTGGGATCAAGACAAGCGTGCATGGGTTGAGCTGGATTCAGGCGATTACCGTGGTGCTATTCAGAAAGGCCTGCGTATCGCTCGCAAACAAGCGTCGATCGATATCATGAAACTCCCGATTCCGGCTCCGGAGGCTGCTAAATAATGAAACGTAATCTATTAAAAGCTGCTGTGCTGGCTTTCAGCGGCGCGATTGCCGTTGCAGCTATGCCGGCGATGGCTGAAGATGCTAAATCGCTCGACGAATTGTTGAAAATGGTTAAGCAGGGCTACGCCACTGACGCTCGTGAAAACAAGGAGCGTGAGCAACGTTTTGCTGCTGCTCGTTTCGATCAACAGAAAACACTTGATGAAGCTAAGCGTACCTTGGCTGCCGAAGAAAAGCGTTCTTCTGATCTAGAAAAAACGTTTGAAGAAAACGAATCAGTTATCGTTGAAAAGCAACGTCAGTTGAAAGAGCGTCTAGGTACATTGACTGAACTGTTCGGTCACTTGACGTCTACCGCGGGCGACCTTCGTTCTAACTTCCTATCTTCTATCATCAGTGTTCAGTTCCCTAAGCGTGAACAGTTCGTTGACGATTTGATTAATAAAATGGCTGGTGCTGAAGAGCTGCCAAGCATTGAAGAGATCGAGCGTGTATGGTTCGAATTACAGCGTGAAATGACTGAGTCTGGTCGCGTTGTTAAATTCAAAACGTCGGTAACTAGTGCTGGCGGAGAAAGCGCTGAACAAGAAGTGGTACGTATTGGTACCTTCAATATGGTTAATGCCGACGGTGAATACTTACAGTACATCTCAGAAACGGGTGCACTTGCGGTATTGTCACGTCAGCCTAGCGGTCCGTATATGGCCTGGGCTGAAGAGCTTGCCGGATCTACCTCGGGCATGAGCGCGTTTGGTGTTGACCCTACAGGTCCGACAGGTGGTTCTTATCTAGCGGCATTGATTGATAGCCCGACTCTTACCGAGCGCTGGCATCAAGGTGGTGTGGTTGGTTATGTAATTACGGCAGTTGGTGTGTTAGCGATGTTGATTGCTATCTGGCGCTTGATAGTTCTGTCTATCGAAGACATGAAGGTTGCCAGCCAGTTGAAAACCACCAAAGCAAATACTAATAACAGCCTTGGTCGTGTGTTGAAAGTGCATGAAGATAATCCAACTATGGATCCAGAGACGCTTGAGCTGAAGCTTTCAGAAGCTATCCTGAAAGAGACTCCGCGCTTGGAGAACTCGCTCAACTTGCTGAAGATCATTGCTGCGGTAGCGCCTCTTCTTGGTCTACTCGGTACTGTAACCGGTATGATTATTACCTTCCAAGCTATTACTATCTTCGGTGCAGGTGATCCGAAAGCAATGGCCGGTGGTATTTCTGGTGCACTGGTAACAACAGTACTCGGTCTGGTGGTTGCGATCCCAACAGTTCTGCTGCACACCTTTGTTAGTGGTCGTGCCAAGAAGATTATCCATGTTCTTGATCAGCAAACTACGGGCATCATTGCCGAACACACGGAAGGTCACGCGGGGAATTAAGCGATGTACCTACTGAATGAATGGATCGAGATTATCCGTAGATTCATGGATTCGGGCGGCGACGTACTTTGGGCCATCGCCGTCCTAACTTTCCTGATGTGGACGCTCGCTCTAGAAAGACTTTGGTATTACAAATTTAGCCTGTCGAAAGACGTCAATGGTGCTATTGGCACTTGGGAGAAGCGTGCAGAGCGCAAATCCTGGAATGCCAAGCAAATTCGCGAGAAGTTGGTATCTCAAGTATCACTTAAAATTAACGCGAGTTTGCCAATGATCCAAACAATGGTGGCTCTATGCCCATTGTTGGGATTGCTGGGTACAGTTACCGGTATGATTGAAGTGTTTAACATCATGGCGGTAACCGGTGGCGGCGATGCGAAGTCGATGGCTGGCGGTGTTTCAAAAGCAACAATCCCGACTATGGCGGGTATGGTTGCCGCTTTGTCTGGTGTCTTTATCAATACTTATGTAAAGAGTATTGCGGACCGTGAAAGCGAACTTTTGAAAGACCATCTGACAACAGATCATTAAGAGAGCTAACATGAGAAGGAATAAAAGAGGCGGAACAGAGGACAATCCCTCTGAAATAGACTTGACGCCGATGCTCGACGTTGTGTTTATCATGTTGATCTTCTTTATTGTAACGGCGTCCTTTATTAAGGAAGCTGGTGTCGAGGTGAACCGCCCTGACGCGTCAACATCAACTAAGAAAGAGAATGTAAATATTCTGATTGCTGTAACAGCAACCAATGAAATATGGATTGATAAGCGCCGGGTTGATAAGCGCGCAGTTCGCTCAGTAGTTGAGCGTATGCACGCAGAAAATCCTAAAGGTGCCGTAGTTATTCAGGCTGATAAAGCCTCGAATACTGAAACGGTTACTGCGGTTATCGACGCCAGCCGGTCGGCAGGTGTATACGATGTTTCATTGGCCACTGAAGACAGCTGATCAATATGAATATTCGACTACTTATAGGTGCTGCATTGGCATTTGTGGTGACGGCATCGCTGTTCATCCTCATGCCGTACCTTATCGAGATGGCTGATAAAACGCTGGACGAAAAGCCGCGTACAAAGCTAGCCGATATACAAATGCCTGACACCAAAATTGAAACAATGAAAGACAACAAGCCCGATAAGCCGAAGGAGCCTGACGAGCCGCCACCGGATATGGAGCAACCTGAGATGGAAGACATCAATCCGAATTTGGATGTTGTCAATATGACGCCTTCTCAATCTGTTGATTTGACTAATACTGCCGGCGGACTTTCTGCCTCCGATGGTGAGTATTTGCCGATCGTAAAAGTTGCTCCGATTTATCCGCGACGCGCGCAAAGTCGTGGTGTGACAGGTTATTGCACAGTTGAATACACTGTGACAAAGGCTGGTACAACTCGGGATATCGTTGCGGTTGATTGCCAGCCTGCGGGCTATTTCGAGCGTGCTTCTGAGAAAGCCGCAGAGAAGTTTAAGTACAAACCGCGTGTGTCCGACGGCGAGCCTATCGAGGTGCCGGGCATACAAAACCGGTTCACTTATGAGTTGGAAAAATGATGTCTGATTATCACTCGAGCACTAAATCGCTGCGTCCAGTGTTGGTCAAGCTGGGTTGTTCTATCGCTCTCGGTGTAGCTACCGTGTTTGCCATGCCAATTGTAAGTTCATCCTTACAGCCAATGCTTGGCGGACAGAGTGTGGGCATTGCTCACGCTGCTGAGAGTAAAGATAAACCCAAGCGGAGCACACGTAGAACGCCAGCTATCCGCGCTAAAATTTATGAAAAATTAAATGCAGCGCAAGAAGCGGCAGACGCGAAAAAATATAACGAAGCCGTCAAGCTACTCAACGACCTTCGTGATACAGAAGGGCGGAACTCGCTGAATAGCTATGAGCTTGCTAACCTCTACAATATGTATGCGTTTATCTACTTTACTCAGGAAAAGTATGATTTGGCGCTTGATGCATATCGTAACGTGGTAAAGCAGCCGGATATTCCGGAAGCGATGGAGCTAAATACAAAATACACCATCGCTCAGCTTTACTTTGTTAAAGAGGATTACAAGGGCGGTGTAAGCACTCTGTTAGAGTGGTTTAAGGCAAAGCAGGCTCTAGGTGAAGATCCGGGTGCTGGCGCGTATGCGCTTTTATCTCAGGGTTACTACCAGCTCAAAGATCTTGACCGCGCCTTAAAGTACATTGAAGTTGCTATCAATGACTACACTAGCCGCGGAAAGATACCTAAAGAGCAGTGGTGGGGTTTACAGCGCTACTTATATTATGAAAAGAATGATATCAAGCGCGTAACGGCGATTCTTGAAGAAACGCTCAAGCATTACCAGAAAAAAGCCTACTGGCTGCAGTTGTCTGCAATGTACAACGAGCTGAAAATGGACGAAAAAGCGACTGCAGCAATGGAGACCGCTTACACCGAAGGTGTTCTGGAAAATGATAAAGAGCTAATTAATATGGCCTATCTCTTCCTGTCTCAGGAAGTGCCATATAAAGCAGCTAAAGTGCTTGATAAGGGTATTAAGAAAGGTGACATCCCTGCGACTTCTAAAAATCTTGAGTTACTTGGTAATGCATGGCGCCAAGCGCAAGAATTGAAGAAGGCTATTCCAGAGATGGCAAAGGCCGCCGAGAAATCGGATAAGGGCGAGTTGTGGTCGCGCTTGGGTAATATCTACCTTGATAACGATGAGTTCGATAAGGCTGAAAAAGCCATAGAGAACGCTTTTAGAAAAGGTGATATTAAACGGCCTGACAATGCGTACCTTGTGCTTGGAATGGCTCGCTTTAACCTTCAAGAATATGAAGGAGCTCGTAAGGCGTTTAAGGAAGCAGCAAAAAGTGAAAAGTCTGCGACTTACGCAAAGCAGTGGATGGAGTTCATGGCGAAAGAGCTTGAGCGCCAAGAAGCTCTAAAAGATGGCTAATTTAGCATCAGCGTACGTCGAAAAGGCACCTTAGGGTGCCTTTTTTATGCTCGATAGATAGACGAATCTGTTTTCACTTCCTATAGTTTTAATACAGCACCTTTCTTTGTCAGAGCAATAAGTTGTATGCGTCATCAGAAGGCTAAGTTTAAAAAATTGTTGTGGGCCACCTTGGGGCTGTCGTTGGCTGCTGGGCTGCATGCTGAAGACGCTCTGGACTTGGATGACCCTGAAGCTGGGTTTTTTAGCCGTACCTTCAATCGAGCGGAAACGACTAGGGATAATTGGTCTGAACGCTGGATTGATTTTGCTGAGGGTGTTGACTACTACTTCAGTAAAGAAAACTCCCCTCCGGAATATAAAAACGAAAGCTATGTGAAACTCCAGCTGCGAGAAACGTGGGAAGAGCACGGAGAGATGCAGACAGATGTCAGGGTGAAGGCTAAATTTGATCTTCCTAATACTCAGCGCAAGGCAAAAGTCTTTTTCAGTAGTGACGAATACACCGAAAACTCTTTAGAAGAGCGGGTGAGAAGTAATTCAACAGGCGAGCGATTTCGTCGAAAAGAGTCGGTGTCAGGTATCGAGATAACACCTGACGATGAATGGAATAAGTGGAAGCGATCAGCGCGAGTAGGTATTAAGCTGCGCGCACCGTTGGTGACGTTTGGCAGATATAGGCTAAGGCGCCCAATGGAGGCGTGGGGGGAATGGCTCCCTGAGTTCACCCAGGAGGTCTGGTACTTTAGCGACCGAGGCTGGGGTGAAACCAGCGAATTTGAAGTAATAAGACCTATAAATGAGCGATTTGGTTTGCGGTATTTTACAGTGCTCGAGTTTGAGGATCAGAATGACTATTTTGAAAATGTCCATGTACTATCTTTAAATCAGGGGCTTTCGGATAAGTCGGCCTTGGAGTATAGGGTTGGCTCAGTTTTTTCGACGGAATTCCGAACCCAAATGACCGCGTATTTTTTTGGAAGTAGTTATAGTTATAAGCTACACGAAGACTGGGTATTCGTTACCGCTAGCCCTGAGGTGTTCTTTCCTAAAGTAGACGGATGGAATGCCGAAGCCAGTTTTACGATTAAGTTAGACGTATATTTTTCACAGTAAAAGCCATACTGTGCTTATGTGGTCGGAGCGTGCTGGTTTCGCGACCTCGACCTTGCTGTATATTGCTCTCTATAGCACCTTACGACCTAGTTGGCGCGATGTATGCTAGGTAAGTTATCAACGAAGTAACTGCTTATTTCTCAAATTGAATTGCTGAAATTTGGGGCTTGGCTTCTACATAAGTAACACGTAGCGAGTCTGTAAAATAAGCCATTTACACTTGAATGATGCCAACTTGCCCTATATTCCGTTACGGGAGGTGGGCTTCGAAATTTTTACATGGTATTTGAAATATAAACGGATGTTGACGTAAATGCGGCTTCCGCAGGAGAAGTAATGACAATTCGAGTGGCCATTCATCACAAGACCTACTACAGCTTTGATCGTCTAGTAAATCTTTCGCCGCATGTAATACGCTTGCGTCCTGCCCCCCATAGCAGAACGCCAATTCATAGCTATAGTATGAAAATCGTACCCGAGACACACTTCTTGAATTGGCAGCAAGATGCGTTTGGCAATTACCTCGCGCGGTTGGTGTTTCCTGAAAAAACAGATAAATTTTCTGTCGAAGTTGAAGTCCTCGCCGACATGACGGTTATAAACCCATTTGATTTTTTTGTTGAAGAATACGCTGAAAAATTTCCGTTTTACTATAAAAAGCAACTTAAAAAAGAGTTAGCCCCGTACCTGGCTAAAGAAAAACAGGGGAAGTTATTCAATAAACTATTGAAATCAATTTCGACCACAAAGCGCCCAGTTAATGATTTTTTGGTTGAGGTGAATCAGGTTCTCGAAAAGAAAATTGAATATTGCCTGCGTTTTGAGCCCGGTGTGCAAGAGCCAGAGGAAACACTCGAGCTTGCGAAAGGTTCCTGCCGAGATTCAGCTTGGTTGGCAGTACAGTTATTCAGGCATTTGGGTATCGCTGCTCGCTTTGCCTCCGGGTATTTAGTGCAACTAACGTCGGATGAAAAGTCGCTCGATGGGCCTAGTGGTCCGGAGGAAGACTTCACCGATTTGCATGCGTGGTGCGAAGTATATATTCCAGGCGCCGGTTGGATAGGTCTTGATCCAACGTCGGGCTTGTTTGCCAGCGAGGGACATATCCCCTTGGCTTGTACTCCTGATCCCGTATCTGCTGCACCAATTGAAGGTTTCACCGACGAGTGTGAAGTTGAGTTTGACTACTCCAACGTCGTTGAACGCGTGCATGAAGATCCGAGGGTCACTAAGCCATACAGCGATGATCAGTGGGCGGATATTTTGCTGCTTGGTGAACAGGTAGATAAAGACCTGGTAGCAAACGATGTGCGCCTGACGATGGGTGGTGAGCCCACCTTTGTCTCCATCGATGATATGGAGTCAGCGCAGTGGAATATTGATGCCCTCGGTGCTGAAAAGCTAAGCCTGGCAAAAACCTTGCTCTTAAAATTGCGCAATCACTTCGCACCGCAAGGCTTGTTACATTATGGGCAGGGGAAGTGGTATCCGGGTGAAGAGGTGCCGCGCTGGGCCCTCGGATTATTCTGGCGCAAAGACGATGAGCCGCTGTGGACTAACCCTGAACTTTTGGCGCGGGTAGACAAGGATTATGGCCACAATGTGGCGACGTCTGAGCAGTTTGCACTGGGCTTGGTTGACAAATTAAGTTTGGCCTTGGATTACGTGCAGCCGGCTTATGAAGACGCTTTGCATTATCTTTTGCAGGAACAAAAAATACCCAAGAATATTGATATTCTCGCCGCCAAGATCAGTGACGATTTAGGCCGTCGCCGCTTGGCTCGCTTATTAGAGCAAGGTTTTAAAGATCCTACAGGTTATATTTTGCCGCTGGCTTGGGAGCCGGTAGCTGGCGAGTGGGCAAGTAGCATTTGGAACGTAAAGCGTGAGCGACTTATTTTGTCGCCGGGTGACTCGCCAATGGGTTTACGTTTACCGCTTGGAGATTTACCTGAGCTAGAAGAACCTGAAGTGCAGCCGGATCGAGATCCATTTGAAGAGCGTGGACCGTTGCAGGCGCGGCAAGAGATTCACTTCCCCAATGAGAGCCGAAGCCCGACGCCACAGCGCTTGCAAAGTGCCTCTAAAGCAGTGGCAGAAAAGTTAAAGTACGCTCAACCTTTGATCCGCACCGCGATGTGTATCGAGGCCAGAGGCGGAAAGATACATATATTCATGCCGCCACTACATAGTCTTGAGCACTATGTTGAGTTAGTGGCCGCGATTGAAGAAACGGCTAAAGAACAAAATGTGCCCATCATTCTGGAGGGCTATGAGCCTCCCCGTGATCCGCGGATACAAAAGCTGCTTGTCACGCCGGATCCTGGGGTTATTGAGGTGAACGTGCATCCTACCTCTAGCTGGAGGGAGTTGGTGGACAACACCACCGAACTGTATTCGGCGGCGCGGGAGTCTCGTCTCGCGGCGGAAAAATTCATGCTCGATGGCCGTCATACCGGTACCGGTGGTGGCAACCATATTACTTTGGGGGGAGTAACGCCGAGTGATAGCCCGATTCTGCGGAGACCTGATTTACTGCGCAGCTTAGTGACGTTTTGGCAGCATCATCCAAGCTTATCGTATATCTTTTCCAGTGCCTTTATCGGTCCGACCAGCCAGGCGCCGCGTGCCGATGAAGGTCGAGACGAAATGATGTACGAGATGGAAATTGCCTTCCAGCAAATGCCCGATGGTCTGGCAGATCAGCCTTGGTTGGTGGATAGGTTGATGCGCAATTTGCTTATTGATATCACTGGTAACACCCATCGTGCCGAATTTTGTATTGATAAATTATATGCGCCGGGCAGTGCGACTGGGCGTTTAGGTTTACTTGAGTTTCGTGGTTTTGAAATGCCACCTCACAGTCGAATGTCATTGGTTCAAGCACTTTTGATCCGCACCTTGGTTGCCCGATTCTGGAACGAACCCTATAAGAAGCCGCTGGTTCGCTGGGGCACGGCTCTGCATGATAAATTTATGTTGCCACACTATTTGTGGCAGGACATGAAGGACGTCGTCGCCGATCTAGAGCGGGCAGGATATCCTTTTAAAGCGGATTGGCTGCTGCCTTTTGAAGAGTTCCGTTTTCCGCACTACGGTCGTGTCAAACTCGACGAGATTGAAATCGAGCTGCGTTGGGCGGTGGAGCCTTGGAATGTGTTGGGTGAGGAAATCGGTAGCTTTGGTACAGCGCGCTATGTGGATTCGTCGGTTGAGCGCTTGCAAGTAAAGCTAACGGGTTTAACAGATAGCCGCTACGTGCTGGCCTGTAATGGTCGTCGCGTGCCCTTGGCTAACACTGGGCGACACGGCGAGTACGTTGCCGGTGTTCGCTATCGCGCCTGGGCGCCACCGTCGGCACTGCACCCAACTATTGGTGTGCATACACCGCTGGTATTTGATTTGATAGACACTTGGACAGGTCGCTCGGTGGGCGGGTGTAGCTATCATGTTTCACATCCCGGTGGTCGAACATACGAAACCTTCCCTGTGAATGCCTTTGAGGCAGAGTCTCGCAGGGGGAATCGTTTCAGTACAGTGCAGCATACGCCGGGGCCCTATACGCCAAGGCCGGATATTGATGCTGTGCGTGAGTTTTTCCCTGAACCACCTCGGCCTATGGCGCCACCGCCGGAAGAGTCGCCAGGCGAATACCCGCACACACTAGATTTACGCCGCAAGCCAAATTGGATCGGTTAGATTGGTATGCGGCGTTTTAAGTTGCCTCAGCGTCGAGTCTGGCGCTGTGGCAGGTTTTTGCCTTCCCCTCCAGATGGATGACTCTCTACGCCACGGAACTCCGGTACTATCACTTAGTTGTTACTAGTGAGAATAATAATATGTCTGGCAAACTCGATTACGTGAAAACCCGACGCGAAGACGTCGACGAGATTCCCCTGAAATGGCAGCGGCTTATTCAGCGGGTGATGAAGCATTACACGCGATTCAATGTCTGGGTTTATAAAAAGAGCAATGGGCGCTTATTAAAGAATTTTCCGGGTGGCTACCCAATCTGTATTGTCGGGATGATTGGGCGTAAGAGTGGTGAGCGGCGAGAGATTGCTCTCATACATCTGCCCTGGGGTGACAAAAAGTTGTTGGTGGCGTCGCAGGGAGGGATGGAAAAGCACCCGCAGTGGTATTTTAATATTGCGGCTAATCCAGAGATCGACATTATGGTTGGTGGTGACCAGCGCTCGTATGTTGCCAGCCAGGCAAGCGACGACGAAAAACGAGAATTGTGGCCGCATCTATTAAGCCTCTACCCTGATTTTGATGAATACCAAGCTCGCACTGATCGCGATATTCCGGTTTTCATTTGCTGCGAAAATTAAAGAAATAATAAAAATAAAGGAAAGACGATGCTTGAATCTTGCGAACAAAGTGCGCAGCAAACGCGGCTGGCATTTCACGGGATTGTTATTTTATTTCTCGGCTTGCTATCGGGTATAGGATTTTCCTATGCGGCGGCCACGACGGACGTTGGCTCCGGCGCATATGGCGCCTGGCGATTTGCGCATATGGAAGGCATTCTCAACGGCTTGCTAGTCCTTGCAATCGCCGGTGTATGGCTAAAGTTTGAGCATGGTGCGAGGTCTATGACGGTGGCCCGTTGGCTTTTGGTGTTGGGTTGCTATGCCAATATTATTGGGCCGATTATCAACGCGCTATTTATTGCCAGGCGCCTAATTGTTCCAGAAACGGGCCTAGAAGCTTTTGTGGTTTATGGCTTTTATATTCCGGGAACCTTGCCGATTTTTGCACTCGTGATTTTTCTTGAGAACCTGTTTAGGCGTATTCGCAGTTCATAATGGTCAATCGGCCACGTTTTAAAATTGCGTGCAGTGAAAAACCTGCGGGCGTTCAATTTTATTAATGGTGTTGTCGCGCTGCGTTTATGCCCAGATTGCCTTTAGTCATGGACAGAAATTAAGCGGTAGCTCACATTTCCAGCTTGTTTGTCTTTGTCGATGCGCCAGTTGCTCGGCAGTGCGGGGAGTGACTCGTCGGTGGCGGTCTCAATGTAAATAAGGGTGTCATTTGGCAAAGTTTTGCGCCCGAGGGCCGCGATGGTCGGGGCCAGTAAATCTTTATGAAATGGTGGATCCAAAAAGATAACACGGTGATTTAGCGCTGTGTTGGCAAGATAGGCCTCTGCGGTTTGGCAGTGTACGGACGCTGTCGTGCATTTTAGGGTGCCGAGGTGTTCATGTATTTGCCGGCAAGTGATGGTGTCGGTTTCGACAAAATCGCAGTGGGCCGCGTAGCGGGACAGGGCCTCTAGTCCTAGTGCGCCGGAGCCAGCGAATAGGTCGAGGCAGTTTGCGCCGTGGAGATGAGGGCCTAGCCAATTGAAGAGCGTTTCGCGAATTCGATCACTGGTCGGGCGAAGTCCTTCCGCCGCTTGAAAGTGCAGTTTTCTGCTGCGCCACTGCCCGCCAATGATTCTCAGCATGCCTTGTGCTTGTTTACTGTGATGGCCTTGCGGTTTGCGCATGGGTATTCCGGTGCCAGTTACTCAGAGAAATGGTAGGATAAGGCTTTTATTTTTGCTGTAAACCTTACCTCGGAATTTAAATACCCGCATGACAGATAACGCCACGCCCTCTGAACTAGAATCGGAACAAAAAAAGAAGGGCTTATTTGCCCGTTTTAAAGAGTCATTCATTGGCTCGGAAGAGGATCAGGCGGCACTGGCGGCGGCTGAAGGCTTTATCGACGATGCCGAGATCGCCCCGTGGCAGCACCTTGAATTGTCGCCAGAAGAGCAGGCGTCCTTGCTGGTTCGCTTCCGCGAAGGCCTCAGTAAGACCGGCGCGCAGCTAGGCGAAGGCATGGCCAATTTGTTTCTCGGTCGCAAGGAAATTGATGATGAGCTGCTGGAAGAAATCGAAACCCATTTGCTGATGGCGGATGTTGGCGTCGATGCAACTCAGCAAATTATTGCTAGCCTGACTAGCCGAGTGTCGCGCAAAGAATTGAATGATCCAGAAGCCCTGTATGTGGCTTTGCAAGAAGAGTTGAGCGCTATGCTCGCCTCGGCTGAGGAAGAGCTAGTCATCCCCATTAGTGATAAGCCCTATGTGATCTTGATGGTGGGTGTTAACGGCGTGGGTAAAACCACAACCATCGGCAAGTTGGCCAAGCAGTTTCAGGCCGGCGGCCGCTCGGTTATGTTGGCGGCGGGCGATACCTTTCGTGCCGCAGCGGTGGAGCAGCTTCAAGTGTGGGGCGAGCGCAATGAGGTCCCTGTGATTGCACAGCACACTGGGGCGGATAGCGCATCGGTATTGTTTGACGCCTTGCAGGCTGCACAGGCAAGAGATGTTGATATTTTAATTGCCGACACCGCCGGCCGCCTGCACAACAAAGACAATCTGATGGAAGAATTGAAGAAGGTCGTTCGGGTGCTTAAAAAGCTTGACCCCGATGCGCCTCATGAAGTGATGTTGGTACTGGATGCCGGTACCGGTCAAAACGCACTGTCGCAGGCTAAGCATTTTCAGCAGGCGGTTGGGGTCACCGGTTTAACCTTAACCAAGCTGGATGGCACGGCCAAGGGCGGTATCGTTTTTGCGATTAGCAAACAGCTTGGAATTCCAATTCGTTTCATCGGCGTTGGCGAAGGTATTTTAGATTTACGGCCCTTCCGCGCTAATGAGTTTGTCGGTGCCTTATTTGGGTGGCAGCAAAAGCAATGATTGAATTTGATCAGGTTTGCAAGCGTTACGAAGGCGGTTATGAAGCGCTCACTAACCTGAGCTTTCATATTCCCCGTGGCGAAATGCGGTTTTTAACCGGCCACAGTGGCGCCGGTAAAAGCACCTTGCTAAAGCTGATTATGGTCATGGAGCGCGCGAGCTCGGGTCAGGTGATTGTCGGTGGCCGCAATTTATCACGCTTGCCGGCGCGTCGTATTCCAGAGGTGCGACGCGAGGTGGGGGTGGTATTTCAGAATCACCAATTATTGTTTGATCGCTCGGTATACGACAACGTCGCCCTGCCGCTGATTATTGCCGGTTATGGGCATCGCGATGTAGGCCGCCGTGTTCGGGCAGCTTTAGATAAAGTGGGCTTGCTGGACAAAGAGCGCAAAAACCCTATTACGCTTTCTGGCGGTGAGCAGCAGCGAGTGGGTATTGCCCGCGCTGTGGTGAACAAGCCCGCCTTATTACTTGCTGATGAACCGACTGGTAACCTCGATCCGCAATTGTCAGCAGAAATTATGCACTTGTTTGAGCAGTTCAAGCAGGTCGGCGTAACGGTGCTCATTGCCACCCATGATTTGGGGCTGATAGCACGCATGCCATATCGGCTACTGACCTTGCGCAATGGGCAGTTGGTGACGGCAGGGGGAGATAGTGATGTCCCCGAATAAGCAGAACAAAATGAACAAGCGTCGTTTGGGCAAGCTAACAGCGCCACCGGGTAAAAAGGACGTTAAGGGCGCGCGCAAGCACAAAACCAGTATCGGTGATCGCTTTGCGGGCTACCGCAGCCATCACCAGCAAGTGGCGCTGGATAGTCTGCGGCGCTTGGTAGCGCGACCTGCGACCTCATTGATGACGACCCTGGTAATTGCCATTGCCCTCGCATTACCAGCGGGCTTGTATATAGGGTTGAATAATATTGATGCGGTGAGTGATGGCTGGGAAGGCGCTGCCCGTATTTCTTTGTTTTTAAAGCCCTCTGTCAGCGCTGAGCAAGGCGAAGGTTTGCGGCGTAATATCGCGGAGCGCGAGGCAGTGCTTTCGGCAGAATATGTCTCTCCCGCCAGTGCCTTGGATGAGTTTCGCGCCAGCTCGGGCTTTGGTGATGTACTCGATCAGCTCGACACCAATCCGCTACCGGGTTTGATCGTAGTAACCCCGCGGGAAGCCAATGTGTCTGCCGATGCCGTCACGGTCTTGCAGGCCGAGCTTAGTCAGCTGGCTGAGGTCGACCTCGCTAAACTCGATATGGAGTGGCTGCAGCGCCTCAATCGCATCACAGAGCTAGGTCGACGTTTAACCTTGGCGCTGGCTGCGATGCTGGCAGTGGGTGTGCTCCTTATCATTGGCAACACCATTAAATTGGCGATTGAGGGGCGGCGCGACGAAATTCTAGTGGTTAAGCTGGTCGGTGGCACCAATGCCTTTGTGCGTAGGCCCTTTTTGTATACGGGCCTGTGGTATGGCTTAGGCGGTGGATTGATGGCGTGGCTTTTAGTGCAAAGCGGGCTGTTGTGGCTGCGCGGGCCGATTGCCGATTTGTCGCTTTCTTACCAGAGTGACTTCCACCTATTGGGTTTAGGCTTTATAGATACTATATTACTGTGGTTATTTGCGTCGCTGTTAGGCCTGCTGGGTGCGTGGCTGGTGGTGGGGCGAGAACTGCGTGCAATTGAGCCGCGCTAGCGCCATTTGGGCTGGGTACTTGAACTTTACTGCGTTTGGTACTCTAATAAGCAGCGGTGTAAAACTGCGATTCATCAACAAATTCTAGGAGGATGTGCAATGAGTAGTCATTTACAGCCGATACAACAGCTTGTACCGGGTGGTGATCTCTCTGCATATATTCAGTCAGTTGGCAGCATCCCTGTGCTTAGCGCAGAGCGTGAGCGTGAGCTGGCGGAAGATCTTTTTTACCACGATAGTGTAGATGCTGCGCGCCAGTTAGTTATGTCGCACCTGCGCTTCGTGGTGCATATTGCCAAGAGTTATAAAGGCTATGGTTTGGCGCAAGCTGACCTAATCCAAGAAGGCAATGTCGGTTTAATGAAGGCCGTTAAGCGTTTTGACCCCGAAAAAGGCGTCCGCTTGGTGTCATTTGCTGTCCACTGGATTAAAGCTGAGATTCACGAGTACGTTTTGCGCAACTGGCGCATTGTGAAAATCGCTACCACCAAGGCACAGCGCAAATTGTTCTTTAATTTACGCAGCGCAAAGAAAGAGCTGTCTTGGTTGAGCAATGATGAAGTGCACTCTGTTGCTGCGGATCTAGGCGTCGATGTAGCGGAAGTACGTAGAATGGAAGGGCGTTTGAGCTCCGTTGATGTGGGTTTTGATGCTGACACTGACGACGAGCGCGGTCCAGTTGCACCGGTTCACTATCTTGAAGATCACAGTGCAGACCCTGCTTTACTACTGGAGTCTGACAATCTGGAAGAGAGCAACCACCAGAGCCTGTCTTTGGCATTGTCTGATCTCGACGAGCGCAGCCGCGATATTCTGCAGAGCCGCTGGTTAACTGACAATAAGGCGACCTTGCACGATTTGGCAGATCGCTATGGGGTGTCAGCTGAGCGTATTCGCCAGCTAGAGCAAGCGGCGATGAAAAAGCTGCGCGTAGCCATGGAAGCTTAGCTCTAAATACTCTGTTTAAGTTGCAATTAAAGCCCCGCACTGCGGGGCTTTTGCATTTTTAAGCCTTTAATTCCCGTGCACTTCGACAGCCGGCTTTTTTAAGACCGCGGAGATCCGTACAATAGCGGCCATTAATGGATAATCTGGGCAGACATATGGCATCCCTAACACTTTTGCTAGCGGCGATTCTTGGATTTCTTGCGGTTGGCTTGGGTGCCTTTGGCGCCCACGGATTAAAGGCGAGTTTGTCTGCGGACATGATGGCGGTTTATCAAACCGCCGTTCAGTACCATTTCTATCACTGCTTCGCACTATTAATTGTTGGGGTGCTAATGCACATCGGTGTTCAGCATACGTCATTAAAAATATCGGCTGTGCTGTTCTTTGTGGGCGTGCTGGTATTCAGCGGCAGCTTATACGCCTTGGCATTAACCGGCACACGCTGGTTGGGTGCAATTACCCCAATCGGAGGCTTAATGTTTTTAGTGGCTTGGGCGTGTTTGGCCTATTCAGCGTGGAAAGCAATGTAATGACTGAGAATGCCGCACCCATCCGACGCAAGATTAAGAGTTTTGTTCTTCGCACCGGTAGAATGACTGACGGCCAGCGCCGCGCCTATGAAATCAATCTGGCTGAATTAGGCCTGCAGCGCAGTAGCGGTATGCAAAGTTTTGAGCACACATTTGGGCGCGTAGCGCCGGTGGTGCTAGAGATTGGTTTTGGTATGGGAGACTCCCTAGCTGAAATGGCTGCCAATGCCCCCGAAAATGATTTTATCGGCGTAGAGGTTCACACCCCCGGTGTGGGACGCCTGATGTACCTGGTGCAAGAGGCCGGTCTGACGAATGTGCGTACTTACGAAGACGATGCGGTGGAAGTATTGGCGCAGTGTATACCTGACAATAGCTTAAGCCGCGTTCAGATCTATTTTCCTGACCCGTGGCACAAAGCTCGCCATCACAAGCGCCGCCTAATTCAGCCGCAGTTTGTTCAGACCTTGCGCAATAAGCTTACCATCGGCGGCGTGCTGCACTTGGCGACTGATTGGGAGAATTACGCTGAGCATATGATGGACGTCATGGCTGAGGCCGAAGGCTATCGCAATATGGCGGGTGCTCGTGAATATTCGCCGCGACCAGAGTATCGTCCCATTACTAAATTTGAAAAACGCGGTGAGCGCTTAGGTCACGGGGTGTGGGATTTGTTGTTTTCAAAGACTGAGTAGTAGAACAATACGCTCTCCATAAACATCATTCGTTTGTGATTTAAGCGCGCGGCGTTGTAACAAGCGGAGTGTGGCTTGGTCTTTTTGACTGGTGTAGCGCATTAAATAATAACAATGAGAATCGAGATCATGACGAATCCACTACTATTTTTTGTTGAATTGTCGCGTCAGCCTAAGTGGGTGGTCATTTGGGTTGCCATGCTATTGGCAGTAAATATAGCGAGCCTGCTGTTTTGGGACGAGTATGTCGCGAAGATTATATTTGCCACATTTTTAATATCTGCGACCGCGATGATGTTGATGTTCAGTATGGTTGGGTATCAGCGAGTGTTGGGTTTGGCGCACATATTATGGATGCCATTGCTGTATTTTGTCATCAGAGAAATTCCCATCGCAGAGGGTAGCTACCAAGCGTATCTGATCATGCTCGCCGCCTGTAACAGCATATCCTTGGTATTTGATGTCCGCGATGTCTGGCTTCATTTTCGGTCAGAAGACTAACTTCCCTCATTTGATGATCCACAAGGCACCCATAAACCGCTAGACATAATCACTTTGCAGCGAGCCCATTGTCTAAATGCGCGTCGTGAACAATAGTGTGCTTTGTCAGTGCTGTCGTCACTCCCGGCCGCGGTGCGAAATTGTATGCGCCGACCTTCAATTGCCAGCACTTTTCTTACTGCCCAATCACTTCCTCGTTCAGCGTTGCTGTAATAAAGACCGGCTTCAATTTTTAAAGGTGTTCGCGCCCGCCGCCGAGCGCTTCGCGATGCGAGTTCAAATAAATCGCTTAAATCGTCGGGCGTGATATCAATAAACGAATTCATTTGATGCAGCGCGGCGGCGAAATCCTCCTGCGCAATATCGGGACTAATATGTCGAAACGAGGGCTTAGCGCCAGTGGTCGATGGTGTTTGATGGCGGCGAAATAAGTGGCTGGGATAGCGACGCCATTGAAATAGCGCATTAAATAATATGCCACAGCTCACCAGAGCGATGATATTTAGCAGCACCGGGAATACCACATAGCTATACCCTAAGTCGATAACGTGATTGCCGCCCGCCACTGCAAAAAGTGCTGTGGCGCCACCCGGCGGGTGCAGGCAGCGCAGATGGTACATGGCAAATATGGCTAAACCTACCGCGGCTGCGGCTGCAAAATGGGGGTTGCCAAGATGTTGCTGGCAGTACACACCAATGCTGGCGGATATAAGGTGGCCGCCGATGACGGGCCATGGTTGCGACAGTGCGCCGTTGGGAACGGCGAATATAAGCACTGCCGAAGCTCCTGCAGAGGCGACGATGAAGAGTGTTGCTGGCCCTGTTAGATAGATATTAGAGATTAGGTAACACAGTGCAATGCCGAAAAAACCGCCTAAGCCAGACAGCAGCTTTTCGAGCTGGCTGGTGGTGTTTTGCTCAATGCCGATGATTTGGCCGACCTCATTTATAAAATTGCGCATCCGATTTTTACAGCTTTAGGGCGATTATTGTGCACATGCACCATGGTGAGCCTCATATTGGGGCGCCAATAGTAAAGACTTGCTTTAAATTCGTATAATGAATATATATGATCCTTAATATCAGAAAATCGGAATTAGTGCGTGTTCGTAGCTAGCCTGACCGATGGAGAGCCAGATGGACATTGAGTTAGCTCGCACCTTTTTAGAGGTGATGAGTGTGGGAAGTTTTTGCGGTGCAGCTGAGCGGCTGCATGTAAGTCAGACAACGGTGACTGCCAGGTTGCAGTCGCTAGAAGAAATAGTGGCCTGCCAGTTATTTGTTCGCAATCGAAGTGGTGCGCGTTTAACAATCGAGGGCGAGCGCTTTGTTGCCTATGCAACGACCTTGGTGCAAACCTGGGAGTGCGCCAAGGCCGAAATGAAATTGCCACGTGGTCGCGAATCGCGTTTGCGCATAGGCGCTGAAACAAGTTTGTGGAATCCAGTGCTGACTAACTGGGTGGCGTGGCTGCAAGAGTACTGCCCTAGCATCGCGATTAATACAGACGTATCGGATGCAAAAACACTGCTGACTAAATTAGAAAAGGGCTTTCTCGACGCGGTGATTGTGCATAGGCCAAATTACTTTTCGGGATTTATGGTTGAGCAGTTGTTAGAAGAAAAATTGGTTCATGTGCAAGTACCAACAAAAAACACGCCCAATCTATTTGTGGATTGGGGTCCTGAGTTTAAGGCGCAATACGACGCCGTTCTTCCCCAGCCAAGGCAGGCGGCACTTACCTTTAACTTGGGGCCGCTAGCGTTGCGCGTGATGTTGCACAGTGGCGGGAATGGCTATTTTAGAACGCGGGTTGTAGAGCCGCATTTACGAAGTGGCGAACTAGAGCGAGTAGCGGATTCCCCAGAGTTTACTCATCCGGTCTATTTAGTTTATCGCTCTACGGAATCGTGTCCCGATTTGTACTCTGCGCTAGACGGCTTGCGAGTAGTCGTTCGTGAGAACAGTGAGTGGCATCTTTAATTTTTAAAATGTTAAAAATATATAATGCCGTTTTGGCATGGAGTAGGTTTTTATGAGCACGATGTTTCAAGCGCTGAGATTTCCCTGTGGTAAGGAGATGCCAAATAGATTTTTCTTATCACCACTCACGAACTCCCAAAGTTTTGCCGACGGCTCTCTGTCGGATGATGAAATTAACTGGTTAGAAATGCGTGCCAAGGGCGGCTTTGGATTAACCATGACAGCCGCCGCCCATATTAATAAAGATGGTCAGGGCTTTCCGGGGCAGTTGGGAATTTTTAGTGACAGCCAATTACCTGGACTAAAAGAATTGGCTAAGAAAATAAAATCGCATGGCAGTCTTGCCGTTGTGCAGCTGCATCATGCGGGCTTGCGATCTCCGCGCGAATTGACGGGCTTGGCACCTGTGGCGCCGACGCCATCTGCAAAGTTCGCGGCGAGAGGCTTAAGCCACGGTGAGGTGAAACGTCTAATTGAAGATTTTATACAGGGTGCGGAGCGCGCAAAGAGCGCGGGCTTCGATGGTGTCGAATTACACGCCGCACATAATTATATTATTTGCCAATTTTTAAGTTCCGAATTTAATCAGCGTACCGACGAGTATGGCGGCTCTTTGCAAAATCGCTCAAAGGTACTGTTCGATATAATCACTGGCATTCGCAAGCGCTGCGGTGCAGGATTTTTACTTGGTGTTCGCTTAACGCCCGAGCGTCATGGTATTGAATTAGCTGAAGCGGTAGCAACAGCAAAGACGTTATTTGAAAAGAAAGAAATTGATTTTCTCGATATTTCGGCATGGGATATTTATAAAGAGCCTGCCGATGAATCGTTCCGGGGTCGTAGTTTGCTGTCTTATTTTACCGAACTAGACCGTGGTGATATACGCCTGGGTGCGGCCGGTAAAGTTTATACTCCAGCAGATATCAAATTTGGTTTAGATGCCGGTTTAGATTTTGTGCTGATGGGTAGGGCGGCAATGCTGCATCACAATTATCCGTCTCTGCTTAGCGCGAATAGTGAATTTGTCCCCAATCGCGTACCGGTTAGCAGAGACTATTTGCTGGCTGAGGGTTTAAGTGCTGCGTTTATTGATTACGTGGGCGGTCAGTGGCCTGATTTTATTTCGTCTTAGCAGGAGAATCGTTGCCCGATATGTTAAGCCTTACGTCTGCAAGTGCTTCAGTGCAATAACCGCCGCCGCCGTTCGGTTTTCAACGTTCAGCTTGCGGAAAATTTGCTCTAAATGTTTATTTGCAGTCCGCGGGCTCATGCTCAGAATGGTGCCGATTTCTCTATTGGTTTTACCGTGGGCAATCCACAGTAAAACCTCTGATTCGCGGTCAGTTATAGGCAGAGCGGAGCGCAGCCGATCAACGTCGGATGGTCGCTCTAAATCAATGAGTTGCAGCAGGTATTCGTCGTTACCGGTTTGGCTTATATAGCGTATTTCCAGTGGTTTATCTGTCGCTTTAATCAATAGCCCTTTTTCTTTATTAAAATGCGGAGCCAGCAATTGACGTAATTGTGTCGGTAGATTTTCGTTTAGCCAGTCGCTGTCTAAACCGGCCTCTTCAAGTAGGTGATAGGCTTGCGGTGTTGCCCATAAGAGGCTGCCATCGGAGGCGGCGGAAAATAGAAATTGTCCGGCGCTATCTAAAGCTACTCTTGCGCTTAAGGTTAAGCGGGCGTTGTTCAAATGCGCGCGCATTCTGGCGATTAGCTCATCGCCCTTGACCGGCTTGGTAATGTAGTCGACACCGCCGGCGGCAAAGCCCTTAACAATACTTTCGGTATCGCTAAGTCCGGTCATAAAAATCACGGGGATATGAGCTAAATCCCGATTTTCTTTTAATCTCCGGCAGGCTTCAAAGCCGTCCATATTCGGCATCAAGGCGTCCATCAGAATAACGTCTGGCGTAATATTGGCCGCTATGGTGAGTGCTTGAGCACCTTCTAATGCAACCAATACGGTAATGCCGGCTTGATCAAGGGTGTCGTTAAGCATGCTCAGGGTGTCGGGTGAGTCGTCAACAATAAGTACGACATCTTTTTTTCCGCGAGGTGTATTCATGACGTGCTGTTTTCCAATGCGTTAATTAGAGCAGTAAACTGAAATCCAGCGGCAAGCTCTTGTAAGGTGTTTAGCGTGGTAGGATCGGCGTTGCCTTGTTTGGAAATATTTTCCAGGCAGTGCTTGATGCCTTTGGCATAGCCTATTTTTGCTAGCTGAATAAGTTCTCGGCGGTGTTCGTCGGAGAGTGGTGCGTTCAGACTAACTAGCTGACCCGCAGCAGAAATCGATGCGGCTCGGTGTTCCTCGGACTCGTACTGCCAGACTATACCGGCGTGTTTGGCGATGTAATCGAGTACCTGCGTAATTCGAATCGGTTTGAATAAATAGGCATCGTGGGGTGGCACGCCGCTACTTTCTGGTGTCACTTCGGCAGCGTTTGCCGAGATCATAATAATCGTGGCGTGATGAATACGCTCGCGAATAGCGGCAGCGAGCTCCCATCCACTCATGCCTGGCATGGCGATATCTAATAGGAATATCTTTGGTAGGGGATCGCAGTAGCGCAGCATATCCAGACAGGTATTGCCGTCAGGTGCTGATATAACGTTAAAGCCCAGCGGCTTGAGCATGTCGCTAAGCAGGCTGCGATGAGTAGGTTCGTCGTCGACAATAAATAGGGTCTGCTCTTCGCCCTCGTAGCCGATGATTTTTCGTTCGTTGGGTGTGGAAACAGCGAGGCGGTCGGTGCTGCTCAGCATAAGCGACACCTTAACTTCACTACCCACGCCGACCTGGCTGTGTATGGCAATGTCGCCACCCATAATGTCGGTTAGCAGGCGAGTAATTGTGAGTCCTAAACCGGTGCCGGCAATATGTGGTGAGCCGGGTTTGCGAACGCGTTCAAAGGGCTTAAAGACGCGTTCTATATCGTCGGCGGCAATGCCGATACCGGTATCGTTTATCAGGAACTCGGCGACTTGGTTGCGATAGCTCACTGTGAAATTAACACGTCCTTCCGGCGTATATTTGATGGCATTGGAAATAAGGTTTATCAGAATCTGGCGCAGGCGTTTTTCATCTGTTTTGACGGTTTCGGGCAGTGGTGTTAGGCGGTCAAAGCTAAAGCCAATACCTTTGGCCTGGGCCTGAACTTGAAACATACTAATAATTTGATCTAGCAAATTGCCCAGGTTCACGTCTGACGTTGACAGTTCGAGTCGGCCCGCTTCGATGCGGGAAATGTCGAGTAAGCCTTCTATCAAGTCAGCTAAATGTTCGCTGCTGCGTCTAATAACTTTAAGTGCATCAAGTCTATTTTCGGGAATGTTCGGATCTTTTTCTAATAATTGTGCATAGCCCAATATGGCGTTTAGCGGTGAGCGCAGCTCATGACTAATACCGGTGAGATAGCGGGTTTTTGCTTGGTTGGCAGACTCTGCAATTTCCTTGGCTTGCTGTAATTGCATATCGGTTTGTTTGTGGGCTTCTATTTCAGTAACTAGTAATTCGGTTTGACGCTGGGACTCTTCCTGCGCAACACGCCTACTATCGTGTACTAAGGCAAACATCCACGCGAGAATTCCCGACACAATGAGCAGAATAAAAAAGACATTACTCAGCGCACTAGCGGCTAAACTTCGCTCCATGCCCTCATCGATGGTGATTTGTACATAAACCAGCGCTAATACGCTGGCGATCATAAAGCTAATTAAGGTAAAGAGACCGATAAAGTGGCCAGTGCGAGTATTGAGTGAGCGAATCCATGCATTGGGTATAAGAAAGCTCAATGCACTAGTTAGTTGCTCTGCCATGCGTGAGTCTGTTTTGCACATATCATGGCAGCGACTGTCCAGCGAGCAGCACAGTGAGCAGATTGCGCCAGCGTACGCTGGGCAGTGGCTCATGTCTTCACTTTCAAAATGATGGTAACAAATACAGCAGCGCAGCGAAATTTTGCTGCTGGCCAGTACCGGTTCTCTGGCGATATAGAACTTGCCCTTTGTGAGCCAGCAAATAAGTGGAGCACAGATGAAGGTACTGCCTAGTGCAATAAAAGACGCGAGTGCCTGTGCGGTTTCTCCAAATTGCCCCAGGTGGGCTAGAAACCCTAAGGTTGAAGAGATAATCATAGATCCTACGCCGACAGGGTTGATGTCGTAGAGGTGGGCGCGTTTGAATTCCATCGCCGTGGGTCGCAGGCCGAGTGGGCGATTAATTACGAGATCGGCGACAAGTGACCCAACCCACGCCAAAGCAATAATAGAGTAGGCGGTGAGAATTTCCTCTAGAACGCGGTAAATGCCAAGCTCCATTAACATGAGCGCGATGGCGACATTAAATACCAGCCACACCACTCGGCCGGGGTGGTTGTGAGTCAGGCGGGAGAAGAAATTAGACCAGGCAATCGAGCCAGCATATGCGTTTGTGACATTAATCTTAAGCTGCGACAAAATAACAAAAACGCCGACTAAAAAAAGTGTGAGCTGGGGTGAGCTGCTTAGGTAGCTAAAAGCGGTTAGGTACATGCGATTGGGGTCTGAGGCTTCGCTAAAGGATATGCCGTGGCTTAGCGCGAGTACCGCTAAAAACGATCCGATCAAAATTTTAATTGAGCCGCTTATAATCCAGCCCGGGCCCGACGCTATCAGCGCGAGCCACCAGCGCTTATTGGGTTTTTCTTGATGGGGTAAAAAGCGCAAAAAATCGACCTGCTCTCCAATTTGCGCGATGAGTGAAAAAATTACCGCAGAGGCGGCACCGAAGGCGAGAATATTAAAATTGGGGTCACCATCTGGTGGCGTAAAGGCCACCCAATTTTGAAAGGCGTCCTCAGACTGAAAAACGATACATACGAGTGGCAGTACTTGCAGTATCACCCACAGTGGCTGGGTCCAAACCTGAAAACGACTGATAAGAGTAATGCCGTGGGTAACTAGCGGAATGACAACAATAGCGCTTATAAAGTAACCATATTTAAGCGGTATATCTAATGTAAGTTCCAAGGCCAGCGCCATGATGGCGGCTTCCAGCGCGAAGAAAATAAACGTAAACGACGCGTAAATGAGCGAAGTAATGGTAGAGCCAATATAGCCAAAGCCCGCTCCGCGGGTGAGCAAATCTATGTCTACCCCGCGCCGCGCCGCGTGATAGCAAATGGGAATGCCGGTCAGAAAGATAATAATACCAACCGCGATTACGGCCGCCACGGTGTTGCTGAACCCATAGCTCAGAGTGATTGCGCCGCCAATCGCCTCGAGGGCGAGAAACGAAATGGCGCCCAGCGCCGTATTCGATACCCGCGCCAAAGACCAGCGCCGAGCACTTTTGGCAGTAAAGCGCAGCGCGTAGTCTTCCAGTGTTTCATTCGCTACCCAGCGATTGTATTTGCGGCGAATGCGGAATACCCGTTGCTGGGGGTTCATAAGGGCAAATTCATTTTAATAGGTTCATTACGTTGTTTTGGTCAAACCAGTTGGCCTTGGGTAAAGCTAACTAGTTAGAAATACCGCTTAGCGGCGTCGGGAGCAGTGCTTTAATTGCCACGCATACACTCCTAAGCAGGATCGATGCCACCATCGGATAGTCGCGGGCTGCGTTCTCGCCAATACAAAACATACACACACGTTTGCTTCAGTAATCTTGACGCTATCTCGACCACCACGCTGACGGTATACGTCATTTAACTTAGCGGGGGGGAGCATTCGCCTCATGGTGCAGCGGGGAACTTCTAAGGAGACTGTTTGCTGTCAATCAAGCAACCGTAGGGTAGGAGAAGTAACGATGAGTGATAAATCCGATAATCAGCGTTCTTGGGGGCGCCGCAAGGTAGTTCGTGCCCTTGGCGCACTACCGCTGGGTATTATACTAGCATCGCAGTTAAGTTGGGCGGCACCTGCCACCACCACTGGGCAGGCGGTTACCGATGACACTGTTACCGTGGGCATTTTGCACTCGCTGACGGGGACCATGGCGATCAGTGAAACCGGTGCTCAAGAAGCCGAAAAGCTGGCCATCAAACAAATCAATGAATCAGGCGGTATTTTAGGTCGCCAAATCAAAATCATTCAGGAAGATGGCGCCAGCGATTGGCCAACTTTTGCTGAGAAAAG
Source organism: Zhongshania aquimaris (assembly GCF_019312595.1). GTDB lineage: Bacteria > Pseudomonadota > Gammaproteobacteria > Pseudomonadales > Spongiibacteraceae > Spongiibacter > Spongiibacter aquimaris. The sequence goes on along the minus strand of NZ_JAHWDQ010000001.1, from coordinate 1,667,814 downwards.
TCGCAAGTTATTAGTGAACGATAAGGTGGCAGCCGTATTCGGATGCTGGACATCAGCTTCGCGTAAAGCGGCGCTGCCCGTGTTTGAGAAAGAGAATGGCTTGCTTTACTACCCCACGTTTTACGAAGGACTAGAGCAGTCTAAAAACGTAATTTACACCGGCCAGGAAGCAACCCAACAGATTCTAGACGGTTTGAACTGGGTGGCTAAAGAGAAGGGCGCTAAAACCTTCTATCTAATTGGCTCTGACTACATCTGGCCACGTACCTCCATGAAAATTGCCCGTAAACACATAGAAAACGTGTTGGGTGGCAAGGTCGTGGGTGAAGAGTACAAGCCGCTGGGCGATACCCAGTTTGGTTCGGTGATCAACAAAATCCGTCTGAAAAAGCCTGATGTGATTTACGCAGCAGTGGTAGGCGGCAGTAACGTAGCGTGGTTTAAACAGCTTAAAGCGGCGGGTATCACCTCCAAGAAGCAAACTTTGCTAACCATCTCGGTAACGGAAGATGAAGTGTTGGGCATCGGCGGTGAAAACCTCGAAGGCTTCTACTCCATCATGAAGTATTTCCAAAGCCAGGATAATCCTAACAACGTAGCCTTTGTTAAAGCCTTTAAAGAAATGTGGGGCGAAGACAGTGTTATCGGTGACGTAACACAGGCCGCTTACCTGGGTCCTTGGTTGTGGAAAGCGGCTGTCGAGAAGGCTGGTACCTTTGATGTTGATGCGGTTGTTAAAGCTTCGGAAGAAGGCGATATCGAGCTAACTACCGCACCAGAAGGTTATGTGAAGCTGCATCCTAACCACCATCTTTGGAGTAAGGCGCGGGTAGGTATGTGGAAGAAAGATGGCCAAGCAGAAGTGGTCTACACCTCTGAATTGATCGAGCCAGATCCATTCCCAGAAGGTTATCAATAAGCCCGAGGGCTTCTTAGAAAAATCTTGCAATACCGGCGAGCAGCAATGCTCGCCAAGCTCTTCACCGAATTCATGCAGTGGAACAGCAGCAGTGAAAAGAATATTGAATTACTTTTTAGCGGAGGCTAAGTAATGGGCGGTTATAGCTACGACGAGTTAGGCGCGATCTTCGCAATGCAGGGCTTCGCCGGCATCAGCTTGTTCAGCGTACTGTTGCTGATGGCCTTGGGGCTCGCAATTATTTTTGGGCAGATGGGGGTTATCAATATGGCCCACGGCGAATTCATGGCCGCGGGGGCATATACCACCTACCTCATCTCTTCGCTCACAGAAACTTATATTCCGGCATTTATGCCCTACTATTTTGTGTTCTCGATAGTGGCGGCCTTCTTAGTTGCCGGCATATTGGGCTATCTAGCAGAATTTGTCTTGATAAGGCATCTCTACAAGCGCCCTTTAGATACGCTGTTGGCGACCTGGGGTTTGAGCTTGATTATGCAGCAGTCCTACCGGTCGATCTTTGGCGCCCGGGAAGTGAGTCCCACTTTGCCGGATTGGTTAATGGGAGCTTATCCCGCCACCGATATGATCGATATTCCCATTAACGGCATGTTTGTTCTGGGCTTGACCATATTTACGACCTTGGCAGTGTTTTATCTGATGTTTAAATCCAGTTGGGGTTTGCGTGTTCGCGCCACCACCCAGAATCGATTAATGGCTGGCGCGGTGGGTATCAATACTAAAAAAGTTGATCGCTATACCTTTGCGCTGGGCTGCGGCATAGCGGGCATGGCGGGTGCGGCATTTACCACTATCGCGTCTACGGGGCCCACGACGGGAACCTTGTATATCGTCGATACGTTTATGGTTGTGGTGTTCGGTGGTGCGGCCAGTTTGTTCGGAACCATCGCGTCGGCTTTCTCAATTGCTCAAGCACAATCAATCCTCGAATTTTTTATCAGTGGATCAATGGCCAAAGTCTTTACCTTGCTCACCTTGGTAATAATTTTGATGTTCAAACCTGAAGGCTTGTTTGCCAGCAAGGTTCGCCGCTAAGGCGAGCCCCGCTCAGACACAGCGAGTTCGGTTGTAAATTATTGGGAGTTAACGATGAGCTTCGTTTACGAAAAATTATTTGGCGATAAAAAGGGCATGGTAGGGTTTTGCATCCTCGCAGCGCTAATCCTGGTTGTCTTTCCACTTTTCTTGGATTCGTTTCGACTGAATTTGGTTGGTAAATATTTAACCTACGCGTTTGCGGCGGTGAGTTTAGTCTTGCTCTGGGGTTACGGTGGCACCTTAAGTTTGGGTCAGGGTATCTTCTTTGGTATTGGCGGTTACGCCATGGCGATGTTTTTAAAGTTAGAGGCCTCGTCGCCAGAAAATACCGCCATTCAGTCGACCCCCGGTATTCCTGATTTTATGGACTGGAATCAGCTTACCGAACTGCCCATGTTCTGGATGCCTTTCAATAGCTTTACATTTACCATTATTGCTGTGCTCGTGGTGCCAACCATATTTGCATATATCATTGGCGCGGCGATGTTTAAGCGCCGAGTCGGTGGCGTTTACTTCGCCATTATTACCCAGGTTATCTCCGTTATTCTAACGGTATTAATTGTAGGTCAGCAGGGCCTGACTGGCGGTATTAATGGCATCACGGACCTGCGTACCTTGAATGGCTGGGACATCACCTCCGACAGCGCAAAAAACTTATTCTACTTTATTAACTGCTTTCTTCTTCTTGGGGTAATCATTGCGTCACGCTTTATCTTAACCAGTAAGTTTGGTCGCCTACTGCTAGCGATGCGTGATAAAGAAGATAGGGTGCGTTTCTCGGGCTACGACGTCGCCAACTTCAAAATCTTTATTTTCTGTTTCGCCGCGATGATATCGGCGATCGGCGGTGCGATGTTTACTCTGCAAGTTGGGTTTATGTCACCGTCCTTTGTCGGCATTGTGCCTTCAATCGAAATGGTGATCTTTGCCGCCATCGGTGGGCGTATGTCTTTAATCGGCGCAGTATACGGCACCTTGTTGATTAACTTTGGCAAAACCGCATTTTCCGAATCCTTTCCAGAACTTTGGTTGTTCTTAATGGGCGGCTTGTTTATTGCCGTTGTTATGTTCTTTCCAAACGGTTTGGCTGGCTTGTGGGAGGACTACGGCCATCACATCACTAAACGTTTTGCCTTCCTTAAGCGCTTTTTTGCTAAGGGAAAAATCGAATCGACAAGCGTTGATGGCAAGCTCGAGGGGGCCAACTAATGAATATGTCTACCAACACAGATTTTACTCTGGCGATTGAAGATTTAACGGTGTCCTTTGATGGCTTTAAAGCCGTTGATTCATTGAGCTTCTATCTAGATAAAAATGAACTCCATGTCGTTATTGGCCCGAACGGCGCAGGTAAAACCACGGTATTGGATTTGATTTGCGGAAAAACCAAATCCACCTCAGGCAGTATCAAATTTTTAAATAAAGAACTCACCAATTTATCTGAGCACGAGATCGTTCGAGCGGGCGTGGGCCGTAAATTTCAGACGCCTTCGATCTACGAAAATCTCAGTGTGATGGAAAATCTCGAGATCTCCTATCCTCGCGGACGCGGTGTTTTTGGTTCGTTGATGTTTAAACACGACGATGAAGTGCACAGCAAGATCATGGAAGTAGCTAGTCAAATCATGTTGGTCGATTTCTTGGATACCGAGGCGGGGTTGCTCAGCCACGGCCAAAAGCAGTGGCTTGAAATTGGTATGTTGCTGATACAAGACCCACAGCTATTGATGCTGGACGAGCCCGTTGCTGGCATGAGTGTAAAGGAGCGCGAGCAAACGGCAGAGCTGCTTAACAAAATTAGTCAGGGTCGCTCGGTGCTGGTTATTGAACATGATATGGAGTTTGTGGCGCGTATTGCCCACAAGGTCACGGTATTGCATCAAGGTAAAATTCTCGCCGCAGGTGAAATGGAAGAAGTGCAAAAAGACCCTAAGGTAATTGAAGTGTATTTGGGTCACTAAAAAGTTAAGCAATCGTTTGCGACACAGGCTGCTACGGTGAGGTGAAATAGATTTATGTTAAACGTATCTAATTTGAAAGTGTGTTACGGCCAGAGTGAAGTTATTCACGGCTTGGATTTTACCGTGCCGAAAAATGAGACGCTTGCCATCATGGGGCGGAATGGTATGGGAAAAACCACGCTGTTTAAATCGTTGATTGGTATTCTGCCCACGTCAGAAGGCAGCATCAGTATTGACGGTGTTGATGTTACCCAAAAGGAAAGTTTCCAGCGTGTCGAGAGCGGCATTGCCTATGTGCCGCAAGGGCGAATGATATTTCCGTCGTTAACAGTACAGGAAAATATCGAAACCGGCATGGAGGTCTCCAAACTTAAAAAGATTCCCGATGATATCTACGCTCTGTTTCCGGTATTGGCAGAAATGCGCAAGCGTAAAGGCGGAAACCTTTCTGGTGGTCAGCAACAACAGTTAGCTATTGCCAGGGCATTAGTGACCAATCCTAAGGTATTGTTGCTAGATGAGCCCACCGAAGGGATTCAGCCCTCCATTATTAAAGATATCGCTAATGTCTTAAATGAAATTAAAAAATTGCGGGACATTACTATCATTGTGTCTGAGCAAGTTTTGAGTTTTACCATGACGGTCGCAGATCGCATCATTGTGATCGACAAAGGCAACTTTATTCACGAAAACCTGCGTGAAGAAGTCGATACCGACAAAATAAAGGCCTATTTGTCAGTGTGATTATTCAGCAGTGCGCGTCGACTAATTTCTTAGCAATAGGAGATAAAGATGAGACACGGTGATATTTCCAGCAGCCCGGATACGGTCGGTGTCGCTGTCGTCAATTACAAGATGCCGCGGTTGCACACCCGCGAGCAAGTTTTGGAAAATGCCCGCAATATAGCGGATATGATTAAGGGCACGAAGATCGGTCTGCCTGGCATGGATCTGGTGGTCTTCCCTGAATACAGCACCATGGGCATTATGTACGATAACGAGGAGATGATGGCGACGTTTTTTGGGGCGGGGCAAGCAAGAGCGACGTATTGTTGAGCGCGCCCTGCATAAAAAGTTTGATCCTGAATTCATAAACCGTATAGATGCAATTTAGTCATTTCGGCATTTGCAGCGAGAGCATTTAACCCGTGTTCTAGATCTTGAGTTGGCGAAATTGCAGCTGCGACTGGACAAACGTCAGGGTGCGCTGCAGCTAGATCTTAACTGTCGAAATTATCTAGTTGAAAAATATGATGCGCGTTACGGTGCTAGGCACTTTGCAAGGCGCTTACGTCGTGACTGGAAGCCGGCGGTAGCTCGCGCTATGCTGGCTAAGCCAGACGAGCGCGAGTTTATTGCCTTTATTCAGAATGAGCGCATAGTGGTTGAAGCGCTACAATAGACTATCTTGCGAGCTACCTATTTTTGCTCTGGGAAGATGAGCTTCGTGGTATCAAAGCCTCGATCTGCTGACATCCGTTTAAACTTCTCGATTAGCTCAGGTTTCACAGTTGGTGTTCGTGATAGCAGCCAGAGATACTTGTGATTCGGGCCGGAAATAAAGGCGTATTGATAGTCGTCATGGTCGAGTTCAAATACCACATATGAGCCGTAGAATGGCCCAAAGAAAGATACCTTTAAATATGCCTCTGTGTCGGAATTAACAAAATAGGCTTTGCCTTCTGCTTCCTTCCATATATTGTCTTCGGCAAAAAAGCCGCGATTAACAACTAAAACACCGCCATCGTCCCGCAAACTATATTCCGCTGTTACCTGGCTGAGACCCTCTTCAAAAGAATGATCAAGTCTGGCGATCTCATACCATTTACCTAAATATTTATTGAGTTCAAAACCCGTCACAGGTTTTACCCGTTCAGGCATGCCCAAACATGCGCTAAGGAGTAGGGTGCTTAGTATTAACAACGTCTTTGTCACGAGATTCACCTGGGTCAATTTTCTAAAGAAGACCGAAAAATTCTATACGTCGAAACATCGTATGAAGATGATATGGAATTAACTTTCCAGCCGTCGAATTGTGGGTATGGGGCCTGCTGAAACTAGCTAGATGCGTTTTTACATTGCTAAGAATACGTCATTTAACGTAGCGCCAAGGGCAATTAACTAATACCCGTATTGTCCGTGATTACCGATAGTAAGGCCATGGCAATCACTGTGTTGAGTCATATCGGGCGCTAGGCAAGATATAACAATAGTTTCGTGGTGTTGTCTCGAATTTTCTATGACTGGTCCGGAGAAGAGCGATGGCTGAAACAATCATCAAAGTAGACTTGAGTAAATCGGCATACGACAACGACATGATCCATAACCGTTGGCATCCAGACATACCGATGGTGTCAATGGTTAAGCCCGGTGATGACTTTAAAATTGAGTGTGTAGATTGGACTGGTGGGCAGATTAACAATGATGACTCCGCCGATGATGTGCGTGATGTCGATTTAAGTAAAGTCCATTTCTTGTCTGGTCCAGTGGGTGTTGAGGGGGCTGAACCCGGCGATTTATTAGTAGTGGATATTTTAGATATCGGCACCTTCGAGGAAAGCCAGTGGGGTTTTAATGGATTTTTCTCAAAGCAAAATGGCGGTGGATTTCTAACCGAACATTTTCCAGAGGCGCAAAAGTCAATTTGGGATTTCAATGGCATGTTCACCAAATCTCGCCATGTACCCAATGTCGAATTCGCGGGTTTGATCCATCCCGGTTTGATTGGCTGTCTGCCTTCCCGTGAAATGCTGGACGAGTGGAACACGCGTGAAAAGGGCTTGTACGATACCGAGCCTGATCGTGTTCCCGCATTGGCCACCTTACCTTATGCTGATACTGCGCACATGGGGCGTATGACCGGTGATGCAGCAAAAGCAGCCGCCGCCGAAGGCGCTCGTACAGTGCCGCCAAGAGAGCACGGTGGCAACTGTGACATTAAAGATTTATCGCGCGGTGCCAAAGTGTATTTTCCCGTGTATGTCAAAGACGCTGGTTTGAGTGTGGGCGATCTTCACTTTAGTCAGGGCGACGGCGAAATCACCTTCTGCGGTGCTATTGAAATGGCGGGTTGGATTCACCTGCGGGTCAATTTGATTAAAGGCGGTATGAAGAAATACGGCATTAAAAACCCGATCTTTAAACCCAGCCCGATCACGCCTAAGTATGACGACTATCTTATTTTTGAAGGTATCTCGGTCGACGAGGGTGGCAAGCAGCATTACCTGGACGTGCATATTGCCTATCGCCAAGCCTGCTTAAATGCCATCGAGTATATGACCAAGTTTGGATATAGCCGAGCGCAGGCCTATACCATACTCGGGGTCGCGCCGGTGCAGGGACATATCAGCGGGGTGGTTGACATACCGAATGCCTGTGCGACTTTGTGGCTGCCCACCGATATCTTTGACTTTGATATGCAGCCCAATGCCGACGGTCCCACCAAGGTGGTGGACGGCACGGTAGATGTGCCGCTGTCACCGGATCTGTAGCGGTAAAGACGAGGGAAGAGACTGGGCGTGCCCGTACAAAATAGAGTTGCGCAACAGCAACACGGGCACGCCATTCAATAGTTTGGGAAGCGTTGATTAAATGTCCTGTGTTAATCATTGCTTTATAAAATGGGAGGCAGGTGATGCCGGTATACGACTACAAATGCAATGAACACGGTTTGTTTCATGAGCTAGCCAGCATGGAGCAAGCAGCAATGCCCTGTGCTTGCCCCAGCTGCGGCAAGCTGAGTGCGCGGGTGATTATGATTCCCCCCGAAGTGTTGGCGATGTCGCCAGCACGACGCCAAGCAATGACAAAAAATGAAAAGGCAGTACATCAGCCGATTTTTTCAACAGTGGACTACAGGGAAGATCAGGCTCAGCGCCGCGCCCACGAGGCAGCCAGGAAAGGTTGTGGCTGCGGCGACCACACCGCTCACCCGGATCGCAGCAGCCTTCGCCAGAAGGCGATTTATATGGCGGACGGCAGCAAGGTTTTCCCCTCTCAACGACCCTGGATGATTAGTCACTGATGTGATTTTGAATTTCTCCGTGGAAAGGGGCATTGAAGAAATGGCGTCTCGGCGTTGTTTCTTCTTTTTTATTTGCGGTTTGCGAGAAGCTGCTAGATATTGTCGATGGTCGGCATTGAGTGTGAGATACTGGCCGGCGCCCTCACCGCCTAGTCGCAAATTCAAAGTAGCCTTTCATGCAAGACTTCTTACAGTCGCTGTCTTTTTCGTTTTCCATCACCGGCCCGATTTTTGTCGTGCTGCTGCTTGGTATCTATCTAAACCGAACGCATTTTATTAACGACAACTTTATCGAAGTGGGTAGCAAGCTGGTGTTTAACGTCACCTTACCTGCATTGATGTTCATAAGTATCAGTCGAACCAGTATCGCTGAATCTGCCAACGTTAAACTAGTGATATACGGGCTGATAGGCACGGCTGTGACGTATGCGATGTTGGAGCTGTTGGCGCGATTTGCGGTTGCAAAACGTGAAGATCGCGGGGTGGTGGTGCAAGGTGCGTTCCGCTCAAATATGGGCATTATTGGTTTGGCGTATTGCGTAAATGCCTATGGTCACTCGGGACTGGTGGCCGCCTCGTTTTATTTAGCCTTGGTGACAATTTTATATAATATCTTGTCGGTGTTTACTCTTAATCGCAGCATGAATCGAGATGGCAGTAGCGCCACGTATATTCGTGGCATAGTTGGTAACCCAATTATTCTGAGTATTCTTGCGGCGCTGCCATTCGCGGCTTTTGAATGGCCGCTGCCCAGCTTATTAGTGCGCAGTGGTGAGTACTTCGCACAAATGACGCTGCCCCTGGCCTTGCTCTGCACCGGGGCCAGTTTAAATTTTAAAGCGCTTCGTGCCGATATAAACAGTGCAATGCTGAGTGCGATTTGTAAATTGTTAGTGGTGCCGATATTGCTAATAGGTGGCGGCGTTGTGCTTGGTTTTAGAGATGTTGAATTAGGTGTGTTGGCCCTGATGTCGTCGGCGCCAACCGCAGCCGCAAGTTATGTGATGGTGAGAGCGATGGGGGGGAATTCGGCGCTAGCAGCAAATATTATCGTACTCACCACGCTGGGTTCGCTTTTTACCGCTAGCTTGATTATGTTTGTTTTACATGGCTTGGGGCTACTCTAAGGCCCGCCTTGCGAGCCAAAGAGCTATATGCGTTTTAACTCTTTTTCTACCCAGTTAAATACATCCTGATAGTTCTCGGGCAGCAACTTGCGCAATTCATTCAGCGCCGTTTGCACGGCGCTTTTTTGTGGGTGATTGATGTTGATGTGGCCGAGTTTGCGCCCGGGTCTAACATCCTTGCCATACCAGTAACATTGGGTCGATGGAATCTTTAGCCAAGCGATTTCACGCTCTACGCCAATGATATTTATCATCACACTTTGGCCGCGTACTTCTGGCGCTTTAATCGGTAAATCGCAGACAGCTCGTAGATGCATTTCAAACTGGCTCACGCAGGCGCCAGCTTGGGTCCAGTGTCCGCTGTTGTGAACGCGGGGTGCTAGTTCGTTTACAATTAGTTGTTCGCCAACTCGGAAACACTCCATGGCCATGACGCCAATATAATTGGCTGAGTCCATGATTTTCCCCAGCATTGACTCAGCCATGGGCTGTAAATGTGCAACCCGGGAAAGCGGCGAAATAGACGCCATCAAAATACCGTTGCTGTGCAGGTTTAGCGTCAATGGGTAGAAGACTTTATTGCCGTCTTTGTCTCTGGCGCCAACCAAAGACAGTTCCTCATTGAAGGGGATTTTCTTTTCGGCAATGCCGGTGCCTAACCAGTCGGTGGGGACTTCGTCACCCTGATCTTCGTACAGCCAGTATTGTCCCTTGCCATCGTAGCCGCCTTCGCGACGCTTTAATAATACGTCGGGACCTAATTCTGCATGTAGCGATTCTGCTTTGGTGTTTACCTCGACGGATCGCCATGGCGCGGTGTTAATGCCAAGGGTATCGAGCATGGTCTTTTGATGAAAACGATCCGCGATTTTGCCGAAGATATCCGCGTTCATAAAGCCGCGTTGTTGGCTCATATGGCGGGTTACTGGGGTGTCTGGCCACTGTTCTCGCTCAACGGTGACAGTGTCGCCGTCAATGATGTTTGGCAATTGCTCACTTTCAGGCTCTACCGGCTCAACATTAATGGCCAGTGGATAAGCAGCCTGCTTTAGCATTGCGCCTAATTGTCCGGCGCCCAGAACCCAAACCGTCGGCATTAGGCGTTCCTCGGATCCGGGTTGTCTAATACATCTTGGGTTTGTTTGGTGCGGAAGGCCTCTAAGCGAGCTGCTAAGTCAGCATCGGTCAGCGCCAAAATTTGGCATGCCATTAAGCCGGCGTTGAAGGCGCCTGCACTGCCGATGGCCAAGGTGCCAACCGCAATACCTTTTGGCATTTGCGCGATAGAGAGCAAGCTGTCGACACCATTAAGCGCTTTGCTTTGCACCGGTACGCCCAACACCGGTAAGCGAGTCTTTGCCGCCACCATACCAGGCAAATGCGCTGCGCCGCCGGCGCCCGCAATAATAACGTCAAAGCCACGGCTGACTGCCTGGCTGGCAAATTCCATTAGTTTGTCCGGAGTGCGATGGGCTGAGACCACTTCTACATGGTGCTCGACGCCAAGTTCGCTCATGATCTCGGTGGCTGGGCGCATGGTCTCCCAGTCACTTTTTGAGCCCATGATCAGGGCAACTTTTGCGCTCATTGCTATGCTCTCTTCGCGTGAAAGCGGCGTATTATACGGGAATTCCTGCGATTAGGCCGAATCTCATTATAAATCTCGTCAAAACACCGATTTCAACAAGCAAAATGCCCCATCGCAAGTCTCGGTATGCCGGATAAGTTATTGTAATGGCAAGAAAAATATTTTCTGATTACTGCCTGAGTGGTTTGTGTATATTTTGCACAAAATTGCGTTTTTTGAGTGTTGAAGGCCATCGCGCTATGGTCTGACGGCGAAACCGTCACGTAAAGGTCAGTTAGCGGCTAATTAATAGTGATCTAGTCATGGTAGGTTGCGACTTAGAAGTCGAGCCGTAGACGCGAGTTTAATCATAAATACAGGGGCGAAAATGCACGATACCTTGGCGTTGTTGGAGGTCACAGACTTCCCACCCATTTCCAGAAAACAGCTGGATACCCTGCAAGTTAATCTGGGTTATAAGTGCAATCAGCGCTGTCTGCATTGCCACGTAAATGCAGGTCCGACGCGCACAGAAATGATGGCGGCAGAGACCATCACCCTTATTCCGCAGGTCCTTGCGGCGCGGAATATCACTACCCTTGATCTCACCGGCGGCGCACCGGAGCTTCACGAGCAATTTTGCGAATTGGTCAGTGCGGCGACGGCGATGGGCGTTAAGGTCGTCGATCGCTGCAATTTAACTATTTTATTTGAGCCTGGGCAGGAAAGTTTGGCGGCGTTTTTGGCGGCGAATAAAGTCGAAATTGTTGCCTCGCTACCCTGTTATTCGCTTGAAAATGTCGACGCACAGCGAGGCGAAGGTGTGTTTGATAAAAGCATCGCGGGCCTGCAATTACTCAACTCCCTAGGTTACGGTATGCCGGATTCGGGTTTGGTACTGAACCTAGTCTACAATCCGCAGGGGCCTTCGTTGCCGCCCAATCAGCAAACCCTAGAGGCTGATTATCGTCGCGAGCTACGTGCGAATTTTAATATTGAATTTAATCATTTATTTGCCTTGGCGAATATGCCGATACAGCGCTTTGGTTCGACCTTGGTTTCCAAGGGCCAATTCAAGCCTTATATGGAGTTGTTAAAAAACAATTTTAGTGCCGATAATTTGGAATCGCTGATGTGCCGTAATTTAGTCAGTGTGGACTGGCTGGGCAATTTATACGACTGCGATTTTAACCAGCAATTGAGCCTTTCCACCGTGGGTAAATCTGCCAAGCATTTGCGCGATCTATTACGTGTTGATGTTGAGGGGCATGATATTGCCATTGCTGATCATTGTTTTGGCTGCACAGCGGGGCAGGGCAGTAGTTGCGGTGGCGCGTTGTGATAGCTGGGCAAACCATTCCGTATAAACAAAGAGCGTAAAAATAAAAAGCATAAAAATAAAAGGGGAACAACAATGGAAGTGAAAACAAAATTACTGGTATCGCTTTACGTCGTGATAGCGCTACTGGCATTGCTAACAACGTGGATACATTTACCGGCTTATCTCGGCAACGGCATTGTTGAAGCGAATATTCAATTCTGGAAGGATGCGCTGTTTAATGCCAATCCTGCGGGAAAATTTTTAGTGATAGATATTTTATTCCTGGCCTTTACCTGCAATGTTTGGATGATCGTCGAGGGGCGGCGATTGGGTGTGAAATATATTTACGCTTATGTTGTCGGGGGAGTTTTAATTGCTATTAGTGTGGCGTTCCCGCTCTTTATGGCCGCGCGGGAGTTAAAGCGAGCCTCGTATGAGTCGCCGCTAGAGCTTTATAAAATAAAGGCAATCGATGTCCTTGCGCTATTTTGCCTATTTCTCGTGGCAGTGTTCGCAGCTATTGCTATTTTATAATCATTTTCTAAGTTGTTGGGAGAAGGTATGCACGAGCTAGTGCAGGACTATTACGGTAAGCAGTTGCAAAGTTCGGCTGATTTAAAAACCAGCGCCTGTTGCGATATCACGCTTATGCCCCAGTGGCTAAAACCGGTATTGGCAAATATTCATGGCGACGTCTTGTCTCGGTATTACGGCTGCGGCTTAGTGTGTCCTCCGGTGTTGACTGGTTGTCGCGTGCTGGATCTTGGCTGCGGTAGCGGCAGAGATGTCTATGCCTTGGCACAGTTAGTGGGTCCCACGGGTGAGGTTGTTGGTGTGGATATGACCGATGAGCAATTGGCTATCGCCAAAGCGCATCAAGCCTACCATGCTGAAAAATTCGGTTTTGATAATGTGCATTTTTTGAAAGGCTATATCGAAAAGCTCGACGAGCTAGGTTTAGAGTCAGGCAGTTTCGATATTGTTGTTTCGAATTGTGTGATTAATTTATCGCCAGATAAAGACGCCGTGCTGCAGAGTATAAAGCGTTTATTAAAACCCGGTGGTGAATTCTATTTCTCAGATGTGTATGCCGACCGGCGAGTACCTGATGAAGTGAAAAATGACCCGGTGCTCTATGGTGAGTGTTTAGGTGGCGCCCTGTATTGGAATGACTTTATACAAATGGCGAAGCGCCATGGCTTTGCGGACTCTAGGTTGGTGGAGGATCGCCCCTTAGACATTAGCGACCCTTTGTTGGCTGCCCGCTGCGGGAATAGTAAATTTTTCTCGGCGACCTATCGTTTATTTAATATTGATGCCTTAGAAAGCGATTGCGAGGACTACGGTCAAGCGGTGATATATCGCGGTACTATCGCAGAGAGCCCGCATCGCTTTGTATTAGATAAGCACCACGATATTCAAACAGGCAAAGTCTTCACGGTATGCGGTAATACATGGCGAATGCTCCACGATACTCGTTTAGCCCAACACTTCGAGTTTATTGGTGATTTTAGTCGTCACTACGGCATTTTTGAGGGCTGTGGTGTGGCTTTACCGTTTTCTGTAGATGACTTAAGAGAAGGCGCGCCATGTTGCTAGTAAGCGAGGAATGAATGGATCTCATTCCTCGTATTTGTTCTCAGTCACTTGCGCGCTCAGCAATACGCTTTTTAAATGCCGCTAAGTCTTCTTTGCGTTCAGAATAGCGGTCGACGAAATACGCTGCGCTGCCGCGTGTTAGCAGGGTGAATTTCACCAACTCCTCCATCACGTCCACAATGCGATCGTAGTACGAGGACGGTTTCATGCGGTCGTTTTCGTCAAACTCAAGCCATGCTTTGGCGACCGATGATTGATTGGGTATGGTGAGCATACGCATCCAGCGTCCCAGTACCCGCAATTGATTTACCGCATTAAAACTTTGTGAGCCACCGCAGACTTGCATCACTGCAAGGGTTTTACCTTGGGTGGGTCTTACGGCGCCGATCGAGAGCGGAATCCAGTCTATCTGCGCTTTCATAATGCCGGTCATGGCGCCGTGACGTTCTGGCGAGCACCACACCATGCCTTCGCACCAGCTGGCGAGTTCTCGTAATTCTTGCACCTTGGGGTGGCTGTCGTCGGCATCGTCGGGGAGTGGTAGTCCCGAGGGGTTAAAGATTCGGGTTTCTGCGCCGAAGCACTGCAGCAGGCGGGCGGCTTCTTCGGTGGCGAGGCGGCTAAACGAGCGCTCTCGCAAGGAACCGTATAATAATAAAATTTTAGGTGGGTGTTCTTGGCTTTTAAATAATTTACTGGCGTCGATGGGCTTGAGTAACTCGGCGTCGACGTTGGGAAGATCGTTCATACAATATCCGTTTTTGCGTGTTACTTAAGAGGGGAAGGCGTTGCGGCTGCGATTGACGATGGCGACTAGCGACAACATAACGGGCACCTCAACCAATACTCCGACCACAGTTGCCAGTGCGGCGCCAGACTGTAATCCAAATAGTGAAATGGCGACGGCGACTGCCAGCTCAAAAAAGTTGGATGTGCCGATAAGGCAGGCTGGGCCGGCAATATTGTGCGGCAGGCGCAAGGCTTTGGCGCCGTAAAACGTAATCGCAAAGATGCCGTAGGTTTGGATCAGCAGGGGTATAGCGATAAGTACGATTGCGATGGGGTTTTGCAATATAACTTCCGCTTGAAAGCCAAACAATAAGACGACGGTTGCCAGTAGGCCGCTTATCGAAATGGGTTTTACGCGGCCTAAAAAGTCTTGCAGGCGTTGGTGATTGTCGGGCTTGTCCAGTGCGCGGCGAGTCAGTACCCCGGCGATGAGCGGTATAAGCACGTAGAGCACAACGGATAGAACTAAGGTGTCCCATGGTACCGTAACGTCGCTAATGCCTAATAAAAATGCGGCGATAGGCGCGAAGGCAAATATCATGATGACGTCATTGATAGAGACCTGCGCCAGGGTGTAATTGGCGTCGCCTTTGGTGAGCTGACTCCAAACAAACACCATGGCCGTGCACGGGGCGACGCCGAGCAAAATCATACCGGCGATGTATTCACTGGCGGTCTGCGGGTCAACCCAATCTGCGAAGATCACGCGGAAGAAAAGCCAGCCCAGCGCCGCCATTGTGAAAGGCTTTATCAGCCAGTTAACCACTAGCGTTAAGGCCAAGCCCTTGGGCTTTTTGCCGACGTCTTTAATGGCAGAAAAATCTACCTGCACCATCATCGGATAAATCATCACCCAGATAAAAGCCGCAACGGGCAAATTTACGTGAGCTATTTCCATACTCGCAATAAGTTGAAATAGCTCAGGCATGACGTTGCCAAGGATTAAACCTGCGACAATGCAGAGTCCTACCCAGACGCTTAAATACCGTTCAAACAGGCCCATTAGGTTTTGACTCCGTCGCTGACATTGCTGTGAATTTTCTTTAGGGCAGAAATAAGGTCGGCTTTATCGAGGTTTTCTATATCCAGTGCCAGCAGCGCTTGTACTCGTGCTTGTATGGAGGCGATGCAGGTATTAAACGCGGCTTCGATGTCGGCATCGCTGGCGCTGAGTTTAGACGGGTCGCTTAAACCCCAGTGCACCTTTGGCGAGTTGCCTAGCCACAGCGGGCAGCTTTCGCCGGCGGCGCTGTCACAGACGGTAATCGCAATATCAATTGCCTGTCCCGCGAAGTCATCCCAAGATTGGCTGCGTAAGTTCGCCGTGGGAATACCCTGTTTGGCGAGGTACTTCAACGAGAGTGGGTGAACTTCACCGGCGGGTTGACTGCCTGCACTAAAGGCGCGGACGCGTGGATCGTCAAAGCTATTCGTGATCGCTTCGCACAAAATACTGCGGCAGCGATTGTGGGTGCAGATAAAGAGTAGGTTCATCTTGCGTCCTTATGTTGCATAACCTTGCCTTATGCGCAGTTTGCGGGGCGGCATTGCATTGCCTTGAGCTTTTGGAGGCAGACGTGCAGCTGTTCTTTTTGGGCGCTCACGGTGGTGTCCAATATTTGTGTAATCCACGCCGGCAATTGGGGGTGAAGACGGTAATACACCCACTGTTTATCCCGGCGGTCAGTGAGAACGCCGCAGCTGCGCAATTGAGCTAAGTGACGTGAAATCTTGGGTTGGCTGTCGTCTAGTGCGGCCATTAATTCACATACGCACAGCTCACCTTCGCTGCGAATGAGTAGCGTGGACAGCAGTCGCGTGTCGTCAGATAAGCATTTAAATAGCTGGCTTGGGTTCATGGCCTTGTGTTTGGTTTGAGACAAGTCAGTTGATTTTAATGTATGTTTGTATATATGTATATCCATATATGAATTGGTATGTAAATGACGATGCTCTAAATTGGATGCGCGGGTCTTTGTTCATTGGCGTCAAAATTGCCGTACACTAAGTCCAATAGGATGAGTCTGATTGAGGGATTCGGAATCGAATAGGGGGATTGAAATGGACATGCGTGAACTGGGCCGAACGGGTATCAACGTCAGTGAAATTTGCTTAGGGACAATGACCTGGGGCCAACAAAATACCCAGGAGCAAGCCTTCGAACAAATGGATTACGCGGTGTCGCGGGGCATTAATTTTTTTGATACCGCCGAAATGTATCCTGTGCCCCCTATTCCAGAGACCCAGGGTAAGACCGAGGAATATATCGGCGAATGGTTTCGGCAGTGCGGTAAGCGCAAGCAGATTGTTCTTGCGAGTAAGGCTACCGGTCCTGGCCACCCCCATGTGCGCGATGCAAAGCCACTTAATCGCAGTGCGATTTTAGCGGCAATAGACGGCAGTTTGGCCCGCCTGCAAACAGATTACATCGATCTATACCAAATTCACTGGCCTAATCGCGCCACCAATTTCTTTGGTAAATTGGGCTATCAGCACAGTGATGATGACGCTGAGCGGGATTTACATGAAATCCTGGAAACCCTATCTGAGCTGGTTGGTAGCGGCGTAGTGAAAGCCATTGGTATTAGTAATGAAACCCCCTGGGGTGTGATGAGTTATTTAAATCTGGCGGAGCAATATGGTTTGCCGCGCATTGCCAGTATTCAAAACCCTTACAGTCTATTGAACCGAACGTTTGAAATTGGTTTGGCGGAAATGGCGATTCGCGAAGACGTCGGCTTGCTCGCCTATTCACCCTTGGCTTTCGGTATGTTGAGCGGAAAATACCGCAACGGTGCGCGACCTGTTGATGGCCGTATTACCTTGTTTGAGCGTTTTCAGCGTTACAGCAATCCGCAAGCAGTAGCCGCTAGCGAGGCCTACGTGGCTTTGGCCGAACGTCATGAGCTTGCGCCGGCGCAAATGGCATTAGCTTTTGTGACGAGTCGCGCTTTCTTAACGAGTAATATTATTGGCGCTACCACCATGGCGCAGTTAAAAGAAAATATCGACAGCGCCGAGTTGCAGTTGAGCGAGGTGGTGCTAAAAGAGATTGAAGATATTCACCAGCGTCTTCCCAATCCTGCGCCATAGAAATAAGCGGCGCAGGTCTAGCTTAAGCATTTTAAAATTTATAGGTAATACGTGCCCCAATCTCCTTGGGGTCGCCAACGTACACCGTATTAATGCCCAGCGATGGGCTGTTGAAGCGGTCGGTGATATAGAATTTATCGGTGAGATTTTGGCCGTATAATTCTGCGCCAAAGTGCTCGCCTTGGTAGCCAATGCGGGCGCCGAATAAATCTCGGGCGTCGGCTAGCAACGTGGGGGTGTTCTCGCGATCGATATAGCTGTCATCTGTTCGCGACCAGCTAATATCGCTAAAAAAGCCCCAGTCGTTTGCATAGCGCAAGCTGAAATTGGCCGTATTGCGCGGCGCGTTGGGGAAGTGATTGTCAGCGTAATTTACGCCGTCATCTTGGTATTCAACAAAGGCGGTGTCTACGTAGCCGATACCGCCAAATACACTAAATCCGTAGGCTAAATCACCACGGAATTCCAGTTCCGCTCCCTCAGATTTTGCCTCGCCCGCATTGTCGGTACGGAAGTTGGAGGCATCTACGCGCACGCCGATTTGCATGTCGTCGTAATCGATGCGGAATATCGTGCCCTGCACAAACCAGCTGCCGCGCTGGAGCTTAAGCCCAAGATCGTAGTTGTTGGTGTATTCCGGCCCATAGCTGGGAGAATTACCTGAGCTAACAAAGTCAACTGAGCCTGCGCGATAGCCTTGGCTGCGGGTAAGAAAAGCACTTAACTCGTCATTAATCTGAAAGCTAAGGGCAATCTTTGGCAGTAGAACATCGTCACCGCTAGGAGCAGTGGTGTCGTTGTCTAATATCGGTTTTAACAGCGGGCTGATATCGCCGGGGATGGTTGTGCCCGTTACGGGATCGATTAATTCCGCGCCGGTCACAATAAATGCACTGCGATTTGTGGCTTCATTTTCTTCGTAGCGAGCACCTAAAGTCAGCGTCCAGCGAGTGCTCAAATTAATATCAGCTTCGCTGTAAACGGCGCGGGTAGTCGCGTCGCGGTCGGCGGCAAGGTCTGCGTCGGCGCGCAATTGCATGCCGCTGACATTGTAAGGCAGGTCAATCGAACTTGAGGTGCCGACTAACTCATCGTTGGCGTAATACAAACCAGCCACCGCTTTTATTGCGCTAGTTTGATATTGCAGGCGGACTTCTAGGGAGTCGTTTTCGGTGTTGACGGTATTAATAAAATAGCCGTTGTTCGCGTCTGAAATATCGTAGTCACCTTTGCGTTGATTGTAATTTTTGGCGTGGCTGGCAATTAGGCTTAAACGCAAATCATCGTTGAGCTCGGCGTGTTGGCTTAATACCCAGAGCTGACTGTTGTCGCGATAGAAACCATCGATATTGTCGGTAGAGATGCCATCCTCTGCGGTTTCCGGGGGCAGGTATTCGTTGCCCTCGCGCAACTTACTGTCCTGGATCGTGAGCATCGCGGAATACCAATCGGTGGCATTCCAGCTGAGTTTTAAGCGCTGCATATAACGTTTGCGCGCCTGCCACTCATCGTCGTTTAGGGTGGTGTTGGTGGCTTCGCCGTCGGTTTGATTGGTTTCTGCAGCGTAGCGAAATGCAAAGCCCGCAGCTAACGGCCCGCCGAGTGCGATACCCGCTTCACGGCCGCCGTAGTTGCCGGCGCCGACCTTCGCCTCGCCGCTGTATTCCTGGGTCGAGGGATCACGGGTTTGTACAACCACGGCGCCCGCCAGTGAGCCCGGGCCAAAGGCGGTGGACTGTGGTCCGCGATAAAACTCCATTTGCTTAACGTCCCAGCTATTGGCCACGCCGCGTCCGGGCTGTCTTGCGCCGTCAATGAAAATACTCACCGTTGGCCGGCCGGTGCCGCCAGGACCAATACCTTCGTTGCTAATACCTCGCACCGAGAATTTGTCTTCCCGCGCCGCATTTAAATTTGGGCTGCGTAGCAGCAGGTCGTACAGGTCGCGAATATTCAGCGCTCGCAGTTGCTCATCCGGCACAATGCTAATACTCGACACAGTATCTAAGCTGCTGCGGCTCATTGGGTCGCCGGTCACCAGCACCTCTTCAATTTTTAGCTTATTGGTATCCGCAGCCGTGCTGCTAATGGGTATGAGTAGCGCGGTTGCGGCGAGGAGATATCGACTAGAGGGCATAACGTTAATCCGAGGGTATTAAGATTGATTGAGTATTATCGCAATTATTTAATGCAATTCGTAGTGCTAATGAGAATTATTATTAAATGGTAATGCTGATTTTTAAAGAGAGTTCGCCCGTGTGTTAGGCCGCTGCCGTAGGGGCGGTAAACACTGCGCTGACGACGAGTAGTTTAATTGCGAAACGTAAGTGCCTAGCCGTGCCGAGTTGAACTTGCAATGGGAGGGGCGTTGGGGCTGTTTCAAGCAAGCCGAGGCCTTTATTTACATTGATGTCTGCGTGGCATATTGCGATATCAACATGACATCTTCTCTGGATGTTACTGCCAGCGAAGCGTTGCAAAATACAGCTCCGCGGCAGGTCGCGCTCACTAGCGGTCACGCCCATAACAGCCGGCGTCCTGTAAAATTATCTTATAAGCCCTTACTAGTTTGAATGATTTCCCTGGAGCCGCTTGGCAGGCTAAACGCCACCCCATCTTCGCCAATCGTGTAATTTTTGAAGATTTTGTCCGCGCCATTGAGAAAGAGCGCTTTTTGTCCGGGTATCACTAACGGCGGAACAATGTGGTAATACACAAGGTGGCCGACACCGGCGTCGCGGGCGGTTTCCGCAGCCTCTACGGGGCTGGCGTGATAATCGAGAATATCGTGTGCTATGTGCTCCGCAACAATGTTGCCGGTTTCTTTCGCGACTTTGTTCATTAGGGTGACGAGGTTAGGTGCCAAGGCTTCGTGAACAAGTAAATCCACGCCCTGGGCAAATTTTTGAATATTGGCAGACTTCACCGTGTCGCCACTGATGAGTAGTGAGCGACCCTTATAGCTAAAGCGATATGCGACCGAGGGGGCGACCGGGGCGTGATCAACGGCCAGTGCTTCAATACGTAAATCGTCGTTTTGGAGCAGCACGGTTAGTTCGCCTTGCTGGGGTTGGATGAATGGCTGGGCGGCAAGTCCCGCACCACTGGTGGGAGCAACAACGTCGCCGTGATGTGCGTGGCGATAGCTGAAGTCGTGGCTGTAGGCCATATTAAAACCATTGACCACGCTCTCTACCCCTTGGGGCCCAAACACCGTTAGCGGCGAGGTATTCGCACCGCCAGCCCAGCGCAGGGTGCCCATTTCGCCCAGGCCATCGATATGGTCTGAATGAAAGTGAGTTAGAAACACCGCTTCAATGTCGCCGACTTGATAACCCATGCGCATGATATTGCGCACACCGTCGGTACCCGCATCGACTATAAACAGTCGCTGGCCGGCAATTACCATAGCGCAGGGGCCGGATGCTTTTGGCGCAGGCATTGGGCCACCTGCACCGCAGAGGGCAAAATGCAGACCGTCGTCGAGTTGCTTCATGGTATTGCTCGACATCCGTTGTTCGATGCCTTTTTCCATTATGCGGTTAGCCAGTTCGGGTGGAATACAGCCCGATAAGGCAATGACAGATAGGAGGAGTGTCAGTTTTTTAGTCATCTTAAGGTCCTGCTGCTTATTATCTTTATTGGTTTAGGGTCTGTTGACGTTTGAGCATCCCCACTGCTGATGCCTAAACGTCAACAGACCCTAAGCCGTTGGTAAATTTTAAGGCTTGCCGCTCATCATATTTAAAAGTTTACGCCGTGTAAATTTTTTGATAGATTCATGACTATAATAACCAACAAGTGCGTGCTTATTGCTGTAGTGGTTGTGAGCTAGCGCTCTTTCAGACCTAGTCTGGTGTAAAAAATGAAAATTAATAAAAAGAAGAATCAGAATTTCGGTACGTTAGCTATCGCCGCTGCGGTATTTTCTACTCCGCTTTATGCGGCTCAGCTAGAGGAGGTCATTGTTACCGCTCAAAAGCGTCAAGAAGATATGCAGACGGTGCCGGTATCGGTATCCGCGATTACTGCAGATCAGCTCACCGATATGGGCTTTAATGATATTGGTGACATCGCCGCGCAAGTCCCCTCACTTATCGTCCTGACTAATATCAGCCCATTGGCCACTACTTTTCGAATTCGCAATATTGGCAACGCCGGCAATATTCCTAACTTTGAGCCAGCCACCGGCCTGTTTATTGATGGTGCCTTCCGTGCCCGATCGGGTATTGGTATTGGCGATTTAGTTGACGTCAGTTCTGTTGAGGTCTTGAAGGGGCCGCAAAGTACTTTGCACGGTAAAAACGTGACGGCCGGTGTTATCAGTGTGCAGACTCAGGGGCCAACTGAGCAGCTTGAAGCAATGTTTGAGGTCAATCTCGGCAGCGATGAACTCAGACAAGTTAAATCCTATGTGAGCGGCCCGCTTAACGATTGGCTCAGTGGTCGTCTGAGTTTTGTAGATTCTCGCCGCGGTGAACTTATCGACAACGTCGCCGGTCCCGGAGCCGATGACTTAAACAGCTATGCCGTTCGCGGACAACTTAGAGCAGACTTTTCAGATGCGCTCAGCGCAAGACTGATAATGGGCTACGCTGAGAAAGATATGAATACCTTAACGGGTGATGTTTTCTTGAGCGAGGCGAGTCAGCGCATCGTTGGCAATGCGGGAGGAAGTCTTACGATTCCAAATGACCCTAGTGACAGACTCATAGAATACGCGGATGGGAGTTTTTACAAGGGCGATTCAAACGACATTATTTTAAATATTAGCTATCTCGGCGATGGCTATAGCCTTACTTCGGTAAGCAGTTACGACGATTATGACGGGCTGAATTATGTCGGCGATGTAGAGCAAAGTAGTTTGAAGGTGGCTGACTTTAACGACAGGCAGCGCGGCAGTTCTTATTCTCAAGAATTTCGTATCGCCTCTGATGGCGGCAATGATTTCAATTGGTTGTTTGGTGGGTATTACTTTAGCAATGAGTTTATTCGCGGCGATAAATCGCTGCCCGAATTTATTGCCACCGAAGATGTTGAAGCCTACGGTGATGCCATTGTCGATGAACTCATTTCCCGAGGGGCTTTGCCTTTAAATTTATTGCCCCTGGTTATTCCCGCCTTTGGTGTGGAGGGTGATCGCGGCGATTACTACATTACTCAAGACACCAGCAATATTGGCGTATTCGCCAAGTTTGATTATGAGTTTAATGAGAAATGGAAGGGCGCTGTAGGGATTCGCTATTCCTATGAGGACAAACATGGCGTCGTCACCCAAACCACGCAATTGTCTCCTTTAGGTTGTGTGCCTCCGCTGAATACAAACTTGTTGTGTCAGGTAACGCCAGACGGCAATGACTTCGATCAAAAAGATGCGTTTGAGGCCGTTACTGGCTCCCTGTCGGCGAGCTACTTTCTGAGCAGCGATACCATGTTCTACGGCTCGCTGTCGTCAGGATTTAAATCGGGTGGATTTAGTTTGCAGAATGGCACGTCTACTGACGAGTTGCGTCCCTTTGATGAAGAGAATGTCATTAACGTTGAGTTAGGTGCTAAAACCGAGTTTCTTGATCGTCGCGCGCGTGTCAACGCCTCCATTTTTCACACCGAATATAAAGATTTTCAAAATGCGAGTTACGCGGGCTTAGTCTTTATTGTTAACAACGCGGAGTTGGTAACGGTCGATGGTATCGAAATCGATTCGACGATGATTTTGACAGAAAATATGATGGCTACCTTTAATCTCGCCTATATCGACACCCTTTATGATAAGTACACCGGTGGTCAATGCTTTTACGGACGCAGTCCAGATAATGAAGCTGGTCAGTGCGATCTGAGTGGTGAGGGGCTACCTTCTGGTACAAAATTTAAAGCCAATATAGCCTTGAATTGGCGCAGGCCCTTTTCGGGTGGCGACTTATATTCTCGCCTAGATCATGTGTACTCAAGTTCGGCTAACGCGAGCTCCTCACTCGATCCACAATTTGATATGCCCGCATCCAATGTAACGAATCTTCGTGTTGGCTGGCGAAATGACAGCGTCGACTTTGCGGTATGGGGCAAAAATATCACCGATGAGGTTATTATAAATCAGGTGGCGCCGGCGAATATTCACACCGTGGTTGATGAGAGAGTGGGCTCGCCAGAGGGATCTTATCAAGCCTTTACATTGCCGCAGCGCACAGTGGGAATAACGGCGCGTTATACCTACTAAGACAGGTCTTATCAGTTATCTGTTTATTGGGAGCAAGGCCGCGCTGATGCTAGCGTTACGCCTTGCTCGCTTTGCATCCCGCCACTAGGCGTTCGATATACCATTGTATTAATTCTAGCGACTTGGTTTTGCTAATGGTCTTGTCGTGAATGAGTTGCTGGCCTCCCCAGAATGACATCATTAACAGCCAAGCGACTTGGCCCGCGTGCTGGGTATCGATATTCATTGTCCGTGAAATCATCGGTGTATACAGATCGGAAATGAGTTTTCTGTATCGACGACTAACCGCGCTAAACGGCGTGTTGTGCGAGGTGTTGTCGGCCAGCAGTGCCCACAGCGCTTGTACTCGCCCCTCGGGAAAGCTAAATAAAACGTGTTGGGCCTTGGTAATGGCAACAACAATGTCATCGCTGTGCTTGCGCAAGATATCTTGAGTTTCGGTATAGAGCTCCTCAAACATATAGGACGCGGTCTGTTCCGTGAGGGTGTTGATGGAGTCAAAATTTTGATACACCAACTGCCGACTCACCCCGCCGTGTTCGGCAAGGGATATCATGCTGAGCGTGTTCCAACCGTATTCGTCAACAATGCCCGACGCGGTATCTAGCAGCATTTGCCGGCGCGCGATTTTATTCATATAAGGTCGAGCCATGATCCTTCCTTACTCGTTATTTTCGCGTTGATCCAAGCGTTGTGCTTGTCTGTAAAGCGCTTTCGCATTGTCTGAATTGGGGCTAAGGATTAACCAGGCTCTAATTTCGCGTAGCGCTTGTTCGGTGTGTCGGTATTTTAAATGGTAGCGGGCGCTTAACTCCAATATCTGTACATTGCTCGGAAAACTGTGGAGGTAAGTTTGTAAAATTGCCAGTGCTTGCTGGGGTTTGCCAACACTCTCTAGTGCAACAGCATATACATAGTTAATGTCGCTATTACTTGGTGCCAGGTCATGAGCGAGGCTTACGCTGCTTATACCTTTATCGTATTGTTGATGACGAAAGTAGGCGAGTGACAGGGCATAAAGTACGGAGCTATCTTTCGGTATTATCTGACTAGCGTGGATAAGACTGCCGAGCGCCGTTTTATCGTCCCCCGTGCGCCGGTATAAGTCGGCAAGATTGATATAGGCGGGACTGTATTGATCGTCGATGGCAATGGCGCGCTTATAAGCAAGTTTCGCTTGTTCATTGTGGCCGCGTCCCTGGTATAGCTCGCCCAGCGCTAATTGTACGCCCGGGTTGTCTTCATTGATTCGCAGTGAGTCTTCGTATTCTTTTAGTAGATTATTTAAATCAGATTTTTGGCCATCGCTCAGTGCCAAACTGCTTAGGGAGCCCGCCAAAAGCCGGGCGACAGTCATACGCACGGATTTGCTTTGGTCGTTAATTAAGTCTTTTAAATAGTGTGTGCGTTGATCTTGTGGCAGTACTTCAAGGGCTCTTACCGCGCCCAATCTTCGCAGCGGGGCTGGGTTTTTTAGATTGCTGATAGCAAGCTGGAAAGCGGCGCTTTCTGTTGCGGTGTTGAGGCGAGTAAGTGCCGAGGCGTAAATGATATCGGCGAGCCTATCCTTGCTGAGCAGGTTGCTTAGATCATTGCTGCTTAACCAAGGCTGCTCGTCTAGTGCTGCAAACATGTCGGTGTGCGGATAAGGATTTTTACTTTGGAAACCCGCCGACATTTTCTCTAGCGCCCATTCAGGGCTTTCATCTGAATGACACTGGTTGCACGCATTGGGAGTGCCGTGATCAATGGTATTTTGTGGGTTTGGAATACCGAAACGATGGTCGCGTCGAGCGTCGACACCCATATAGGTTGTGGCGGGCATATGGCAGTTAACGCACAAGCTTCCCGCATTTGGACTATCGTGTAGGCTGTGCTTTTTGGTGTCGAATACCTCCGGCGCATGGCATTGGCTACACAGGGCATTTCCCTCGGCCTTGAGTTTCGACGTGTGCGGGTTGTGGCAATTACTGCAGACGACGCCGGCGGCGTGCATTTTACTTTGCAAAAATGAGCCGCTGACAAATACCTCTTCCTTTATTTGTCCGTCAGGGTGGTAAAGCGGCGGTGAAATCAGTGAGAGCTGGATGTGGTCGAGCATGGATTTGTCCAGCGACCAGGGTTCGATAATCGTGCGATGAGCGTGGCATTGTGCGCAGCTGGATAATTGGGTTCCCAGCGGTGGTGTTTCCCGCTCAGCTATTCGCTGACCAAGGGTTCTTGTCCACGTTCCCGATTCATTTAGCGAGTGGCTAAAGCCTGCGTGAGCCTGCTTTTGTTGCCCATTTTTGAGCCAGGTCGTGTGTCCGCTGGCATCGCCGTGACAGGCTGTGCAGCTGACATTTATTTCCTGAAAGTGACTTTTAAACGACGCGCTTTCCACATCGTAAGCTTTTTGAAATTGAGTTGAATGGCACTCTGCGCAGCTGGTATTCCAAGTGTAAGCGAAGTGATCCCACTCCAAATCTGACGTCAACGCGTACCAGCGTTGACCACCTTCTGCTTTGGTCCGGCTATCCCAGGCAACAGGTAGAGCTTGAAATTTTCCCTGCGGAAGTTGTGCGAGATATTGTTGTAGAGGATAAAAGCCAAAGGTGTACTTAATTTCATAGCGTGTCGCTTGCTGGCCTGCATGACTAATCGCGACCAGATATTTTCCGCTTTCGCGATAGAAGGAAAACGAGTCCTGATTATAGCTTGCGCCACTGCCATCAAAACGGCCAAGCACAGTTTCTGCCTCGGCAATTTGCATCGATTTGTAATGATCGGATTGCTGCCATGCTGTCGCTTGCGCTGCGTGGCAATTCAGGCACTGGCTGTCATCGGCGAAACTGCCGGAAGCGAAACTTATTAAAAATAGCAGTAGCGCCAGGGTGGAAAATATTCTCATTATGGGTGTTTGTGCGCGAATTTGTTGTGGGGCTAATACTACCGTATTTCGGTCGCGCTAGGGTCATTTTTTACAGGGTGTATATATTTTGTGATTCTGCTGTTTTACTCGCAATAAATGGGATATTTCTGCGATTTGTTTAGCGCTGATCTCCTTTCTTGATTTAAATGTCATTATATGTGACATTAGTTTTTGTGGCGGAATAAATATAATAAAAAGGGATAGATCGTGAAAATGAAAGTATTGCTGGGCCTTCTTCTTGCAGTCATTTTTACCGGCAGTGGTTTGTGGTTAAATCGCGTCGACGTAATGCTTGCCCTTGTTAAGTTTAAAGCTGCACGTGAGGTGCCGGTAGGCCCTAATCGTCAGATTGACTGGCAGCAGGGGCCCGCTGTTGCGGCATCGAGTGATACGCCAGCTCCCCCGAACATTATTGTTATTTTGGCTGACGATTTAGGCATAAATGATATCTCAAGCTTTGGTGGCGGTGTTGCCGACGGCCGAGTGCAGACACCGAGCATAGATAGACTCGCTGCTGGTGGCGCGGTATTTAATCAATCCTATGCCGGGGCGCCAATTTGTGCGGCGTCTCGGGCAATGATTATGACCGGTCGCTACCCGACCCGAACCGGTTTTGAATTCACACCGCTGCCCAATGGAATGGGGTCGTCAGTGGTACAAATTGCGAACAGTGTTAACAACGGTTTGCCACCGGCATTTTATAACCGTGAAGCAGATGCCAGTGGATTGAGTTACGAAGATAAGGGCCTGCCAGGGTCAGAAATCACTATTGCAGAAGTCTTAAAAGAGCGTGGCTACCACACCGTTCATATTGGTAAATGGCATTTAGGACGGGGAGCGGCGTCAACGCCAAACGCCCAGGGTTTCGATGAAAGCTTGTTTATGGCAAGCGGTATGCATTTACCAGAAGATGACCCCGATGTTGTCAACGCAAAATTAGATTTCGACCCCATCGATAAATTCGAGTGGGCGAAAATGCAGTATGCGGCGTCCTTTAATAATAGCGGTGATGATCGGTTTCGGCCGGCGGGATACCTGTCGGACTATTGGACCGATGAATCGATAAAAGTCATCAAGGCAAATAAGAATAGACCGTTCTTCTTATACTTGGCGCACTGGGGTGTGCACACGCCACTGCAAGCTACGAGGGAGGATTACGTGGCGGTGGGCGATATAAAACCTCATCGTCTGCGAGTTTACGCAGCAATGGTGCGTGCTATGGATCGCAGTTTCGGTCGTATCATGGATAGCTTGGAAGAAGAGGGTCTCGCCGAAAATACGATTGTTGTTTTCACCAGCGATAATGGCGGCGCGGGATACCTCGGTTTACCCAAAATCAATGCGCCGTATCGCGGCTGGAAAATCACCATGTTTGAGGGTGGCATTCGCGTGCCACTATTTATGCGTTGGCCAGCAAAAATACCGGCGGGCTCGCAGGTGAACACGCCGGTTAATCACATTGATATTATGCCTACCCTTAGCGCCGCAAGTGGTGCCAATCTGCCTGACGACCTAGTTGTAGATGGTCGTGACATAATGCCTTGGGCGCAGGGTAGTGAATTACAGTCCGCACCTCATAAGACCCTGTTTTGGCAAAGTGGCTATTATCGCGTGGTGCGCGACGGTGACTGGAAGCTGCACGTATCAGAGCGGCCCAAGAAGGATTGGTTATACAATCTTGCCGAAGACCCAACCGAGCAAAACAATTTGGCCGCGTCGCGTCCAGAGCTGGTGGCAAGGTTAAAAGGCTTGTTGGCTGAGCATGCCGCATCGGGGCGCGACCCCATTTATCCCTACACACTAGAGGCACCGGTTGCAGTCGATAAAACCTTGGCAGATAAATTTGTAGAGGGCGACGAATATATTTACTGGCCAAATTAGCGCGAAGAATGCGAGCTAGATTGTGTGTCCAGTTCGCTCTTCGATAATGGCGTGTTCTAAGCGGTCAAGCCGGTCTTGGCCGAAGGTACAAAGTTGTCCGTAGCGAAAGCTGGGTACGCCCCATAAACCTTTGTCATACATATCCAGTAGATTTTCCTGGGCCCATTCACGCCAATGATCATTTTGCAAAAGTGGTTTAGCGATGGACCAATCAAGTCCGGCGGCAGTCACTATTTTTTTCATTCCCGAATCACTGGCAGCGTCGATACCCTCTGCCCAAACACTGCGAGCAAAGGTTTCGAGGTAACGGTTTCCTCGTCCCAGCGACACGGCGTAATCGAACAGGGCGTAGCAGCGTTCTACGCCAGCACCCAAGGGATCGGCGGAAAATCCAAAGTCGATGCCATATTTTTTGGCTTCGCGTTTGGTGTCTTTAAAAATATACATGCCCTTTGTTTGGGGTACTTGCATACGCCGCATTACCATCGGCAAAACCGGTTTTACGATTAAGTCTAGGCCATAGTGCTCAGACAGTTCTCTTGCTCTCACTAGACCGAGATAGGAATACGGGCTTCGTGCTGACCAGTAAATAATAATAGGTTTGTCTGATGTATTCGTGCCGCTGAAGACGTCATTCCGAACCGGTGGTGCTTGGCTTATCGCGGCAATGTCATGGTTCTTGATCGCATTGATGGCAGCCAGACGCTGCTCCAAAAACTCGAGACGACTGAGCCCCCAGTACCACTCGCCGCCGGGCTTTTCACCATAGTGCAGCATGGCAGTCAAATAGTGGCCTTTGCTTTTAAGGAGCGATTCGTTGGCAAGCAAGTGGTGTCGATAGCACTCTGTATTGCGGGCGATGCGCGGATCTATTAGCGTGTCTAGCAGTTCAATATTGTCGGCCCAATACGCTGTAAAAATGGCTAGTGCGCGCTGCAAATAATCGCCTTGTAGTTCGGCGTGTAAAAGTTGTGCGCTTGCGCTTTGGTTTCGTTCAACGGTCGAGACCGGTCCGCTGCGGGGAAAATCGAGGGAATATTTGTTTGCTAGGTAGGCGCTGTCGGCGAAGGCATTTTTTTCCCAAAGCGCTGGAGCGGGATACATATCTTCTTGCAGTTGCAGGATGGTTCTAAAATCAAATTCGATGTTGTAACGCTGAGAAAGCCTTTCTAGTACCTGAAGTAAGATATAGCTATAGGGATCGTTTATCCGCAAAAATACCGTGACGGTATGCGGCTTGCCTGACTTTTTTCGACGCCATTCCCCTAGGCCGCGCTGCCAGTTTTGCAAGCCTTCGCTGCATATTAAATTCAAAACATAAGGTGCCAGAAAACTCATAAATACACTCTGTTATGAAATGTTTTGGGTGTCGACAGCGAAACTATAATATCGACAGCGCATCCTATTCGGCTTATCGCTATACCAGCAGTGGACGAGTTACTATTAGTTTGGTGGCTTTCAGGCCCGCGTTGCGATGATGCAGTGCCGCGTGGTAGCTCGGCGAGCGCAGCATATTGATGAATACATCGACATTGGGGTATTGCACAATAATTATCTGCTGCCATTCGTCATCGGCGCCGATAAGGGTTTGCTCAACCGTGTTTAGCGCAAACAGGCTGCCGCCGCCTTCCGTCACATGCTGGATCGCCACTGCGCCGTAGCGGTTGTAGGCTTCCTCTCCGCTTACCTTGGTTGAATCATCGCTATGTTTGTATTGCGCGACTTCATGAAAGGCTAAAAAATTAACAAACTGCAGCGGCCCGCCGAGATCTTCAGCTAATAGCGATCTGATTTGGCTTGCCGTGGGGCCTAGGTTTCCAGATTCGTGTAGATCCAGCTCGCTAATAAGTGCGTCTATTTCCTTGCTTGTGAAGGGCATTATTAATTCTCCTTGTTAGCTTCTAGTGGGTTTGCTCGCGGCCGCGCTATTTGCAGGCTAGGCATTGTCTGGCATGTGCAGCAACTCAGTCTGTAGAGCGCTGCACATCACAAGCTCAAAGGCCAAGTATTGCCGCTTCTGCTGCAAGCAGGGGTGCGACTACGGGGTGACTTTTGACCCGTTTGATGAACGCAGCGAATAGCGGCCAGCGTGCTGCGTCGATCTGGTAATTGGCGTATCCCGCATTTATAAATGGGCTGATGATGCTAATGTCGGCCATGCTGAAATCGCCGAATATAAAGCCCTCTTTCGGTATCAGCGTTTCAACGTAATCCAAGATCGGTGGCAGTTGTTTTTCTATAATTTTTTGAACCAGGGCCTCGTCGGTCTCTTGATTTAAAAACATGGGGCGCATAAAGCGCTGGAAAAAAATACCGGCGGCAAGTTCGGTGACTCTGCTGCCCGCTAGTTCCTCAACCCAGCGCGCTTTCGCTTTTTGCTTTGGATTTGTTGGGTAGATCGGGTTGTCGGGATAGCTGTCTTCTAGGTATTCGCAGATGACGGTGGAGTCGCAAAGATTTAGATCGCCGTCTTGCAGTGCGGGAATTTTACCCAGCGGACTTATTTTTAAGTACTCGGCATCTCCCGAGTAGGGCATTTGCTGTACTTGTTCAAAATCGATTCCTTTTATCGCCAGGGCGACGAGCACCTTGCGAACAAAGGGAGATACCGAGTTGCCATGTAATACAATCATAAGTGCTCCTAAATATGAAATTGCTATATTGGTCGCTATTGCTTCATTGTCGCTACGCCAATGCTGGCGTTTAGTTCTATTTTCTTCGATATAAAATATAAAAAACGCCGCAAATAATGCTCGTTAATAGCAGCACTAAAAGCTGTTTACCGAAACGGTCACGGATACCATTGATGGCAACCTGGGTCGTACCATTGAAATTGGCGGGAACGTCCAAGACCCCATTTTCTGCGGCGTATTGATTATAGTGCTCCAGTAAGTCGGCCAACTTGTCTGGCATTGCCTCCCGTAGATCATTTGTTTCGCCGGGGTCATCGACGATATTAAACAAATGCCATTCGCTATCGCCAACCGGCCCCCGGTTTTTAACTATCTTATATGGTCCTTGAAACAGTGCCGCGTTGCCGCCCAGCTCATAGCCAATATAGTCAGATTCGGTATACACCTGCTCAACCTCGCCACGGCTTAGTGCTGCCAGGCTGCGGCCAATCATGGGGACGATACGCCGACCACCAAAGAACTCTGGCGGTGCGGGCGTTGAGGTGAATTCAAGAATGGTGGGCGTGATATCGGTTACGAAGGTAAATGCATTGCTCCGTTTGGCTTTGTCGCTAATGGGCTTGCCGGCAATGATGAGCGGAACACGCATGCCGCCTTCGCCTGCATAAAATTTGTAGTAGGCGAGCGGCGACGCCGCTGCACTGGCAAAGCTGGGGCCAATAGTATTAAAGCTACCTTTGCTGCCCAAGGTGTCGTAGTCATTGGTGTAGCCTTGTATTCTCAAGCCGAGACGGTTGAGTAAACTGCGTGGATTGTCGCCACCGGTAGCTTCGCTGCCGTTATCTGATGAGAATATAAAAATGGTATTGTCGTAGCGGCCAGTTGCTTTAAGGTGGGCAACTAAGCGACCGATGTGGTGATCCATCGCGTCGACCATGCCGGCGTAAACGGCCATGCGTTTGGCATGAAAGCGTTTTTCTTCTGCGCTGAGGCTGTCCCAGTCGTGGGTGCTGCTCATGGTTTGCATTTCGGCATTGGCTGGGATAATGCCAAGCTCCTTGCTTCTTTTTTGGCGCTGTTCTCTCAGCGCGGTCCAGCCCTGCTGATAGGTATCGAGGTATTTGTCTGTAAACTCCTTTGGCGCTTGTACTGGAATGTGAACGGCCTGAAAAGGAATGTAGGCAAAGAACGGCTGCGAGTCTGAATTAGAGTCGATGAACTCAATTGTTTTATCGATTAGAAACTCTGACGAATAAAAATCCTCCGGTAGCGTTGTTTCCTCGCCATCCGCAAACCAATTGGCCTTTTCATAAATGGGGATGTATGGCTTTTGTTCCCAGTTGTCGGCACCGGTATCAGCCAGGGTAATGGTGCGAGAAAATCCGCGCCGATACGGGAGTTCGTCACGGGCTTTACCCAAGTGCCACTTGCCGGCCATGTAGGTATGGTAGCCGGCGTTCTGCAATAGACTGGCTACGGTTACTACATCGCGGCTTAGTACGCCGCGGTAATTTTCGTGGACTTGATGCGCAGGCGGAATGCTCTCGGGGATATTGGGAACCCCATTTCTATGGCTGTCTACGCCGGTGAGCAACATGGCCCGGGTGGGCGCGCAGCTCGCGGCGGTATGATAATTGGTGAAGCTGATCCCATTCGCCGCTAAGGCATCCAATGACGGAGTTTGAATCTCACTGCCGTAGGACGCAATGTCACTGAAGCCCAGATCATCCGCGAGTATGAGGACAATATTTGGTCTTGCCACTTCAGCGTGGGCAAGATTAAAGAGCGTCGCTAGCAGTGTGATGCATACCGCTTGGGGTGATAGCTTCACTGTTTGTCGGCCAATTTTGGCGATGAAATAAGTAGCAAGCAGGCAACGACAATTTCGACGGCAATCATGTCTGGTGCAAAGGCCGCGTCGTGGATTAGCCACGCAATAAGGCGAAGTGCCGCTGCAGAAAAAAGCATCAGCGCGGGAGCGTAAAACCATGTTTTCCGCCCAGTGAGCAAGCCGCTTAATATCATTAGGCCCATTGCAATAAATAGGGCGCCAGTATCGGCAATCTGCGAGCTTCGGCCGAGACCATCTAATAGGGGCATTCCTAAGCTTTCTGCGGCGGCGGCTGGATCAACTGCCCATTGCAGACCAATGATAAGAAACAGGATAGCGGGCAGTGCCACGATAATACGGAGTAATTTCAGCATCGGTATATTCAGTCCATCTCATTGTTTTTATTTGAATTCGCAGCGGGAATGGCTATGGCTAATGCCCGCCGAGCTTATTATTTACCGCAATGCTATGTTTGTCAGCATTTTTTTGTCATAGTATATGTCAATATAATTTGGCTCGCAATTCAACTGAGTTTAGCGCTTGGCAACGATATAAATAAGCGGTGTGACTGGCAGGATTTGCCAAGAGTCACTTCGTATAATGTTTAGATAATAAATTTAATAATAGCCGGTATGGCTTTTGACATTGACTCATCGGGAGATAAACATGATCGATTTGTATACCGCACCGACACCTAACGGCCATAAAGCATCCTGTACCCTGGAGGCACTGGGTTTAGCGTATGAGACTCATTACGTTGACATCGGCGCAGGCGAGCAGAAAAAGCCGGCGTTTTTAGCCTTAAATCCCAATGGGCGTATTCCCGCCATTGTTGATCGTGACAACGATAATTTTGCCGTGTTTGAATCTGGCGCTATCATGATTTACTTGGCGGAAATGACCGGCAAGCTAATGCCCAGTGACGCCAAGGGGCGCTCAAAAGTTATTCAGTGGCTAATGTTTCAAATGGGCGGGGTGGGGCCAATGATGGGGCAGGCGAATGTTTTCCATCGCTACTTCCCGGAAAAAATACAGCCCGCTATCGATCGCTATCAAAATGAATGCCGCCGTTTGTTTGAGGTGTTGGATGGTCATTTAGCAGATCATGAATGGTTAGCGGATGACTATTCAATTGCAGATATTGCGAAT
This sequence comes from Zhongshania aquimaris, assembly GCF_019312595.1. GTDB lineage: Bacteria > Pseudomonadota > Gammaproteobacteria > Pseudomonadales > Spongiibacteraceae > Spongiibacter > Spongiibacter aquimaris. Next base: position 1,633,736 of record NZ_JAHWDQ010000001.1, on the reverse strand, counting down.
TGGTGTTGGGTGAGAACCTATAAATGGTCGGGAGTTTCTGTTGAGGGATTAGATAATTTAGCGCGCTGGTTACAGGTAATGAAAAATCAGCCCGGTATGGAAAAAGGCATTGAAGTCCCTTTCAGTCTGGGTAACTTATTGGATGATCTAGATGATACTGCGGCGGAGAAATTCAAAGATTCCGCTCGGAATATGCTGCAAAAGTAATTTTGTAAAGGCGGTGTTGTTTTGCTTTTTTTGAGCTGCTGCCAGCCTCACTTGTAAATTAATAATAGTGCTTTACGGTTTTGATAATTATGGATGAAACGCAATCACCGACCAAAAAGGGAGCTGCCGATGGTCGCGTTCAACGCAGCAGGCGCAGTCGGCAGCTCATTATCGAGGCGATGCTGGATTTAATTAACGAGGGGGTGTTAATCCCGACCGCGCAGCAAGTGGCGGACCGCGCTAATATTGCGATACGTACCGTCTTTAGACATTTTTCAGAGATGGAGCAGCTTTACAATGAACTGGATGCGCAGATTCGAGAGCATTATTTAGATTTATTCCGTGGTGGAGATCGGAGCGGCACACTAGATACCCGCTTGCAGCATGCGATAGAGCGTCACGCAAATGCCTACACCACCTTGTCGCCGGTTATGCTGGCAACGCGTGCCTTGCTTTGGCGCTCGCCAACACTGACAAAATGCTACGAAGAAAATCAACAAAAATTGAGAATAGACCTGGATAATTGGCTGCCTGAACTAAAGGAAGTATCGACAGCTACACGTGAGGCGATAGATGCGATTGCGTCTTTTGACTTCTGGCATAGACTCCATGTCAGTCAATCAATGAGTAAGTCCGCGAGCGTGAAAATTATTGCCGACTTAATCAAAAGCCTTTTGGATGACGATCGGTGCTAATTTCCCCAAGCACTTTTTCTGCCTTCGGTGACATTGTCATATTGTTGTGAATTTGCTGTTCTATTTGGGGCATAAAGTAGGGGTAAACACCTAGCTACGTGTTCACGTTTTTCGGATAGGATCAAAAGGCCTACACCCTGTTAAAGTGCGATCACCGGGCATGATAAATAGCATCAAACCAATCGACCCGTATGTCGTCATCGAAAATGCGCGATGCAAAGCGCTAAATCAAATTTTGTTCTGCTTTGCGGTGGTTGGTGCAGTCGGTGGACCACTTTCTGCACTGCGCTCTGTGCTTACCGGCTGGCTGCCAATGTATAGCGCACATCTTATTATTGGCGCCTATGCCATTTTCCTTTGGGCGTCCGCGAGAAAGACATCTTACCAATTTAAATTTTGGTCGCTGATATTGTTGATGTGGTGTATCGGCGTAGTCGGTTTATTTAATTTTGGCATGCTTGGTGCCGGGACGTGGTGGTTGGCCACCAGTGCCTTACTGGGTGGAATGCTGTATTCCTGCCGAGTGGGGGTAATACTGGCGTTCGCTGCAATGACGGTTACCTGTCTGGTCGCCTATGGTTTCATGTCTGGAACACTTCAACTCAGCCCATCCGTTAGTGTCGATACATATATGCATTCGATGACTACATGGGGAGCGTATTTAGTGGTGGCGGTGTGGCTACCTATTATCATATTTACGTCCTTTGGTCGGCTTTCCAATGTCGTGACGAGTTTGGCTAAAGAGATAGCCGCTTCCCAGACCGAATTGTACAAAATGGCTAACTTAGACTCGCTAACGGGAGCGCTGCGGCCTCATGTGTTGGAAGACAGGCTTGAGTACGCGCTTTTTAAAGGGCGGCGCGCTAACGAGAGCGTGGGAGTAATATTCATTGACCTCGACAATTTTAAGCGTGTGAATGATACCCACGGTCATGCTACCGGAGATGCCATTCTTGTTGAGGTAGTTGCAAGGGCGAGGTCGATGCTGCGCGAAGAAGATTTGATTGCGCGAGTCGGCGGTGACGAATTTGTTGTTGTGATTACCGGTGTTGTCTCAAATGAACAAGTGGTCGCGGTTGCTGAAAAATTGAAAAAAACCATCTCAAGGCCATTTAGCTATAAAGGTACTAAGTTGGATATTCCTCTTAGCATCGGCGTCACCAGTGACTGGGGTAGCGACCTCAACGGTAAGCAGCTGATCGAAGCTGCAGATCAATATATGTACCACGCGAAACGACATGGCAGGAATGGGGTTTATGCTGGTGCAGTGCAGAACCTTGGTGCAGCGTAAGCCTTCCTTTAGATCGAGTCTCTTTTCTTACATCTGTTAATTTCTGATTCCTATGCGGTGCGCTCTGTTGTGTGGTGCCTGATGTCGTCTATAACAATGCCTACAGCTGCGGATCATATATGCAGTAGTTGGCAATATTAAAGCGGTCAAACTCGTATTCAGCAGCATGGCGCTCACTAATTCGGATGGAATTCACTTAAGCAATTGATTTTTATTGAGAAGCGATTATGCTCAGAACAAAGGGATTCCACATCAAATGCAGGACGCACACAAATGAAAAATCATCCCAAGCTTACTATCACCCTGATTCAAATAGAATTATCCTGCTTAATCACCCTGAAGCTTAGACTCGCTATGTGCACGAGTTATAAAGCGCAACGCATTTGAATTTGCTGTTATGTCTACAACCAGGAGCCAGTCAGCAAGTGGAAATTGACACTTTGATATGCCAAATTGGTGACCTTGAAGAAGCGATTCGAAGACACATCAACACTCACCGATACCAAGTCGATCTACTCCAAGATTCGTCAAATTGGAATCAGATATGCAGCTCACTTGATGTTATTGGAGACACGATTTACGCAATAGGCTCGTATGAAGTTAGTGAATTCCCAAAGGACTCTGGGCTCAAGTATATTTATACGTACGGTTTGCTGCAGTCCCTTTTCTTGCAGCAAGATGCCTTGCGTCACCTGAGTGAGGCCTTCGATATTCAGCTCAGTCCCTCGCCTATCCTTATGGAAATAAGAGGTATACGTAACGCGTCGATAGGACACCCAACCAAGCAGAATCAGAAGGGCACACGTTTCCATAACTATATATCGAGAGTGTCGATGTCAAAGCATGGATTCGACCTATTGCGGCATTCCGAACACAGAAGCTTTGACATGATCAATGTGGATATTCAGGCTATGGTCGGAAAGCAGCTAGCCGAAGTGATCTTGGGATACACGGAAATCGCAAATAGATTAGCAGAGGCCGATAAAATGCATAAGGATAGGTTTAAAGAGTCACGACTCCGAGATGTTTTTCCGTCGGCCATGGGTTACTTCTTCGAAAAAATAGGCCAAGGTATTTGGGCTCATTCGTCAGGTGACCGGGAATTTGGGCAAGCTAATCCTAGAATGCTAAAAGAGACGTACGAAAATTTCCAATGCGCAATGGAAGAGAGGAACGAGCTTGGCGAATATACCAAATTCGATCTTGACCAATACTTTCATGCAATAGAGAGAGTAGAAGGCTATTTATCCGGCAACAGTGAGTCAATGGAAGAGCCAGATGCTCGCATATACTGGTCATATCTCCGTAACGAGCATGAAGCATTCGCAAAAATTGCTGAAGAAATTGACGAGCAGTATCAAAAATAGACATAACAAGCGCCGGCAGGCCGACGCCAAAAAGCGGCGCGGCTGCGGCGAGCGTTACGACTTTAGGTGCTGCGTTTGATATCGCGGTAAAAATTTTCATGTGAACCAAGTGCCATTAATTCAAGAGTCAGCGTGCCATCATTAAAACTGTATCCTAATAGTGTAAGCTGCTTACTCATCTTGAATTTGTGTACACGCAAAAAAGAGAGATCTCCTTTTTTCTGCTCACCAAGCGTCGGTTTCGACATTAGTTCTTTAATGGCATTATCCAGATCTTTCTTTTGATTGGGCTTAAGTTTCTTTACAGCTTTTTTGAAACTCGGAGTTTGTAAAACACCAGTTGCCTTAGCCAAAATCGTAGCTCTCTAGTTTTCCAGCCTCTTTTTCAGCTTTCGCAATTATTGCTTGCTTAACGAACTCGTATGGCAAATCCGGGTTGTCTTCCATCATTTCACCAATTTTAGCCCAATGCTCAATTTGCTTGGGTGGTGTTCGGTTCAGAGCCCTTGCCATAATAGTGGCTTTATCAATAAGGTCTTGGTCTAATCGTATGCTAGTAGTTGCCACTGTTATATCCTCTTTGGGGTCAATATTGCTAATATTGTAGCAATATGCCACAAATGAGGCAAGTTGCAGCAAATAGGTCAGTGCGACTCCAAAACCTGCGGTTTGCCGAACATTACCCAAGCGTTGAGGCTGTAAAAAACCTACCATATTTCATCATATTTGGATTTTTGACGGTCCGCTCTTATCAACAACGGCGCTTCTTTGCACAATACATTTCGGTTTTAACATTCGTCGACCAAAGCGGACATTTTGTGGATGAAAATACAGTTTGAGATTTGTTTCGACGGCTAGATATTGTGCGGATAGCAGGATTATTCAGAAGTTGAAGTTAATGCCTATCGCGATAATTAACGGGGTTTTTATCTGAGTTCTGTCTGCGATATTGAACTTGCTGGGCTTATTGAGTGTGACCGCGAGCCAAAATGTCATAGCGATGTTTTGTGGCGATAATGGTCAGCAGCACCGGCATTAATTTATTCCAGTCGGTGCCGGTGACTTTAAAAAAGCTATACGTCGCTAGCGCGAGCCAGCCTGGTGGGCCAATGAGTTGGGCGATGGTTGCAGATAATCCGGTATACGCGGCATAGGGTAGGGTGATGCCCATGGCGTGGGTGGCAAAACCAAGCGCGGTGGTCGCGCCTGCATACACCGCATAGCCAGATGCATTGGCCAGCGCTAATACGCTTGCCGCCGTGCGTAGGCCCGTGATGTTGCGGCTTTTGATTCCTGCGGCGTCCCACATTGGTGTCGCGTTAAATTCTTCGCTAAAAAATCGGTCTCGTTGCGCGGGGTTCATTTTCGCAAGTGCCGCAATGATAATAGCTTGAGGAATATAACGTTCGTATTCGTCCACCGTCTTGCAGTGTTTGTGAATGCGTAGCTTTTTTGCCGCGCCAGCGAGCAGTGTCTCGTAGCTTGGGCATGGCATTTCTTCACTACTATCTTGTCTTGTTACGCGCTTAAAATTCCGTGTAATACGGTGCCTCGTTCGCGAGTTGTACATCCACCGTATCTTGTCGACGATAGCATCAGTCGCGGTGTTGTTTTCGCCGAGATCGCAGAGTATGGCCAGAATGGTTTTGTCGCGCTCGTCCCAATCTGTAATGAGGTGTTTAAGTTCAGTCTGGCTTATCACGCTTTTTCCGTTCTAGCATAATGTCTGCTCGCGAGCGCAAGGGCGTGTTATGGCGCAAGCTGTCGAAACCATCGTGCTGTTCAATTGGCTCTGCTTTTGGCTTGTTTTGTGGTTGGTTTTTTTTACTGGAGGCATTTCTTTGGGCTTCAGCGGTTTTGGCTATTTTGCGTTCAACAAACCACAGATAGCTAACGCCTGCTGCTAACCATGCCAGCCATCGAAAGTAGAAAGCGAATGGGGCTAAAGTCGATTTATCTGTGGCGCTGAAAAAAGCCAGGGCTTCTGAGTGAATTAAATTCACCGCCAGCACAAAGAGCACCGTCGCGATGATCCCTAGCGCGCGCTGCTTAATATGGCGCCGCCAAATCATATACAGCACACCGCTGCGCAGTAAGGGGATCAACATTAAAAGTGGCCCAGTGTTAATGCCGCAATAAGCGCGGCAAGGCTATAATTCTTAAGCCTTCCCCGCAGCTTCACTTCCTCGTCATGTACCAGAATTTCCAGCTCATCGGGATCTAATTCCGCAGCGGTGATACCTCGAAGTGCCAGTTGCTTCTTAGCATTGGCGATGGCGCCTTCGCGGATGCGTGTGCGATATTTACTGAGTAGCTTGTCTTTGCTTTGTGTAATCATGGGCTCGAAGAGATTGCTCGTTGATTGCTGGTATTAGACTAGATTACGCTGCGACTACTGCACATCAATCAAAATTTACTGCGATCGCGGTTCGTGCAAGAGAGCTTGAGACATTAATTTAAGCTTATAGCAAGGGATTATGACGGGCATGTTTGGAAAAATACAGGGCTTTGTAAGCGGCGCAAAAATGGCGGAAACGTTCAAATTGCAAGGGCGTCATTTTATTGTGACCGGCTGTGCCGAAGGCTCATTGGGCTATGCTACCGCCTTGCAGCTACTGGAGCAGGGCGCGGTGGTATCAGTAACGGTGCGCAAGAATAGCGCGGTGATTGCCGATGCTCTACGCCAGCAATTGGCAGCTTCCTATCATCCACATATGCATGCCTTTGATCTGGATTTAGCGAGCTATGATTCTGTTGAAGCCTTTGTCCAAGCCTATAAAACAGCGGGCTTAGCCTTAGATGTGCTAATAAATAATGCGGGTATTCATCTTGATCTCATGTCGAGATGGACTTCGCCAACATTAAGCGGCGATGGTTTTGAGATTCAATGGCGGGTTAATTATTTGGGCTCGGCACATTTAACGTATCGCCTATTGCCTTTACTGCAAGCCTCGGCCGCGACTTCCGGTGACAGTCGCATTGTGAATGTCGTGTCACAGCTGCACAGCCGAGGTCTGAATAGCGAGTTTATTCAACCGCGACGACCCTATAATTCCTGGAATGCCTATGGGCAGTCAAAGCTGGCTCTGGTGCATTTAACACGCAGTATTGATAGGCATTTTGCGAGAGATGGTATTACTAGTTATTGCCTGCATCCGGGCGCGGTATACACCAATGTGGCGGACAAGGGGCTGGCGGGCACTGGCTCGATTGCGGCGGTGCGAAACGCTTTGGCGCCGATTGAACGCTTTTTTATGAAAACGCCAAAGCAGGGCGCGCAAACACAAATTCATTGCGCCACTGCCGCCAAAGACGAATTAGTTTCTGGTGCCTACTATCGCAATATGCAGGTCGCTGTGGCCAGTGCAGAGGCAAATGATTCCGATGTTGCAGAGCGCTTATGGCTTGATCTGCAGAGCTGGATAAGTCAGAGCGAACGCTAAGTCTCGGGCGACTGCGAACTAAACAAATTTGTCACCTTTGTAACAGATAAAGGCCGCGTTTCACTCTACACTAGCGTTCTAAACAATTCGGTTATAACAATAAGGCAAAAGAAAGATGGGACAGAGTCTGTTTATTAGTATCGGTCTACCGGTTTCCCTTTTTATTATCATGATTGGCATGGGTCTTGGTTTAACGCTTGGCGATTTTGCAAAGGAGGCCAAGCATCCTCGTGCAGCAATAGTGGGAAGTATTGGGCAATTGGTGGTTTTGCCTGCGCTGGGATTTTTGGTGGCGTGGGGCTTAGGGCTACCGCCGGCGATTGCCGTTGGCTTGGTGATATTGGCGGCGTGCCCCGGCGGGGCGACGTCTAATGTGATTACCTACTTAGCCAGAGGGAATGTGGCCTTATCAATAGTGGTGACCGCCATTGCTAGCATCGCGACGATTATGACTTTACCGCTATTGGTGAACCAAGCGCTGAGCTGGCAGCTCGGTAAGTCGGCGGATGTCACAATGCCGGTTGTCGACACGATTACCATGTTAGTCATTATTGTCTTGCTACCCACTGGCATTGGTATGCTCATTCGCGCCAAAGCGCCGATGCTAGCCCTGCGCGCTGAAAAACCACTGAATGGTTTCGGTGCATTGGTACTGCTGGTATTAATCGTCATTATCTCCTACGGGCTGCGCGATCATCTTTTAGAGCTGTTGATACAAGCGGGGCCCGCTTGCCTACTTCTTAATATCCTGGGAATAGGCGCTGGCTTTGGTATTGCGCGCCTTGCGGGTGTGGCAAAAGGTGATCAGGTGGCCATCGCGGTAGAGCTGGGAATCAAAAACAGTACTATCGGCATTCTGGTAGCGACCACAATTCTTGGTTCGCAGGAGATGGCAATTCCGTCAATGGTATACGGCTTAACTATGTACGCGTATGGCGCGGGCTTGGTTGCATTTGGGCGGTCTGCTATTCCAGCAAAAGCGATTTAGTCATAGGGCGTCTAGCGATGAGCTTCGCAAGACAGTCCGCTAGACATTATCTTCAAAGACCCAGCCGACTACTAAATCATTAGTCGGCCATCAATACTCCCCATTGTTTTTAATCTTTGGAAGCCACTTTTTGCGCTTGTAATGTGGTTTGTTGCCTCAATTGCGGCTAAGCCGGTAAGCCCGTAAGTTCACCTAGTCAATTCACAATACCTTATCGATCAGTGTGGTTTTTTTACTAGATACTGCTCAGGCAGTGGCGCTGGTTAGTGTGGCTATGACACTTTGTGATTATAATGTGATTTTGTGCCGCGTTTAGCGCCCGCAATTTAGCAAAACTAGTGCTAGGCTATAGCTTAGTAATGCCCTGAGAACCGCTGTGGTCAGTTCCACCCGTCGCCGCAGTGCTAGAATAATTATGGGAGCACCACCGATGTTGTATATATCCAGAGCCTTAGTTGCGCTCAGTATCACTTTCTTATTGGCGGCCTGTGGCGGTGATTCCGTATCTACCACCCCACGCTCTAACCCGACGCCTGCGGCGTGTTCTGACAACCGCGATAACGACGGTGACAATTTGATCGACTTTCCCGCCGACCCCGGTTGCAGTAGCGCGAGTGATACCGACGAAACGGATCCTGCGCCATTGGCGCAATGTGCTGACGGGATCGACAATGACCTGGACGGCAAAATCGATTTGGCCGACCCCGGTTGCGCGAACATTAGCGACAATGACGAAACCGATCCGGTAGTAGCAGACGCGCAATGTTCTGACGGCATAGACAATGACGAAGATGGCAAAATTGATTTAGCCGATCCCGGCTGCACTAGCCCCAGTGACAACGATGAAATTGATCCGGTGACACCGCCGGAATGTTCAGACGGCATAGACAATGACGAAGATGGCAAAGTTGATTCGGCTGACCCCGGTTGCGATAGCGTAGGCGATAATGACGAAACCGATCCAGTGCCTGCAGCGCTGTGTGCCGACGGTATCGACAATGACTCAGATGGTAAAATTGATTTAGCCGACCCCGGCTGCGATAGCGCTGCAGATAACGATGAAACCGATCCAGTGCCAGCAGCCCAGTGTGCCGATGGCGTCGACAACGACTCAGACGGCAAAATTGACTTAGCCGACCCCGGCTGCGACAGCGCGACAGATAACGATGAAACCGATCCGGTAGCCCCAGTTCAGTGTGCCGACGGTATCGACAATGATCTAGATGGCAAAATTGACTTGGCCGACGACGGTTGCGCCGACGCCGCTGACGACAATGAAGACAACCGCCTTACCCGTTACGATTTGAGCAATGCCTGCTGGGCGATTAAAGACAACGCCAGCGGTCAGTATCTCGCCGCTGATGGCGCGGGTTATCGCGCCTCGGCGGCCGACGTGGCTGGGGCAGAACCGTTTTACTTGAAACCCACGGCTTTGGGTAAATACATGATTTACAGTGCCAGCCGTGAGCTAGTAGCCGCCGCTGGCAATGGTAATCTAGCGAATGTGGCTATTGCAGCGGCGACCGATAACGCCGAGTGGACCGTATTGGCGGTAGGAGATACCACGGATTATCCCGCAACTCCGGCTATTAATGTTGAACCCAGCGCTGAACAAGTGACCTTGTGGCAAGAATTCCAGGACCCGCTGGTCCGTTCAAATGCTTTCACGATTGGCTCTGATGTTACTGCGAGGGAACTGATAGTCGATGGCAGCGGTGCGGCTAAAACCGCCGCCAATGCCGACGGCAACCTTGATAGTTTTAGTTTTGAAACAACGAGTGGCTGCGCTAACTTCCCTGAGGCGCAGAGTAATTTTACCGGCGAACCCTTCAAAGGCACACAGCCAGATGGCAGCGTACTGGGCCATGCCGACGCCCATGTTCATATAAGCGCAACTGAATTTTTAGGCGGCGGCCATTGGGGGCACCCCTTTCATAAATTCGGCGTAGAGCACGCCCTGGGCAACTGCAGTGGCGCTCACGGCGAGACCGGTCATTTAGATCTGATCGGTGGTCTGTTCACACAGGACGTTGATGGTCATGCCACTGACGGCTATCCAAGCTTTTCTGATTGGCCATCGCGGGACAATCTTACCCACGAAGCCATTTACTGGAAGTGGATAGAGCGCGCTTGGGCGGGCGGATTACGAGTGATCGTCAACGACTTGGTCGACAATGAAACGCTTTGTGAGCTTCAGCGTAACGTGAGCTCCGATCCTCTGCGCGACTGTAATTCAATGAACAATGCGGGTCGTCAGGCCGGCACTATGTACGCGATGGAAAATTACATCGACGCGCAATACGGTGGCCCCGGCAAAGGCTTTTTCCAGATAGTGCACACGCCGAGTAAGGCGCGCAGCGTTATCGAAGACGGCAAAATCGCCGTGGTGTTGGGCATAGAAATTTCCAATTTGTTTGATTGCAAGGTCAAGTACAACCCGCTGCGTCAGCTGGGTCCTGAAGAGGAGCCTTCGGATAACAGCGGCTTCTTGGAGAATAAGTACAACTGCACCACGGAAGAGGGCAAACCTAACTCGATACTTACCCAGATGCAGCGGATAAAGGACTGGGGTGTGCGGCAGATTATTTCCATCCACGAATTTGACAATGCCTTTGGTGGGAACGGTATTTTCGATGGCCTCATTCTTAACCTAGGTAACCGCGAAAATAGCGGCGGTGTGCCCTCGGGTGATATCGCTGGATTGCTAGACCTATTTTCTGGTCAGCCCAATCAATCCCAGTTTGAATCATTGATAGCCAATCTGCCGAATACGGAGCTTCCTACCGGCGAATGGTGGACAACTTATAACTGTCCGATTGAGGGTGTAACGCCGGGCTTTAGTGGTTATCTGTGGGGTAGCAGCGGCGGCGCCGTTCAAAGCTATTTGCCCCAGCCTCCATGTATTCCAACTGGTCAGGGAGGGCGTTCCGGCGGTTCTACGCCCTGTTATCCGGCAGACATAAATCAGTGTAATGCGCGCTGGATGACGCCGGCAGGTCTGTATACCTACAGTAAAATGATGGAGTTGGGATTCCTGTTTGACTGGGATCACATGGAAATGGGCATGAAAACCCAAGCCCTAGAATTGGCCGAGGCGCAGACGCCGGCCTACCCCTTTGTCTCGACTCATGGCACGTTTGGTGGCACCACTATAGATCAGGCGACGCGGATGTTGGCTAACGGCGGCTTCCTATATCCCAGCAACGGGTCAAGTCGTGGCTTCCGTGAAGATATGGACGAAACCGCTGGCATATACACCGCGGCAATGGCGCTGCGCGCTGCCAAAGGGTTGGAGCCACTATTATTCGGCTTTGGCTACGGCACCGACACCAATGGTCTGTCGGCGCAGAGTGGCCCGCGCAACAACCCTGAAAACCCCATCACCTATCCGTTCACCCTGTTTGATGGCGAGCCGTTCACTAGTTTGACCGGGTTTGCCAATGTGCAGCCGATTGTCTTTTCGCAACCCGCCAGTGCCAATGTCGACGGCGAAGTGGTGCGCACGTGGCATGAAGACGTGGACGGCAATGCGCACTACGGTATGCTCGCCGACTTTGTTGAAGAGGTGGTCATTGATAGTGATAAGCCTGCACAGCAGACCAAGCACCTATTTAACTCTGCCGAGGCCTATCTGCGAACCTGGGAGCTCACCGAAGCATCGAGTGCGGCTATACAAGGACGAGGCGGCGTGATTAATCCCGGCGGTATATTGCGGCCGGCACCACCGGAAGGTAGTTTCGCGCCTTAAATAAGTTGTTCTTTAATATGCCCGGCTATGTCCGGGCTTTTTTTTACCTGTGCTTTATCAGGTTTGCCGTGCGTCAGTGGGGTAGCGATAGAATCCACAAGCCGCTGGTGGTCAGGCCGACCATTAGCGCCAGCATCGGTAGCTGGCTCAGAATGACTTTCCGCTCACCTTCAAACAAACGCTGCGCGAGCCGGTGTGCCACCAGTGCGCCGAGAACGTGGCCAATTAAAATACTGCCTAATTGAATATGCCAAACGGTATTTGCATCGGGAATAAACTGCCGCTGCAGCCAGTTGGCGGTGCCAAAAATATTGTCGCCGCGGCCTAGCGGGTCTGATATCAGACTAATAATTTTAATGCCTTGAGTTTGAATGAGGGTGTAGTAATGCGCTATGTGGTATGCCAGTGCAATGGGTAGCAGTGACGGCGCAAAACCCAGTGCTAGTTCGGTGATACTGTGCGAACTATTCGCCAGCCACTTGCCCAGCTGCAGGCTTAATAAATAGGCGAGCAAATATAGCGTCACAGACGCAAACAACCAGAATCCTTGCCAGTAAACAAACCACTGGCGCATTTGTGGAAACGCCGCCAAGGGATTGCTGCTGCTGAAATCGCGTAGCAGATTTTGATACAAATCTAGCCAGAACCATTGCTTCCATAATGTGGTTTCATGCAGACCATCGAAGGCAGTAGACGACAGCATAAACAAAATAAAGATCAGCAAACTCCAATGGCCTACTCGCAAGTCGGTTAAGTGCGCCAGCGGCCAGCGCAGCTGTAACTTGCCGGGCTCAGTGTGTTTTGCAGCTTGTCCTCGGTCAGTTGCAATATATTCCAGTGGCGAAAGTCGCGAGAGCAGAGCAAATAAGACGCTGAATATTTCGCCGTAGCGAAACCAGTTGCGGCTACCGAAAACGGCGACCGCCACAAGGTTCAATAGGCTATAAGCCAGTAGCATAATAGATAGTACATAGGGCGTACTGGCGCCGAGAAGTTCCAGCCAAATGAGCGCGCCATAAAGCAAAATTGCCGGCCAATAGCTTAGCCATGAAGGCCATGTGACGCGGGCACGGTCAAAGGCCCTGCAGAAGCGGTTGATGGCGGCGCTTAGGCAATACCAGGGATTGATGACTGAATAAATATTGCCAAACAGCGCGCTGCCATAGCTGGCTCCGAGTAAAAAAACAATCCAGAAGAAAGTCATATTGAAATTGCCATAGGGGCTGCGAACGCCCCAAAGGCCACTAACAATGCAGAGTAACAGCGCGCCAACGCTAAGAGATTGCGCCAGGGTTTTCAGGTGTAGTTTGCGCATCAATCTGATCGAGCGATGTTGGCTTAAATCGCGGCCTGTGCTTGTTGCGGGTAGTGCGTTTCCGGCGCTAAGGGCAATAAGTAAAAACGACAAAATAAGTGCAGCGGCGCTGCCCCAACCATAGAGCCAGAAGGGCATCGGCAGGGTGAAGACCTCACCGAAGCTGTGCGCCAGCGCAGGGCCGGGAATCAATACAATACCAAGCGCCGCGCCAAAGGCTAAGTGCCGCCGTTTAGGTAATTGCATGAGAGAGCATGTCGGCATAGTAAATACTGAGTTCGCTGCGAGGGCCTTATTCTAATATCTATTGGCGTTGCCAACGTCGCCCGAGGCGTAAGTTGAACGACGAGTGAGGCAGATATCCAACCCCGATAGTCGGGGAACAGAGAGGCTATTGCAAGCGCGTTTCGAGTCTTGGATATTGGCGTAGCGAAAGCGCTGGGATGCTTAGCGTATGTCTCAGCCTATAACGCCATCCACGCCGGTGATAATTAAGCCAAGCCCCATTGCCCAAATAGCACAGGCAAGAATATCAAAGATCAAATACCGCCACGCAGAAAAACCGCTGATGCCAGTCAACAGTGGAACAATACTGCGGATGGCCGTTAACAAGCGACCAATAAGTATCGCGCCCCAGCCAAAGCGCTGTATTAAATTCTCGGCTTTTTGCAATTTAGAAGCGTAACGCAGCGCAAAGCCCGATTCGTGAAATTTAGGGCCGGCGAGCTTTCCCAGGTGATAACCGGCATTGTCCGCAAGCAAGGCGCCCATAAACGCGGCGGACATAATCTCTGGAATAGTCGCAATGCCCTGTGAGTAAATAAATGTCGTGACGACCACAAGCACCGCGCCGGGAACAAACAGCCCCACTAAGACAGTGGCCTCGCAGAGCGCATTTAGGAACACAATAGCGAGGGCATACTGCGGATTGTTTAGTAGCGCCGAGGTGAGGGTGTCTGTCATAGTTTTAGCAATACACACATTTTTATAGATCCGTTAGTCGGCTGGCCAATACTGAATAAATTTTACGGTATGCGGCTTCAGTACATTAGCAGAGAATCGCGCTGCGACCTTATTCGCGCCCCATCGGCCTGCGGCGACGACTCTCTGAATGTCTTTTCTATTACGTGAATACTAGGGAAATCAGTTTTCTCACGCGCCGAAATTTTTAATACGAGTTGTCTTTCGTGGCGCTGTGACTGTTGGGTCAGTCGCTCAGGTCAAATCGAATTCGAGTTTGCTGGCCGGTTTGTGTCACCGGATAACCATCGACTTGTTTAGGTCGATACTTCCATCTTGCCAAGGCGCGTATTGCAGCTTTGTCGAAAGCACCTTCTGGTTCTGATTCGGTGACTCGTATATTTGTGGGTACACCGGCAGTAGAAATATCAAATATTAAATCCACGTAGCCCTCAATGCCTCGGGTGGCCATTCTGTTGGGGTAATCTGGTGCTATTCGCACGATTGGAATGGCGGTGGAATCGGTCGGCCCCGAATGATTGTGGCTAATTTTTTCGCTATGTGAAGGTGGTGTTAGGTCAATTGTGAAATCGACATTCTTCGCAATAGTTTGGGTTATTGGTGGCATTTCTGGCGGAGGTTCAACAGGCTCGGGACGAACAAATGGTGGCGGCAGTATCTCCGGCGGTCCGGGTGGGTCCATTACTACGGTGTTAATTTTGTGAGGCCCCTGCTCGGGTGGGGCGAGCATATCGTTGTGTACTAATCGTTCCATCAATAGCAAGATCAGTACTGTTACCGCGAGTGCTCCAAGTATTAGGCAGGGTATGCGATATAGCTGGTGCGGAATTGGAATGGCGTTATTTGCCTGTGCATTGGCACTTATTGCAGTCATAGTTACTCTCCAATCGCGTTGTTAACGCGCAGATATCCCTCTCGGTGTCCTGTTTTGGAAACCGATAGGTGGTTACGAAAGATAAATGAGTTGATTTACTTCAATGAAGATTACGGTGGCGCATTGGCGGGCGGATACCGCGGCGCGCGGTCGACCGTGGGAGGGGCGGGCGGGAGTTGGATGGCCTGTGCTTCTAGCGGTGAAGCTAAACGTTTTAAGAGCGCAGTACCGGGTTCGGCAATGACAACCGGCCGGGATCTTTGCCACGCCGCTTCACCAAATTGAGGTGTGTGAGTTACTTGCAAGGTGGTGAATTGAATCGCAGCTAGCGGTAAAGCCATTACTAACGCTAGTAATAGCCACGGCAAAATCGTGGGTGAAGCTTTACAAGATTCGCCTTGCCGCGGGTCTAGTATATTCCGTAAGCGGTATCCCAGACTGGATGTCGGCGCCAATGCAACACCCGCCGTGGTGCGCACACCTCTCGCCTGACAAAGCAACCATGCTGCGTATTCTGCTGGCGCTGCACCTGCATGTAGCGCACGTTGGTCGGCGGCAACTTCGGCTTCTTGGCACATGCTTCGGTAAATCTGCCACACAATCGGAATGGGCCAGAAAAATATACAGCTCAAACGCCCAAGTTGTTGTGTGAGCCAGTCGTGATTCTCAATGTGGCTAATCTCGTGTTGCAGTGCCCAGCGAATATGCGCATCCGACCAGTTCAATGCTTTCGTTGGTACGGCGATTACTGGCCAGACCGTGCCCCACGTCATTGGCCCAGTTATCTGATGAGTGCAGCGCAGGCGAATACGGCGCGAACTTAAGTTTAATAAATGACTTTGCCAGGGAGAATTGGGTATCGCTGTGGCGTGGTAGTGGCTGTACAACAATGTGAGAAGACTAATAAGCCAGTAGCTAATTAATATGCATACGCCCACGAGATATATTTTCATGAGCAGCGCGACCAGCGGGTTGCTTGCCAGTTGTTCGTTCTGAGGGGTAAGTGTAATCGGGTCGAGAATGACAGTGTGTGGAAGCACAGGTAAAAGCAGTGGGCGTAACCAGGGGCTAATTAATAGACTTAGTAATGCTGCCGTAAGCAGAACGAATGTGCAGCGTTGAAGTAATCTTGAGGGGCGGTGGCGCCACAACTCTAAAACCTCTCGACCTGCTATTAGCAGCAAGGTTGTTTCGAAGAGTGAAGATATCAACTGGGCACTGAGCATGGCTGCTCTCCTAGTCGCGCTTACGTGCTTGATCAATTAGGCGTTGGAGCGTTTCGAGTTCGTCCGGCTTGAGCTCTTCTTGTTCCAGTAGCGCGGTGGCCGCATTAAAACCAGAGCCGCCAAAAAAGGTACTTACCAAACGTTTCAACGCTGAGCCACGCGCCTGCTGTAAGGGTTTGGCGGGTTGATATAACAATCGCTGTCCCTCTTGAATCGACACCACATCGCCTTTTTCGACCAAGCGTGCTAATAGTGCTCGCACCGCCGAGTATCCTGGCGCTTCGGGGATGGCGTCTTGAACATCCCGCGCACTAATCCGACCTTGCTCATAGAGCGCGTCCATAATCTGGCGCTCTCTGCGACTCAGCTTTTCTGCCATTTCATTGCTCTCGTTGTCTGCTAAAAATGTAGCATGTGCTAAAAAATTAGCATGTTATGAGATTAAGTCAAGTTTTGGTTTGAAAAAAGCGGGTTTGCTGCGGCCGATCTTATTGGAAATAATAAGGAAATAGTTTCTTTGGTGTCTGTGCAATAACCGATATTTTAAGTAAAACGGGTAGCGCTTCTGCTTAGAAGCAATATGGATTTTCGTTAAAACTTAAGCTGTTTGCGCGCCATCAGTTTGAATAAGGAAGCCTAAATCAGATTTGGATTGGGTGTAGTTTACGTATCGCCGTCGGTCAACGGCGGTGCAGGCAATGCGCAGCATTGAATGGCGAGACTTTAGTTAGTTTCGCGAAGTGACGATTTCATAAAAAATAATTTTTTATTTCGTGTAGCGTTGAGTTGCGGCGCGATTTTATTCGGTCACGATTTATGGGATGTTCATCATGGCAGCAACTGGCAAAGCCGTCGGTGGCCTTTGAATAGGACAAGTGCGGATCTCACTGCCGCACTTATCCATCCAATAGTCTTAACGCGCGGGCAGCAATAATTTGCCGGTGCGAATCCTTTGCGGGTGGTTACCTACCGGCACGGTGGCCACTTGCTCAGCCGTCTCAAAGTCGATGACGACAACGGTATCCTGTTCGCTGCTCGACACGTAACAGTGCTTGCCGTCTTCGCTTTCAGTTGACCAGTAAGGCTTGGAGCCCAGTGGCTCTTCTGACAGTGTAACAATGGTGTATTCGAAACTTTCCCGATCCACAATGGCCGCATAACCAGACATAGTGGCGGCAACACATAGCTTTGTGCCTGTGTGGTTGAGTGCCAAGCCGTGGTGGGCGGAATTAAGCTGGTATTGTCGCAGGGGCATCGCCTGAATTTGTGGCGGTACCGGCAATTCAAGGTGACGAGTGATGCGGTGTTTTTTCAGATCGTATTCGAAGAATCCGTGATAGAAGGAAATTTGCATATAGGCGTAGCTTTCATCAGGCATGATCGCCATAGGGCGCACTGCAGAATCCACCCAGTCCATGCCGTACTCCTCGAGCTTTTCGCGCATGTCCACGGTGTTTAGTACCTCGTAGGTGTTGGCGTCGGCAATGACAAAGCGACGTTCGCCCTTGAGTCCATCTAGCCAGTCGGCTGTTGTGGGTACGAACACGCGGCCAATAGAGGCATGGTAAATGCGTTGGCCGTCTTTGGAGTAGTTACTTTCGTGAGGCTGGTCGCCTGGGTAAAAGTTATCGACGATGTCGCCGGTGGCGGTATCAATGGCATGAACGACGCCACCGGTAGACGCAGAAATTAAAAAGATCTTGCCGTCTGGCGAGAGCGCAGCATGGTCAGAGCGAACGCCTTTCACCTTGGTGCGCCACGCGATTTTCCCGGTCGTGACGTCCAGTGCGATGGCATCGGCGAAACTTGGGCGAGACACAAATAGATAACGGCCATCTTTTGAGGGGAAAAGGTCGTCTACCAACTGGTCGTTGCCTTCGCCGATTACGGTGCGAATAAAACGCGCGGCAATGCGTCGATAGAGGCTGTCGTTAATCTCGGCAAAGCGCTCCTCAATATCCGGTACCAGGTTATAGCGCGCTAAAATCGCAAAGGATTCGGGGTCGAATACCTCGGCGGTGCCGTCCCAATTGCTGCCCACCACAACGGCGCTTTGCAGCTCTGCTGCAGCGCGGTCAACTGGAGTATTAGCCACAAGTGCAGGGCCGACTGGTGTCAGCGGGCGACTAATAAGAAACAAGCCAATGGCAAGCACCAGCAGTAATAACAGCAGTACAGTCTTGATCAGTCGCATTGCCACTCCCTCTATTAAGCAATGGGCGCGTAGATCGCGCCTAAATGTTAGCGATGATAACAAATCTGTAGGTATAAGTTTGTCAAATAGGTGACGGTTTGTTTTTGTGTGTGCGCCCCGCCCTCGATCCCGTCTAAGGGACTGAGGGCAAATTTATTGTTAAGTGTTTTGGAATTGCATTGAAGGGAAAATGCTACTCAGCGGCGCGAATTTTATTCAGTGCTGGATCGTTGGGTGTGTTTAACACACAGTAGGTGCCCGCTTCATTGTAGATCTGTGGAATACAGGCATTGCAGTTAGTGCAGCCTGACGCGGAGATTTCGCCACTTTTTAATTTGTTCACTAATGCGGCGTCGTGCAGCAGTACTCTAGCCATGACTACTGCATCAAAACCATCTGACATGGCCTGTTCGATATTTGCTAAGCTTTTAATTCCGCCCAGATAGGCAAGCGGCATTGTTACCGCCTCTCTAACCTTGAGGGAGTAATCCCGAAAATACATCTCTTTGAATTTTAGGTCTTTGGGTGTTCCCATCGCGGCGGCTTTCATTAACAGGCGCTGCAAGGGTTTGTACTTAAACACCTCAGCAAAGGCCTCTTGATTCATTGGGCTGCCAAACATAAACCACGTGGATTCCACATTGCGACCACCGGAAAGTACCAGCAAATCCGCTCCGGCCTCCTCCAGTACCTTCGCTGTAACCGCTGCATCTTCGGCGTTCGAACCGCGCCTCACACCATCGGCGACATTGATTTTGGCGATAACCGCGAGTTTGTCACCTACCGCTTGTTTAACAGCGCTAAGCACGCGGGCAGGAAAGCGCGCGCGATTTGCGGCATTACCACCGTACTCGTCACTGCGTTTGTTACTTAGCGGTGAAATAAATTGGTTCAGCAAGTAGCCGTGACCCATGTGAATTTCCACCGCGTCAAAGCCAGCGCGCTCGGCGAATTTTGCGCCCTCTGCAAATTCGTTGATCACTCGGCTCATATCGTCTTCGTTCATAGCCCGTTGCCAGATATTACCGTGGAATAGGCCTGCGACATTTAATCCGCTAGACGCGCTGATAGTGGGCCGAGGAACCCAGATACTGGTAACAAACGAGCCGCCGTGGGTGATTTGCAAAGACGCCTTGCCGCCCTCCGCGTGTATGGCATCAGTGATCGCCTTTAGGTCAGGTATCACCTCGTCGCGCAGCCAAAGTTGGTCAGGCAACGTGCGGCCAATCTTGGCTACTGCAGCATAGGCTAAGGTCGTTAAGCCCACGCCACCCGCTGCCAGTTCGCGATGGTGTTTGAGCAAGGCTTTGGTTGGGAAGCCCTTGCGGTACATATTTTCATTGGCACCAGACTTGATAAAACGGTTTGCCAAGGTGATGGGCCCGATAGTGAGAGGGCTAAACGCGGATTGGGGTGCTGGCATAATCAGGCTCTTTTGATGTTTATATTATGTGAGATCGAAATCAGCGTACTCGCTGAGCACTTATAAACGCCGGAATCAAGATTGAGCTCGCAAAAATAAACGAAGATCAACGTATCCTTGGGCGCCTACCATCTAATGGTGACAATGAGACAAGGATAGCCGCTATGGCCGAGATAGTGATCACCTGTATGGAGGAGGGATGTGAATTGGCAGTGTTCGCTAGGGGGTAGTTAGGCTGCTTTTATAGTTCTGCAAATATCTTAGGTGGATGGAAATTAGTTTAGCCATTCAATGCCGTCTAGCACAAACAAGCTTGTGTTTGCGCTAGGCGGCACCACTGGCTCAGTTGTCGTATTCTTTAATGATATCTTCGTAGTTGCGGATGCGTTGTACATAGCGCACCGGCTCTAAGCCCCGTGCGTATCCGTATTTTAAATCTTTGTAGTAACGCTTGTCCGACAGCATGGGCAGGACTTCTCTAAGATCAGACCACTTTTTGGGGTCTTTGCCGAGTTTCCGCGCTAAGGTCTGAGCATCGTGCATATGCGCTCGACCTATATTGTAGGCAGCCAATGCCATATAGGTGCGATCTGGTTCGGGAATCGCCTCGTCAAATTTTTCTCGCATCTGATCTAGATACAGGGCGCCAGCCGGAATGGCTTCCTTGGGGTTTAGGCGATCTTTTACGCCCAAAGATTTTGCGGTGTTTTGAGTCAGCATCATTATGCCTCTTACCCCGGTGGGGCTTTTGGCTTGGGCATCCCAATGCGATTCCTGGTAGGCCTGCGCGGCCATTAGCGATTCATCGATATTGTGCGTTTTAGCCGCTTTGGCAAAGATCGACTCATACTTAGGCAGCCGGTCTTCAATTCGCTTTGTTAAAGTGCGTATATCGACGAAATCAAACTGCTCTATGTAACTGTAATAACGGTTGTGTACTGTCTTGGCGATAGCTTTACCTGCGCTGCTATTCAGCCACGTATCCGCTTCAGATTTGAGTGATTTGCCACTGTTAGGCATCATCCAGGCTTGTGACTTCGGCTTGCTCACGTCTAGTAAAACTATAAGCTCTGGCATGAAGCGGCGATTCACGTCGACAATAGTTGAATCTGCTATGGTGCAATCAATTTTGCTATTCCACACTTTTTGCAATAGCGCTTCAGTGCCCGTTTGCGTATTACTTTTCCAACTTAACTGAGGGTTGCTAAGTTTAAGGGTCTCTAGTGTTTCTTCGTAGCTACTACCCGTGACTACCTCTATTGAGACCTTGCTAAGCTGCTCTAATGATTTCGCTACATTGCCACCACGTCGACAGACTAACTGCTCAGTAACGCTCTCAATTTGTTTAGTGAAAAGGAACTGTGATTTGCGTTGGTCCGTGATGGTGAGGCCAGACGCCGCCATATCGGCTTTTCCGGCTTTCAGCGCGGTCAACGTGTCGTTGATAGTTTCTTCAAGCACAACAACAAGCTTAACCCCAAGATGCTCGGCAAATGCCTCGGCCATCTGGTATTCCGGCCCAGCCGGATGGTTGTATTTATCTAAGTAGTAAATTGTAGGTGCATTGCGCATCAGCACTCTAAGTTCGCCAGAGGCCTTGATGTCACTGACTGCACGTACTTTACCATTCGCCGTCGAGCCATCATTGCCACATCCTGCTAAGGTCAGGCATACCAAGGTGGCCAAGGTACTGATGATGGGTTTTTTACGCATAATTAAGCCTTTTTCAGTCCACTACTAATCAGTACGGTAAGTTAGCCACTTCCGATTATTTTAAAACCACAATCTATTAATGGCATTTATTCTGCCTTCATAGCGCTGTTCTAACTGTAGTGCTGTGGCTCTTAATTTACAAAATTTGAAAAGAAGAATGCAGTCGTTTAAACCAAGCTGGAGTGTGAAAGGCTCAATGCCTAACTGCGTAGGCATTGAGCGTAAACTGCGGCACTACTCCCAGATTACCTTCTGCTGCTGTGAGTACCAGCCATCTGTTCGGTCGGCGTAGTGCTTTTCAATGACGTTGCGTTTGATCTTCATCGTCGGCGTGAGGAATTCGTTTTCGATGGTCCACACGTCCTTGACCACAACTAAAAACTGCAGATGTTCGTGTGGGTCTAGCTCGGCGTTGGCTTCTTCCATGGCCTGCATTAGTTCCTTCTCTACGGACTTGCGATCGGCGCCCTTGTCGAGTGCTACACGCAGATCTTCAGAGAGCAAAATCAGGGCGTGGGTGGCAGGCTGATTAGCACCGCCGACACAGGCCACTTCCACATTTGAACTTCTGCCAAGGCGGTTCTCGATGGGTACCGGCGCCACGTACTTGCCTTTGGATGTCTTGAACAATTCCTTGATACGACCGGTGATTCTGAGCTTGCCCTGTGCGTCGTACTCACCCATGTCACCGGTCTTGAAGAAGCCGTCGGCGGTGAAGGATTCAGCGGTTTTCTCCGGATCTTTGAAATAGCCCATCATGCCTGCGGGACTCTTGATTACTATCTCTCCATTGGCTTCAATGCGCGCCTCGACGCCTTCGTTGGGCCGCCCGACGTAGCCGATTTTGGACTCGCCAGGCCGTGTGACGTGTGAGATGCCGAAATCTTCGGACATGCCATAGCCTTCTAGCAACTCTAGGCCCAGGCTGCGGTACCATTCGACCGTTGTCGGTGGCAGCGGCGCCGAGCCGGTGGCAGCGAAGCGGCAATCCTGAAGGCCGAGCTGGATTAGGATCTTGTGCTTGACCTTCTTGCCGATAATGGGAATGCGAAAAAGGATTCGCTGTTTTTTCTTCGGTATCTTGGCGTCCACCGCGGATTCAAATTTGGTCCACAGTCGTGGCACGGAAAGAAAGCCAGTGGGTCGTGCGCGACGCAGGTCCGCCGGAAACGTTTGCAGGCTTTCTGCAAAGAAGACTTTGAAACCCGCGTAACAGGACGGAATTTCCACGCCCATGCGCTCGTAGATGTGCGCCAGTGGCAGATACGACAGGCAGCGATCCTCCTGGCCGAACCCGAGAATTTTGGAATAGATCTCTCCAACGACACGGAATGTATTGAAACTATGCATCACGCCTTTGGGCTGGCCAGTGCTGCCTGAGGTGTAGACGATGGTGGCCATTTCCTGCGGATCGCGTTCAATATCGCCGGCCAGCGGCGTCTGCGTAGCGCAAAGCGTAGCCCAGTCGGTATAGCCGGTATCAGTGGGCGCCAGCGGCAAAACCACACCGGGTAGATCTTTGGGAATACCGCCGCGCATCATCTCCCAGTCATCAAGTTTGCCGATGAACACCAGCCGTGCCTCGCTGTGGTCAAGAATGTAGCGCACAGTTTCGGCATTGAGTGTGGGATACAGCGGTACGGTGACATGACCTGCCATCCAGATCGCCCAGTCGGCCAGCATCCAGTGCGCGCTGTTTTTACCGATCAGAGCAATCTGACTTTTGTCTGGCAGGTTCAAGGACTTTAAATACGCGGCCATGCGTCGCACTTGGTCCATGCACTGTGCCCAAGTCAATTCTTCGACTTCCCCGTTGCCTATGGGCTGCACAAAGTGAACGGCGTTCGGCGCGGTTTTTTCCCAGTGATAGAGGCGAGAAAGAATGGAGTTTTGAGTCGCAGTGGTCATCGCAATTGGATCCATATCAAATTGATGTGGCCACCCGAGGATTCCCCGTCATACACGAGGTTGCCGAAGAGCAGCGTTGGTCAAAGCTGTTGAGCAATCTCGCGCCGCGCTTGCGATGCATGCCAGTATTACAGCATTCAATATAGGCTCGAGCAAGCGGGGCAATATTGAGTTCAGTTAGGTCCCTTCATAGATTATTTTTATGCGCTTTAAAAGGCACCGAAAGTTGCGACCACCAGCTGGCTGGAATGGAGTCATTATCGATTCCAAGACGCTCCGGGCCAGATCTTTTTGTATCACGGAATCGGGTACCAAACACAACATCCCAAAACAGGAAGTTGCTACCGTAATTATGATTTGCCTCAGACACCTTCTGCGAATGATGCCAGCGATGCATTTCGCCAACGCTGAAGATCCAGGTTAATGGACCTAGTTTAAAGTTGATATTCGCGTGCTGGAACAGGCCAAGTAAGGAGTTCGCCAATCCCACCAGCGCCAACACTTCCGCGCTTGCACCGGCCAGTGCCAGCGGCACCGCATTGATGACACCGCGAAACACCACTTCGCCAAAATGGGCTCGCGTTGCGTTAAGCCAGTACAGTCTTGTTGGGTTGTGGTGAATGGCATGAAAGCGCCAAAGGAACGGTACTTCGTGTAGCCATCGATGAGGCCAGTAGTCGAAAAACTCCACGACTATGCAGGCCAACATAAACTGAGCGAGCAATGGCCACTCTGAGGGCCATAGACCTATGCCCAAGGCATTCGACAACATGGCGCCGCCCAGCACAACCCCGGCGGCGACCAAGGGCTGCACCAGCGCGTTGATGCCAAAGTAGCTGGGCAGATACAGCAAGTCCGCGCGCAGGTCGCCTTGACTTTGGTTCCACTCTTTACGGTAGGGAAGTAAACGCTCGAACGTCACCACCAGCACTAGGCTCGTAAATGTTCCGATCCCAGCGACCAAACTCGGCGCGTGGCCGGCGTCGATAGCCCATACTGCGCCAAGCAGCACCGCCGCAACCGTCACCGGAAAGACAGACCATGAAATGACATCACGCGCTTTCATTTATTACTCACAGCAGTTCTTATTTTTATACGAGAATACGTTAGTTTGCATGCTTGTTGAATAGTATTTAATTTTGCGCCATTAAAAACAGAAATTTATATGATGGATTGACCCAGTTATCTACCTGTGAGTATTAAATTTAGAAGCGAAAGTATTACTCGCCGTTGATCATTTAGATATGAAAACCCTTGCTTAGTATTTGATGAAAATCAACATCTCGCAAACTTTTTACCTTGAGTCATAAATCAAAGAACTGCCCCTGACGGCGTGCTGGATCAAAATTTAGCCATAGACCGGTTTCGTTCTGAAGCTGGTCTATGGTGATATCGAATATGCTCTGTTTGTCAAGTGCGTTATTCATAACTTCAACGTGGCGGAATGTGTTGTTCATTAATCTGTCATGTTCATAATTTGTGAACAATAGTATTTTATGAAAAAAGATGGGCGATGTTCACTTGCTGTGGCTGTTCAATAATAATGAACGCTCGCTGCGAATGAACAGTGGTGGGGAGACAATGAGTTGGGTCGCAGAATTTATTGCGGATCTAGTTGCTCGGGGGAAGAAATCACTTCATGGATAAGCCCTCGTTGTGGCGGGCTTTTACTTTGACTCGAAATATAAAAAGTTTCGAATGAGCACATGAGTTATAGGTTCTGGCTATCCTTCGCGGTGGATCTTTCATCTTGTTTCGTAGCGGAATTATTAAAGTTATTTTTGCGCGACTTTTTCAGGAAATGCTTCCAGAAAAATTGTCTGCTTCAGTTAG
Organism: Zhongshania aquimaris; assembly: GCF_019312595.1. Lineage (GTDB taxonomy): Bacteria > Pseudomonadota > Gammaproteobacteria > Pseudomonadales > Spongiibacteraceae > Spongiibacter > Spongiibacter aquimaris. The sequence goes on along the minus strand of NZ_JAHWDQ010000001.1, from coordinate 1,608,530 downwards.
GCTTGTTAAAGCGGTCGCGTACCCCGGCAGGTAGGGAAGTTTGTGCATCCCCAGAACTGTTTTCCTGACTGCACTCCCTTTTTCGCGACGCGATTAACCATGGGTTTATAGCATAACGGGCAGTCGGGTATCGCAGGGCGTATCGGCGTCATCTTAGGTTGAATCCGGGCATTTCCAATGCTTCTCTTGTTCATTTGTTTGCTGAGCTGCTGGCCATCGATAAGCCTTATGTTCCTGCCTTCAACGAAGCGTTTAGCGTCAGCAGTAAATTGTCCGGTAGTGGCAACAAAGCCTCCCACGGCGCCCTCTGCGGCGATAGCGCCGTAAAGTTCTCTCACAACGGGCACGCCGACTTTGATGGATCGCCAGTGCTTACATTGCACCAGATACTTCTCGCCACCTTTCCTTAGTACCAAATCTACACCGCCGTCGGCGCCTTGCGTGCCGCGCTCTTCAACCTGATAGCCTTGCTCCCTGAAGATGGCGCCAACTAGCTGCTCAAATTGCTGCCATGAGAGCGTACCGAGGCCCTTGGGCTGGGTTCTGGTTTGTGCCAGTAAATCCTTACCTCGGCGGCGTTGCATGAAACTGGCAAGGGCACCAAATAGCAGCGCCCCAGGCACTAGATATTGGCCGACCAACCCGATAAATCTAACGACCTGTATAAACACGACTTTAGATAGGTCTTGCGGGCCGGTAACGACAGGCGGATCAATCAGGGAGAGTTGGTGTAAAGCAATTGCGGAGCCAAAGGCAAGGATGAGGCTTAGCTTCCAAGGAAGTTTTGCACCCAGAGTAAAAAGATCTTCCATGATAGTGGATTTAGCCATCGCCTGTTTTTTAGCGGCTAGTTTAGTAGATGTAGTTTGCGTTAAGTTATAGGCTGGAACAAGTTGGAATTAACTTCGTTTCGCTGGGGTTTGAAAGACTGACGCCGACGTGCGTTCATGACTGTTCATAGGGCGATCTGATCTTTGGTTTTGGACTTGAAGCATAAATCAAAGACTGACCCTCGAAGTTTTGAATCATATATCAAAGGCTTGATCCATATGGCCCCAGAAGACCCTTAGCACATCGAGGAATCGCCGCGTAGTAGGGGTAATTACTGGTGCGCATTGTCCTGATAAATGAGACGTAGTTCCTAAGATGGCGAATTCAAAGAGATTATGATTTTTAACGCCAATAATACATTGCGTTAGATTTTTTGCGCTAAATCACGACACACTCTTTGAAGCCTTTATATGACAAATGTTACCCGTGCTTACCTGTTTATTATTTTGCTCACCCTTGTTGCCTGTGGAGGGGGCGGCTCCGGGGGCGGTGCGGGTGATCGAGTCTCACCGCCGGATCGTGACAATGATGGTATTTATGACTCGGTGGATAACTGTCCTGATGTCATCAACCCCTCGCAACAGGACGGTAATGCCAATGGAATAGGCGATGCTTGCGAGGGCGAAGCTCCGTTGGAAACCGTATTACGGACAGGGGACGTTTTTGCCGTCGCGGGCTACGATCCCAAGGCCGATTTGATCAATACCGCCATTGCTGAAAATAGTGCGCTTGAGGAAAGTGTGGCAGATCTGGTCTCTGGCGTGTTTGGTAGTGGCGCCATTTCTTATCAGATTCCAAACCGCACAAGCTATGTGTCGGCGCCGAGCTATCGTCGCAAGGCGAATGGTCAGATTCCCCTGCTCATGCAGAATGGAGGGCGCGTACAGGCAATGGCGGGCGTTTATAAGCAACAGCATGCGCGCTATAGTTTATTTGGTAGCAATCCCCCCTTACTGTTCAGTCAGGGGCTCAACCAGAGTTTTGAATCAGCATTTCGTCGGCTAGTTGCTTGGCTATTGGGTGATACCGCGGGTGACGAATCGTCCTTGCAGTCATCGCTTACCGTGTTGGTAGCGCGAACTCAAAATACGGCTGTGATTCAAGCCTGGTTCCAGGCTGCTTTGCCCAATTCTAGTGTCAACACGTGCAGTAAAACCGCGGAGCTTAATACCTGTACCAGTGGTGTTGATTTGATTGTGTTGGGTAAGAATGGCGCGGAAGAAACGCTAGACGGCGATGTGTTGGCGTTAAAGCAGCAGCTGCAAGCGGGAGTGCCTGTGCTGTATTTGCATACCGGACAGGAACACGCGACTTCTGCTTCTAAAGCTTATTCAGCCATTTTCGGGGCTGATTTGCCGGGCCCTGGAAATTATTTTCTCAGCGAAGCGAACCGGAATAGCGAGTGGAATAATGCGGGGGAGTTAATCGCGGCACTGCAGGCCGATAGCGTGGGGATCAACGCCGTACTTGCCCATGTGTTAAATGGAGACTTCTCCTTTGATCTGGCGGCAGGATTGTCGGGCGACACGGTGGATACGTCATCCGTCTTTGGCTTTGAGGATAACTTTGATCGGGGCGCATCGGCACTGCGTACCCTGATGCGGGCGATGGACAGCGATAAAGTCCGCATTTTTGATGAGGCCTTGGCGGATTACCGCCGGGAGCGTGCTTACGCCCTGTTGGGTGATCGTTTGCGTCAAGATGTTGTGTTTCCAATGGATATCCTCGAATCCGACCAGAATGATTTTTTCAGCAGTTACCTGGCGGATCATCTGGTTTATAACGAGCGTGATATTTCGGCTAGGCAACCGGACAGGGGATTTCAGGGCTCCAGCGATTACCTGCAAGTGACGCCCAAGAATTATAGCGTCAGCATTCCAACGCGGTTTTACGGCCGCAAACCAACCGGGGCCTACGTGCTACCTGGGCAGGCGTTTTCGGTCACGCGCACAGATAATAACAGTGATATTTCGGTGACGCTGTTCTGGAATATACAGTTTCCTGGCGCGGTATATGCGTTCCGCACCAGCGATTCGCGGGATCATTACAATATGCCCAAATACCTGCAGTCGGTATTCTATGAGCTGTCGCCAGGAGAAACATTGAATTTGAGTTCCTCCTACGGTGGGGTGGTTCACATCACTCACTCGAAAGTGGACCCAGCCGATCGCACTATTGACCTGAGCTTTGCCAATATCGGAACCCATCCCTTCTATAACGGCCCGGACACCGCCACGGATTTTTACGCGGGGATGGCCTCGGGTGATTATGAATGGGCAGAGATAGTGACCCCGGAGACTTATGTGACATCGCCCTTGGCGCCATTACAAGACAGCCTCGATCAACTGACTGATCGCATGGGCTGGGATGTCGATGACGTGGCGAGAGTCGCAAGCGACTATTACTACAATGAGATGTTTCGCCTGAGTGGCTATATCGGATTTGATATACCCCAGCGCTCTACCGCGATCGCGAATTTCTGCGCCAGCAAAGGTTGGGAGTGTGGTAATAGTGATATTCACGGTGTGGCGGGCAGTGTAGAAGGGAATATTCGCCAATACATTACCAACTGTGGCAGCTTTGGTGGGTGTAGTAATCAGCCCGTGACCTATACCTGGTCCTGGGATCCCCTGGGAGCAGGCCCGGTACATGAGCGCGGACATCACCTGGAGGGGAATAGTGGGGCGGACTATCACCGCTTTGCGCCACTGGATAATCACCAGCTCACCAATACTTGGCGGGCAGCGCTACCGTATTTTTACTACCGCGATACCGGCGGCGCCTCGGGTGGGAATATCGGCGCATGTGGTGTAGAGCGCAACGAGCATAGGACTAACGGGCGACGCTATGACTTCCTGCAGGCGGCCCAAAACTCGGGTGATCCTGTCACCTATATGAATGACAATGTCTGGTCGACCGGCGAGGCCAGCGCGATGAACCGCGCTATCATTACCCAGCTTGCAGCGCACGCAGCGGATCAGGGTGGCTTCGCCGAAGGTTGGGATTACTTCCCGCTGGTGTTAACAATGGCTAGGGAGTTCAAAACCAAACTCGATGAAGGCGAAGCCGCCTTTGACGCAGTAAAAGCAAAATACGGTTTTGGCCTCTACAGTCACGCAGAAGCCCAAGAGCTCGTCAGCAATCGCGATGGGAGGCGGTCCTGGTTTCTGATTGCCTATTCCCTGATTACCGGAAAAGATCAGCGCAATTACTTCACAATGTTGGGCTGGGACTATACCGCCAAGGCGGCGTCACAGGTGCAGGCGTTGCTGCTGTTGCCCGCCGCGAAGCAGTTCTATGCCTTTGACGACGTCTGCAGTATTGCCAATGCAGTCGCGGTGCCGGTAGACGGTGTCAGTACCTGGCCAGTGACGCGACCTACTGTATATTAAGATTTGTGGCGTGGTCGCGGGTGCGGGCGAGCAGTGGTCTTTTGCGGTGTAGATTTGCATCCCCATTGGCTCAAAATTCTGTGCAAATAAACACCATTATAATGGCTAGTATTTTGATGGAGTCACTATTTTTGGATATTAAAATGGCTTAATTTACTAAATTCTGGTGTTCGGGTTCTTGGTTCGGGTTAGCTATGGTGCTGCTAGGGCAGCGGTAATAAATTTTTGGTCATCATAATGGCTTATTAATTTGACTGTCATTCATTTTTTAGCTATTTTAATATCTTATTTGTTGTTTCGGGGTGTTTTGTGGATACCGCCACAATTGAAATTTATCGTAACGGCGAATGGCTGAAAGCCGCCACCATCTCTGTGGCTGGCCCTAGTCACCTCGATTCGTCTCGCCTGCAATATGACGATGACTATGCGATCGCCCAGATTAAAGAGGGTACCGAAAAAGCCGCTGGGCTTGCCTGCAACTATCCCGTTGAGCTGTTGATTCGCGATATTGCCAGTTGGCCAGCGTTTCTTTTGGATGTTCTTCCCAGCGGCGCAGGCCGAGATCACTGGGTGAAACGCCTAGGGATAACAGACGGCTACGACGCAGACCTGGAGTTGCTTTTGCATGGCGCCGGCTCGCCGCCAGGTCATCTGCGTATTCGCGAAGCGGTATTGGCTCGCGATCCTAATATGCAGGCACCGGGGTCAGACGGTGTTGCAGTTACAATGTCTGACCACCCGGGCTTCACACTCGATGAGATTTGTGAGCGCCAGGAACATTTTATTGAATACGCTTACCAAAATGGTGCCCACACCTCCGGTGCATCAGATGTGGCGGGCGTTGCCCCAAAGTTTTTAATGGTGCTTGATGAAGCCGGTCGCTGGCATGCAGAGGGCGCACTGCCTGATGCGGCCATAGCCTCGTCGTGGCTAATTAAGTTTCCGCGCGGAAAAACCGACAGTGACCGGCTGGTGCTGCGTTTAGAGGCCACCTATATGAAGTTGGCCAAAGCACTTGGTATTCGGGTGCATGACGAGTTGCAGTGGACTAGAAATACCCTGTTGATTCCACGCTTTGACCGTCCTCGCACGGCACAAGGACTTCAGCGTATTGGCATGGAGAGCCTATTGTCCTTGGCTGAAATTTGTCGTTACGGCGGGGAAGCGGGAGGCACACCTTCGCACAACGTGCTGCTCAACGCCTTGATCGCTCATACCACTGACCCGCAGCGAGAAGTAACGGAGTACATTAGGCGCGATTCTTTGAACATTGCTCTTGGCAACAAAGACAACCATGGCCGAAATACCGCTGTGTTTCGCCATCAGGATGGTCGCGTCGAGCTGACCCCATTATTTGATTTTGCACCAATGTACTTAGACCCCGAGGGCATTGCGAGAGTGAGCCGGTGGGAAGGCGATCAGGAAAAAGGCGGCATCCCGGTTTGGGACAAAGTGATTGCTGCCATGCCGGCAATGATCAACAAAAAGGTTCTCATTGCAGAGCTTAATGCGTTTGGTCATCGCCTGGCGACGTTGCCTGATATTATGGCGCGGGAGGCGATTGAACCGGTGGTAATAGCGCAGCGCAAACACGCTATTGAGCGGGAGGCATCTGCACTCATAGACCTAAAGGTGATCTCATGAAGCGCCCTAATAATCCCACCGAGAAAAAGTTGGAACTGCAACGGCAGCTCGCAGATGGCGAACTCACCCTGGGCCAAGCTGCGCGAAAAATGCGCAAAATTGTCGGCATGACCCAAGAAGAATATGCCAAAAATGTGTTGCGTATTGCGCCCCGCGCCTTAATGGAAGTAGAGCGTGATAAGGGCAATCCAACGCTGGAAACCCTTAAGAAAATTGCCAGACCTTTTGGGCTAGAGGTGGGTTTTATTATTCCCGCCTCGCGGAAGCCGAGTAAGGGCGGTAGTTAGAGAGCGTGTGATTTATAAGTTGAGAATTTTACTGCTACTCAAAATATTATAATTTCAATAATAGTGCGTGCATTAAAAACTCGCGCTCACCTGCGCTAAAGCGGTCGCGTGCCTCGGCAAGCTGGAAAATTTGTACACCCCCAGAACCGCTTCCCCGATTGTGCTCCCTTTTTCGCTACGCGACTAATCATGGGTTTAGCGCATAAAGGACAGTCGGGTATTGCCGGGCGCAACGGCGTTATCTTGGCTTGAACGTTAGCAGTATTAACGCTGTTCTTTTTCATCTGTTTACTGAGTTGCTGGCCATCGATCAGCTTTACATTGCGGCCTTCAATAAAGCGTTTGGCATCGGCGGTAAACTGTCCGGTAGTGGCAACAAAACCTCCTACGGCACCCTCTGCCGCCATGGCGCCGTATAGCTCTCTTACAACCGGTACGCCAACTTTAAGAGATCGCCAGTGCTTGCATTGAACCAGATACTTTTCGCCGGCTTTCCTTAGTACCAAATCTACGCCGCCGTCGGCACCTTGCCTGCCGCGCTCTTCAACCTGATAGCCTTGCTCCCTGAAGATGGCGCCAACTAGCTGCTCAAATTGCTGCCATGAGAGCGTACCGAGGCCCTTGGGCTGGGTTCTGGTTTGCGCGAGCAAATCCTTGCCTCGACGGCGTTGCATGAAACCCGCAAGGGCACCAAATAGCAGTGCCGCTGGCACTAGATATTGGCCGAATAATCCGAAAACTCTTGCGGCCTGTACAAACACGACCTTGGATAAATCATGCAGTCCAGTAGAGGCAGGTGGTTCAATGAGGGAGAGTTGGTGTAAAGCAATTGCGGAGCCAAAGGCGAGGGCGAGGCTCAACTTCCAAGGAAGCTTGGCACCTAGGGTAAAAAGATCATCCATGATAGTGGATTTAGCCATCGCCTGTTCCTTAGCGGCTAGTTTAGTAGATGTAGTTTGCGTTAAGTTATAGGCTGGAACAAGTTGGAATTAACTTCGTTTCGCTGGGGTTTGAAAGACTAACGCCGACGTGCGTTCATGACTGTTCATAGGGCGATCTGATCTTTGGTTTTGGACTTGAAGCATAAATCAAAGACCTGACCCTCGAAGTTTTGTCGATTTGGAGTTGTTATGAGTGTTATAGCTAAATATCGCTGCCTGAAATGAGGCTGAAAGCCTAATTCTCTGTATAAAATCCCATTGAAGATTTTTGGTCGTTTGATGAATAAATTAAGAATCCTTGCAGGGCAAACCGCATTTGATCATATCCGGCAGCACGGCCTTCAACAGTCTGATGTCAGCGCCATTTTCGGTGCATCGGGCGCAGCAAAGTGGTTGGCTATATACGGATTAGATCGGGCGATATTTTCGGAATGGCTGACCGATGTTGATCACCCCATTGATGTTTTTGGTACCTCTATCGGTGCCTTTAAACTCGCGGCGGCCTGTCGCCGTGATGCAGCGGCAGCTTTAGATAACTTGGCTACCGCTTATATAGAGCAATCTTATCCACACGGTATTACGGCCGATTACATCGACCAGGAAACAAAAAAGATACTCGACCTTGTGCTGGGCGGAGGCGGTAGTGAAGAGATACTCTCCCACCCTCAATTTCGATATCACTGCGGCACGGTATTGGCGCGTGGTTTACTAGGTAGGGATACTGTTTCTAGCCAGAAAATCGCGATGGTAAAGGCCTTCTTGCTAAGTGGTTTGGGTCGCAATGCCAATATTGGAGCGATGGAGCGCGTTATTTTTTCCGATGTCAGGGCCAATGGTGCCGTGCGGGCGTCGGACCGGTATGTGACGCACTATGCCCCGCTGTCACCGCAAAACTTGCACAGAGCGGTACAGGCATCGGGGTCGATTCCGGTGATTATGGCCGGTGTTAGCGATATAGCCGGTGGCCCTTTGGGGACTCATCGAGATGGTGGCTTGTTGGATTACCACCCGCTGCCGGGAAGTTTATGGCAGGGCGGGGGCATTGTGCTGTATCCGCATTTTTACACCGAAGCGATAGCGGGCTGGTTTGATAAATACTTCTCGTGGCGAAAAACACCCGCTTCACAGTTAGATAAGGCCGTGTTGCTAGCACCTTCAGAGGAATTCATAGCGTCCACCGACTTGGGGCGCATCCCGGATCGTAGAGATTTTTTGCGGATGCAACATGATGATGCCAAGCGTAAACGGCTTTGGCAGGACTCAGCAACGCGCAGCCTGGAGTTGGGTGAGGAATTTTTACAGCTGGTTCAATCCGGTGATATTGCACAGCGGGTAGAATTAATTTAAGCATGCCAAACATAGCACTGCCCTGAATTGCTCATTGGGGAACTCGCCTTGAACTGCCTTTTTATTCCCGTTTGCTGCACCCAAGACTGAACGCTGCCGGTAAGCGTTGCCGCCGTTGAGCCTACTTCGCTAACATTTTTAGTGTCGCTGTTGCGCAGAGCACCGTTCTATCCTCTACGGTCAATGTGGCCCGGACAAAAGCCAGTTTGCGAGTGCGGTGAATGAGTTCACCATGGCCGGTGAGTAACTCGCCAGCGTTTGCGGAGCCAATAAACTGATTGTCACAGGTCACGGTTACGCAGCCGTCCTCTGTCGATTCCAAGCCCGCCAGGCACAGAGTGTAATCGACGAACGCCATCAATACTCCACCATGAACAATGCCGAACATATTGCAGTGCTTTTCCTGCAAGCACAGGGCGGTTTCTGACTTTGGCGCCATCGACTTAAAGAAAAATGGACCGATATTGTCTTCGGCAGGATCTCCCGCCCAATGTTTGTAGCCTTCAGGGATCGAAGTCCATTGCATTTGTCATGCTCCCGTCAATTCGAGTAGAACGTTTAATGGGTGAGTCGGCGTTACTAGGTAGATCAGTATGGGCAACTGATATTACGTAGCTGCCAATCGCAAGGTCAACAGGAGGGGTTTTACTCTGACCCCAATTTTGCTTTATGTAAGCGAGTGCTCGACTGCTTATGCTTCGTAGCCGCGTACCAAAGTTAAATCGCGTGCCATTGCACCAGCGACAAATAACGGGATGCCTAAGTCGCCAGCGATATGGCAGGCCGTTTGGTAAAGTTCTACTAAACCAGCCGGAAGTTTACGTTTTAGGTCGTAGCAAGTCGGGATTAGGTAAGCATCTTAGGAAATTAAAAGATCCCAAGGCTGATATCGGCGGGCGTTCATAGCCATCCATCGTTTGATCCGGTCTTTGGTTTTGGATTTAAATCATAAATCAAAGACCTGACCCTCATGGCTTTGGGAGTGGCGTAGACCATCAAGATAAGAGGAAAAGGCCACCTTATGGGTTCCTTAATCTAACTCGGTGGCCGGAAATCCATAGTGGATGGAGCACTAACCACTACACAGCCGTTAATTCCGTCCAACGTTAACACACCCTCCCTGAACTTAGCGTGTTCCTGCGTCGCACGTGTGCAATCCCACAGGAAAATGATGATCTGGGAATCCTTGTATTTCGCGTCAGCGCGATAAAGTGAGGCGTCCTCGGCAATCTCACCGATAAGCGCCGGGAAAGATTTCTTCGCATCCTTGCGGTACTTTACTTCAATTATCGTGTGCAGTGACGGAAGGTAGAGGTCAATGCGCGGATTTTTCTGCCCAACGGGCTGGAGATTCACTTCATCTGCGATGTCGTTGAAGATCGGCCCAAGCAGAACATAGAGAAGATTCTGAACATGGTATTCGTTCTCTACCTGCCACTTGACGGGTTTCGCGCCGCGCGTGCGGCCCGTGTCCTCCCATGTCCATCGCTTGAGGCCGACGGGAATGCGCTCCAAAAATCCCAGAAGATCATCGAGGCTCCAGCCCTTTGGTGGCACGACAGCGACATCCTGATTGACTTGATCGAAGACATAGACCATCACAGATAATAGCGCAGCTGAAGCGTCCCCATGTGCCTGCTCCCGAAATTCGCGCATGAAGCGGCCGATCAGGGACATGCGGATTTTGTGATCCTCGATCCGCTGGAGCTTACTGTAATGAAGAAAGAGTGGCACGCACGCGCTGGCACAGTCGGCAGACTCGCTGCTGCGGATGTAGGCCACGATGTCTTTCTCGAAAAGATTGAGATGATCGCTACTGACCTGTTGCTCCAGAAATCCTGAAATCCAGTTCTCGAACTCACGTGTGATACGGTTATCGTTTGTCTGGTCTACTAGCCATTTCACGGCCATGACGCCGAACACGTCCGAGACCCAAGGGCGCGGAGTGGAGTCGATCTTGGGGGCCTGCCCGAGCAGGCGCGTGATATCTTGGCTAGAGACGGTCTCGTCCAGAACGCGGAGACCCGCGATCGCAGATCGCTGGTATAAGGAAAGCGAGGTGAAGTCGAAGGCCTGAACGCAGTCGTTCGACAATCCTAGAAAACGCAGTAAGGTGTATTTGAAAGGGTCAGCGTGCGCGTACTCAATCACCTTGCGGTGCAGATATTCGCGCAGCTGGTAGGCGTTCTCCCTCTCTATAGAAACCATTGGGATTGCCCAATTTTTCCGATCATCACTGAGTCGTTCCAGCCCGGAAGCTGATTGAGCCATCCTAGATTTCGGGCTATCAGGTCGGAATAGCTGATCGTCACTGGCATCGGATTAGGAAAGTAGCTGCGCCAGGAGTGGGATGCGAAGCAGTGAAGTTGGGAGCTAAGATACTTGATGTCCTTGAAGGTCGAGTCCTTATGGACATCGAGGATCACACCGCGCGGATGACCGTCGGTGTCCTGCCGCAACTCGCGCTGGCCGATTAGATAAATGAGCATTTCATGCTTGGAGAGCTTGAACGTCTTGCCACGCGACGGCGCGAGCCGCCCTCTCTGTAGCCCGGCAGTCGCGGAGTCGAACATATGCAGTCCGTGATTTTCTGAGATTTTCAGGAACGCATACTCAATCTGGTATTCGCGGTACTTATCGATCACCGCGCGAACCGCTGTGATTTCGTCTTTGTTGAACTTCTTGACCTGCGCGTGAAAAATCAGGCGGATCGTGTCGCCTCTCTGCCAGTTCATACGGTTTTGAATCTTCTCGATAGTTTCACCGAGAACGGAAGTCAAAGCCTCGCAATACGCGTCTGGTAGGACGGCCTTCGACGTGTTCGAGACGATGTAGCTGCCGTCGCCGGAGAAGACTGTCGTGATGCCCATAATCCGCTGATTATCCGCTCCGCGCTCCTGCCCGATATTCGCGCTACCGATGCCGATAACGAGCTCATGGGAAAGTGTAGGCGAGGATTTGAGCAGCCACGGAACGCCTCCCATCTTTGCGTAGCAGGCCAGAGCCATGTTGTTTAGCGAGTAGCCGAGCGAGTAATCGGGCTGTGCTAAAAGCTCGATGGTAAAGTCCTGCACTGGCACCTGGTGCAGGAAGAACAGGTTCTTGCCCAGGTAGTACGGATTCTCAGTCACCTTTAGCTTCTTGAAGGACTGCCGGACCTGCACGAGGGCCAAGTCCCATCGTCCACCGTCATCCACCTTCTTCTGGAGAGCGCACTCGATGGCGTGCTTATATGCCTCAATGCTGTCAGTGGCCGTAGCGAAAACGTCTACGCGGCTCGTTCCGAGCGCGAACTTGCCTTCGAGGCCGTTACTGAAATACTTGCTGTTCGAGATGCCCTTGAGGAATTTGCGGACGAACTGTTCGACGCGGCCTTTGTCGTGTTGGGAACAGATTACACAGATCGACGGATCGTTTCTGTCGAATGTGCGTTTCGTATAAGGGCCGCTCTGAGTCAGTCCCTTTTCTGCCCATTCCGCTTCGCCATTGTCGTTGAAGACGAATATTGGCTTCTGCATTTGTCCGGAATCCTTCTGGATATTGGGCGCATCCTCAATCTCGATGCGTGTTCCGTCTATCAGCGGAATAGCCTTCGACTGGATGTACTTCTTGAGAGTTTCGATGCGTGCCTTCTTGTTCTCGCCCCTATTGAATTTGGAGACATCCTGCCGGATGCGTTCCACAATGGCATCCTTCTGCACACCGTGCGTATGCATAATGTAGTCGTCGAAGTTCGTCCGGCTGGCTTCAAGATAAACGTCTTGAGCATTCGCTTGCACGATCTGTCCGTCAGTCCGAGTGACGCTCAAAGTCTCTCCATTGATCGCATTTACTGATCCCAAGAGCTTTCTGTACCCGTCCTCCTGTTCGGAGACTACGTATCGCCCCATGAGGTCGAAACTGTCATTTAAGAAAAACAAACTGTTTTCTTTGAGAATCCGACGTGTTGAGCAATCAATAACAAGGCACGGATGACCTTGTATATAGCGAGTATGGATTGAATATTTTGCGCAAATCTTAAATGGAAATGTGTTGCCTAGAATCGGAGTCAGAAGATTGTCATCGGGCCTGATACTGACCAGTTCTATAGGGTTAAAACCGGAGGGATTGCGACCCAGTCCTTCAAAGTGCCGTGTCAGCCCGTCCTTCACCAGTGAGCAGAAAATGCCGAAATTCTTAGTCAGCGCAATGGTTTTGGGTGCGCCGGAGACAGGGAAAATGCCGTCTGCTGAAAAGATCAAAATATCATCGCCCTGCCGACGGAAGGAGTGCGTCAATCCGTGTTGCGCGCGGAGACTATCCAGCGTTTCCTTGTCATAGGGAACTTGGATAGCTTCAAGCTCCACATCGGGAATTTTAAGTGGAAATGCGTTCAGGAAGACGGGCAAAACTCGATCCTTTCTTTGGTCAATGCACGTACCTTTTTTAGCATCTAACGCGCGCATTTGGGGCTGGATTGAGGCGCAGCGGAAAACCAGTCCGACAACCTGCGTTTGTTAAGTGCGATCACACGTTTTTAGTCACCTTTCTTGTGCTTGTGGGGTTTTAGCGATGGAGTATTTTCGGGGGTCTTTTTGTTGTCCCGTTGGCGTCTATCTGGTTTCCCTGTTGAATCCGCAATTCTTTTCGGACCTCTTTTAATTCCCATAGCTTTCTCCTTTACTGCTAACTTTCATGTTAAGGGGTATAGTTTGTTTTGCGACATCGAGGGCATGGAGGAAGAGTGTCATCATGATTATCAAGAGTCACTGTTTCTCCACAGTTTGTACAAGTGGTACCTCTTGATGGTTTTACTTCTTTGTCATGCTGCCAAATTGTAAATACTACGGCAGCGAATAGTACTTAGCAGTTATTTCAAAATCAGAATGACCTTATATAGAAGGCCATTTTGACGTCAATCCAACAAAAACGAAGTCGCAGCCATTTCATTTCCCCAAAACCCCACAAGCTTGGGGTTTTAACAATCACTGACATTGAAGCGCACATCAGAAGCACTTAGAGGCTGGACTGGATTTCCCGTATTTCGGGGCTTGTAGTGAGGTGAAAACTTAGAGACTGGACTACCCATCTTTCGAGTTTAATTTGTAAGTACTTACTATGCCTTTATGGCCCTAAAATATTGTGTAAGCCACCTTTGCGGCCCGCCAGAATCGTTTTGGTCATAGATTTCGTCATATATCTGAGCCAACTTCTTGGCCGTAGTCGGCCCTGGATTTTTAATCGACGGCGACGCTATTGGCTTCTTCTTGAATGCTTAGCGTACTTGACTCCCTGGTGATTTGCGTCGGGGTATAGTCATCCTCACCCTGCTCGATACGGCGTAAAACAGGTTGCAGCTAGCGTTGACTTCGGTAGCCAAGAAGCATTTTCGCGTACTTTCACTAGAATATATGAATTTTGCGATCGTCATTAAAATTGTATTTGAATGAGGGTCTAGAAGTGGTTCGTCGGCATTGTTTTATAGGCACAATGATCAAAGTAATAATTTCAACCTAGAATATGAGGATGTTGGATTAATACTGGGTATGGTTATGCGCATTACAGTCAAAGAGTTGCACAATTTAGTTTGGTCGATGCCGATGACTTCGGTAGCTGAGAAATTACGTGTATCCGATGTGGCTGTGCGAAAAATCTGCGTTAAACACAAGATTCCTCGTCCCCCTCAGGGTTATTGGCAACGACAACACCGAAAGGGAGAAGTCTCAGCTATCAACCATGGCATAGCTGAAAAAATCATTGTGATAAATTCGCCCACAGCCGAAGTAACGGTCGCGACGAATGATGTATACGAGTTCCCAAAGGCGGTTTCTGCGCTGCTTGAGAAAGGCGTTAGTACTCGACTTTCTAATGGTTCGAAGGTGTGTATGCAGGCTATGGAGAAAGGTTACCCTGATCGCTATGGCTTTTTGAGATTGCGGCAGGATGTCCCGCGACGGGTTTTGGTCACTAAGGCTGCGCTTCGGCGAGCATACTTGCTGTCAGACTGGCTCTATCAACTTGCGCCGCTTCTGGATTTCAATATCAAGCCACAAAAAAAGCTTTCGGGAAATGCAGCGTTTGCATTGGAGATGAACTCGATATCTATTGATGTCACTATTAAGGAGAGGGTTACTCGGCGGGCAATACCTTTGAAAGAAAGACGTGATAGGTACGGCCCAGAATTTGACTTCTTACCGACCGGTGAATTGTCAATTTTGTACGAGGGAACTTGGGGAGCGTCTCAAACGGTCAGTGATACAAAGTCATTGCTCCTAGAGCAGCAATTGCATTTGGTTGTTCAAAAGTTAATAAAATGCCGTGACTTATCCTTCGTTAAGAGCGCCGAATTTCGGGAGCGGCGGCGTAGCTATCAACTTCAACGACGTGAAGTTGTACGTGAAAAACTAATAGCAGATTATGCCGATCAAAGGCGTCGTAACTTCCTTGCGATGAAGGATGAAGTACAAACAAACCGAAGTATGGTAGATTTTCTCACGTCATTAGGCGCTCAGAAACACCCTAATTTAGGTGAGGAGTTTAACGCCTGGCTTAAATGGGCCAATGAAGAGTTTACGCTTCCGGAGTTGTTCATAGTGCAGCGTCACAATGAGCAGGACTTGGAAATAGTAAGGCAGCTGGAAGTGCTTAAAGACGTATTGGTGGAGGATGACAGTTATCCCTGGCCAGATTAGTTGTGATGGAGGTTCGTGTCCAGGATGGCTCAAGACAGTTTGGTACAGTACGCATACGCCCTAGACGAAAAGGGCGCCCTCGCTCATATAAGTGTCGCTAAACGTACAGCGCTATATATCTGCCCGGGGTGTAAAAAACCTCTTACTCCGGTTTTAGGGGAAGTAAACGCGCAGCACTTCCGTCATGCTGATCATTCCTGTGCTTTTGAAAGTTATCTCCACAAGTGCGCCAAAATAGCGTTTTATCATTGCTATATAGAGGCAATAAGTAGTGGAACCCCCATCAAGCTGGTACTTGAGCGAAAGATTACTTGTGGCGACAAGCGCCTGAAGATTTTTAGCGATCAAAAACACAGGTGTCAGAAAGCTGTACCAGCGATCTACGATTTGACAAAGATTTTTAATCGGGCCGAACTTGAAAAGCGCGACAGAGTAACTGGATTGACGCCAGATGTGATGCTAAGTGACAATTCTAGTGAGCGGCTTTGCTATGTGGAAATGTGTGTTTCGCACCCGTGCACACCTGAAAAGATTGAGAGCGGTATTCCAATTTTGGAATTTAAGATTGATTCAGTGGATGACATTCAAATCATACTCGGCGGCTCTTACTCAATGGATGATTGGTATTTGCGAGCGTATAACTTCCACCCTAAACCTAAAGTTATGAGTAGTTGCAGTGATGTTGTTTCGATGGACTGTGTCGAGATGTCTTTGTGGAGTTTGAGCGATTCGGGTCGACTTAACGAACGTGTGATCCCGCTGAGAGAGGTGGATTTAGCAGAGAATTCACAGATAAATGTATGGCCAAAGTCGGTAGCTCAGTCTGAGCTTCGGAGCAAGTTGGGCCGCTTTTTGAGTCACGTAGATCCTGACGAAAACTTTCCGAACTGTCTTATGTGCAAGCATTCTTCCGGATGGGAATATGGCTATTTAGAGTGTCAAAGCAAAGGTAAGCGTATTGCTTACACGGAGGCACGCACATGTGCGAGCTATGAGAAAGAAATATGAAAAAAAAGAGTCTGACATGGGAGCAAGCAAAAATAGTAAGCCATGAACATAGCCATGCTCTGATCAAGGCTGTGCCAGGTAGCGGTAAGACCACTACGCTTGTAAAGCGTGTTGAACGGTTGGTTAAAGCGGGAGTAGATAGGCGCTCAATTCTAATCCTGCAGTACAACAAATCTGCACAGTTGAGTTTTAAGAATAAATTAAAAATAGCCTTAAATTCAGATGACGTTCCTGAGGTTCGTACATTTCATAGCTTAGCTTTTGAAATCGTGCGTCGCGGCGAGAAGCAAAAGATAATTAAAAGAAAGACACTCTTGCGGCCAGAAGACCCTCGGTATAGTAATCTGATTAATGAGGCATACCAGGCAGGTTTTGATCAGGGTTCCGGGTACATTCCAATAAATGACATAGAAGATTTGGAGCTGTTTATAAGCCGGTGTCGTGCAAAGGCTGTCTCACCCCAAGATGTGATGGCGGATCCCATATTTGCGGATGAAAAGCCTGAATATATTCGCGCTTTTACTCGATATTGTGAACTTCTAGAAGAAAATCGGCTGCGTACTTTCGATGAGTACTTAATTGAATCGGCTTCGTTATTACGTTCGACGCAGCAGATCATAGAAAACTTTCGCCATATCATTATTGATGAGTACCAAGATGTAAACTTGGTACAGCACGAGATGATTCGATTTCTTGCTACGGAAGAAACATCAGTGATGGCTGTTGGAGACCTTAATCAGTGCATCTATGAGTGGCGTGGAGCTCGGCCGGATTTTATCGGTGGTCTATTCGAACGGCATTTTAAGCAGACAACTGTTTTTCATCTATCTTGTACTTTCCGTTTTGGTCACACACTCTCTTTGATGGCCAATTCTGTAATAAAACGCAATTCTACAAAATTGGAAAGGCTTTGTGTTAGCCATCCGAGTACACCGAAAACAGAGGTTACGCTGCGCTTCGATAATTGTTTGTCTAAGGTACTTCCAAGCATATCTGAATTTGATGGTTCAATAGCTATCCTGTCACGCACAAATGCTAGCCTCGCAGAAGCTGAAATTGCGCTACGTCTTGCTGGAGTGCCCTATTGCTATCTTGACGGTAAGTCGTCAGCGTTGGCAAAAAGGCGCGAGGTAGGAGTTTTGGTCGTAGGTGTGTTGCTATGCTTATACGGTAACCTGAACGAATTGGTAAGTCATCCCGATAAGCGCGCATTGATCTTTGGTTTTCTATGGGGTGCTGATTTCAGATTTGAGAAGGGAAAATTTAATGAGGCATTAAATGGAATAATGGCTCGTGACGCAGATATGTGGGCTGTACTTGAAGGATCTATTTCGGCTTCAAGTGAACAGAAAGAACTTGTGCGGGCTCTGATTAACCTATGTGATAAAGAACGTGAAGAGACACCTGCAGCCGAAGTGCTCGCGCATTTGAAGCTAAGTGGCCTCATTGACGGTGTTGGTGCTGGAACAGCTATACGTACTCGATCAAATGATGAGAAGCGCGGCGTTGTTCGGATTGAGGATTTACTTGCATCGAGCAAAATTGATGCGCGTACCTTTCTGGATCTCATATTGTATACCGAGCAGCCGTCAGAGGGCAGTGATCCACTGGTTCTATCAACTCTGCACGGTTCAAAGGGTATGGAGTGGGATAATGTTGTAGTGATCGGTTTAGAAGACGAAGAATTTCCCGGTGGCAAACTTAGGGACGATTTCAAGGCAATCGAGCTCGAATATGAGCCGATAACAGAAGATGAGATTCAAGAAGAGCGCCGTCTATTTTATGTAGGGATCACCCGGGCTAAGCGGCGGCTGACTCTAGTCGTTCCGGAAGATGAGGGTTTAAACCGTTGGTTAAATAATTCATGGGACTCCACGCCAAGGAAGCCCCCGATTGCAACTAGGTTTGTATATGAGGCTGGATTAACTGCAAGCACGAGTACTAGCAAAGTGATTTATGAGTGCATTACTCCTGCTCAGCAGTCTGGGATGAGCGGCTTCCATCAATGGTACCTGAAAGACCTTCGTCGATTAAAAGTTTAAAGATTGATACTGTATAAAAAAACAAGCTGGTTGTATGAACAGTTCTTTGGTGGTATCGTAATTGTTGAGGGGAAGTTCTGTTGTACCTCATTCTAAATTTTCACTATGGTAATAGAGGAAGCTAAGATGGCAGTTAAACACACCCCTACCAATGAAGTTCATAAAGGAACTAAAGGCGGAACAACCGGCTGCGGATTTGATACTCGTGAACACCCTAGTCACTGGGTTTCGAGTTCTGAAAGAATTACCTGTGCTAAGAATGGATGCAAGAACTGATCTATATGGCCTCTGCTTAGGCGCGAAGCGAGTTCTTTGTCGGCAGTTGTCGTGAAGCGGCTCGCTTTTTTGTTTGAGATTTCAAAATAAAATTTATGGGCTATTCAAATCCTTGCTTCACTCTTGAAGTTCAATTGATAGATGCTGAATCACAGCCCCAGTATTCTGTCCATTTTTAGCTGATGTTCGAGGTAGAGATTAAACAGCTGGTATACCGTCAGCACCCACGAGATATTAGCCAATATAACCAATCTAGGTTGCAGTACAGGTATTAAGATTGTACTTATCTTGAAGAAGTTTTTGTAAGAACTGAAGTATGTTATTCAAGTATATATTTAAAAATTACTTAGAGCTGCCTGAGCCCTGTGCAGATACATTTCACGTCTAGTAAAGCTTGGGAAGTCCACTTCAAGTACAGTCCAAGTATGGGGAAGTTGGCCTCGATAGCTATCATGATGCATGTCATTTTTTAGCCTCATCTTGTTGATCTGGAAAAACTAAAATACTATCGTCCTCGCCTGCAACGGTTAGGTTATGTCCATCGCTAAGAAGTATGATCGTCTTGCCGACCTCTTCCCAGTAAGCCCTTGGCGGAAGACGCGATATTCTTCCCGGCCCTACAAGTTGGTAAAGAGTGTTCTCAGTTTCTACCATTAGTGTTTCTTCATCAAAATTTACGATAGGCGAGGATTGCATCGCGTCGCCAGGACGCCAGCGCCTGAGCGCATCGTTGATAACTTGGCCGGTAAATATTTCTGCGCTGTAGTGCGCGTTTTCAGCTTGTTTTTCTTTCAATAATTCTTCTGGTAAAAGATCAGTCAGAACGTGTCTGCACCAGAATTTTATCTCCCCTCCGAATGGCTTTTGAAATTCTGAATCTTCCATAGTAAAAACTCCTCTTTTCTTTGGTATTTATTCTTGGTGCTAGTACTTAAATTTCGATGATCAAATTCGGGGTGAAATTATTTGTCTCATCAGTACCCTCATAGCCCCTAGGGTTGCAAATAACTCGGGTGTCGAAGAGCGTATAATTCACAGGGTCATGCATGTGGCCATGCAGCCATATGTCGATGTCGTAAGTTGATAGGATTTCAGTCAAGTCAGAAGCAAAGGCTGGGGTCAGCGGGTCTCCAGAAAATCTTTGGTTTACTGACAAGGAGTGCGGAGCATGATGTGTGATTACGACGGTTTTCCCGCTCCACTGCTTTTGCAATTCCATTTCAAGCCAGGTTCGGTTTCGTATGTGTCTCTGTTGGGCTAGCTTGGCCGAAAAGAAGCAGCAGTTTTTGCCTAGGCCGGTTGTGATCAGGCGATGGTCTGCTAGATAGTGCTCTGCAATCGTCATTCCATACTCTGCATTGTTGTAGATCTCATAGTCAGTCCACAGTACTGTTCCGAGAAAGCGTGTGTCGCCCATGACGACAACGTCGTTTTGTAAGACGTCTACGTTTGGGTATGATTTGGATTCTTCCCGAAACGCATACTCGATCTGTTCAAGGTTTCCACGGTAAAACTCATGATTTCCCGGCACATACAAAACTGGCTTGCCAAGTGAGGCTGCCCATTCAAGGGCCCTCGTGCCCACGTCAATGTCGCCAGCAAGTACGTAGATGTCTGCGTCGACGGGTAGAGTGTCCCTAGTGAGATAGTCCCAGCCGAATTCGTGGTGGCGATCACTAGTGATACTGATCTTTAGTTTTTGACATTGACCTTGTTTTCCATTCATGCGCGATCCGGGCTCGGGTATTTGTGAGAAATCGGGTTAGTGTGTGGTTCTGTTTTCTCGGTACTCTCGCGCAATGGCACTAATTTTGTGGGTCAGTTTGGAAAATACTTCCTCTAGGCGACGATGAGTTACTTGCCGCAAACTCCCTTGGCCTTGAAGTGAATAGCGACTGTTTTCAGTTTCTAACGTCATATTCACTTGATCGAAACGGATCACAGGTGAAGTCCGGATCGGGCGGTATTCTGAGAATCGTTTTAAAGTGTCTGATTGTAAGACGCCTATACAGACGGTGATCGAGTCTGCGCTTCCGATTTTGTTGTTGTGCTTTATTCGACCGTCGGCGTGCCAAGTCAGAAGAACCCAATCTGAAAACTCGCCCGAATAAGGCTTCTTATATGAGGAGGGGTTACTGTCCATAGTTTTTGGCTGCAATCAAAATTAGTCCACATATCTTGGCATTACATCGAGATTTCGTCAAAAAAACTCTTTTTAAATCAATGACTTGAATATCTGTTAAACGGTTTAGTAAATGCCCGATTAGCAATAAAATTGCTCAAATATTGCGTTGGTTGGCTATGTTAATGTTGTTGTGCGGTGTTCTTTTGGCGTCTTATTGCGAATTTCGCCGCCGTTTTATTGATAATGTGTCTGGAATTGCGTTATGTCGCATTTATTGAGTCTTCGAACGCGTCAATTTACTTAATTTCTGCGCTCACAGAGTTGACACATACTGGTCACCCATCCGGCTGTCAATTGCTGTTTTGCGAAGGATGCGCCGCAAGTTTCACAGATACTTCCGCTAATATCCTCGAAGTCCTCAATGATGTCGTCCATAGCGGCGGTAGTGTAATCAGCCGACACTGACATGTTGCCGTATTTGCTTTTGATGTCGGTGATCACTGGCAACCTCGTGCCCTCTGTCTTTGCTTGATCTTGGAGCGCCTCGATCAGTTTTCGAATTAGTGAAACCCAGCCGTTCCCGACGCAAATTGATGCTCGGTATTCATGTTCTGTATCATTCCAATAGAATACGTCGGGAAAGTCCCTAAATAGATTTTGATAATCTTCGTCTGTTGGGAAGTGAGGCATGTTGGTGATTCCCCCTGCTAATTAATTTGTCATTAAGAAAGCGGATTCCAGCGAACCAGTTGGGTAATTGATCTGAGCCGAATTGTAAGAGTTTGGCTGTAAAATCCTCCTGCCCCTTCCCATATGCGTAGTCGTCTATGAGGTATTCGCCAATATGGAGTGCCTTAGTTGGGCTTAGTACTAGTTTGTGGGCGACATACAGAGCCGGGTGCCAATTCACTGATGTAAGGCCGTGCTGTTATCTACTTTCTCGTCGACGGTGTAATTGGGTTAAGGCATCAAGTTCTAGATTCTCGAATTAATTGTGTAGAATTCCGCATGCCGTCTAGGTCGGAAACTCTGTAAAGAAGCGGCGACTTGATAAAATTCGGGTCATCCTTGAGGATCGGTGACAGTTTCGACGCTTTTTTCCAGTTACCAATCTGATGTCGAGTGGTGGATAGGTAGTCGGCCGCCGCGCTAGCGTCTTTGAACTGCTCATAGTGAGCCCGTAATTGCTTGGCGTCATCGATCGGGATAAGAGTCTTGGCGCCGACTTTGATAGGCTCTGCTTTCAAAAGATATAAGTAGCGAGAGATCAGCTTCTTGCGGTTAGCCTTTAATTCTTTGGCCAGATGGTCAACTTCTACTGCGTCAGTTAACAGCGCGACGACATTTTGAATTGAATCTCTGCGGTAGTAGTGTCGCCTTTGTGAGCCTCGGATGCGCGGCGTCCCTTTAACCAGCAGATTGTGCCGAGTGATTCGGTGAAGCTGTGCGATTGGTACATTGAGTTGCGCGGCGACTTCATGACCGGTGGCCCAGGTCTCGGCATCAAATGACGGTGTGCCGCCGGCATTGCGCCCGCTATTAGTTGCATAGTTGGTGATACCAATAGCAGCCCTCAAATCGACATCTTCGATATCGGCGCGTTTGAATGTTGAGACAGAGGAGTTTCCTTCGTATGGGCCCGCCACCGGTACCACGCCAAGCTCTCGTAGGCGGTCTGAGAGTCGCATTGGTGGGTATTGAAGTTCCCTTGCCAGCTCACCGATAAGCACGTACTTCGAGTGGAAGGCGTCCACGTCTTTAATCGCAAACAAATACCGGTTGTTACACGATTTTTGGTGCGTATATGGGAGAAGTCCCGCGTCGCGAGCACCTCGAATCGCTTCTTCATAGCTGTCTAGGTGGGCTACTACGGAATCCATGGTCATAAACCCTGCCGGAGTATTACTTGAATTCAAGGTGCCGCTTAAGGTGTGGATTTGGCTTAGCGGCTTTTTTTCGTCGAAGCTGGAAATCGGTAAATCGTTACTAAAGATCTTTTCAAGTAGCTTGGCGATAGATTGCTTCCGACTAACACTTAATGCCGCCAAGCTTGATGTAGTGTCATCAGCGCATCGGTTGCCGTGAATGAGCGGAGCAAAGAACTCAGACAGTTTGTTGTAGTTAAAGATTAATCCTGAGCGGCCTTGGAAATGTTTGTGGTCAAAGTAGGTAGACTCAATTACCACGGCGGTCTTTTGTTTTAAGCCAATGGCATAGCGAAATTCGTCATGTGTAAGATAGAATTCTGGAGTTTTAATTTTCATGTCATTTTCGGCAGAGGTGCGTTCCACCATACTCAGAATACGTGGGGCGGAAAGCTTGATCACATCGGATTTTGCGCAAGCAAATGGAGCGCATATCGCTCGCAAGCTGATCGCAGGCAGTTTTCGAATAGCATTGTTTACTGCCGCAACGACACCGTCCACATTCCCTTCGAGAAAATTACGGTAATCAATTACTGTAAGTGACTTTTCGCTTAGCCGCTCAGACATGATTGACTGAATTTCTTTAAAGGCAAATAGACTCTGAGGGTCATTTTCCAGCATTAGTGCTTCTAAATATTGCGACTCTTCAAGCTGAGCTGGGTCGGCTGCCTTTGATCTAATGGGCTCCCCGCAACGACAATGGGTTAAGAGGGGACGATTTACAGGAAAGGGCTTTAAGCATGAATGGCATTGACGACTGAGCGCCATTGAATGTTTTGTGCATGCCTTAATGAAATTGAAATCATGAGATTCGAGTGTAAGTCCGTCGCTGGCACATTTGGGGCAAACCCCAAGCCGATTGTAGTTAACCCAATGATTGAAATCTCGTTTTTGGGCGATGAAGCTATAAAATGGCGATGGCTCCCAGTTGGAATTGCGCCACAGCTTTTTAAGGGCGCTTTTGTTTCCTCTTAAAAGTGCGCGCAGTTCTGTCGGCGGATTGCACTTGCTGCCAAGGTTGGCAAGCAATTCACCGGGAGTTTGATATACACCTGAGGCCTGCCTAATCAAAAGACCGGATAGGCTTTCGTTTGGCCGGGCGTTGGGGATAAAATTAAGCTGCATTTCCAAGCTCCTTCGCGAGCCATTTAGTGAATTGCGCTTCTGTCAGGCCAAAGGGATTTTCATTGATGATAGAGTTGTCTGATGGTGACATCTCGTATACATGTTTGAAATCGCTGTAATCTAATGTTCGCCTACCTTTCTGCATTGCATAACCGAGTGCTTCGTGCATATAGAATCTCATGGCGTCGATGACGCCGCCCGAAGCTAGATAGAGTCGCTGACAAAAATCCAAGCGATTAATTTTACTGCTAAGTGAAACTCCGGTATCAGATGGCATTAGATCTAGGAGTGGATTGATCATTTGGTATACTTCCGAATCGCAATCAGATGGGAACGTGAATGGGAGCAGTTCAATGACAGTCGGCGCTCGTCGACCGAGCTGTCCGCAGCCCTTAATAATTTTGGGCGTAGTTTCATCGCCGATGAAGACGAAATGTTGATCACATGCGTTGATTAGACCCTTTAGTGAATTTTGGATTAGCGGCATTTGATCGATGTTTTTTTTAGTTGTGAGATGCTGGATTTCGTCAAGAATGATGATTTTAACTTTGCATTTTTGAAGGGCATCCAAGAGTTGAGTTGTGAGTGTGTCCTCGTCGTGCTTCATGTTGGGGTGGTAGCCCAATACGCGCAGTTGGCCGGCAATAATTCGCTTGAATGTGACTTGGCCGGGTAGCTGATAATAGAGGGTGGGAAATAATTTCTGAGTGAAATCGTCATTAGTGACGAACGTCGGTTTGTTGTTTTTTACGTAGGTTTTAGCTAGAGAGCTCTTTCCAACGCCAGCGAATCCAGCAATAATAAGTCCTTTTTGTTCGTTTTCATGTTCGTACTGATCGTAGTCCTCGGAGTCCTTCTCCATTTGAAGAACGGTGGAATAAGCGACCATAAAGTCAAGCCGAGAAAATACGAGTGACCTCATTGGGTTTTTAACTCGACGTCTTTCAAATTTGATCAGTCGCTTCGAAATATCAATTAGATCCATGTGTATTCTCCATTAGGTTTGGGCTATTCAATTCCGTAGTCAGAACTGTTTGGTTTTGGGGTGTTTTTAGGTGCAGTAATAAATTTGTTTTTGGTGCAGCGACCTTTTTGAGACGCCTTGATATTCTGAGATTGCCGTTCGATTTGCTTGGTCGCGGCATTTGCTAACCGAGCGCGTGTGCGCGTGGCCTTATCCTTCCCAGTCTGGGCTTCGACATAAAGTTCTTGGATCAACTCATACCGCAGGCCACTTGCGTTTTCCCTGTTTCCTGTTTGCGCTTCGCGTTCTTGTAATTGCTTTCTGTAACTGCGCCAAAAATCTAGGGATAGCCCTGTTTGAAGTTCTGGATCCACTGGATCTAGGATATAAATATCGTCTTCATCAAAGGGGTTGATTACCCAGACATTTGTTAGGTCGGATTCGTTAATGCATACGATTACCTGTTCTTTGTTGAAATTTTCTGGCATTGCCGAATTTCGCCATTCTAAATATTCAAATCCAACTCGCCCCTTATTGACAGTACACATCGCATGCTTGCTGCCTAAAGCAACGATCGTATCTCGGTCATATACGGTTGGCGGTAGCATCTGTACCGCGTCGTCCCACATGGTTTTAGGCGCTAGCCATGTGGCGGAGTGCGGTGTGAGGTGGTAAATGGTGATAGCTCTATCGATATAATCGGTTAACTCTTGCATGGTGTATGTTGCAAGCTCATCGGATTCGTAGTACCCGCGTTTCTCAATGCTACCTTTGGTTGTTCCCTTCATTTTGTGAAGAAGTATTGAATTTAACGTTCCCCAAAACCGCTCAATCATAGCTTTGCAGTTTGGTGAATAAGGTGGGCTGAACAAGTATTGGATGTTCATTCGGTCTTGGATGTGGAGTAATGTGTTGTTATCGAACTCTTTGCCGTTATCAACAACAATCAAGACCGGTACGCATGAGTAGCATGCGGTATCGTTCACCGACATCATATTTGTCATTGCTTTGGCTAGTTTTTGTGAGCCGCGTTGTAGGTAAGAGACTTCGTATCCAACCACTGCGCGCGTATAGCAATCGATAAATAGAAGTAGCAGGGGGCGGTATGTGAAATTAATCACGGGATCGAAAACTAAGCAGTCGACATAGTTGGTGTCACCTTCTACACGACTGCCAATAAAGTGACCATAGTCGGTTTTTCCGCCATGATTGTACTTTTTGATTGCCTTTTCTACGCCATCTCGCTGGGTGTCCACATCCATCTTGTTGCGCGCAAATAGTCGTTTTCTGATCGTGGTTTTTGATGGGATCGGCAATAATTCGGCACCTTTAGGTCTGCTTTTATTAAACGCCTTGATACGATTTTCTACGATAACGTATGAATCAAATAGATTGGGATTCTCCGGTGATAGGTAGTAGTCGATTGCGGATTCGACAATTTCCGAAACAATTGGGTCTAGACGGTCTTTGCGTGCTTTATGTCGGTGTTCTTTAAAGGCGAGTACGGCTGTTAGGTAGTTGTTATCCCGGACTAATTTAAGCCACATATAGACTGTAGATACTCCGGGTTTGGTATCGTTATTAATATATTTACTCTGTGCGCTCCGAGAGCGCCGATCAAAAGTTTTGTTAATGTATTTGGTAACTAGCTGACGCGTAGTCTCACCTTTTTGGTATGCGAGTAAAGGCCTTACATAATCGCAGCGCATAATCCACGCCAGCCGTTCAATATTGGTTAGGGATGCTAGTCGGACGCAATGCCTTGTTTCCGAGTTAACGCCTGAAGCGTGATTAATCTTTCCGCTTTTAAGCCAATCAAGTAGATCGTTGAGAGGCAAGTTGATGTCTTTTGAACCGATTTTTGGTCGCAAGCGCGCGTTCATCGACCGCTTATTGAGCGATGTTAAGAGATATTCTTCGCCGCGAATTTTGAATACGTCGCCAAACTTTAAGCCGTCGGGTAGCGGGGAATTGGAGGCTAGTCTTCCCATTATTTCTCTCCGGGAGCGGTAAAGAAAGCGTCGAACCCGTCACATATTGGTAGACGGTATTTGCTTGTCACAACGCCATCAAAAATAGCTAGCGCTAGCCCTGTCTCGTTGACCAGCGGTGAGGTCTTCTTCAATTCTATAAGCTTTGCAGACCCCCCAAGGTGTGTGAGGCTCTTCAGGAATTCTTGTTTGGCGGTCTGTAGCACTGCTTTTTTGGTTAGCGCGCTTCGTGTCTTACCGTAGAGATACATCCAAGTTTGCAGTCTGGGTTGTGCTGTTAGTTCATCGCTTAACAACACTTCAAATTTCACATTGGTTTTCAAAAAAGCTTTTTGTAAACTTTCTAAGCGTTTGGCTACATCTGGGTCGTCGAGGTTCGTACTCTTTTTTACTTCGTAGATTGTGTAGCTTCCATCGACCATTCGGGCTAGGAAATCGCCGACATAGGTCGTTGTAGTTAAGCCGTCGTGGAATCTTACTTTGAATGGTTGTGGTTTATACCATTGCACTAAGGGGTTGGCTTCGAGCCAGTAAAAGGCCGCAAATTCATAATCGCCTTCTAGTGTCACCCGCGAAAATGCGGGCATTTCCGCTTTATTTTTTCGGGATTTAGCTTTGATTTTCCTAGGGCCGCCGCGATAGCCGTAAATCTTGCGAACCGGAGGGAAGTTTGGTGCTTCGGCTGCAGCTTGATCAATATCTTTTAGGAAGTACTCGCCATCGGGAAGAGTGATTGAAAATCCTTTGGACATAGCGAGGCCCTCCCAGTATTGAGTGTCTTGTTTTGGAGTTGATTTGATTAAATTAAAGGGTGACGTTAGTCGCCACGAAGGGTGGCGACTGCTATATGTCTATGGTCTGTTTCATGCGTACCCCTGGCCTTTTTTAAGGTGTAATCAGTGCCGATATAAATAATGAGTATGGCTCATGATGTCATATAATAATAATACCTTGCCTTTTTGTCAATAATTAAATGCAGTACGGCTTATGATGTAATTAATCATGCCTCCTATTGCAGAATATTTAATTTACGGCATAATAATTCCCCATCGGCTACCTGTTGCTGATTTGCATTAAGGGGGGATAAGTGCGTCTAGTTACTGTTGCAGACGTTTTTGAGGGGCGTGGTTGGCCTGGCCATCCGATACGCGGAGGGATTCGCGAGTCGCCCGATGGTGTGGCTATGGTTCAGCTTCGCGATGTCGATATGCATCGCGGCGTAGACTGGGATTCGGTGATACTGACAAGTGTGGAGCGCAAGCGTACTGAGCGCTGGGTCGAGGATGGAGATATACTTTTTGCGGCTCGGGGGGCGCGGCTTAATGCCACGGTGGCGCGAGATATCCCTGGTCAGGTACTTTGTTCCCCGCACTTCTTTCATCTGCGTGTGCGGCCGAATATGGCATTACCTGATTTTATAGCATGGCAGATGAATCAGGGCCCCTTTCAGAACAAGGTGCGGTTGGATGCTGAGGGCGTCACGTCGCTTACCCTTCGAATAGCAGATTTCAGGCAGATCTTGTTGGCGCTACCGTCATTAGCCGAGCAGGAAAAGTTTGCAGCGTTGTACCGCGCGCAGCGCGAAGAGCGACGAGTGCTAGAGGGTCTTATAGAGAATCGAGAGCGCCAGATGAAAGGACTGGCGACTCAGATGATGCAACGTGCACATCTCATCGACGGCGTTAGCCGCTAACACATACTTACACCGACTATTGGAAAACACACAAAGGACTTCCATGAACGACAAAATAAGCCAAGACAGCATCAACAAAGCCTTATGGGCCGCTTGTGATACGTTCCGGGGAACCGTGAGCGCAGATACCTACAAAGACTTCATCCTTACGCTGCTTTTCGTGAAGTACATCTCTGATGTTTGGCAAGATCACTACGATGGCTATAAAGCCGAGTACGGTGATGAGCCAGAATTAATTATCGAGATGATGAAGAATGAACGCTTTGTGCTGCCGATTGAGGCGAGCTTCTACGCTTTGTACGATCGGCGTCATGAGCCCGGCAATGGCGAGCGCATCGACCAAGCGCTGCATGCCATCGAAGAAGCGAACGGCACGAAATTGAAAGATGCCGGTAAAAGCGTATTCCAAGACATCAGCTTCAATACTGATAAGTTAGGTGAGGAAAAGCAAAAGAACACCATTCTGCGTCACCTGCTTGAAGACTTTGCCAAGCCAGAGCTTAACCTAAAACCCTCTCGAGTCGGCACGCTTGATGTCATTGGTAATGCCTACGAATACATGATCAAAAACTTCGCGGCCAGCGGTGGCCAAAAAGCGGGTGAGTTCTATACCCCGCCAGAAGTGTCAGATCTGATTTCAGATTTGCTTGACCCTCAGGCGGGTGACAGCATTTGTGACCCGGCTTGTGGTTCTGGCTCGCTCTTAATGAAGTGTGGTCGCAAAGTCGTTAGCAATCACGGTAGTAAACAGTACGCCCTGTACGGGCAAGAGGCCATTGGCTCGACCTGGTCACTCGCTAAAATGAACATGTTCTTGCACGGCGAAGACAATCACAAAATTGAATGGGGCGACACAATCCGTAACCCCAAGCTGTTGGATAAGAATGGCGATCTAATGTTATTCGATATCGTTACCGCCAACCCGCCGTTTTCCTTGGACAAGTGGGGCCATGACGAAGCGGAGCACGACAAATTCAGTCGTTTCCGTCGGGGCGTACCGCCTAAAACCAAAGGTGATTACGCGTTCATCCTTCACATGATCGAAACCCTAAAGCCTAACACTGGCCGCATGGGCGTGGTTGTGCCGCATGGTGTCCTATTCCGCGGATCAACTGAGGGAAAGATTCGTCAAAAGCTAATTGAAGAGAACTTGCTTGATGCGGTTATTGGTCTGCCGGAAAAGCTCTTTTACGGTACGGGTATCCCTGCGGCGATTCTTATTTTCAAAAGAGAAAAGCCTGACAATACGGTGCTTTTCATTGACGCAAGCAATGAGTTTAAGGCGGGAAAGAACCAAAATATTCTTACGGAAGAGAATATTTCCAAAATCATCTCCTCGTACCGAGATCGTGCGGAATATGCCAAATATTCTCATATAGCTAGTGCAGAAGAGATAAAAGAAAACGACTATAACCTTAATATTCCGCGATATGTTGATACCTTTGAGGAGGAGGAGGAAATTGATTTGGTGGAGGTTCGTCTAGAGCGCGAAAGGTTGAAATCGCACCTAGCTCTATTGGAGGGCGAAATGAATAAATATCTGGAGGAGCTCGGTTATGGCGCCTGAGGGTTGGGTTCACACGACATTTGGAGAGCATATCGATTGCCTGACAGGATTTGCTTTTAAAAGTGATCGTTACTCAAGTGCAGGTGGCGATATCCGGTTGCTTCGAGGTGACAATATTGAGCCCGGGAGCCTACGTTGGCGAAACGCAAAATTATGGCCTCAAACTGAATTGGAGGGTCTTGATCGATACCACTTGCAGGAGGGCGATTTCGTTGTTGCCCTCGATCGTACCTGGATATCGACTGGACTGAAAGTCGCTGAGTTGAAAGCTGAAGACCTGCCTTGCTTGCTAGTTCAGCGGGTTGCGAGGGTTCGTGCTAGGGGGACTCTGGAGCAAGCCCTACTTCGACAGTACTTTTCTGGGCATAAATTCGAACAGTACGTTAAATCTGTTCAAACAGCCACGGCTGTACCTCACATAAGCCCTAACGATATTAAGGAGTTCTCAGTACTTCTACCTCCTCGCGCAGAACAAAAGAAGATGGCCCAAATTCTTTCCACTTGGGATAAGGCCATTGCCATCTGCGAGCAGCTTCTCGCCAGCAGCCAGCAACAGAAAAAAGCACTGATGCAGCAGTTGCTAACCGGAAAAAGGCGTCTTCTGGATAAAAATGGGGCTAGGTTTAGTGGGAAGTGGAATGATCACTACCTAACAGATCTAGCACAAGTCATAGTTAGTCCTGTAGACAAAAAGACTACTGAGGGCGAGCTACCGGTCGAGCTTTGCAACTACACCGACGTGTATTACAACAATAGAATTAAACGCAGCTTGAGCTTTATGAAAGCTACAGCAAAGCCCTCAGAAATTGAAAAATATACACTTCAAGTCAATGACGTAATCATCACTAAGGACTCTGAGACTCCTGGTGACATTGCTGTGCCAGCCTTAGTCTCTGAGGACTTAGATGGTGTGGTTTGTGGTTATCACCTGGCGATTGTAAGACCCAATAAAGAATACTTATCTGGCGAGTATTTAAGCTACTTATTTTCAATACCAAAAACCAGATATTATTTCTTTACCCTAGCTACAGGAGCAACACGCTTCGGACTAACGATTGGCGCTATTCATAAAGCTTGTTTCAGGCTGCCTCCGGTTGAGGAGCAAGAAACAATCGCCGCCGTGCTATTCACCGCCGACCAGGAAATCAGCACTTTGCAGCAGAAGCTTGATGTCTTAAAACAAGAGAGGAAAGCTCTTATGCAGCAGCTTTTGACAGGTAAGTGTCGAGTTTTGTTGGGCTAGGGGAGGTTGCAAATGGAGCTGACAAAGGAAGTTGCATATCAGGAAATTGCTGAGTTTTTTACCGAGAAGCCATTTGTCCTATTTGGTACAGGAACTTCATGCGCACTTGATCTCAATTTTGGGATGCCTGCTCTTGAGCGTCACCTTCGAGCCGGGCTTACCCGCGGTATGACGGAGACGCAGGAACAACAGTGGCAGCAAGTTGTCTCTGCGCTCGATACCAGTACTCATGATTTTGAATCCGCAATGGACTTCATCAAGGATAATACTCTAACTAATCGAATAGTCGAACTTACTGCCAGTTTTGTTGCGCACCACGATAACGCTTATGCTCATCCAATCATGTCAGGGTTACGCGATTGGCCCGCTGGCTCTCTACTGAAAAAGCTCGTTGAGGCTCTACCGCAGGCCGATAAACAACTTCACGTCGCAACGCCAAATTACGATCTATTGGCTGAATACGCCTTTGTTCGACACAAGGTTCCCTATATTACAGGGTTCTATGGCGGCTTCCTTAGACGTTACGATTGGAGTGAAGCGAAAAAGTCGGTTCAGTCGATACAGCGAGGCCTCGGCAAGCCAAGACAGCCATTAAGAGCCGTTGAATGCAAGCATGTTCGACTACATAAACCACATGGCTCGTTGAATACATTTGAATGGGAAACGCAACTTATTGAGTGTAATAGCTGGATACTTAATAAACCTGAGGGTGTTGTGCGGGCCATGATTACTCCCGGTACGGCCAAATACCAACGGTTGCACAAGGACAGAGCGCAATTGGCTGAATATGACAACGCCGTCGGAAACCATACCAGCTTTTTGTTTTTAGGATTTGGCTTTAATGATTCCCAGCTTGTTAATAATGCATTTAGACAAAAGCTAGAACAAGACCAGTGCCGTGCGTTGGTAATTACTCGGGATTCGAATCCAAGAATCGAGGAGTGGCTAAATAAATGTCCAAACATGTGGCTTGTCTGCAAACAGACAGACTCAGATAAAAGCAGAATCTACAACACAAAGTTTGAAAACTGGCTGCATATCGATAACAAGGAATTATGGCGTTTTGGCGCCTTTACCAACGAATTTTTAGGAGGGTAATATGGCGCTTTTCACTTTTAGTGATGACAGCTACACACTTGGAAATATTCGTGAAGTTGATACCAGAAAACTATCCATTCTGGTAAAGACTGATAGGGATCTCCGTAAAGCCAGAGTTGGACAGCTTGTAACCGTGCAACTTAGCGGTGCAACTGAATGTTGGCTCATTGGCATGATTGATAAAGTCATCAAAGCTGTGGTTGCTCAGCCGATAGCGCTGGAAGTGCAAGAAGATGACGCTAACGAAATTGATGTTTTTGAAGATAGTGTAGTCAACACAGTCAAGATCACATTGATGGGTGCAGCCAGATGGGATGCAGTTGATCAAAAGTATAAGTTTTCAAGATCACTAGATCACGTCCCTGAAATCGATTCAACTTGTTACGTACTTAAAGATGCCCACCTAGAAGAATTCATGCGTGTGATTTCTGAATGTGGCGATGGAGAGCACTCACTTGAATTGGGTTCTTATAAGCTCAATGAAAACGCTCGAGCATATGTTGATGGTAATAAATTGTTCCAGCGGCATGCGGCTCTACTTGGCAGCACAGGCTCTGGTAAATCATGGACGGTAGCTTCGATTCTGGAGCGAAGCTCGCAACTCCCATCTTCAAACCTTGTCGTATTCGACTTGCATGGTGAATACAAAGAACTTTCCTATGCGAAGCAACTGAGAATACCGGGGCCGGATGAGGTTGATGTAGAAGATGATTCTCTGCTCTTTTTACCCTATTGGTTGCTTAATTCTGAAGAAATTCAGTCATTATTTGTTGACCGAAGTGAATTCAGTGCACATAACCAAGTTGTGGTTGTGCAGGATGCAATTACTGAGCAGAAGAAAGAATTTCTTCAGGCTAATGGCCGAACAGACTTATTACAGGCTTTTACACTTGATAGCCCAATTCCATACTCTCTCGACAACGTTATTAATAAATTAAGATATCTCAACGAAGAAAAAGTCCCAGGGGCCAGCAGACCCAAAAATGGGCCTTTTAACGGTGAATTTTCAAGGCTTCTGGTTCGCATGGCTAGCCGATTAGACGACCGACGTTATGGTTTCCTCTTCAATAGCCCAGATAAATATAATCAATACGATTCGTTGAGCATGATTGCGGAAAAACTAATGGGCTTTGGCAAGCAAAAGCAAAGTATTAAAGTAATCGATTTCTCAGAGGTTCCTGCCGACATACTGCCAGTAATTATTGGGTTGGTTGCTCGCATTATCTATCAAGTTCAATTCTGGACGAATCCGGAAAGTCGCAGGCCGGTCGCCTTTGTCTGTGATGAAGCGCACCTGTACCTACCAAGAAAAGAAGGTAATCCAGTTGAACGCAGAGCCGTTGAAGCATTTGAAAAAATCGCCAAAGAAGGAAGGAAATATGGCGTTGCGTTGATGGTTGTAAGCCAAAGGCCTTCAGATGTAAGTGCCACCATTCTCAGTCAGTGTAACAACATCATTTCACTGCGATTAACGAATGCGGATGACCAAGCAACTGTGCGTAAATTACTACCAGAAAGCTTGGAAAGCCTCTTAGAGGCATTACCCATAATGGATGTTGGGGAAGCTATGGTTGTAGGTGACTCGGTACTTCTGCCAAGCAGAATTAAAATTGACCCTCCAACGGAAAAACCGTTGAGTGCAACAATAGATTTCTGGTCTCGTTGGCAGGAGGACGTTACCAATGGAGATTTTACATTGGCCGTAGAGAATATGCGTAGACAAAATAGAACAAAGTCTTAACCCAAGTAGCACCTTGGGTATCGGGGTTGAAGAGAGATAGCGAATGACACAATACGCACCGAAATTTCAGGAAGAATACAGTGCAAAACTACCAGCGCTTAGTTTATTGACTAGTCTAGGCTGGTCATTCCTACCGCCTGAACAGGCGTTGATTGCCCGAGACGGGAAGCATGGCGAAGTGGTTTTGCGTAAAACGTTGCGAGCTGAGCTCGCTAAGCGGACGTATAATTTTGCTGGCCGTGAGTCTGCTCTTTCGGATCAGGCAATTGATAATCTGATTGCTGAAGTATGTAGTCCCGCCCTTAATGAAGGCTTACCTGCTGCGAATGAACGCCTCTACAATCATCTGCTGTATGGTATTTCTGTTACTGAGTTTGTTGACGGAAAGAAGGCTAACCCGACAATAGCTCTTATTGATTGGGAAAACCTAGCTAACAATAGCTTCGTTTTTACTGAGGAATTCAGTGTAACTAGGTCAGCTGGCGTGGAAAGTCGCAGACCGGATATTGTCTGCTTTGTAAATGGTATACCCCTCGTTGTAATTGAGGCTAAGCGCCCTGATGGAAATGCGCAGAAAGGCCCTACGATTGACGCAGGCATCTCGCAAAGTCTGCGTAATCAGCGTCATGATGAAATCCCTCTGCTGTTTGTTTACAGCCAATTATTGCTGTCTATAAATGGTAATGAGGGCCGCTATGGGACGTGCAGCACGCCATCTAAGTTTTGGGCCGCGTGGCGTGAAGAAGACATTTCCGATGCTGAAATGTATGCGATTAAGAACAAACGGCTTTCTGACGAGCAGATCGAGAATCTCTTCAGTCATCGCCCTGCTGGTGATTTGAGCTGGTATCAAAACCTTGTTGGTGGTGGTGAGCTGGCGGTTACTGGTCAAGATCAATTGTTGATAAGTTTACTAAGCCCTGCGCGTCTGCTGGAAATGACGCGCTACTTCACCTTGTTTGATAAGAAAGCAGGAAAAATTGCCGCTCGATATCAGCAAGTCTTTGGTATTAAGCGCCTTATAGAGCGTATCAACACCAAGCGGCCTGACGGTGGCCGTGAAGGTGGTGTTATTTGGCATACCACGGGTTCGGGTAAGTCATTCACCATGGTGTTTTTAAGCAAGGCACTTATCCTGCAAGAAACTCTCAAGCAGTGCCGTATTGTCGTAGTCACTGACCGTGTAGACCTAGAAACCCAGTTAAGTAAGACCTTTGCTTCGGGTGGCGAGCTAGCCGGAAGGAAAGATAAAGAGGCAGCCATGGCAACATCTGGTCGGCGCCTGGCCGAGCAGATTGGTAAGGGTACTGAACGAATCATCTTTTCACTTGTTCAGAAGTTTAATACTGCAGCCAAGCTACCTGAGTGTGTGAACATAAGTCCCGACATTATTGTGCTGATTGATGAGGGGCATCGTAGCCAGGGTGGTGAAAACCACATCCGTATGAAGCAGGCGTTACCCAATGCCGCCTTTGTTGCTTTTACTGGCACTCCGCTACTGAAAGACGATAAAACGACCAGTAAGTTTGGCCCGATAGTACATGCTTATACTATGCAGCGCGCTGTCGAAGACAAGACGGTGACACCGCTACTCTATGAAGAGCGTATCCCTGATCTAGACGTAAATGAGCGAGCCATAGATAGCTGGTTTGACCGCATTACCGAGGGTTTGAGTGATGACCAAAAAGCTGACCTAAAACGAAAGTTTGCGAAAAAAGGCCAAGTCTATGGCGCTGATGACCGTATCCGGCTGATTGCCCTTGATATCGCCAATCACTTTGTTAAGAACATTGATGACGGCCTAAAGGGCCAGGTGGCTTGCGATAGTAAAGCTGCTGCTATCAAGTATAAGAAATACCTAGATGAGGCTGGGCTATTTGAGTCAGCGGTGGTCATGAGCCCTCCAGATACGCGAGAAGGCAATATTGCTGTTGATGAAGAGACCGCGCCCGAAGTAACCCAGTGGTGGAAGAATAATGTTGGCTCTCAGGATGAGCAGGCATACACCAAACATTTGGTCGAGCGCTTCGAAAAAGACGATTCGCTGAAAATACTCATAGTGGTGGATAAATTGCTTACCGGCTTTGATGAGCCGAGAAACACAGTGCTCTACATCGACAAGCCTCTAAAAGAGCATAGTCTGATTCAGGCCATTGCACGGGTAAACCGTCTGCACCCGAAGAAAAAATTTGGCCTATTAATAGACTATCGCGGCATTCTCTCGGAGTTGGACACCACTATTCAGAAATATCAGGATCTTGCGTCCCGTACACAGGGGGGCTATGACCTTAATGATATTGCGGGTCTCTATAATCAGATGAGTACCGAGTACAAGCGGCTGCCGCAGCTTTATAAGACACTTTGGGCGATATTTAGTGGTGTTAAGAATAAAAACGATATCGAGCAACTACGACAAGTATTGGTACCCAAAACCGAAGATCGTAATGGTGAACTGGTTGATGTTCACCTAAAGGTGCGTGAAGACTTTTATGAAGCCCTTACTGCGTTTGCCAGCTGCTTGAAGGTAGCGCTGCAATCAGCGACGTTCTTTGAGGACAAGAGCTTTAGCGACGATGATCGTCGTCACTACAAAGAGACCGTTAAGCAGTTCTCCAGTCTGCGGCAATTAGTCCAGCAGGATGCCGGTGAGCGCATCGACTATGATGAATACGCCGAGCAAGTTAAAAAGTTGCTGGACAAACATGTGGTGGGCGTTGAGGTTAAAGAGCCGGATGGTGTTTATGAAGTCGGCAAAATGGGCCAAAAGCAGCCTGACGACTGGAGTGAAGATAAGACTCGTAACGAGACCGATATCATTAAAACCCGCGTTACGCGGATGATTGAGCAAGAGCTGCGCGATGACCCCTACGCGCAGGAAGCATTTTCTAAGTTATTGCGTGAGGCGATCGCAGATGCGGAGAAGCTTTTCGAACATCCACTCAAGCAGTACATGCTCTTTCGAGAGTTTGAAGAACAGGTTGAAGCGCGTAGTTTAGATGATATTCCCGATTCTTTTGCGGGTAATCGTCATGCCCAGGCTTATTTTGGAGTCTTTAAAAAAATACTTCCGGAAGCCTTTGCGGCATTCGATCCCCAGGTGCAGGACAAGTGGGTCAAGTTGGCACTCGATGTCGACCAAACAGTTGAGATGTCAGTGGCGGAAAATTCCATCAATCCTCAAAATATCGAAGCCGACATACGGAAGCAGCTGTTGCCTAGAATGTTCCAAGAGTGCAAAGCAATCGGCGGTGGCATGGATCAAGCCAAAAAGATTGTTGAGATGATCGTGCAAATCACTCGTATTGGCTTAAGTGGAGTTTGACGCTTGATGAGTGTCCCCATTTATACAAAGGCTAAGCGAATGAGCTTTAGCTACGGAGATGAGCAGATCAGCTTTGAGCGCGTGTTGCGTCACCAAGGTAGCAGTAAAGCGCTGATAAAGGTCTACCCTGATTGCCGAGTAGTCGTTTCGGCACATGAGGATGCCTGTAATGATGACGTGCTTACCGCTGTTAAAAAACGTGGCCGTTGGATCTACGAGCAATTAAGGGATTTCCGCAAACAGCTGGAACACATCACACCGCGCCAATACATTAGTGGCGAAAGCCATTATTACTTGGGTAAGCAATATCAGCTTAAAGTGATTGAAGATTTGAGCCAAGCTCCTGGCGTTAAATTACTGCGCGGGAAGCTAGAAGTGACGATAAAGCAGAAAAGCCCGGAAGCAGTACAGAAAGTTTTGGTTGATTGGTACAGAGTTCGCGCGAAAGAAGTATTCGCTAAACGCCTTGATGCCATGCTTGAGCAGGCGCTATGGGTAAACGAACGCCCGCCAATGCGAATATTTAGCATGAAAACACAATGGGGGAGCTGCTCGCCAAATGGCCGGTTAACGCTAAATCCACATCTAGTCAAAGCGTCGCGTGAGTGTATCGACTATGTGATATTGCATGAGCTCTGCCATATCGCGGAGCATAACCATAGTGAACGGTTTTATAGGATGTTGGCTGGCGTCCTGCCAAATTATATGAAAGTGAAAGATATTTTGGACGCAAAGGTATCCGAGTTCGTTTCTTAGGCTCTTGGGATTACATGTTAATAAAATTAAGTAAAATGTAAGGTGTGATAATGGAATATCGAAGAAGTAATGAATTGGTTTCAATTTTTGAAAAGAGCCTTGAAAATAGCTCCGAGGGAATATTGTCGGACTCAATTGAAGCCTTAAAAGACTTAATAGGCGATATTTTGCCGAATCATATTGAATGGAAGTCTAATTCTTTTGAGAAGTTGCTTAATAGTTTGGGTGATTGTGAACACGCACTTAGGCGTAAAATACTGATTATACTTTTGCGCTCTCTTTCAGTGGACGGACTTCTCCCTACTACGCGAATCGAATCTAGGATAGAGGTCTTGTTCGTAAGTGCAGTTGATAAGTATCTTCCTGATCTGTGTAAGAAGTTTAAAATTGACTCCAAGAAACAGACTTACGAAAATTATCCTTTAGTTAAATCTTTGCATGGTGACGTGGTTTCTGAATTTAAATTTTGGGCTGCAATACCGGATACGCTTGAAGGCGTTATTTCCAATCGAGAGGAAATTTTAAAATCTCTTAATAATAGAACAAGTAAAACGTATCTTGATTTTTATGGTATTTCAAATATTACTACAGCCATGAATAAAATTTTTCACTATATTGATATTATAGTTGATGAAACTAGTGATGAATTTGTAGACCCAATTAATGATTTACGTAAGTTTCTTGATTCGCAAGAGGCATATGTAGATGAAAATTATAATTTTCTTACTAATGGCGTGTACCGACCAGTAATTCTTCTTATAAGGCGAGCGCTAGAGAGAGCGGAATCCGGAGCGGGTGAGAAGTTTTCTTGCAGTATTGAGCCGTTGCGAGCGGGGAAATATTGCGCTGCAAAGCGCTACCCATTGCATGATGTTGATCGGGAGATTGATGTGCGGGTGCCGATGATAAATCGTGGCCCCGGTATTGCTTATGATGTGCGTATAGAAATATCAATAGATGAGGATATGCCTATCTATTTGTCAACCACTCATGCGCTCGGGAAAGTGCGGCCCGGAAGTTTTGAGGTTGTAATACCAATTTTGGTGCTATCTCCTGTAGACAACTTTACTTTTCATTTTGTTGTTAGCTGGAGGAGGCAGGGAAGCTCTGATTTTGATGATGAGGTGTTTGAATGTACGTTGCAAGCGCAGAAGAGCGATGTTGATTGGGATGATTTGGGATATAAGGAGCCATATAGTACTGAGGTCGCGGAGGGCGAAGAGTTTGTAGGGCGAAAGCGAAAGCTTGGTGAAATTGTTAAGCTTTTTTTGAAGCAGCGGATGCAGTCTTGTTATATTTCCGGACAGAAGCGTATCGGGAAGACTTCGTTGGCGCTTGCGGTTGTAGACAGTCTTCAGCTGCAGGGGGGGGATAAGTTTAAGTGCCATTATATCGAGTGGGGTGAAGTGGCGGCGCCGGGATCGGAAGAGTCAGTAAATTTACTTGGGCGAAATATAGGGAATTTTCTGAAGGAGAGTTTGCCGGGTGACCTTGCGCGTGATGAAATCGTATTTAATGGAAGTTTATCTCCCTTAAATGAATTGGCAACGAAATTATTAAAATATAGTCCAGATGAAAAGTATCTTGTGGTTTTAGATGAGTTTGATGAAATTCATTCTGAAATGTATAGGTATGGGCCTCTTGCGGAGTCGTTTTTTGCTAATATTCGAACTCTTAGCTCTAAGAGGAATTTGGCATTTATTCTTGTTGGTGGCGAAAACATGCCATTCATTATTAATGCGCAAGGCGACCAGCTTAATAAATTTGTCTATGAGTCAATCGATTATTTTTCTAAAGAGACCGAGCAAGAGGATTACAGGGATCTTGTTGTTTCGCCCGCTAGTGATATTTTATCTTGGTCGGATGCTGCCATTAATGAGCTGTTCTTTTTTACAAATGGGCATCCGTATTATACGAAATTAGTTTGTTCCGAAATATTTTCGGAGGCTGTGAGTGAAAGGGATTCAGAGATTTCGGAAAGGGAGGTTTTGTTGTCTATAGATCGACTTGTCGATCGATTGGATACTAATTCATTTGCGCATCATTGGAAGGATGGAATACAGAAAGCTGAGATTGACGCTGAAGCAGTTGTAATTAAGCGGTGCAGGACGTTGGTTGCAATTGCACGGTGTCTGAGGGAGCGCCAGGCGTTAAGTTTGGAAAATATACAAAATTCAAATAACTCATCGTTAATTGGTGGGCATGAAATAAAGGCTTATTTGGATGAGTTTGTTCGTCGAAATATTCTGTTTGAGGCTGCAGGGATCTATGGGTTTGTTGTTCCATTTTTTGAGAAATGGATATGTAATGTTGGGGTGGTGAAACTGATGGTTGACGCTTTAGGTGATGCGGTGGAGTCCGAGGCCGCAAAGCGTGAACAAGGACTCTTGGTAAGTTCTTCAGAAATTGATTCGGTAGTTGCACGGTGGCGGCCTTATCGAGGTATGTCTATTACTTCGGAAAATGTGAAGATGTGGCTGCGGCAACTGGATGATATTGAAGAGCAGCGCTTATTGTTTAAACTGATTAAGAATATTAGGTTTTTGACGGAAATAGAAATAAGGCAGAAACTGAAAGATATACACGAGAGGTTTAAAAGTTACTTTAAACCGTATGTGCAGAAGGCTCGTAATGAAAAGCGAAGTGATATTGTAGTTGTATATGTGGATGGCGAGGCAAAGAGTGGGTAGTACTTTGCTTCGAAATACGCTGAGGAGAATTTAATTCCTTCAAAAAACGTGGTCTCTTCAGAGCGATTTTTAGATGGGGTTACTA
Source organism: Zhongshania aquimaris (assembly GCF_019312595.1). GTDB lineage: Bacteria > Pseudomonadota > Gammaproteobacteria > Pseudomonadales > Spongiibacteraceae > Spongiibacter > Spongiibacter aquimaris. Next base: position 1,567,766 of record NZ_JAHWDQ010000001.1, on the reverse strand, counting down.
GAATTGAATCTCAAAGTAATGTGACTATCAATGGAATTGTTTTGATAGATGATATTTCTGCGACAGGGAGGTCGTTGTCAAATAACATTGATTTATTTCTGTCGAACAATCGTGCAATGATTGAGACGCGCTCAGCCACAGTTTTAGTTTCTGTTCTTATTTCTACCCCTGCCGCTGAGCAAGTTGTCGAGAGTGTCTTGGGGAAGTATTCCGAATTGGATGTTCATTTTAAAACTAGCGAAATGTTGGCGCCAAAGCATTTTGCTTTTTCAGAAGAATCTTGTGCTTGGGGTGATGAGATTGAACGACAGAAAGCAAAGGCTCTTTGTTCTCGGCTTGGGGCACAAGTCGCCTCAAAAAGTCCGCTAGGGTATGGAGGGGTTGGTTTGCTGTTAGTTTTTCCAGACAGGTGTCCAAATAACACGCTGCCTATATTTCATTCTGACTCAGATGGAGATTTTCAGTGGAGAGCTCTATTCCCGCGGGCCAAGAATTGAACCGGAGCACAAGAGAACGTTGAATAATGCATTTTTTCGCTTTGTTCACTGAAACCAGTTATTCCGATATGTTGGAATCGAAAAAGCCGAGGTTAACCTCGGCTTTTTCGATTCAGTCACCAAAGATGTAGTCCATCCTCTAAGTTTCTGCCAGTCCAGTGTCTAAGTGTCTAGTCCATCCTCTAAGTGTTTCTGATGGCGCAGCCCCTACCAAGTCAACGCCCCACCAGTCTGATACTCAATCACACGCGTCTCAAAGAAGTTTTTCTCTTTGCGCAAGTCCATGATTTCGCTCATCCATGGGAATGGGTTTTGCGCGCCGGGGAATTGTTCTTTTAAGCCGAGTTGGCTTAGGCGGCGGTTGGCGATGAATTGGAGGTATTCTTCCATCATGGCGGAGTTCATGCCGAGTACGCCGCGCGGCATTGAGTCGCGGGCGTATTCGATTTCTAGCTGCATGCCTTCGACGATCATTTGGGTGACTTCGCCTTGGAATTTTTCGCTCCAGAGGTGTGGGTTTTCCAGTTTGATCTGGTTGATCATGTCGATGCCGAAGTTCAGGTGCATAGACTCGTCGCGGAGTATGTACTGGAACTGTTCGGCGATGCCGGTCATTTTGTTGCGTCGGCCCATAGACAGTATTTGGGTGAAGCCACAGTAGAAGAAGATGCCTTCGGTTACCGCGTAGAAGCCAATCAGGTTGCGTAGCAGTTCCTGGTCGGTTTCTGGGGTGCCGGTGTGGAAGTTCGGGTCGCCCAGTGCCTGGGTGTGCTGCAGGCTCCACGCGGCTTTTTTGGCGATGGAGGGCAGTTCGCGGTACATATTGAAGACTTCGGCTTCGTCCATGCCCAGTGACTCTACGCAGTATTGGTAGGCGTGGGTGTGGATGGCTTCTTCAAAGGCTTGGCGCAATAGGTATTGGCGGCACTCTGGGTTGGTGATGTGACGATACACCGCTAATACGAGGTTGTTGGCAACCAGCGAGTCGGCGGTTGAGAAGTAGCCCAGTGAGCGCATGATGATGCGGCGCTCGTCGTCGGTCAGGCCTTCTGGATTTTTCCACATGGCGATGTCGGCGGTCATGTTCACTTCTTGCGGCATCCAGTGGTTGGCGCAGCCGTCGAGGTATTTCTGCCATGCCCAGTCGTATTTAAATGGTACGAGTTGGTTTAGGTCGAGGTGGCAGTTGATGATGCGCTTGTCTTCTACGCGCAGACGCGCGGCGCCCATTTCCAGTTCTTCTAAACCCGCGGCAACGTCCAGGTGTTCGATAGCGGCATTGGCTTTTTCGAGCACAGATTGATCGGCAATGCTGACGCCGTCTTCTTCGTTCATGGTGTTGAGTGCTGCGCTAACCACAGGCTCGGCAGTTTTTGGTGCTTGGCTTTTGGGCGCTGGTGCTTTTGCGGGTGCTTCGTCTTTGTCGAATTCGTCCCAACTTAACATTTTATAACCTCAATTCTTTATGTGTGTTGCTCTGTATTTTTCGTCAGACGCCAGACATCCGGCGTCCGACCAAGGGGCCAGCGGCCCCTGCGCACTTATTGACAGGCTTCGCAGTCTGGATCGTCCAGCGAGCAGGCCAGTGGAACCGGCGCAGCTTGCGGTGCAGCGGCAGACGCGGTGGCGGCTGCTTTAGGTGCTGACTGCGACGATACCTTGTTCATTGAGCCTTGAGATACCGTTGATTTCTCGGTGGAGCTAGCGGCCAATGCGCGGAGGTAGTAAGTGGTTTTTAGACCGCGGTACCATGCCATACGGTAGGTGATGTCGAGCTTTTTACCCGATGCACCAGCTATGTATAGGTTTAGCGATTGGGCTTGGTCCAACCATTTTTGACGGCGGCTTGCGGCGTCTACCAACCAGCGCGGCTCAACTTCAAACGCGGTGGCGTACAGCGCTTTAAGGTCGTCTGGAATACGGTCGATTTTGCTCACCGAGCCTTCGTAGTATTTGAGATCGTTAACCATCACCGCGTCCCACAGGCCGCGCTCTTTTAGGTCTTTTACCAAGTAAGGGTTCACCACGGTGAACTCGCCAGACAGGTTAGATTTCACATACAGGTTTTGGTAAGTCGGTTCGATAGATTGCGACACACCGGTGATGTTAGCGATAGTGGCCGTAGGCGCAATCGCCATCACGTTGGAGTTACGCATGCCTTGCGCTTTAACAACGGCGCGCAGGCTGTTCCAGTCTAGCGTTTCGCTGCGATCCACTTCGATGTAGTCTGCACCGCGCTCTTCAACCAAGATGCCAACTGAGTCGATAGGCAGAATGCCACGGCTCCACAGTGAGCCTTCGTAGCTTTGGTAAGCGCCGCGCTCTACGGCCAAATCACTTGAGGATTTAATGGCGTAGTAGCTGATGGCTTCCATTGAGCGGTCGGCAAATTCCACTGCCTCGTCAGAGGAGTAGGGGATGTGCTGCTTGTATAGCGCGTCTTGGAAACCCATCAAACCCAGGCCAACAGGGCGGTGTTTGAAGTTTGAGTTTTTCGCTTGTGGCACGCTGTAGTAGTTAATGTCGATGACGTTGTCGAGCATGCGCACTGCGGTTTTAACGGTCTTCTCTAGTTTCACCAAGTCTAGGCCATTGTCGCCAATGTGCTGAGCCAGGTTAACCGAGCCGAGGTTACAAACAGCGATTTCATCTTTGCTGGTGTTCAGGGTGATTTCTGTACACAGGTTGGATGAGTGCACTACGCCAACGTGTTGCTGTGGGCTGCGCAGGTTGCATGGGTCTTTAAAGGTGATCCATGGGTGGCCAGTTTCGAACAGCATAGACAGAATTTTGCGCCACAGGTCAGCCGCTTTTATGCGCTTGAACAGTTTGAGTTCGCCAGTGCGAGTCATCGCCTCGTATTCTTCAAAGCGGGTTTCAAAGGCTTTGCCGTACAGGTCGTGCAGGTCGGGTACATTGTTTGGTGAGAACAGGGTCCACTCGCCGTCTTGGAAAACCCGCTTCATGAACAGGTCAGGAATCCAGTTGGCGGTGTTCATGTCGTGGGTACGACGACGGTCATCACCGGTGTTTTTGCGCAGCTCAAGAAACTCTTCAACGTCGATGTGCCAGCTTTCTAAATAAGCACACACCGCGCCTTTGCGCTTGCCGCCTTGGTTTACTGCCACGGCGGTGTCGTTAACTACTTTTAAGAAGGGGACAACACCTTGTGATTTGCCGTTGGTGCCTTTGATGTAAGCGCCCAGGCCGCGAACCGGTGTCCAGTCATTACCCAAGCCGCCAGCAAATTTAGACAGCATGGCGTTGTCTTGAATGGCGCCGTAAATACCGTGCAGATCGTCTGGCACAGTGGTTAGGTAGCAAGAAGATAGCTGAGGACGCAGCGTACCGGCGTTGAATAGCGTCGGCGTAGAGCTCATATAGTCGAATGAGCTAAGCAGGTCGTAGAACTCAATGGCACGGGCATTGCGATCTTCTTCGTTCATTGCCAAACCCATGGCAACACGCATAAAGAAGATTTGCGGCAATTCAATGCGCACTTCGTTGCTGTGAATAAAGTAGCGGTCGTACAGGGTTTGCAGGCCCAGATAATGGAACTGCATATCGCGCTCAGGCTTGATGGCGGCGCCCAGTGCGGCAACGTCGTATTCAGTTTCCAGGCGCGGGTCCAGTAGCTCTAGCTCAGCGCCTTTAGCTAAATAAGCGGGCAGGGCTTGTGGGTAGTAAATGGTCATGTCGTGCTGGGTGGCACTTTGCGCAATGTTCAAAAAGCTCAAGGATTCAGCGCGCAATTTATCTAGCAGCAGGCGGGCGGTGACCAAGCTGTAGTTGTGTTCTTTTTCCACCATGGCGCGGGCGGTGATGACCAGAGAGGTATTGACCTCATCTTCTGGTACGCCGTTATAAAGGCTTTTCAGCGCTTCTTCTTGGACGGCTGCGGCAGAGACATCTTTAAGACCTTCGCAGGCTTCTTGCACGATGAATTCTAAGCGACCTAGATCTAGTGGCGACTCGCTGCCATCGGCGTGCTTAACGCGGATGCTGGGGTGAATTTTTTCACCAACAGGCGCTAGCTGGCTGCGCTCTTCAGCGCGGGCGGCGCGATATAAAACATAGCCGCGGGCAATTTTGTGTTCGCCGCTGCGCATCAGGGCCAGTTCAACCTGGTCTTGAATCTCTTCAATATGCATGGTGCCGCCGGAGGGCATACGGCGTTTGAAGGTGGCGCTGACTTGGTCAGTTAACTTGGCAACCGTTTCATGGATGCGGGTAGAGGCTGCAGCATTGCCACCTTCTACCGCCAGAAACGCTTTAGTGATTGCCACACTGATTTTGTCGTCGGTGTAGGGCACCACAGAACCATTGCGCTTGATTACCCGTAACTGACCGGGAGCGGTGGCTTTGAGTTCTGCTTCGTTATTGTGTTGCGGGGGAATGCCTGTGGCACTGGTGGTGCTGTCTTGTTGGGTTTGCATGATATCTCCGGGCCCTTGCTGATGTCCTTGAACGTTTTGTGCGGCAGTCGTCCTGCGTTGCCTCTTGATACCCAATTGTGGGTTGAGGACTTTGTATGAGGCTTCTATAACCTTGAAACGAGGTTTCAGTTTGGATCTGTGATCCATTGTTATTTTGTTTGGCTGAAACCCTATATATGGGGCTTGGCTGAAGCTGGGATACAAGATAATGCGGTTTGCTCCAGTTCGCAAGCACTAGATGCTGTGTGTTTTCTGTGGATAAAGTGTCGGTAAGAGGTGTGTAAAGCCTGTGCGAAGTTGCAGAGGCCCACGACACGTGGGTTTCCGCCAGATTGGCGGCGGCCTGTTACAGCTTGCGGTGCGGTAGACGGATTGTGAATAAAAAAGGTTTTTTTATATCTTAAAAAATTACACGCTGCCGTGCCGTAATTCTTCGCGACTGAAGGCGATTAAATGGTCGGCTTCGGTGGTGATTTGCACGGTTTCATTTATGGCGTAATTGCGGTGGCTTGGCAGCAAGGCTTCTACTCGGCTGCCGGTTGGCAGGCTCAGGGTGTAGAGCGTCGCGCTGCCAGAAAACACCTTTTTTTCGATGGTGGCGGTGATGCCGCCAAAATCGCTTAACACAATATCATCGGGGCGCAGCAGCACCTCTACGGGCGTTCCCTCTGGCCAGTGGTAGGCGCGGTTGCCCATTAAGGTGCCGAACTCGGTGGTGACGGTGTTCGCTTCGCTGCCAATAATGCCGGGTAGAAAACAGCCCTCGCCAATAAAGTCGGCGACGGTGCGGTTATTGGGTTCGTGGTAAAGATTAAATGGTGTGTCCCACTGCTGCAGTTGGCCGCCGTGCAGCAGGCCAATTTGGTCGCTAAAGGCAAAGGCCTCTTGCTGGTCGTGGGTCACTAAAATGGCGCTGATTTTGAGTTCTTTGAGAATGTCGCGCACTTCAAGGCTTAAGCGCTTGCGTAACTCGGCGTCGAGGTTTGAAAACGGTTCGTCTAATAAGAGCAGGTCAGGGCTTGGCGCTAGGGCGCGGGCGAGGGCGACGCGCTGCTGCTGTCCGCCGGATAATTCGTGGGGATAGCGGTGGGCTATACCCTCTAATTGCACCAGTTCTAGCAGACGCTTTACGGTGCTATTTTGCTGCGCTTTGCTTTGTTTGCGCAGGCCGAAACGAATATTGTCGTCAACACTGAGGTGTGGGAACAGGGCGTAGTCTTGAAACACCATGCCGATATTGCGCTGCTCGGGGTCGACTAACTTGCCCGGCTCGCTCAGGCAGCGGTCGCGCAGAATTATCTGGCCGTGGGTCAGCGGTTGAAAGCCCGCAATGGCGCGAAGGATGGTGGTTTTGCCGCAGCCGCTGGGACCGAGCAGGCTGCAAATGTCGCCGTCATTAACGTGGAAGCTGACTTTGTCGACGACGATGTCGCTTTCGTATTGGCATTGGATTTCGTGAATTTGCAGCATGGCTTTGGACCCGCTATAGGCCGGATGGGAGATGGGAGATGCAAAAGCGGGCGCGGCTTTGCCGCGCTGATTCGGCGGCGCAGCCGCAATGTTTCAGCGTTTCCGGAGCGCCAGCCGCTCGTCTCCCGTCCAGCGTTAAGCGACCAAGCACTAGGCCTGCGCCTTTAGCAATAAAAACTCCAGCAAGGCCTTTTGCGCATGCAGGCGATTTTCCGCTTCATCCCAAATGACGGTTGTCGGGTCATCCATTAATTCGGCGCTGATTTCCTCACCGCGCTTGGCGGGTAGGCAGTGCATATACAGCGCGTCGGGGTTGGCCAAATTCATCAGGGTGCGATTGATTTGGTAGCCAGACAACTTGCGGCGACGCTCTGCTTTTTCTTCTTCCTGGCCCATCGAGGCCCACACGTCGGTGACGAGCAAGTCTGAATTGCGCGCGGCATCGACTGGGTCGCGAACGATTTCGACGTGGTTGCCAGCGGCGGCGACAAGGTCGGCGCGGGGCTCAAAGCCCTCTGGGCAGGCGACCATTAATTTAAAGTCCAGCATCACGGCGGCGTTGATATACGACTGGCACATATTGTTGCCGTCGCCAATCCAGGCCACTTGCTTGCCTTTCATGCTACCGCGATTTTCGACAAAGGTTTGAATGTCGGCGAGTAGCTGGCAGGGGTGGTAGTCGTCAGTTAATGCATTGATGACGGGCACGCTAGAGTTGGCCGCAAAGCGCTCGATGATGTCGTGTTCAAAAGTGCGAATCATGACGATGTCGCACATTGATGAGATGACTTTGGCGCTGTCTTCTATGGGTTCGCCACGGCCGAGCTGGGTGTCGCGTGGTGACAGGAAGATGGCGTGACCGCCTAAGTGCGCCATGCCCGCTTCAAAGGAAATGCGCGTGCGGGTAGAGGCTTTTTCAAACACCATGCCCAAGACGTAATTAGGAAATTGCACGCTGGTTTTGCGGGCTTTGTGCTCTGCTTTGAGTTCGATGGCGCGCTGAATCAGTTGCTCCAGTTCGGCGGGACTCAAATCCGTGAGGGTCAAAAAATGTCTTAAGGCCATTCGGCTACCTTTACTGCTGAACCGGCATCACGCCGCGCTGCCCTGATCCGCCCACGCTAAAATCAGCGGGCAAAGGATCGAGAGCAATTCATCAATTTCCTGTTGGTTAATAATTAGTGGTGGTAGTAAACGCACCACCCGCTCTGATGTCACGTTGATCAGTAGGCCTTTCGCCAGCGCTTGTGCAACCAGTGGCGCGCAGGGCGTAGTCAATTCTATGCCGATCATAAGGCCTTGGCCCCGCACTTCTTTTACATGCGCTGCCGATTCAAGTTGTTCTTTTAGGCCGGCAATAAGGTAGCGTCCGCTCTCGGCTACCTGCTCAATCATATTATTGCTGGTTAAGGTATTTACTACCGCCAGCCCCGCAGCACACACCAGCGGATTACCGCCAAAGGTTGAGCCGTGGTTGCCGGGCTGAAACAAGGACGCGGCTTTGCCGTGGGCAAGGCAGGCACCAATGGGGACGCCGTTGCCAAGACCTTTAGCCGTCACAACCACATCGGGCATGATGTCACTGTGTTGGTAAGCAAAATACTTGCCGGTACGACCATTGCCGGTTTGCACTTCGTCCAGCATTAATAGCCAGTCGTGCTTGTCACACAGCGCCCGCAATTGCGAAAGGTATTCTGGTGGCAGGGTGTGAATGCCGCCCTCGCCTTGAATCGGTTCAATTAATACCGCTGCAACGCTGTCGTTGTTGTGAGCGATGGTTTCCAGTGCGGCAATGTCGCCAAAGGGTGCGCGTATAAAGCCGCGCACCAGCGGTTCAAAGCCGGCTTGAATTTTGCGATTGCCCGACGCCGTTAGGGTCGCCAAGGTCCGGCCGTGAAAGGCTTGTTCCATCACCACAACGTGGGGAATCTCGATATCGCGATTGTGACCGTGTTTACGCGCGAGCTTAATCGCCGCTTCGTTGGCTTCGGCACCAGAGTTTGAGAAAAATACATTGTCCATGCCACTGACGGCGCACAGTGCTTCTGCCAATTGCTGCTGTTTTTGCACCGAGTATAAATTGGAGGTGTGCAAAAGTTGGCCGGCCTGGGTCTGAATGGCTTCGGTTACGGCGGGGTGGGCATGACCTAAGGAGTTTACGCCAACACCGCTAATGCAATCTAAGTAGCGTTTACCTTCTGTATCGAACAGTCGCACACCCTCGCCCCGGGTAAATGTTACCGGTAAGCGTCCGTAGGTGTTCATTAGTGCGGGCTGTGTCATCAACAGGTCTCCGTGCGCGTATGCATCTAAGATGCAATTAGGCGCAAAAAAAGCAGTGTAAAGGATTAAAAACGCAAAAAGGCAGCCAGAGCTGCCCAGTCAGACCCCCAATAATATAAGGAACTAGGCGGGAATTCTAGGCCTTGAGGTGGGAAAAACACCGAAGCCGACATATTCAGTAGGCGAGCGTTAACTTACGGCTCAGCCCACGGAATTCTGCGCTTGCTTCGGTAGCGTTTTTACCAATTGCTCTGCGCCAAATTAATTTCCCCAAACCGTTTGATACAAAGTGGCGATTTGCTCGGCATTGGGAATACGAGGGTTATTGGCTGGCGAGCCGGAATCCAATGCTTGCTGAACCATGGTGCTGATTGAACCCTGCCACTGTGCATGTGTAATGCCGAAGCTCGCCGGTGTCGGCACCTGTAAGTCGGTGCACAGCTGGCGCAGGCCAATAATAAGTTTCTGATTTGCCTCCTCGTCACTATCTTCGTCGGTGGCGAGTTGCATGGCGCGGGCGCTGTGAGCATAGCGCTCAGGTGCACCGGATATAGACCATGCAGTGATCTCGGGTAATAGCATGGCATTGCTCATGCCGTGGGGAACATGGAACAGCGCGCCGATTGGTCGGCTCATGCCGTGAATTAGGGTGACAGAGGAATTCGAAAACGCAAGACCGCCTTGGGTTGCCGCCAGCATCATCGCCTCGCGAGCGGTGCGATTGTCGGGTTCGCGGCAGGCTGTGCGCAGGTGTTTGGCAATGGCCGCCATGGACGCTAGCGAAATGGTGTCGGTAAAGGGATTGGCGCGGCGACTGACGTAGGCTTCGAGTGCGTGGCAAAGGCTATCTAAACCCGTGTCGGCGGTTAAGCGCAGCGGCATGGTCATGGTCAGTTCGTAATCTACCAGTGCGGCCACCGGCATGAGCCCCAAGCCCATGCAAAGCATTTTCTCATGGGTTTCGGTGTCGGTGATCACGGCGGCGCGGGTGGCCTCCGAGCCGGTGCCGGCGGTGGTGGGGATGGCGATAATGGGTAAGCCGTCGTCCAGACTTTGCGGCACTTTGTAGTGGCGGATTGGCTGGTCGCGATTGGCCATGGCGGCTATCGTTTTGGCGGTATCAATAGTGCTGCCACCGCCGAGTGCCACCACGCAGTCGTGATTTTCTTGGCGTAATACCGCTAAGCCCTGGTAAATCGCGTCGGTGGTGGGGTCTGGTACCACACCGGTGAAGCTGCGGTGGAATATGCCTTCCTTATCCAGTTGCTCTTGCAGGGTATTAAGCCACCCCAGGCTAACAATAAAGGCGTCACTGACGAGCAGCGGCCGCGATAAGCCAAGCTCTTTCAAGGTTGCTGGCAGCATTTGGCTGGCTTCGGCACCGATGCGCAGTATTCTCGGCAGATTGATGTTCGCAGTCATGGTCGGGTTCTCTTTCTTAATTATCACGGCATTTAATATTGAGTGGGCTCGAAACACAAATGAGGTTTTGCTCCCAGGAATTTATTGCCTCAATAAAGTGCATTTCCCATCGAGTCTGCTATACCAATGGAAGAGTCATATTGCGGTGAGCGTCAATGAGTGTGTTGGCATGCAGCGCAGTCGGGACCAACTTAATAAGAAGAAAAAATAAAAATCGGGAGAGTGCAATGAATAAAAATCGTAGATCGATAAGGGCAGTGCTCGGGGTTTCGGCGGCAATGGGGATTGCGGTTGCCGCGCCGTCGAGTGTTGCAGAATCCACCCGGGTGATCGAGGAGGTGCTGGTCACGGCGCGTAAGCAGTCCGAGACCTTGCAAGATGTGCCGTTTTCCATTGCGGCAATGACCGAGAGCAAGCTGCAGCAAAGTGGCGCGAATGATCTTGAGTCAATGGCCGCCAATGTCGCCGGTATTTCAATTCAAAACCTTGGCCCTGGTCAAAGTCAGGTTGCGATTCGGGGTATTTCTGCAGGCCAAATTGTGCGCGATCAGCCGGGTGTGAAAGAGCAGGTTGGCGTGTACATGGATGAATCAGTGATTTCTATGTCGCTGTTCACCCCCGATTTAGATTTTTACGATATTAATCGCGTGGAGGTATTGCGCGGCCCCCAAGGTACCTTATTTGGTTCGGGTTCCTTGTCTGGCACCATTCGTTACATTACTAATCAACCTAGCTTTGAAGAGCAGAGTGGTTCCTTGCAGGTGGGTGGGGAAACGGTAAAAGAAGGTAGTGAGGGCGGAAATATAAAAGGCCATTGGAATATTCCCTTGAGTAGTACGGTGGCTTTGCGTGCGGTGGCTTATTACCAACAATATGCCGGATATATCGACGCCCGTCAGCCAGACGGAAGTGTCGATAAGGATGTTAATGAGGGTAGCCGTGAGGGGCTGCGTTTGGCGATGACTTTCCAGCCTAGTGACGCATTAACAATTACGCCTAAGATCGTTTACCAGTCCATTGAAATGGACGGCTTTAATCGCGAGGATCAGTACAATATTCTCGCTAACCCCTATACCGACCCCGGTAGCCGTACACCGATAACACTTGGCGAATACGAACAGTTCACCCAGCTTCAGGAAAAGTTTGAAGACGACTTTACCCTTTTTGATTTGACGGTAAGTTACGACTTGTCAGAGTCTTTAACGCTCACATCGGTAACTTCTTATACTGATCGTGATGTCTTGGTTTTGCGTGATGCAACCACCTTGAACGCCAGTATTGTGGGCGGTTCATACGGCGAGGCCGAGTCGATTTATACGCTGGACGCGCCGCTGTACGACACCACCGCAGCTGAAGTGACAACCCAGGAATTGCGCTTGAGCTCAAGCGGTGACTCTGCACTTCAATGGGTGGGTGGCCTGTTTTACAGCGACGTTCGGCGCGACTACGCACAGTCACTATTCGTAGCGGGCTTCGAGGCGTCAGGGCCGGTGGCTGGCGATTTGTCTGGGCCAACTGCGGGTGCTAGAGCAAGAACCGATGAGCTGTATTTTTCTGAGGTTCCCTACAAGCTTGAGCAGATCGCTGTGTTTGGTGAACTCTCCCTCGACGTCAATGGCAAGACAACGGTTATTGTCGGTGCGCGCTGGTTTGATTATGAAGAAACCCGTGAGCTTACGTTTGACGGCATTTACGCTGCGTCAGTTATCGCAAAAAAAGGCAAGGTCTCATCTGATGGTGTCTCGCCGCGGGTAATGGTGCGCTATGACCTTAACGATGAGGTTATGCTGAATGCGCAAGTGTCACAGGGCTTTCGCCTAGGGGGAATTAATGACCCCCTCAATGTTCCGCTTTGCAGCCCCACTGATTTAACCACCTTTGGCGGCAATGACACCTGGGAGGATGAAAAGCTAACCAACTACGAGGTCGGTGCCAAAACAACGCTGCTTGGCGGCGCGGCAACCTTGAATATGTCGGCGTTTTACAGCGATATTAAAGACCTGCAGGCGACGGTGGTTGCTGGCTCGTGCTCGTCTCGCTTGGTATATAACGTTCCCAAGGCGCATAGCCAAGGGTTTGAGCTAGAGTTGTTTAGCCGCCCCTTAGACAATCTGGAATTTGGTCTCTCTGGCAGTTATGTGCAGGCCGAGCTTGATTCAGAGGTGACTTCAACCACTGGTGGCGTGACGAGTATTGTGGGTGGAATTAGAGATGGCAACGAGTTGCCGACAGCGCCGGGTTTTCAGATGGCGATAACGGCGACCTATTACTTCCCTATTGCTGATGTGTGGGAAGGTTACTTGACGGCGACTTATCAAAATATTGGCGCGCGTTACACACAAATCGCTGATCAAGAAAATGGTGGCCAAGGTAGCGTTACGCTTTTCCCCGGAGTGGGTGGGCCTCTGTCGCAAGCAACTTATGAGTACGATCGCGAGCTGCCGGCTTATCAGATTGTAAACCTGCGCTTAGGCGCAAAAACGGAGCAGTGGGATACCGCCTTGTTTATTAATAATGCGGCGGATGAAAAAGCGATATTATCGCTAGATACTGAGCGCGATGGTCGCGGGCGAGTTGCCTATCACGTTAATCAGCCGCGCACGATTGGTGTTAGCGCTCGCTATAATTTCTAGCGAAGCCCCCTCGATATTTAACGGCCCTGTTGGGCCGTTTTTATTTGGTGCTGAATTGGTATGCGCGCAGATATCCGCGATAATAGTATTTTTCTAATCCGATGGCATTTCCATGGCGGCGCAACCTTCCAAACTCGACCCCGTTAAACTCGGTCTTTTCGTTAGCCGCTTGGAATCCGTGTGCGAAGAAATGGGGGCGGTGCTGCAGCGCGCCGCATTCTCGCCGAATATAAAAGACCGCTTGGATTTCTCCTGCGCAATTTTTGATGCCCGTGGCGATTTATGTGCGCAAGCGGCGCATATTCCGGTTCATCTTGGCAGCATGGCTTACGCGATGGCCGATATTGTGAGCGCCTGCGAATGGCATGCTGGCGATATGGTCGTGGTTAATGACCCCTTTCTTGGCGGTACCCACTTGCCGGATGTGACGGTGATTGCGCCCTTTTTCGACGAGCGCGGTGAGTTGCTGGCGTTTATTGTTAACCGCGCTCATCACGCTGATATCGGTGCATCTACGCCGGGGTCGATGCCGCTGTCGCAACACCTCGATGAAGAGGGTGTGGTGATTCCGCCGACCCGCTTGGTGCGCAATGGAGAGTTGGATCGCGACTTATTAAATAGCTGGTTTGGCGAAGGCCAGCACGGTGACTTCATCGCCCAAATTAGTGCCAACCGCAGCGGTTTGGTGCGCTTGGCCGAGGTCATTGCCGCGCTGCCTCTGCCATTTCCGAATGCGGTATCGCAGTTGCAAGATTACGCCGAAGGCATAGCGCGGCGACGCTTGGCAGAGCTGCCGGCTGGCGCTTATCACTTTACCGATTACATGGATGGTGATGGGTTTGGGCATTCGCGCTTGGCGATTGCGGTCAGTATTCGCTTGGGTGGTGACGATGTTGTCGTGGATTTTAGCGGTAGCGCAGCGCAAGTGGCGGGCAATATTAATTGCCCTTTGTCGGTGGCAGCGGCGGCAGTCTATTACGTCTTTCGCTGTTTGATGCCCAATGAAGTACCCGTGTGCATGGGGCTGTTTCGGCCGATTCAATTATCGGCACCCGTCGGCAGTTTACTCAATGCACAGCGGCCCGCGGCGGTGGCCGCCGGCAATGTGGAAACCTCAATGCGTATTACCGATGCGGTATTGGGTGCGCTAGCACAGGCGGTTCCAGAACTGATTCCAGCAGCGAGCCAGGGCAGCATGAATAATGTGGCGATGGGCGGGTTGCGCAATGCTCGCGGCGAAGCGGCGACTTGGAATTACTACGAAACCATTGCCGGCGGCATGGGTGCACACGCCGATGGGCAGGGTTTAAGTGCCGTCCAAAGTCATATGACAAATACCCTTAATACTCCTGTTGAAAGCCTTGAGATGCACTACCCCTTGCGAATAAAGCGCTATGCGCTGCGCAAGCAATCCGGCGGCTCCGGGCAATTTGTCGGTGGTGAAGGTGTGATTCGCGAGTTTGAATTTCTCGCCCCAGCGCAATTTACCTTGCTCACCGAGCGTCGGTCTATCGCGCCCTGGGGGCTGGCGGGCGGCGGTGATGCCCAGCCCGGACGTAATATGTTTAATGGCCAGGCCCTGCCGGCTAAGGTAAGTATGCATGCCAATATAGGTGACGTACTGACGATAGAAACGCCGGGCGGGGGTGGCTGGGGAGGGCTTTAAGCGTCGGAGTTCTGAAGTCGGACGGCAGAGCGCAAAATGCTGGACGGGAGATGGGAGAAGCTGAATGTGTCGGAGGTCTGAAGTCAGAAGTCGGACGATAAAGTCAAAAGAAGTCTGAAGCTTAAAGTACGTCATCCCCGACCCCGATCGGGGATCCAGATGCGCAAGCGTCGGCGGGTTGAGGGCGAACGACAGGCCGGGCGCAAAATGCTGGACGGGAGATGGGAGAAGCTGAAAAGTGTCGGAGGTCTGAAGTCAGAAGTCGGACGATAAAGTCAAAAGAAGTTTGAAGCTTTAAGTACGTCATCCCAGACCCCGATCGGGGATCCAGATGCGCAAGCGTCGGCGGGTTGAGGGCGAACGACAGGCCGGGCGCAAAATGCTGGACGGGAGATGGGAGAAACTGAAAAGTGTCGCAGGCCTGAAGTCAGACG
>NZ_JAHWDQ010000001.1:1164787-1552825 GCF_019312595.1 Zhongshania aquimaris | reverse complement strand
GACCCCGATCGGGGATCCAGATGCGCAAGCGTCGGCGGGTTGAGGGCGAACGACAGGCCGGGCGCAAAATGCTGGACGGGAGATGGGAGAAACTGAAAAGTGTCGCAGGCCTGAAGTCAGACGACGGACGATAAAGACCTCCGACCTCCGACCTCCGACCTCAGACCTCAGACCTCAGACCTCAGACCTCAGACCTCCGACATCCGACCTCCGACCTCCGACATCCGATGCATTCCGCGTCTCCCGTCGTGAACCATTACTTTTCCCCGCAATATTGCTAGAATGGCGGCAACAATCTCCGGATAAGCGCCCAGTGAATTAGGCCTTATCACCGTTATCCGACAAGCAGGTGGTCCATGGACACTATTGAAGCAATCAAACAGCAAATTTCAGCCAATCCCATCATCCTTTATATGAAAGGCTCTCCAAATCAGCCTCAGTGCGGTTTTTCGGCGCGTGCATCGCAGGCATTGATGGAGTGCGGCGAGCGTTTTGCGTTTGTAGATATTTTGTCTAACCCAGATATTCGCGCAAAGATGCCAGAGTTTGCTAATTGGCCAACATTCCCCCAGTTGTGGGTTGCCGGCGAGTTGGTTGGTGGTTGCGACATCATTTGTGAAATGCACGAAAGCGGTGAGTTAAAAACCTTGGTGCAGGAGACTTCTGCTGCGCAAACAGCCGCCGACTAATTTAGCCCTTAGCTTCTCCAAAAGCCCAGCGGTCTAGCCTCTGGGTTTTTTTTGTCTTGGTGAATGTAAATAAGAATGCTTTTCATTAATTTTCGCAACTGCTAATATCTTCGCCGCCCAGGGGGCTCGGCAATACAAAATAAGTGATTTTTTAAGATCACACCTTATTTGATTGGAGAATTCAGAATGAAAAGAACAGCATTGGCGTTGGCAGTTGCCGCGTTGCCGTTTGCAGCTCAGGCGGCATCTACGCCTAGCCAGGAAGAAATGTGGCAGATTATCCAGCAGCAGCAAAAAGAGATTGAGCGCTTGAAAGCCGACCAGAAAGTTGCTGATAGCAAGATTAACGCCACCGCGGACGCCGTTGAAAAGACCGCAACCGTTGCTAATTGGGCAAGCCGCACAACAATCGGCGGCTACGGCGAGCATCACTTCAATCATTTTAAAAATAAAGATGACCAAGTCGATGCGCATCGCTTTGTGCTCTATGTAGGTCATCAGTTCAGCGACACCGTGCGCTTTTTCTCGGAAGTAGAATTGGAGCACGGCCTAACTAAAGATACCGCCGATGGCAGTGGCCCAGGTGAGGTTGAGCTTGAGCAGGCTTATATTGCTTGGGATTTTACCAAAGGCCACACTTTGACCATGGGGCAGTTTTTGATCCCCGTTGGCATTATTAATGAAACCCATGAGCCAGATACGTTTTATGGCGTTGAGCGTAACAATGTTGAAAGCGCGATTCTTCCTTCTACTTGGTGGGAAACCGGCGCTATGGTTAGTGGCGAGATATTGCCAGGATTTAATTACAACGTTGCGGTTCACAGCGGTTTGGCCATTGACCCAACCGGCAATGGTGCGGTGCGCGGTGGCCGTCAGAAGTCTGCTAAAGCAACTGCAGAGGATCTCGCTTATACCGGTCGCCTTGTATACAACGCGATACCGGGTTTGGAATTAAGCGCGACTTACCAGTACCAAGCTGATGTTACGCAGGGTGCGGCTGCCGAAGGTGAAGCGACTTTCTACGAATTGCATGCCCGTTACCAAATTGCCAATCTGACGCTGACGGCGCTTACCGCAGAGTGGGATATTGACGGAAGTACTTTTGCGGCCAATGGCAGCGACCAGCAAGAAGGTAGCTATCTTGAAGCGTCTTACAAAATTACGCCAAAGCTAGGTGTATTTGTTCGTCAGAGTCAGTGGGACAACCGTGCCAATAGCGCTGTAGACACTGAAATTGAACAGTTAGATGTAGGTGTGAATTATTGGTTAACGCCCACCGTGGTAGTGAAGGCTGATGTTGCTGATCAAACCAATGCTAACGGCGACGCTGTAAACCTCGGTTTGGGTTGGAGCTTCTAATTAGTGGCTCTTTTACGTGCTAAGCATTATCGCAGCGGGTGTAAGCTCGCTGCGATAATTATTTTTACGCTTTCTACGATGTTCTCGGGTCTGGTATTGGGTGGCGTTGAAAATAATGGTGAGGCAGGGCAGTACCTCAGCGTCGATGAGTTTTTAGATCTGTCATTTGGCAGCGATGCCAAACCTAGCCAGTCTGTGTATTGGTTGCCCACAGAAGTAAAAGCAAGAATTAAAGCCCTTAATGGTCGAGATTTTCCGCTGTTACGTGTTCGTTATTGGACCGCCAATAACGACACTGCGTGGATCCTAGAAGAGATTGGCAAGGAAATGCCTATTACTATCGGTGTGCTTGTCGATGGTGGTGCAAATACTGTTAAACGTGTAGAGATATTGGCGTTTCGAGAGAGTCGTGGCTGGGAAGTTCGCCACCCTTTTTTTACGCGTCAATTCATTGATACCTCGCTGAATAGCAATGATCTTCTTAGCTCTCATATTGATGGTATCACCGGCGCAACCTTGTCTGTGCGCGCGGTAAAGCACGTGACCCAAGTTGCGTTAATCCTTGCAAATGCGGTACAAAGTGCGGCCATCACGCCTACTTTGGAATAAATTTTGAGCCCAACTCGCTTTTTTAGAATGCTATTACTGCGCTGGCATCGTCGCGTGGGTGTGGTGCTGTTGGTGTTTATTGTGATGTTGGTAGTGACTGGCATTGCGATAAATCACAGTACTGGCTGGGGCTTTGATAAAACCTTTGTCCAGCAGAATTGGTTGCTAAATTACTATGGAATTGCGGCGCCAGAATTACGCAGCTATCGCGATCACGATAACTGGTTAACGCAGTCGGATGTGAAGCTGTATCTGAATAAAACCGATATCGGTCGCTGCGATGGGAAGTTACTCGGTGCCGTCAAACACAATAATCTTTGGTTTGTGCTTTGCGAGGGCAGGCTGCAATTACTTAATCACTACGGCGCGCGTCTTGATGACGTAAGTGAAACACTCGGACTGCCCAAGGGCGCGACGGCGATTGGCGCGACGAGCGACGCCGTGTACGTTCGAGCCAAAGCGGCCATTATTCAGTTTGACCCAGATCTATTGAGCTTCACGGAAGTTGATGGCGATTCTTCGGATATTCGCTGGGCTAGGCCTGCCGACGCGCCAGACACCTTGCGTCAATACTGGCATAGCGCACACCGTGGTAAGGGTGTGAGCTGGGAGCGAGTGTTGCTAGATTTGCACAGCGGTCGTTTGTTTGGCCCTGTTGGTGTCATTGTTACCGACATTGCAGCCGTATTTTTATTGTTGCTGGCCTTGAGTGGCGTGTGGGTGTGGATCACAAAACCCGGTCGCTGGCGTAATTGACCGCGAGCCAAAGCTCCGTCGTTTTATTGGTCAATGGTTTGCCTCCTTCGTCATGCTAGTGTGCTATCACAACTGATAGAGGGCTTGGCAATGAATCCCACACTTAAATTATGGCGTAAACTCTCGGCATTTCCCGCAGGCAGACAGCTCTTTTCTAAAGGCGTTTGTATAAAAGCGCCTTACTTCGCAACGATTAAACCTGTATTTGAAGAGCTGGAAACAGGGTACGCGGTAGTGCGAATAAAAGAGCGTCGCGCTATTCACAATCACATTAAAAGTGTTCACGCGATTGCGCTGTGCAATCTCGCGGAGATTGCCGGCGGTGTTGTTAGCGAAGCGTCTATGCCAGCAGGTATGCGCTGGATTCCCGCCGGCATGACGGTGCGCTATCTTGGGCCAGCCAAAGGTGTGCTGCGCGGCTACGCCAGCATGCGCGAGATTGTGCCTGGTGAAAAAGGGGCGGTGCCGGTAAAAGTGGAAGTCAAAAACGAGGTCGGTACGGTGGTGTTTGATGCGGAAATAGCGATGCATGTATCGCCAAAGAAATCGAGATCATCCTAACTTAATTTCCAAGCTGAGTATGATCCTTTTATGCCTTGCGACGCCTAGTGCGTTGATATCAATATGAGCTGGGTTTTAGGCCCAGCTTTTTCTTTTTTAACGTCGTGTTCTAAATTGGTCGAAAAATTCGATCATTAAGGTGAAAACATTCAGATTTTTCTATCCTGACTTAGTCCGTACACTGTTTTTCAGTAAAGCGAATTAAACGGGAGCGTGTCATGAATTACTACCGATCAGCAGCGCAGCGTGGCCATGCAAATTTTGGCTGGCTGGATAGCCATCACAGTTTTTCCTTTGGCAGTTATTTCGACCCACAGCATATGGGTATCTCAGCCCTGCGGGTGATTAACGACGATACCGTTGCCGGGGGCGCGGGATTCAATAGCCACGGCCACCGCGATATGGAAATTATCTCCTATGTCTTAGAGGGCAGTATTGAGCATGCCGACAGCATGGGGCATCGCTATAAGGTGTCCGCGGGCGAAGTGCAGCGCATGAGCGCTGGCAGCGGTGTCACTCATTCTGAATATAATGCCTCGTCCACTGAGACATTGCGCTTTTTGCAAATCTGGGTGCAGCCCAATGTATTGGGCATCGAACCGAGTTATGAACAAGCACATATTCCGCAAACGAAAACCTTAACGCCGCTGGTCACCGCCGATGGTCGCGATGGGTCTTTAATGATGCATCAAGATGCGGCTATTTATCGTCTGCGTTTAGAGGCGGGTGAAACGTCATTGCTGCCCTTAAGTCGTGGTCGTGTCGCTTATCTGCATATTGTTGCTGGCTCAGTGCAACTTGATGGTCGGCAGCTAGTGCCGGGGGACGGTTACGGCCTGCCTCAAGGCGGTGAGCTTGAGATTACGGCAAATAGCGATCAGGTCGAGGCGCTTTGGTTTGACTTGCCGCCGTCGATTTCAACCAAGCAATAATGCTGTGTTTGAATAGGCTTGCCCTATAGCCATAGCAAAGCGTA
Source organism: Zhongshania aquimaris (assembly GCF_019312595.1). Taxonomy (GTDB): domain Bacteria; phylum Pseudomonadota; class Gammaproteobacteria; order Pseudomonadales; family Spongiibacteraceae; genus Spongiibacter; species Spongiibacter aquimaris. Next base: position 1,547,875 of record NZ_JAHWDQ010000001.1, on the reverse strand, counting down.
TTTATTTTATTAGAAAGTAAGGAGTTTATTTATGTCTCAGCCTTCCTCTACTCGTGATCCGTTAGAAGGTGTGTCGTCGCTATTTTACGAGCGCTGGTCGCCGCGTGCTTTTTCACCCGCTGAGCTGGATGATGCGACGCTTGCGCGCTTAATAGACGCTGCGCGCTGGTCTCCGTCTTGCTTTAATGCGCAACCTTGGCGCTTTTATACTGCCAATGCCTCGAGTAATCCGAAGGCCTTTGCGGACTGTGTAAACCTGCTGTTGGACGGCAATCAAAGCTGGGCGAAAGACGCGTCGGTCATTGGCTTTCTTGTGGGTAAAAAGCACTTTGAGCACAATGGCAAACCCAACCCCAGTTACGCCTTAGATTGCGGCGCGGCGTGGATGTCCATGACGCTGCAGGCTCGGCAAGAAGGTTTGTATACCCATGGCATGGCGGGGATAAAACACGGGGAAATTGCAGAGCACTTTGGCATTGATCCTGAACAGCACGAGGTGCTTATGGGATTTGCGATTGGCAAGATCGGTGATGCATCGCAACTTGACGAAGGTTTGCAAGAGAAAGAGTTTCCGTCGCCACGTAAACCCGTTGATGATATTTGGTTGCAGCGATAAGCCTATTTTCTGCATGCTTAGTTGCTTGTGTTGATCGACTAGCCTTGCAGGGGCTGGGCGAGTATCCAAAGTCCAACGCCGGTAAAAATCACCATGAGCAGCAACATGGGGAGCTGGCTGATACTTGCCTGCCTTGCATTTGGAAAGCTCCGCAAGGCTTCGGCGTGGGCCAGATAAACACTGGCAACGTGACCGATTAAAATCAGCCAGACTTGGCTGTTCCAGATAAATCCCATGTCCGGCAGTATCGGAATTCTGCCGCTAATCGCAGTGCCAAACAGATCCCAGCCCCAACCGAAGGGGTCTGAAATTAGCCCTCGTATTTTTAGCCCTTGGCTTAGCACCAAGGTGTAGTAGTGGGTAACGTGATAAACCAATGCAATGGGCAAAAGACTGAAGCCAAAGCGCAGCGATAATTCATTTACGCTAAGTTCGCTGCGCGTAATTTTTTTCCCCAGCCATAAGAAAAATAAAAACAAACCTAAATAAATATAGGGTGAGATTAATAAGCACACGGTTTCAAAACCAATATACCAGGGTCGCAACAGCACGTAGGCGTGCAATGGGTGCTGGCCGAGTAGCGGTTCTAAAATATGGAACGGGTCTTTCCAAAAAATATTAAACCACAAGCTGGTTTCGCGCAGTCCGTCATAGGCTGTAGAGGACAACATAAATAGAATAAAAACCAGCAGACTGCGGTGCTCTATGCGCTGCTGCAGTAGTCCGCTAAAAGGCATGCGCAGTAAAAGATTATGTTTCCCTTCGTTGTTGTTTTGGAAATGAATAGGCGCCATTTTGGCGATGAGGGAAAACATCACTGAGAATAATTCGCCGTAGCGAAACCACGCTTTGCTTCCCACTAAATACACGCACAAAACGTTGATCGCGGTGTACCCTATTAACACCAGCGACAGTGAATAGGGCCGCGTGTTGCCAAATAGCTCAAGGCAAATAAATACCATGTATAAGGTTACTGCAGGCCAGTAGGCTAGTTTTTCTGGGTAGCGGTACCGCCCTTGTTGAAAGGCGCGGAACGGTGAGCACATTGATCTCCACGGATTGAGATAGTCATACCAATTGCCAAACACCGCACTGAGATAACTGGCGCCCAGTGCAAAGCTGATCCAAAAGAACGTCATATTAAAATTGCGATAGTGATCTTGGTTGCCGATGAGTCCACTTACAACCGCGAGGCCAAAACTTAAAAACACGCAGATTTTTAATACGCTAAGCAGTCTGAGCTTACGAGCTATGGACGTAGGCGTAGTGTGCTTAATATCGAGGTATCTTGGTGGGCGATTCGCGTAATCTGCGTTGTAAAAAAAACCTAAAATTAAAAATGACAGAATAAGTGCCGCCATTGCCCCGTAGATATACATCCAGTAGGGCATAGGCAGTTGATAGGGTGTGCCGAAGGAATGCGCAAAACCTGTGTTGGCGAGCGTGGCAGCAAGTAAAAATAAAAGCGCCGATTTACAGCGCATTAGCGCGGATAAACTTCAATCGTGCCGAGCTGTGCTTCGGTGTCATGAACTTCAATCATAAAGCGCCCAGCTTGGTCTGCGGCAAACTTAACCCGAGTTTTTACGCCCGCGCTTAATACGATGTGTTGATCAATGCCGTGGATGTGCACCGCGACATCTTTGTCGCTAACAAAATCCAGTTGCGCCGTGTCGCCGATTTTTAATTGCATTACCATTGGCTCGGGGGTGCTGCCACTAAGAATAGCGAAGTAAAATTCCTTCGTTTCAGCGGAACCATTTGGCTGTGTGTCTGGTTTCATCACCAGCCAAAGTCCGGTGAGAAGCAGCACTGCACAAATTAAAAAAATAAACTTTTGGCGCATGGTTTAGTTTCCGTTGCGGTTGTAGGCGCGCTCCCACATTTGGACATAGCCTTCCGCAGAATTATATAAAGCGTCCAGTGCTTCTTTGCCACCTTCTAAGCGGACCTCTTCGACAAAGTCGGCGACCAGTCCGTAGTGCGACATCCCCGTTTCATCAATATGCCAGTATTTACCGCTTTCTGGAATAACGAGCATGTCTACTGTAACGGGCGAGAAGTTCGCGAATTGTGGGCCCCAGTCGTCGCCACTAAACAGTGTGATGGGGTATTGCACTGGCTCGGAATCGCCACCGCGGGGGCCTGGGTGGCCACCAAAGCCATTGGCGTCGGCGCCGTAACCCAGGCCTAATATTTGATCATTATTGCTAATTCCCGCCTTGGCGCGCCAGAATTTTAATTTTTCTAAAAACTCTTTGTGCTTGATGCCATTGCCTTTGTAGGGGTAAACGGTGCCGCCATTTTTCAACATGCGAACCACTTGGTCACTGGTTAAGCCGCCGTGGGCGTCGTGGGAAGATGCCAGTGGGTAGGCAGGTGTTTGCTCGTCGGCGATGTCGAGCATGATGTCTTTGCTGTGGTAGGCCGCGTGGTCGATGTCGATCACCATGCCGCGCTGCATTAGCGCGCGCAGTGCATATTCACCTAGATCGGTCACGGTGCGCGCATTACAGCGTTTGCCTGGGGGGTACAGCGGCGTGACTCCACCGGTAGCATCAAGCAAGGCTTGTGTTAGCGGGTCGCTGCCAGTGCCGGGAATTGCTGTGGTCATCTCAGTACCCGGGGTGCGAACCGACGGTTCGTCTACAGGGTAGTCTCGGCAGGTGGTGGTTTTCCAGAAGGAGCCAGTGTCGAGGAAGTTGAGGACATTGATGACATCGCCACTAAATATACCAGCACCGCCTAGCGAACTGTCGATATCGTGGAAGGGGTAAACGTGTCGTACACCCAGATCCCATAGGCGCTGAATTTCACTGTCTATTTGCGCTTGGTCACATTTGCGCTGCTCAATGTTGCCGAGCAAAATGGTGACACCGCAGTCGAATATTTGTGCAACTTCGACGCCGAGTACCACAGCCATTTTGCCATCGTTAATGACTTCGCGCGCCTCTTGTGGACTTTTAACTATGCGATACCAACCTTTGCCGGGGCCGCCGCTTTGGGCGTCGACGTAGTCTTGCACGTCGTAAAGGTACTCCACTTGTTTAACGGCTACGCTCATATCGTTGCAGTCAGCTTCTGGGCTGGCAGCCAGCACTTTGCCGACATTACACAGCGCTGCGATATTGGTGCCGTGGTTAACCATTAGCCGCAGGCCAGATAGATAGGCACGCTCCACCCATTTGTAGTACATCACTTGGTGCGTTAAATAATCGCGACGTGGCCAATCAACAAAGCTGGGCCAGCCTTTGGTTTCATGGGTGTCGGTGGGATTCATACTCAGTACGTTGTTGCCGTCGCGAATCCCCATGGGGCCGTGAAAGTCTTCGCAGTCTTCCAGTGCGTGGTCAACGCCAAAGCGGTGAATAACTTCGCCGTAAAGTACGCCTCCAGCGGAGGGGCCAACGTCGCCGGCGTAGGACATCTCACTAGACATGCCCATATGGGTGTGAACATCGGCAAAGCCAACGATGGGCTTATCTACCCCATTTCCCTTGAATGTTTGACCCGACACCGAGGTTGGCATTTCTGGGTAGCTGCTGCAGTTGCTGGTGGGCACAAATTTAAACTGACTTGCTGGGCTGTTGGCGCTTTCTGCGACGACTAGCGCGCCGTTGTCATTTACCTGCAGGGCTTGCGAGCTGCCGTCAGACACAATAGTGAAGCTGTCGCCACCTGATGCAATATCAACCGTCCAAATCGCAGCGTCAGTTGCTAGGTCTTGGGCATTGACCGAGCCACCGGCAGCGGTGAGTAATTTACGGTCTTCGGTATAAAACAGGTATTTGCCTAAATTGGCGGGCTGCATGAAAAAGGCATCGCCAGCGCCGATGGACGCCGCATTGGCATTGTAAATACCGTCACTGGCGGCGACGAATTTCTCGGTTTGCGTCGACTGAATAGCGTAGCAACCATTTGCCATATCGAAGCGAGTGAGCGGCATTTCTGCGGGTGGGGGTGGATTGCCACCAGAGCTGCCACGGCCGGAAGAACTTGAGCCGCCACAGCCAATGATTAAGACGCTGCTGAGGATGCTTAAAATTATTAGGCGAGTCTTCATAATAGTTACCGGGAGTCTGGGCGCTAAATGGCAAGTGACAGTTAAGTTTAGCTGCGAACTGGTTTTTTAAAAATATAGATGTAAGCAGTGCTAACAGATTACCGTAAAATAGCAAAGGCACAGAGTGGCTTGCAAGTGAAATAGTGGTAATCACTTGGCCCTAAGCCGTGTGGACTAGTAGGCTTGGTGCGATTTGCTGAGTCGCTGTTTCTGTAGGGGTGACTTGGTTTGGTCGCTGCCGCGCAAACTAACTTTTGGTATCAGCGGGCATGGCGCCTGAGATCGTCGTATCTCAGGCGCCACTTATTACTCTGCTTTGGGAAGGTAGCCGCGCACATGGACATCTTGTTGCGGATAGGGAATGGTGATTCCAGCGGCTTTGAATGCATCCCAAATGGCAAATAGCAGCTGTGAACGCAAATCAGCTTTGCCAACGTCGCCACGAATTCGCGAGTGAAACTGCACGCGAATCATAAGGGCCGAGTCGCCGTAGTCCCACAGCAATACTTTGGGGCCCGGGTCGCTGAGTACCGCAGGGTGCTCGACAAGCAATTCCTTAACCAGTTTTACCGCGTGATGTGGGTCGTCGTCGTAGCTGATGCCTACCATTAGGATGGTGCGCATCACGTCGTCGCCGCGGGTCCAGTTGGTAAAGGGTTTGGTGATAACCGCTGAATTTGGAATGATGACCTCTTGGTTATCAAAGGTCTTTACCGTAAGCGAGCGAATACCGATGCGGGTTACCTCGCCCTCATATTTGTCGACATTAACAAGGTCGGTAGTTGCCAGCGGGCGCTCCACTAGCAGCAAGATCCCGCTGATGAAATTGACCACAATTTGCTGCATGCCAAAGCCGATGCCGACGCCTAAGGCGCCCGCAAACACTGTTAACGCAGTTAGGTCTAGGCCGATAATTTTCATTGCCAAGACGAGGCCTAGCACCACCACAAAATACTGGGTGAAGGTAGACAAGCTATTGCGAATACCTTGGTCGCTGACGCCGGTGTAAACCCAGCGATAACTGACTTGCTTGCTCCAGCCCGCGCCCCATACCGCGACAAACAAAACCAGCAATGCCAAGGCAAAGGTCTTAACTTTGATAGCGGTGGCACCGGCCATAAATAGGGTGGTGTCTAGCGCAATGGGAATATAGCGCACCACCGGTGTTTGCATATTCCACTGGTATAAAGAAAACAGTAATTGCGCGCTCAATACCAAGCTAAAAAGCACCGCAATGCGATACAGCGGTCCGAGAATATATTGACGCCAATAAATTGCAGATTCAGCGTCGCGGCGATCAAACCAGCGCCCCACGGCATTAAATATGGCGCGGATAATATTGCGAACAAAGTGCAAGCCGACCCCAACTACAAACAGCCAGCCAAGACGTTTAGCAATGGCCTGGGCTAAATCAACATAACCAAATAGGCCGGTAATGGCGCACAGTACCAGCAGTATGGGCAGCATCAAGGTGAAACTGCGCAACATACGTGACTCTAAATTGCCAGAAACACCTTCCAGTAGCAGCTTGCGTAAATGTAACAGTGGTAGCGAAATTAATAACAGGCATAGCATAGATAGGCGATCGATGGCGTCGATTACCGTCGGTGACAATGCAACCGTGTGCGCGATAATTAAAGCACCACTGAGTATTGCGCTAAGCATAATCACCCACCGTGTCTCTAATAACAGGACTGCGGTTTTTTCTCGGCTGAGTTCGGGTGTGTAGTGATCAAGTAGGTTATTTATAAAATCCAAGGATAATTTAACTACTGGGAAAATCAGCAGTGGCGTTAGCAGCAGAATTAAATCTGCATCGCGAAGATGTAGCAGCGAGCCCAGCGCAATAACAAAAATTGGCGGTAATAAACTGAGTAAATTGCGGTGAATAATATCCAGTGGTACCCATGCGGCGGTTTCTTCATTGTCGGCGCGGGACTGCACGATGTGCAGTTGCTTGGCCAGTAATCGCCGTCCCTGCAGTCCACCAAAAATCAGTGCGAGCAAGCTCAGCAAGCAAAGGCCTTTGGTGCTGTCATCGCTGCGCTCGAAGGCATTGCCAATATTAATAATGGTTTGCTGAAACGCCACACCAACGCGAACCGGTAGACTTAACAGATTGCGCCCTAGCTGAGCCCAGGCCTGAGCGTCTGACGGCAGTTCGCGAAGAACCAACAGTTCTGCACTGGCGTTGCTAGCCAGGTCTTCGCGATACACTTTGTCGACTTTATCTATGCTAGTCAGCAGTTCGCTTAGCTCTGTGCGACTGGTGCTGGCGAGATCGATAAGCCCGTTAATTAAGGCTAGGCGCTCTTGATAGGTGCTATCAGTGCCCGATGCGATATTGCCCTGCTGGCTGATAATTTTAGCTTGATCATCAAATTGCTTTAACTTTTGATCAATCAGTTCGCCTTGTTCGTTTAGGCTGTCACGAAGCTTTTTGATATTGTCTAGCGCCTTGTCAATCACCCGCACTGGCGTGGCTTGCGAGCCGCTAAAAATGGCCAGTGATTTGAGCATACGCGCAGCTTGTAAGCGCACCATCTTCACTTGATAAAGCTCTGCCTGTTCCTCTGCGGCAAGCGCAGACAGTTCGAGTAGTCTGCGTTTCGCACGTTCTGCCTGTGTATCTCCGCTAATTGCGCCAGCGTCGCGGCGCGCAGTTGAGGCAGAAATTAACAATGCATCGATTTGCTTTTGTAAAACTAAGCTTTCTCCGCTGGGCTTTTTGCTGCTGGCATTTAAATCGGGAAGCTCAAAGCGTGCTTGCAGTAAGTTGAGACGTTGGCGGGCGAGGGCAACGCGGGTTTGGAAGCGCTCATCCAAGCGCTCCAGTTGGTTAATCAGGGTGTGCAATACCTCGCGCTGCTCATACATCGTGGAAAGTTGTTGCGGGTCGCCGCCCTCTGACTCGCTGTCACTAATATCTTCTTCTAATTGAATGAGTTTGCTGCGGCGCGCTTTTAGTCTGGTTTTTAAGCCATTTTCACGGGATTTTAACGACGCCAAATCTAATCTAGCGTCCTCTAGTAATGTGGGGGTAATGTCACGGGTGAGCGCAGCCTCGGCACTGCGCAATCTATCGCGGTCGCGCAAAATATCACTGTCTATCTGCGCAAACTCTTGGCTGATGTCGGCTTGTGCGCGATTCAGTCGGTCGAGATCGCTGTCGTCTTGGGCGAGGCAGGCACTGCTCATGGCGACAGCTAGCGCCGCCGCGAGCAGCGTAGAATAAAAATGGTACATCAATTATTCCCTATGAATGTCTGCATAGTATATTGCCAATCGCTGCTGCGGGTTATTTCTAGCAGGCTCAGGTTGAGGTTTTCGCGAAATTCAAATCCACTGCGCAAACCCAGGGCGTAATCCTGTTTGCTGCCAGAGAAATTAAGGACATCGATTTTGGCGTCGTCATTGCGCAGCAAATAACGAAGCACGGCCTCGTCGTAAACTAGGGCATCGGCTTTGCCAGACTTTAATGAGTTGAGTCCATCCTCGGGGGTGGCGACAGCAAGCGATCGCACGCCGCGTGATGCAAGCGCTTGCTCACCGGTTGAGCCGCTGACCACCAGAGTGCGTACGCGATCTAAGTCTTCGACGCCGTCTACCGCGGTGTGAATTTGATTTAGGGTTACAGAAGAGGCAATCGCAGCGGTAAAACTTGAAATAGTGATGACACTGACAAACATCCATATTGTGGCTAATAGTCGACCCGCGCGGGTGATAGGCGCTTTATCGCCGTAGCCGACGGTGGTCATTGTTACCGCAGACCACCAAAAGCCATTGCCGATGCCATTAGAAAAACTGCCGCCAAATTGTTCAGGGTTGCGTTTGTGTTCAACCAGCCAAAGCAGGGCGCCAACACTGAGCAATAATACCGCGAGAATGCCAACCGCACTCAAAAATGCTGGTGAAACAAGTTGGACGAGTAGCGATGTCCAGCCACTGTCTTTAAGGGGAGTGGCAATGCCTAAGCCGGTTGAGAAAAATGAATAACTAAAATCAATGAATTGTTCGCGCTCGGGTGTCATCGACAGCGCACCAACAGCAACGTCAATTTTTAATTCCGACAAGGCGCTTATTTGCGCCTTTGCTGAACTAATCGGCACCCACTCTGTTTCCCAATTTTGTCGTTTGGCAATTTCTTTCCAGAGCTCTACTGAAATGCCGGTCCACTCCCCGCTTTCAGATTGCATCGCGAAGGGCGGTACCGATTTAATGCCGACGCGCATGGTTTGTTGGGCGTGGCTAGCTGAACTGAGAAAAACCAAGACGAATAGGGTTTGCCAAAGCAGTTTCATTAATCCTCCAGAATATTAAGGAATGTGATTGCGCGGTAACATAAAAATAAATCTTTGGCCGCTTTATACGTAAAATCAAGCGGCGCGGATCATTTTTGGCGCTAATTAGCGGGCGTAGCTATCTTCGCTGTTGATGTGTTTTGTTATATTTTTAGGCTCTACTGTGTTAATCGCTAATTTCACTCACTAGATTGTTTTGAATAAGAGAATATAGCTGCTCTGCAAGCGCTTTGAGTTGCTGTGCATCTTGAGGCTTCATTTTAATTTGGCAGCTGATATTGTCCGGTGTTTGTTTGGCTTGCTCGGCCAGTTGTTTGCCCGTTGCGGTCAGCAATAAAAGCTTCTGGCGCGAATCACTGGTCGCTTTGGCAATACTCACCAGGCCCTTGGTTTCTAGTCGCTTCAGGATCGGCGTTAGCGTGCCGGCATCAAAACGGGTGCGCTGAACCAAATCTTTTATGATCACCTTGTCCTCGTCCCACAACGCCAGCATCACCAGGTATTGGGGGTAAGTAAGGCCAAGCTCATCCAAAAGCGGCCGATAGGCTCGAATCAAGGCATTGGTCGCTGAGTACAGCGAGTGGCAAATCTGGTTTTTTAGTTTAAGTGCGGGAATATCGGTCAAGGTTGCTCTCCAAAGTCGGAACTATTTTGCGCACAAATCATTGACGGGTCAATTTACAACTGTCATTATTTTGCGCGCAAAGTAATTTTGTAGATGGTGGAGTGTGAATTCGCTATGGCGTGAGCAATCACCGTTGAGCATAGAAGCAAATATTTCTAGGAGTTAGTCATGTTAAAAGCACAATACAATGAGCGTGGCCCAGTGCCTCAAAAATCGATTACCGCCGTTGAATTTGAAGCGCCGGCGCTTGCCAACGATGAGGCGCTGGTTGAGTTGATTGCCTCGCCCATTAACCCCTCAGATGTCCTAACCCTCACAGGTGAATACGGCATATTGCCGCCGTTACCCGCCATTGGTGGCAATGAGGGGGTGGGTAAAATTGTAAAGCTGGGTGGCAAAGGGCCTGCTATCGGACAAACCGTCTTGCTGCCGGCCGGCAGTGGTACTTGGGCTACCCACATGGTGTGCAAAACTGCCCAGCTTATCCCCGTGCCGAATGAGGCTGACCCTAAACAGCTGGCCATGATGACAATCAACCCGCCAACGGCTTTATTAATGCTCGAAGAATTTGTCGATTTAAAACCGGGTGATTGGGTAATTCAAAATGCCGCCAACTCCGGTGTGGGCAGCTATCTTATACAGCTGGCAAAAATTAAAGGTCTTAAAACCATCAACGTCGTTCGCCGCGAATCCGCTGTAGAGGGTGTAAAGGCTCAGGGTGCAGATGTTGTGCTAGTCGATGGCCCTAAACTCGCGAAACAAGTTGCAGAGCTCACCGGCGACAATCAGCCTAAGCTGGGCATTGATGCGGTGGGTGGATCGTCTACCGATAGAGTTGCCGCGTCACTCGCCATGGGCGGCACATTGGTTAACTACGGATTAATGAGCGGGGAACCCTGTCAGGTGTCCGCGAGCTCATTTGTCTTCCGCGACGTTACATTAAAAGGCTTCTGGTTGGCGCGCTGGTTTCGCAATGCCGCGCCAGAAAAGCAAAAGGCAGTTTTTGGGCAAATTATTCAATACGTCGCAGAAGGAAAACTGCAAACTAAAATACACGCCGAATATCCGGTCAGTGAAATTAAACAAGCTGTCGCCGCTGCGGCCGAGGGTGGCAGAGAAGGGAAGATATTGGTGGTGGCGTAAACGTTTGGTTTTGAATGATTGAAAATTAAAAAGGCGAACTGGGATCAGTTCGCCTTTTTTGTTTGGTCAGGTGCAAGCGCAGTGATTTGGTTTGTGTGTACTTATCGACTAGGAATACCTTAGTTTCCTTCGGAAAGTCCCGCCGCAACATCTCTAAATGACAGTAAGGCGGCTTCTAAATGATCAATAATCTCCTGTTGTAATATCGCAGGTGAGGGAAGATTGTCTAGGTTGTCCAAGCTATCGTCTTTTAGCCAAAAAATATCCAGGCTGGCTTTGTCGCGAGCTATCAGGTCGGCGTATTTATAGAACTTAAATCGCTCGGTTTCCTTGCGACTTTTGGCGTTGTAGCGCGCAATGAAGTCTTGTAAGTCAGATAAAGCTAGAGGGCGCTGTTTTAGTGTGAAATGCTTATTGGTGCGCAGGTCGTAAAACCAAGTACCTTTGGTGTGTATTTTGCCATCACGAGGTGCGGCGTCAAAAAACACTACATTGGCTTTTACGCCGTTGGCGTAAAATATGCCGGTGGGTAAGCGTAAAATGGTATGCACATTACAGGTTTCTAACCACTTGCGGCGAATGCGTTCGCCCACGCCCCCTTCAAACAATACATTGTCGGGCAGCACTACTGCCGCTTTACCCGTATCTTTGAGCATAGAAACAATATGCTGTAAAAAATTGAGCTGTTTGTTGGTAGTGGTGGCCCAAAAATCTTGGCGTTCGTAGGTCAGTGAATCTTTATCCTCTACGCCTTCTTCGTTGCTAATCGTCATGCTGCTTTTTTTGCCAAAGGGTGGGTTGGCCAGCACGTAATCAACATATTCGGTAGGTTTATTCAGTAGGGCATCCGCGCGTTCCACCTCTGGCTTGCCGTCAATGCTGCCTATGTTGTGCAAAAACAAGTTCATTAAGCACATGCGGCGGGTAGAGGGCACGATTTCATTGCCATGAAAGGTGCTGTCACGTAAAAATTCTTTTTGTGTTTTATTTAGTTTGTTGTTTTCTGAAATCCACTTGTAGGCACTTAAAAAGAAGCCGCCCGTCCCGCAAGCAGGGTCGGCGATGGTTTTCATCGGCTCTGGGCGTACACAGGCTAGCATCGCATCAATCAATGGGCGTGGAGTAAAGTATTGGCCTGCACCACTTTTGGCGTCTTCCGCATTTTTCTGTAATAAGCCTTCGTATAAATCGCCTTTGGTGTCGGCGTCGAGGCTGATCCAGTTTTCTTCGTCGATCATTTTAATAATGCGCGATAGCTTGGCTGGGTCGGGTATTTTATTCTCCGCCTTATGAAAAATTGCCCCCAACATGCCCTCGGTTTTAGCCAGCGACTTTAAGGCTTTACGGTAATGTTCTTCGAGTTTTTCACCGGTTTTATTCACCAGGGTGGGCCAAGCGTAAGACTGCACGACGTTGGTGGTGCGGCTGTAAGGTGGTTGGGAATACTCGTGGGCCATTTTTAAAAACAGTAAATAGGTGAGCTGCTCTAAATAATCACCATAGCCCACGCCGTCGTCACGAAGGGTGTGGCAATAGTTCCAAACTTTTTGTACCAGGCTTGCTGCGTTCATTAATTCTGTTCCAGGTTGTGGTCACTAGGGCTGTGAGCCACATATTTCTTTTGGGCTGCGTCTATCGCACGCTGCAAGCGCTCGTGTAGCAGTTGTCGTTCGGGTAATACGGTTAGGTATTCCGCCACATGGATGCCGGTGGCATCCAGTTGCAGTAGCTCTACCTGTTCTTGTCGGTTCTCGGCACACAAAATAATACCCAGTGGCGGCTCTTCACCGGCTTGGCGTTCGTGTTTGTCTAACCAGCGTAAATACAGTTCCATTTGGCCTTTGTAGTGGGCTTTAAAGGCACCCAATTTAAGGTCGATGGCTACCAGCTGTTTAAGGCGGCGGTTGTAAAACAGTAAATCGATGTAAAAATCTTCATCATCAATTTGGATACGCTTTTGCCGGGCAATAAAGGTAAAGCCCGCACCCAACTCCAGCAGAAAACTTTCGAGGTCGCGCAGGATAGCGTCTTCCAAATCTTTTTCAAGGTAATGATCAGTTAGGTCTAAAAAATCCAGTACATAAGGGTCTTTTAACACCATAGTGCTTGATACCTGGTCTTGTAGGGCCAGGCTATGCAACTCTTGCTGAATCAAGGTTTCGGGTTGTTTTGATAGCGCTGTGCGCTGGTATAGCATGGAATTAATACGGCTGCTCAGTTCGCGTACGCTCCAGCGCTCTATGCGGCACATTTGGGCGTAAAACTCCCGTTGTAGCGGGTCGCCCATGGTGATTAGCTGCTTAAAGTGGCTCCAGCTCAATTGTGCAGACAGTGTGTGCACAATTGATGCTTGAGGGAATGCCTCATAGAATTGCAGCATATAGGCCACATTGCGGCTGCTCCAGCCTCGACCAAACTCGTTAGTGAGCTCCCTGGCTAGCGTGGCTACGATTTGCTTGCCGTATTCAGCCCGTTCGCCGCCTAACACTTCTTGATGGATACGTTGGCCTATTTGCCAGTAAAGTTGGGTTAGGGTGGTGTTGACCGAGACAGTGGCTTGTTGTTTGGCGGTAGTAACTAGCGTTCGGATTTCGTTGACGAAACTTGTTTCGATATTTGCATCACTCATGCTACGTCCTCCAACTGCACGCCGAGCACCGCGTCTCGTATAAGATTAACGACTCTCTCGTTTCCATTTTCAAACTGCGTAAGCAAGTATTCAAATATCTTAGGCTCTAAAAAACCTTCTCGAATACTCGGGAATTCAGATTTATCTTCGAAATAAAACTTCAACCGTTCTTTGACTTGATCGTTGTTCATGTCGGGGGAAATTAATCCTCTACGCATGTCCATTCTACATTTACTAGAAAAATCCCTCAGCCATCGACTAAAGTTTTGATCTAGAACATCTCTTTTATAGCGGGTGCGAATATCAAATACATTATCCCAAGTTTCTGCCTCTTCACTATTCGGGATAAAATCCACTTGCCATTCTGGGAGCGGGCTATTGCTATCAGTATCAAGCCAGCTGTTTAACAATGATACTACCGGTGGTGATTCGCAGGCATATGGATCAAACGCCCGCCGCCTATTGCCCTGCTCACAACGAAGCACATCTTTAGCTTTTTTGTAATCTCGATTGCAGCAGCGACACATTGGAACTAAATTTCGCATATTCGCGGCGGAAAATGGATAGATGCTTTTTGCCAGGTAATGATCTTGATCTTGCGCCGTCTCTTCGGGATTCATAACTCGCTCTATGCCACAGAACGGGCATGTTTTTTCATCGAGACCATTAAAAACAATATGATATTGACGCTCTCTAACCTTAAAGTCTGTCAGTTTTTCAAAGCAAAAAATAAATAATTTTTTGACTTTTTCCTGCACACCAGGAAAGCTTACTTCAAGTGATGATATTTCCTCACCGCCAAGAAGTAGATCCGAAACCCTGTTTTGACTTTCCATCACGCCTAGAACCTGAGGTCTCACCACCGGCAATAGTTGCTCGACTTCTTCTATATACTCGAAAACTCTATCCCTAATCCCTTTTGAAGATATTATTTTTTGCCTATTATCCTCAGCAAGATCATCTGGTATGAGTTGTCTCCAAGTTTCTTGATTCCTTGCAACTATGTCCCCTCTATCAAGCCGAGCATGAATTTCATAAATAGCTCCGATGATAGTTTCATGAAGCCAGTTTTCTTGAGTCGCCGCAATGGGGTAGCACTTAAGCACCAGCACTTCCCTTTGCTTTCAGCTGCCGAACTCTATCCGCTAAGTACATGCGCTCTACGGAATCGCCCAAGCCACGCATAGCTTCCTGAATTTCTTCGGTACTGTCAGACTTTAATAATTCTTCTATTTTCAATCTTGGGATATCGGATATTGGCGGAGAGATAGAAAAACACTCTTCTAAAATAGTATCAAAAGTACTGCCAAAGGTTTCTATCTTTGGGCGTCGAACATCAATTACTTGCGTATCATCGTCTTTCTTGAAGACAAGCACATTATCGCTCTTCATATCAGACGGCACAAAAGGCGAGTGGGTTGTAATCAGGCAGTCTTGCCTAGCAACTTCGGATACTTCATTTCTTACACCGCCGCACGTTGGGAGATTCAGTATTTTCGAAATAAACTCAACACGCCAGCGGGGATTGAAATGACTTTCTGGCTCATCCAATAAGAACAGCACATTAGGGTAATTCACCATGCACAATGTACCCAATAGCTGCGCAAGCTGATGCTCCCCATCAGACAGTGAAACGTAGTCCACCGGCTTATCGCTTTTGTTCGAGATGAATTCAACACGCTCGAATCGGAAAACCTTTTGTCTTTCCATTGGCTCAGGCAATCTGGAAGCAAAACGGCGCTCCGTTACTCCTTTTTCATACTCCTCTCTATCCTGCTTTGGTATTACCAAGTCATTAAGCATTGCCAACTTGTGAAAGCAAGAATAAAGCTCTAGCGCACCACCTTCCCAAAAATTTCCAAAAGCAGCGTGTGTGGCCCCTTGAATATAAAAATCAAAGGTATATGTACTCGTTTTTGAGTCGTAGTGATAACAAGTGGCACACCTTTCCAAATATCCAACATAACCTTGTAATTCGTCTGTTAGTTGAACTACTTTTTTCCCCGTACCGTACTTCAATTGGATAACGCATCTAAATGAACGAAGAGCCTTAAGATTCGGTTCTTTAATTAGATGTTCACGGATAGTTTTATCATTTAGAAGGAGATTAGCTACTAGAACCTCTAGATTAGTAGCATAATCAATCAGCAGCATCCTAGAATCAGGAATGGGCTTTGATTTCAACTCTTCTTTAGTCGCATTGTCGCGCACCTGACTTGCATAGCCCGCACGACTCACAAAAAAAGGAATACTAAGTGTTTCATTGTCACCAGAGGTATAGCCAATAACTTTTTTTGGCAATAAAGGTTCTACTTGATCCTTAGTAACCACAGACCAATTTTCATTGACAAAATTCTCGACAACTATTTCGAGCTTTTTCTTTGCCACTGCTCGACGATAGATTCGAACACGCTTTTCACTCCCCGCCTCAGCACCCAAAATATATTCAATTTCAAATTGGATATTATCGTTCGGCTTACCCTTTTCCTCTTCGGACAAATATTTGGCGAACACAGCCTGAAATATTTCAGCAATGATCTGTAAAACCTGCGACTTGCCAGTTCCGTTCGGACCTATAAGGCAAAGCGGAGAGAAATTATTAACATCAGTCTGCCCTTCACGAAATGGAATAGATAACCCATTTAATAGCCCACCACAGGTATCCGCATCTATAATTTTTAGGCTTACCAATTTCATGCGCTAGCCTTTTTGAAAACCATTTTTTTATCGCTGTCATCAAAGCTTTGATAAATCACAGGCTTTGATTCCGAAAGGGCGAGAAAAATTAGGTTCTTAAGGTTTTCGTAATCTGCACTTGCACCAGCCTCCATATCTGCAAAGGTGAAATTCTCCTTATCGAGTTCAGAAATCCACTTCTTTAGCGCATCTAGGTCAAAATTCTTCATAGTATTAGGTTTTTTTTTTGCACGTTTGGGTTTGGGTAGTTTGGCCTGCGCTGCGCGTTCGGCTTTAATTTTTTCTAGCAGTACGCTGGCGGGTTCATCGTTGGGATTTTGTGGCGCTAGCTTGCCAGAGAAAGCTTCTTTTAGGATGTTTTTTCGCTGAGCTTCCGATTGCTTTAACGAATTCTCAATGGCTTTTAATTTTTGCAGCGCCAACAATTTTTCAGTTTTAATGATTTTTACTAACGCTTCTTGTTCGCCGGTCGGAGGTAGCGGGACTGCGATCTTGGAAAATTTACCTGCACTGAGATGATTAATGCCAACACCGCCAGCAATATCCATGTACTTCCCCAACTTTTGATAAGCATGAAATAACTCAAAGCAAAATTCAGGTTTTAAACCAATTGACGTAAAACGAATAACCGTATTTTGGAAACAATAGAGCTCTTCTGTTTCTGGCCAAATGCACGGCCTGCCAACATGTGCTGGGCTTCCAGAAGCTTCAGTTAGCAGAATATCTCCTGCGTGTAGTTGATAAACTGGGGCTTCCTTTTCAGTAAAATCCATTTCTAACACATCCGAAAAATCTATTCCTTCTTCTGTAATGTTTGCAGCCCTAATATATTTGGTCGGATTATTGCCATACATCTTTGAAGGCGTTCTCTGCCTGCCAAGTTGAACAAGTCCTAACTGCGCAACACTCGCCCAAACCCACCCCTCAGGCAATTCCGGTAATTCACGGGTATCTGGTTGCACCGGCTCAGGATATTTTTTTTGCCAGTCTTTGGGCGGCGTTTTACCTTTTTCTTTAAACTCGGCCAGTTTTTGTTGTTCCCAGCGTTGGCGGCGTTCGGTGAGGATGCGTTGCAGCAGTTGTTCGCCGGTTTCTGTTACTGGGTTTTGTTTGCGCCATTCGGCGGTGAGGCTGCCTTCTACGGCGCTTTTTAATAGCGATTGACGGTATTGGGTGAGTTTTGTTTGCGCTGCTTTGAGTTCGGCTACGCCGTTGTCGAGGTCGGAGAGGAGTTCTTCGAGTTTTTCTACGATTCGGATTTGTGCTTTTTCGGGAGGTAAAGGGAGCAACAAATTATTAATCGTGGCTGATGATAAGTGCTTAACAGTTATTGATGAGGTATGTTGATGTACTGCATCCAGATAATGAGGCAATAAATAGGTTAGAAATTTAAAATCGTAATGTTTACTTTCTATGGAAATCTTACAAACCCTTTGGTTTAGAAGAGCTTGTCCGCTCCTCCAAAATGCGGAATTAAAATCCCCATCCATTCCAACTAATAGATCGCCATCAAAAATCAAATATTCCTCATCGTACGGGCCATCGTAAAAGGTATTTGTTTCACCTGAGACAATATCTCTAATTCGAATTAAAGGAAGCCCCTTACCTACAGAGTTGAAATGGTTTGATGAAAAAGCAAATCCGTTTAGAACAATCGCAACATCAGTTAAACGAACGCGCTCCCATGAATCATGTTTGGATAACAATCCGGTCGTATCTTCATTTATTAATTCTTCAATACTTTTAGTAAATGCCATAAGTTTTCGGTAGCCTTTTTAGGCCACCAACTCCCGATTTAATTCATCAATCATCGTATCTAATTCACTCTCAAATAAGCCCCAGACTTTCTGCAGGCCGCCTTTATCAGAAAAGGGGCTGTAGTCAAAGTCGTCGCGGCTTATACCGGCGCTGGTGGCGATATGGTCTTTTATCATGCGCAGCCATTCGGTTTGTTCTGGTGTAAAGCTACTGGCGCGCTGAGCGTTGTGGCGGAATATCCACTGTTTAAATTGGCTGTCTACTTGCTCGGCAAAGGGCTTTAGCTCTTGCTCTACACCAATGGCAAATTTAACCAGGGCGATAATATCGCACAGCTGGCGTTTTTGGTTTTGGCCTTTTGTCGCGGTGGGCTGAATACGGCTGTAGGCGCTCCAGAGTTTTTCGGTGGTTAATAACAGCGGCGGCTTTTGCAGTTGCTCGTGCAATTGCTCGATCATGGCGAAGGTGAGTGTGCGGCGCTGGTAGGGTTGCTGGTAAAAAAAGCTCAGGGCTTCAATGTCGTTTTTGTGTTGTTCGATAAATTCACGAAAGGTTTGCACTAATTGCTCAGCATTGGCGATGGCTTGCTCGCTAAAGTCCGAGACTAATAAGGTGTCGAGGTTGATATGATCGATCACTTGTTCGCGCTCGCGGCGGGCGCTTTCGATGCTGTCTCGCAGTTTGGGGTTATCGAAAGGCGCGCAGGCTTGGGCGACGAGTTGCGCGCGGGCGGTGTCGCGCTCTTTCTCGGTTAGGGTGTCTTCGCTGCGGGTGATGCCCGCGGCTTTGGTGTTGCTCAGGGCCTGCTGATTGATGGCATCCGGGTCTATGGCTTTTAACAGGCTTTTGGCCAGTTGCTGTGCGCTTTGGCCGGATGTTTGTTCAATCTTGGTTAAGGCTTTTTTATCGGCCTGCTTGCTTAAGCGGCTTAGGCGGTTGGCCAGGCTTTGAATGGTGTCATTATCGCGGTGGCCCATAGCCACGCCTTGCAGCAAGTCTTTTAAGGGCAAGGTGGGGTTGCGTTCCAGCGGGCGGCTTTCGGTTTTTAGGGATTTTTCTACGCCCACGGCGTCGATTAATATAAAACGGTCTTTGGCGCTGGTGGCGCTTTGGCTAATACGATGCAGCTCTTCAAAGCTTAAACTGCGCACGCCACGGCCTTTCATTTGTTCGTAGTAACCTTTGCTGCGCACGTCGCGCATAAACAATAGAACTTCCAGCGGTTTTACGTCGGTACCGGTGGCGATCATGTCGACGGTGACGGCCATGCGCGGGTTGTATTCGTTTCTAAAGTCGCTCAGTACGGCGTCTGGGTCTTTGGCGTTGTAGGTGACCTTTTGGCAAAAGTCGTTACCCTGGCCGTATTCTTCACGCACCATTTGAATAATGTCGTCGGCGTGGCTGTCGGTTTTGGCGAAAATTAAGGTTTTGGGTACTTCGCTGCGGTTGGGGAATATTTTGGTTTCTACCGCCGCTTTCATGGCTTTAATGACTTGGCGGATTTGGCTGGGGTTGACCACCGAGCGATCCAGCGCTTTGTTGTTGTAGTTTGTTTCTTCTTCGGTTTGATCCCAGCGTTTTTTGCGGGTGAGTTTGTCGCGGTGGTCTACCCATTCTTTGGCGTCTAGTTTTGCACCTACGCTGGTGATATCGGTTTCAATCTCGTAAACGTCGTAACCCACGTTTACGCCGTCGAGTACGGAATCTTCGTAGCTGTATTCGGCGACGACGTTTTCGTTAAAAAAGCCGTAGGTGCGCTTATCGGGTGTGGCGGTGAGGCCGATTAAAAAGGCGTCGAAGTAGTCGAGCACTTGTTTCCACAGGTTGTAAATGGAGCGGTGGCATTCGTCGATAACAATAAAGTCGAAGGTTTCTATGGGCACGGCGGGGTTGTATCGCACCAGTTTGTGCTGCTTTTGGTTTTGTTTGACTTCGTAGAGCGAGGTGTCTTCGGCGCTTTCGTCAATGGGCTGGCCGCTTAGAATGGAATACATACGTTGGATGGTACAGATACATACCTCGGCGGCGCTGTCGATGGTGTTGCTGTTTAGCCTTTGTACAATATGGTTTTCGTGAAAGAAGGTTTGTTTGCCTTGGGGTTTAAAGGCGTGGAATTCCTGTTGTGCCTGTTTACCCAGGTTGCGGGTATCGACCAAAAATAAGATACGCTTAGCGCCGCCGTGGTTGAGCAGTCGATACGCGGCATTAATAGCGGTAAAGGTTTTACCGGCACCGGTGGCCATATGGATGAGTGAGCGGGGGCGGTTGTTGGCCAGTGATTTTTCCAGCCCGTTAATGGCCGACACTTGGCAATCACGCAGGCCATCGGTGGCTAGTGCGGGCATGTTGTTGTGCAGTTGGTGGCGGGTGGATTCCGCTTGGCTGTGCCACTGTTGCAGGGTTTCGGGCTTGAAAAAGTGGAAAATTTCGCGAGAGCGTGGGGCTGGGTCGCGTAAATCGGTGAATCGAATCATTAACCCTGTGGCTTCAAATAAAAATACGATGGGCTTTGCTTCTTTGTTCCACTTGAGTTGGCTATTGGCGTAGCGCGCGGTTTGTAGCTCTACACCGGTGAGTATGGTTTGGTCTTTCTTGGCTTCAATCACACCGACAGGCTTGCGGTCTATGTACAGTAGATAATCGGCCGGCCCAGTTGCTGTTGGGTGTTCGCGCACGGCAATACCAAGGCCTGTGCCCAGGTTGATCTCCCTGTAGTTTTGAATGTGCCAGCCTGCTTGCTCAAGCTTGTTATCTATCGCATCACGGGCGATTTGCTCAGGGGTTTGGTTAACCATCTACAGCTTTCCTTGCTCTAGTTGTTCTTTGCAGAACCGCTCAAACTGCTTTAAAGCGAGTTTAGATGGGTGGTTTTTACCATTTTCCCAGCGATTAATCGTCGCAAAACTTACGCCAAGCTCTTTTGAAAGATCTTCTTGGGAAAGGCTTAGCCGAGCTCTAAGGCTTTTAACCGTGTTTGCGAACTCGTCAGCGGTTAGCGTCATAAGCAATCCCTTGTGCATTACTGCGTCAACCTTGTAGATCAAGCAGGAATGTAACACTTGTTATGACAGCTGTGAATGTTGGTGTTTTTATTGTGCAAGTGAGAGTTGCTATTTGTTTTAAATACATCATGGGAAAGCGATGTGGACAATATGTGGTCATTGACCCGTCCAAAACGAAAATTCGAAAAAAACCCTATGAAAATCAATTCCATAGGGTTTGTTTTTGGTGGAGCCGGCGGGAATTGAACCCGCGTCCGTCAGTCCGCCACTCAGGGCTCTTCACATGCTTGGTCTCCGTCAATTGATTTAACCGCAAACAGCCCGACGGTCAGGACGTTATTGGCGATTCTGATTAAGTGTTTCGCGGCTCCGCCTCAGACAGGCTTTGCTCGCTAGCTTGTCCTATCTGGTCGGTGTTGCTGCTCCAGACACCGGTTGCGCCAGCGGGAGTGAGGTGCGATCACCATTCGTCGGACTGGCTGGTGGTGTGGTCAGATCTGACGACGGTGCCCGCTTTCGCCGAGCGTCCAGCGGAAGTTGAGTCCTAGCTTTGGGTTGGTGATGGCGGGCGTTAGGTGCCTCCGTAGTCGTTGTTGTAGCAAAGTCCGTAATCCGCGAGCTCGATGGCGATCGAGTCTGAGCGGTTTGATTTAGCGCGGCGTTGGGTCGGCCAAGGTCGGAATCAGTGGTGTCGTTTGTCAATGTGCAGGACTGATTGGTGTAGGCCCCCCAGTTTCGGGGGCGGTGTTGCCGTTGGTCTGGGCCACCGCTGCTAATATCAGGAGAAGCGAAGTCCTTGAGGGAGATTGCCGCGCGGGAGCGAGTCGGCCTTCAGCGTTGAAAATCAACCCGCGTCTGCAGGCGACCACGGACCACCTGCCCGCCAGCGTGCTGAGAAAACCGTGTTAGTATTGGCCGCCTTGATGACGGGAAGCATGAACGTGATCAGTGTCGCAATGACGTCATTCAGCGCTAGCGCTTCCAGGCGGCTCTTTCTAAGGAAGGCTTGCCACTGCGTCTGTTTTTGCGCGTCTTGCGCAAACGCATCGGTGAGGCCGAACGGGACTTCCCCAATCAGAGCGGTCTTACGTCGATCGAAGGTCGCCCGAATAGCTTGGCGAAGGGTGTCGCCATCGAAGTCGGTGTGCTGCGCCAATATCCACAGATCAAAATAATCCTTCATGCGACTGTTGGCGATGCCAAGGGACGACAGCGCTTCGAATTTCTCGGCTACCACGGTGTAGCGCGGATAGGCCCGCAGCTTGGGTGCTGCGAACTCCGCCAGCATGACAGGGTATTCGACATCCTCTGGGCCAGGCGTCACGGCGTCGCCGAATCCAATATCGATCTGGATTTGGCAGCGCGCATTGTCGATCACACCGAGCAACATCACGCGCACACCAGTGTAGTTCGTCTCCTTGCGGATTTCAGCGGCGTGCACGGTGTCGGGTTGAAACGCCACTCCGTCGTGCGCTTCGATCGTGCATATTTCCCTGAAGACGGTTTCGATGTGCGGCAGCTCTGCCGAGCCAAATCCCAGAAAATCAGCATCTCTGGTTGGGCGATGCGGAATGTCGAACCACAGGTCAAACAGTAAAGCACCCTTGAGCAGAAACTGATCCGCGTGCTTCGAGATGCTGATCCGGTACAGCAGCCGCTCAATCGCATAGCGCGTGAGGACTAAGTTGAAATCCTGTTTGGTCTCGCGGGCGCGGTTGAGCAGGCGGGCGCGTACTGATGCCGCCACGTTTCGTTCATTATTCATGGCAGGCTTTCCATGTAGGGGCGCATGACATTGGCAACGCGGCACAGCGTGGCATAGCGCCATAGTTCGTCCATGCTCACGCGCTTGGCACGCCATGCTTCCTGCAGCGCTTCCATTGCCACATCGAGGCCGATCTTGTTGCGGAACTTGAAGCAGTCGGCCACGGTGCGGGCGACGTTGGTCACTCGCACGGTCACGCCATCGATCTGGTGCTCTTCAATTCCATCGGTCAACGCGGGGCCAGAAAAGCGCACGATGCGCAGCGGCGGGTAATCCATCTTCGGCGCACGAGCCTTGTTGGGAATGGCGAGCCAGACCTCGAACGGTGACTGGGTGGTGAGATCATGCACTCGCAGAGCCGACAGCAGGCAGACAATGGCTTGCGGGTGTTTGCGTGCCGCCTCGGCTAGCGTGCCATGCGCGGATACGCTGCGATCAGGACGGGCATACAGACCGCGACCCACGCGGATGAGTAGGCCCTGCCGAACCAGTCGCGTGAGGGTGACGCTGGGTAGACCCAGCGCATCGAGATCTCGCGGGCGTATCAAGCCGAGTTGGGCGGTGAGATCCAGGATGGCTTGATGCGAAGTTTTCATGCTGTCATGATGTTGCGTTACGTCGGTAAATGTCAATATTTACTGACAAAAAACAACATCACCCTTTGCTGTTCGATGCTGTAATCCAACCGCTTGATTCGTCCGCGCGTAGCTGGCTCTTTGATCTGTATAGGGCTGCGTTCGGGGGGCGAAGTCCGCAGGAACCGGCGCGATTGGGCAATAAAAAACCCCAACTTTTTCAAGTTGAGGTTTGATATTTGGTGGAGCCGGCGGGAATTGAACCCGAATTTTTTGCTTTCATATCAAATGGATACCTATCGTTGTGGCTTAACGGTGGCTTGCATTTACATGCTTGTGTCGAGTTCTGCGTGTTGTTCGCCGAGTTGGGCAGAGAGTCGCTGCGCTATTTTATCTTCTATCTGAGTGTATTTCGATAGTATAGCTCTTTCGTTTGTTACTGAAACCTCAATAGATTTAATTATAGCTTGTCCAGTAGTCTTATCCTTTCTGGGCTGGCTTGCTTTAAAATATTGCTGGAATCTTTGAGGTGATACGCCTTCAAATGGTTGGATGATTACCTTGTCTGTTGCAGCTTCAGATTTTGTAATGCTGTCTTCATGTAGTTCGATAGCTTGGCTCTTTTCATATGGCTCGATGTAGATTACTTTTTTTATTCCGGAGGCAACAATATGTCGTGCGCAATTGTGGCATGGAAATGTTGTCGTGTAGATTGTTGCTCCTTCAGTTGAGCAATTAGCTTTTCTAGATAGTGAAACAATAGCGTCCATTTCGGCATGAATGGATCTAGAAAATTCAATTAATGATCCAACTGTAGTGTCGTCAGCAATTTTTTGCGCGATAGCTTGGGCCTCCGCGTGGGTAATTGCTTTGTGCTTAGTTATGCTCTCAGTTCCTGGTGCTAAAAGTGGATTGTTTAATGAATTAAAAATCACCTCGCCTATGTCATATTTTAATTTGTTGATTTTCTCTGTGTTGTAGCACTTCTCACCTTTCTTTATGCACCGAAAATCATTATCGCCATCTTCTGGACGATAAAGTCCACCACCAAATTTTGGGACGTCATTTCTTCCGGTAGCTAAAATATTTCCTGCATCATCGCATATTGCTGCACCCACTTGACGTGATAAACACGCGGATTGTAATGATGCTGAATAAGCGGAATACATCCCTATTTCAGGAAGCGTGGGGGTGATCCCGTTTGCGTTGTGACATAGGTTTATAAAGCGGGTTATGTGGCTGTTGAGCCTTGGTAAGTTCTCTGAGTTGTAAGATATGTAATAGTCACAGTACAACATTGTTTTCTCAAGCTGCTGGCCATGTGATTCATCATCTTTTCTGTCTCGGGATATTAGTTGATATGCGTCAGCCTCAGTTATTCCAGAGCCTCCTAGGCTTTTTAATCTTTGTATTTTTTTGTCGTCATTTGCGAGAACGCCAACAAGGTAAAAAATATTTCCGTAAACCTCTTGTAATAATTGTGCTTCATTCGGGTTTTTAAGTTGATTTATTATGAATGCTGTACGTTCGGTAGTTGCAATTTTATCGGGGTCATCAGAGAGTGTTGGGTGATCTTCCCTCCACTTTGAAATGGAGTTAATAGCCAATTGGGCGCAAAAGTGAAGGTCAAAATTATTTCGTAAATAATTTCCAAGGTTTTGTAGTTTTGTAATTCGCCCAAGTGTTTTTTCACTTGGGCTTGGAATGAATTCTGATAGCTCTGGAATAATTTTGTCTGACTGGTAGGCGCTATGATATAGCTTATAAAATGATTGCATAAGATCGCTTACGCGAATGGAAACCACTTTGTAACCTGATGCAGTTAAATGATTCTCAAGTTTTTCCGTAACATCTTTAATGCCGCATCCAACTGGGCCGCATAGGCCAATAACAATCTCTTGCGATGCCTTTTTTGAAAGAATGTCGTCGAAGGACTCTTCGGAATTAGATTTATGACTAGGTTTTCGTTTTTGGGCAGTATTCGCAGACAACAGCAAACTCCTTTTGCTTTAGGTTGGAACTGGTGGCAGTAAAATTTCTTTTACCAGTCTAGTTGATTTGCCCTGTTAACTGCTTTTTGAGAAATGAAGTTAGAAGGCGAATTTGCACGCTTATCAGTAAATCTAGAGTGGGAAGATATGGGAGTGACTAATGAGTTACGTTTGTCGTCAGTAGGCACAACTTTACATGCCGATTTTTCGATTTCCCGTTTCATTCTGGCTTCTCCATGATCAGACAACAACTAAAATGCCTACTTTGCCTAAAATATAGATTTTTATTAGTTAGGGGAATTCCGCATTGATTTTTAACATAAGCAGAATTCAATTGCTATTGTTTATTAACAGGCTAAAAATTTTAGCGGATTGTACACCTTGCGGAGCCTAAGGCTAAATTAATTTAGCTATTCAATACCCATCTTCCATAGTTCTTGACTATCATGCTCCAGTCTTTGTGGCCCATGTGGGATGCAAGCCATAGTGGGTTGGTATTTTGCGATAACATTTGTGAGGCAAAGGTATGCCTCATTTGATAGCACTCTCGGTATTTTACCTTTGCAGCCTTTAAGGCGGGTATCCATACACGCTTCCGGAATGGCTGGTCAGATGCCCATTGCATAAGGGTTTTAGGGTCGTGAAATATGAATGGGGACTCCGTCCGGATGGTAAGTTGCGCTTTAATGGCAAGTAATGCATTTTCGTGTAGTGATATCTTCCTCTCACCGGCACGTGTTTTAGGTTGTTTCATTCTCCCATAGACAAGTGCTTCTTTGATAACTGCAGTTCCCTCATCAATAGAAACATTCTCCCATTTTAGACCCAATAGCTCTGAGGTGCGTAAACCTGTCCAGAATCCAAATTGAACAGCATTTTTAGGGCTGCCTTTAAGTTGTTCTAGGATTGCGTCAATTTCCTTTAAGGTAAAGGGTTCTGGTTCTCGTGTTTGTATCTTGAGGTTTTTGATCCGTGACATTGGATTGTTGTCGATCAGTTCGTCGTGAAACGCTCTTTCCATGATCTGCCTCAGCGGGATAAGGATGTTATTAATACGCTTGGCTGAAATGTCGAGTCCATTGATCCATGTCTCGATCTCTTGCCGGTTGAGTTCGTCTAGCGTGTAATGGCCGAATCTGGGTTCAAGGTGAAAGCGCACCGCTGAGTTGTAGTCCCTCACTGTGCTGTAGGCATGACGCTTCTGGCAGGACACCAGCCAATCATTCATGGCGTCCTTCACTAAAATGTGGCATCCGTTTTTGGATGCCTTAGCCATAGCACTGTTACTCTCTGGAAACTCGGTAGGGTAGTCGAAACTACCCCGTTCAATTTTCGAGAGTATCTCGATTCTCCGGTTATTGGCGTAGCGCAGATTGGCGTCTGTTGGTGAAAGCTTCAGGCTTTCGCGGCAACGCTTCCCCTTGTATGTGAACTCAATCTGAATGCTTTCTTCCCCGCGCACATTTACGCCTCGAAACTTTCTAGCCATTTGTTGACCTCCTCTACATTGATCATGATTCGGCCGTCTGGGCCTTTGGTGAAATGAAGCCGATAAAGCCACTTTCCATTCTTTGTTTTTGCTCTGATGGCGTCCTCTGAATAGCCGCTTTCCTCTGCGAATTTCTTAATCGTTACCCACTTGTTCATCACTTTGTCTCCGTTGGTGTAAAGTGGTCTCCATAGTTGCCGATGGGCTAGGCGGCCAACAGAACACAACCCAGTTGCAACCCAGTTGCTGGGTAGAGAGTCTTTTAAAATCAAGGAGATAGAAATTTCGTGTCAGAGCGAATAGATGCAGAGGAATTGCTAACATCCGGTCAATTAACGCAAGAGTGGCTGCGTGAATCTGGCATAGCGACGGTTAAGCCGGTTGATCTTTTTGTTTCACTCTATGAGCAGACCCGCGATTACATCGCTCAGGGCGTCAATATCGATGATGCTCAGTTTACGGTGGCGGAGCTCAATGCGCTTTTGAAGGGTAAGAAGGAAGGCGAAGATAGCGCCGACGTTGCCCGAAAGTACGTTGTCGATAATCTCAAAAAGTATCAGGAGCTGGTGGCCGAGCATCGCGAGTCGCTAGATGCTTATTTACGAAAGCACAAACAAAGTCAGCGTGTGGTCATTAGCTCTACAGAAAGTCAGGGTCGGCACAAAAAGCACTACTTTCTGAAATTGGAGCCGTTAGACGGTGATGACGGGGAGACTCAGACAGTCCCCAAGATTGACCCCCGCTATGTGCAATATCGGGTAAAGCAATTGCCGCGCCCTTGGCTTTTGGCGAGACCCTTCATGGCGTTAACCTTGGTGGGCTGGCGACGCACAGTATTTTTGGCCGGTATATTCGTTCTCGTGCTGGCCTTAGGTGGGCCGATAGTTCATGCGCTTGTTATAAGGAAACTCCTCTTATTGCATCTGTATATCATCATAGTCAGTGCAGGAGTTTTCTATGTCGTCCGACCAATTTATGACGTAATCGAACGATCGATACTTATTGCCCCCGATTGGATGTCTGGATTCACTGTGCCATCTGCGCAGCTTGAATTGCGAGAGGTTGGCACGTTTGAGTCAGGGAGGGCAATTCGTCAAATTAGGCTTGCTGTTTATGAGGGTGAATGCCCTATCTGTGGTGGCAGTATTAATGTTGAAGATGGTAAGGGTGAGTTTAAAGGGCGTTTAATCGGTGAGTGCAGCCGAGCAAGAGCAGAGCATATTTATTCCTTCGATCATATTAGTAAGGTCGGTGTACCGCTGCGCAAAAATGGGTATTATCAGCCGAAGGTTTAAATTTTGGTTAGCTGAGTGGTTGTAAAAGTATTCTCAGCTTAAATAATATCTTTCTGTTTCAAGGATGAAATATGCAATTTGTCAGATTTGCGCTTACCCTAATTGCGTTTTGTTTTAGTTCGACAATTTTGGCAGAGATCTATCAATGGACGGATTTAAACGGACGGGTGCAGTATTCAGATGTGAGCCCAAGTGATGGTACGCCATATAAAGCACGTCCTGAGTTTGATTTGCCCTATGTTCATAGCGCCGATCCAGTAAAGCCTCAACGATCTTACCAATCCACAAAGCCGAAAGTATCGAAGCCCCAAGCGACTATGATTGAGCGTACACGTATAGGTCGCAACAATGATCATACGTACCCTTGTAAAGGTTATTTGGAGGAGCTGGAGGCGATCCAAGAACGCATGCGGAAGGGCTACAATATTCGTCTCAGTGACTACTATCACAAACGCAAACGTAAAATCTCTGATTTATATTTCAAAGAGTGCCGATAGGGGCCAAGGGGTTAAATGCCAGAGCATAAAAGAATAGCACTTCTCATTGATTGCGATAACGTAAGCCATAATTCTATTGAAGGTGTACTAAAAGAATTGGCCAAGTATGGGATGGTTAATGTTCGCCACGCTCACGGAGATTGGAATAGTCCATCTCTATCTGGTTGGGCTGAACGTTTGCATCCGCATGCAATTAGACCAATGCAGCAATTTGCGTATACGAAGGGGAAGAATGCAACCGATTCAGCGATGATAATTGACGCGATGGATCTGCTATACAGTAAAAATGTTGATGCTTTTGCTTTAATGACGAGCGATAGTGATTTTACTCCTCTAGTACTTCGGATTCTTGAGAGCGGATTACCCGTGTACGGATTTGGCGAGAAGAAGACGCCGAAGCCCTTCGTTGATGCGTGTTCTCCTTTTATATACACAGAGAATCTTGTTACCGAAGACGATGACAAGGTCAACAATGGATCTACCATTGAAAGGCAAGATAGAAATAAATTAAGGTCAAATACTTCGCTCGTAAAGCTACTTAGAACGGCGGTAGAGCAGTCATCAGAAGATGACCATTGGGCGCACATGAGTAGAGTTGGCCATTACATTTCTAATAACAGCTCATTTTCAGCGATCAATTATGGTTACTCAAAGCTAGGCGATTTAATTCGTGCTACAGAGCTGTTCGATGTTCAAATGCGGAACAATGGCTCTGCCATGTACATTAAAGACGCTCGCAAGTAGATTTTCCACAAGTGCAGGCAGTTGTCTTTTCGGTTCGGATCAATTGCCTGGCTAAGGTTAGATTGTTAAAGATCAAGGCCGGTGCAGTGACCAGCCTTTGCAGTCGGATAGAAATAGGTCTTCTGAGATCAATGCGTTGGTTTCAAATTCATAGCGATCTACGCGGAAA
Organism: Zhongshania aquimaris; assembly: GCF_019312595.1. Classification (GTDB taxonomy): domain Bacteria; phylum Pseudomonadota; class Gammaproteobacteria; order Pseudomonadales; family Spongiibacteraceae; genus Spongiibacter; species Spongiibacter aquimaris. The sequence continues at coordinate 1,518,516 of NZ_JAHWDQ010000001.1, read as the reverse complement.
CCGAAATTGAGCCTATGGGCATCAGCTGATGAATATTCCATCGGGTTAAAACTAAACCAATGCTTGTCTTCACCGCGACCTCTAAAGAGGCCGAAGTCCTGTACCTTGGCATAGCTAAGCGGCATTGAATTGACGATACAAAAACCAAAGCGTTTGCCGTGCATCAAGTACAGATCGAAGACGGTGTGTAGGTCAGACTCAGAAATCATCGTCGTCATCGGGCAGAATATGAATTTGCTCACTTACTGACTCTTTGGTGAGCTGCAACATTTCGTCATGGAATTTAACGATTATTTCAATTTCATCGTTGAGTGATACGACGCCTGCGATATAGCCTAGGTTTTCAATGGCAGGTGGTTTGTTCCTTTTGAGATGTTCCTTTTTAACGACGTGTAGATTCATTAGTGAAACAGCTTCTTCTAGGGTGTAACCGCCCCAGCTACCGATAGTGTCAATCACTCGGTTTGCATTCATAGTGGTGTCCTTTTAGATTAAATTTGTCGTTTTCTGGGTATAGAAATATGTCCCGTACAGTTATTTACACAGGTCCAAGGAAAGGCAAAATCAACACCTGACTGCTCCGTGCTCATACGGCTCTTGCAGAGCCGTATTCCGCGCGCAGCTCCCAACGGGCACTGGAGTCCATCGCTCTGTACGCGTGACGATCACAATATCGGCCATTCTTAAGCCCTTTAGCGGAGGCACTTTCTTTGCTCCATGACGGGTAAGATCATCGAAAGTAATTTCGCCGGTATTGGTATCGACGAGTTCGTTGTACTCTCGGTAGGAGGTCAATAATTGCTCTTTTCGAGGACGATCTATGCCACCCATGGCGATGACGAATGCAGCCCAATCACCGGAGTCGGCAGCGGTGCGCGCATCCGCTAGCGCAGCCGTCTGTCCGACTTCCGGTTTGAGTTTGCGTAGTTCGCGCCAGACAGTGACACTTGGTCCTCCAATTTGCTGAAATTGACGGATATTCCATGTTCTAGCCCACGAGGTGATGCGTTCGGCTGATTCGATGGCGGGTTTTCCGTCTAAGTCGGTGTCGATGTGTTTGCCGTCTAGGTTCTTAGAAACGTATTTGGCGATATAGCCAACCGCTGACCCCTTCGCCGAATCGATAAGCTCAATCTTTACACGATACTTTTCTGATCCGCGTTCGCTCTCGGAAAGCACGTACTGCCGAATAACACGGTTTAGTGGCTTTACGTGTTGGGGTGCAGTGAATAAGAGCATGTGCCAATGCGGGGTGCCGTCGTGATGCGGTTCGACGATCCGGAAGCCGTAGGGCGAGATACCTTTGCGGTGTAGCTTTGCGCGAATTAATGCCCATTGAGATTTGAGCCATTTTTGGCCATCGGCAACGGTGCTGCCGTCGAATTTTGGGTTTTTAGCCCCGCTCGAAAGAGTGCAGTGAAACCGTGACGGTGTGGTTAGGGTAATGAATTGGGCCGTGTGGCCGTATATCTGGCTCACATGCTCGAAGCCTTTGATACGCACCATAAATTCAGCGTTGCGTATTTCTGGGTTGGAAATGTTGTGCTGCGCTATTTCAGATAAGGAAATAACGTCGCCTTTAGAATTCCGTAATTCAGTATTCTGCAGATAGGTTTTACTTCGCTCCTGCTGGGCGCGGTGCAGTAGCACTGTGTTGTAGCCGGAATAGCTATCGCATTTTTTGCTTACGAAGCCAAGGTCGCGGGATATGGTGTCGTGGTACTGCGCCTGTAATTGTCGCAGACGTCCAATCCACCAAGTTTTATCAGCCATTTTCAAGGCTGCGGCCAGCGGGTCTTTGTCATCTGGAGGGGAAAAGCCGTATACGGCTATTTGCTCGACCAGCTTTCGGGTCATTGCTTTAAGGTTTTGCTGATGCAGGACTATCTGGCGGCTAGCGAGCTTTGCTTGATCGGCCGCAAAGTCCCTCAGCCCTTTGTCTGAAAGGGATATATCAAAGTCGGCGATAAAGGCTGTCTCGTAAGAAGGAGTTAAGCGCCGAAGCGCGCCTTCATACTCGATATCGTCGTGTAAAGAGCGAATGCCGAGGACTGCAGATTGGGTGAGGGTGTAGGGGCCTTGTGGCGCCGTTGTGTCAAATTGGTGTCGTTTTCCAGACCAATCAGCACCCACAGAGACCAAACCGAGATCGTTTCCAATCTCGGTAAGTCTTTGTTTCTGAAGGGTATTGCTGGGTATTGCTAGGTCTTGGTTAGACCTTTGTTTGGTGGAGCCGGCGGGAATTGAACCCGCGTCCGTCAGTCCGCCACTCAGGGCTCTTCACATGCTTGGTCTCCGTCAATTGATTTAACCGCAAACAGCCCGACGGTCAGGACGTTATTGGCGATTCTGATTAAGTGTTTCGCGGCTCCGCCTCAGACAGGCTTTGCTCGCTAGCTTGTTCTATATGACAGTCGCGTCCCATTTACAAGCATCTGGTAGCGACCGCTAACCGGGGTTTAAGCGGCTAGAGCGTAGTTGTCGTCGTTGGCAACTATTAGGTTTACAGCTTTGGATTTACGTGATTGGCTGTCATCACGGCATGCACCTCAGAGCGTTGTAACCGGCGTCGAATCCAAATCGGCCCCAGATCGCTAAGTGTAACGCTTTGCGTTGCTTGCGGCCAGTGAGTTGCCGACTTAGTTTTTGCGTTCTATACGTAGTTTTATGTTGAGCGACTTATTGAGAAGCTCGGCTTCGTCTTCTAGGTCGGCGGCAATAAGCGGATTGCTGTTGAGCCAATCTTCGGGGATGGTTAGGTAAAGATCGTCTGCTCCACTGCTGCTTAGATTGATTTCCTCAGGCAGCTTTTTGGGTTGTCGGCGTCGATAAAAAATACAGGCGAGGCGGAGTACGCAGACCAGTGGCCAATCAGCAGTGACGCCGTAGGTTGCGGTGTTGAGTTGTTTGGGTTTGCGGCGATGGTTGGCGACTAAAAAACTCAGCCGCGCTTGTTCTTGACGTGAAAATCCCGGCATATCGGCGTTGCCAAGAATGTAGGCACCGTGTTTGTGGTAGCCACCGTGGGCGATGGCCAGGCCGAGCTCGTGAAGCTGGGCGGCCCAGCGTAACAGGGCCTCTGCTTCTGATTCTGCTGTGCTGATGTGCTTTGCCACCGCGGGCAGAAAGCGTGAGCACAAGTCGGCAATGCGGTTGCCCTGCGGGCCGTCGATGCCGTATTGAATGATGAATTGTTTGATGGTGTCTTCGCGTTTGTCGCGATGGTGAAGGCGTCCGGCTAGGTCGTGGATGATGCCTTCCCGAATCGCGTAGGCCGAAACGTGTAGGCCTTGCATGTCGAGTTCTTGGAACAGTGCATAGAGCACCGCGAAGCCGCCGACAAACACGTCTTTGCGATCGTCGCTTAAGCCCGGGATATTTAGGTTGCGGCTGTTGTCAGTTGCTAGTACTTGGTCTTTGAGCTTTTCTAGGCCGTCAGCGGAGATGTAGCCGGCTTCGCTGAATTGTTGTTCTGCGAGAATTTTGCCGATGCTGCGGATAGTGCCCGACGAGCCGACGGCTTCATCCCACTGGGCGCGAAAGGGTTCTACGTAGGGACCGATCATTTGGCGTGCGGCGTTGACGGCTTTTTTGAAGGCTTTTTCGCTGATGTCACCGTTTTTAAAGTAGCGCATGCTGAAGCTAACGCAGCCCATTGGCAGACTTTCTAGTTGGCGCGGCGTGTTGGTGCCAATGACGAGCTCGGTAGAGCCTCCGCCAATATCGAGGACAAGCCGGCGTTGTTTTTCTGGTGCGAAGTCGTTGGCGACGCCTAGGTAAACTAAACGGGCTTCTTCAGTGCCGGAGATAATATTGATGGGCAGTCCGAGTACGGCTTCGGCCTTTGCCATAAATTCGTTGGCGTTGCTGGCGGCGCGGAGGGTGTTGGTACCTACAATGCGAATTTGCCGGCGTGGCACACCGCGCAAGCGGTCCGCCATTTTTGTTAAGCTTTCTAGGGCGCGCTCTTGTGCGGCGTCGCTGAGGCGGCCGTCGTCATCCAGGCCAGCGGCAAGTCTAACCATGTCTTTGTGGCGATCTATGACGCGGAGTTTGTCGTCATGAAAACTGGCAATGAGTAGGTGAAAGCTGTTTGAGCCCAGGTCGAGGGCAGCGTAGGAATCGCTATTTTGGGCCATTGTAATAATATTTCCTTGGTGAAGGTTTAGTGTATCGGCTGGGCAGGCCAAAATCGACTGCTTATATGTGTCATATTAGTGACATGATTTTTTATTAAGCTGATGTGTTGTTTTTATGACACTTTTAAGTGAAAGGGCGGGTAATGAGCGGGCAGAGCGAAGTGACGACGTGGGTTGCTAAAGAGCTGAGTTGGCTTTCGTTTAATGAGCGGGTCTTGCAGGAGGCCGCTGATCCTGATGTGCCAGTAATTCAGCGCATTCGGTATTTGGGGATTTTTTCAAATAATCTAGATGAATTTTTTCGGGTGCGGGTTGCCGATGTTCGGCGCTTGGCCGCATTTTCGCCGCCATCTAGGCAAGAAGAGTTCAAAGTCTTGCTAGAAGAAATTCGCCAGAAGGTGATGAAGTTACAGCAACGTTTCGACGTGATGTACCGTGAAAATTTGAAAGAGTTGCGGCGCCGCAAGATCTATTTGATCAATGAACGTCAGCTGGATGAACCTCAAACTAAGTTTGTGCGCAGTTATTTTCATTCGCACATTCAACAAGAGTTGGTTCCTATCATTCTCGATGATGCCAATCCCATTCCCGAGCTAAATGATGCGTCTATCTACTTGGCGATTAAGCTGAGCAGTGAGCAGCAAACCCGTTTCGCCTTGCTTGAAATTCCGACCACCCGATTAGATAGGTTTATCCGCATTCCCGGCCGTAAAGGTAAGCGTGGCAAGGTGCTCATCGCCTTGGAAAATATGATTCGAGTGTGTCTGCCGGAGGTTTTTCGCGGAATTTTCCCGATGGATGAGACCGCGGCCTACACCATAAAGTTAACCCGTGATGCGGATCTGGAGCTGGGTGAGGAAGTAACTCACACCTTCGTTGAGAAAATGACCCAGAGTTTAAAGCGTCGTAAGAAAGGCGACCCGGTTCGTTTTGTATACGACAGCGCGATGCCGAATGACTTGCTGGAGTATCTGGTTAAGCGATTGGGCTTGGGTCGGTTAGACTCTATGATTCCAGGCGGTCGCTACCACAATTCAAAGGACTTTATGCGCTTCCCGAACCTGGGGCCCGCGTATTTAGATAATAAGCCGCTGCCGGTCATTCCGGTGCCGGCGATTGATCAGGCCGCAAATATTCTGGCGTGTTTGCGCGAGCAGGATATTCTGCTCCATTACCCCTATCACAGTTTTAATTATTTAACCGACTTGCTCAAGACCGCGGCGATTGACCCTGCAGTAAAAAGTATAAAGGCCAGTTTGTATCGGGTGGCATCTAATTCTCATGTGGTGGACGCCTTATTAAATGCGGTCGCTAACCACAAAGAAGTGACTGTGGTGGTTGAGTTGCAGGCCCGCTTTGATGAAGAGGCTAATATCGCGTTATCACAGCGTCTTACCGACGGTGGCGTGAATGTGATTTTGGGTGTGCCGGGACTGAAGGTGCACAGCAAATTGATTTCGATTGTGCGCCAAGAGGGTAGTGTTCAAAGATTTTACTCTCATATCGGCACGGGTAATTTTAATGAGAAGACCGCCACGGTTTATACCGATTTTAGTCTACTGACCTATGATCAAGCTATCGGCGATGAGGTGGCAAAGGTCTTCGACTTTATTGCCTACAACTACAAGCGTCATGAATTTCAGCATCTGGGTGTGTCGCCGTTAAATAGTCGCGAGCGTCTGCTGGGCTTGGTTGAAACAGAAATTCACAATGCTAAAAAAGGCCGTGAATGCGGGATTACACTGAAGTGCAATAATTTGGTCGATCGCGAATTAATCGATAAATTATATGAAGCCAGTACTGCGGGTGTGTCGGTGCGTCTGATTGTGCGTGGTATGTGTTCGCTGGTGCCAGGTGTTAAGGGGCTGAGTGACAATATTGAAGCGATTAGTATTGTCGATGGCTTTTTGGAACATCCCCGTGTGTATATTTTCCGCAATAACGGTGAACCGCGTTATTTTATATCGTCGGCGGATTTGATGACGCGCAATATCGACTTTAGAGTGGAGGTGACTTGCCCGATCTACAGCAAGCCACTGCAGCAAACCCTGCAGTCTATAATTGATTTGCAGTGGGCCGACAATGTGAAGGCGCGAATTATTGACGCGGCGCAAAGCAACTCGTTTCGGCCGCGCAAGGCGAGTGCAGCGAAAATTCGCTCTCAGTTATTGACGCATAAATTTTTGAGTACAGGGAAGTTGCCGCGAATGGCAAAGCAGGAATACCGCTCAAAAGCTAAGATAAAAGCCGCTAAGTCGAAGGCGAAGAAATAGGCCTTACTGGTTAATAATCAGCAGCTCGCCGCTCATTTCGGTGGGGCTGCTGATTTCGCGTGAAATTAGCGTCGCCCCAAATGCTTTTTGACAGCGTTTGGCTAATTTGTGGAATGGCGATCTGCCTGGGTCTGCGATAATAATTGTGCCGACACCGGCCTCGCGTGCCGCCTCAATTGCGGAAAATAGCGGTTTGACTAGCGCGTCCCAAAAACAGATGTCGCCACCCAGCATGAGGCTGTGGCCTTTCATGTCTGCCGGTTTTAAATGTTCGTAACGAGCAGTTCGGGTTTTTATTTTTACGTCGTTTAGCAAAGCGTGGGCGTCTAAATATGGAAAAACGTGCTCGTCGGCATCAATCGCGGTGACTTTGGCTTTAAAGTGCTGCGCACAGGAAATGCCTAATATTCCCCAGCCGCAACCGATCTCGGTGATTTTGACTTTTTTCTTGGGCGGGTTTTCGAGTAGGTAGTCCATGATTAGAAATGATGAGCCCCACACCTGGTCGCCATGTATTTCTGGGCCGGGCAGTGACCGCTGCATGCGACGAATAAGTTTGTGGTTTTTCTTTAAAATGAGTACGTCATTAACAATGCTGATATCTTTTAATGCGGGGTGGGCGGTCATTGTTAGTTCGGGTCCTTGGTCGCCGGCGGCGTATTATCGAAATTGCTTGGGGCGAATAATATCTGAAAGTTTAGCGCTGTCGGCTCTAAGTTGATCCCAGTATTCGATGTTGATTTCTAGTTCTAAAAATGTGCAGGTGCCGAAATGCCCAATCTTGCCGTCGTATAAATAATTTGCCAGCTCCGCAAGGGCGGGGTTGTGACCGATGATCACGGCACTGTCGATTGCCTGGGGGAGTTCCTTTAGCCAGGCCAGCAATTTAGCGGCTTCAAAGGTGTAAATGGCATTGTCGTGGATGATGTCTGCGTCATCAAACACATTCGAGTCTATTTGAAAGCGTTTTAGGGTTTCTTGTGCGCGCTTTGCCGTGCTGCAAAATACGTGGCTGAAACGGCGCTCAAGACGTTGAAGCTCTGCCGAAACCAGTTGGCAGTCTCTTTTTCCGCGTTTGGTTATGGGGCGGTCTGCGTCAGTGAGTTTGTCGTCATCCCAGTCGGATTTGGCGTGGCGCAGTAAATAGAGAGTTTTCATGGTCGCAGGGCGTGTAGCTCTTATTAGTTATGGTCGCGCACAATGCGCATTTTTTGTCGTTCCCAATCTCGGTTCTTCTCAGTTTCACGCTTGTCGTGATCCTGCTTGCCTTTGGCTAGACAGATTTCTGCCTTTATCAAATGTTTTTTCCAGTACAGCGCTGTACACACACAGGTGTAGCCTTTTTGTTGAACCGCTTCCTGTAGTTTGCTCAGTTCTTTACCGTGTAGCAATAGTTTGCGGGTGCGGGTTGGGTCCGTTACAAAATGGGTTGAAGCACTCAATAGCGGGGTAATATTACAGCCAAGCAAAAATGCCTCGCCATCTTTAAGGATGACATAGGTATCTGTAATTTGAATTTTGCCTTGGCGTAGACTTTTGACCTCCCAGCCGCGAAGCACAATGCCCGCTTCAAATTTGTCGGTGAGGCTGTAGTCGTGACGTGCCTTTTTGTTTTGGGCGATGTTGCCGCTGGTGTTTTTTGATTTGTTTTTGCTCATGCGGACGATTATAGAGGGAGTTGCTGGCAAAACCTATTGGGGTCAGGTAAAAAGATGGCTGCTTTGCGGAAATTGATGTTGTCGGTGTATGGCCTTAAAGAAACGAAAAATACAGGGAATCTGGTCTAGCCGTTGGACGTTTCTTGCTGCTGCCACGGGTTTGGTGGTCAGCCTTGGGAATTTCTGGAGGACGCCGCAGGAACTCGGCCAAAACGGTGGCGGCGCTTATCTCATCGCCTATGTGGCGTGTCTGTTCTTTATTATGCTGCCGATCGCAGTAGCCGAAGTGCGTATCGCTGTCCGTGCGCGCGGTAATCCCGTGCATGCGATTGACCAGTTGGCCCACTACGCCAAAGCGAGTAAGCACTGGTCTCTGGTGACCCAAATAGCCAGCATTGCAGCGCTTTTGCTGGCGGCTAACTATTCAATTGTGTCTGGTTGGTTGCTCGCTTATGTCGCTAAGATGGCGACCGGTGTCATGGATGCGGCCAGTTTGGATTTGGTGGCCGGTGAGTTTCAGGATTTGTTGGCTGCACCGGATGTGATGTCATTTTGGCAGCGCATTTTTTTGGTTTTAGCCATCGCCTTGTCTGCCTTAAATGTCGTGCGCGGTATGGCTGCGGTGTTGCGGGTTTTATTGCCGGTGATGTTATTGGTCTTGCTGGGGCTGCTTTATTACGGCTATGCACTGGGGGATTTTCAATCAGCGCTGAGCTGGATGTTTGAATTGCGAGTTCAGGATCTGAGCTGGCGAGGAGGTTTCTCAGCATTGCAGCATGCCTTTTATACTCTGAGTATTGGTACCGGCGCCTTAATGGCGTATGGCGCCTATTTCCCCTCAGGCCGCTCGGTAACAAGGCAGCTAATTGCCTTGGCGGTGTTCGACACCGCAGTATTGATTATTGCCGGCGTGGCGATTTTGGCATTAGTGTTTGATCAGCATATTGTATCTGGCTCTGGGCCGGCGCTGCTATTTATCAGCTTGCCGTTTTCATTCGGAAATTTAGTGTTTGGCGATATTGCGGGCACGGCATTTTACGTGCTGCTATTTATTTTGGCCTTAACCACGGTTGTGGCCCTGATGGAGCCGGTGGTCGCCTACTTGGTCGAGCGCTGGGGGCTAATGCGCTGGTCCGCAGCGCTCTTGGTCGGGAGCTTGGTGTTTTTGGTCGGTGATTTGTCGATATCGTCTATGCAAGCAAGTTCGGGCATGCGCTGGCTTTCGCGTAGTTTGATGGAATGGTTGGATATTCTAGCCGCCAATGTTTTGCTGCCGCTCACCGCCTGGTGTTTTGTTTTGTTTGCCGGATGGCGGGTGCCGAAGCGGGTCTACGGTGTTCGAGATGGTTGGTTTGAAGGGGTATTTTTTTGGCTTTGGCAGGCATTGTTGCGGTATATTGCGCCGCCAGCCGTGTTGACCGTTTTGGTTGTTGGCTTGTATTTGCGTGTGACGAGCTAGCTATAGTCGGTGGCTCGGAATGATTTAGGACCCCAGAATGAACGAGATTCGACGCAGTGCCTTGCTGCCGTACTCTGCAGATATTATTTATCAGCTTATTAATGATGTAGAAGCGTATCCGCAATATATGGATGGCTGTGTTGGTGCCGAAGTGTTGTCGCAAACCGACGACACGATGGCGGCGCGTCTAGATTTGTCCCGCGCGGGGATTCGCTTAAGTTTTGTAACCAGCAATACCTTGACGCCGGGTCGCAGCGTGAGGCTTAAATTAATTGAAGGCCCCTTTGAGGATTTGAGTGGCGAGTGGTCCTTGCTTCCTCTGGGTGCCGATGCTTGCAAGGTGAGTTTGCATTTACGGTTTGCCCTCGCTAATAGTATTGTTGGGGCTGCAACGCGGCAGTTGTTTAATTCCGTGGCAAATAACTTAGTTGATGCACTTGTAAAAAGAGCGAATGAGCAATATGGAAAATAAAAACAATACTATTCATGTTGAGGTGGCATATGCTCTGCCTGATCGGCAGCGTATTGTGGCGCTGGAAGTGCCAGATGGTTGTACTGTGCGTTCGGCTGCGATGCAGTCCGGTTTGGATAAACAGTTTCCGGATCTGGATCTGACGACTGCAGATTTGGGGATATTCGGTAAATCCGTTAGTTCGCCCGACAGCCAGGCATTAAAAAGCGGCGAGCGGGTAGAAATTTACCGGCCCTTGATCGCGGATCCCAAAGAGGTTCGCAAGCAGCGAGCCGCCAAAGTGAAGGCTCGCAAAGACGGGCGCTAGTTACTTGGCTTCCTGCTCGGCAGCAGCTGACTCAGCAGGCTTTTGTTCACTTGGTTTGATGTCAGTGCGAAATTCACTGAGCTTGCCGTCTTGAAAGAACACGGTTAGTTGGTGGTGTTCTTGTTTGTCGTTATTACGATCATTCAAGGTGTATATGTAGTCCCAGCGATCTGGGTTGAAGGTATCGCGCACCAGCGGTGTGCCCATTACATATTCAACCTGACTGCGGGTCATGCCAATCTCGAGCTGATCAACCATTTCCTGAGTTATGATGTTGCCCTGATCGATGGCAAGGCGGTAAACGCCAGGGAATTCCAAAGAGCTGCAGGCGGCCAAAGATAGGACTAGGCAGGCTGTGGCAAGTTGTCTATACATGCTAAGGGTTCCAATCGCTTATAGAGGCGTGGGATAATAGCGCAAACCCAATCGCAACGCTAAGGTCCAGGGCATATGTCTATAGAAAATCAAGAGCTTCGTAAAGCAGGTCTCAAGGTTACTCTGCCGAGGGTGAAGATTTTGCAGTTGCTGGAACAGGCTGAGAGTGATAATCAGCATTTTAGTGCAGAAGATGTTTACCGCGCTTTAATGGAGTCTGGGGAAGATGTTGGCTTGGCGACGGTCTACCGAGTGCTGACCCAATTTGAAGCGGCTGGCTTAGTGACTCGCCATAATTTTGAGACTGGTCACTCGGTGTTTGAATTAGAAAAAGGTGATCATCACGATCATATAGTTTGTATGGAGACGGGTGAGGTTATCGAGTTTTTTGATGAAGTTATCGAAAGTCGTCAGCGTCAGTTAGTCGCTGAGCGCGGTTTTGAATTGGTAGATCACAGTCTTGTTTTATATGTGAAGCCGAAGAAGGCGTAATGCTTTAATGCTGGATGGGAGACGGGAGATGCAAGGGCGCTTTTGCGTTTCTCGTCTTCCGTCAAGCATCCAGCGATTCTAGGTTTGTCTTCTTCCGAGTTTAGTGTTTTATCCCCAGCATTTCCCGCGCATGCGCCAAGGTGTTTTCGGTAATTGCGATACCACCCAGCATTCGCGCAATTTCCTCAATTTTCTGATTTTCTTCCAACGGCTCTAAGCTGGTGGTGAGCTTGGCTTTGTTGCCGACCTTTTGCACTCTAATGTGATGGTCGCCTTGACTGGCAACCTGTGGCTGGTGGGTGACGCAAAGCACTTGGCTGCGTTTTCCAAGGGCATTGAGAAGTTGGCCAACGATTTCAGCGGTGGCGCCACCGATGCCGACATCAACTTCGTCAAAAACCACGGTGGGTATGGCGGCAACCTGTGCAGTGATGACCTGAATCGCGAGGCTAATGCGCGAGAGTTCACCGCCCGAGGCGATTTTGTTTAGCGGGCCTTTGGCGGCTGTGGGGTTGGTGCTAATTAATATTTCGATTTCTTCCTGGCCGTGGCTATGGGGCTCGTCATTGCTTAAAGGATGCATGGCAAATTCAATTTCACAGTGCTTCATCGCGAGTGCTTGCAGCTGCTCTTCTATACCTTGCTTCATTAACTTGGCGGCCTTTGTGCGTTTTTTGCTGAGCGATGCAGACGTGGTTTGATAGGCCTTTAGTGCTTGTTCTTGGCTGCTGCGCAGCTGATCGATTTTCTCATCGCTGGCGTCTAAGTCTTCAAGCTGAGCTTCGAGTGAGTTTTGCAATGTCATCAGCTCGTCTGCTTGAATGCGGTGTTTGCGCGCGGTTTGGTATATGGCGTCGAGTCTTGTTTCTACTTCAATTAGGCGTTCGGGGTCGAGCTCGGTGCCGTCGATAACGTGTTGAAGCTCGCCGGCTGCCTCTTCAATTTGAATGCGCGCGCTTTCCAGAAGCTGCGCGGCATTCTCTTGAACGCTGCTGCGATGCTGGCTGCTGTACAGCGAAGAGAGTGCCTGGTGCAAAATACCCATGGCATTGACCTCGCCGTCGCGGCAGAGATTAAGGCTGTGGTGATTTGCGGCGAGTATTTGTTCCGCATTGGCGAGTTGCTTTTGCAGGTCTTCTAGTTCCTCTACTTCGCCGGCCTTTAAGTCTAAGCGATGCAATTCTTCAAGCTGGTAGCGCAGCAACTGCTCTTGGGCATTTTGCTCGGCAAGGTTCGCCTCCAGTGAGGCTAGGGTCTTTGTGCAATATTGATACTCATGGCAGTGCTCGCTAACTTGCTTGGCCAGTGCGGTGGTGCCAGCGTAAGCGTCCAGCAGTTCGCGCTGATAGGGTTTTTGGAGCAGGGATTGGTGCGCGTGTTGGCTGTGGATGTCGATGAGAAATGAGCCCAGCTCACGCACATCTTGTAAGGTGGCTGGTTGACCGTTGATGTAGGCTCGCGAGCGCCCGTCGGCGGTAATCACGCGCCTTAACATGCAGTCATTGCTGCCGTCTAAATCTCGTTCCTGTAGCCAGCTATGGGCGGCGGGAATGGCGCTAATATCAAACTGCGCGTGGATATCCGCCCTATCTGCACCCTTGCGCACAATATTGCTATCGGCGCGATCACCCAGCGCCAGTCCCAGTGCGTCAAGCATAATGGACTTGCCTGCGCCGGTTTCTCCCGTCAGCACGGTCATGCCCGTTTTGAGCTCGATGTCGAGATGTTCGGTGATGGCGTAATTGCTGATGGTGAGATTGCTCAGCATGATGGTCTCTCGTGGTTGTGCAAATAGTCTGTATGTTTATACAGTAAAATACTGCTGGCGGCATCGATCGTCAATCGTCAGCAGTAAAAATATTTGTGTTTGCCTTGAATTAGTAGGTCTAAACCCCATATACGCGTCAACGCGGGAAATGTCCGCAAGATTGAATACGTGTGACGGAGATTGGATACGTGGCAGAGGAACAAGATAAAGCAGCGATGCAGGATGAAGAAATTCAAGCTGAAGAACTGCAGCAGGCCGATGAGGCTGAATTGAGCGGCGAGCTAGAGCCCGGCCTCGAAGAGCAATTGGCAGCGGCGAAGCAGGCGGTAGTTGATGCGCAGGAGCAATCTTTGCGCGCGGCGGCGGAGGCGCAGAATATTCGTCGCCGCGCTGAGAAAGACGCCGAGAATGCACGCAAGTACGCGCTTGAGAAATTTGCCGGCGATATGCTTCCCGTGGTGGACAATCTCGATCGCGCACTCGCTTCTGCAGACAGTGCCGATGAGTCCTTAAAGCCGATTTTGGAAGGTGTTGAGTTGACTCGCAAAACATTGGTGGATGCCTTGGCGCGCCACAATGTTGAGCAGTTAAATCCGGTCGGTGAGCCATTTAATCCAGAGTTTCACGAAGCGATGGCGATGGTGCCAAACCCGGATGCCGAGCCAAATTCGGTGATGGATGTGATGCAGAAGGGCTACACCTTAAACGGCCGCCTGCTGCGTGCAGCGATGGTTGTTATCGCTAAGGCGCCGTAAATAGTAATTGTATTAAAAATGGCCTATGCCCCCTTGAAATGTGTGGATAAGGGCCAATATCTGTCACAAGACAAAGAATTTCGCCGCGAGTGGCGACAGTTTTTAAGTGGAGAATGATCATGGGTAAAATTATTGGTATTGACTTGGGTACCACTAACTCTTGCGTTGCGGTAATGGATGGCGACAAGGTTAAGGTAATCGAGAATTCAGAAGGTACACGCACCACTCCGTCGATTGTGGCGTACACCGACGATAAAGAGATTTTGGTTGGTCAGAGCGCGAAGCGTCAGGCTGTTACCAATCCGCACAACACGCTTTATGCGGTAAAGCGTTTGATCGGTCGTCGCTTCGAGGACGACGTTGTTCAAAAAGACATCAAGATGGTGCCTTACAAGATTTGCAAAGCCGACAATGGTGATGCGTGGGTTCAGGTGAAAGACGAGAAAATGGCGCCACCGCAGATTTCTGCGGAAATCTTGAAAAAGATGAAGAAAACAGCTGAAGACTATTTGGGTGAGAAAATCACTGAAGCGGTTATCACTGTGCCTGCTTACTTTAATGACTCTCAGCGTCAGGCAACAAAAGACGCCGGCCGTATTGCCGGTTTGGACGTGAAGCGTATTATCAACGAGCCTACTGCCGCGGCCCTGGCCTACGGTATGGACAAATCCAAGGGCGACCGCACGATTGCGGTATACGACTTGGGTGGTGGTACTTTTGATATCTCGATCATTGAAATTGCTGAAGTAGACGGTGAGCACCAGTTTGAAGTGTTGTCGACTAACGGCGACACCTTCTTGGGTGGTGAAGATTTCGATATGCGTCTGATCGACTATTTGGCGGAAGAATTTAAGAAAGAAAATAGCATTGATTTAAAAGGCGACTCGCTGGCTGTTCAGCGTCTTAAAGAAGCTGCTGAGAAGGCAAAAATTGAGCTGTCTTCTAGCCAGCAGACTGAAATCAACCTGCCATACATCACGGCAGATGCCACTGGTCCCAAGCACTTGGTTGTAAAACTGAGCCGCGCCAAGTTGGAGTCTTTAGTTGGTGATTTGGTTGCCCGTTCATTAGAGCCAATGAAAGTGGCACTGAAAGACGCCGGATTGTCTGCGTCTGAAGTAGATGAAATTATTTTGGTTGGTGGTCAGACTCGTATGCCTTTGGTGCAAAGCAAGGTGACCGAGTTCTTTGGTAAAGAAGCGCGTCGCGATGTAAACCCCGACGAAGCTGTCGCCATGGGTGCAGCGCTGCAAGGTGCGGTACTGTCTGGTGAAGTAAAAGACGTACTGCTACTTGACGTTACTCCGCTGAGCTTGGGTATTGAGACCATGGGCGGTGTGGCGACTCACCTAATTGAGAAAAACACCACTATCCCGACTAAGAAGTCGCAGGTGTTCTCAACCGCTGATGACAATCAGCAGGCTGTAACCATTCACGTTGTACAGGGTGAGCGCAAACAAGCGGCGGCGAACAAATCGCTGGGTCGTTTCGACTTGGCGGATATTCCACCGGCACCGCGCGGTTTGCCACAAATCGAAGTAACTTTCGATATTGATGCTAACGGTATTCTGCATGTGTCTGCTAAAGACAAGGCAACAGGCAAAGAACAGTCTATCCGCATCACGGCATCAAGCGGTTTGAGCGATGATGAAATCGAACAAATGGTGCGCGATGCAGAAGCCAACGCCGAGGCGGATAAAAAGTTTGAGGCCTTGGTAACGGCGCGTAACACGGCTGAAGGTTTGGCGAATGCGACTCGTAAGACACTAGAGGAAGCGGGCGAAAAAGCGACTGATGAAGAGAAAGCCGCTATCGAGGCCGCGCTCGCTGAAGTTGATGAGGCGGTTAAGGGTGACGATCTCGAGAAAATCGAAGAAGCTACCAAGAAGCTAACCGAGGCATCGGGCGGTCTTGCTCAAAAAATGTACGCTGAGCAGGCAGCGCAAGCTGAAGCCGAAGGCGGTGCAGAGCAGCCCCAGTCTGGCGCTGACGATGTGGTCGACGCGGAATTTGAAGAAGTAAAAGACGACGACAAGAAGTAAGCTCGAAGCGGGGCAGTGCCTCGCTTGGGTGAACCGCTGGACGGGAGACGGGAAACGCAAAGGCCAAGGTCAGCGTGTTTTGCGATCTCCCGTTTGGCATGAGGGGTAGAATCATTTATAGGGGTAGTGGGTGGCACTTCAAAAAGCATCTCCCGTCTCCGTCTAGCGTGAAGCGAAGCTATGTCAAAACGAGATTATTACGAAATTCTGGGCGTGTCGCGGGACACTGACAGTAAGGATATTAAAAAAGCTTACCGTCGTATTGCGATGAAAAATCATCCTGATCGTAATCCCGATGATCCGAAAGCCGAAGATATTTTTAAAGAGGCGACCGAAGCCTACGAAGTGCTTTCTGATGAAGATAAGCGCGCAGCTTACGACCGCTTTGGTCATGAGGGTGTTAACGCTGGGGCCGGCGGCGGTGGCGGCGCAGGTGGTTTTAGCGACATATTCGGCGATGTATTTGGCGATATTTTTGGCGGCGGTGGCGGCGGACGTCAGCGCGGCCCGCAGCGCGGTTCAGATCTGCGCTACACGCTAGAGATTGATCTTGAACAGGCTGTTCACGGTTCAACGGCAAAGATTCGTATTCCGACCTTGGTGGCGTGTAAGCCTTGTGATGGCAGCGGCGCTAAGCCGGGTTCGAAGCCTGTTACTTGTAGCACCTGTAATGGTGTAGGCCAGGTGCGGATGCAGCAGGGCTTTTTTGCCGTGCAGCAGGCGTGCCCGAACTGCCGTGGTAAAGGTACGATTATTTCAGACCCGTGTTCAGCGTGTCACGGCCAGGGTTTGATTGAGGAAACCAAAACGCTGTCGGTCAAAGTACCTGCCGGCGTCGACACCGGCGATCGCATTCGTCTTACTGGCGAAGGCGAGGCAAGTCCAAACGGTGGCCCAACGGGCGACTTATACGTGCAGATGTCGGTGCGTCCGCATCCTATTTTCAAGCGCGATGGCAAGAATTTGTACTGTGATGTGCCGATCAGCTTTGCAGACGCCGCCTTGGGTGGTGAGTTGGATGTGCCTACCTTGGAAGGCCGTGTAAAACTGAAAATTCCGGCAGAAACCCAAACCGGCAAATCCTTTCGTCTGCGTGGCAAGGGAATAACACCGGTTCGCGGTGGTAGCACCGGCGATTTAATTTGCAAGGTGACCTTGGAAACGCCAGTGTCTCTGACCAAGCGTCAAAAGGAATTGCTGCAGGAATTGCAGGCGAGCATGGAGGGTGATGACAAGCAGTCACCTCGAAAAAAAACATGGTTTGACGGCGTAAAAACGTTTTTTGACGATATGAAGCTCTGATAATTTTGTTTCTCTCTTATGACGGGTTCCATCTTAAGGTGGAATCCGTTCTCGACTTCCCCTTATTTTTTCTCCATTCTTGGCGGCATACGCATTTAGCAATCCTACGCTCCGAACTATATAGAGGCGCCTGAGTAATGGATAAAACCCTTAATAAATTTGTAGCCGATTATCTGTGGTCAGATAAGGTGGTGCACTACAGCGCGTGGCGGCGCAAGCTGATAGACGTTTTGCGTCTCGCCTACGTGGTGTTGGATGATTTAGCAAAGGGCGAGCTCACGCTGCGAGCGATGAGTTTGGTGTATACCACCCTGCTGTCATTGGTGCCGATGATGGCGGTGAGCTTTTCTGTGCTTAAAGCCTTTGGCATGCACAATAAGCAGCTAGAGCCAATTATGTTGCAGTTTCTTGCGCCGATGGGGGCGCAGGGCGTAGAGATTACCGACAAAATAATCGGCTTTATCGACAATGTAAAAATTGGTGTTTTGGGCACTTTCGGTGTGGCCTTACTGTTCTACACCGCAATCTCGTTGATCCAAAAAATTGAGGCGACCTTCAACTATATTTGGCGCCTAGATCAGCACCGCAGCATTGGTCGCCGCTTTGCCGACTACGGCAGCGTCATGTTGATTGGACCGCTGCTGGTGTTTTCCGCAATCGGTTTGTCGGCAAGCGTTTTGAGTGGCGGCTTTGTGCAAACCATCAGCAATCATTTGCCGTTTATGCAGTATTTGATTGCCTTCGTCACTGAAGCTGCACCGTATTTAATGATTATTGCGGCCTTCACGTTTTTCTATATGTTTATTCCCAATACTCGGGTTACATTTCGAGCCGGTGCAGTGGCGGGTGTGGTGTCTGGGTTCTTGTTTCAAAGTTTGGGTTGGGGTTTTGGCAGTATTGTGGTGTCGGCAAGTGGCAGTGGCACCTACGCAATTTATTCCGGTTTTGCGATCCTAATTCTATTTATGATGTGGATGTACATCAGCTGGTTGATTCTGCTGGTGGGCAGCAGTGTTGCATTTTATGTGCAGCACCCCGAATATATCGCGCCTCTGCGGCGCAGCGGCGACATAAGTATACGGCAGCGTGAAACACTGGCTTTGCAGGTGATGGCAATTGTTGCCCAGCGCTACTATCAATCGCGCAAGCCGTTTTCGGCTAGTGATTTTGTGTATCGTTTGCGGGTGCAAATTCAGGGTGTCACGCGGGTGCTGCGAGCACTTCAGCAGGCGGGCTTGTTGACAGAAAATCATGAAGATCCGCCGCGCTATTTGCCAAATGCACCGCTTGAAAAAACCTCGTTGAAAACCGTGCTCGATGCCGTGCGCAACGACGGTACCGCGCAGATGATAGCGCTGCGGGTGCCGCGTAAACCGGTTGCTGGTGTGGCGGAAGTTACCGCGTCGATAGACGCGGCGCTAGATGCAGCCTTGGCGTCGGTATCGGTTCGCGATATGGCGCTTGGTGATGATAGTAAAGAGGTTGATGAAGGTGGCGATGAGAAATAGTCACCGCCGCAACGAAAAACAGCTACAGACTTTTATATATTGGAATGTGTTATGACAGTTAGGATCGCAGTAACCGGTGCCGCAGGTAGGATGGGGCGGATTTTAATTGAGGCGGTGTCGCTAAATGATGGCTGCGAGTTAACAGCAGCCATTGAGCGGCCCGAGAGCTCGCTCATCGGCGCAGACGCCGGCGAGTTGGCTGGATTGGGTAAAAACGGCGTTGCCATCGTGGGTGATGTAAGTGATGTGTTGAATGATTTTGACGTGCTGATCGATTTCACTATTCCAGCCGCGACCCTTGCCAATGCGAAAGCATGTGGCCAAGCGGGTAAAGGTATGGTGATTGGCACCACTGGCTTCAATGCTGAACAAAAAACGGAATTAGATGCGGCCATTGCGCCAATTGCGATTTGCCAAGCCTCCAATTTTAGTACGGGCGTAAATCTATGCTTCAAGCTACTTGATATGGCGGCGCGGGTATTGGGCGATGATGTTGATATAGAAATTGTTGAAGCCCATCATCGTCACAAAATTGATGCGCCGTCGGGTACGGCCTTGAGTATGGGGCAGGTGGTTGCCGATGCGTTGGGGCGTGATTTAGAGAAAGTGGCGGTATACGGCCGCGAGGGGCAAACCGGTGCTCGTGAGCGCGAAACCATTGGATTTGCGACAGTGCGCGCTGGAGACATTGTCGGTGATCATACCGTGATGTTCTGCGCAGATGGTGAGCGGGTCGAGATTACCCATAAGGCCAGTTCGCGGATGTCCTTTGCCCGTGGCGCAGTGCGCGCTGCGGCGTGGGTGAATTCGCAGGCTGCCGGTCGTTATGACATGCAGGATGTGCTCGGTCTGAAGTAATTGCGCCAATTCACACAGCGATGACGTGATCGAGTCGCTTTGCGTTGAGCGAATACTCACCCTAAGGGTGGATTGCGGTATTTATTGCGGTGGACGCGCGGGGGGCATTTCGCGTAAAATCGCGCATCAGATTAGGGTGCCGAGCTGAATTAGCTCCGCAGCCCCGCAGAAAGCGAGGTGAGGTAATCTTCATCTCGCTTTTTTGCACGCGTATTTTCCTCTGTGGTCCCTTGGTTGTCGTTCCGGCGGGTGTGTCGGCGGTGACTCTCGGCCGCAAGTTTGATCTAGGAGGTAGTCTTGACGGTTCCAGCCATACTTGCCCTTGAAGACGGCAGCATTTTTCGGGGCATTGCCATTGGTGCAGAAGGGCACTCGGTTGGTGAGGTTGTTTTTAACACCGCGATGACCGGGTATCAGGAAATACTGACCGACCCCTCATACGCTCGCCAAATTGTTACCTTGACCTACCCACATATCGGCAATACCGGTGTGAATAGCGAAGACGAAGAAGCAGAGCATATTTGGTCTGCTGGATTGGTGATTCGCGACCTGCCAATGCTTGCATCCAGTTTTCGCTCTGAGCAAAGCCTTTCTGATTATTTAAAAGCACGTAATATTGTCGGCATTGCCGATATTGACACTCGTCGCTTAACGCGCATTTTGCGCGATAAGGGTGCTCAAGGCGGCTGCCTCATGGCGGGCGAAATCGATGAAACCAAAGCGCTGACGCTAGCGAAGGAATTTGCTGGGCTCAAAGGTATGGATTTGGCGAAAGAAGTCACTACTGCCAAAAGTTACGAGTGGCGCGAAGGCAGCTGGGCTCTGGGTAAAGGACACAAAGTCTTTAGCGATGCCGAGTTGCCATATCACGTTGTTGCCTATGACTTTGGTGTAAAGCGCAATATTTTACGGATGCTGACTGATCGCGGTTGCCGTTTGACGGTTGTGCCGGCGCAAACGCCAGCTGCCGATGTGTTGGCGATGAATCCCGATGGTGTGTTTTTGTCTAATGGTCCAGGTGATCCAGAGCCTTGCGATTACGCGATTGCCGCTATTAAAGAAATTTTAACAACCGGTCTGCCGGTGTTTGGTATCTGCTTGGGGCATCAGTTACTGGGCTTGGCCTCAGGTGCCAAGACGCAAAAAATGAAGTTTGGCCATCACGGCGCCAACCACCCGGTGCAGGACTTGGCAACGAAAGTGGTGCACATCACCAGCCAGAACCATGGTTTTGCTGTTGACGAAAGCACGTTGCCAGAAAACCTTGTGGTTAGCCATAAGTCATTATTCGACGGTTCATTGCAGGGAATTCGGCGCACCGATGTCCCCGCGTTCGGATTTCAGGGGCATCCAGAGGCGAGTCCTGGTCCGCATGACATTGCGCCCTTGTTTAATCAGTTTATAGATTTGATCAAAGCCTCTAAGCAGGCTTAGTAGAAAGTTCGGCATCGCGGCTTTGTATGCGGTTTTGTTGGTCTGGCGTCGGAAGTCTGGCGTCTGGCGAGAAAATACATTGTCGCGCCCGACTTTGGCGTCTGACGTCCAGCTTCCGACGTCCGACTTTTTTGTAACGAAGCACAGAGTCAGATGATTAGCACTTATGCCAAAAAGAACTGATATCCAAAGCATTCTTATCCTCGGTGCCGGCCCGATTGTTATCGGTCAGGCGTGCGAGTTTGATTATTCCGGTGCGCAGGCGTGTAAAGCCCTGCGGGAAGAGGGTTACAGAGTCATTCTGGTGAACTCTAACCCCGCGACCATCATGACAGACCCGGCGATGGCGGATGCCACGTATATCGAGCCAGTGGTCTGGGAAACGGTTGCCAAGATTATTGAGAAAGAGCGTCCCGATGCCTTGCTACCCACGATGGGTGGTCAAACAGCGTTGAACTGCGCCTTGGATTTGGATCGCGAAGGCGTGCTGGCCAAGTACGGCGTTGAAATGATCGGTGCGACCAAAGACTCCATCGATATGGCGGAAGATCGTCAGCTATTCGACCAGGCAATGAAGCGTATCGGTTTAGAGACGCCAAACTCCGCCATCGCCCATAGCATGGAAGAGGCTTTACAGGTTCTGGATACCATCGGTTTTCCCGCAATTATTCGCCCCAGTTTTACCATGGGCGGCTCGGGTGGTGGTATTGCCTATAACAAAGAAGAGTTTATTGAGATATGCACCCGTGGTCTCGATCTGTCGCCAACCAATGAGCTGCTGATTGATGAGAGCTTGATTGGCTGGAAAGAATTTGAGATGGAAGTTGTGCGTGATAAAAACGACAACTGCATCATTGTTTGCTCTATCGAAAACTTCGACCCCATGGGCGTGCACACGGGCGATTCGATCACCGTTGCGCCGGCGCAAACGTTAACTGATAAAGAATATCAAATCATGCGAAACGCCTCTTGCGCTGTATTGCGTGAGATTGGTGTGGAAACTGGCGGCTCTAACGTTCAGTTCGGTATGGAGCCGCACACGGGGCGTTTGGTCGTAATTGAAATGAACCCGCGGGTGAGTCGTTCATCGGCCTTGGCCTCTAAAGCAACGGGCTTCCCCATTGCCAAAGTGGCTGCCAAGTTGGCGATTGGCTATACCCTCGATGAGCTGCAAAACGATATTACTGGCGGTGCGACCCCCGCGTCGTTTGAGCCGGCAATCGATTACGTCGTTACAAAAATACCGCGCTTTACCTTCGAGAAGTTTGGTGAGGCGCAAACGCGTCTGCACACCCAGATGAAATCTGTTGGCGAAGTGATGGCGATTGGCCGTACCTTCCAGGAGTCTCTGCAAAAAGCATTGCGCGGCCTTGAAGTGGGTTCGGCTGGTTTTGAGCATCAAATTGATGTGGATCGCGACGACGCTCGCGATATATTAATTGCCGAATTGACCAACCCAGGCCCAGAGCGCATTTGGTTTGTCGCTGATGCTTTCCGCGCAGGTATGAGTGTCGAGGAAGTGTTCGAGCACTCTTGGATTGATCCGTGGTTCCTCGTCCAAATTGAAGATATTGTTAAAACTGAAAACTCGCTAAAAACCTTAACGTTAACCGACATCAGCAAAGATTTGATGTGGCGTTTAAAGCGCAAAGGATTCTCTGATCAGCGTTTGGCAGTGTTGCTTGCGGTTAGCGAAAAACAATTGCGCACTCTGCGCCACAGCCTAGACATCCGCCCTGTATACAAGCGCGTGGATACCTGTGCGGCAGAGTTTGCGACGTCGACGGCTTATATGTACTCCACCTACGAAGAAGAGTGTGAGTCACTGCCATCTGACCGCGATAAAATCCTCGTGATCGGTGGCGGCCCTAACCGTATCGGTCAAGGTATTGAATTCGATTACTGCTGTGTGCACGCGGCGCTGGCCATGCGTGAAGATGGTTACGAGACCATTATGGTCAACTGTAACCCTGAGACAGTGTCGACGGATTACGATATTTCAGACCGCTTGTACTTTGAGTCAGTAACCCTCGAAGACGTGCTGGAAATTGTTGCCAAAGAAAAGCCTAAAGGCGTTATCGTCCAGTTCGGTGGCCAAACGCCATTGAAGTTGGCGCGCGACCTTGAGGCGGCCGGTGTACCCATTATTGGTACGTCGCCAGATGCCATCGACCGCGCGGAAGATCGTGAGCGTTTTCAGCAAATGATCGAGCGGCTTGAGTTGAAGCAGCCACCAAATACAACCGTGCGCTCAGAAGAAGCGGCACTGTTGGCGGCAGCCAAAATTGGCTACCCCCTAGTTGTGCGCCCGTCCTATGTATTGGGTGGCCGCGCCATGGAAATCGTTTATAAGGAAGACGAGTTGCAGCGCTATATGCGCGAGGCGGTTCGGGTTTCTAATGAGTCGCCCGTTCTGCTAGACCATTTCTTGAATGCGGCGGTTGAGGTTGACCTCGATGCGGTGTCAGATGGCAAGCAAGTAGTGATCGGCGCGATCATGCAGCATATAGAGCAGGCGGGTGTTCATTCCGGTGATTCGGCTTGTTCTTTACCGCCGTACTCTTTGTCTGCGGAAGTGCAGGATCGTATGCGCGAGATTGTTAAGGCTATGGCCTTGGAGTTGGGCGTTATCGGTTTGATGAACGTGCAGCTGGCTGTGCAGGACGGCGAGATTTATGTTATCGAAGTAAATCCGCGCGCTTCGCGCACTGTGCCATTTGTGTCTAAATGCATTGGTGTGTCGCTGGCCAAAGTTGCTGCGCGCTGTATGGCCGGTACCAGCTTGGCGGATCAAAACTTCACTACTGAGATTATCCCTAAGTATTTCTCGGTTAAAGAAGCGGTATTCCCCTTCGCTAAATTCCCTGGTGTCGACCCGATACTTGGGCCAGAAATGAAGTCTACTGGTGAGGTTATGGGCTTGGGTGAAACCTTCGCCGAAGCCTTTGCCAAAGCTGCAGTTGGTGCTGGCGAAGTCTTTCCGACCAGCGGGCACGCTTTTATCAGTGTCCGTGATCCAGATAAAGACGGCGCTATTGAGGTTGCTAAGCAGTTAGTTGCTCAGGGTTTTACCCTTTGCGCCACACGTGGTACTCATAAAGTGTTAACCGCCGCTGGTTTGACTTGTCAGCGGGTGAATAAAGTACTTGAAGGTCGTCCGCATATTGTTGATATGGTAAAAAATGGCGACGTCGATTTAATTATTAACACCACTGAAGGTAAGCAGGCGATCGCCGATTCATCGCTGATTCGCCGCAGTGCCTTGGTAAACAAGGTAAGTTACACAACAACACTTGCCGGTGCCGAGGCAATTTGTCAGGCTTTGGCCTTTGGTGAAGAAAAAACAGTGCGCCGTCTACAGGACGTGCACGAGGGTATGATGCAATGAATCAGGTGCCAATGACGGTTGCCGGCGAAAAAGCGCTGCGCGAAGAGTTAAAAAATTTAAAATCTGTCGAGCGTCCGCGTATCACGCAAGCGATTGCTGAGGCGCGCGCCCACGGCGATTTAAAAGAGAATGCGGAATACCATGCTGCCCGCGAGCAGCAGGGGTTTTGCGAAGGCCGTATTCAAGAAATAGAAGGTAAGCTCGCCGGTGTGCGGGTGATCGACATTTCTGTGATTCCCTATACAGGTAAAGTAATTTTTGGCGTTACGGTAACGCTGATCAACTGCGAAACCGATGAAGAAGTGACTTACCGTATAGTGGGTGAGGATGAGGCCAGTGTGAAGCTGGGCAAAATATCCGTCACGTCTCCGATTGCGCGTGCTCTTATTGGCAAAGAAGAGGGCGATGTGGCCTTGGTTGCGGCGCCGGGCGGTACCATAGAATATGAAATCGACAAGGTGCAACACCTCGCCGAGTAAATAAACTGGGGGCTTATGCCCGAAGTAGGTTGGACAGCTTCGGGTTAGGTTTCTTGGCTGGGCGGTAAATCAATGCGATCTTGCCGATAGCTTGCACCAATTGCGCCTTGTGGGCGGCACAAAATTGATCAATTAAAGCTCGGCGCTCTGTCGGTTCAGCGATATTTACTTTAACTTTGATGAGTTCGTGATCGTCTAGCGCGCGGTCAATTTCGGTCATCACGCCTTCACTCAAGCCGCGATCGCCGATCATCACAACGGGATTGAGTTTGTGACCGATACTGCGGAGGTGTTTTTTATCGCTGGCGCTGAATTTGGACATAATATTACTAAACCGAAAAAGGCGTGGCCGAGTATTTTACTCGAAAGGCGGCCGCGCTGAAATGTGAATTCTCGCTATTAAGGGAGTGGGTGTGGCTAAACGGTCTGGATCAAGTGATGCGTGGATGAAGGAACATTTTGACGATCACTACGTCAAAATGGCCCAGAAGGAAGGTTACCGTTCACGCGCTTGCTATAAGTTATTGGAAATTCAGGAAAAAGATCGCCTGTTTAAGCCTGGTATGAGTGTGGTTGATTTAGGTAGTGCGCCCGGCGGTTGGTCGCAGGTGGCTGCTATGCTGGTGGGCCACAACGGTCAGGTGCTGGCATCCGATATTCTGGACATGGACAGCATCGCTGGGGTTGAGTTTATTCGCGGTGATTTCACTGAGGAAGACGTCTTCAATGAATTGATGGCTTTTTTGGGTAATCAGAAGGCAGATCTTGTAATTTCAGATATGGCCCCCAATATGAGTGGTATGAGAGACGTTGATCAGCCGCAGTCTATGTATCTGTGTGAGCTGGCGTTGGACATGGCGGGTTTGGTTTTGCGGCCCGGCGGCGGATTTGTCACCAAGATTTTCCAGGGGGAAGGTTTTGAGGAATATATGCGCCTTCTTCGCGAACGTTTTAGTAAGGTGGTGACCCGTAAACCGGCTGCGTCAAGGCCGAGATCGCGGGAAGTTTACCTAGTGGCTACTGGTCTACGCGGATAATTATTGCGTAGAGGGTGCCTAATTAATGTAGTAGAGTGAATAGACGTTGGGGCTAATTTCCCGTTTTATGCACTTTGCGAACAGAGCAGCGTGAGGATCGGTTTTTGAACGATATGGCAAAGAATTTACTGTTGTGGCTGGTTATTGCTGCAGTCCTGTTGACTGTTTTTAATAACTTCAGCGTCCAGTCACCCACCGAGCAGCTCAATTACTCGCAATTCATTACGGAAGTGCAGAATGAGCGTGTCCGCAAAGTCGTTATCGACGGCCTAGTGATCAGTGGCGAGCGCAACGACAGCAGCCGCTTTGAGAGTGTGCGCCCACTGCTGGATGATCCAAAATTAATTGATGATCTGTTACAGCACAATGTGGTTGTTGAGGGTACCAAGCCAGAGCGCCAAAGTTTGTGGACGCAGCTGCTGGTAGCCAGCTTCCCGATATTGATCATTCTTGCGATCTTCATGTTTTTTATGCGTCAAATGCAGGGCGGTGCCGGCGGCGGCAAAGGCGGCCCGATGGCCTTTGGTAAGAGCAAGGCGCGGCTATTAAGTGAAGACCAAATTAAAACGACGTTTGCCGATGTGGCGGGCGTAGATGAAGCAAAAGAAGATGTGCAGGAGTTGGTAGAGTTTCTGCGCGACCCCGGCAAGTTTCAGCGTTTGGGTGGTCGAATCCCCCGCGGTGTTTTGATGGTTGGTCCTCCAGGTACTGGTAAAACCTTGTTGGCAAAAGCGATTGCTGGCGAAGCGAAGGTGCCGTTCTTCTCTATTTCAGGTTCTGATTTTGTTGAAATGTTTGTCGGTGTCGGCGCATCTCGTGTGCGCGATATGTTCGAGCAGGCTAAGAAGCAGGCGCCGTGCATTATTTTTATTGATGAGATTGATGCGGTTGGTCGCCATCGCGGTGCGGGTATGGGTGGCGGTCACGATGAGCGCGAACAGACCCTAAACCAATTGCTCGTTGAGATGGATGGTTTTGAAGCAAATGACGGTGTTATCGTTATTGCGGCAACTAACCGCCCAGACGTACTTGATCCCGCCCTCTTGCGCCCAGGTCGTTTTGATCGCCAGGTAGTGGTTGGTTTGCCAGATATTCGCGGCCGCGAGCAAATCTTGAAAGTACATATGCGTAAATTGCCCTTGGGTGACGATGTCGAGGCATCGATCATTGCGCGCGGTACACCGGGGTTCTCTGGTGCAGATCTTGCGAACCTTGCCAATGAGGCGGCTTTGTTTGCTGCCCGCGGTAATTCGCGTTTGGTGAGCATGGAGCAGTTTAATTTAGCAAAGGACAAAATCATGATGGGCGCGGAGCGCAAATCTATGGTGATGTCAGATAAAGAAAAATTAAATACCGCCTATCACGAAGCCGGTCATGCCATTGTTGGCCGCACTGTGCCTGAACATGACCCAGTGTATAAGGTGAGTATTATTCCCCGTGGTCGGGCCTTGGGTGTAACCATGTTCCTGCCAGAAGAAGACCGATACAGTTTGAGTCGCAGGCATATTACTAGCCAGATTTGTTCCTTATTTGGCGGTCGAATTGCGGAAGAGATGACCTTGGGGCCGGATGGTGTGACAACGGGTGCCTCGAATGATATTCAGCGCGCGACCGATATCGCCCGTAAGATGGTTACCAAGTGGGGCTTGTCGGACAAGATGGGGCCGCTGATGTATGACGACGCAGAGGAAGAGGTTTTCCTCGGTCGCTCGGCTGGCCAGCAGGGTAAAAGCCATTCGGGTGAGACTGCGCGACAAATCGATGAAGAAGTTCGCCGCATTATTGATGAGTGCTACGGAATCGCGCGAG
Source organism: Zhongshania aquimaris (assembly GCF_019312595.1). Classification (GTDB taxonomy): domain Bacteria; phylum Pseudomonadota; class Gammaproteobacteria; order Pseudomonadales; family Spongiibacteraceae; genus Spongiibacter; species Spongiibacter aquimaris. The sequence continues at coordinate 1,490,961 of NZ_JAHWDQ010000001.1, read as the reverse complement.
GAATCCTTGAAGAAAATCGCGGTAAACTAGATGTGATGGCTGATGCGTTGATGATGTATGAAACCATCGATGCCAAGCAAATAGACGATATTATGTCTGGTCGCACTCCGCGCAAGCCAGCGGGTTGGGACGATGACGATCGCCGCGGCGGTCATAAAGCGGAGTCTTCTGCGAGCGATCTTGACTCTGAGCCTAGCGCTGACGATGACAATGACAAAAAGAATCGCCCGGAAGACCCTTTTGTTGGCTCGGTGAGTGATCACTGAGTTTGCAATGAACCCCTTGGTAAGCCAATCGTCGCCGCAGCTCCACTGCGGCGCTCGCATGTTAGACCTAAGCGAGCCGAAAGTAATGGCGATTATCAACGTGACTCCTGACTCATTTTCCGATGGTGGTGCATTCCACGCTGGTGGCGTTCTGCTTGAAAAAGTTTTGCGCCGAGTTGATGAAGCGTGCAGAGAGGGAGCATCGCTGATCGATGTCGGTGGTGAATCAACCCGGCCTGGTTCTATACCAGTTAGTGCTGAGGAAGAATGTGAGCGAGTGCTGCCGGTGGTTGAGGCTATCTCTCAACGCTTTGATACCATTATTTCAGTAGACACGAGTACGCCGCAGGTAATTCGCGGCGCAGTGCAGTTGGGTGCGGATTTAATAAATGATGTACGAGCGTTGTCGCGACTGGGTGCGCTTGATGCTGCAGTAGAGAGTGGTTTGCCAGTGTGCTTAATGCACATGCAGGGTGAGCCCAGCTCTATGCAAGAGAATCCAGATTACCAGAATATTTTTGACGAGGTTGCTGCGTTTTTGCATGGGCGCGTTGCCGCCTGTGTTGCCGCGGGTATATCGAAGGAGCAAATATTGCTCGATCCAGGTTTTGGATTTGGTAAAACCGTGGCACATAATTTTGAATTGTTTCGCCGCTTGCCCGCCTTTGTGGAGATGGGGTTTCCGGTATTGGTTGGGGTTTCACGAAAATCTATGCTGGGTGCACTTACTGGGCGTGGAGTTGAAGAGAGGTTGGCGGCGAGTGTGGCCATGGCCGCGATGGCAGTAGAGCGCGGCGCGCACATTCTGCGCGTACACGACGTTAAAGAAACCGTTGATGCAGTGAAGCTTGCAGCTGCTGTGAAGTTTGAGAAAAGTAATAATGGCTAGAAAATATTTTGGTACCGATGGTGTTCGCGGGCGCGTCGGCGAAGGCGCGATTACGCCTGAGTTTGTATTGAAGCTGGGTTGGGCTGTAGGGCAAGTGTTCGCTCGTGAAGGTCGCAGTAAGGTTCTGATTGGTAAAGACACCCGAATTTCCGGTTATATGTTTGAGTCCGCTTTGGAAGCAGGCTTGGTGGCAGCGGGTGTTGATGTCTTGCTGTTGGGGCCGATGCCAACACCGGCAATTGCCTATTTAACGAGAACCTTCCAAGCGCGTGCAGGGATTGTCATCAGCGCGAGTCACAACCCTTATTACGACAATGGCATTAAGTTTTTTTCCGCTGACGGGACCAAATTACCTGACGAGTTGGAGATAGCGATCGAAGAAGCCATTGATATCAGTATGACCACGGTTGAGTCGGCAAAGTTGGGTAAGGTGCGGCGTATTGACGATGCTGCTGGGCGCTATATTGAATACTGTAAATCCACTGGTCAGACAGGTCTGTCATTAGCCGGTTTAAAGATTGTTCTCGACTGCGCTAACGGTGCGACTTACCACGTCGCGCCGGCAGTTTTTTCTGAGCTGGGTGCTCAGACAATTGTCATGGGGGCGAATCCCGATGGCTTGAATATTAATGCCGGCGTTGGCTCTACTCACCCTGCTGATATGCAGGCGCGAGTTGTACAGGAGTGTGCGGATTTCGGTATCGCCTTCGACGGTGATGGAGATCGCGTAGTATTTGCAGATGCGTCGGGAGAGCTTGTTGATGGTGACGAGCTTCTGTATATCATTGCCGCTGAGCAGCTTCGTCGCGGTGAGCGCTGCGAAGGTGTGGTGGGAACCTTGATGTCAAATCTTGGTTTTGAGTTGGCCTTGAAAGCCCTGGGTGTTTCATTTGAGCGCGCGCAGGTCGGCGATCGCTACGTAAAAGAGCGAATGAATGCACTGGGCTGGACGCTCGGTGGTGAAAATTCTGGCCATATAATTTGTGGTGATGTGAGTACCACCGGTGATGGCATTGTTGCCGCATTAAAAGTTGTGCAGGCGGTGCGGGCGAGCGGTAAGAGTTTGTTGGAGCTGCGAGCGCCCGTGAAAAAGTTTCCGCAAATAATGCAAAATATCCGCATACAAAAACCGATGGATTTGAATCATTCGGAATTACGCGCTGCAGTCGGCCAAGTTGAGCTGGAATTAGCAGGCAGAGGCAGGGTATTATTGCGCGCCTCAGGCACTGAGCCTTTAGTACGAGTTATGGTTGAGGGCGAGAACGGTACGCAAGTTGCCGACTTGTGCCAGCGTCTGAGCGACAAGGTGCAAAAGCTTTCATCATAAGTGGTGGCTGTTCTTGTATGTATTTATAAGTTTATGTAAGATTGGCGCCCATTTTGCGCTAAGGGAAATGGCATGCGGAGTAATCTCGTAGCAGGGAATTGGAAGATGTGTGGCGACAGCGCCAGCATTGGAAAATTGGTGGCGGAAATGAAAGCCTCCCTACCTGCGGAGCCTGGTGTTGATATCGCGGTTTTCCCTCCCTCGGTGTATTTGGCGCAGGTGTTAGTTGGCTTGAGCGGCTCGCCAGTTGCAGTTGGTAATCAGAATGTGTGTGACCAACCCAGTGATGGTGCATATACAGGTGAGGTGTCTGCCTCAATGTTGGCTGATGTCGGGTGCCGCTATGTCATTGTTGGGCATTCTGAGCGCCGAGCAATGTGCGGTGAAACCAGTGAGCAAGTTGCGCAAAAAGCTAAGCAGGCTTTGCTGCAGGGATTGATACCTTTGGTGTGTGTCGGTGAGACCGAGGCGCAGCGTGATGAGGGTGCAACTCTTGAAGTTATTTCGGCCCAACTTAAGCCGATATTTTCGACATTAAGTGCTGAGCAGTTACGTTTGATTGTAGTTGCTTACGAGCCGGTTTGGGCAATTGGCACAGGTAAAACGGCAAGTCCTGATCAGGCTCAAGAAGTGCATGCTTTTATTCGCGCACTTTTTTCGAAAAAAGATGAGTTATTGGCGAAGGGTTTGCGAATTCTGTATGGCGGTAGTGTCAAGGCTGCCAATGCAGGTGAATTGTTCGCTCAGGCGGATATTGATGGCGGTTTAGTTGGTGGTGCGTCACTTGATGCACAGGAATTTTCCGCAATATGTCGGGCGGCGGAGTAATGGAACAGATTATTTTAATAGTACATGTGTTGGCTGGTCTCGCCATTATTGGTTTGATCTTGGTTCAGCAAGGTAAAGGCGCAGATATGGGGGCTTCCTTTGGCTCTGGTGCGTCACAAACTTTATTTGGTAGTAGTGGTAGTGGTAACGCGTTAACACGGGCGACTGCCATATTGGCTACCTTATTCTTCATTACAAGTTTGTCGCTCGCCTATGTGGCGAAGCAGCGTAGCGGTGGTGGTGAAGACATTATTGACGTGCCTGTGTTGCAGGAAAGCCGTGATGTTGCTCCGGTTGGTGACGATAGTATGCCTGCTCAAGCGGGTGATGCTGGGTCGGATATGCCGGCAGAGAGTGATATGCCGGCAGTGGCCGAGTAGAAATTAGCCGAAGTGGTGGAATTGGTAGACACGCCATCTTGAGGGGGTGGTGAGCATAGCTCGTGCGGGTTCAAGTCCCGCCTTCGGCACCAATTTAAAAAAAAGGATAATTGTCTGTGATGACTATCCTTATTTGTTTCTAGCGTAAGTGTTTAGTTGCCCCTGTATTCCTTTCCGTGTCAGCCGTTTGGCTTGACCTGCTTGTGGACGCCGACTATAATGCGCCTCCTGATATGAGGTGGCGGCACGGGTTTTACAGGCTTCCTTTGTAAGCGTTGGGTGACTTCGCTTTATATAGATCAGAAGTTTTTAGAAGCCCCTTCCAAAGGGGCTTTTTCGTATCGCTAAAGGGCGTACGTCAAAGAATTTCGATGGTGGGCCTTGGGCCCATTTTTTATTGGTGGGTAGTGAACTTGTCCAACAAGACCGTCAAGTTAGAAGAATTGTTAAGGCCGGGAGTGGAAGCTCTTGGCTACGAGCTATGGGGCTTGGATTATCAATCTCATGGTCGTCACACTTTGCTGCGTGTGTATATTGATAGTGAAAATGGGATTGGTGTTGATGATTGTGCGAAGGCCAGTCACCAAATCAGCGGCGTATTAGATGTTGAGGACCCTATCGCGGGTGAGTACAACCTCGAAGTGTCGTCGCCGGGTATGGATCGGCCGCTATACACACTGGCACAGTTTGAACAGTACATTGGCAATGATGTAAGTATTCGTTTGCGCACCTCTTTTGAGGGGCGTAGAAAATTTCTTGGTCGCCTGACAGGCATCGAGGATGGTGATGTGGTATTGAACGTGGAGGAGCATGATTATTTGCTTCCCTTCGATCAAATTGATAAAGCGAATGTCGTGCCTCGATTTTAATCGGGGTTAATGATTTCAAATAGCCGGCTGCGGAAAGAGGCGGATAATGAGTAAAGAAATATTGCTGGTAGTTGAGGCCGTATCGAACGAAAAAGGTGTTTCTAAGACTATCATTTTCGAAGCGATTGAACAGGCATTGGCAACAGCCGCCAAGAAACGTTATGACGAAGATTCTGAAATTCGTGTGGTGATAGATCGCAACACGGGTGATTATCAGACTTTTCGCAGCTGGTTGGTCATGCCTGACGATGAGATGGCGTTGCTGGGTACTCAGCTAACGATCGAAGAGGCGCATGAGTACAGTACTGATTTAAAAGCGGGCGACACTCACGAAGAGATCGTTGAGAACGTGGGTTTTGGTCGTATTGCTGCGCAAACCGCCAAGCAAGTTATCGTGCAAAAAGTTCGCGAAGCAGAGCGCGCACAAATCGTTGATGAATACCGCGATCGCGTTGGCGAGCTTATAAATGGCACCGTGAAGAAGGTGACGCGCGACAGTATTATTGTCGATCTAGGTAACAATGCCGAAGCTCTATTACCCCGTGAGGAGCTGGTTGGTCGCGAAGTATTTCGGATCAATGATCGCGTTCGCGCAATTTTGGCAGATGTGCGCCCAGAAGCGCGTGGCCCGCAATTGTTTTTGAGCCGCGCCTGCCCTGAAATGCTGATCGAGCTATTCAAGATCGAAGTGCCTGAAGTTTCTGAAGATGTTATTGAGATTCGCGCCGCCGCTCGCGACCCGGGTTCGCGGGCAAAGATTGCGGTAAAGACAAATGATGGCCGTATCGATCCAGTCGGCGCTTGCGTTGGTATGCGCGGTTCGCGTGTTCAAGCGGTTTCTGGTGAGTTGGGTAATGAGCGCGTCGATATTATTTTGTGGGACGATAATCCAGCGCAGTTGGTTATTAATGCAATGGCGCCCGCTGAAGTCGAGTCTATTGTCGTTGATGAAGATAGCCACACCATGGATGTGGGTGTGGCCGAAGACAATCTCGCGCAAGCCATTGGTCGTGCGGGGCAAAATGTTCGCCTTGCCGGTCAGTTAACTGGCTGGACAATCAACGTGATGAGCATCGAGGAAATGGGTGCTAAACACGAGCAGGAATCAGGACAGGTAATTAGCTTTTTTGTTGACGCCCTAGATGTGGGTGAAGACATTGCTGAGGTGTTGGTAGAAGAAGGCTTCACAACACTGGAAGAAGTTGCCTACGTGCCGCTTGAAGAAATGATGTCAATTGAAGGTTTCGACGAGGACATTGCGCAAGAGTTGCGCGCCCGTGCGAAAGACGCCTTGTTGACCCAAGCGATAGCGAGTGAAGAGAAATTAGAAAGCGCAGAGCCGGCTGAAGATTTATTGACAATGGATGGCATGGAAAAACACCTAGCCTTCATTCTTGCCAGCCGTGGCATTGTAACGATGGAAGATCTGGCCGAGCAGGCTGTTGAAGATCTTCTCGACATTGAAGACATGACTGAAGAACGGGCTGGAGAGTTAATTATGACAGCCCGCGCTCCGTGGTTTGCAGACGAAGACGAATCTGCAAAATAAGCGAGTCGTACCGTTTAGGGAGAATGATGAATGGCTGAAGTTACCGTGAGCCAGCTTGCCGAAGTCGTTGGCGCGCCTGTAGAACGTTTATTGCGGCAAATGAAAGAGGCTGGGCTGTCACACAGCGCTGCCGGACAAGCTGTGTCTGATGAAGACAAGCAAACCCTGCTGACTTTCTTAAAGCGGAGCCACGGAGAATCAGCCGAGGCACCACAGAAAATAACCTTGCAGCGTAAAACCTTGAGTACGCTCAAGACAGGATCAGGTGCGGGTAAGAAAACGGTTAATATCGAAGTTCGTAAAAAGCGGACCTATATCAAGCGCGACCCTGCGGAAATGGCAGCGGAAGCGGCGGCTGAAGAGCGGCTACGTGCCGACGCTGCAGCAGAAGTTGAGGCTCCTAAGGCGGCGCCTGAAGTTCAAGCAGAGGTAGAGGCAGCCCCTGAACCGAAGGTGGAAGTTGCAGCCCCTGAGCCAGTTGCTGAAGAGAAGACCCCTGAGCCTGCGCCGGAACCTGTTGCTGAAGAGAAAGCGCCAGAGCCTGTTCCTGTTAAAGAAGAATCTGTACCTGCTCAAGTCGCGGCCCCAGCAAACAAAACGGATGAATACCGTGAAGTGGTTGAGGAAGTTGTAGATGTTGACCCTGAGGTTCTTCGCCAGCGTGCAATTTTGCGTCGTAAAGAAGAAGAAAAGCGAGTTCAAGAGCGCCGCGCCGAAGTATTGGCAGACAAAAAGCGTGATGAAGAGAAGCGTAAAGCAAAATCTCAAGCGCCAGTAAATGCACCAGCTGCAGCACCAGCGGGTAAGGCTGCCGGTGATGCAGAGAAGCCAGCACCTCGTCACCACCGTCGCGCCGCACCAAGCGACAATGCCGCTGCCGATGATGATCGTCCGCGCCGTAAAGGTGGTAAATCGCGTGGCAATAAGCGCGATGATTTAGATGGCGCCGGTTCTTTTGGCGGTCGTCGCAAGAAAAAGACCTTGAAGTTACCAGACGATGCGCAACGTCATGCTTTCCAAGCGCCGACAGATAAGATCGTTTATGCCGTAAATATTGGTGAAACCACCACCGCGGCAGAGCTTGCTCAGCAGATGAAAGTGAAAGCTGCCGAAGTTATTAAAGAAATGATCAAGATGGGCTTGATGGTTACTATCAACCAGCCTATTGATCAGGAAACTGCTCAGCTTGTGGTCGAAGAAATGGGCCACTCGGTGAAGTTGGTTTCTGAGGATGCAGTTGAAGAAGCGCTAGAGGAAACATTAGGTGCCCGTGGTGCTGGTACCATGATAGCGCGAGCGCCTGTTGTGACGGTGATGGGTCACGTTGACCACGGTAAGACCTCATTGCTCGACTATATCCGTAAAACCAAGGTTGCCAGCGGTGAGGCGGGTGGTATCACTCAGCACATCGGTGCTTACCACGTTGAAACCGGTCACGGCATGATTACCTTCCTTGATACCCCAGGTCACGCTGCATTTACACAGATGCGGGCGCGGGGTGCTAAGAGCACCGATATCGTGATCCTGGTTGTGGCTGCCGATGATGGTGTTATGCCGCAGACTGAAGAGGCCATTGTCCACGCGAAAGCGGCGGGTGTGCCACTGGTGGTCGCTGTCAACAAAATGGATAAAGAAGGTGCGGATCCAGATCGGGTGAAAAACGAGCTTTCAGCGAAAGACGTTATTTCCGAAGAGTGGGGCGGCGATACGCAGTTTGTGCATGTATCTGCACACACTGGTGAAGGTATCGATAAGCTGCTGGACGCAGTCTTGCTGCAGGCAGAATTGCTTGAGTTGAAAGCGGCATCAGATTTGCCGGCGCAGGGCTTGGTTATCGAGTCTCGCTTGGATAAAGGCCGCGGTGCGGTTGCTTCACTGCTGATTCAGAGCGGTACCTTGCGCCAAGGCGATATCGTTCTTGCTGGCCAGTGTTCAGGTCGCGTGCGGGCAATGCTCGACGAAAACGGCAAGCCGGTTAAAGAAGCGGGTCCGTCTATTCCTGTAGAGATCTTGGGTCTTGATGGCACGCCAGACGCAGGCGATAGCTTTGTTGTCGTTGAGAACGACAAGCGCGCCCGTGAAGTCGCAGACTTCCGCCAAGTGCGCGATCGCGAGCAGCGTATTAAACGTCAGCAAGCGGCTAAACTCGACCGTATGTTTGAAAGCATGGAGTCGGCAGAGCGCCGTATTCTGAATGTGGTACTTAAAACAGATGTTCGCGGTTCTCTCGAAGCATTACAGGCGTCCTTAATGGACATCGGTAACGACGAAGTTAGCGTTAACATTGTTTCTGCTGGTGTTGGTGGTATCACTGAAACCGACGTAAACCTTGCCTTAACGTCGGGCGCGGTTATGTTTGGTTTCAATGTGCGAGCAGACTCCAGTGCACGTAAACTAGCTGAAAATGAAGGCGTTGATCTTCGTTACTACAGCGTAATCTACGACGTGATTGATGATGTCACCGCGGCATTAACAGGTATGTTGAGTCCTGAAATGCGTGAGGAAATCGTCGGTGTTGCCGAGGTTCGCGACGTATTCCGGTCACCTAAGTTTGGCGATATTGCTGGTTGTATGGTTATTGAAGGTACGGTTTACCGCAGCAAGCGTATCCGTGTTCTGCGTGCAGACGTTGTTATCTATGAGGGCGAGCTGGAGTCTCTCCGCCGCTTTAAAGATGATGCAGCCGAAGTTAAGAACGGTATGGAATGTGGTATCGGCGTGAAGAACTACAAAGATGTGCGCCCAGGCGACAAAATCGAAGTGTTCGAAGTGAAGGAAATTGCGCGCAGCCTGTAAAGGCTGACGTTGCGGAGTAGCGAGTCAATTGAAAGAGTTTAGCCGTACAGCGCGGATCGCTGACTTTTTAAAGCGCGAGCTGGGTAGTTTTATCCAGAAAGAGCTTAGGGATCCGCGTCTTGGCATGGTCAGTGTCATCGACGCTCAGGTCAGTCGCGACCTCAGTCATGCCAAAATTTACGTTACCGTGATGGGTAAAAACACGGCTGAAGAGGCGAAAGAATCTTTGGCGGTGTTAAACAAGGCGGCGGGCTTTTTGCGCAGCCAGGTTGCTAAAATCAACAACGCTCGCACCACACCGCAACTGCGATTTTATTACGATACCAGCGTTAATCGCGGTCAGCATATCAGCAAGCTTATTCAAGATGCAGTTGAAGCTGATCGCAGCCGTCACACGGATGAAGACGGGGAATAGCTGGTTTGGCGAGGCGTCGTAAAGGCCGGTCAGTTGACGGCATTTTGGTATTGGACAAGCCGCCAGGTAAATCTTCTAATGGTGCGATGGTTACCGCTCGCGCTATCTATAATGCCAGCAAAGCAGGGCATACCGGGGCGCTAGATCCTTTGGCGACCGGCGTACTGCCTGTCTGCTTTGGCGAGGCGACAAAATTCTCCCAGTATTTACTGGATGCCGATAAAGAGTATCGCAGTCACTTCATCTTTGGCCAAAAAACGGATACCGGCGATGCTGAAGGTGCAATTTTAGCCGACGTTGACGCCTCCAATCTCACCGCCGCAGAACTAGAAACCCAAATAGCAAAATTGCGCGGTGATATCCTGCAGGTGCCACCGATGTATTCGGCACTTAAGCGCGAAGGCAAGCCCCTTTATGAGCTGGCCCGCAAGGGCATTACTGTTGAGCGTCCTGCGCGACCGGTGACGATTCGCGAGTTTGAATTGGAGTCGTTTACCCCTGGCCCTCTAGCGCGTGCGGTCGTGCGCGTCAGGTGCAGTAAAGGTACCTATATTCGCTCATTGGCTGAAGATCTGGGGGCGGCGATTGGATGTGGCGGCCACGTCGCCATCTTGCGGCGTCTGCAGGCGGGTCCGTTTATGGAGGCGCAATCGGTATCGATAGAGGCTCTACAAGCGCTGCGAGATGCCGAGGACTTCGATGGCCTAGATGCGCTGTTATTACCGATAACTGATGCCCTGGGGCATATTCCACAGCTGAGTTTGGGTGAAACCGCCGCCCACTACTTGATGCAGGGGCAGCCGGTTCAAGTCGCCGCTGCACCTACCTCCGGTATGGTAGTATTGCTAAGTGAGGAGCAAAAATTCCTCGGAATTGGTGAAATTTTAGACGATGGGCGTGTTACACCTCGTCGTTTGCTCTCAACTGTGTGATAATGCGCGGCTGAATTTGTGCCGCTAGTTCGGCAAACAGAAATGAAGGTGTTGGCAAACGGTCTCTCCTTCCGAACCTGACTGTAAATATGCACGGTCAGGCTCGATTTATAAACGCATATTCGTAATGAGGAAAAAGAAGATGGCATTATCTGCTATTGAGAAAGCTGATGTTGTTAAGGACTACCAGACTGCCGAAGGCGATACTGGTTCACCAGAAGTACAGGTCGCGTTGTTGACCATTAACATCAATAAACTACAAGGCCACTTTGAAGGCCACAAAAAGGATCACCACTCACGTCGTGGTTTGATTCGTATGGTAAACCAGCGTCGTAAATTGCTGGATTATCTGAAACGTAAAGACCAAGAGCGTTACGTTAAATTGATCAAACGTCTCGGTCTGCGTCGCTAAAACAAGAATAAGTGAGGGGGCCTTGGTGGCCCCCTTATTACTTTATATAACCCATATTTGGGAGGAATTACTCCGTGAATCCCGTTACTAAAACATTCCAGTGGGGCAGCCAGACTGTCACCCTGGAGACCGGCCGAATTGCCAGACAAGCTACTGGTGCGGTACTGGTTACTATCGATAACACTCAGGTTTTGTGTACGGTTGTAGCAGCAAAATCTGCTAAGCCTGGTCAAGACTTTTTCCCGCTATCAGTTCACTACCAAGAGCGTACTTACGCTGTTGGTAAGATTCCTGGTGGTTTCTTCAAGCGCGAAGCGCGTCCATCAGAAAAAGAGACATTAACCTCTCGTCTGATCGACCGCCCAATTCGCCCGCTGTTTCCTAAAGGCTTCCAGAATGAAGTACAGGTTATCTGTACGGTTATGTCTGCAGACAAAGCAAATGACCCAGATATCGCCGCATTAATTGGTACCTCTGCGGCATTAGCTATTTCTGGTGTTCCCTTTGCTGGGCCAGTGGGTGCGGCGCGCGTTGGCTTTACCGCTGAAGATGGTTACATTCTCAACCCAAGCTATGAGCAGTTAAACGCTAGCTTGTTGGACATGGTTGTTGCTGGAACTCAAGACGCCGTATTAATGGTTGAGTCAGAGGCACAGCAACTAACTGAAGACCAAATGTTGGGTGCGGTACTGTACGCACACCAAGAGATGCAAGCAGCCGTGCAAGCGATCAAAGAGTTGGCCGCTGAAACGGGTAAGCCAGCTTGGGATTGGCAGCCAGCTGAAGAAAATACGGCATTATTAGGCGCTGTAGCCGGCGGTTACAAAGCGGGCTTGGGCGACGCCTATCGCGTTACAGATAAAATGGAACGCTACGCTAAAGTTGGCGAGTTGCGCAATCAAGCTATCGCTGAATTGGCTACTGGCGACGATGCACAATACAGCGCCGATGATGTTCGCGGTGTATTTGCTAAGTTAGAAAAGCAAATTGTTCGTCAGCGTATTTTAAATGGCGAACCACGTATTGATGGCCGCGATGGCCGCACTGTTCGTCCAATTAATGTTGAAGTTGGCGTACTTGGCAAGGCTCATGGTTCTGCGTTGTTTACCCGCGGTGAAACCCAGGCTATCGGCGTTGCGACATTGGGTACTACCCGTGATGCGCAGTTTGTTGATGCCTTGGCGGGCGAGTTTAAAGATAACTTCATGCTGCACTACAATTTCCCTCCCTATTCAGTAGGTGAGTGTGGTCGTATGGGTAGCACCGGTCGTCGTGAAATTGGTCACGGCCGTTTGGCGCGCCGCAGCTTGGAAGCAGTTCTGCCAACTGCTGAAGAATTCCCATATACCATTCGTGTGGTATCGGAAATTACCGAATCAAACGGTTCAAGCTCAATGGCCTCTGTCTGTGTAGGCAGCCTGTCATTGATGGATGCTGGCGTACCGTTAAAAGCACCAGTTGCCGGTATCGCGATGGGTCTGGTTAAGGAAGGCGAGCGCTTTGCTGTTCTAACCGACATCCTTGGCGATGAAGATCACCTTGGCGATATGGACTTTAAAGTAGCGGGTACTGCTGATGGTATTACTGCTCTGCAGATGGACATCAAGATCGAGGGTATTACCCAGAAGATCATGGAAGTCGCCCTTGAGCAGGCACAGCAAGCTCGTTTGCACATTCTTGGCCAAATGAATCAAGTTCTTGCTACGTCACGTAGCGGTGTTTCTGATAACGCGCCAAGCATGCACGTGATGAAAGTCGATTCTGACAAAATTCGCGACATTATCGGTAAAGGCGGCGCAACTATTCGCAGTATGTGCGAAGAAACCGGTGCGCAAATCGATATCGAAGACGACGGTACAGTTCGCGTATACGGTTCTGATGCAGCATCACGCGATGATGCAGTAAACCGTATTTTAGCTATCACTGCTGAAGCGGAAGTCGGCGCAATCTACACGGGTAAAGTTGCTCGTATCGTAGACTTTGGCGCCTTCGTCACAATTCTTCCGGGTAAAGACGGTCTTGTGCACATCTCTCAGATCTCTGACGAGCGTGTAGAGAGCGTGAGCGATTACCTGAAAGAAGGCCAAGATGTTCAGGTTAAAGTGCTGGATGTTGATGCCCGCGGTCGTATCAAGCTGTCTATCAAAGAAGCTGTTGCTGACAGTAAAGAAGTTGTTGACGAGGCGAGTGGACAAAGCGCTGAGTAAGGCGTAAATCCTTTTGCGAAAAAGCCCCGCTCAGCGGGGCTTTTTTTTGCGTATCGAAAAGATGATTTATAGATCTTTGATAATATTGAAATTAGGTCGTAGACAGCAGACAAAGCTGTGCTAATCTCTTGGTGCAGTTTTTACATTATAAATTCCACGAGGGAATAACTATGAGAAAATTATTTATCACTTCCGCTTTTTTGGCATGCTCTAGCGCATCTTTTGCAGTTGCACCTGGTGGCCCTAATTGTGGTTGGGGCAATATGTTATTTGCGGGGCAGTCTGGCTTGCCGTCGCACCTTGTAGCTTCGATTACAAATGGCACATCAGGTAACAATACCTTCGGTATGACCTCCGGTACAAATGGCTGCTCAGCTGATGGTCAGCTGACCTACGGTGGCAAGAAGATGGTTAATGTTGGCGCCATCATGGACGAATTTTCTGAAGATGTTGCTCGTGGTGATGGCGAGGCTTTAACGGCTGTTGCGGTATCGCTGGGTATCAGCGCTGAAGACCGTCCGGCGTTTAAAGAGAGCCTGCATAACAACTTTAATAGTCTGTTCCCGTCTGCTGATGTGCAGGCAGATGCAGTAATGGCGTCTATTTTCGCCATTATGAAAGACGACCAGCGTTTGTCTAAATACGTTTCGTAAATCTTTTTATAAGGTTTCTAGCGGCCCTTCGGGGCCGTTTTTTATCGAGAGTCAGAATGCCCCTATTCCGTATAACAGTGCAGACACTGTTATTGAGTTTATCATTGCCTGCATTTTCGCAGTATGCAGACGCGTCTGAGTTGCCATTGGCGGAAAGCCCGTCGTGGCGAGCCCTATTACATTTCCCGCGGCAAACGCCACTTTTTAAAGAAGTCACGAAGAGTTATATAGATGATCGGCGGTTTTTTCTGGCGGAGGATGGCGACCAAAACCGCAAAGCTGAATTTGACGCAAGCCTGGCTGCATTCGCGGCAAAACCGACTGAAACCGCCTGCCGCTTTCCAGCAAGATATTTGTGGTTGTACAGCCAGCACCTTGTACCGGCAGGCTTGCTTAGCGATTGTGGTGAATACAATGAATGGCGCGACAAAATAGATATTGAGCGCGTGGTTTTGGTCTTGGCGGCAAGCTATTTAAATAGTCCCTCATCCATGTACGGCCACACTTTTCTGCGTTTAGATCCGGCGGGAGAGCGCAGCGAGAGTGCATTCCTGTCGTATGCCTTGAATTTTGCGGCAAGTATCCCCCCAGATGAAAACGGCATGTTATACGCCTACAGAGGAATTTTAGGCGGCTATCCAGGTTTATTTAGCATGCAGCCCTATTACGAAAAAATTCAAGAATACAGTCGTTTAGAAAACAGGGATATCTGGGAATACCCGCTGTCTTTGAGTGCCGCTCAAATAGATTTGTTGTTGGCTCATACTTGGGAGCTGCGCAATATTAATTTTGATTACTATTTCTTCGATGAGAATTGTTCTTTCCGTTTGCTTGAGCTGCTAGAAGTTGCCCTACCCGGTTTGGATCTAACATCACAATTCGCTTACGCCGCGATGCCAGTAGATACCGTGAGAGCGGTGGTGGAAAGTGGCTTGACGGAAGCGCCAAATTATCGGCCGTCAAAGCGCAGAGAGTTAGAAGCGGTATTGGCCGGTTTGGATGGGGAGCAGCGCAAACTGGTATTGCAGTTGGCTGCCAATGAGCAGGTGCTGGAGCAGCCCGCTTTTTTAAATTTTAGCGTAGCTGTGCGTCAACAGCTCGTAGTGGCGGCCTACCGATATTTGCGCTACAGCAGCAATCGCGAGCAGCGCACGCCAGAGCAGGCACGTCGCAGCCTTAAATTGCTAAGTCAAATTCAGTCTTATGGTGTGCAGTCAGCACCGCAGCCGAGCACACCTAGGCGGCCAGACTTAGGTCATTCGACGTCAATGTTCGGTGTGGCTGGCGGGACGCGCAAACATCAGCAATATGCCGATATGGAGTGGCGAATTAGTTATCACGATGCATTAGATGTGGTTTCCGGATACCCTCCAGGTGCGACGCTGATGATGGGGCAATTAAAAGTCCGTTGGCAGGAAGATACACTGCGACTTCAGCGTTTCGACCCAGTGGCGATCCGTTCTCTTGCCCCTCGCAACGAATTTTTTGCGCCGCTTAGCTGGCAGGTGGCGGCGGGACTTGAGCGCTTGGACGGGTCACCAGAACAAAGCCTGGTCGCTAGAGTGAGTGGTGGTGCGGGCGTCAGTCGCCAATTTTTGAGCGGTATAGCGTATGTGATTCCCGGCGCACGCCTGGAACACAATGACGATGCCGAAACCCGTTTGCGTATAGCACCCAAAGTCAGCGCGGGACTACTTTGGCAGGGCGATCGCTGGGCAAGTGAATTGAGTGTCCAATATTTGGACTTTGGTGGTGGCCGAGATGTTGGCAAAGGCGTGCGTCAGAGTATGTCGCTAAGCACTAACCTGGCTTTGAGCACTAATCAGGCGATACGGGCTAGCGTGGATTATCGCAAAGAATTTGCGGGCGAATCCGCGGCATTGGAATTGTCATGGCGGCGGTATTTTTAATGGCCTCAGTTGCGCGTGGAATGTCCTTTTTGCGAGTGCTCGTTTTAATTTTTGTATTCATGCTTAGCGCGTGCGAGAGCTTGCTATTTTTCCCGCAGCAACAACTTGTTCGCAGCCCAGCCGATGTTGGCTTGGCGTATGTGGATGTCAGAATTACAACAGCCGACGGCGGCACGGTGAGTGCCTGGTGGTTGCCCGCGGAAGGTAAAGTTGAGGCCACCGTTTTATTTGCCCACGGCAATGCTGAAAATATAAGTACTCATTTAGCCAGTGTCTATTGGTTGCCCGCGCGAGGTATTAATGTGTTGCTTATAGACTACCGCGGCTATGGTCAGTCTTCTGGCGAAGCCAGTGTTCGAGGTGCGCAGATGGATATTCTTGCTGCGCTGCAACACCTCTCTGCGCAGCAAGCGCTGGCAGATACGCCAATTGTGGTATTGGGGCAGAGTATTGGTGCGAGTCTCGCCGGTGTTGCGGTGGCACGTAACGGGCGACAGTATCCCGCGCTAGCGGGGGTAATTCTGGATGCGGGTTTTACCGGCTACGCTGATATCGCTAAGAAAGTTGCGGCGTCGAATTGGCTTACCTGGCCTTTCCAGTGTCTCGCCGCATGGGCGATGCCCGAAGGAGAGAATTTACTCGACGAAATTTCTGCTATTTCACCGCTGCCACTGTTGCTGATTCACGGCCGGGACGATCCGGTGGTGCCGTATCGCCACGCTGAAAGATTGCTTGCCGCTGCAAGGCAGCCGAAAACGCTAATTAGCTATGAGGGTGGCCATATCCAAACCTTTTCTCGGACCGAGAATCGCGATCTGGTAGCGGGATTTATTCGCGATGCCGCCGAACGATGGCGAGCGTCGCGAAAACAGTAATAAACACTTTGCTTATTAGTGTTGGTGGCCACCTTCACCGTGGGCGTGACGATGGCGAATTTCTTCGTCGGTGGCGTCGCGAATATCTTTGATACGAATTTTGAAGCTCAAGCTTTGGCCTGCCAAGGGGTGGTTGAGGTCAACGTCGACTGAAAACTTACCGACTTTTAGCACCGTGGCATTGCGCATACCCTTGTCGGTGTTAAAGCGCACGGCCTGACCAACTTTAATTTTACCTTCGTGCTTCAAATACTTGGCGGGAATACGTTCGGATTTATTGGGTTCAATTTCACCGTAGGCATCTTTAGCCGCGAGTAAGACTTCAAACTCATCTCCTACCGTGTGGCCGGCCATGGCTTTTTCTAGGCCACTTATGATGTTGTCGGCTCCGTGCATATACAGCGACGGCGTGTCATTAAAGTTATCTTCCAATACGGTGCCGTCACCGTTGCGTAATTCATAGTGAAATGACACGACTTTATTGCGGCTAATTTCCATGATGCTCCCTCGTTGCGTTCAGTTATCGCGCAGCTATCTCAAGGCGCGTATAGTAATCGCGAAATCCACGCAGTGGTAGAGCGTTGTAGTGAATCTAAGGGAGAGTGGCTATGGGCGATGTATTGCCCTTTAAACGTAAGTTGCCGCAGGGTAAAACGCCTAATACGCTGTGTCGCGAAGGCTTTCACAAGTGGCGGGTCGATAAGGCTAAGCAGTTTGATGTGAAGCTGGGAAAGCTAGTTACAGTGTATGTGTGTGAGCGCTGCGGTGAAAAGAAGATCACCGCACATTAGGGGGAGCTTAGTGGCGTTCGCCAGTGCTGATTTCGTCGCTAATCAGTGCGAGCCAGTTTTGCGCTTCGTCGACACCTTCAACGGCTTTGACAACGCAGGCAATGCCTAGTAAATGCTCTTTCAGCAATTTGCGCATGGGGAGATCAAGTTCTTGAGCTTGCTCTTGTAGAAACAAGAAGGCCTGAGCGCTAACGTCGTCTATATGCATTTGCTGCGTATCTTGACGATATTCTGATAGGCTTACTACTTTTTGAGCAGTCATGTCGGATCTCCTCTGATCAACGTGGAGTCAGTATAGGGCGGCACAGCAGGATTGAATCTTCGTAATTACCCGTAGAGTGCTATATGTTCCGTAGTGGCTTGTACGTAGCCATTCCCTCAAGTGATCAGTGGCAATGAATAAGGATTGAATAAGAGAATATGTCGGAAACTATTGTGATTGGCGCTGATGGCGTCGAGCAAATGCCCTTAAAAAGTTATACCGAGAAGGCTTATTTGGACTATTCCATGTATGTCATTCTCGATCGGGCGCTACCCAATATTGCAGACGGCCTGAAGCCGGTGCAGCGCCGTATTATTTACGCGATGAGCGAACTTGGGCTTAAATCGAATGCCAAGCACAAGAAATCTGCGCGCACCGTCGGTGACGTTATCGGTAAGTTCCATCCACACGGCGATAGCGCCGTGTACGAAGCGATGGTGTTGATGTCGCAGAACTTCTCCTATCGTTACCCGCTTATCGACGGTCAGGGAAACTGGGGTTCGCCGGACGATCCTAAATCCTTCGCGGCAATGCGCTATACCGAGTCTAAATTAACCAAGTACGCAGAGGTTTTGCTCAGTGAACTGGGGCAGGGCACGGTTGACTGGGTGCCGAATTTTGACGGTCAAATGGACGAGCCCGCGACCTTACCGGCGCGGGTGCCCAATATATTGCTAAATGGCACCACTGGTATTGCTGTCGGTATGGCCACTGACATTCCGCCGCATAATTTGCGCGAGGTAGTGAGTGCTTGTATTCATTTGCTGGACGCACCCAACGCCAGCGTTGCCGAGTTATGTGAGCATGTAAAAGGGCCTGACTTTCCAACCGACGCTGAAATTATTACGCCGCCAGAAGATTTACGAAAAATGTATGAAAGTGGTCGCGGCTCACTGCGTATGCGGGCGCTGTGGCAAGACGAGGGCGAGGATATCGTCATTACGGCACTGCCTCATCAGACCTCTGGATCGAAAGTGCTCGAGCAGATTGCCCAGCAGATGCAGGCCAAGAAGCTGCCAATGGTGGTGGATTTGCGGGATGAATCAGATCACGAAAACCCGACTCGTCTGGTGGTTATTCCCAGATCAAACCGGGTCGACAAGCAGGCGGTGATGAACCATTTATTTGCGACCACCGATTTGGAACGCAGTTATCGTGTCAATATGAACGTCATCGGCCTGGACGGCCGACCGCAGGTTAAGGGGCTCGATAAAATCATCGGTGAGTGGTTGGAAATTCGCACCTCAACCACCCGTCGACGTTTAGAGTACCGTTTGGATAAGGTACTTAAGCGCCTGCATATATTAGATGCCTTGTTAATTGCGTTTTTAAATATTGACGAAGTGATCGCCATTATTCGCGAAGAGGATCAGCCCAAGCCTGTGCTTATGGAGCGCTTCGGTATTACCGATACGCAGGCCGAGGCGGTACTGGAGTTAAAATTACGCCACTTGGCAAAACTTGAAGAAATGAAAATTCGCGGTGAGCAGGATGAGCTTGCCACTGAGCGCGATAGCTTGGAGTTGACCCTGGGCTCTCCACGTCGGATGAAGAGTTTGGTACGCAAGGAATTACTGGCGGTTGCCGAGGAGTTTGGCGACGAGCGCCGCTCGCCGTTGGTTACACGCAGTGAGGCACGCGCTTTCTCTGAAGAAGAGATTGTCTCAGCCGAACCCGTCACCGTTGTGCTGTCGGAAATGGGCTGGATTCGATCGGGCAAAGGCCACGATATTGATCCGCTTAGCTTGAGTTACAAGGCCGGCGACCGCTTTAAATTAGCCGCTAAGGGCAAAACTAATCAACCGGTCATTATCCTCGATAGTACCGGTAGAACCTATACGGTGGCCGCTCACGGCCTGCCGTCGGCGCGTGGTCAGGGTGAGCCGTTGACCGGGCGAATTAATCCACCGTCGGGTGTTAATTTTACCGGCATGATGATGGGCAGTGACGAGGGGCATTATTTATTGGCTTCTGACGCGGGCTATGGATTTATCGCAAAACTGTCGGATCTGCAGAGTAAAAACAAAGCCGGTAAAGCAGCGCTGATTTTGCCAAAAGGTGCATTGGTTTTGCCGCCGGTTGCGATTGCTGATATGGAGACTAGTCACGTAGTGGCGGTCACAACCGAAGGTCGTATGCTGATATTCCCCGTTGGTGATTTGCCGCTTATGCCGCGCGGTAAGGGCAATAAAATGATTGGCATCCCGTCGGCGCGGGTGGCAAATCGCGAGGAGTATGTGAGCGCCATCGCAATCTTCTCTGAGCGCGATACCTTAAAAGTGATTTCCGGGAAGCGTCATTTAAGCTTGAAGTTTGCCGAGCTGGAACACTATTTAGGTGAGCGTGGCCGACGTGGACACAAGTTGCCACGCGGTTTCCAGAAGGTGGATGCACTGCAAACAATTGTTGCGGGCTGAGCTGAGTTAAAACATAGTTCGCTAAAAAACGCGGTTCCAAGTTTGGCTCCGCGTTTTTTTTAGCTAGTGTGATTCGCTTCGGACTGCGCTCTGGCGGCATCTTGTTTGAAGGCATCCAGGGTTAATTTCTTCAGCTGGGTTTGCTGTCTTTCTAATAAATCACTGTAAGGCGATTTCATTGCGCTAATGTGATTGCCGCGAATATCTACCCAGGCATCTAGGCGTTCATTGTCGCGACTACCGTCGTCTAGCCAAGTGCCCTTGCCCTCTGCTGTCGCTGTGTGCATTTGATCAATGGCAGCGCATTCTTTGGCGGCACATTCCCAGTGGTCGCCCTCGCCGTGGATATGCGCGATCCCCGCCCGGCTTCGCAACACTTTGTCTAAGCTTTGAAATAAGTCGGCGCAGCACAGCGCGCGAAACAGGGGATGATCGGTACCCTCCACTTCAAAAAAGCGCAGGCTGATCGCGTTGTGACGATGTACCACAATATCGGCGTGGTATAGCTTGGCAATCGCCTCACCGCGGGCGTAGCTCGTGCGCAGATGCTCGCGGAAGCTAGCGGGCGCCATTTGTGTTTGCAGGGCGCTAAACGCCTGCCAGTGGCAGTGCAAAATATAATAATCTTTGTAACGGGTTTTACCGAGCTTGCTAAGTCGAATCTGTGGGTTGTGAATTTCTTCTAGTAATTTACCTAGGCTGTCGGTGCCGGGGTAGCCGCTGTGATCATTGCGCAGAGGTTGCGCCATTCGCGCGCGGGCAAGTTCTAAAAACCCTTCAATACGGCGCATTGGCACCGCAATGATGGCGTAGCTAAAACAGGCGAGCAAGCCGGTGAGGATAAGCAGCGTTTTGCCGAGATCGCGGATCTCATCGCCAATGAGTTCGCGGCTAAGGGACAGTTTGACGAGTCCAAGCCGACCGTCGGCGGCAACCGGCGCTTCGTAGTTTAGGTTTTCTGTGCGCCAGTGCCCCGTTTCTGCCACGGTTTCGTCGCGGGAGTTGGCGATACTGCCATAGACAATGAGGGGGCTATTAATATAGTCCTGTAAAATGGCTTGCAGACTCACTTTGTCGTTGCGCAGCAGGGCTTGTTGGCTTTGCGAGGCCAGCTGATTGGTCCACTGCTGACCTATTAAATGGGTTGTTTCAAGAAGGATTTGTTTACTCGCGGTCATGCTGGTGAGTAGCAGTGTCATACCTGCAATTGCGCATATCAGTGCGGTAATCAGTCCGCATTTCGCCGAGAGTGGTAATTTAAGGAGCTGCTTAAGCATGTTGTACTGTCCATCTGGAAGGCGGGGCTTCTATTATTTGGGGGAGTATATCAAGGAAAGCGCGGATTAATTACTGGGCTCGGCATCTTGGGTGTTGGCGTTGCTTAAATTGCGTATGTACGTCGTATCATCGCGACCTTTTCGCGCCGGCGATCAGTACGTTGTTTTCGCACATTTTAATTATAAGTGCATTCTAATGCAGTGGTGCTTGGGTGAAATCACGTCTACCGCTACAATACGCCGATTGCTGCAGGGGGTGGTGTGAACGAAATTATATTGATCAACATAGCGGGCGATGATCGGCCCGGCGTGACAAGTACAATAACCAGTATTTTGGCAGATCATCAGGTGAATATCTTAGATATCGGCCAGGCTGTGATTCACGATAACTTGTCTTTAGGCTTATTGGTGGAAGTACCTGCGGGTGCGGAAGCGGCCAGTATTTTGAAAGATATATTATTTCGCACCCACGAAATGGGGATGCAGGTGCGCTTTTTACCCGTTAGCCCAGAGAGTTACAATCAGTGGGTATCTGGTCAGGGCAAGCAGCGTCATATTGTGACTCTGTTGGCGCGCAAGATTACGGCAAGACATATCGCCGGTGTTACCGATGTCGTGTCTCGCTACGCGTTAAATATTGATAGGATCGATCGCCTGTCGGGTCGGGTGCCGCTTGAAGGGGTTGCCCAGCAATCCAAGGCGTCGGTCGAGCTGTCGGTTCGCGGTAACTTACCCGATGCCACCGACTTCCGCCGTGAGCTTTTACATTTAGCCAGCGAGATGGATATCGATATTGCCTATCAAGAAGACAATATGTTTCGCCGCACCCGCCGCTTGGTTGCCTTCGATATGGATTCAACACTGATTGAAGCCGAGGTGATTGACGAGCTCGCCATCGCTGCTGGTGTTGGAGAGCAGGTTGCGGAAATTACCGAGCGTGCAATGCGTGGCGAAATTGATTTTACTGAGAGCTTTAAGGCGCGGGTGGCCTTGTTAAAAGGCCTGGATGAATCAGTGCTGGCTGGTATTGCAGAGAGCTTGCGAATTACCGAAGGTGCAGAGAATCTGGTCTCAACGTTAAAGTTGCTCGGCTATAAAACCGCTATTTTATCCGGCGGCTTTACCTATTTTGGCCACTATCTGCAGCGCAAGTTGGGTATAGATTATGTTCATGCCAATGAGCTCGTTATACGTGATGGTCGTGTCACGGGCGAGGTAGAGGGTATTGTGGTGGACGGCAAGCGCAAGGCAGAGTTGCTGCGCGAGATAGCCAAGCGCGAAGGCTTGGATATGGAGCAGGTTATTGCGGTTGGCGATGGCGCAAATGATTTGCCAATGCTCAGTATCGCGGGGTTGGGGATCGCTTTTAGAGCTAAACCGATTGTTCGCGAAAATGCCAAGCAGTCAATTTCTACTCTTGGCCTGGACGGGATTTTGTATTTGCTCGGAATTAGCGACCGCTTAACCGGAAAATAAGGTTTCTGTTGCACTCTTTTTTCCGGCCTTCTTAAAAGAGGGCCGCAGCGCTAGCCAAAGGCGGCAAATTCATAGTTCATGCTGGGCATGGGCTCATTGACATAGCTGCCCTGAATGAAGTCGGGTCCCAATTGCCAAAGCATGGCGAGGGTCGCTGCACTGCTTACATTCGGTATAACAATCTGGCTGTTGAGCGTTTTCGCATGGTGAACCATCTCGCGAATCTGTTCGTCAGTGGGCATGTCCGCCGCCCGGTAGCCAGGTTTTACTAAGGCCGGGCGAATGTGGCTCAGGAATTTATTGCCTTTTTTGGCGCGGCCAAAATTTCTTACCGCCAGAGAGGAGCCTAGTTTTTGTAAGTGGGTGGCGAAATCTAAAGCAGGCTTTAAGGCATCCGCAATACTTTCCTCGCTAAACTGTAAAATTACCGACGAGGGTGGCAGGCCGGCGGCTTTGAATGCCACAGTTAACCACGAGCAAAATTCTGAATCGTGGAAAACGTTGCCGCTAAGGTTGATGATAAGTTTCAGATCTTGGCCAGCGAGCCGTTCTTTTGCTAATTGCTTGGTGGCCTCAACCACGATCCAATGATCTAGCTGGGTATTTTCTGGTTCACGCTCAATAGCCCGGAGCATTTCTCCAGCCGTAATTTCACCTTCCACCCAGTCTTTAATATTGAGAGTCGCTTCGTAATGATCGCCGCTGGATGCGCCAAGGTTTACCAGTGGCTGGAACAGTAAGCTCAGGCGGTTATTGTTCATCGACTCCGCGATGACATCGTCCGGGCTTGAGTTGCGGTCGAGTTGTTGACGATCTCGGCGACAAATCTCTGCATTGTTGCCACCTGTGTGATAGATCTTTTCCGCCCCGTCAAAAGCGGTATCTAGTAGCAGGGACGCCTTGGGCGGCGTTAAGTGATTGATTGGCATAACGGCAATGCTAGCGGTGCATTGCAATGACTGCTTGCGCACTTCAAAAATTTCAGACTCGATGGCCTTTACTAATTCCATCGCCATTTCTAGCGCTGTGTCACTGGAGACGTGGTGCGCGATGGCGGCGATCATATCGTCGGCGACGCGACCGTAATGCTGTGCAGGAAAGTTGGCGCGAACGCGATTACTAAGCGCTTCAATAAGAAGTTCAATGTCAATTAGGCTAGTGCTGTGCCGCAGTTTGCTGAAATGGTCCACTGACATCAAAATTAGTGAGGAATTACTGTTGCGCTCGTTTTCAATAAACTCTTGTAGCTGAGTTAAAAACTGGTGCTTGCTACTCATGCGCGTGGTGTTATCTACACCGTTGGACTTATCTTTGTCGCTGGGTTTAACAATTGAAATTTGTATGCAGTCTTCGCCTTCGTAATGGGCGCTATCACAGACTATATGGGTTTTGAATTCACTGCGGTTAGACAGAAAAAAGCTAATTTCAAATTGCTGATGTTCGTTGTGTTGCTGCTGTTTTTTAAGGACGTTTTTAAAGCGTTCTTGGTCTTTATTGGTGATGAGGTCGACGATAGGGAAGCCGTCGAGGTCGTCGTAGCCCATCTGCTCACAAAACGGCGTGTTCGCGTAAATAACCATGCCATCGGTGATATAGGCAATCGGGTCCTGATGATCATTCAGCAGTAATTGATTGCGCTCTTCGGCCTCAGACAATGCGGTTTTTGTTGCGGCTAGTTCGCGGCGTACGCCCAAAGCGGCCTGAGCTTTGAACGCCGCGTTAACGATCTGGGCCATATTGTATTTGTTGATCATGTCGACGACGTCGGGGTCTGGCGGCTGCAGGGCATCGCCTTCGCCGACATAAATTACCGGAATGTCTTTGTGGTATTTGCGCAGAATGTGGCAGCAGCGTTGGATGTCGAGCTGAGATTGCTCGGCATCAAAAATAAGCACGTCCCAATCGCTATCACAAATAGCTGCAGCGAGTTTTTCGCCAGTATCAATACCAAAGGTATGGGCGATGCGACCGCCGCGGCGGCAGTGTGTTACGAGTTGTTCGGCGTCGCTGTCCGCGAGGCAAAACAAAAGAATATTGATGGCAGTGTTACTGCTGCTCATAAGTGCTCTACGGTAATAGAAGTTGGGTTAAAAACCTGATTTCTGGGCTCGAATTACAAAATATCCCAAAGTTGGTTGAAGTCGTTTTTATTAACCGCGTCGGCGTCAGGTACATCAATTTTAATTGATGAGCGGGCAATGTCTTGAAAGTTAAATAGTTTGAAGGCATTAGATTGCTCTACGATCTTGCCTAATTTTATACGCATTGCATGCCCTGGACGCAAGAGCTCGACGGTGTGCCCCTCGGAAATACCAACGACGCCTGATAGCAGTAATAGTGGGCCCTCTGCAATTTGGCTGCCCGGCAAGAGCATGGCCCGCTGGTACTCATTTACCGCCAAGCCTGATTGCACGAGGCGGGCACTATATGGCGTTGCCGTTGATGCCAGTGCTTCGATACCTATTTGATGTGTGTTGTCACTGCGTAACCAGCGAACAACGCCTACGCGCCATCCCTCGTAATCGTCGGTTTTTAAACCGACAAGCTCTCCGGTGCGAATGCGGAGTTGGGTATCTTCTGGCCACTCAATACGACAGCCCGAACTGCTGGTGTCCAGCATGCGTGAACGCAAATACTCGTATTTATTTTCCGGCGCGTTGGCAGCTGGCGCGTTTTGTGGAAGGCTATAACTAATGGTTTCTATCTGGCTTTCAGCGCTCCGGTATGGGATGGGTGACATCGCTGCCTTGCGGTCGCTTTCGTCATCGCGGCTGCGCGCGTCTACGCCACCATTTTGGCTCCATACGTCATTTTGATCTTTACGGCGCTCGCGAAATAACTCGGTGTCGTCGTTTTGGTCGTTCTCAAATTGGTAGCTACTAAAATCAGTTTGATTGGCAACGTAGAAGTGGGTGGTATTCATACCCACGGTAATTAAAATGGGGTCGTTACAGGGAATACGTTCCGCCGCCCGTGACGTTGCCGAACTCCAAGCAATACTGAGATGGTCGAGCACGGTTTTACTTGGTTTGGGGGCATTGCTTTTTCGCGGTGATGGCGAACTAGATAGACCGCCGCTTTGTGCTAGTAGGGTTCTAGTATCAATACCCAGCCAGCCAAGAGATGGTGCGCGCTGAATAAGCTCGCGATACGCCGGAGATGCATCTTCGGCCGGATTAAATAAGAACACACAACTTTCTAGCCTATCGCTACGCAAATCAATAAGCGATGACCATTGGTTGAGTTCATTAAAGACTTCTTCAATATGGCGCTGGGGGAGCTGATGGGTTTTGCTGCAGCCTAGCATGAGCAAGCGGACGTAGGCTTGCCGTACGCTGGCATCGCCATACAGGTTGTCGCTGACCTTTGTTTTGTGCAGTTTTTGGGTTTGCGCGCATCGGTAAACTTCATGAGCGATAAGCCAGAAGCCTGCGTGTGATGAGCGATAAAGTTGATAAGTACGCAGTAGAATTCGGCAGTGTTCGATAAGAGCGCGATGCAAGCATGTGGCCATGGCATCTTTAGAGCGCAGCAGGCGGTTTTCACCCTCCAGACCTTTAAATGCTTGGCAGTAACCTGTTGCCAGCTGGGTATTAAGGGTGTTAGCGAGCAGTACAATCTTTTGTGTCTTGTCCGCCAGCACCACTGGCTTATTCAGATAATGCTGAGACAGACCTTTGACGATGTGATGCACTTGCGGGCGAATAATTTCTAGAATCTCGTAGCGATCTTTGGGTTTACACGCAGTGTGACTTAGCTCTGACAGGGCCTGAAAGAGCAGGCGGGTGGACTCGCCGAGGTTGGTCAAGGGCAGATGGCTAAGCCAAGTCTTGACTGCGCCGCCATTTAGCGCGAACTGGCTGTGCGAGTCGCGCGTTATGTCAGGCGTCGCGACAGCAAGGCTTGAGTTATTTTTCATAAAGTCCTATTTCTGGCTTTGTAATGTCGCGTGGCACTTACTTTGTGTTTTAAGTCTATGTTTTTACGCGTCAATCCATTGTAGTGCAAGTGGCCGTTTGCTGCTTGCTTTCGGGTCTTCCAATACTAGGCGTGGTACTAAATAGCCCGGCAACTTTGTAAGTATACCTTCCATTAATGCCTGCGCCTCTACTTCTGTTACGTCAAAATGCGCTGCGCCTCTCACTTTGTCGAGCAAGTGTAGGTAGTAGGGTATGACCTTGGCGTCGAAAAGGCGCTCACTGAGATTGACCAATGTATCGACATTATCATTAATTTCTTTAAGCAAAACACTTTGATTTAACAGAGTAATATCTGCTTTCTGTAATGTGTCTAGGGCGTCGGCGGTATGAGTATCAATTTCGTTGGCGTGATTGCAGTGAATTACCATGACGGTTTTCAGGCGGTGATTGCTCAGAACTTTAGTAAGCTCCGGGGTAATTCGCGCTGGGAGCACCAGTGGCAGGCGAGTGTGGATACGCAGGGTTTTAACGTGGGGAATTGCGGCAATTTTGTGGATCAGCTTCTCTAGGTAATCGTCTGGGGCTGATAGCGGGTCGCCGCCGCTGAGTATCACCTCGCTAATATCCGGTCGCTCCTGGATATACCCCAGGGTTTTTTGCCAGTCTCGCTGGCTTGGATTGTTATCGTCATAGGGAAAGTTGCGGCGAAAACAATAGCGGCAGTGAATGGCGCAGCTTGGGCTGGTAATGAGTAATACCCGTCCGTGGTATTTGTGAATTAAGCCCGGCGCCGGGTTGGCGTTGATTTCATCGAGAGGGTCGTTAACAAAGCCGGGCTGCTCTTGACTCTCTTTTGCCAGTGGCAATACCTGTAATAGCAGCGGATCTCGCCAGTCGCCAATGGCCATTTTTGCGACAAAGGCTTCGGGTACGCGAAGTGGGAATTGTCGCATTGCCGCCGCGATGTCGGGCTGTTCTGAAGGGTCTAGTTGCAGCCGCTGAAATAACTGCTCGGGATCGCGGATCATGCCGCGCATTTGTTGCTGCCAGCTTTCGGTCTGCCAAACTGTGTCGTTTAAGGGTATCATTGACGCCTTTTTAATTAACGGTTTTACACCGTCGCTGAGGAAAATCATGGCTAATTATTCTACCAATGAGTTTCGCAACGGACTGAAGGTGATGCTCGATGGCGAGCCTTGTTCTATTTTAGACAATGAATTTGTTAAGCCAGGTAAAGGCCAAGCCTTTAACCGGGTGCGCTTGCGTAATCTTAACTCAGGTCGGGTTTGGGAGCGTACTTTTAAGTCTGGCGAGTCTTTGGAAGGCGCCGACGTTATCGATCAAAATATGGAATACCTGTATAACGATGGCGAGTTTTACCACTTTATGGATCCCGATTCCTTTGAGCAGTTCCAGGCTGATCTCAAAGCGGTTGGCGATGCGTCGAATTGGCTCAAAGAGCAGGATGTGTGCACCGTAACGCTTTATAACGGCGCGCCGCTGTCGGTGACACCACCAAATTTTGTTGAGTTGGAAATTGTAGAAACAGACCCCGGTGTAAAAGGCGATACCGCCCAAGGTGGAACTAAACCCGCCTATTTGAGCACCGGAGCGGTTGTTAAAGTGCCCTTGTTTTTAAGCGTAGGCGAAGTGATAAAGGTAGATACTCGCACCGGCGAGTATCAGAACCGAGTAAAATCTTAAATGTCAGATTGGCGGCCCACAGCTGAATTTTCGGCTCTGCGTCGCCGCGCACAATTACTTTCTTCTGTGCGCGCCTTGTTTGCGACTCGCGGGGTCTTAGAGGTGGAAACACCTCTACTAGCCTCTGCGCCAGTCACGGATCCCAATATCGAAGCTATTACCACGGTTGCCCCCGATGGTGACGCGCTCATGTATTTGCAGACGTCACCTGAGTTTGCGATGAAGCGTCTGCTGGCGGCGGGTAGTGGCCCAATCTACCAAATCTGCAAGGCGTTTCGGCGCGGAGAGCGGGGCAGGCGGCACAATCCAGAGTTTACAATGCTTGAGTGGTACCGTCCGGGCTTGTCGATGGCTGAGTTAATGGATGAGGTCGCCGCGATTGTGGGCTTGGCGGTTGGCCCGCTTAGCGTAAAACATCACACTTACCAGCACGTTTTTGAGCTGCACTGCGGTCTAAATCCGCATAGTGCATCGCTAGACGAACTAAAAGCCTGCGCGCATTCGCATATGGATATCCATTTTGATACCGATGATCGCGACACCTGGCTGCAGCTACTTATGTCGTCTGTGATTGAGCCGGCCTTAGATCGCGAATCCCTGAGTTTTGTCTGCGACTTCCCTAGCGAGCAGGCTGCTTTGGCAAAGACGTTTGTCAATCCGGGCGGCGTTGAGCTGGCGGCTCGTTTCGAAGCGTTTTACGCGGGCATGGAGCTTGCTAATGGCTACAACGAGCTAACAGATGCGGCTGAGTTAGTTAGGCGAATTAGGCAAGATCACAGCCGCCGGACAGACAATGATCAGGTGCTGCCCCCGATTGATCGTCATCTGCTAAAGGCGATGGCGAGCTTGCCTGCTTGTGTGGGGGTTGCGGTGGGCTTTGATCGTCTGTCGATGCTCGCGTGCAAGGCGGAGCGCATCGATGAGGTCATCGCGTTTCCGCTCGAGCGCGCGTGACAGCGTAAGTTAAGGGTTTTGTTTGAGTTGCCCTAAGGTCTCGCCAAGGCGCGTTGCGGTGGTCGCTTGAAAAGTCTCAAGCCACTCGGCGCGATCTTTTGCAAAAAGCACGATGGCAGTCGAGCCAAGCTTGAATCGACCCATTTCGGCGCCTTTTTCTAAGTGAATTTCCCTTGCCGCTTGACGGTAATCGGTTGTTTTAATGCCCTTTGGCGGCGGTGCAACTTGTCCGTCCCACACCGTCTCAATGCCTGCGACAATCATGGCGCCCACTAAAATAACGGCCATTGGGCCGGCTTCGGTGTCAAACAAGCACACTGCGCGCTCGTTTCTAGCGAATAAACCTTGGACATTTTCTGCGGTGGTGGTGTTTACCGAGAATAGTGCGCCTGGAATATAGCTCATACTTTGCAGTGTTCCGGCGATAGGCATGTGGACGCGGTGGTAGTCGCGTGGTGACAAATACACGGTGGCGAAACTGCCATTCTCAAACTGAGCGGTCATCTCGCGGTCGCCGCCTAGCAGTGCTAGCAAGCTATAGTCTTGGCCTTTGGCTTGGAAAATTCGGCCGCCGGTGATCTTGCCTATTTGACTGATCGCGCCGTCGGCTGGGCAGGCAATATCGCCTTCTGCGTCGCAGATGGGGCGCGCCCCGGCCTTTAATTCACGGGTGAAAAAGGCGTTGAAATTGGCGTAATTGCGGTAGTCAGAATCGGCAGCTTCGCTCATATCAACGTGGTATTGTTTGATAAAGCGCTCGATTAGGAGGTCTTTGAGCCACGGAATTTCAGTTTCCGCGAGTTTGCCTACCAGTCGCGATAAAAGGTGCTGGGGTAGCAGATACTGCAAAATAATAAACGCAATTTTCACAAGCTGTCCTTTTGCCGATGCTCGATGTGGTTGTTATGACTGAAACGGTGGCTCGAAATCAGGGCGTGTTCGCGCTTGACTGTGCTTGGTCACCGATTTCAATAGGCGTCGTCTCGCTGTTCCCCCATTCACCCCAAGAGCCGTGATAGCCCTTGATATGCGGGTAGCCAAGAATTTTCATCAGCAAGTAGCTGAGGCCAGAGCGATGGTGAGTCTGGCAGTGAGTGATGACGGTTTTGTCGGCGGTGATCCCCAATTCGTTTAAGCGAGTTTGTAACTCGGTCAAATCTTTCAGGCGCATTTGATTGTCGCGATCAATTAATTCTAACCAATCTAAATTGACCGCGCCGGGAATATGGCCACCGCGCTGCGCCAATACTTTTTCGCCGCGGTATTCTTCTGGTGAGCGCGCATCCCAAATTGCGAGCTGGCTGTTGTCGAGCAGGCTGATGAAATCTTCAATCTCGGCAATCGGCAGACTATCAATGGTGATGTCTTGCTTTGTGGGCGCGGGATGATTTGCGACTTTCTCAGTAGGGTGTCCTGCGTGTAGCCACGCGTGCAAGCCGCCGTCGAGGTAAGAATAATTGTGGTGACCAATTACGTCCAAAGTCCATATTAGGCGGCCAGCCCAGCCACCGCCTTCGTCGTCGTAAGCGATAACATGTTTGTCTGGCGTCAGGCCAACTTTTGTAAATAGCGCGTTTAAGGCCTCAATGCTGGGTAGCTTTCCAACAGCGGGTTTGACGCCACTTTGTAGTTCTGCAGGCGCTATATGCACCGCGCCAGGGATATGGTGTTCGGCGTAATTAGCGGCGCTGCTGGTATCCAAAATCAATAATTTCGGATCGTGCAGTGATTCAGCGAGGTAGTTTGTTTCAATTAATAGTGGCCAGTTTTTCATAATAAACAACTTGTACTTTAGGTGACGCCGGATTGTAACAGGAGCTGTGCTAGCGAGGCGACGTCATAATGTAACGGATTAATTGCACGCTTATAAATTGAGACAATGGATCTCGGGGTTTTCTCACTCGTCAGTGAATCCATTCTAGCAAAGTGAGATGACGATTCAGCTCACTCTTCGTTTAGGCTTTGGATGATTTGTCGGTAGCTGGCCATGCGCTCGGGACGAATTTTGTTTTCTGCCTCTGCATCTAGCAAGGCACAGCGCGGTTCGTGTTCGTGCTTACAGTCTCGGAAGCGGCACATGCCAAGGAATGGGCGAAATTCAATAAAACCGGCTAGCACTTTTTCTCGATCCATATTCCAGAGCGCAAATTCGCGGATGCCGGGGGAGTCGATCAGACTGCCGCCGTCGGGAAAATGAAAGAGACGGGCGGTGGTGGTAGTGTGTTTGCCTTTTGCGGTGGCTTCAGACAGTGCGCCGATGCGGGTGTCTGTGCCGGGTAGCAGGCTATTGACCAGGGAGGATTTTCCTACCCCGGATTGTCCGACAAAAACACTGATGTGCCCGCATAGAGTTTGTTTTAATTCGTCGAGACCGTGTTCAGCAGCGGTGGACGCGCGGGTGACTGGGTAGCCAATTTCCTGGTAGCGCGTCAGCATACTGTCCAGATACTCTCGGTTGTCGTCGTTAATAAGATCGGTTTTATTCAGTAGCAATATCGGCCGAATACCGATGGCCTCGGCGGCAACTAAATATCGGTCTATTAAATTGGCGTGGGCGCGGGGTTCAGGGGCAATGACGATGACAATATGGTCGATATTGGCGGCTACGGGCTTTAACTTGCCGTGATTGTCGGGGCGAGATAATAGCGATTCGCGGGTGTTGCAGGCGACTACTACCCCCGTTGGTTTGCCTTCTCGCCACGTGACGCTGTCGCCGGTGACCAGGCCGTCGATGTGGGCGCGGACATGACAGCGCTGCCTTAGACCGCCTTCGCCTTCAACTTCAACCTGTTGGCCAAAATGGCTTACAATAAGGCCGTTTTGCTCGGCGCCGAGCTCGCCTTCGCTCAGCGCTTGGTCGAGCTTTGAGTCGCGTTTGCTCGCGCGATCACTGCGTTCGGCCTGTACTTTTTCTATGCGCCAACGTTGCTGGCGGCTGAGTTTACGTTTTGTCATGAAGGTTCATTCGCCTAAGAAGCGCCATCTTAACCTATGTACTGCTACAATCGACAATCTGCGTTAACTAGCTCGTGTTCTAGGCAGGCTGAAAAAGTAGCTAGTTTGCAATTACTGTTTGAGATCACAGCAGTATCAAATGATTATTCACCGTGAAGGCAAGTTTATGGACAAGACTCAAAATTTGATTTGGATCGATCTTGAAATGACCGGTTTAGATACCATCAACGACCACATTATTGAGATTGCCACGGTGGTGACCGACGCCAATTTAAATGTGCTGGCAGAAGGCCCGGTACTGGCTATTCATCAGCCGGACGAGGTCTTGGCAGGCATGGATGAGTGGAATACCCGTCAGCATGGGCAGTCTGGCTTAACCAAGCGTGTGCAAGATACCTGCATTACGGCGGAAGAGGCCGAGCGCTTAACCTTGGCATTTTTAGACAAGCATGTCGAAAAGGGTGCGTCGCCGATGTGTGGCAATAGCATTTGCCAAGACCGCCGTTTTATGGCCCGCGAAATGCCGACTCTGGAAGCCTTTTTTCACTACCGCAATTTGGACGTGAGCAGTGTAAAGGAATTGGCGAAACGCTGGCGCCCAGATCTAAGCGGCGGCCTGAAAAAAAGTGGGAGCCATTTGGCGCTTAATGATATTTACGACTCTATTGCTGAGTTGAGTTATTACCGCGAGCATTTTTTACGCCTTTCTTAAATCCTCCTTGGCTGCTCGTTGTCACCGCTTGCGTGACGCGGGCCTGTCCATCTTAATTCCCTTCCCTACGGCCGCCGCTTTGCTTTAGTGCGGATTGTCTTCTATGTTCATTAGTGTGAGTCGGCCCTAGGCTATCTGTATTTACCCGTATTGTTGTTTACCGCTAAAACAGGTCTCGTAGTGCCCTATGTTGTCGATGAATACTTGCGGTGAAGCTATTGTTTCGATTTAGCGCCGTTGCTGGATAAATTGACGGCTAAAACAATTAAATAATAAGAAGGTATATGGCTATGAGAAAACTGACCGCACTGTGTGTGGCTACCCTAATGTGCTCGCCTGTGTCTGCGCAGAGCTATTTTAGTCAGCTGCTTATCTTTGGCGATAGCTTATTAGACAGCGGTAATTTAGGCCGCCGGTTTACCAATCGGGTCGGTGATGGGAGCGGTGATTTTACCGTGGGCGACTATGCCAATATTGCCCCGCAATATTTGGGTATGGCGCTAGGCTTGCCGACTGATCCTGCTGTAAGTGGGGGTACGAACTACGCTGTTGGCGGCTACGAAACGGCAGATATCTTAAACTCGATAAACGGCACCGGTCTCGCCCTGCCCGCGGGTGGTGCAGTTGCTAGGCCTGCCTATTTAACAGAGCACAATACTATTGATTCGAATGCTTTAATTTTGATAGACGGTGGCGGCAATGATTTCCTTAACGGCACCGCATTTGACCAGACTAGTATCGTAAATTCTGCCCAGACACTGATCGCTGGTGTATCAGCCATCAGTGCGGCCGGCGGACGTTATATCATGCTTAGCAATTTACCTGATTTGGGTAATACCGCAGCGGCGCAGGCACAAAACTTTGTCGTTCCAGGTTCGGCGGCGGCAATATCGGCGGGGGCCGCGGGTTACAATCAGGCCTTAATGACCTTCGCGAATTTTAGTTCGGCTAATATTATTCCAGTGGATTTAGCTGGGGTGATCACCTATATAGCCGCCAATGCGGAGGATTATGGATTCGCCAACGGCGCTAATATTGCGTTTGGCCCGCTGGGTACATTTGATCAGCGCTATATGTGTTTCGACGACAGCGGCGGCGACTGTATTGAGCATCCGGTATTTGGTATCGACGGCGCAAACCCTGACCCCAGTAAATTATTGTTTAACGACGGCGTTCATCCAACCGCCAAAGTGGGTGAGATTACCGGCGATTATCTTATTGATGTCGTGATGGCCCCGCAGTTGGTCGGTCGCCTGTCAGGTATTGCACTCGGTATTGCGCGCACGCAGCACGACAGCCTCTCGCAAATGCTCAGGGAAAATCGCTGGTTTGAAAATACCGATAGATTATTTATTAATGCCAGTGGTGCAAACGAAGATACGCCAAGCGGTGGCGATCAGAAAACCAGCCATTTAACCCTTGGCTACAATAGTGCGGTATCACCGGCGATGAGCTTGGGCGCGGCGCTCAGTATGTCAAAGCACGAAACTGACACCGATGGCGGAGATTTTTCTGCCAGCAGTGTTGGTCTGAGTGGCTTGCTTAATTACCGCGATGGCCAATGGTTGGCGGAGGGTAGTGCCGGTCTGAGTGTGATTGATTACAGTGATTTGGACAGGCACTTTAATTTGGGTGATCGCGCCTTAACGGCGTCAGGTGGCAGCGACGGCTACGGCTGGCATCTTGACGGTCAAGTGGCATACGAACTTTCCTCATCTAAAAATATCAGTATTGCGCCGGCTCTGGGGGCGCGTTTTTTGGCCGGTGCAGTAGATGGTTACACCGAGTCTGGCGGTGCGGTTTCTAATTACCAATGGGGCGAGCAAAGCCGTCAGAGTCGTCAGCTTCGTGCAGGGCTATTGGCAAATTTAAGCGTGAATGGCGGTATTAATCTTTATGCTGAAGTGTTCTCTGTGTCAGAGCTTGAGGATGCGGATGAAACTATTGAAGTCACCAATACCAATTTAGGCTATGCAAGTTACCGCATGCCGAGCTATCGCGCAGACGGAGACAACTTTGTCGATGCCAGTATCGGTGCGGCGGTGCTTTTCGACAAATCTCGCCTGGCGCTAAACGTAAATTACAGCGACGAGGGTGAGGGGCGCGAAAGCGTGATGTTGAATTATTCACTACCTTTTTAAGGCGTTATTTTCGAAATATAGAGCCCCTTTCGCAGGGGCTTTTTTATTGACGTTTTTTATTTCGATGACATCTTTTGCAGTCGGTTTAGCGCCCACGTAATGTGTTCTCTAGCCATCTCATCCGCTACGGCATATTGGGTGTGAAGAGCGCGAATCGCGTCGTCATTTGCCGGCGCATTGCCAATTCCCACGGCGAGATTTCGCAGCCAGCGTTGGTAGCCAATACGCCGAATGGCAGAGCCAGCGGTATTGTCGAGGAACTCCTGTTCGGTCCATAAAAATAGGGAGACTAGTTCGCTGTTATCGAGTTGGTGGCGGGGAGAAAAATCAGTTTCTGTCGTTGTTTGTGCAAATTTATTCCAAGGGCATACAAGCTGACAGTCATCGCAACCGAAAACGCGATTTCCCATTAGTGGGCGCAAGTCTTCTGGAATGCTGTCTTTTAGCTCAATGGTCAAATAAGAAATACAGCGGCGGGCGTCCACTTGATATGGCGCAACAATGGCGCCTGTTGGGCAGTCGTCTAAGCAGGCGCGGCAACTCCCACAATGACCTGTTTCTTGCGGCGGGTCGGTAGGCAGGGGCAGGTCTGTATAAATCTCACCTAAGAAAAACCAGGAACCCGCTTTGCTGTTGATCAGCATGCTATTTTTGCCTATCCAGCCCAAGCCAGCTTGTTCAGCAAAGCCCCGCTCAAGTACCGGTGCGCTATCGACAAAGGCGCGGTGACTGCCACCGGCGACGGCGCTAATTTTCTCCGCCAATTGACTCAGGCGTTTGCGGATGAGTTTGTGATAGTCACGCCCCAGTGCATATCGAGAAATATAGGCCTTAGAGGGTGAATTTAAGATTTCTTCACAGTTTTCGCCGTCGGGTAAGTAATCTAAGCGCGCACTTATAACACGGACGGTGCCTGGCAGTAGTTCTGCTGGCGCAGCGCGGAGGCCTTCGCGCTCGGCCATATAGTTCATGTCGCCGTGATATTGCTTTGCCAACCAGTTGCGCAAATGCTCTGCGTGGACAGCATTAGTGGCGGGGCTAATGCCAATGTGTGCGAAGCCAAGCTCTCTGCCCCAGTCTTTAATCTGCTGGGCCAGTTCGTCAAGATTGGTCGAGGTGATGGACATCAAGTTGCCGTTGCCTAATGAGCGTGGTCGTATTGGGCATTTTACACCCTTGGGGCGCGTCTGTATGTCGCCTTGGATTTCGCGTTTAGTGAGTCCTAGGTCTATTCTGACGCGTGTTACTACGAGTCAGTTTTTGTTCTTTTTAGTGGCAGTAGATCTCCTAGAATATTTTTTGTAGTTGTTGTTTGCGGCGCCACTACCGTTCTTTTGCCGTTCTGCTAGAATGCGCCGCCATTTCGGCACTTCCCTCTGAGTTTTCTCTCGCTGGTATTTAAAAATTGCGTGTAATTGCCTTCGTGTTTATGACGCTGTTGACGTCTGGTTGTGCATCGATGTTCGATGGTATGTCCCTGGCTGCCCAAGCCAAATTTCAACAAGTACTAGCTAATACCTTTGCCCAAAAGCTCAAATCCGGTATTGATTTGGTGGTTGATCAGTTAGCGGCAAAGGGCGGTTTTTTGGATGATCGGCTAGTGCGGGTTCTACTGCCACCGCCACTTGGCTTAGTGATTGATGTGGCCCGGGATTTAAATGACAAGCCCGAGGCGGCCTTGCTGGAAATTATGATTAACCGCGCCGCTGAAAATGCCATTCCGGTGGCGGGGCCAATCCTGAAAGATATCGTGGCCAATATGGAGCCCGGTACTTTGCAAAAATTGCTGCACTCGCCTCGCAGTGCAGCGACTGAATTGTTGGTAGCTGAAGGGGCTGGGCTTGTGCAGTCGGCGATGTTGCCGGTTGTGCGTCAGAGCCTTGAGGCTGACGGTGCCATCAAATTGTATGAGGATTTGCTGAGTGAAGAGGAGAAAAGCATCGTCAGCGCAGAGGCTGATGGCGATGTTGATGCGGGTGTTCCCGCCGAGTCGGTTTCGCCAGATCGCTTGGCTCAGTACGTGGTAGAGCAGGCTGCTGGTACGCTATTTAAAAAGGTGGCCGCGAAAGAGCGGCTTATTCGAGATTCGCTTGATAGTGTAATCGCTGCGTCAGCATATTAGTTTTGGTGTCGTGTTACCCAAGTTCCTCTGAGCTAAGTTTGCCAGCACTGCTTTGGGCGCTATGATAGGAATGTGTAACGCATAATCGAGAAGCGCTGTATGTCACTTACCACACCTAGTGAGTCCATGATCGCTGAGCAACTACTATATACCGCGTCGCAGGTGCGGGAGCTGGACCGACTCGCGATTGCCGGTGGTATCAGTGGTTTTGACCTTATGCACAGAGCTGCATTGGCTGCTTTCCGTGAACTGCAGCAGCGCTGGCCAGACTGCTCGCCGATAGAAATATTTTGCGGAGGTGGTAATAACGGCGGGGATGGCTATCTGATTGCGGTACTGGCGGCGGAGCATGGTTTGCCTGTTCATGTCTGGGCCTTGGCCGACCCTATGGCGCTGAGTGGCGATGCGGCGCTGGCAATGCAAGCTGCGGTAGATGTCGGCGTGACGGTGCAAGCGTGGACGGGGGCAAGTCCTGATCCCCAAGCAATTGTGGTCGACGCGATGCTGGGAACTGGTTTGACGGGTGCGGTGCGTGAAAAATATGCTCAGGCGATTGCCGCTATTAATGACAGTGGCGCGCCGGTGCTGGCGATAGATGTACCATCGGGCTTGTGCAGTGATACCGGCAATCGGCTTGGCGTTGCTATTCGCGCTTCACTAACGGTTAGTTTTATTGGCCGAAAGCGCGGTTTATACACCCTCGATGGTGTCGACTGCGGCGGTGTTAAGGTGTTCGATTCCCTGTCGATACCACGCGACGTATACAGTCAGCTCAAGCAAAGCGGTGCCGCAAAGATCGAGCAATTGAATTGCACATCGATGCTGGCGCGGTGGGGCGTGCGTCCACGCAATAGTCATAAAGGTATGTTTGGCCATGTGTTGGTAATTGGTGGCGATACGGGAATGGCTGGAGCGGCATTGTTGGCCGCGACAGCGGCAGCGCGCAGTGGCGCCGGTTTGATTTCATGCGCAACTCGGACAGAGCATGTCGCCGCTTTTATAAGCGCTAGGCCCGAAATCATGGTGCACGGTGTTAACGTCGTCGCGGATATCCTGCCCTTATTGGCAAAAGCGAGTGTGCTAGTGCTGGGGCCAGGTTTGGGGCAGAGCGCCTGGGGCTATGACTTGTTAAATGCGGCATTAAACAGTGATAAGCCAGTGGTGCTTGATGCTGATGCGCTTAATATGATTGCCGCAGAGCCTAAGCTCCTGCAATCTCATCGCGGGCCACGTATACTCACGCCACATCCGGGCGAGGCGGCGAGACTATTAGCTTGCAGTACCACCGAGTTGCAAAAAGACCGTTTTGCTAGCGCCTTGGCCATTCGGGATAAATATCAAGCGACGGTGTTATTGAAAGGTGCAGGTACGCTTATTGCCGCCGCGTCGCCTGAGTCGTCGATGTATTTAAATAGCGGCGGCAATGCCGGAATGGCGACTGGCGGCATGGGAGATGTGCTCGCAGGCGTTATTGCCGCGTTTGTCGCCCAAGGTTGCGAGCCCACTTTGGCGACCTGCTTGGCGGCAGCAGTGCATTCCGCTGCGGCGGATTGCGCTGCCGAGCATGGTGAGCGCGGTATGCTGGCAAGTGATGTTATTGATAATTTACGAGGTGTGATCAACGGGTATGCAGCGCTATCTTGACGGCGAAACCGAAACCGTTGCGGCGGGAGAACTGTTCGGCGCTGCAATGCACCGTGGCGCGGTAGTCTATTTGGATGGACAGCTTGGTGCCGGTAAAACCACATTTTGTCGAGGTGTTTTGCGTGCATTTGGCTATATCGGGCCAGTGAAAAGCCCTACCTACACCTTGGTCGAAGCCTACGAAGATTTAGTTTTTGGCGCGGAACCGGCTAAGTCTAAGGCGGTCACTGTGTATCATTTTGATCTTTATCGTCTCGGTGATCCGGAAGAGCTGGAGTATATGGGCATCCGTGATTATTTCGAGCAAGATACAATATGTTTAATTGAGTGGCCCCAGCGTGGCAGCGGTTTTTTGCCATCTGCCGACATAATGGTTAGCATTGAACCGCAGGGAGTGGGCCGCCTTCTTGCCGCGCGTGGCAATACCTTACGCGGGCAGCAAATTCTGGCGCAGTTGAGCGAATATGAAACGGATTAGCAGTGCATTATTGTGCGGTTTACTATTTATTGCGGCCACTGCGCAGGCTGCAGAAGTCCGCGACGTTCGCTTTTGGCGGGCACCTGATCACAGTCGGGTGGTGTTTGACTTAAGCGGGCCGGTAGAGCATGAACTGATCACGCTCGACAATCCCCGACGCCTTGTTATTGATATAAAAGGCGCCAATCTTACCTCTGATACCAGCAAGCTCGAATTTACCAATAGTCCCATTACGCGCTTACGTCATGCGGAAAAGCCGGGTGGCGCGCTGCGTATTGTTTTTGATCTTAGCGACGACGTTCAGGTAAGAAGCTTTTTGCTCACCGCAAGTGGCGAGTTACGTGATCGCTTAGTCGTCGACTTTTTAGATAAAGTTGAGAGCTCCGGTGGTGGAACGCCCACGGCGGCCAGTGCGACCAAGAGCGCGCCAAGGGTCACTAAAAGTTTACAGAATAGCTCTCATCGCGATGTCGTGATCGCCATTGATGCCGGTCACGGTGGAGAAGATCCTGGCGCCATCGGCCCAGGTCGGGTTAAAGAGAAAGAGGTTGTCTACAAAATTGCACTGCGTTTAAAAGAGCGATTTGAAGGCAAGAAAGGATACCGCGTGGTGATGATCCGCGATGGTGATTACTATGTAGGTTTAGCTAAGCGTCGCGATTTGGCGCGAAAAGCTCAGGCCGACTTCTTCGTATCTATTCACGCCGATGCGTTTACCAATCCCAGTGCGAATGGTAGTTCGGTATACGCGCTCTCTAAGAGCGGAGCGACCAGTGCCTCGGCGCGGATCTTGGCACAGCGTGAAAACGAGGCAGATTTGGTTGGCGGCGTAAGTTTGTCTGATAAAGACCAGGTACTTGCGGGCGTGCTTACAGATCTATCGATGACGGCAACCCTGGACGCAAGTTTAAGTGTGGGTGGCCAGTTGTTGGGCGAGATGGGGAAAATATCGCGACTGCACAGCAAACGTGTTGAGCAAGCGGGCTTCGCCGTACTGAAATCGCCCGATATTCCCTCCTTATTGGTAGAGACGGGTTTTATTTCAAATCCGCATGAGTCGAGTAAATTAAAAACCTCGAGCTATCAAGGCAAAATGGCACAGGCAATATATGAAGGTATTGATCGCTATTTCCGTGAAAGTCCGCCACCAGATACCTATTTTGCAGCGGTAAAACGCGGTGATATCACACCGGCAGGTGGGCGTTCTACGCCTGGGTCGAGTGTGCGAGAGTACGTTATTGCAAATGGCGATACCCTGTCTGGTATAGCGCATCGCTACAATGTGCCATTGCGTGATTTACAGCGCCATAATCAATTGTCGGGTAGTGATATCCGCGTCGGTCAAAAAATAAAGATTCCCGCTTCCTAATGACAAAAATCCGTTTACTAGATCCGCGCTTGGCGAACCAAATTGCAGCCGGTGAGGTTGTTGAGCGCCCTGCCTCAGTTGTCAAAGAGTTACTTGAAAACAGTCTCGATGCCGGCGCTCGCCGAATCGAGTTAGAGATTGAAGATGGCGGCGTGAAGTTAATTCGCGTGCGCGATGATGGTGAAGGCATCGCCCATGACGATTTGCCTTTAGCACTTAGTCGTCACGCCACCAGTAAAATTTCGGTCCTTGAAGACTTGGAGTCAGTGGCGAGTTTAGGTTTTCGCGGTGAGGCTTTGGCTAGTATTAGCTCGGTATCGCGCTTGAGTTTAAGTACGGCCCGCGAAGGCAGTGACTCTGGTTGGTCTGCGCGAAGCGAAGGTCGCGATATGGAAGCGGTGTTGGCCCCCGTTGCCCATCCACGTGGCACGACGGTTGAGGTGCGAGATTTATTTTTTAACACCCCGGCCCGCCGTAAATTTCTGCGTACCGAAAAAACTGAATTTAATCACCTGGACGAGGTGGTAAAGCGCCAGGCTTTGAGTCGTTACGACGTGGGTTTTTCTCTGCGTCACAACGGTCGTGCCATTCACAGCCTCAAACCCGCAGATAATCAGCTAGAGCAAGAGCGTCGTTTGGCCGCGGTGTGTGGCCCCGCTTTTATGGAGCAGGCGCTCTATATAGATCGCGAAGCCATGGGCTTGCGATTGTGGGGTTGGGTGGCGCTGCCGAGCTTTTCTCGCAGTCAGGCAGACTTGCAGCATTTTTATGTCAATGGCCGCTATGTGCGTGACCGCTTGGTGGTGCACGCAGTGCGTCAGGCCTATCGCGATGTCCTGTTTCACGGACGTCATCCCGCGTTTGTTTTGTATTTAGAGTTAGCGCCGGCGTCGGTTGACGTCAATGTCCACCCGACTAAGCACGAAGTGCGCTTTCGAGATGGCCGCACAGTGCACGATTTTATCTTCCGCACCTTGCACAAAGTGCTGGCGGATGTGCGTCCCGACACTGT
The DNA here is from genome assembly GCF_019312595.1 of Zhongshania aquimaris. GTDB lineage: Bacteria > Pseudomonadota > Gammaproteobacteria > Pseudomonadales > Spongiibacteraceae > Spongiibacter > Spongiibacter aquimaris. Next base: position 1,449,419 of record NZ_JAHWDQ010000001.1, on the reverse strand, counting down.
GCCGCAAAATGCGTCGGTGCCTCAGCTCTCTGGCGAGCCAATGCTGGCGATGCCGGAAACCCAGGCGGCGATGGCACTGGCCGACAGCGGCGCGGGCTCTAGCGCAGCGCTTGATGTCGCGCCGAGCTTTAACTCGGTGGATGGCTATCAGCCTCAGTATCGGTCTAGTGCGGCGTTCTCGAATACGTCGGGTGTTGCTGATCAACAGGCCGCTTACCAGCGTCTACAGGCTCAGGAGCCGGTTAATAACGCGGCGAATAGCAGTGTTACACCGCCGCTGGGCTACGCCTTGGCGCAATTAAAAGGTGTGTATATTCTGGCTGAAAACCAGCAGGGCTTAGTGCTGGTCGATATGCATGCGGCTCACGAGCGTATTACCTACGAGCGTATGAAAAACGCCCGCGATGGCGAGGGTATCCGCAGCCAGCCATTGCTTGTACCGATGAACTTGGCGGTCAGCGAGCGCGAGGCGGACTGTGCCGAACAGCACAGCGATGTATTTGCTGAGTTGGGTATGCGGGTAGAACGCGCTGCTTCAGAGTCTGTCATTGTTCGCGAATTGCCAACCATATTGGCGGACACCTCGGTCGAGCAGTTGGTTCGCGATGTGCTATCTGACTTGCTGGAATTCGGCAGCAGTGATCGTATTCGCGCTCACATAAATGAAATTCTATCGACCATGGCCTGTCACGGTTCGGTGCGGGCTAATCGGCGCTTAACGCTGCCCGAAATGAACAGTTTACTGCGAGATATGGAAGCGACTGAGCGCAGCGGCCAGTGCAATCACGGACGTCCAACCTGGGTGCAGGTCGGAATGGCTGAGTTGGATAAATGGTTTTTACGTGGTCGCTAGCTCATCCTTAGATACCGAAAGTGATTTACCGCCGGCCATATTTTTAATGGGGCCGACCGCAGCGGGTAAAACCGATTTGGCCTTAGCGTTAAGCGACCATTTGCCCTGCGATCTTATTAGTGTGGATTCAGCCCTAGTTTATCGCGGATTAAATATTGGCAGTGCAAAGCCTGATGCAGATACGTTGGCGCGCTACCCCCATCAGTTGATTGATATTTGCGACCCATCAGAACCCTACTCGGCGGCGCAATTTCGTCGCGATGCGCTCGCGGCGATGGCGGCTAGTGCGTCAGCGGGACGTATACCGCTGTTGGTGGGTGGTACCATGCTGTACTTCAAGGCCTTAATGGAAGGCTTGGCCGACATGCCCAGTGCCGATCCCGCGGTTCGGGCCAAAATTAGTGCGTTGGCGGCGGAAAATGGCTGGCCGGCGGTGCATGCGGAATTGGCTGCTGTAGATCCGGAATCGGCGGCGCGTATCCACCCCAACCACTCCCAGCGACTATCGAGAGCGCTGGAGGTTTACCAAATCAGCGGCGTTACGATGACCCAATGGCAGGCTAGACAGTTGGCGCAGACATTGCCCTATCAAGTACATCAATTTGCGATTGCGCCACCTGATCGCGCGGTATTGCACCGTCGTATTGAACAGCGCTTGCGACAAATGTTTGATAGCGGTTTTATTGATGAGGTTGCGGGCTTAATGGCGCGTGGGGACCTCCATCCCGACTTGCCATCGATTAGGGCGGTGGGTTATCGCCAGGTCTGGGAGCATTTGCGGGGTGATTATGACAAGAACGAGGCGTTTGAGAGAGCCTTAATTGCCACCCGTCAGTTAGCTAAGCGCCAATTAACGTGGTTGCGGGGTTGGTCAGATTTGATGTGGTTAGATTCTGGCGAAAATACGGAATCCCAGCTAAATAAGGTCTTGATGCGATATGGCGCTGCCGTAGGACATTAACTTACGGTATACTGCAAATTACCCAGTCTGATTACGAACTAATTCGCAGGTTTGTGATCCATATTGCTGCTTTTTATTGATAGGTTTTATCAACGCCCGGTTTGGGCATACAGGAGGCTACACCATGTCAAAAGGGCATAGCTTACAAGACCCTTATCTGAATATTCTTCGCAAGGAGCGTATTCCGGTATCGATTTATCTGGTTAACGGTATCAAGCTTCAGGGCCAAATTGAGTCCTTCGACCAATTTGTTGTGCTGTTGAAAAACACGGTTAGCCAAATGGTGTACAAGCACGCCATTTCTACCGTTGTACCGTCTCGTGTTGTTCGTTTGCCGATGGCGCACCCGCCAGAAGATGACGAAGAACAAGAAGACGCTGAATAACGGCAATTCTTTGAATTGAGGTTCGTCCTTGCTATTTGAAAGACCTAATTCCGGTGAGCGTGCAATTCTCGTCCATCTGGATTTTCACAGTGAGAACGAGCGAGAAGATTCCAACGAATTTGTGCAGCTGGTCACCTCCGCAGGGGGAGACCCAGTTGCGTTCATCACCGGCTCGCGTCAGCGGCCGGATGCTCGACTATTCGTCGGTACCGGTAAGCTCGAAGAAATTCGCGAAGCGCTAATCGCCAATGAAGGCGAGATCGTGCTGTTTAATCACGCCCTTTCTCCCAGTCAAGAACGCAACATCGAGCGCGAGCTGCAGTGTCGCGTGCTTGATCGTACTGGTTTGATTCTCGATATTTTTGCTCAGCGTGCGAATACCCATGAGGGTAAATTGCAGGTTGAGCTTGCTCAGCTTCAGCACATGTCCACACGTCTCGTGCGGGGCTGGACGCATCTTGAGCGGCAAAAGGGCGGTATCGGTTTGCGAGGGCCGGGTGAGTCTCAGCTTGAAACGGACCGCCGACTATTGCGTGCGCGTATTACGAGTATTCAGGCGCGGCTGCAAAAGGTTCGCAAGCAGCGCGAACAGGCCAGACGGGCGCGGCGTCGTGCTGAGATCCCCGCCTTATCTTTAGTGGGTTATACCAACGCGGGGAAGTCGACGCTCTTTAATGTGCTGACAACCTCAGATGTCTACGCTGCTGACCAGTTGTTTGCGACGCTTGACCCGACGGTTAGGCGTATTCAGGTAGGTGACGTCGGCCCCGTTATTTTGGCTGATACGGTTGGTTTTATCCGTCATCTCCCCCATAAACTGGTCGAGGCATTCCGAGCAACGCTGGAAGAGGCCGCGATGGCGGATTTGCTGATCCACGTTGTTGACTGCGCGGACCCTGAGCGCAACGATAATATAAAGCAAGTGGTTGGTGTGTTAGCGGAAATCGGCGCGGGGGATATTCCGCTGCTTGAGGTGTATAACAAAACTGACCTGGTTGATGTCGAACCGCGTATAGAGCGTGACGATACCGGCAGGCCGGTGCGAGTTTGGCTTTCAGCGCGGGACTCGAAGGGCTTGGCGCTGTTTTATGAGGCCTTAAGTGACATTCTCGGTAATGAAATTTGTGAAACAACTATTACCCTGACTGCGGGTCAAGGCCGATTGCGGGCCTTACTATACGGGCTCGGCGCAGTGCTTGATGAAAAACTCAATGACGATGGCTCGCAGAATTTACAGCTGCGCTTGCTGGAGTCGGATTGGCAACGATTTTTGTCGAACGAGTCGGTAAGCGAAGCGCTTTTGCACTCGACGCGTCCGGTTAGCACGCAGGAAGAATTCTGCTAGACTGCCCGCCGGACATTAAGTCGTTGGATCGCTGATTCTATGCGAAGGCCAATACGGTCGTGATAATTTAATAGCGAACAATACGATAACATAGGAGAGGGCTATGGCTTGGAATGAGCCGGGTGGTGGCAAAGACAACGATCCTTGGGGTGGTAAAAACCAAGGGCCGCCGGATTTAGATGAGGCGCTAAAAAAGCTTCAGGAAAAGCTCAACGGTATTTTTGGCGGGGGTAAAAAGCCCGGTGGAGGTAATGGTGGGGACGTCAAAATAGGCGCGAGTACGTTTGCTATCTTTGGCGTACTAGCGGTTATTGTCTGGGGCTTGTTCGGCTTTTATCAGGTCGACCAGCAGGAGCGGGCAGTGGTCTTGCGTCTGGGCGTGTATCACCAAACGGTAATGCCAGGTCTGCGCTGGAATCCACCGCTGATTGATGAAGTGAACAAAATAAATGTGACCAAAGTGCGCGGAGTGGCTAGCCGCGGTCAAATGTTGACTGAAGATGAAAATATTGTTGATGTCGCCTTGTCGGTTCAATACACCGTCGCTGACCCAGCCAACTTTCTTCTCAAAGTAAAAAGTCCTGAGCTCAGCTTGGAGCACGCGCTGGAAAGTGCGCTGCGTCATGTGGTGGGCAGTTCAAAAATGGATCAGGTTATTACGGAAGGCCGCGAACAGATTGCGGTTGATACTCAGCAGCGCCTGCAGGCGTATTTGGATACTTACCAAAGCGGTATTTTGGTAGCCAAGGTTAATATTGAAGATGCCCAAGCGCCGTCGCAAGTGCAGGACGCTTTTGATGACGTAACACGAGCCAAAGAGGATCGCGAACGTTTAAAGAACGAAGCCGAAGCGTATGCAAATGGCATTATTCCTGAAGCGCGCGGTGCGGCTCAGCGCCAACTAGAAGAAGCGCAGGCGTATAAAGAGCAGGTTGTGGCAAGGGCAGAGGGTGAGGCGCAGCGATTCGCAAACTTATTTACTGAGTATCGCAAGGCACCTCAGGTGACTCGCGAGCGTCTGTATATTGATGCCTTAGAAACCTTATACAGTGACGCGACTAAAGTGATGGTCGACGTCGATGGCGGCAACAATATGATGTATCTGCCTATCGATAAATTAATGGATAAATCTGCGACTGTTCGCAAGGGTTCTCAAGAAGAAGTCGATATACGTGCGTTGACAGATAAGGTGGTTGAGCAGTTACGCCGCGATACGCAAACCACTCGCAGAGAGGGTCGCTAACATGGGTAATCGTTCTTTTACCGTTGTCATTTTATTGTTGGGCGCGTTGGTGCTGGCGTTCAATTCTTTGTATATCGTGCGTGAGACTGAACGGGCCGTACTGCTCAAGTTTGGTGAAATCGTCGACCCCGATATCGCAGTGGGTCTGCATATTAAAACACCGTTTGTGCATATGGTGCGTAAATTCGAGCGTCGTATTTTGACCTTGGATGCGCCGACGCAGCGTTTTTTAACCATTGAGAAAAAGCCGCTAGACGTGGATTTCTATGCTAAATGGCGTGTTATCGATACCCAAAAGTACTATACCGCGACCAACGGTGAGGAAGTTCGCGCCGAGGGTTTGTTAGCTCAGCGTATTAATACTGGTCTGCGAAATAAGTTCGGCGAGCGTACCTTCCACGAAGTGGTGTCGGGTGAGCGCGATCTGTTGATGACCGATTTAACTCGCGACCTCAACGAGATCACTACTAGCGAATTTGGTATCCAGTTAGTTGATGTCCGAGTTAAACGTATCGATCTGCCATCGCAGGTTAGCCAGTCGGTGTTTGACCGGATGAAGTCTGAGCGTGAGCGCGAAGCGCGCGAGCATCGCTCTACTGGTCGCGAATTGGCTGAGAAAATTCGTGCGACGGCTGATCGTCAGCGCACTGTTATCGGTGCAAATGCCTACCGTGACGCGCAGGTGTTGCGCGGTGAGGGCGACGCATTAGCAGCCCGCACCTACGCGGCGGCTTATAGTGCCGACCCCGAGTTTTATGCTTTTGTTCGCAGCTTGGAAGCGTATCGGGCGTCATTTAGTAATAAAGGTGACCTCTTGGTCGTCGACAGCAAAAGCGAGTTCTTCCGCTACCTGAAGCAGGGTGCGGATAAGCGATAAGTTACCCTTTCACTCCTCGCTATAGCGGGGAGTGTGGTATCATTCACACATCCGGGCTGATCCGAGACCGAAACGTCTTTGGGCAGCGCGGATTTTTTATGTTTGTGGCAGGCAAAGCGCATGTGGCAGGAACTGTCAGTGGCTCTCAGTCTGGTACTTATTATTGAAGGTTTGCTGCCGTTTCTGAGTCCAGAAAGATGGCGGTTACTAGCATACCGGATGGCAGATATGGACACTAAAACTGTTCGCATTGTCGGTTTAATAAGTATGTTATCGGGCCTCATTTTATTGAGTGTGCTGCGATAAAGTCTGATGGCTGATCAAGAGAGCAAAAATCGCGTATGACTTCGGTAGATCGTTGGCTACTCCCGGACGGTGTTGAGGAACTGTTGCCCGCACAAGCGGCACAGGTTGAAGCACTGCGTCGGCAACTTTTAGACCTCTATAAACGCTGGGGCTATGAGTTGGTGATTCCACCTATGTTGGAATACACCGAATCATTATTGGTGGGCTTGGGTAGCGACATTGATTTGTTGACCTTTCGGGTAACCGACCAGCTCACTGGTAGAATGATGGGCTTGCGTGCCGATATCACTCCGCAAGCTGCACGTATTGATGCGCACAGTTTGGGTCGAGAAGGCCCGGTCCGGCTTTGTTACGCCGGCAGTGTGCTGCATAGCAAACCTAAAAAGCCATTGGCCTCGCGCTCTCCCATTCAGTTGGGCGCTGAATTGTACGGCGATAACAGCCCCGCCAGTGATTTAGAAATTATTTGCCTGATGCTGGAAACCCTGCGGGTTGCCGGACTTGATGGCATTACCTTAGATACCGGTCACGTGGGTGTATACCGTGCGGTGATCAATGCAGCAGCGCTAAACGCTGAACAAGAAGCGAGTTATTTCGATATATTGCAGCGCAAAGCCAAGACTGAATTGCGCGCTTTTGTGGCGAATTTACCGGTGAGCGACGGTGTCGCTGGGCACCTGTTGGCATTAAATGAATTGCACGGCGGCAAAGATGTATTGGCCAAAGGTCGGCAGGTTTTTGCTGATATTCCGGAAGCCATTGAGGCGATTGCCAGTTTAGAGCAGCTAACCGAAACCTTGGCGCTGCGTATTCCAGACTTGCAGTTCTATTTTGATCTGGCCGAGCTGCGTGGTTACCACTACCACACGGGCGTTGTGTTTTCTGCACTGGTTCGCGAACACGGTCAGGCGCTGGCGTCGGGCGGTCGTTATGACGACATCGGCGAAGTATTCGGGCGCGCACGTCCGGCTACTGGTTTTAGTATCGATTTAAAAGCTCTATTGGGCTTGTTGTCTCCGGTGACTGAGCCGGCGGCGATATTTGCACCTTACGATCCGAGTCCTACGCAGTGGCAGTTTGTGCAGTCCTTGCGCGAGTCGGGTGAAAAGGTAATTTGCGGCCTGCCAGGACAAGATGCCGACGCGGCATGTGACCGAGTAGTTCGCAAAGAGCAAGAACAGTGGTGTGTTGTATCGCTGAATTAATTGGGCTCGGTGGTTGTGAGTCAGTGTATTAACCTTTATCCAGAGAAGCGGATATGAGCAAGAATGTAGTGGTGCTGGGCACCCAGTGGGGCGACGAAGGCAAAGGTAAGATCGTCGATTTACTTACAGATCAGGCGACGGCTGTTGCGCGTTTTCAAGGTGGCCACAATGCGGGTCATACCTTGGTTATCGGCGGCGAAAAAACCGTATTACATTTGATTCCGTCGGGTATTTTACGCGAAGGCGTGACCTGCTTGATTGGCAACGGTGTGGTGTTGGCACCCGACGCCCTATTAAAAGAAATGGGCGAACTTGAAGCTAAGGGCGTGCCAGTGCGCGAACGTCTGCGTTTGAGTCCAGCGTGTCCGCTTATTCTTCCATACCATGTTGCACTTGATCAAGCGCGGGAATTGGCGCGTGGTGAAGCAAAAATTGGTACCACTGGTCGCGGTATTGGGCCAGCTTACGAAGACAAAGTCGCGCGTCGCGGTTTGCGCTTAGGCGACCTTTACAACCCTGAGCGATTCGCGCTCAAGCTAAAAGAAGTGATGGAATATCACAACTTTATGCTGACCTCATATTACAAAGTTGAGGCGGTTGATTATCAAAAGACTCTTGATGACGCGCTGCGTATGGCAGAAGAAATGCGTTCAATGGTGACGGATGTAACCAGTGCGCTGCATAAATACCGCGAAGAGGGTGCGAACATTCTCTTCGAAGGTGCGCAGGGTTCTCTACTAGATATCGATCACGGCACTTACCCCTTTGTTACCTCGTCTAATACCACTGCAGGTGGCACAGCGACCGGTAGTGGCTTTGGCCCCCTGTATCTCGATTACGTACTGGGTATTACCAAGGCATACACCACCCGTGTTGGTAGTGGTCCATTTCCTACCGAACTCTTTGATGATGTTGGCGCCTACCTGGCTAAGAAAGGCCATGAGTTTGGCGCAACGACTGGTCGTCCGCGTCGCTGCGGTTGGTTTGACGGCGTTGGTTTGCGCCAAGCAGTCAGAATCAATAGTGTGACCGGCTTGTGTCTGACCAAGCTTGACGTACTGGATGGTTTAGAAACCGTTCGTATGTGTGTGGACTATAAAAACCCGGCTGGCGAATCAATCGCCGCACCGTTTGATTGTGAAGATTACAACACCATTACACCGATCTACGAAGATATGCCAGGCTGGACGGAATCAACTGTGGGTGCAAAATCCCTAGCTGAATTACCAGAAAATGCTCGCGCTTATATTCGTCGTATCGAAGAAATTGTCGGTGTGCCCATCGATATCGTTTCTACTGGTCCAGACCGGATAGAGACAATTGTCTTGCGCCACCCCTTCGGCTAAGCAATTTAGCTGATGTTAGAAAGTTAAAATGCCGCTGTTTACAGCGGCATTTTTGTTTGTGTACTCCGCATTCCTAGCCAGGCGGTTTTTATAGCGCTATTTAATTCTCTGTGCGCATTAGTCTCTACGTAAAAATGAACAAAGTGTTTCCGTTCACAACGTGTCACATAACTGCAACATACTATTCACATATCTGTCACCAAGTCTCCCTACCATACGCTACATAAATTCAATCCTAGAAAATCCTTAGAGTTGGTTTCGGAGATAGTAAATATGAAAAAGCTTTTTGCACTGACAGCAATGTCATCAGCCCTACTGCTTGTTGCTTGTGGCGGTGGCGGCGATATTAATTTAAGCCCTACTAACATTGATAATAGTCAAGATAACAGCACGAATAACGGCGGTGGCAACAACAATAATCCGTGTGCGTCTTATGTTAAGAATGGCAACACATTCCAAGGTCAGGTAGTGGGTGCAGATTGCTTTTATTCTGCCAGCTTTGTTAGCTCTACAAATCCGATCACTGCTGACGAAGTGACTTTCTCTGCGATCTCAGGCGTGCATGAATTTGCCGACAGCCTCTTTATTGGTGAGGACGTAGATAGCCAAGCGGCCGCATCAGGTACGCCAATTCTGCAAGAAGGCGAAGGCACAAAGTTAAATATTGAAGCTGGCGTCACCATGGTGTTTAAACGTCCAGATAGCTATGTGCGTATTACCCGCGGTTCGCAAATTTTTGCTAACGGTACTGAGGGCGCACCAATCACGTTCACTGCCGACGAAGATATTGATGGCGTTGCGACTGAAGATGATCGCGGTCTGTGGGGCGGTATTCAAATCAACGGTAACGGTATGACTAACAAGTGTCATGACGGTACTGCAACTGGTTCAGGTACAGGTGCAGTTAGTGATTTCACTGCCACTGCGAATAACCCGCATAACTGTAACCAAGAAGCAGAGGGGCAGCCAGCGACCTACGGTGGTAACAACAACGCTGAGAGCTCTGGTGTAATGAAATATGTGGTTGTGAAGCACGCAGGTTTCGAGGTTGTCGACGGTAACGAGCTTAACGCATTTACATTTAACGGTGTTGGTAGTGGAACGACCCTAAGCTACCTGCAAGCCTATACCTCGCAAGATGACGGTTTTGAATTCTTCGGTGGCGCTGTTAATGCAGATCACATCGTTGCGGTTAACGTCGGGGATGATTCAATCGATTACTCTGAGGGCTACAACGGCATGATTCAGTACGCTGTTGTTGTTCACACCTCAGGGGCTAATCGCTGTATCGAAGGTGATAATACCGGTGGCGGACGTAGTGACGCGATTACGCCAACAACTAATATGATCATCTCTAACATGACTTGTATTACATCAAGTATCGATGAAAACGGTGGTGTCAATGCTACCTCTAAGGGTGATTCCGAAGGGCCGTTGTTTCGCGAAGGCGTTTTCTTCCAAATGTACAACTCTATTGTTACCTCTAACGCAGTAAACATGGCAAGTAACGAGTGCTTTGAGTTAGATAACACGGAAGGTCCACAAACGATTAAAGCGGCGCAGGACGGTGTAAGTAAGGCAAGCAGTAACCTTATAGCTTGTAGCGAGCCTACGAAGGCAAGCAACAGAGTTGATACGTTCGATATTAACAATTGGTTGGCTGGTGGTGGTAATGCGGATACACCTGCAAACAGCAACGTTAATAACGTGGTTATAAGTGGCGCCGATATTCCAGCGCAAAGTTTGATTGTTGGTGGTGTTGGTAGCCGCGGTTACAAAACGGCTGCAACTTTGACTAAAGCTGATGGCACCGCAGTGTTCGACCAAGCAACCCAACTTACCGATGTGGCTGCGGTTGACGCTTACTTCGAAACACCAACCTACCTTGGTGGCGCAAATGCCGGCGACGACTGGTTGGCTGGCTGGACTGTAGGTTTAAGCGCTCCTCTTAATCCCTAAGTATTAAAAAGTAGTACCTGTTTCACAGGAAATGCGGGTTGCGGCCCGCAAGTACAGCGCTAGAACGCCCTCCGCTTGTGAGGGCATTTTCCTGAGCACTTAGGATTTTGATTATGCTAATTAAACGATTTGCGCGAAAGCAGCTCTCTGTAGCTGTAGCAGTGGCAAGCAGCGGACTGATCAGCTCGGCTTTGGCTCAGAGCGTCGCCGTAGATACCAGCGAGCAATTCTCGCCGGCTTCGCTAGAGGAAGTGGTCGTGGTCGGTCGATTACAGAGTGTTGCTGCCTCTTTGACTGATGAGCGTCTGGAATTACCTTATTCGGCTGATTTTCTGGGTTTTGAAGCCATCGCACGTGCTGGTGATTCAACCATTGGAGCTGCTTTGCGTCGAGTAACCGGTGTTACTTTAGTAGACAGTAAATTTATTTATATACGTGGTCTTGGTGAGCGCTATAGCAACGTAACAGTTAATGGTGCGGCCGTGCCGTCGCCTGATTTGGCGCGTAGCGTTATTCCTTTGGATCTGTTCCCTTCAAGCATTGTTGAATCTCTGAAGGTTCAAAAATCGTGGGGACCGGAACTGCCAGCTAACTTTGGCGGTGGTGCGATTGATATTCGGACTCGAAGTGTGCCAAGCGGGCCTGTTGCAGCACTTAGCATTGGTACAGGATTTAATACCGAAAGTGATGACGGATTAACCTATTCCGATAATTCGGGATCAATGCCGCAGGCGTTAACAAACGCAATTAGTCGATATAAAGGCGATTTGTCGCAAAGCAACATCTTTGATATTGAGAATGCCGCTGGTAACGCTATTAGTCGTTTAGAAGCGGAGCAAGTGCAGCGCGATTTAATTCTATCTTTAAATCGCAATGTGGCATTAAACCAAGGCAAGCTAGATCCTGATCGTGATATCAAAATTGATCTTGGCAACGCGTGGGATGTGAGTGACGACTTAGTACTCGGCGCGTCCTTAAATTGGGGTTACGATGAAGAATATCGTAATAAAAATCAGATTAAACGTAGTATCGGTAATCCGAGCGATAACTTCTCTGAGTCTCAGCGGACTGTTTACGAACTGCGAAAAACCTTGGCAATTGTATTGGGCGCGGAGTACGCCGAAGATAATACAATACAGCTGAGTCATTATGTTATCCAAAACGACGCTGACGAGGCGAGTATTACCTCTGGATTTTCTAGCAATAATCCCGCATCAGAAAACCGTCCCAGAGTTAATTATGATACTCGCTTAGAAGAGCGTGAGCTCGAGCTGACGCAAGTTTCGGGTAGCCATCGTTTGGGCGAATTCTCGCCAGTGCCAGTGCTTGAAATGTTGAGCTTTGAATGGTTTTACTCGGATGCTCAAGCCACAACAAATGTTCCCAATGCGACGAGTTTTTCCGGTTCTATCGATAGAAACACATCGCCAGAAACCCCTTTCATTTCACAGTCGTCTACCGCTGGCCAGTTTGAGTTTCTGGCATTGGAAGATAATGTGGAGAGCTGGGGTGGGCGTGCTGAATTACCAATCGATATTGACGGTCGCGAACTTATCGTTTCTGGTGGTTGGTGGAACTCAGAAAAAACTCGAGAGTACTACGGCTATACCGCGAACATCGGTACGAATGCCACGGTCGGTACCCCGCAAACGGTATTCACCGATGAGCGAATCAATGACTTAAATAATGTTTTTGATCTTGCGATGGGATCTGGATTCGGTAATGAAAGTTACGTTGCAGCTCAGAAGATAGGGGCGGTATACGGCGGTTTAGATTTTCGGATGACTGAAGAGTGGCGCATTACATTGGGCGCCCGTTGGGAGGAGTATCAGCAGGCTGTGTTGCCGGTGAACCTTCTCGATTTTACCGGTGTGTTTAATCAGCAGTTAATTGAGCAGTTGCAAGATCCCAATCAGAAGTTTGCTGTTCAGAATGATGATATCTACTCAAGTTTTGCCGTGACTTATTCGGGTATGAGCTTGCTGGGTGCCAATGAGTTTCAAATTCGCTTTAGTGCGAGTGAGACGGTAGTTCGTCCTGATCTTCGTGAGTTAGCGGATGTCGCATATATTGATCCCGAGCTAAATGTCCGGGTTTTTGGTAACCCAGGGTTACAAACAACGGATATTAGTAACTTCGATTTGCGTGGTGAGTTCTATTATGACGGCGGTGATAACTTCACGGTATCGCTGTTTTACAAAGATCTAGAACGGCCGATTGAGCAGGTTGAGGGCGCTGGTTCAGATGATGACACGGTATTGCGTTACATCAACGGCGATTCGGGTGAAGTGTACGGCGTTGAATTTGAGGGCCTTAAAACATTACCGGCGGGCTTGTTCCTTTCGGGTAACGTAACATTGAGTGATTCGGAAATTGCCATCACTAGTAACAATGAAGTGACTAATACGGATCGTCGCCTAACCGGGCACTCTAAATATGTTGTTAACGCGTCATTGGGATACGATTCGCCAGATGAACGTCACAGTGCATCTATACTGTACAACATATCTAGTGAGCGTATTTTCTTTGCTGGTACTTCGGGTAATGACGATGCGTTTGAGCAGCCGTTTGGCTCGCTGGATGTAATTTACAATTACTACCCAACTGAAAATCTTTCACTTAAAGTCAAGGTAACGAATCTATTGGATTCAAGCCGCGAGTTTGAGCAAAAGAATAGCAGCGGTACTAACGTCAAAATTCTTGAGCAAGAAGTCGGTACTAGCGTGGGTTTAAGCCTGAGCTGGAAATACTAATAAATTCTTAAACGTTTTTAGCAAAGGATTTGCTAAATCAGGCGCCGGTTGGCGCCTTTTTTGTGTCTGTTAATATCTTATTCTGAGCTCAGCTTAAGTCTGCTGGCTTTATCAGAAAACTGCTGGGCACGAATTAAATTTCCTTGGCGAAAATAGATTAGAGATGCAAATCTATAAAATCGATATTCATCTTTCCGCAGCTTAATAGCCTGCTGGATTAAATCTAGTGCTTCTTCGTAAGCTCCCTTTTCATACTCAGCCTTTGCATAGCTATAAAGTAAAAAGGGATTTTGTTTTCGAAAGTTCTCAGCAATTATCTCCAGTTTTCGTGCTTCTGCGTGTTGACCTTGCTCACTATAAAGACGTCCGAGGTTGCTAATAGCTACTTGGTCGTTGGCATTGAGGGTTAGCGCATGCCGATAGGCAATTTCTGCATCGTGAGTGCGGCCTTGTCGGCGAAGTAAGGTACCTAAATTCCCCCAGATATGCCCCGCTTTCGGGTCGAGAAAGAGCGCGCGTCTAAAATACAGATGTGCTTTGTCATTTTCGCCGCTGTTGAGAAACTCTGCGCCGCGATTATTGTAATGCTGTGCGGCGGCCTGCTGCTCATTCACCTGATGTTGGGGGTAGTGGTATTCATAATTGTCGACACTGAGGTCGACTACTTCTTTGTCGCCATTGCCAAAGTCAACGATGGCATTGATGTGCTTGTAGAACACCATGCTGTTGTCGCTAACCATATCCCAGCTTGGCGGAATAGTGACTTCATTGTAATAGGCATTTAGCTTTGCCTCTCTCGCAAGGGCAATAAATAGTGACGTTAGTGATAGGCAGTTTCCGGTGCGCTGTTGAAATGTTTCAGTTGCGTTGAGGGTAATGCCGGGGTCATATTTCAGGCCTAGCTGTGAGGGTCTGATCATACTGTCTAGCAGATAGCTTAAGCGGGCGCGTGGCGACAGCGCGGCCGGTACATTCTCTTCTACGAAGTAGCGCATTTCGGCATTGAGCGCGAGTATGTTGTCTTCGGGATATACACTAACATCAACGTTTTCACCGCCGTTCTTGAGATGTAATAGCGCGGTAACTTCTTCAGCGCTGGGGGGCTGGATATCAAGTTGAGTAGCGTCGTGGGTGCCGGTGTTGGAGCAGGCCAGTAAACTGCTCATGATCGCGGCGGCGAGTAAATTTTTTGAGAATGTTGGCATCGCTTGTATCTGCGTCTCATCTTTTAAAATGGTGCGTCACGTTGTTCTCAAGCACCAGTATCTGCATTGCTAACTATAGACTGAATCGCGACCAGAAAGCCTGCATGTGCTGGAAAATACTTTATTTTATGTAAATATAAACCTTTTTCAGCTGCTGTGGTTTATAGCGATTGTGTACCCCTCACTGTCGATGAGCATCGTTTGAGAAATACATGCGGTGGTGACCTGCAGGAATCACTGTGTCTTTCTTACTTGGCATCATACAATGTGGTGTCAGAGGCAGGGCGCTGGTATACCGGCACTATTTTCAATCTAGCCATATTACTGAAAAAGGAATGACCCAATGGAAAATTTGCCCCATCACTATTCAGTTGTAGTCAACGCGAAGCCAGACAACCATTTGCAGGTCTCTGCCGATCATTTACCTACATTAGACGTTGATGCACCGAGCCAATTTGGTGGTCCGGGCGATAAATGGTCGCCGGAGGAACTATTATTGGCTGCGGCGGCGAATTGCTTTGTTTTATCATTTCGAACGGTTGCCTCTATCGCGAAGCTGGAATGGCAGGCCATCCGTTGCACGACAGACGGCGTACTCGATAAGGTCGAGCGGGCAATGCAATTTACCGAGATTGTTACTAAAGTCGCGCTGACCTTAGATTCAGAGGCCTCGCGCCAGAAAGCAGAAACACTGCTGGCTAAAGCGGAGAAAATTTGTATTGTCAGCAATTCACTCACTGCGCAAAAGCGGCTGGAAATTGAGCTTATTGTTAAGCAATAGATCACTGATTTAACGTATTAGGCAGTAAGGCTGTGAGTTGCGTTTGTGAGTTGTTTAGAAGATGCGCGCCTGAAGCTAAGTGATTGAAGAAATAGCCGTAACCATCACATTACAGTTTGTGGGGCTGGGTTGAAACGCGCGGTGCCTCGATAGCGGGACCGCGCGTTGTTAAGCTACATGTTAGTTTGGCTTATTAAATGATGCTGCTGCGCTTTGATATTCTTCTATCAGCGTTGACACCAGTTCGGCTGTAGTTGGAATATTGTGTATCGCGCCAACGCCCTGGCCCGCAGACCAAATTTGCTTCCATGCGCCGCCCGCTTTGTCTCCGTCTTTGTGGTCGGCATCTACCTCTAACTCTTCACCAAAATCAATATCTGTTTTAGCTTCCAGATTGCTAGGATCTAGTCCCGCGTTCACAATGCTGGGTTTGAGGAAATTGGCGAATACCCCGGAGATATTTGGCGTGTAGACGATGTCACTGGACATGGAATCTACGATCATCTGCTTGTATTCAGGCTGTACCAAGCTTTCTTGGGTATTGATAAACCGTGTGCCCATATAGGCGAGGTCGGCGCCCATCATGCGTGCAGCGGCAATATCACTACCCTTTGAAATAGCACCCGCTAGCAAAAGCGTCTTATCGAAGAATTCACGTATCTCGGCGACCAGTGCAAAGGGATTGGTGCTGCCCGCATGGCCACCTGCACCTGCGCAAACGGCGATCAAGCCGTCTACGCCCGCGTCTGCGGCTTTGCGAGCGTGACGAGCATTGATGACGTCGTGGAATACCAAACCGCCATACCCGTGGATTGCATCAATAACTGATTTAACTGCACCGAGTGAGGTAATAATCATCGGTACTTTATGTTTTACGCATAAGGCGAGGTCTGCTTCTAGACGAGGATTGGTTTTGTGGACGATCAGATTTACCGCAAACGGTGCCGCTCTTTTGCCCGTGTCCTGTTCAAATTTTGCAAGCGCTGTATTTATGGTGTTGAGCCACTCTTCAAACCCATCACTGCTGCGCTGATTCAATGCGGGAAAAGAGCCAACCATACCGGACTTGCAGGTTTCGATGACCAGCTCTGGGCCAGATGCCAGGAACATGGGGGCGGCAACCGCGGGCAATTGCAGTCGATTTTTGAGCAGTTCGGGGAGGGACATAGTCGTAATACTCTTCTTGGAAGGCCTTTTTGGAAAGCGTACTTTATAGGCTTGCGCCAGCGCCGGGTAGTGTCTGTATTGACATTAAATACGTTGATAGTGACACTTGGGCTTGAGATGGCGTTGAGCATAGTGGAGTGAAAAATGCCTAAGGTCTATGTGCTAGCGTACGAAGATTGCTATGCGGGAAGCTTGGCCAACCCTCAGGATTTATATTTAGTCGCAAACTCCCATTGGCGTGAGCAGTACAAACGGCAGGACGGTGTTTTTGAGTGGCAAGTCTTATCCGAGGACGGTGCGCCGGTTAGAACCGCTTCGGGGTTGCGGGTTGCCGTCGACGGCGCCTTAGTAGATCTCGACGAAGGAAGTATAATTGTTCTACCTGCGATGAATTATCCAGGCGGCAAAGCCTTCAGTCACAAATTGTTGGCGATGAGCGCTATTGTGAGCTGGCTCAGTCGCCAGTACGCCAATGGTTGTATTATTTGCGCCCATTGCACGAGTAGTTTCGTATTGGCAGAAACCGGTTTGTTGAGTGGTTTGGCTGCCACCACGAGCTGGTGGTTGGCGGAACAGTTTGGGCAGCGTTACCCCGATATTGAATTGCGCGCGGGCGAGTTAGTGGTCGATGAAAAACGTCTAATAACTGGCGGTGCAAATGGCGCTGAAATGGTCACAGCTTTAATTTTAGTTGAGCGCTACATGGGTAAAGCCGTGGCGTCTTTATGCGCCAAAACATTATTGGTCGATACCAATTTAACCCAGCAAACGCCGTATTTAATATTGCCAAGGCAAAAGGAGCACAGTGATGCTCTGGTACTGTCGGCGCAGGATCATCTTGAGAAAAATCTCACGTCTCCGTTTTCCTTGGATGCCCTTGCCACGCAATGCCATGTCAGCTCCAGAACATTGATGCGACGTTTTAAAGAAGCAGTGGGTGATACACCCAATAGCTATTTGCAAAATTTGCGTATTGAAGCGGCTAAAAAACTATTGGAAAGCACCGGTATGTCGTCTGAGCAAATAATGCGTCGTATCGGATATGCCGATATCAGTTCGTTTAATCGTTTATTTCAGCGTAAAACGGGTCTGACGCCACGGTCATATCGGCAGAAATTCAGTCATTAAATACTGTATATAAAGGCCGGCTATAAAAAACCGGCTGGGCTTGTTTACTAATTACGATGTGCGTTTATAGTGAATCGGCGTATTCCCCGTCCATTTTTTGAAGGCGCGAATAAAGGCGCTCGCTTCAGAGAAGCCGGTGAGGGTGGCGGTTTCTTCGACACTTTTACCCTGTGAACTCAGGTGGAAAATAGCGCTGTCGCGGCGAACGCGGTCTTTTATTTCCTGATATTGAAAGCCTTCGTCGCGCAGATAGCTGCGCAATGTGTGTGGGTGTAGATTAAAACCTTTGGCGAATTCGCTGAACGAGGGATTGCTTTGGAGTCGTGACTCCAGTTGTGTGCTCACTCTATAGTGCCAGCTTTTTTGAGCGTAGACTTGGGTGATCATGGCTTGGTTAACGTGGTTGAGAAAGGCGTTAATTGCCTGTGCCGACTTTGTCACGGGTAAATCTAACATGCTTGCTGAGAAGCGCAGCTGCGATACCGGCTGCTGAAAATAAATATCTTTGCAAAAATACATATCCCAATACACCGAGCGGTGCGTTGTTTCCGCAAAGCAAAAATCTACCGCGTGTAGTGGAATCTGGCGTCCGATTAGCCAGTTGGCGGTGCGATGGATGTAGAACAAAAAGGATTCATACAAATAGGGATCAAACTGTGCCGGGTGATCTTGTTGATTGCTGTGATTTAGCGACAGGAATGCATTGCCACTGTCGTCTCTGCTAAGCCTAGTTTCTAGGCCCCACGTTATCAGGCGATAAAATCGCGTCAGTTTTTTTAAGGCCTCGCCGAGGGTGTTGGAGTTGGCCGCTAGCTCCACCATCGTAGTCCAGCAACCTAATTTTTGGGGCAGGCTACCGTAGCCCATTAGCTCATCGTCCATTTCCTGCATGGTGTCGCGGAGCAGGTTTGCGTAGTTTTCTGCGGGTACACGCGCGGTAGTCGATTGCAAAATTTGCGGTGAAATATGATTTTTGGCCAGCAGCTCCCGCTGCATTTCGGGCCTGTGCTCTAGGTTCTTTAGGCAGGCCTGAATAAAGTAGATTGAGATAGTCGGGGATCGCACCGTATTAAGCTCAAGTTAGCGTGAAGCCGCATTATAACAATATGTCTATTTTTGTCTTCCTTTACGTCATTGTAATGCTTGCAATAGAGGTGGAGTATTGCGCACAAGTCTATTTTGTTGCCGCAGTGTGCGGTCCCTACCCTCATTTGGAGAAAGTAATGGATATCAAAGGAAAAGTCGCGGTGGTCAGCGGTGGTGCGTCGGGCATGGGTTTAGAGATTGTTAAGCGTCTAGTGAGTCTTGGCGCTAAGGCGGCGATATTCGATATGAACTCAGCGGCGGGCGAGGCGGTCGTTGCCGAGTTGGGCGAGGCGGTTATGTTTGCCGACGTGAACGTGACCAGCGAAGAGTCGGTTCAAGCCGGTGTGAACGCCACTATGGCCGCATTTGGCGCCATTCATATTTGTGTGAACTGCGCGGGTATCGCAACAGGCAGCAAGACTTTGGGTAAAGACGGCCCATTCCCCTTGGATTTGTGGCAAAAAACCTTGGCGGTAAATTTAACCGGCACCTTTAACGTGTTGCGTTTATGCGCCGAGCAAATGGCTAAGAATACGCCAGACAATGAAGACGGCGTTCGCGGTGCGATCGTGAATACGGCCTCTGTTGCCGCCTTTGAAGGCCAGGTTGGCCAAGCTGCATACAGCGCGAGTAAAGGCGGTATTGTGGGTATGACTCTGCCCATCGCACGGGACTTATCAAGCGTCGGTATTCGGGTGAACACCATTGCCCCGGGTCTGATCAACACCCCGATGTTTGAGTCATTGCCAGCGCCTGTTTATCAAGCCCTTAGCAGCACGCCATTATTTCCTAAGCGTCTTGGCCGCGCGGCTGAAATTGCGCATATGGTCACCAGCATCATCGAGAACGATTACATCAATGGCGAGTGCATTCGTATGGACGCTGGTCTGCGTATGCAGCCTAAATAAGTCTTTGCTTGTCGAATTGATGGATTAGCAGGAGAGTAAATATGGGCCCCTTGACTGGCTTGCGTGTAATAGAAATTGAAGGCCTCGGCCCCGCGCCATTTTGCGGCATGATGCTGGCGGATATGGGCGCGGAAGTGATTTCTATTACCCGCAAATCCTCCTCTAAAGCGCGGCCTGCAGAGGTCAGTGAGCGCGGTAAGAAATCCATCGCGGTCAACTTGAAGTCGGCTGAGGGCGTGGAGATTGTGTTAAAGCTCTGTGCGACAGCAGATGCGCTTATTGAAGGGTTTCGCCCAGGTGTTGCCGAGCGTTTGGGTATTGGCCCAGAAGACTGCATGGCGCGAAACCCAAAGCTTGTTTACGGGCGCATGACCGGCTGGGGTCAAACTGGGCCTCTGTCGCAAGCTGCAGGCCACGACATCAATTATATTTCGCTGTCTGGCGCCTTGCACAGCATTGGTCGAGCGGGTGAAAAGCCGGTGCCGCCGCTAAATTTGGTCGGTGATTTTGGCGGCGGCGGCATGTTCCTCGCCTTTGGCTTGATGTGCGCTATTTTTGAATCGTCGCGCTCCGGTCAAGGCCAGGTCGTGGACGTGTCGATGGTTGAAGGCTCTGCTGCCTTAATGCACATGATGTATGCCTGGATGGCGAGTGACCGCTGGCGTGATGAGCGCGGGGTGAATTTGCTCGATGGCGCGTCGTATTTTTACGACAGCTACGAAACCGCCGACGGCAAATACGTGTCGATTGGTTCTTTAGAGCCGCAATTTTTTCAAATACTACTGGAAAAAGCCGAGCTGGATGCCAGTGAGTTTAGCTCACAAAGCGATGAATCAAAGTGGCCGGAATTAAAGGCAAAACTCAGTGCGGTAATGAAAAATAAAACCCGCGATGAGTGGTGCGCGATCATGGAGGGCAGCGATGTGTGCTTTGCACCAATCCTTTCTATGAGCGAGGCGCCAGAGCACCCGCATAATAAATTCCGTCAAAGCTACCTTCACACTGACGGTATCTTGCAGGCAGCGCCAACACCAAAATTCAGCCGTACCGCACCGTCGGTACCGGCTTCGCCGCCAGCGTCGGGAAGTAATACCAGCGCTGTATTAAGCGGTTTGGGATACAGCAGTGAACAAATAGTGCAGCTTGCCGAGCAAGGTGTTTTACCGTAAATCGAAAATACTGGCTGATGTAAATACTAGGCCGCTAAAACAGAGGATTTTAAAATGAGTGAAGCATGGATTATAGACGCCTGCCGTACCCCGCGTGGCATCGGTAAATTAGGCAAGGGTGCATTGGCCGAAATTCACCCCCAGCAGTTGGGCGCCTGTGTGCTTAAAGCGATTGTTGAACGCAATAATTTAAATACCGCCGACGTCGATGACGTGGTGTGGGGCACTAGCTGTCAGCGCGGTCGTCACGCTGGCGACATGGGACGTATGTCGGCATTGGATGCCGGCTTTGATATTCGCTCTAGCGGCGTCACCCTAGACCGCTTTTGTGGTTCCGGTATTACCAGCGTGAACATCGC
The DNA here is from genome assembly GCF_019312595.1 of Zhongshania aquimaris. Lineage (GTDB taxonomy): Bacteria > Pseudomonadota > Gammaproteobacteria > Pseudomonadales > Spongiibacteraceae > Spongiibacter > Spongiibacter aquimaris. The sequence goes on along the minus strand of NZ_JAHWDQ010000001.1, from coordinate 1,428,383 downwards.
AGCGGCGTCGATCATGTCTGGCATGGAAGACGTGGTGATTGCTGGCGGTGCCGAGATGATGTCGAGCTACGGCCACGACAATGGCTTGCCGGAGATTATGGACAGTGGCAATTTGCGTTTGCGTGAAAGTCATCCACAGAGTCACCAGGGTGTCTGTGCAGACACCATTGCAACGCTGGAAGGCATTGATCGTGAAGCCTTGGATAGGCTGGCGGTAGTGAGCCAACAGCGCGCTGCCCACGCTATCGAGAATGGCTACTTCGAGAAAAGCGTTGTACCTGTCTATCATGAAGATGGCAGCTTGGCCTTAGATAAAGAAGAGTTTCCCCGTCCAGGCACCACGTTTGAGTCCTTGTCGCAACTCAAGCCTTCTTTCCCTGCACTGGCGGATAAAGAGCTGGACGAAAATGGCTTAACTTACCGCAAGTTAATGCAGAAAAAATATCCCGGTATCGAAATAAATCATGTTCACCATGCCGGCAATTCATCGGGTGTCGTCGATGGCGCGGCGGCGATTTTATTAGCCTCACCAGAGTACGCGACCAAGCAGGGATGGAAGCCGCGTGCGAAAGTTTTGGCCATGGCGAATATGGGCGATTGCCCAACCCTAATGCTAAACGCGCCGGTTGCCGCCGCTGAAAAAGCACTGAAGAAAGCCGGTTTGACGGTTGACGACATCGACCTGTTCGAAGTGAACGAGGCGTTTGCTGTGGTACTTGAGCGCTTTATCCGCAAGTTAAATATTGACCGCGACAAGATCAATGTTAACGGCGGTTCAATGGCGCTAGGTCACCCGATTGGTGCCACTGGCTCTATTCTGATCGGCACAGTATTGGATGAATTGGAGCGTCGCAATTTAAAGCGCGGTCTAATTACCATGTGTACTGCCGGCGGCATGGCGCCAGCCATCATTATTGAGCGTATGTGATTTAGCGCTCAATACTTGGAAGCGCCGAGCGCTTCCAAGATTCTGATTTTTATTATTTTGTCTTCACTTTTCAATTAGCAGGGCCAAGTGTAATGAATTTAAACCTTACTGAAGAGCAGCAGTTTATTCAGCAAACCGCAGCTGACTTTGCGGCCAAAGAGCTAGTGCCAAACGCCGCTAAATTGGATGAAGGCAAAGGCAAGGACGAATTCTTAGCTAATCTTAAAAAGCTTGCCGATCTCGGATTTATGGGACTAAACGTCGGTGCGGACTATGGCGGCACTGAGGCGGGCACTATTGCCTTCAGTCTTGCTATTACCGGTTTGGCGCGCGGATGTGCTTCTACGGCCGTGACGGTTTCGGTAACCAATATGGTCGCCGAAGTCATTCAAGCGGTTGCCAGTGAGGAGCAAAAGAGCACCTACTTGCCAAAAATTTGCTCCGGCGAATATCTGGCTGCCGGTTTTTGCTTAACAGAATCTGGTGCAGGCTCCGATCCTTCAGGTATGAAAACCACTGCAGTGCGCGATGGCGATAGCTGGGTTCTGAATGGCTCAAAAGCCTATATTACCAGTGCCGAGTACGCTGGTGTTTTTGTGGTATGGGCGGTGACGGACAAAGACGCCCCGCGCGGCAAAGGCATATCGTGCTTCCTGGTTGAGCGTGAAACGGCTGGTCTGAGTGTCGGTCCCGCTGAAGAAAAAATGGGTCAGAAAGGCTCTGCCACCAACCCTGTGTACTTTGATGACTGTCGCATTCCCGCTTCGGCGCTTATGGGCACCGTAAATCGCGGCTATCAAGTTGCCTTGGGCGAACTTGCTGGTGGGCGCATCGGCGTCGGTTCGCTGGCGCTGGGTTTGGGTGAGGCCGCCCTGGACTACGCGCGGGACTACGCTAGAGAGCGCCAGCAGTTTGGTCAGGCTATTTCTAATTTCCAGGGTTTGCAGTGGATGTTGGCAGATGCCTATACCGAAATGGAAGCGGCGCGTTTGCTGTTAATGCAGGCTGCGTTTACCAAAGAGAGCGGTGGCGATTTTGGCAAGCAGGCATCGATGGCGAAATTGTTTGCCACTGAGGCCGCGAACCGCGCCTGTTACACCGGTTTGCAGATACTGGGTGGCAATGGTTATAACCGCGAATACCCACTCGAGCGTTTGGCGCGTGATGTGCGTATTACCAGTATTTACGAAGGTACTAGTGAAATTCAGCGCATGATCATTGCACGCAACGTAATCTAGTTTACGTTTTGCAGCCAAAGCTAGTTCGATAGCATTGGCTGCATTTTATATTAGTTTAAATAACGCCCTTCAGATATCCGCACCGACGTTCTCTTCGACACCTCAATCATTGAAACTGCATTGTCAGTTTAGTGACTGTTGCTAATTACGCGAATGAGCACGTCGCCGCTAATAGCAATATTTTGTAATTTCGCTGCGCGTTCGCGACCTTCACGGCTGGCGCGATAAAGGTGCGGTGTCATCACCAGTAAATGTTCGAACTGTTCAGCGCTGAGGGGCGCGCTGGTAAATTGCACATTAATGCTATCGCTAAGTTGCCAGCCCTCGCCGAGTGCGGCGCTAATGTCGGCCGGCGGATTGCGGCGCACGGTGTCGTAAATTTGGCTGCGCAATTCTATTAAATGTTCGGGGCCGGGGTCGGCCATCACAATGTGGCCGCCGGGTTTTAATACCCGTTTAAACTCCTCGAATACCGGAAATCCGAAAGTGCATAACACAATGTCTTGGCTGTGATCTGGCAGTGGTATTTGCCGGTTGCTCGCTACAAGTCCGTTGAGCTTGGGGTTGCGAATTTTACAGCTGCGCACTGCCCATTTCGAAATATCCAATCCCGTTGCGCACAGTGCTACCTCATTTTGTATTAAGGATTCACTCACAGCGTTTAGGTAGTAACCCTCGCCGCAGCCTGCATCTAATACCCCGAGCTGCTTACGCCCTTGGCAGAGTGTCGCGACGGTATTAGCCAACGCGATGGCAATTGGCTGGTACACCCCGCTATTTAAAAAATCGCGGCGCGCGGCAATCATTTCTTTGCTGTCGCCAGGGTCGAGTGATTTCTTATTTTGCACTGGTAGCAGGTTTACATAACCTTGTTTGGCAATGTCGAAACAGTGATTATTCTGGCAGCGCCAGGTATTGCCGTCTTGCTGTAACTCGCTCTGGTCGATGGGACAGAGCAAGTGGGCGAGGGGCAATAATGGCATGAGTAATCCGTGTAAAGTGCAAATTTTTGAAGACGCTAGTATGCCGTAATTCGAGTTCGATGGCTTGCTTATGTATTAGTCGCTCGCCACGGCACGACTCTGACACCAGTGGCGCAATGCTTCTATATGTTCACTCATTGTGACTGACAGCGGCACGGTGCTGGAGATTTCGTGAAGTATGTGTGCGGTGGTTAGGTTTTCATTGCGGGCGCTGGCAGAGTAGCGCGCGGCGACGATGGCCTGTTCAATCTCTGCACCGGTAAAGCCGTCGCTGGCGGCGCTGAGTTCGGCGCAACGAAAATCCTGAAGTGCAAAATTGCGTTTTTTAAGATGGATAGCAAAGATGTCCTGACGGACTTTCTCGCTTGGCAAATCCACAAAAAATATTTCGTCGAGTCTGCCTTTGCGGATGAGTTCAGGTGGCAGACGTTGAATGTCGTTGGCGGTGGCGACAACGAATACCGCCTGCTTGTGCTCTGCCATCCACGTTAATAATGTAGCGAGTATGCGGCGCGAGGTGCCGCCGTCGTGGGTATCACTGCCGATGCCTTTCTCAATTTCGTCGATCCACAACACACAGGGTGACATGGTTTCTGCCAAGGCTAGGGCCTCGCGCACATTGCGTTCCGATTCACCAAAAAACTTATTGTAGAGCGCGCCCATATCCATGCGTAACAGGGGTAAACCCCAGAGTCCCGCGACCGCTTTTGCCGCCAAACTTTTACCTCCACCTTGCACGCCTACTAGCATAATGCCTTTGGGGGCGTCGTCGCCGTGCCGGTTAAATGCCTGTTCTCGTTTGCTCAGCCAGTCCTTTAATTTAGATAGGCCGCCGACATGGGCGAAGTCGGCGGTGTCGTATTCAAAGCTTAAAACACCGTCCATATCGAGCAATTCGAATTTGGCTTTGTTCACCGCCGCGATGTCGGAATGGGTGATGGCGCCGTCTTGAAAAATAGCGCCACGTGCCAATTTTCTTGCGTCTTCCAGTGGAAGACCGCGCAAATTGTTAATGAGTTTGTCTAGCGCGTCGCGGTCAGTTTTGACTTTGCGGCCTTTGCTGGCGGTGAACTCCTGCGCTTCTTTGTAAACTGCGGCGCGCAATTTGTGGTCTTCTGGCATCGATAAGTTAAAGCGCGCGCTATGCCGTTTGAATTCGCTGGGAATGTCGATGGCATGGCTTACTAAGATTAGCGTTTGGCCGGTTTCCTCGGCGTCTAATGCGATGTCTTTTATGAGGCGGATGATACGCGGTTCATCATTTAAAAAAGGATGGATATCACAGAGCGCATACATGCCCGCGAGCTTGCCGCTGCGAATATGTTTGAGCGCCGCTTCGGGTTCGGCTGTTAGGGGCTGATTAGCGGCCTGGTCGTAATCACTGCGGCGCAGGCCTTCGGTAATCGACCATGCAAACACCGGTAATCCCAGTTGCATACCGAGTTTAGAGAGCAGCGTTAAGGCGCGTTTTTCTTCCCAGGTTTCAATGACGATGACGGGAATGCGAGACTCAATTATCAGGCGCAGGTCGTGGCTATCGTTCATGGTCGGCGAAATCCCTTCCTGGGTGGGTGAGTGTGTTTGCGACGCCCACCAGCTTATTCAGCCTTTCCCATTGTCGCAAGCGCGTTTTCCTTAGCTTGCGGTGTTACTTTGCCTTGCTTCGCCAAGGCAGGCAGCTTTTAATTCGTCGAAAGACGCTTGCAAACACTCAGAGTAAAACTCGGGGTCCGGCAGCATTTTGCGACAGGCGGTAAATGAAATAGAGATAGTGCCAACCTTGTTGAGCACCGAGCTGTAGATAATTTGGAACAAGCCGACGTTGGGGAGCAGCGGGCCGAAATTCATACCATCGACCATTTTGGCGCCGCAGAAATACAGCTGTTGGGTGGGCCCAGGAACGTTGGTGACCACGGTGTTGAAGATAACCGCCGCCTCGGTGAGGCCGGTTGCCGATGCCGCCCGCAGCGCGAGTGACAGCATGCCGCCGGGAAGCACATTGGTTACGTCGACTGCCATGCGCGGTCCTAGCGCGTCTGCATAGGCTTTGCTGCTCATCGAGGCGTCGTGAATCGCTTTTAGTCTGAGCTTGGGGTCGTCTATGTTGGAATGCAGCGACACCGTCATAAAGCCGACCATATTTCCCCCGCTGCTGTGCTCTTTGTCATTGCGAACATCGATGGGGCAACCGCTGACCAAGGTTTTTTCCGGCAGCGCATTTTTGGCAGCGAGGTATTTGCGCAAACCGCCAGACACGATGCAGAGCATGGCGTCGTTAATAGTGGCACCGGCAACGGTATTCTTTATGGCGCGAATATCTTCAAAGGCGAAGGGCACGGCGTCACACACGCGATGGGGTGAAATTTTGCCTTGGAAAATGGTTTTTTGTTTGTCTTCTAGTGTGGCGAAGTCCTGCTCTTTCTTGCCACGTCGAATTCGGCGCCAGGTAGGAAAGGCGCTGCCAATTAGGTTAACCGCTTGCATTGGCTTCTTAAGGTTATTGAATAGGGCTTTGCTCAACATTTGGCCGTCGGTGTATTTTTGTATAACTTTGGTCGACGCATAGCCGGGGTCAGCAATATCCGGGCTGAGGTCATGTAGCAGCGGAATAAAACGCGCACCGGTGGCGCCGTCCATCGCGGCGTGATGAACTTTACTTATGACTGCGAAGCAGCCTTTGGGGAGGTTGCGGACGCTGTCTAGTCCTTCGATGACGTACATTTCCCAAAGGGGTTTGCTCAAATCTAATGGGCGCGCATGAATACGTGAAGCGAGAATACAGAGCTGTCGCCAGTCACCTGGTTTAGGTAGAGCCATGTGGTGAACATGAGCCTCAATGTCGGAGTGCTCTATGTCTTCCCAGTAGGGTTGATCTAGTCCCATTGGCACTTTGCGAAGTCGCCTATTAAATATCGGCGACAGGTGTGAGCGGCTTTCCAGCAATTGCAGAATTTGTTTGAAGCGGACTATGCCGTCAGGCGCGGTGGACTGATCATAAATGCTCATGATTCCGATATGCTGCGGCATTCCCGCGGTCTCGGTATGAATGAACATGGCGTCTTGGCCGGATAGCTGCTGCATGTTTTTTCCTTATTGTGTTTTACTGCGTCAGCCTATAAGAGTCTGGGGAGGCTGGCAATCACAGATAAGGTGAAGAGTTGTCTAATCGCTTGTTAAAGCCCGCTCACGTTGTTGTAAAGACCAAAGGTGGGCGTATTGGCCATTGAGTTCGAGTAGTTTGGTGTGAGTGCCTTGCTCGATAATCTCGCCTTGCTCCAATACCAGGATATGATCGGCATCGACTACCGTCGACAAGCGATGTGCGATCACCAGCATAGTGTGTTCGCGGGCGATGTCGCGGATCGCCTCTAGAATCAAGCGCTCCGAGGCGCTGTCGAGGGAGGACGTGGCTTCGTCAAAAATCATAATGGGCGATTGTTTTAGGAGCGCGCGGGCGATGGCAACGCGCTGTTTTTCGCCCCCAGATAATTTTAGGCCACGCTCACCGACCAGTGTGTCTACCCCTTTGGGAAGGCGTGCAATAAAGTCTTCAAGATGGGCCATGCGGATGGCCTTATAAACATCATCGTCGCTGGCGTCAATTCGACCATAGCGAATGTTTTCGAGAATGGACTGATTAAATAATACGGTGTCTTGGGGCACGATACCGAGTGCGCGTCGCAGCGATGACTGATTGACGTGTTTAATATCTTGTCCGTCGATAAGAATTCGACCTGAGCTAGCATCGTAAAAGCGAAACAGTAATTTCAACAAGGTCGACTTGCCGGCGCCGCTACTGCCGACGATAGCGACCTTCTGATTAGCGCCGACCTTAAAGCTGATATTGTTGAGAATAGGGCGCTCGCTTTGATAGTGAAAACTGATGTTTTCAAGCTCGATGCGGCCTTCGCTTAATTGCAAGTCTGGCGCATTTTCGATGTCAGTGATGGTGGCTTTTTGGCGCAGCAGGGCGAACATTGCCTCTATATTTGCCATTGAGCCTTTCATTTCACGGTATACAAAACCGAGGAAGTTAAGCGGTACAAAAATCTGCATCATAAAGGCATTGATGAGAACAAAGTCGCCGAGGGTCATTTCTTTGGCGACGACTTCGCTGGCGGCCAAGACCATCGCTGCGGTCATGGCGGCGGCAATAATTAAGGCCTGACCGGCATTGAGCGCAAAGAGACTGAGGCGGTTCTGCCGGCGAGCGATTTCCCAGCCTTCGAGTTCATTGTCGTAGTGATTGGCTTCGTGTTGTTCATTACCGAAGTATTTTACGGTTTCAAAGTTTAACAGGCTGTCTACTGCGCGGGTGCTGCTGCGAGATTCCGCCTCGTTCGCGCGGCGGATAAAGCCCGTGCGCCACTCCGTAGCGAAGATCGAAAATCCTACATAGCAGATCACCGCGAGCAATACGATGGCCGCAAACCACATGCTGTATTGCCAACCCAATAAGCCGATGACCAAGCCAATTTCGATAAACGTCGGGACGATATTAAACACCATGAACCGCAGCAGAAAGTTGATGCCGTTGGTGCCCCGTTCTATGTCTCTAGACAATCCTCCGGTGCGGCGGTTGAGGTGAAATTCGAGATCCAGGGCATGCAGATGTTTGAATACGGTGAGGCCAACTTGGCGCATGGCGCGCTCGGTAACGCGGCCAAAGATGGTGTCGCGCAGCTCGCCAAACAGTACATTGGCAAATCGTAATACACCGTAAGCAAGGAGTAGCGCGAGAGGCAATATTAAAATGGCGGCTTGGCCGTCTTTGTCGAGTTGATCGACAATATGTTTGAGTATAAATGGCAGGCCAACGCTGGCGACTTTGGCGGCAATCAAACACAGCAGCGCAATGCCGATTCGAGATCGGAATGCCATTAAGTAAGGTATTAGTTCGCGCAGAGTAGCCCAACTAACATCTTGGTTCTGGGGATAGTTGGTGCCGTGGCGCATGTCGGGGATCGCTTGTTTAGTTTGAGTGTTATTGGTGTTGCTAGTGAATTATGTCATTTGGAAAACGATGCGGTTCTAGCTCATAGCTTTCAATTTTATTGCCGAGGGTGATTACGCAGCCTTTGTAGCGCTCGTGACCGGTCGCGGTGAATTCAAAGATATAGCGTCGCCACAGACTAAACTCGCCTTTGGAACTGCGTTTAAACCAGATGGCGCGAAGGGCGACGTGGTCGTCGAGCAATGCAAGTTGCTGAAGCTCTAAGTGTTTACGAGTCGCGCGCAAGGCGATTTCTCGTGTGCCCTGTGCCCGCCAAAAATAAGCGAGGAGGGCAAAAAAGCCAAACAGCGCGGTAACGTCGAAAAGGTCAAGCATGAATGAGGTTCCGCTGACATCGAGCTGGGTTGCTGTTTAGAAAATCCATGCAATTAAAAGCCACAGCACCAGAAAAAAACTAAAAAAGCCGCTCAGTATGAATTGTAGCTCGCCGAGTAGACCGTCGCCGGCGGCAACTGCAAAAATAACCAAGGTCACGACCGTGACGAAAAAGGCTGCTACCGCGGCGTCTTTCAGGCCGAGACCGGGACTGAAATGTTGGTCGATAAAGACCGACGCCAACGGGATGAACATGGCGACGGCCAAGCCGAGTAAGACAATCAACACCAGAGATATGATCGCTATTTTCAAGGCGCGTTTGCTGTCTTTATCGCTCGCGTTGTTCATTTTGTTAATGGGCTCAGCTCGCGTTGGATTGGCGCGATTTAACGAGGTCGCGGAATACTTCTGGCTTGGGCATGCCATGCGCTTGTATTTCGGGATTGTCACCGGCGGTGTAAACCGACAGGGTGCCCACGCCAAACAAACGATTGAAAAAAGACTGTTTGATTTTTACCGTGCGAATACCCGACACGTTCAGCTCGGTGCGTTCTTTGCTGAGTAGGCCCTGCTCAAGAACTATTTCATTATCGTTGATCTCTAAGCGCGTAGATTTGCAGCGCAAATACCAGACCATCAATATTATGATGCCAATGGCCGCCGGAATTAGAATGACGGCGAGGATAAACCCCAGCGGATTGTTGCGAAACATGGCGGGGTGTTCAGCGTATTGGCTTGTCACCGTATCACTCTCTCTTGATTTGAAGTTATCGTCGTATTCTACACGGATTATGGTGCGGTGCACTCGACTAGACCGGAGGGGGGATGACCACAGCACCGTAACGTGTATCAAACTCCACTGGCATGCGCCGCGGTTTGCCGTTACTCATGCGAATACACACTAGTTGCCAGTGGCCGCGCAGCAATGTTTTGCCGTCTACTTTGCGAAGTAGTTGGAATTGCCTTTCCATCGTGAGCTTGTGGTCGTTGGCACTTAGCCATGTCCCCATGATGCACTCGTCGCCGGTATAGGCCGAGAGGATATAGTCGTAGTCAGCGCGCCGAATTATCATTGCTGCGTCCAGGGATTTGTATTCTTCTAGACCTAATCCGAGGTCTAGCGAGTGCTGCCAACCAGCGTCTTGGCACCAGCCGACATACACTGCGTTATTTACATGACCGATAAAATCGATGTGTTGGTCCTGAACACGAAATTCTTGTGTGAACGGGTTCTCATAGTCCCAATTGAAGGGCGTACTCTGCATAGCTAGTTTCCATCAAATTCGACATTATTCACTAATTAGATATAAACCGCGATCTAGCGCAGCGTGATGATGCGTATATGTGTCTGGATCGGCGACTTAATAAAAATGTGATGCAGTTCTCGGTTTGGTGTGTCGCTTAGTGATGCTCCTCGGTTTTCCCTTACTTCAACTACTTCTCATATTTGTTCTACTGTCCTCAGCACGCACAGCAGCAAATGTAAGATGGTGGAGTGGTTTTAGCCTTGTTACAAAGCGCGTCATTTTGGGTAGATGTATCAGCGATTGTTACGCTAATTAACGGAGTACTTAGTATGAATAAAGTGTTTTTTAACAAGGGGCTTCTGGCCTTAACCCTCAGCGCCGGCTTGGTGTTGACCGGTTGTGGCGGCGGCAGTAGCGGCAACCGAGGTGGCCCTAGCGGTGGCGGTGGCGCGGAACAGCCTATAACCAATGGTTTTTCTGAGGTTGAAGGCCCGCTGGATGCGGTACAGCAGCCTCTGTCTGAACAGGTTTTGGCACCGATTGTTGCGGGTGCTGCGGGTACACCATTGGAAGGTCCGGTGAGCTGCGTGACGTCGTTTATTGTTACCGACGTCCTGGATATCTTAGATTCAATCCTAGTGAATGTTGATCCGGCTACGCTGCAAAGTGATCCGGCTGCTTTGTTTACTGACTCAGCGGCGAACTTCCAGGCAACAGTGACTGAGCTAGCGGCTGACTTACCGGTAGCATTGGCGTCATTGGCTGGTGAGAGTTGCACGGGTGGCGGCGCTGGTGGTGATTCATCTGACCCACTAGCGGCCTTAGCAGGTACGCCTTTAGCACCTTTGGCAGATGCTTTGGCACCAGTTCTAGAGATGGCCAATGGCGGCGGCAGCGGCGAAGCACCATCACCGTCAGTGTTGTTGACGATGTTGAGCGACGCGTTTAGCGAAGGTATTCAAACCATTCGCGATCAAGATCCGTCAGGCCAAATTGGCGGTGCACCTGTATTAGGTGGCTTGTTGACAACACTGGATACCGCCTTAAGCGACCTAGCTGCAGCTGGACTTGCATTTGACGATATGGATACCGATGCAGCATCGGCAGCATTGAGCGTCACGCTTGAAAACTTGCTGAACGGCTTGTTAATTGATGTGGTGCCTATCGGCTTTATCGAAGAGCAGGCTGATCAAGGCCCCGTTGTGAGTAGCCAAATTCAAGCCGCGACCGCAGCGCTAGCAGGCTTATTGGGTGGTAATTTTGGCGAGCTACCTGGCGGCGGTTTTGAAAATCCAGCCGATGCGCTATTTGGTCCGCTTAGCGATACGTTCCTGGCGGGGCTACAAAGTGCGCTAACTGACGGTTTAGCTGGCGGCGGCGGTGGCTCTAATGTGGGTGGGTTTGATGCTCTGTTAGAAGCACTCGCTCCGCTGCAAGCATTATTGTCTGCTGGCGGTGGTAGTGGCACAGGTGATGGCTTAACAGGTACGCCTTTAGACTTGTTGCTAACGCCTTTAGTGACTGCATTAGATGGCGGTGCGGGATCTTGCCCGCTGGCAGCGACGCCTCTTAGCGCCCTGTGTGATGTCGCATCAACCTTAACTGATGCAATCGGTGGCGGTGGTGGTGCGGATTTACTTACTGTGCTGCAGGGTGCTCTGACGACCTTGTTTGGTGGCCTAGCTCCTTAAGCCACAAACCTGTTTTAGATAGATTTAAAGCGGCCTTTTGGCCGCTTTTTTGCGTTTATCGGTTTTATATCGCGGCAATTTTTACTGGTGTTGCGCGGTATGTCCTTGTCTGTGCTACAAATTCTTCCTGCTTACCGCTTTCCTGTACTTTTTGCTTTGCTTACTCCTTGAGGGTCGTGCAAACAAAGTCGCTGCCACGCTCTAGGGTAAATCCATAGTTAAGTGTCGCCACTATTGAACTGTCAGGTGACATTCAACCTTCTTTATAAGCGCATGTAACTGGTCGAATCTGGCAGCTTAAATTGCTACACAATTTGCATACTTTGCGCAGTAATAACATAATCGAGCCGCCCGAGATGGTTTTGCGTCTCGCGGGGTGGAAAAAGTTCCATCATTTTTGAGAATTTTTCGAGCAGTAGTTTGATGATTTTGGTTTTATTTTGTCCTTACGGCTTGCTCAACTCCGAATGCGATGAAGGCAAACTAGAGAGTTAAGATGCGTGATCATTACAGAATAACAATAACAAATTACAGTGGTGCCAAGCACTACACCGTTACCCAGCTCATGCGCCGCTATATGGCCGGCTTTGGTATATTGCTCGGAACGTGCTTTCTTGGCGGTTTTTTGGCGATTTTGTTTATGAGTACGCGCTTAGGTATGTTGAATACCGAAGTGGCGGAATTGCAGCAATATCAGGCCAAGATCAAGATCGAAAACAGCGTTTTGATGGCGGAGCAGCGGCGCTTGCAGCAAACCGTTGACGAAAAGGTAGCGGCGCTGTCGACCATGACCGACGAGCTTGGCTCTATTGAAACCATGATCGGATTGACCCCCGACCCCGATATAGCCCTTTATCAACGGCTGGATACGGCTAGTCAAACTGCGTCTGAAAAGCATCACATGCTAAATGCTATTCCCAGTGGTTACCCTCTATCTAATGCTTTTGTGACCAGTCGCTATGGTATGCGTAATCACCCCGTGCTGGGCAAAATGGCCTTACACGGCGGAGCGGATTTACGCGCTGCGGTTGGTACCCCGGTTTATGCGACTGCCGATGGCGTGGTTGAGTGGGCGGGTATGAACTCAAGTGGCTTTGGCAATATGATCAAATTAAGCCATAACTTTGGGTTTGTGACGGTATTTGGCCATTTGAGTAAATCCTCGGTGGCGGTGGGCGACTATGTTCGCCAGGGCGATTTGATTGGCTACACCGGCAATACTGGCTTATCCAGTGCGCCGCATCTTCACTACGAAGTACGATACTTACATCGACGCTTGGCTCCGGGTCCATTTATGGAATGGTCCTGGGAAAATTACGATGTTCTCTTTACTCGCGAGGAGCAAATAAAATGGGATTCCCTGGCAAAAACTCTAAGAAAACAGATGGTGGTGCCCGAACGACGGTGGTCGCAGCTGGCACCACGCTTACCGGTGACGTCGAGCTAAACGACGATTTTCATCTCGATGGCATAATGAAAGGAAATCTGATTTCGAAAAATGACCTGATAGTAAGCACAAGTGGCCGTTTTACTGGCGATGTAAAAGCCAAGCGCGTATTGGTGAGTGGGATCTTAGATGGCAAAGTCGATGCCGACCGCTTAGAAATTGTCGCCTCTGGACAAGTGAGTGGTGAGATTAAAGTTCGCGAGCTGGTGATTGAGTCTGGCGGTCAATTTGTCGGCGCTAGCCAAGTAAAGAAGCATGACACCCCGCGTTTAACCTTTGTAAATGACGACGCGGCAAAAGCCCAGGAAGCATCAACGTCGTCAACCAATGAGAATCGTGCTAGCTAAATTAGTCTACGTTTAAGGCGCTGTTATTTGCGGCGTCTTACTCCCCAAGTCCCGGCAACGGATAAGTTTTTTTCATTTCGGTTTCTTTTAAGTCGTTTCTGCAGTCGCTAGGCCGTAAAATACGGCGTTTTGCTAGCGGACACCTTATGAATACCGAGCAAGCCTTAATTCAGCGTAGCGATTCTCGCTGCGAATTGTGTGCGTCCTCTGAACATTTGACGGTGTTCGCTGTGCCTCCCTACGATCAGAGCAATCCCAGTCATTGTATTATGGCTTGCGCGCTTTGCAGTGAGCAGCTGCTTGTAACTAGTGAGCTTGATACTAAGCGCTGGCATAGTTTGAAAGACACGGTTTGGAGTGCAGAGCCGGCGATACAGGTTTTGTCTTACCGTTTGCTCAAGCGTCTCGCAAGCGAGCCTTGGGCGCAGGATCTGCTGGATACTGTATATTTAGATGAAGAAACCCAAGCTTGGGCCGATGCCCTGAATCCAGCGGCCGTAGACGATGTCGAGCCCACTTTGGACAGCAATGGCGTTCAGTTAATGGCCGGCGACACGGTGGTATTGATCAAGGATTTGGACGTCAAAGGCACGAGCTTCGTCGCTAAGCGCGGCACCGCGGTGCGCGGCATCTCTTTGACGAATAATCCCGAACATATCGAAGGCCGAGTTAATGGTACGCGAATTGTGATAATTAGCGCGTATGTCAAAAAATCTAATTAGAATACGCTAAGATTCGGTATTGCTCAGTCAGGTGTCAACTTTGACGTAGGTTTTGTGCGGGGTGGTCGCCTAAAGATAGGCAACGCTTTACAATGACATTGGCTTTATTAATATCGTGTGGAATTCTCCGGTCTGTGCCGGAATAACGTGAAGGACATAATGAAAACCCCTAAACGCATACAACCGCTGATTGAAGATGGCATAGTGGATGAAGTACTTCGGCCATTGATGAGTGGTAAGGAAGCCTCTGTGTATGTGGTGCGCTGTGGCGACGAAATTCGCTGCGCAAAGGTGTATAAAGAAGCGGCACAACGTAGCTTTAAGCAGGCCGTTTTGTACCAAGAAGGCCGCAAAGTGCGCAATAGTCGCCGCGCACGCGCGATGGAAAAAGGCTCGAAGTTTGGTCGCAAGCAACAGGAAGATGCGTGGCATAACGCCGAGGTAGACGCGCTGTATCGACTAGCTAAGGCCGGCGTGCGGGTGCCAACACCCTATGGCTGTTTCGATGGCGTATTGCTGATGGAGTTGGTTACCGATGAAGAGGGTGGCGTTGCGCCGCGCTTGAACGATGTGTCGATGTCGGCTGAACAGGCAATCGAAGACCATGCCCTTGTGATGCATTACGTGAAACTGATGTTGGTTGCCGGCCTGGTTCACGGTGACTTGTCAGAATTTAATGTCTTAGTCGATGAATACGGCCCGGTCATCATTGATCTGCCGCAAGCGGTCGACGCCGCGGGCAATAATAACGCCCGAAGTATGTTGGGTCGCGATATCAATAATATGACCGAATACTACGGTCAGTATGCTCCTGAATTGTTAGCGACGCGTTATGCTGACGAGATGTGGGCGTTGTATGAGGACGGCGAATTAAACGAAGATACCCCACTCAGTGGCGAGTTTGAAGATAGTGGTGAAGCGGCAGACGTGGATGCCGTGCTACTGGAAATTAAGGCGGTTATGGAAGAAGAGGCCGAGCGTCGCGAGCGAATCCGCGAAGCGAATGAAGAAGATTAAGCCTGAAATCCAAGTAGTGTGGAGAAGCCCTAGAATCGCTTGGTAATATTCAAGCCTTTTTCGCCAAACCTGAGTGTCAGAGTGCCATCGCGGCTGCGGCGCAATTCGCTGAGGTCGCGATTTTGAATATTCATATTGCCAAGATTTTTCGCGCCCAGCTGCCCCCAGGCAAGATGAGAGTCTCTCGTTTTTTCCTGATGAAATTTCCCTGAAATAAATTTTTTCCAAAGAGTCTGTTCGCGCTCATCGGCGGCAACATTGCAGCTGCCGGCCATCATCCAGGTCGCTACAGCTGCGGCACTGACTAACTTCTTCTGCAGTTTTAACCACTGCGCGAGGCGGATAGGTGTTAGTGATTTTTGTTCGACGAGGACTTCGCCGAGTCGACGATTCTTAAGACTGTGCTCAGCTAATGCCGACTCCAGCTGTTGAGCTGTAATTTCGCCACTATTAAGCAGTAACTGCCCTAAGCTAAGCTGTAAGGTCTGCGTCAGGCTGCCGTCAGGCCTAAGTGCTTTTGCGTGAGTTGCTAACTTCTTTTGGAGTTCAAGCAGTGTTTGTTTCTCTAAGCGGCTGAGTATGTCGCGTTGGACAAGTACCTCACCAAGGCGGCGGCGACTCCATTGCTGGGTATTTAAGGCGTCCTGCAAGGTGCTGGCGGATATGAATCCGCCAGCGATTAACAGTTGACCGAGTGAAACTGGTCTCGCAGATGCGTCGCTAGGTTTTGTAGCCTTCATAGAGTTACGGCTCCTATTCCGAAGTTACTGCGGAATGGATGAGTGCATAGACAACTCTATTGTCTACATTGCAGTGCTACCTTCAATACGTAGATGGCGCAGCTTAGTTTCGGTGTTTGTTAGATGCTAGGGCGGGATCTTAGTTTTAATTTGGGTAGGGTTTTGCGGTGCAGAGCAGGTCGCATCCTTGCGTGACCTGCTGTTGAAAGGCTGTGTCAGCGTACTGACGCCTAGTCTTAGAAGCGGTATGTAACCTCTGCGCCGTAGGTGCGTGGCGGGCCTGCAAGGTAGCTGTCATGACCGAAACCAGCTTGCAGGTTTATACCGTAGCCGTCGTATTCTTTGTCCATCAGGTTTTTAACCCACAGCGAAATTGAATAGCTGTCGTCGCTGGCATGCCAGCTAGTTCGGGCATTGAATAACCAGTAGGCGTCTTGGCGAATTTCGCCGTAGCCGAATTGGTCATTGTAAGCGCTATACCACTGGTCATCTTGAAAATTACCATTAACATTGGTCGTTAGATAGCCAGCTTCTGTTACCCAAATATCGTAATCCAGCGAGATGCTGTAGTTAAATTTGGGTGCGGAAATTAGCTCGTTGCCGCTGAGATCGATGCGATCATCTGCGTCGGCAATGGTTTCAGTGTTCGCTAAAGTAAGTTCAGAAAACTCAGTTTCCAGATAACCAAACCCGATTTGCAGCGTTAGTTTTTCGGTTAAGCGCGCCCATAATTCCGCTTCAGCACCGGCAATCTTGGAACTACCGGCGTTTTCAAGAAAGTTCGAGAAACCGACGACGTTAATAAATTGCTGGTCGGTATAGTCATAGGAAAATAGGGCGGCGTTTAAGCGCATGCTGTTGTCTAGCAGATCAGCTTTGAAACCCACTTCAAAGGCGTCGATATATTCAGGAGACGCGTAGGCGGTTTCAATCGGTCGGGCAAGGTAGTAGGCGCCGCCATTGAAACTGCCGCTGCGGTAGCCGTGACTGGCGCTAATATAGACCATTACGTCGTCGTTGATGCGGTAATCAAGTCCTAATTTGCCCGTCCATTCAGCCTCGTTGGCTTCCAATGCCGGAGCGGAGTCAAGTGTATAGGGGCCGTGTGTGTAGCCTATGTTCAGCAGGTTTGCCAGTAAGGTCGGGTCTCCGAGGATGTCGATCAACTGTGACTGGGATAGTGGTAAAGAAATATATGCGTCATCGACACCAGTATTGTTTCCCGGCACATAGGTGCCCCGTGGGCTGCCGTCATAACCGACGCGAGAAATATTAAAGTAACTTTGCTCGTTGTCGTCTTTGGTGTAGCGCAGGCCTATATCCATGCCAAAACGATCGGTGAAATCAAAACGCATTTGTGAATACGCAGCTAGGCTGCTTTTCTTGGTTTCCATGCGCTGATCAAGCATGCCGTAGTCCAGTAGAAACGGATATTGTTGTGCGGTATCCGGTTTCGCTATGCCCACGCGAACATCCGGTGGCGTGTCAAAGATGTCATAAATATTATTCATGAATTGGTCTTCATAGCCGTAATAGAGACCGGCAATAATATTAAACATGCCGTCGAATTCGGATGAGAAACGCAAATCTTGACTGTAACCGATGGTGTTTGAGGACCAGGTAATCGTAAGCAGATCATTCGGTGAGCCGTCGGTGTCAGCCAGCTGGTAGTAGTCGGCGTCGTAGTATGAGCTTACCGATGTGATCGAGTAATTATCGCCAGAAAAAGTGATGGTTAGGCCGGCAATATCGGTGTTGGTAATAAGAGGGCCGACGTCGTTGGCTTCAGTCTCATGGAAATCTAAATTGCGACTTTCCCGCGAGTAGCCGTTGTAGTCGGAATTTGGTGAGCCGATTAGATCGGTGCGGCCTTCGTTGCGCGCGGGAGTACTCAGCGCGTCGTTACCAGAAACAGTATATTTAAATACCGCATCCCAGGTGTCGTTGGGTGCAAAATGCAGCGCCAAGCGCCCGCCGCGGAAATCGGTTTGGGCGCCATTTTCACCGCGGCCAACGATATCAACATAGCCTTCATCGCGCTTAAAACTGAGCGCGCCGCGGGCAGCTAAAATACCTTCTATCAGTTCGGTTTCCGCGCCAGCTTCGGCGCTGGTGGCGTTGAAGCTCCCCGCGCCCAATTTGACGTAATTGTTGGCTTCGCCACCAAATTGTGGGGTGCGGGTAATGATGTTAATCGCGCCACCCGTGGTGTTTTTACCGTATAGCGTGCCCTGCGGGCCGCGCAATACTTCTAAGCGCTCAATATCAAAAAAGTTAGCGCCGTGGCTGTATACCGGTGCGAGATAGGTTTCGTCGACGTAGACCCCGATTGGGCTGGCTTGGTTAGAGCTATAGTCAGACATGCTGACGCCGCGAATAGAGAAAATAGGCTGAATGTCACCGTAGGGGCCGCTGACCTGCATATTGGGAACTTGCGCGGAGATATCGCTGGCATTTTCGAAGCCGTATTTGTCCAGCTGGGTACCTGTTAAACCGGTTACTGCCACGGGAATATCTTGCGTACTTTGGCTGCGTTTTTGCGCCGTAACCAGCACCTCTTCAAGCATGGGTGCGGCGACAGCACAATTTACTGCACTAGCAATGGTAAGACAGATGCCAGCGTGTAGTAAGTGCCGGCGACTATTTTGTGTTGCTGAGCGACGTTGCTGCATGGACTGATCCTTTCAAGCGGTGACAGGTTGGTATTATTTAAGAATTTTCGAGCGTGGATAATGCCGAAATCCCTTTGCTATAAATTGCCATTTGGCGACTTATTCTTATCTTTTGACGACAGTGTGCCCGGTTATTATTCACATTTATGTTTTCTGAGAAAGCTGCTCATTGCTTTTAGAGCATAGCTTAGTGTTCTTGTTTCGTCGCAGTGTGGACGGCTTTTCTATAAACATTGGGCGTGACACCGAACCAGCGTTTGGCTGCGCGATTAAATGAACTCTGCTCTTGATATCCGAGCAGGCCTGCAATTTGAGCCATTGGCATTCGCTGTTCGGCGAGGAAGTTTTTGGCATCGTGTTTGCGTATTTCGTCAACTAACTCTTCGAATACATGGCCTTCATCTTTTAATCGACGTTGCAGAGTGCGCTGGTGCATATAGAGCTCTTTGGCCACGGTTTTGATGTTGCAGCACTGTGCTGGCAGCAGGCGGCTAATAATAAACCGGGTTTGTTCTATAAACGTAAATGGCGAGTTGCTACCTTTTTTAATGACGTAGTTAGCGATGATGTCGCGTTGGAAGGAGTCTGCGGTTTTAATCGGGAAGTCGAATTGTTCCGGGGTGAGCACCAGCGCATTGCAGTCCTGATTGAACAGTACCGGACAGCCGAAATGACGCTTGTAAATTTTTGCATCCAAGATTCGGTCGTGTCTGAATAAAATGGTTTCGGGCTTTTTTCGATTTTCGGTGAGCATCGCGTGTACGTTTGCCATCAAGCCAATGGACATTTCTGTGGTCTGGTGCCGGTATGGAAAGTCCGCGACGTTGATGTCTAGCATCAGGCGTGGAAAATTGGGTGCTGAGGTGTTGTCTAACGTCAGTTTTATGGCGGGGCTGTGGTGGGATATATAGCGAGCGATACAAAATAGGGCGTCGCGAACAGTGCTGGAGGCGCGTGCCATAATGGCGATCGGGCCAAGCGTCTCCAGATTTTGTGTTTTTGATAAGCGCAGTCCAAAGTCAGCGCACTGTAATTTTTCTGCGGTAGCTTCTAATAACTGCATTAAGCTGTGAAAAAAAATTAGATAGTCGAGATCACCCAGGCGTTCCGGGTCAATATTAAACTGTTTTAATAAGGGGGCCGGGTCTTCGTTGAGGCTGCGAACGAGCTCAGAGTAACCACTGAGCGCTGTTGAACGTACTAAGGGGCGCATAAGTGTCCTATCAATAAATAGCCAGCAAAATGTCGTCAAATGATAACTTTTAGAATAGTCTTATCAAGCCACTGTTGCCAGTATTTGCATTGGTGTGTTTCGCCTTGGCATTGAGTTTTTGTTCGAGAAATTAGGTTGGCGTCAAAAAGCGATGGTAAAAATGTGCCGAGTGAATAGTTTTGCGGGGCGATGCAATACAATACAACTTCTCGACTGACAACATACAACAATAAGAGAGTGTGACATGGGATATTTCTTGCGCGTATGTGCTATCGCAGTTTTGGTGTTATTTATTGGAGGCTTGGCATTGTTTGCCCGTTCTCCGCTTGAGCCGGTGGCATTTACGCCGCCAGCGAGTGCCGCCTTTGCAGAAAATAATCGTTTGTCGACGCTCAAAACCTATTTACACGATGTGGGTGTGGGGCCAGAAGATGTCGTAAAAGGTCCCAATGGGCTTTTCTACACAGCTTATATGGATGGCCGGATCGTGTGTTTTGGGCTAAGGGACGGCGAGCCTGACCCCAGTACTATTCGGGAGTTTGTGAATACCGGCGGTCGCCCGCTGGGAATGCAGTTTGATGGTGCGGGAAATTTAATTGTTGCCGACGCATTTAAGGGCCTGTTGTCTGTGGCGGCCAGCGGCGAGATTAGTGTTTTAGTGCACTACGATAATGAGCTTAATTTGCGCTTTATCGATGATGTGGATGTGGCCGAAGACGGCACAATTTGGTTTAGCGATGTTTCGACTCGCTTTGGCTTGCATGATTACATTTACGATTTGCTAGAGGCTAGCGCGACGGGCCGACTTTTGAGTTACTCCCCAGCCAGTGGCGAGCTCAAGGTGCGTGCCAGCGGTCTTTATTTTGCTAATGGGGTAAGTCTTGGTCCTGACGATAGCTGGGTATTAGTCAATGAAACGGGCGCATCGCGGGTGACTCGCCTTTGGCTAAAAGGACCAAAGGCAGGTGTTCAAGATGTGTTTATCGACAATTTACCAGGCATGCCTGACAACATCAGTTTTAATGGTAGCGATACTTTTTGGCTGGCCATACCGGCATTGCGAAGCAAGGAGATTGATCTATTAGCGCCGTACCCTTTGATACGTAAATTATTGGGAGGCTTGCCGGCCAACATGCTGGTGCCCTCTAGTGATCTCGGTTTTGCGCTCGGACTCAGTTTGGATGGCGCCGTGAAGTTTAATTTACAGTCCCATGACGGACGGTATCACACAGTGACTAGTGTAAATGAGTACGATGGCCAGCTCTGGCTCGGTAGCTTGGCAATGCCTTCAATCGCTGTGCTACCGGTGCCGCAGGCGGAGTGACATGACAGGTGCTGAGTTAACGGCTCAGGCACCTCTCCTGTTTACGGCTGCATATGTACCGCATGAAAGCGCAGGTGCTCTTCAATAAAGCTGGCGATGAAATAGTAGCTATGGTCGTAGCCATCGTGGCTATTTAGCTCAAGCGGATAACCGCTAGCATTGGCGGCAGCCGTGAGGGTGTCAGGTTTTAGTTGTTCTTCCAGAAACTGATCAGCATTGCCTTGCTCAACTCTTGCGGGTACAAATTGTTGTGCGTTGCGCATGAGTTCGCTGGCGTCGTGTTGCGGCCACTGGGATTTATCGTCACCTAAGTACTGCGTAAAGGCCTTTTGCCCCCAGGGGCAATTTATCGGATTGCTGATGGGGCTGAATGCCGATACCGATTGGTAGCGCAGTGGATTTTTTAGCGCGATAGTTAGTGCGCCATGGCCACCCATTGAATGGCCTGAAATTGAGCGCATGCCCGACACGGGGAAATTCGCCTCGATGAGGGCAGGCAATTCTTCCACAATATAGTCGTACATTTGGTAGTGCCGATTCCACGGCGCTTGGGTGGCGTTGACATAAAACCCCGCGCCTTTACCTAGGTCGTATCCTTCATCGTCAGCTACGTCGTCGCCACGCGGGCTGGTATCGGGAGCGACAATCGCGATGCCGAGCTCGGCGGCGATAGCTTGTGCGCCGCTTTTCTGCATAAAGTTTTCATCGGTGCAGGTCAGTCCTGACAGCCAGTAGAGTACCGGAACGGTATCACCTGTGGACACTTGGGGCGGCAGATAAATTGCAAAACGCATATCGCAATTCAGCACGGCAGAGCGGTGACTATACTGCTTGTGCCAACCGCCGAAGCTTTTATTACTACTGATGTTTTCAATGCTCATAAGGTATTACATTGCCCCGCGGGGCAATGTCCTCTTCGTTATATGGCGGATTTAATAATGCACAACTGAGCGAATGCTTTTACCTTCATGCATAAGCTCAAATGCCTCGTTAATCTGCTCCAGCGGCATGGTGTGGGTAATGAAATCACTGAGTTTAAATTCGCCGGCAAGATAGCGCTCTACGTAATCCGGCAATTCCGAACGGCCTCTAACACCACCGAAGGCGGTACCGCGCCAGACTCGGCCCGTTACAAGCTGGAAGGGGCGAGTTGATATTTCCTGGCCTGCGCCTGCAACCCCAATGATCACCGATTCGCCCCAGCCTTTATGGCAGCATTCCAGCGCCGAGCGCATGGTGTTCACATTGCCAATGCATTCAAAGGAAAAGTCCACGCCGCCATCGGTCATGGCCACAATCACTTCTTGAATGGGTTTGTCGAAAAGTTTGGGATTAATGCAGTCTGTTGCACCTAATTTCTTAGCCAATTCAAATTTAGACTCGTTGATATCGATGGCAATGATACGGCTGGCTTTGGCCATGACGGCCCCAATTACCGCTGACAAGCCTATACCACCTAAACCGAATATAGCGACGGTGTCGCCTTGTTTGACTTTGGCTGTGTTCATCACCGCACCCATGCCGGTGGTCACACCGCAGCCGAGTAGGCAGACTTCTTCAAGCGGTGCGCTGGGGTTCACCTTTGCCAGTGATATCTCTGGTAGCACGGTGTATTCCGAGAACGTGGAGCAGCCCATATAGTGAAAGATGGCTTGTCCGTCTTTGTAAAACCGCGTAGTGCCGTCTGGCATGAGGCCTTTACCCTGGGTTTCACGAATTTTCTGGCAGAGGTTGGTTTTTCCTGACAGGCAAAATTTGCATTCGCCGCACTCGGGCGTGTAAAGCGGAATCACGTGGTCGCCAACTGCCACGCTGGTGACACCTTCGCCTACTTGTTCGACGATACCGCCGCCTTCATGACCGAGAATGGCGGGGAAAATACCCTCTGGATCATCGCCCGACAAGGTGAATGCATCTGTGTGGCATACCCCAGTGGCGACGATGCGGACAAGTACCTCACCTGCCTTGGGTAGCATGACGTCGACTTCTTCAATTTTTAATGGCTGGCCGGGACCCCAGGCCACAGCGGCTTTAGATTTTATAAATTGGTCTGACATGGAGTCGCTCCGAGAGATGGTTGGATGATAACGGGATTATAGAGAACAGCATTGATTGTAATTGTTTCCTCATTGCGTGTAATGTTCATTATATGTAAAAGACTTTTACGAGGCAGTAATAATGTCAGAATGGAACGGGGTTAGTGAGTTTGTCGCGGTAGCGGAAACCGCGAGTTTTACGGCGGCGGCAAAACGTCTTCGCCTTTCTGTGGCTCAGATAAGTAGACAGGTCGCTAGCTTGGAGGCGCGTCTCAAGGTGAAGTTGCTTTATCGCACCACCCGTAAAGTTGCGCTCACTGAAGCGGGTGCCGTTTATTTTCGACACTGTAGCCATGCCCTGGAGGGTTTGCTAGACGCAGAAAGAGCGGTATCCGATCTGCAGGCCACGCCTCAGGGTAAGATAAAACTTACCGCACCGATTACCTTTGGTGAGGAGCGGGTCATGCCGTTGATCAATGATTTTATGGTGCTAAATCCTCAGCTAGAGGTTGAGTGTTTGCTATCAAATCAGTTGGTGGATATTTTGGCTGACGGCTATGATCTGGCAATTCGCCTGGGTCATTTGCAGGATTCGAGCATGATTGCGCGAAAACTATCTGCGCGGCGGCGCCATGTTTGCGCCGCTCCTGACTATATAAGTCGTTTTGGTGTACCGCATACAGTATCAGAATTAGATCAGCATGAATGTTTGGTGGGCGGGTCAGGGTACTGGCGCTTCATGGAGAGCGGAAAAGCGCGAAGCATTAAAGTGTCGGGTCGAATTCAGTGCAATAGCGCCTACGCCTTAGTTGATGCCGCGCTCAAGGGCTTGGGCTTAATCCAGGTGCCGGACTACTATGTTCAAGATCATATCAAACAAGGGCGCTTATTGATGGCCTTGGATTTTTATCAGGAACCAGAAGAAGGTATTTGGGCCTTGTATCCTTTTAATCGTCAGCTGTCACCCAAGATTAAAAGTCTGGTGGATTACCTGGCCGAACACATGGGCTGAGAAACGTATAACGGATAAAGCCCGCGGAAATTTTCTTCCCCCGAATCTGTTGAGCGATTTGGGCGAGAAATTTGTTTGCTCTACTTTTATAAGCTCTCGAGCATTTCGCGCATCTTATCCTTCACTAAATTGATCGCTTTGTATGGGCGGAGCATCACCTTAAAATCGGCGATCTTGCCGTCGTGATCCCAGCGGATCATGTCCACGCCATTGACCTGCACACCATCGACATCGACCGTAAATTCCAAGATAGCATTTTTGTCATCGGCGACCTCGCGCACGTAGTGAAAACTGTCATTGAGAAGAACGTGGAAAGCGGCGCTGAGGTACATTTTGGTGACCTCTTTCCCGACTTGCGGCGTATGTACTACCGGTGAGTGGAATGTCGCGTTGTCGGCGAGGATATCGTCAAGCATGGCGATATCGCGGGCGGTAATAGCGTGGTGCCAGTCGGCGAGTTGATTCGGCATTCGGGTATCTCTGTCAGATTATTATTGTTCAAGCATAGCAGACACTCATATTAGCGGTGATCACGATACGTGTTTTCTGGTCGCTCTCGATACTTCTAAGTTTCTTGCGCAGCCGTGGCTCTGGTCGCAGGTCGTACGCAATTTATTGGCAGCTGCGATGCTGTAGTGATTGCCTCATCGGGTAGTTTGGTAAACTAAATGCACTTCTGGCGCCGAGGCGTGTGATAAAAAATCCCATGTTTTTTGATTTTTTTGTGTTTTGTCACAATACATTAATACGAATGTCACAATTCGACACGATAATTACTCCGTTAAAGGCCCTCGTGCAGTGCGTGTAGGTTGCCGCAAGATTGATTAGCTGCCTCAGGGCGACGGAGTATAGGTAATGAGTGTAAATAGTTTTGTACGTGTCATGATGCTGGCACTGGTTGCAGTGGCCGCAGCGCCGATGAGTGCAGTGGCTGATGAGCCGGTGCAATTGATTGAAGAAGTGACTGTTGTTGGTGCGGTTCGCGCTGGCGCTGTTGAGGTCGCGGAGATTGATGTGGCTAGCGATCAAACACTGCAAGAAATGCCGGTTGCTTACGAATAAGTCTGGCTTTTAGTAAATCAGTTTTACCCCCACTTTTTGGTCTTTTGTCAGGAGGCGCTGTGCATTCAGCGTCTCCTGATTTGTATTGCCGATGCGATACGTATTTTATGTAACTGTTCGTTAATTTTTAGAATGTCACTCTGATCGCCATTACTCAGACCCAGCGCGATATAGCCAGCGGTAAAGTCCCCCAAGCCACTGTCAAAGCTCTCCCATTTACTGCCTGTCCATGCCTGCACCCACGCGTGCGGTACAAACACGTATTTGCGCCCCAAAAATCGTTCGTTGTTATAGGCCAACCCAAATACCACTCTGGTGGGTATGTTCGCAGCTCGGGCGAGGGTAGCTAGTAATAAGGCGTGCTCAGTGCAATCGCCCTGCTGACTATTGAATGCCTCTAAGGCGGTTGCATAGCCGGAGTAGCTGGGTTCGTCGCTCATATGTCGGGTCACAAAACGCGTGAGGCGCTGCATCTGCCCGCTGGGGTCGGAATCGTGATCTGGTAGCAGTTCTGCGACCAGATTTTTGAATATCGGGTTCTGCGCGGGCAGCCAGTAATTGTCCTTGAGTGCGGTATTCAGATCCTCATCGCTGGGTGGCGATTCTGTTCCGCAATTGCCGCAGACGACAAGCTCGGTACCTTCCGGACTAATAGTTACGCTTTGCTCGTAAGTGGTGGGTGGCTGCAAATCAAAATCACCACTTAAGTGATAGCGTATTTTTCCCTGCAGGGCACTATCACTAATGCGATAGGGCGATTGTATAAGCTGCCGGTAGACATGGGTGTTTGGTATAAAGTCAGCGGTCGCGCAGGCACGGTCACAGCTCGCAAATAGAACGTCTTCGCCGTTTGAGTGGCTGCGCTCTGTTAGTGGGTAAAAGTGCGCGTCAGTGAAAATATCACTAGTCTTGCTGTTTTCGCCGATCGCGGTGGCTTTTTGTATATGCCATGCATAAGCGGAGTTGGCTGAGTCGGTATAGGCGTTGATTGTTAGGCTGATCTTGTCAAAGCTGCGGGTACTGAAATTCCAGCTGTAATACGTCAGGGGCACATCGCGCGGCTCGTGTTTTAGCAAAGCAAGTCGAAGGCCCTCCGGCAGATAGAAAGGCTCCGGAATGGCATATTTCTCCACCTTGGCGTCTTGTTTTAGCGTTACCACAAGCGTGTTTCCGCTCACCTTTGCGTTCATTTGGTGGTTGGCGGTTTCCGAGGTCATGGTTTTACTTAGCGAAATTGCCTTGCCGTTAATCGACTCTTGATAGCTCAGAATCGTACTGATTTTACGGTCGCGAGTACCGGGTTGGCTCAAGGTTAGCGCCAGCGTTTCTGTGCTGTTGATGCGCTCGCTATTAAGTTCTCTCCGAATATGGCGATATCCCATCTTATGGTCGCCAAGGCTGACAGTTTGCCATTGATCACTAAGGAGACTGCCCGGCTCGGCGGATTTTACTGCGACTAACTGTTGGTTTGAGGCGCAGGATGCCAGCAGGATAGTCAGCGTGATCGCACTAATTAACATTGCTATCTGGCTTGTCGGCCAGTGCGTGTCGGCTTTTGAATAAGTAAGCACCTGCAATATTTTCACGGCTGACTACTTAGCAGTTGCTGTTCACGTAGCCAGGCATAGCTTTTGGTAACAACTTGCTGGCAGTCCTCCTGTAAGGCCATGTGTCCAGTGCCGGTGATGACGCCGTGGCTGACATGCTGGGAAACCCTGGCAATATTGCGGGCGAAATCCTTGGGTTTGTGAAGGTAGGAGTGCTCCGCACGCAAGACCAGGGTCGGAACCGTAATATGGCGCAAAGCTTGCCATGGCGAATAGGTGTGTTGAAAGTTGTGGGCTTCCCATTCGCGACCGTAGCGCAAGGTAAAGCTGCCATCGTCTTGCTCGACTAAGCCCGCTTGTGCGTAATCGTCGAACGCCACGTCAGAAAATCGCCGGTAGGCCGACTTTTCTCGGTGATAGTTGATGAATGCTTCGCGGCTTTCCCAGTGTGTTTTTCTGCGCAGGGTACTTTTTACAAGCTTCATTTGGCCCATCAACGTGGTGGGCGCGATTGTCGCAATCTTAGGCATGATGTGGCCTGGAATAGCAGCGGGATCGAATATTAACAAGGCTTTAAACAAATCCGGTCGTTTGGCGGCGGCCAAGGCGCTTACCGTGCCGCCGATTGAGTGGCCCATGGCGATAACTGGGCCTTTATGCTGGCTTACGCGCCGGTGGTCGAGAAAGGCAATTAAATCGTCGGCGTGTTGGCGCCATGTGAAGCCGCGCGACGGAGGCTCTTGGTTCCATGCCCCCCGATTCTCAAGCCCAATAACGCTAAAGTCACGCATAAAGCGGTCGAGGAAAAATCGGTAACTCCCTATCGGGAAGCCATTCGCTGCGGAGAAATGCAGTGTGTCGTTATTTGACTCAGATTCGAGCCAGCGTGCAGGCCCGCGGCCAAAATCGAGTTGGTGGTGAGTAAGCATGGTCTGGGGCAGTGAACTCATATTGTGTGTTGCGCAAGCATACCATGTAGAAAAGTGCCACGTGCAATGTCAGTTTGCGAGTTTACTTGGGTGGCGGAAATAGAAATTTAGTGTGCGCTATCAGGGTATTCTCTTATACAGAGAGTGCGACTTCGGCCGTTAAGTGGGTTACGTATGAGGGCAATAGTCGACGAAGTTTTTTCGTTAGCTGACATTATGCCCAGCTAGGTAAACAAGGCATTGGAGAAGTCCGTTGGATATCGCAACTCTTTTAGGCATGTTGGGCGCGCTGGGTGTCATTGTCGTGGCAATTTTAATCGGCGGCAGCGCGAGTGGGTTTATTGATGCGCCAAGTCTGTTGATTGTGGTTGGTGGTGGTTTACTCGCCAATTTGGTGAAGTTTCCACTGGACCAAACCTTGGGCGCGTTTAAGGTGGCGTCCCGCGCATTTGTCCACAAAACAACAAGCTCTGAAGCCTTGATTGCTCAGTGCATGGAAATGGCTGGTGTGGCCCGTAAAGAGGGCTTGCTTGGTTTAGAGTCGCTTGAAATTAGCAATGAATTCTTGAATAAGGGTGTGCAAATGGCAATTGATGGCCACGACCCAGAATTTGTGCGCCGAGTGCTAAACAAAGAAATAAATTTGGCCATTGAGCGCCATGAGATGGGCGAGTCCGTGTTCAAGGGGTTTGGCGAATCCGCTCCCGCTATGGGTATGATCGGTACTCTGGTGGGGCTGGTGCAGATGATGTCGAATATGTCTGATCCCAAAGCGATAGGGCCCGCCATGGCGGTTGCCTTGCTAACTACCCTTTACGGCGCAGTTCTGGCTAATGTTGTCGCTCTTCCGATTGCTGAAAAGTTGGCGTTCAGAACATCTGAGGAGCGTCGCAATCGTCATCTCATTCTTGAAGCGGTTGACGGTATTCAAGAGGGTATTAATCCTCGGGTTCTTGAATCCCTGCTGTCCACTTACTTGCCAGACAATAAGCGCGAGCCTGATAAAAAGGCGGAGGAGGCGTAAGTGGATGATGCACATGTTAAAAAGCCTGACGCGGGTGCGCCAGCGTGGGTACTTACTTTCGCTGACTTGATGTCTTTGCTCTTGGCATTCTTTGTGTTGCTGTTTTCGTTCTCGGAAATGGATAAGCAAAAATTTAAAGAATTGTCTGGTTCGATGAAAGACGCGTTTGGTGTGCAGCGCGAGGTGCCGGCGTTTAAGCCGCCAATTGGTACCAGCATGATAGCGCGGGACTTCACTCCTGGCACGGTGAGGCCGACGGCAGAGAATCAAGTACGCCAAGAAGCTATGCGCGAAATGACGGATTTTGTGTCGGTCGAGGCAGATGACCAAATGTTAGATGACCTTGAAAAGGTGAAAGCACATCTGCAATTGGAGATTAGTGAAGGTCTCGTCGAAGTCGAGAATGATGGCAATAAAGTGATTATTATTCGAATTCGTGAAAGAGGGTCGTTCCCGTCTGGTAAGTCGGATCTTTCGCCAGGATTTGACGCGGTTATTGTTAAATTTGGCAACGTCTTGGATGATATTTCTGGTCAAATTGTAGTGGCAGGCCACACGGATAACCGCCCAATTCATACCGACAGATTCTATTCGAATTGGGATTTGTCATCAGCGCGAGCTGCGACTGTGATACGCAGTATTGTTGAACGCAGTGGTCAATCACCTGCCCGCTTTAGGGTGGCGGGGTACGCGGATACCAGGCCGATTGCTGATAATAAGACTGTCGAAGGACGTGCGAGAAATCGTCGAGTTGAGATATTCATGTTGCGAGGAGCAACTCAAGACCCTGTGATGGGCGGCGTTGTGGGTGAATTTGAAACGTCGATGGGGGAAAACTAGTATTATTTGAGGGCTGAATAATCTTTTTAGTGCTTAAGCTGGCATTCAGTTAACTCCTGATACTTTACACTCACACAAAGGAGAAACGATGATGACAAATACTAAAGCACTAGATATTGGAAGCCCTGCGTTGATCCGTAACCTTGCGCTGACCGTGCTGCTGATCGCCGCGGTGGCGGTGTCGCCTAAACAGGCTCATGCAGACGGCATAGAGACGGCGGCCGCAATCATGATTGGTGCGGCGGTATTGTACGCCGCGCACGACTCAAATAAAGATGATCGACATTATCGCCATGGCCATGTGCACGACAGGCGCTGTGGTCATCAGGTGAGTTATCGTGATAATTCGCACTATAATCGTTACGGCAACAGTTATAGCTACAATAACGGCGGGTATCGAAATCAGCATGTCTATACTGACGTTCATACCAGCCACGGCAAAAACTACTATTACCAAGACAAGAAACACAATAATGGCAAAAAGTACGGCCATGATAAGCACGATAATCGGGCTGACCGCTTCGCTCGTGATAACCATGATCGTCGTTACCAAGGTAATAATGATCATCAGGGGCACGGAAACCTAAACGATCGTCAAAAACACAATGCGAATTACTGGAATACACGCGTCAAGGTCAGCGATAGGCACTAAGTAAAGACGCAAACCTAGTGTAGTAACACTTAATGATAATACCGGACTCGTTCCGGTATTTTTTTGTCTGGTAATTGATGGTCTTACTTACCCAATTTGCTCGGTATAATGAAGGGAGACTTTGACAGCCATTTGAATAGGATGAACGATGACCACCGAACAGCTTATAGCAAAACTAAATATCGCACCGCAGCCATTTGCTGACGTTATTGCGGTGATTGATGCGGAGTATGTATTCACTCCCACCGCATTTTCTAACGGTGAGCAAAAGAACGCTGCCGGCACAAATAACGGATCGTGTAAGATTTTTGCATTTGGACTTTTACATCATTTGGGTCAGCAGGCCACGCTAAATGCCTTTGGCGATTTTTATACGCAAGATGTGCTAGCGAATCCTAGCGGAAGTGATCACGCCAACATTCGTAATTTTATGCGTAAAGGCTGGGATGGGGTCCATTTTGAGGGCGACGCATTAAGGCGCGCTTAAAATCAGAATACGCCCCAGCGAAGGGGCGTAAAAATAGCTTAGCTGCCAATGCTGCCCATCATGGATTGCTGGTAATTCTGGATTCCCACTTTGTCGATAAGGCTTAGCTGAGTTTCCAGCCAGTCGATGTGTTCTTCTTCAGATTCTAAAATGTCTTCCATTAGCTCGCGGCTTATATAGTCGCCAACCGATTCGCAATATTTAATACCGTCCTTGAGGTCGGGGACGGCCTTTAGCTCGAGGCTAAGGTCACACTCCAGCATTTCCTTGGTGTTTTCGCCAATCAGTAATTTGCCGAGATCTTGTAGATTAGGCAGACCTTCTAAAAAGAGGATTCGTTCGATGAGCTTATCGGCGTGTTTCATTTCGTCGATAGATTCATGATATTCGTAGTCGGCTAGCTCTTTCAATCCCCAGTCTTTGAACATCCGAGAGTGGAGAAAATATTGGTTAATCGCTACGAGTTCATTGCCGAGGGCTTTGTTGAGGTAGGCAATAACCTTGCTGTCACCTTTCATGATTGCTGTCCTTTCTGCGATTAGCTATATGCGAGCGATAAGTGTGCTTGCAGAAAGGTCTGAAAGTCAAGCTAAGTAATTGATTTATAAGGTATATGGAGAAGAGTAAAGCTAATCGTTATCAGTTGCGTTACGCCGCTGCATAACACAGATTCTCGTCATAGCTATTGAGATAGCTGTCGTATATATCGCGAGCGAGCGAACCACATTTTCCGCATTGGCTGGCTAATTCAAGTTGGCGACGAACCTCACGAAAGCTACCTGCGCCGCTATCTACAGCGTCGCGTATGTGCTTATCGGTAATACCTTTACAGAGACAAACGTACATTCTATTTTAAATCTCACTGAGTTCGAAATCTAATGGCAACGATAATGCAAATGAGAATGCTTGTCAATTAAGATTTCGCCGACGATTTATTCTGCTTTCAATAGTGAATAGCTATGGTATCGATATGAAAATTCAATGGGATTGGCCGAAGGTGGCGTGTATGATTGCCGATCTAAACTGAGTTTTTTCGGCATTCCTTGTCGTTTTATAAACATAAGAAACCGTCACACACTAGAAGTATTGCCTCGTTGTACAGGCGAGATAACTAATGAGTGAAAGTTTCTTTTCAACTACTAATCAGAGGTGTTTTACATGGGTGTTCTTGTAGGCAAGCCAGCTCCAGACTTCACATGCGCAGCAGTGCTTGGCAATGGTGAAATTGTTGATAGCTTCACATTGAGCGAAGCTGCTAAAGGCAAATATGCGTTGTTGTTCTTCTACCCACTGGACTTCACATTTGTGTGCCCATCAGAGCTGATCGCATTAGATCACCGCATGGATAAATTCCGTGAGCTGGGTGTAGAAGTCATCAGTGTGTCTATCGACTCACAGTTTACCCACAATGCATGGCGTAACACGGCGATCAAAGACGGCGGTATTGGCCCAGTGACTTACACGATGGCCGCTGACGTTCGTCACGACATTTGCCGCGCTTACGATGTTGAAGCTGAAGGTGGTGTTGCATTCCGTGGCGCGTTCTTGATCGACAAAGCTGGTTTGGTTCGCTCACAGTTGATCAACGATCTGCCTCTTGGCCGCAATGTGGATGAATTGGTGCGTCTGGTTGAAGCACTACAGTTCCACGAAGAGCATGGCGAAGTATGCCCAGCTGGCTGGAATAAAGGCGATAAGGGCATGAATGCCTCTCCAGATGGCGTTGCTGCTTACTTGGCTGAGAATTCAGATAAGCTGTGATGAGATAGTCTGGTGTCAGACGTCTGACGTAAAAACCCGCTGCATCGAAAGGTGTGGCGGGTTTTTTTTACGCTGGATGGGAGGCGGGAGACGCTAATAGGCGCTGGTCGGAAGTCTGGTGTCGGAAGTCGGACGAACGAATTAGCGTTCTCCGTCTCCCGTCAAGCATCTCCCGCTAACAGAGCATAAAAAAAGCCCGGTGCGATACGCGCACCGGGCTTTTTTCGTCCAACGCCCGACCTCAGACGTCTGACTAAATTTCGCTACTAAGCGAAGTTTTTAGCTGCAAATTCCCAGTTCACCAAATTCCAAAAGCCTTCCAAGTATTTTGGGCGGGCATTGCGGTAGTCGATGTAGTAGGCGTGTTCCCATACGTCGGCTGTAAATAGTGGAGTTTGACCTTCGCGGGCAATTGGGGTGTCAGCATCATCGGTATTAACGATTTCTAAGCTGCCATCGGTGTTTTTAACAAGCCATGTCCAGCCTGAGCCAAAGTTGCCGACTGCTTTGCCGTTGAATGCGGTTTTGAATTCGTCAAAAGAACCAAACGCCTTATCGATAGCTGCAGCTAGGTCGCCAGTTGGAGCGCCGCCGCCATTTGGGCTTAGGCTATTCCAATAAAAAGTGTGGTTCCAAACTTGGGCGGCTTGGTTAAATAAAACGCCGCTAGACGTCTTGATGATGTCTTCGAGTGATTTACCCTCGTACTCGCTGCCTGGCACTAGTTCGTTTAATTTGGTCAGGTAGGCGTTGTGGTGTTTGCCGTGGTGGAAGTCGAGGGTTTCGGCAGAAATATGCGGCTCTAGCGCGTCTTTTGCGTAGGGTAGAGCAGGTAGTTCAAAAGCCATGTGATTCTCTCCTGAGTATGGTTTTGTGTGGTAAAACGGTTAAATGTTGCAGCTGATTTACATGATGTTGCGCTGACATTTCGCTGTTGGTCTTGAATTAATCCAGCAAAATCAGGGCCAACGCCAGCCGCCTAATTGCTGCCAGCGATTGACGATCTGGCAAAATAATTCGGCGGTTTTAAAGGCATCGTAAGCAGCGCTGTGAGCTTCGCTATTGTTGAAGTCAATATCGGCTAACTGACAAGCTCTAGCTAACACGGTATGGCCGTAGGCAAGTCCCGAAAGACTCGCGGTGTCCATTACCGAAAAGGGATGGAAGGGATTACGTTTGATATTGCTGCGCTCAATGGCGGCCAATACAAAGCCGAGATCGAAGTGCGCATTGTGTCCCACCAGCACCGCACGGGTGCACCCATTAGCTTTTACTTGTTGGCGAATTCGCTTCATTAGTTCGCCCATTACAGTCACTTCTTTTTGTGCCTGTCGTAGTGGGTTATGGGGATCAATGCCGGTAAATTCAAGGGCGGCGGGTTCTAAATTTGCGCCTTCGAAAGGTTCGACGTGGTAGCTCACGGTGTCGTCGGGCTCTAACTGGCCAGAGTCATCCATGCGTAAAAACGTAGCGGCTATTTCGAGAACCGCGTCGGTTTGGCAGTTGAAGCCGCCTGTCTCGACGTCAATAACCACCGGTAGGAAGCCTCTAAAGCGTTGCGCAATCATCGATTTTTCATCGCTGAAATCCATAATAGTCTCAGGCTAGCTGCCAGTGCAGTTGTTCACCGCCACGTAGTGGGTAAATGGTGTCGGTGCCGAGCGGAAGTTGCTCCGGCGCGATCCAACTTTTTTTCTGCAAAATAATTGAGTCACTATTGCGGGGCAAACCGTAAAAATCGGGGCCGTAAAAGCTGGCGAAAGCTTCGAGTTTGTCGAGTTTTCCTGCTGTTTCAAAGGCTTCGGCGTAAAGTTCAATTGCTGCGTAGGCGGTATAGCAGCCAGCGCAGCCGCAGCTTGTTTCCTTGCGATTGCGGGCATGTGGAGCAGAATCAGTGCCCAGGAAAAATTTAGGGCTGCCAGAGCTTGCCGCGGCAATAAGTGCTTGCTGATGTGTGTTCCGCTTAAGAATGGGCAGGCAGTAGTAGTGCGGGCGAATGCCGCCGGCCAGCATGTGATTGCGATTGTACAGTAAGTGGTGGGCGGTGATGGTCGCCGCAACATTATCTCCAGACTCGCTGACAAACTGAACCGCGTCAGCGGTCGTAATGTGTTCGAGAACTAGTTTAAGTGCTGGAAATTGCTTACAGATTTGGCGTAGATAACGATCGATGAATTGCGCTTCACGATCAAAAATATCGATCTCGGCGTCGGTGACTTCGCCGTGAACAAGCAGCGGTAAACCGTGTTTTTCCATGCTTTCTAGCACCGGATAGAGCTTTTCGATGTTGGTAACACCGGAGTCTGAATTGGTCGTTGCGCCGGCGGGGTAAAGTTTTGCAGCGTAGACCACGTCTGAGGCCGCCGCGGCGGCAATGTCGCCAGGTTGGGTATTGTCGGTGAGATAAAGCACCATCAAAGGCTGAAGCCTATTGCCAGTGGATGGGAGAGCTTGCTCTATACGCTGCCGATATGCTGTTGCTTCGGCAAGATTACGTACCGGAGGCGTTAAATTTGGCATGACGATCACGCGGCCGAAATAGCGGCTCGCGTCTGCTACGGTATGGCGTAATACCTCGCCGTCTCGCAAATGTATATGCCAGTCGTCGGGGCGGGTGATTTCTAGGGTTTGCATGCTGAGCCTTAGTGCTAGCGTCCACCGGTCACCCGTTTTGGGTCGGCTTTTGGAGGCGTGATCTTAGATCGAGAATGCTACAGTAATTTGCAGGGTGTATAAACACCTGCCGCGCTGGAACGGCGGGTGTTTATGCCGGTGTGGTGGCTTTACTTGGGAGGTGGTGTCGATTTGGCGGCGCTGAAGGTCAATTCATCGCCATTGGCCGTGAGGATACTGTCGCCCACACCGGGAACCTTCAATAAATCATCGGCACTGCGAATGGGGCCTTTTTCTTCGCGGTAGCGAATAATGGCCTCGGCGCGTTTAGGGCCAACTCCCTTCAAGGTTTGTAGCTCTTCGGCACTGGCGGTATTGATATCCATTGCGTTCGCGCTATTAAAGAAAGCGAGTGACAACAGTAGGGCGAATAAAAAACGAGGTGCCGTGAAACGGCAAAGAAAGTATTTCATCGTAAAAATCCTTTTCAAGATGAAGTGTTTAAGAGTAATTGTGCAGGTGCACCATCTGGCGCACCTGTTTCAATCATAGAGCATGTCGATAATTATGCAAAGTCAGCAATACTCTCTGTTTAGCGAACTTTAATCTCTGTCCATAGTTTGTTGATTAAGCGGCGTTGTTTTGCATTGCGTGCAGCCACTGTTTCTAGGGTCTTTTGTACTTCGTCGTTGGGGAAAATAGCAGAGATTTTTAAAATCTCGGGCTCGATAAACGGTGTGGCAGCAGCGTTGGGATTGCCGGTACCGACGACATTGGTCAGTTCGGCGGCGTTTTCTGGTGCCATCATAAAGTTAATGAATTGCAGCGCTAATTCAGGGCTACGGGCTTTTTTCGGAATAACCATATTGTCCAAGGCCAACACTGCGCCTTGTTTTGGCAGTACAAAGTTCACGCTGAAGTCACGGCCAGCGTCCGCGGCATCGACGCGAGCCTGGAACATATCGCTAGAGTAGCCGTGAGCAACCCAAATATTGCCAACGGTTAGCTCTTTTATATAGCTTGATGAGTTAAACGCAGCCCAGTAGGGTTTGGCTTTTAATATCAAAGCCTGCGCTTCTTTTAGGTGTTTTTCGTCGTTGTCATTAATCGAGTAGCCCAGGTATTTAAGCGCCGCGCCGAATAACTCTTCCGAATCATCCATAACGGTGACTTTACCCTTTATTTTCTCCAATACCGCTGGGTCAAAAATAATCGACCAGTCACTTGGGTCAATCCCTAGCTCAGCAATTTTTTCTTCGTTGTAGCCAATTAGCGTGGTGGTGAATGCGTAAGGCAGTGAGTAGACGTTGCCTGGGTCATAAGCTTTATCTAAAAAGCCCTTGGCGGTATTGCCAAGGTTGCTCAGCTTACTTTTATCTAGTGGTAGCAAAAAGCCCTGTTTTACCAGCGCCTCAACGGCATTTTGGGTGGGAATAACCACGTCGTAATCACCGGCGCCAGCCAGCAGCTTTGCCATCATTTCTTCGGTGGCTGAGAAGTAGTCTTGCACTACTTTGCAGCCGCATTGTTCTTCAAAACGGGTGACAGTATCTTCGGCGATATAGTCGTTCCAATTAAACAAGTGTAACGCTTTCTCGGCCATAGCAAATTGCGAAACGAACAGCACAAAACAGCACAGTATCTTTTTCACGGTAGCATCCTTTATATAAGGGTTAGGTAAAGGGTATAGCGGCTTAGTTTCTCAACACCATTGGTGAGATTCGGGAAAGCGCGGTGATCAGTACCAGCGTCACCAGCATAAGCAAGGTGGACACCGCGTTGACTTCAGGAGTGACAGCAATTTTCACCATGGAATAGATCTCCAATGGCAACGTTGAGCTGCCAACCCCTGCAGTAAAAAACGTAATTACAAAATCGTCAATAGAAAGTGTAAATGCCATCATGCCGCCAGCGATAATGCCGGGCTTTAACAGGGGTAAAGTGACCAGGCGAAACGCTTGTAGTGGCGTTGCCCCGAGATCGCGGGCAGCTTCCACTAGGCTTTGGTCCATGCCGGATAGCCGAGATTGCACCGCCAGCGCGACAAAGCCGATACAGAAACTAACATGGGCGAGAATGATTGAGGTCATCCCCAGCGTGGCATTGAAGAGGATGAACATTAGCAGCAGGCTTACCCCGATTAAAATATCGGGCATGGCGATGGGCCCAAGTACTAGTGCCGACAACCATTTTTGGCGGAAACGGTAAATAGAGAGTCCGGCCAATGTGCCTAGCACGGTCGCCAGCAAGGCGCTGATTGTGGCTATGATAAGAGAGTTTGCCGCAGCGTGAAGAATATCTCCGTTCTGAAATAGCTTGTGGTACCACTTCCAAGTAAAGCCGACCCACTCGGCGTTGAGTTTTGAGTCGTTAAAGGAAAACAGCACCACGACGGCCAACGGCACATATAGAAATAAATATACCAGGCTGCCGGCGGCGATCAGAAACTTGCTTGGATAGGCGCTATTTCTTGCCATTGTTTTCTCCAGCTGGACTGCCCAACTTGGCCGCAACTAGCACCAGTACAAGCGTGATTGCGGTGAGGACTAAGGAAAGTACACTGCCAAATGGCCAGTCGCGGGATTCAACAAACTGCTGCTTAATGACATTGCCAATCATGATGCCGTCGGTGCCGCCGAGCAGATCGGGAATGGCAAAAATCCCCAGTGACGGAATAAATACCAACACGGCGCCGGCATAAATGCCGGGTAGAGAGAGCGGCCAGGTAATTAACCAAAAACATTGAAATCGATTGGCGCCGAGGTCTTGTGCCGCATCTAGCAAGCGATGGTCGTGCTTTTCTAAATTGGCATACAAGGGCAGAATCATGAAGGGCAAGTGGACATAAACTAGGCAGACAATGACCGCCGTGCTGCTAAACATGAGGGAAATAGGCTCTAGCCCGAAGCTGCTTGTAACGGCGTTCAATGCAGCAGTGAGTGCACCTTGTGGGCTGAAAATAATCATCCACGCGTATATGCGCACTAAAAAATTGCTCCAGAATGGGAGTATGACGAGCAGTAGCAATAAATCGCGATAGCGCTTTTGACTGCGCGCAATCATTAAGGCAATTGGATACGCCATTAGCACGCAGATTAAGGTTGTTACGAGTGCGTAGGCCAGCGACTTAATCAGTAAGCTAAGGTAAATGTCGGTCTCAAATAGGCGCTGCCAGTTCTCCAGTGTGAGGTCGAGGGTAATGCCGCCGTCGTCAATGTAATACCAAGGCGCTAAGCCACCGTATTCACCCGAGAATCGAAATGAGGCGAATAGCATCATTAGGCTGGGGACGGCAAAAAACAGTAGCAAATAAAGTCCCGGTGGCAGGGACAGTAAAATGCGGCTGAGTCGTTCAGCTCGGTTTAGGGCGGCGGTGAAGAAAGTGCTCACTAGTCAGCGTACCAAGTGGCCGGCGTCAGTGCGCCAGGCAATTTGCACGGCGTCACCGGTATCGAAGAGTCTAGTGCGACCCGGTGCGTCATTGGCTAGCATGGCTTCAATTAATACGCCGTTGGCGAGTTCGATGATGTAAACCGTGACGTCGCCTAAATACAACATGTCGTGGACCTGGCCGCTAAACAATACCTCGTTGTCGTCAGCGACAAGCTGAGCCGCCAACCTGATTTTCTCTGGTCGAAGGGTGAGGGCGCAGTTGTCGCCTGCTAAAAATTCTATTTCAGGATTTGTGCAAACATCGAGTTCGCCTAGCCCCTTAATTGCTATGCGCAGATTTTTTTCGCCGGTCGCAACGACGGTGGCATCGAGTAAATTACATTGGCCAATAAAATCTGCTACAAAGCGGTTGTCTGGGCAGCTGTAGAGCACAGAGGGCTCGTCAATTTGGCTGATTTCCCCTTTGTTCATCACGGCAATGCGGTGCGACAGTGCTAGTGCCTCGCCTTGGTCGTGGGTTACGTAAACAAAGGTGATGCCAATTTCTTTTTGCAGGTTAATAAGCTCAATCTGCATTTGCTCTCGTAATTTTGCATCCAGTGCCGACAGCGGTTCGTCTAGTAGCAGAAGCCTTGGGCGATTTACCAGAGCGCGGGCGATAGCGATACGCTGCTTTTGGCCGCCGGAAAGCTCATCGGGGTAGTGGTTTGCCTTATCGGGTAGGCGCACATCCTCAAGGATTTCGCGCACCATCGCATCAATGACGGGTTTGGCTTTTTTGGCCATCCGCAGTGGAAAGGCGATATTTTCCGCCACGGTCATATGCGGAAACAGTGCGTAGCTTTGGAATACCGTATGGACTGGGCGTTGTTCCGGCGTCAGCGCAGTAAGAGATTTGCCGTCGAGTAAAATCTCGCCGTTGTCTGCTTGATCAAAGCCGGCAATGAGTCGCAGTAGCGTGGTTTTGCCGCAGCCTGACGGGCCGAGCAGGGTAAAGAACTCACCCGCTTCAATGTGCAAGCTCACCTTGTCTAAGGCCACAAAGTCGCCAAAACGGCGCGAAACATCAATGATTTCTAACACTGCTAGGGGGGCTTCCGTGGCGGTTTGCAATGGTCGCTATTTTTTTCCGCTGATGGCCTCCACGTCAATAGCTTTTATTGCCGGTTTGCAGATTGATTTTGACTATATTTCACGTCTTGCAACGCGGCATGGCGCGGCGGCGTAAAGATCGGTAAAATGGCGGTCTTTTTCATCCCGTAGGCGTGGCGTTTTACGGGGCTTCAGCGGAGTGTGTAATGTCGGATATCAACAAGGTTGTGTTGGCCTATTCAGGTGGCCTCGATACCTCGGTTATTGTCAGGTGGCTACAGGATACCTATAAGTGTGAGGTGGTCACGTTTACCGCCGATATCGGCCAGGGCGAAGAAGTGGAACCTGCCCGAGCAAAGGCTAAGGCACTGGGTGTCCAGGAAATTTACATCGACGACCTTCGTGAAGAGTATGTTCGTGATTTTGTGTATCCCATGTTTCGTGCTAATGCGATATATGAAGGCGAGTATTTGCTGGGTACCTCTATTGCCCGCCCGCTGATCGCCAAACGCTTGATCGAAATTGCCAATGAAACGGGTGCGGATGCGATTTCGCACGGCGCAACCGGCAAGGGCAACGATCAGGTCCGTTTTGAGTTGGGTGCATACTCGCTCAAACCCGGTATTAAGGTAATTGCACCATGGCGTGAGTGGGACTTGACGTCTCGTGAAACCTTGATGGCCTATTGTGCCGAGCGCAATATCCCGGTCGATTTTGCCGGTAAAAAGAAAAAGTCTCCTTATTCAATGGACGCCAACTTGCTGCATATCTCCTACGAGGGCGGCAATTTGGAAGACCCGTACTGGGAGCCGGAGGAAGATATGTGGCGCTGGAGTGTTAGCCCTGAGGCGGCACCGGATACGCCAACGTATATTGAACTCGGCTATGAAAACGGCGACCCAGTGACCTTGAATGGCGAAGCATTGAGCCCAGCGACCATGTTAGAAACGCTTAATAAAATCGGTGGTGACAACGGTATTGGTCGTTTAGATTTGGTTGAAAACCGCTATGTTGGCATGAAGTCGCGGGGCTGCTATGAAACCCCAGGCGGCACAATTATGCTGCGTGCGCATCGCGCCATGGAGTCAATCACGCTAGATCGTGAGGCCGCGCATTTGAAAGATGAGCTAATGCCCCGTTACGCAAAATTGATTTATAACGGTTACTGGTTTAGCCCTGAGCGCCGTATGCTGCAAGCTGCAATCGATGAGTCGCAGGCTTTCGTGAACGGTGTTGTTCGCTTGAAACTCTATAAGGGTAATGTGGTCGTAGTGGGTCGGAAATCAGATAATTCGCTGTTCGACGAAGCAATTGCTACCTTTGAAGATGATGCCGGCGCCTACAATCAAAAAGATGCAGAAGGTTTTATCAAGCTTAATGCGCTGCGCCTGCGAATCGCTGCGAATAAAGGCCGCTCGCAGCTGTAAGAGCTGCAAGTATAAAGGGGCGACGCAGCCCCTTTCTGCTTTTAATGAAGATTAAAGAAACAGTAGGGATTGGGCTCTCCTGTTCTTACGCTTAAGTTTCGATGCCGGTCGCGCATCGGCTGAATTTGCAAAATGGGACGTTATTGATGACTTTTTTTGAACCGCAGATGTACGCACGTAGGCTTCAGGTTCTGTCGCTAGCCATTGGTATCACGGCAATTGCAGCCTGTAGCGGCGACGGTAATAGGTCCCGGGGATTTAGCGGCACAGAACCTAATTCTAGACAGTTTAATATTACTGAAAGTTTGACGACGGTGTCTTTTGCTGGCGGTGATACTTTGAGCCTGACAGAAAACTATGGCAGCGGTGCTTTTCGGCCATTAAATGGATCTAATGATGTGTTTTACACAATTAGTGATCGTGGTCCAACTATCGACTGTGCCGACAGCCAGGCAGCTATTGGCGTTGCCAATTTCTGCGGTGGTAACAGCGGATCTATATTTGCGATCCCTGCTTATGTCCCTAAAATCATCAAGTGGCAGCTTAGTGGTATCGGTACCGCATTGAAGCTTGAACAAACCGAAGTGATTACCTTGAAGGGTGGTAGCAACGGTGTTGAGCTTAATGGTCTGCCCAATAGCTTTAGCAATGCGAGCAATGAGAAGGCCTTTGGCCCAAGCGGGATAGAGTTGCAGCCAAGCCCAAGCGGTGTCGATCCAGAGGCGATTGTTCAACTCGACAATGGTAAATTTTGGATTGCCGAAGAAAACGGCCCTAGTTTGCTGCTGGTCGATGTTGATGGTCGGGTTTTACAGCGGCAAGTGCCAGCGGGTTCTGCCTTCGATCTAGGTGGCGCCAATTACACCGTTAGTGATGCAATTTTACCGGCGATTTTTTCCCGTCGTAAAATAGATCGTGGTATTGAGGCTTTGGCCTTAAGCCCAGATAACAAATTTTTGTATTTCATTATGCAAAGCCCGCTGGAAAACCCTGACAGCGCTACCGCGGAAAGTTCGCGAAATGTGCGAATCGGTAAGATCGAGCTTAATAGTGACGGCACGCCGAATGCAATGGTGGGGGAGTATCTATATCGACTAGATCCGAGCTCGAACTACGGTATCAAGTCAGATAATAGCGGTGACCTCGATGGCAATGGCGATTTTCTTGCCCAAAGTGAAGTGACTATTAATGAGGCCATTGCGCTCGCTGAAGATTACTTGGTGGTGGTTGAACAAGCTAAGACAGTGAGTAAATATTTTCGAATCAATCTAGTAAATGCCACCAATATTCTTGGTACCAGCGCGGATACTTTTGGTATTTCGCCAAGTGTGGAGGAGCAGGAGAATCCTTCAGGTATTAAGTTTGTTACTAAGCAGCTTGGCTTTGATTCGCTGACGATGCCGCTGCCAGACAATATTGAGCCGCTGGCCGAAAATATTGAAGGCATGGCACTGTTGGATTCTAATTTTGCAGTACTGCTGAACGATAACCAGTACGGCATTTATGATGATGCAAGCATTGCTAAAGTATTGCCAATAGGTTCATTTGTTGTGCAATCGTCCGCGCCGCTAGAACCTTCCCTAGATTACGCCAATTCCGCATCTTATATGCGGGGCGACAGTAATTTCGGTTCCAATGCGGCGACGTCGGTGGTTGCCGATAGTGCTAGTGAGCAAATG
This sequence comes from Zhongshania aquimaris, assembly GCF_019312595.1. Taxonomy (GTDB): domain Bacteria; phylum Pseudomonadota; class Gammaproteobacteria; order Pseudomonadales; family Spongiibacteraceae; genus Spongiibacter; species Spongiibacter aquimaris. Next base: position 1,385,931 of record NZ_JAHWDQ010000001.1, on the reverse strand, counting down.
TTTGTTGTCAATAATCAGAGTAATTCTGTCGATGTATGGGATATCTCTGAGCCTCTAACGCCACCGGCAAATAGTACCGAGCTCAATCTTGTGGCTGCAGCCAATGATGCTGGCATCAGTATCGATGCGCCGAAGTGGGTTACCATTGGCGGCGGCTATGTCGCAGTGGCGATTAATAATATTAACCCGCAGGCCAATGGTATTCTCGCTTTATACGATCTTGACGATCTGAGTTTGGTAACCACGTATACCGTAGGTGCCGCACCCAAGATGATCATTTTCGACGCCCTGTCGACGATCATTGCCGTAGCCAATGAAGGTGTCCCCAGTGATGATTACAGCGTCGACCCTGTTGGTTCAGTGACTATTATCGATATCTCAGACGGTGTTGATACGCCAGTATTGACGACCATCGGGTTTGAAGATTTCAATGTGGGTGGCAGTAAAACTTTGCCAGCTGGTGTGCGAATTTATGGTGCAAACAACCCGTCTGTGGCACAAGATTTGGAGCCGGAGCATATTGCGGTTTCCCTCGACAACAATAAATTGTTTGTAACTCTTCAGGAAAATAATGCGGTTGCCGTCATTGATATTGCAGGACTGAGTATTGATCGTATTATCCCGCTTGGTCGTAAGGATTTTGGCGTAGCTGGTAATGAGCTAGACGTTAATGACGACGGTAATATTGATATTCGAACCTGGAGTGGTGTTTACGGGATGTATCAGCCCGATGGTATTGCCGCTTACCGCTTCGGAAATAAAAACTACTTTGTTACCGCCAACGACGGGAAGGTTCGAGCAAACTCCGCCTTTAATGAAGCCGTTCGCGCGCAAGACGCTGATGGTTTCGGAAATGCCGCAGAGATCGATGCAGCTAACCCAAGTGCGTTTGCCGCTCAGAACAGCAGCCAGCTAGGTCGTTTGTTTATCAGTAGTGAAGCTGGTGACACGGACAACGACGGTGATATTGACGAGATAACAGCTTTTGGTGCGCGTTCGTTTTCCATCTGGAGCGAAGACGGAAAATTGATGTACGACTCCGGTGCTGATCTGGCGAAAATCACCCAAAACCTTCCGAATAATGGCTTTAATGATCTCGATCAGGGTAGTGACGAGAGCGGCGCTAAGCCCAAAAGTATTTCTCTATTATCCAGTTTAAATCGCATATACGCGTTTGTGAGTTTAGAGCGCACTGGCGGTATTGCGGTTTACGATATCACCTCACCATTGGGTGTGCAGTTTATTCAATATGTGAATAATCGTTTTGACAACAGTCCTGGAGTGACAAAGGATTTCGGCGCCGACGGTACGGCGGTGTTTTTCTTGGATAGTAAAGCCTATTTAGTAATCGCCAATGCTATGTCTGGCAATGTCCGGGTTATCGAAGTCGACCCAGGTGTAGAAACAAGTGAATAAAGCTACGTAGCTTTCTCCAAAAACCGCCTTGCTAGCAAGGCGGTTTTTTTTTGCCTTGTTCGGCTTGGCGCAAAATTATTAGTTCTTTGCGGGCCGCTTTTGCAATTTGCGCTGTAAGGTTCGTCGATGCATGCCGAGTTGGCGTGCGGTTTCCGAGATATTACCGTCGTTTTCTGCCAGCACACGTTGAATATGTTCCCACTCGATTCTATCTAAAGAAGGCGGGCTGAGCGTCTCTGTGGGCGTTTCATCTTGGGTCGGGTGGTCGTCAAAGGCGGCGAGGATTTCTCTGGTACCGGCAGGTTTTTGCAAATAGTTGTCGGCCCCCATTTTGATGGCGTCGACGGTGGTGGCTATGCTGGAGTAGCCGGTCAGGACGATCATTCGCAAATGGGGAAAGCGTTTGCGCAGCAGGGGAATAAGGTTTAGCCCTGAACGGGTTTCTAACTTTAAATCGATAACGGCTTTGTCTGGAGTAAAGTCTTCACATCGCTGTAATGCCTCCTCGACACTGTGAGCCACTTCTACGGCGTAGCCTCGACGTTTTAGTGAACGACTTAGTGTTGTACTAAAGGTGATATCGTCATCAACAAGCAAAAATTTTTCTAAGCTGTGATTCATGCTGGCCTCTGTATTTTATCCAGCGGTAATTTTAACTCCACTTGGCTGCCACCGCCTTCCCGCTGCTGCCAACTTAATGTGCCGCCATAGCGATTGGCGGTGGCATGGCTGAGGAATAAACCCAAGCCGCGACCTTTCCCTTTCGTGCTAACAAATGCCTTGGTGAACATAGCTGCCTGTTCAGGGCTGAGCCCAGGACCGCGATCTTCGATAGAGAATATGAGCTTGCTACTGGTATGTCTTAATTCCAAATAAATATCGCTGGGACTAACATCGGCAGCATTATTTAATAAATTCAAAATTGCTTGGCTAACTGTGCCATCGAGTTGTATCAGCAGCGATGTAGTGTCACCGCTGATTGACGTTTTCAGTTCGCACGCGGGGCGCAATATCTGCCAGCGTTCAGTTATTTCAGTTAAATAATCGCCTGCGGTAATAGAAATAACTTCGCCCTCACTTAGATCGCGGGCGGTGCTAACTAACTTGTTTAAAATGTCTTTGCAGTGATCGAGCTGCTGTTCTAATAAGAGAATGTCGTCTGCGTCTTCAGCGCTTTTCTGCTCTGCTAAATCTTCCAGTATCACTTTCATCGTTGATAGCGGCGTGCCGAGTTCATGGGCGGTCCCGGCGGCGAGAGTGGCAACCGCGAGCATTTGTTCATCTTGCAGACGATGTTCGCGGCTGCGTGCCAACTCGTTTTCGCGCTGGCGCAAGCGGTGAGCCATTTTGAAAACAAAGTAGCTAATCAGTAGCGCACTAACCAGGAAGCTTGCCCACATGCCAAGTATGTGAGTGTTGGGCGATGCACCGTGCTGGTGGTTGAGTGGTGATACCGCTTCTAAAGGGATATAGAAAAATAGCAGTAAACTATAGGCCGCACAGGCGAGTATGCTTAGTGTCCATGCATAGGCCCATGGCAGGGTTGCGGCAGAAATGCACAGTGGCACTAGTAAATAGGAAATAAAAGGGTTGTTGGCGCCACCAGAGAAATAAAGCACGGCACTAAAGCCAATAGTATCTACGCATAAGTGGACAAATAACTCGATATCCGTCACCGGCCAGCTGCGAAAACTGCGCCACCAGCTGAAGGCCGCAAATACCGAAATTGCAGCAAGCAGCAATTTAAGCGTGACATAGGGAAGCAGCCAGCCGAGCTGCGCCTCTGCGTAAAATACCGCCGCAAACTGACCGGCGATGACCAGGCTGCGAATGATGCAAAGGCCACGTAAGTTAGCTGTGTTTGGGTTTAAGCTCCCGTTTTGTTTTGCTATGGCGACCATGAATCTATTCAATGCTAGTTAAATGATAATAAGTATACTCGGGTCTTGCTAATAGCGACGAGCTTTGAGTGCGACACATTGTCGCATCTTTTTCTACGCTGGGCTTCGGTGACGTTTTATGCCAGCATCCTGAAAGTGTGGATTTGATTAGCTTGCGCTTCTAATAAATGAAATTAAAAGCACATTGCGGCTGTAATTATCGGTATAAACAAGGATAATTCTCGGCTGTTTTTACCGCTATGAGCACTGCCCGATGTCGCGCAAACTATTTGTTTCTATCCACCTCTATCTTGCTGCTTTCTTTTCTCCCGTCGTCATTATCATGGCCGTGTCCGGTGGTTTGTATCTGTTAGATTACGAAGGTGAAGTGATCCGAACTGAAGTCGGTCATGTTGCCGGTGCCAGACTAGATGCTAGTAGTCACACGTTAAGCAGTGATGTTGTTGCAGTCCTAGCAGCGCTCAATATTCGCACTCGGGTAGAAGAGGTCCGGGTGCGCGGCGATAATTTTTATACTCGCCCATCTAGCCGACAAAACTATACCCTGAGGCAGACTGAGTCGGGTGTTGATGTTGAGGTCGCTAATCCTGATTTGCAGGCAGCGATGATGGAACTCCACAAAGGTCATGGTTCTAAAATATATGTTTTATTTGAAAAAATATTTGCCCTAGGTTTAGTGTTGATCATGCTCAGCGGCCTATATTTGGGATGGATGTCACCAATGTATAAGCGCAAAACCTTGTTGATCAGTGGTTTGGGATTGTTTGTATTTGCTAGCTTGATTATTTTCTGATTATAAAATGGCAAAGACAGAACGATATTTTTCTTAACGGGCGCTAGGTCGCGACTCCGCTATCAGTGCTGTCTTTATATTATTTTTGTTGAGAAAACCGAGCCATAAATCGTCTGTCGATGGAATCCTTCCACCGCCATACCCATTTGCCCTGAATAACGGGCCAAAACCGTCGATAAGCAATAGCTGACTTTCCGCCTAGGGCAAGAATACTCAAAAAATTCCGCTGTGGGTGATGGGGCTGCAGCGGCAAGCCTTGCAGTGCCCGTTGTAAGTTGTTGAACAGCGCGGGGCCTTGTCGAACTGCGAACACCCCCGCGTGCGGGCGCGGGTGACGTGTTTGCTGCGCGATATCTCCCGCCGCAAACACGTAGGGGTGACTGCGCGATTGCAGGGTATCGTCAAGTGATATGAAACCGTTGATGTCCGTTGCTAAACCTGAAGTTTTCGGCCAGCTAGGTGCGGCTGCGTGGGTGCATAAAACGATGAAGTCAGCTGGAATCGGCTTTGTCCCTGTGCAGTGAATTTCGCCTTTGCTGAGTTTTGAAACATGGCAGTTTCTGTGACGATGGATATTCGCCTTTTCCAAGGCAGTCTCGCAGCGCTTGCGAATTCGGCGGGGAAAGCCCTTTAGGGCGTGGTTGCCACGAAACACCAGATGAAGTGTCACTGGAGCGGAGATCGACTGGCGCTCAGAAATAGCATGACGCATGGCTAGGACCAGCTCGACCCCCGCTGCACCCCCGCCAACGATAGCGATGGACTGTTTGGTATTTGCATTGTCTAGCTCTTGCAGTATGTGTTGCCAGCGCGGATAGAGCTCGCTGATTGGCTTTACAGCTGTGGCGAACTCCGTTGTGCCAGGGATATGTAAATCGGGCGTAATGCCGCTATTAATTGACAGCCAATCAAATGCTTTTACAGTTGCGCCATTACTAATCTGTAATTCCTTATTGTGCAGATCGATTTGGCTGACGCTGCCTTGAATCAATTTCGCGCCTGCGAAGTGGCATAGCTCCGCTAAATCTATATGCGTTTCATTCATTTGATAATGACCGGCAATAAGTCCAGGTAGCATGCCGGAGTAGGGCGTATGTTGTTGTGGTGAGATGAGTGTGAGGCTAACGCCCTTGATTGGATTGCGGCCCCACAACTTCAGTACTTGTACGTGTGCGTGACCACCGCCGATGAGAACGAGTTCTTGAGCATTGTTGTTTGGGGGAGGTGCTGTCATAAAGTCTTATGCGCAAACCGTGTTTGGGGTAGATCGGAGTGTAAATTAACACGCGAGGCATGTAAGTAGTAATCGGGATATCGGCAAAGAGGTCTTTGATGCGAAGCTGATTGATGGAACCTTTGCTTATTGTCATGTTTAGCCTTGGATGACTCGCTGGGCTAGTGAATAGTTGCGGGAGCAGCTAGCAATACGCCGTGCATAAGCTACTATGATATTTGTGCTTAAAGATTAATGTGAGCTTAGCAAGGCCAGAGGAGAGGCTCTAGCGACGAAAGGGATGATTAAGGCTGGGATGGTGCCAGTTAGTGCCAAGGGCCTGATCTAAGCGATTGGTGGGTGGTTTGATGCGGGCCCAAGCTCGTTGAGTTTAATGTCTTTTGGGGTAAAAGAACTCGTCGCTCTTTCATGTTTTGGCTGTTTCAGGGCACGTAACTCTAGCGCGCTATTTAAGTACAGTTCGGCCTGCCTCCATGATAGGACGGCGTAAATACCGAATAAGATATTCATTCAAGTATTTTGCACAGATGACGTTATATAAGGAAAGTGCCCCTTGTGTTTGCGAAATATAGCACGGGTATGGGATATGGAGTCGTCGACACCGCGGGACTATGTTTTGAGCAATCCACGCACCTTAAAAAGGACTAAAAAACACCCCAAGAGGCAATGGCATTTGTCCGCGCTGTTCATTCTTACGACGGTATTTAGCAGTTATAGCCATGCCGATGTCGTCAGCAGTGAGGCTAATGAAGCCGGGGTGATGGTGATCAGGAACGCGGATGTCGGGTCGGGTGAACTGAAACTGGCAGATTTGCGGGCAATATTTGCCGTACGTAAGCGGCGCTGGGAAAACAAGGCACCGATCAAGGTATATGTTCTTCCAGATAATCACGGGCTTCATCAGCGGTTTTGTAAATCTGTATTGAAAGTCTATCCCTATGTACTCCGCGAACAATGGGATCGCTTGCTGTTTAGTGGAACCGGAATTCCGCCAACGACGGTAGGAAGTGAAGAAGAACTCATTGCTCTGGTTAATGCGACCTCAGGGGCAATAGGTTATGCCGCAGTGGATACTCAAAAAGGCATGCCATCTATTGAAAAAATCCCGCCGAAAAGTTCAGAGCTAGAATCTGAAGCGAGTACAAAATGATGCGATATTCATATAGAAAATATTGTCGACCCGCAGTGGTTTTCCTCGCTGCCTTAATCGGTTCGAGCCTGAGTTGCGCTGACGAAAATACTGATTTGCAGTTTCACGGCTTCCTGTCTCAGGGGTATTTGCTCAGTGATGGCAATAACTTTTATGGTAATAGCCTGAGGGGAAGTACTGACTACAGAGAGGCTGGTATTAATAGCACGTGGAGGGCAAGTCCCACGCTGAATTTTGCAGGTCAAATCATCAGTCGCGACGCTGGGAATACCGATAATGGTGACGTTAAGGTAGATTTTTTATTCGCCGATATAAAAACCTTTGAAAGTGATGCGTCAGGCCTAGGGTTTCGGCTTGGTCGCGTTCGCAATGCCTTTGGTTTGTACAATGATACCCGCGACGTTCTTTTTACTCGTCCCACCATTTTAATGCCGCAGGCAGTTTATTTTGAGGGAAATGGCTTTCGCGAATTGTTTTTTGCTAGCGATGGCATTCAGCTCTACAGTTATTGGGATTCGGATGAAAATTCGACAAATTTTAACTTCACACTTGGACGGGACAAGAGTCTCTCGGCAGATATCCTGAGAAATTTATTTGGCGCCAGCGCATCGCTCGTTCACAAAGCTGAGTTTAAGACCCCTATATTTATGCAGCTTCTCCATTCCAGGAATGGCGGAGACAGTAAATTTGCGTTCTCTATGTTGAATGTTCATCTGGATTTACATTCAAATTCCAGTTTTTTCTCGGACCTTACCCTCGACGCCAGTGGTTATGTTTTCTCTGCGCAAAAAAACCTTGCAACCTGGACCTTCACCGCAGAGTACAGTTTATTAAGCACTGAGTTCAGGACGTCGCTAGGGAATGAGGTCAACGAAATTGAATCGGCGTATCTGCAGGCGCAATATCGTATTCGCCCGGAATTTACCTTGACTAGCCGTTATGAGTACATCGTGCTGGATCGAGATAATCGCAGCGAAACAGATGGTCACCATCTTGTGTTTGGTGCGCGCTGGACACCATCACCAAGTTGGATAGTCGATATTGATGTCTACGGAATTAGAGGGCAGTCTGGTATTCCCGGTGTTGATAATGTCGACAATATGCCGATTAGTGAAAGAACTGAAATCTTTTCTGTGATGATAGGGTATCGATTCTGAAAAACTCTGAGCCGATTAATGACAGTGCTTCGGTGACGACTGCACCGATAGTTACGTTTGGCTTGCAGCGAAAGTTAAGTATTGTGCTTTTTTTAGCTGTAACCCTGGTGATGGGCGGGCGGGGATACCTTAGTTTTGTTCAAACCGTTAATTCACAGCGAGAGAAGGTCGAGCTTGATTTATCGCAGCTGGAAGCGACGTTCCACGCAATACATCAAAGATCGAGCAATGAACTCTTTCGGCTCGCAGATCAGCTGCGAGTTCCCGCAGAAAATGAACTTGATGATGGTGAAGCTTTCGCACCATCTTTGATATCTGGCATTGAATCGATCTACTACTTGAGTAACACCGGAACAATATTGAATAGTTCCAAGCAAGCTGGTTCAAATGAGTACTTGAGTGAGAAGCAAATTAGCGACGCCGTGGACATTTTACGGCGTGAGCAGCGTCCTCATGCAAACCTAAGCTGCCTATTGCAGTGTTTTCAAAGTGTATTTATTCCTGTTATTGCGGACGATGGACGTGAGCTAATAATTAATATTAACCGCTCTGCGACATTATTGATTCAAGATTTTTATGAAATCACAGGGGCGGATATTGCTCTGTTTTCGGTTGGTAAAGAAAGTGATGTGCTCGCTGTTGATAAAGTATTTGTTGCCAGCAATGCTGAAATAATAAGCTCAGTATTAGTTGGTATATTGAAGTCACGTAAATATAGCTCTCACGGCAATCATATATTTTTTGATTCGATCTTAAACGGCCTTTACAGCGCTCGGTTTTTCCCCTTGAGTAGCGACGGCGATATCATTTCTTACGCGGCAGTTTTACAAGACCAAAGTCATATTAGAGCGCTAATTATTCAAGCGCTAAAAGACATCGTTTTCTCTACTGTTATCACTTTAGTCCTTGTTGTGTTGCTAATTGCTTTGATTTTGAAGCCATCTCTAAACCGCGTAATGAGATTAGCTGAGGTGTTGCCACTATTACCGAAGGGGCGGTTTAGTGATGCTAAGAAGTTAAATAAAGCAAATGCTAAGAAAAAATTCAGTGATGAAATTGATGTTTTGCAGTACACCGTTAATGAAGTTGTCGACTCACTAGAAGACATGAGCGCTAGTGTTAGTCAGCACCGGGATGAGCTTAGGTTAAAAATTGAAGCACTAACGGAAGCTAAACTGTTTAACGAATTGATACTCGACTCGTCGCCGCTGGTAGTGGTTATCCATGATCGCGATGGTGTGATTTATAACATCAATAAACTCGGTCGAGAGCTGGCGGGTTTATCATCGAGTTCGCCGGTAGCAGCGAATATCAATAATTGGGTAAAAAATGAACACTCAAGCAAATCCTTGTCTAGTGCTTTGGCAAATATTTTCGATTCAACTAGTAAGAAGATGCAGGGGGAGATGGCCTTTTTTACTGATAGCGGTCACAAACTGTATTTTTTATGGACTCATTCCTGTCTACAAATAAATGGTGAATCACGCATTTTGTCAATGGGGGTTGATATTACTGAGCGGAAAGAAACCGCTCAGAGTCTGTATTGGCTTGGCCAACATGATCGTATCACCGGTTTGCTTAATCGCGGCAGCTTTACAGAAAGTGCAAGTGAGGCTATCGCTAAATATCATGATAGCCATCACATTGAGTTGGTCATGTTTGATATCGATGATTTCGCTATTTTTAACGATCGGTTTGGCTTTGACGCGGGTGATTGTTTACTCAATAGTTTGGCGGCATATCTGATGCAAGTATTACCTGATCATTGCTTGCTGGCGAGAACGGGTTCTGGCGAGTTTTGTGCCATCATCCAACATGCTAAAAGCACTGGCCAGAGTGTTAAAGATTTAAGCCTGGAATCGCTGGCGCGGTATATCTTTATTCACAATGACATCCATGAAGAAATATGTATCTCGATTGTGGTCGATTGTTACGACGAGTCCCTTAGCGGGATAGATGAGTTAATTTCTAATTCAACATCGACCATGGCCAAAGTAAAAAGTAAGATAAAGGGCAGTTTGTATTACGCGGCGGAGTCGGGCGACTCAAGCAAGCAGCAGCGGCAAATGAAATATCGTATGAGGGAGCAGTTGCAGTCTGCGTTGGCTGATAATCGTCTGGTGGTTTTTTATCAGCCGATTCTCGATTTGGCGTCGAACAGTATCAGTCACTGTGAATGCTTGGTGCGGATGCTCGATAGCGAGGGTGAGTTTATTTCGCCAGCGCATTTTCTTGGTATTGCAGCTGAGTCTGGCCTTATGCCGCAGCTGGATTTCTCGGTTATGGAGAAAGCCATGCGTCAGCAGCGAATATGGGAAGATTCAGGCATTCATGTTGGTCTTAGTATTAATATAACGGCGTTTACTTTGGAGCAGGCAGATTTTGAGGCCCGCCTAGTCGATATGATTAGTCGAACTGGAGCGAATCCAGCGCGTTTGATTTTTGAAGTTGTTGAAACTGATGCGCTGGAGAACCTTAGTGTTGCCCGTAAATTGCTAAACAACTTTAAAAACGTAGGTGCTAAGGTTGCCTTGGATGATTTTGGTATTGGGTTCACATCGTTTGAGTACGTTCGTGAATTACCGGTAGACTATATAAAAATTGATCAATCGTTTATCCGCTTTATTCACGAGCGGGAAAGCGATCAGATTCTAGTAAGGTCGATGGTAGAAATGAGCCATAACCTCGGTAAAAAGGTTATTGTCGAGGGTGTTGAGCATCGTGAGGCTTTTGATATCGTGCGGGAAATTGGTGTCGAATGCGTTCAAGGTTATTATGTGTGCCGGCCCGTACCGATTAGCGCCCTTGATCTCTCGCTATCGATCAAAGGCGCGTAAGCATCGTGTCGAGTTGGCTAAGTTATTAAATTTTGTGGCCGGTTTTTTGTGCTAACGGAGAAGTAGCTTTTACTTGTCTTAGGACTTCCTCCCGGCAATGACGCCACCGTCAGCCAGAATATCAATGCCGGTAAGATATCCTGCTTTAGTGGTTGCGCAAAATGCTAGGAGTTCGGCTATTTCGTCTGGTCGTCCTACACGCTTGAGCGCGGCGGATTTCATTGCAATGTCTACGCCGCCGCTTTGTTCTTCGAGTTTGCCCATTTCGGTATCATAGATTCCAGGTGAAATGCTGAGAATACGGGCTCCTTTGACGCCGTACCTCGCCGCGTTCTCTCGGCTAAACCACATGACGAAATTTTTGCTGATACTGTAGGCTATGCCGCGACGATAGAAATCTGTCGGCATCAGCTTGCAGCGCAGCAATAACTTCTTTATCAGCTTTCCTGAATCTGAAAATGCATAGCGATAAGTTCGTCGTGGGATCATGAATTCAGGCAGCATATGTCCAGCCATAGACGCCACATTGACTAAAACAAACCCTTCGCTAGCGGCGTCAAACATGGCATTTACAATGTTTACAGTCCCTAGCACGTTCACACGAAGAATTTGTTCGGCATCTGCCATTTGCGGACTGATTCCCGCGGTGTGTACAAGCGATACTAGGTTTCCTAGCGACTGAGCGCGGACTATTAGTTCGTTTACGGAATTGCGATCAGTGACATCTGTCACGATTCCGACCGCTTCGATACCGGCCTCCGACAGCTCCTGTACCGCGAGGTCAAGACGATTTTGATTTAGGTCGCAGAGCACTAGGCGGTGATCTGAGCCGAGTATTTTGGCAGTGGCAAGACCCATACCACCGGCGCCGCCTGTGATGATCGAAACTCTTTTCATTATTACTGTCTCGTATGTGGTTTTAGGCCTTTCGGCTTTGTAGCAATCGGGTGTGTATTATTTCGTTGATCAGCTGTGCCACCTCTTCTATGGGGCGAGGCTCAGTTTGTCTCAGCCACCAAATGAGCAGTTCGATAGTTGTGCTCACTGAGAGGGTAATACCGAGGTCGTCAGGTAGAGTAGACGAAAATTGCGTTTGTAGTCCGGCATAATTGGTAGATAGCTGCATCAACTCCTGGCGAATGGATTCTGAGGCGCCGCCGGTAAGCAGAATTGACCACACTACCCAATTGTCATGAATGAATGTACACATTGCTCTACAGGCTGACAGGGTATCTTGCTGTTCCATCACCGGTAGAACGTCATAAATCATTTTATCAATTTGTTCTTTGGCGACATCTACTAATAACTCATCGAGGCCTTCATAGTGCCTGAAGAAGGTGGCATAGCCGATCCGCGCATTCGCAGTGAGCTCCTTTACCGTAATGTCCTGAAACGTCCTTTCTCCAAGTTCTGAAAGGAGAGCTGCGCGTAGGGCTTCTCGAGATTTTTGAGGGCGAAGTCCCATGGTGTCTTTATGTTTGGTTTTTAATTCAGGCATTTGTCCGACCGAAGCATTCAAAAATCAAGAGGGCAAGCTTTGCCTCATGTGGTCGCTAATTGTACAAGAACTGGCAATTTAGTGATACGCACAATATCAATTGATTCATGGAGTATCATTTGATACAGTGCGTATCATTGCTTGTGGCGCTACTGGTCAGTGCGATAACACGGGCAAAAATAATAAGAGGTGTTGTCAGTATGATTCGGTTAATTAGCGTGAAAAAATCAAGGGGAATACTATTTCTCTTGCCAATGATGTTTGCGGGTGAGGCTTACCCGCAAAGCGCAGCGAAAACTCCGGCAATAGAGGAGGTTATAATTACGGCGCAAAGACGTGAGGAAAATGCCCAAGATGTAGCGATCTCTGTGACGGTTTTTAATCAAGAGCAGATTGCCAATGCAAACATGATAAATTCGAGTGACATAGCGACATATACGCCGTCGCTAACCGTCGACACTCGATTTGGTAATGAAAATACCTCATTTGCGATTCGTGGTTTTACACAGTCGCTTCGTACCACGGCTTCCGTCGCAACGTACTTTGCCGACGTGGTTGCGCCTCGCGGCGCGGTGGCTCAGACGTCAGGTGATGGTGCCGGGCCGGGAACGCTGTTTGATCTTGCCAATATTCAGGTTCTCAAGGGGCCTCAGGGAACCTTGTTCGGGCGCAATACCACGGGCGGTGCCATTCTTTTAGTGCCTAATAAACCGTCGGAAGAATATGAAGGCTATGTCGAGTTTTCTGCCGGAGAACTAGGATCAAGACGCCAGCAAGTGGTAGCGAACTTTCCGGTATCTGATAATTTCAAGGTGCGTTTCGGCCTGGATCAGAACGAGCGCGATGGCCACCTGAATAATATAACGGGGGTCGGTGCACGGAAGCTGGGGAATACCGAATATTTGGCTGCCCGGCTCAGCTTGGTATGGGATATAAGTGACTCCATTGAGAACTATACAATTCTCACCTATGTTGATTCCGAATCAGCAGGCTATACCGCCACGCTTTTTGACTGTAATACCGATCAGACCGTTGTCGATAATCCCTTCGCGCTAACAATAGGCTCGGAGTGTGTTCGTCAACTTGAGATGCAGGAATCAACCGGTCAGGATGGTTTCTACGATCTGCTTAGTACTGTAAAAACGCCGATTACAACGATCAAAGAAAAGCGCTTTATCAATACAACCACATGGGAGATTGATGAAAATCTGACAGCGAAAGGCATCATTGCCTATGCTCATCTAGAGGGTACCAACGGGTCTGATATTTTCGGTACGCGCTTTCAGGAAAACGTCGCCGCGCTACTCGGATTTGGGCTGCCTCTTGGTTTGGTGGATCCGCGTCGTGAAATCTCCTTGGGCGCCTCTGTTGTCAATCCTGACTTCCCGTCTACCAGCCAGCAAACATGGGTGGGGGAGCTGCAGCTACAGGGCGTGGCGCTCGATAGTCGCATGATTTGGCAAGCTGGTCTTTACCATGAAACTAGCACGCCAGATGGGTTTTCTGGACAGAATGCCGCCAGTTTACTTTACTGCGACCTATCAACTATCGAAACGAGTGATCCTTCTCAGTTTAACTGCTTCGATCCCCTGCTCGGGATAGCGGGTGGCGTATTAATCTTCAAAAGCAAAACCGAATTTCTAAACCAGGCGGTTTATGGCCAGGCGACTTACGACGTATTGCCACAGCTGAGTACCACACTTGGCTTGCGTTATACCTGGGATGAAACCAAGGGCGAAGGCGTTAAAGAGCGTTACGCATATTTGTTGTCGGCTCGACAAGCGCCTGTGTTTAGTCGTTCTACACCGGAAGTGAAAAGCGAAGCGCCAACCGGATTCTTAGAATTTAACTATCGGCCTATCGATGATGTGATGTTGTACACAAAATACACCAGGGGTTATCGTCAGGGCAGTGTTAATGTCGCTTCTGATCCTGGTCTCGATACGCATGAGCACGAAACGGTAGATACCTATGAAATCGGTGCGAAAACCACCTTTGGCGGGCCTGTTCCTGGTCGCGTTAATATTGCGGTATTCCACAATGACCTAAAAGACATGCAGCTTCAAATCGGCTATAACTCCGCGAGTTCCGGTCCTACTACGGGGATTGTTAACGCGGGTGAGGCGGAAATCAACGGATTTGAAGTTGAAGCCTACTTTCAGCTGTTCGAGCCCCTTAGTCTGAGCATTTCATACTCGCAACTGGATACCGAGCTGCTAAAGCAGAGCGATGTCGACCCGGCGGATGTTGAACGCGCAGTTACAGAGGCGTCAGGCAATCCCTTGTCTGGTCAAATAGCCGCATCCACGTTTGTTCCCATAGCGGCAGAAGGCGATGAACTTCCTTACGCGCCTGAATCCTCTTGGGTGGCAACGCTAAAGTACCAGCTTCCCGTCAGCGCAGACATAGGTTTAATGGATGTGGGTGTCACCTACACTTACACTGGCGAGCAACGCGCAGCGGCATCAAATTCAACACCTCACGACGTTCTGCCTGATTATAACTTGTTGAACGTTAATGCCTCTTGGTTAGGTGTGTTGGGTAGCAATTTTGATTTGACTCTCTTTGGTACAAATATTTTGGATGAGCAGTATTTAACCTATGTCTCTGGAACCTATGTAGCGACGGGCATTGAGAGTCGTCAGGTTGGATTTCCAAAAATGTACGGCGCTCGTCTGCGCTATAGCTTTTAAGGAATAGCACGATGAATAACAGTACGCGAGCAGTACCGGCAACATGGAATATCGGCATTGCTTGGATGGAAAAGGTCATTGCCAAACATTATCCCGAAGCCAGATTAAAGGCGTTTCATCGTATAGGTGGCTCCGATGGAACAAGCAGTAGGGCGTTATTCGCTTTGGAATATGCCAGTGGGGATGGCCCCAAAACGGTGTTTGCGAAGACTAAGGGAAACTGGCTGCGCAGGTTTTTTCACGCCATGACAGGTAATGCTTACATAGAAGGTAGCCTTTGTAACTCAGGTGTCGACCTCTGTCTTGAGCATCCATTGTTCTATTATGGCGCCGTAGACAAATTGCGTATGAACGACGTCATCGTTATGGAAGATGTAGGTAGCAGGGGTGCTACCCTGAATGATGCAACAACGCCTTTGACCGTCGATCAAGTTGCCACCGGATTAAAAGAACTTGCCAAGATGCATAGCGCCTTTTGGGGTTTGAATAATAAGACCCATCCAGAACTTAAGTGGGTTCGCCCTTGGAAAGCTTCGGGCACCTTTACGTTTTTGATGAAATACGGATGTGGGCGAGGAATTCAGCGGTTGTTGGATTACTTGCCAGCACAGGTAGTCGACGCTGGTCCCAGGATGCTGGTAGATGCTTGGGCGGAGTACTTGCGGAGTCTTTCAATAGGCCCGCAGACACTGCTGCATGGTGATGCTCACGTTGGCAATACCTACTTGCTTCCCGATGGTGGTTTCGGTTTTTACGACTGGGGTGTTGTTCGTCGCGGTCATTGGTCTTTTGACGTCGGCTATTTTCTGGTAAGTGCGTTGAGTGTCGAAGATCGTCGTGAGCACGAGCGTCACCTACTAAGGCTGTATATAGATTCGCTTACAGTTGGCGTGGCGGATAAGCCCGGTTTCGACGAGGCCTGGCTGCACTACCGCTGTTCTCCCGCGTACGGTCTTCCAATCTGGATATGCACCGGTGCGGAGGATGACTACCAGAGCCCCGCGATCTGCCAGAATCTGGCGCAGCGTTTCGGCAGTGCTTTTGTTGAACTGGATACGCGAGACGCGCTGACAAGTATTGTATCCAGTAGGGGCTGAGGTGCTGCAGGCTTAAACTATATTCCACCGTTAAGGTCTTGTTTTTGACGACGTTGGTAAGGCGTTACAGGGTAAGGTTCACGCAAGCTCGGTACGAGAATTTTCCTCTTCACAATAGTTAGCACTGAGTGTTTGAGTGGTATAAGCAATACAAAATTGTTACCGCAGAGCTTGTATCATTCGGCGCTGAAATGATTATTACCCGTAACGAGCAGGCCAACTCTTTCGGCTAATTCTGCCTCGCTCCAGCCGCGCTGTTTGCGGGCGACCTGGATTTGCAGTGCAAAGACCTTAAGGGCCTGCATTGCTCTGTTGGAGTAGCTTCGCTTCAGCTTTGCCATGGTTGTGCCTTTCGTTGGTATTTGGTCGTCATATCACCGATTTGGAATAGAATTCCCTTCCAATATTGTCAATTACATTTATCTTTAAACTATTTAAAGTAAAATAAAAATTACTTTTTGGTGTGTTGTATCGCCTCGCTCGGCGCTTAGCGATATCTTCAAAGTATCCAAATTGCCGGTGTAACCTTGGAGTGTTTAATTCGGCGGTTTTCCGCTTTTGCCTGATCAATATGCTAATCGTGTTTGTTAGCAAAGCACTGGCGGTAAATCTGCTCAATGGCCGTGGCACAGGCGTTGTTTTGCAAAGTCTTTCGGACTATGGTCAGGCTATTCAAACATTGGGGCAGAGCAGGGTAATGCTACCAAGCTTGTCATCGAGCAGCAGTTTGCCGGTGGTATGATCAAACAATTATAGGCAGAGACCTTTGCACGATTTTATTTTGCTCTCTGCCGGCGTCGCTTAAAGGCGCCTACTGTTGGCAAAATCGTAGCCGAGGCACTCGCTCCGCTTGCGTACCCGTAGGGCATAAATACCTACAGGCCATGAAGGGAAGGCTCTACTCAATGGGTCATTATATAGCTATAAACCCGATGGTCGGCCCCGCCCTCATTTACCATTCCCGCTGGTCACTCGCACAAGAGCGTGATCTCCGCCGCGCTGCAGTATCTGCACTAATTATGCAGAAATCTTGCAATCCTGAATATCAAAAAATAAAGAAATATACTGCTATTTTAGTGTGAATCTAGTTCTTAAAGGGGGTCAAATACTTGGTGGCTGGATTTCAGAATCCTGACGGAAGTTAAATGATCTTTAACTGTTGTTCTTGCGTCGAAGGTCTTGCTCAATTTCTCGATCTAAAAATCTGAAGGAGCGGACACGCCGGCAGAAATGAAAGCAATAAAGCCCTTTGCCAAATTATCTGGTTCTAATTTAAATGTCTTCTCATCTGATTTTGTGCCCGGCAAGCGCCAGAGTATTGATTGATCTACCATACCGTTCACCGTGCTATTAATTGCGAGAAATACATGAAGTCTTAACGCTTCAGGTGATTTCCAGGGCAGCAAGTCCCTCAGCGCTTCTTCCAGTCTCCAAATTACGTCTCCGAAATGGGATACAAGCAAGCGCTGACCGTATGAGCCTTGTTCGCGGATCATTCGAGCTACCAAATGAACTCCGGGCGGATCGATTATTGAAAGATTTCCAAATGAGATAACGAGTGCACTCATAACGTCTGTGACTGTTAGCGCTTTCTTGCTTTTTTTAATCTCCAGCTCCTTCCAGGCCTCTTCAATTAGCGGTTTGTACGTTGTGCTTAGATGAGCAATACAGGCCTCGAGTAGTCCCGCCTTGTTTTTAAAATAGTAGCGCACGGCTGCTTCATTAGCGACGCCGGCCTTCCTCTGAATTTCGCGAGCTGAGACCGCATTGCTTCCCTGGGTTCCATACAATTCGATCGCGGATTTAACTAATCGTTGAGGTACTTCGTCGACATGATCAGTAGCGGATTTAGACATCAAGTGGGCTCTAGTTACAACAAGACACGAGTATCACTATACAAAGTTAACCCAGTTGAGCCAAGAAAGGATATCAAAATCGAATTGATGATACTAAAAGACTGTCGTCTTAGAACGAAATATTAACCCAGCTGGGTTGACTCGATTGGGTTAAATGTGTAGATTGTGGTCAATGCTCGAATAAGCTTGATCGCCCACATGTGCGCCGACAGGGTGTGTAATGTGCCAATCAAACGACTAAAGAGTGATACAAAATAAAAATGGTCGCATGTTAGTGGTGAAAAATATGGAAAATATCGGTCGTAAAATAAAGCATTGGTCTGTTCTGGTACCTTTGTTTTACTGTTCTGCGAGTATTTCGGGCACGCAAGGCTACGCAATAGAAGAGGTTGTTGTAACGGCCCAGAAAAAAGTCGAAAACATTCGCGACGTACCGATTTCTATAACTGCACTAGGGGCTGAGTTCTTGGATGACGCGGGAGTGACAGATGTTGCTGAGTTGTCTCGCGTTGCGCCGAATCTAGTTATTAACTCATCGCCCTACGTTAGCTACGTTTCGATGCGAGGCTTGGGTTCCGGGAATAACAAGGGAATTGAAAGATCCGTTGCACTCGTTATTGATGGTGTGTATTACGGCAGGCAGGACTATCTAGTTGAATCTCTGGTCGACGTTGAGCGAATTGAAATACTTAGAGGTCCTCAGGGAACATTGTTTGGTAAGAATGCTATTGCGGGCGCCTTGAACGTTACAACAGCTACCCCGTCTCCAGAGTTCACTGGGAACCTATCTGTAATGGGCGGAGAACAAGATCGGAAGCGTTTGCGCTTTGCTGCCGGAGGGCCGGTGATAGAGGATGCACTGAATGTTCGACTTGCGTGGGACGAGGATTCTCATGACGGGCCGATCTATAACACGACTTTCGACCAGTCGAGCGCTGAAAATCCGGACAGGGGGAATATAGATCAGAATCTTCGAGATCGAAATAACCATGTAGGGCGCATTAGTTTGCAGGCCCCAAACCTGCTTGATGGGCTCGATTTGAAGTTTACTGCGACTACCTCGTCAATTTTTGGAAACTCATCGGGCGTTGAATTAAGTGAGGCATCAGATGCGACGCTCACGGTCTACCGCCGATATGACCCGGCTACGGAAGCCGTCGGTAATAGGCGCACGTCAATTGGTAGTAACGAGGACACCGTCAGGAAAGGGGAGTCGTATAGCTTTCAGTTTGACTATGAATTTGAATATCAAACGTTGACGGGAATTCTTAGTAGTTCGGATTTCGATAAATCTGATGCTTTGGATGGTGACTTTGGCCCGATATCCGCAATATTGGTCGCCAATGAGGATTCCTATAGCCAGCGCAGTGCTGAATTAAGGATCGCTTCGCCGGGTGAGGTCATCGATTATGTGGCGGGTCTATTCTATTTCGAATCTGACTTTGTAGGAAAAGGCCAGACGATATTGAATGCAAGTAGGATTGCCGAAATTGTAGCTCAGGATCGTTTAGGTGTACCCGCCACAATTGACTCCCTGTTGGGCTTACCGCCAGGTAGTTTCCCCATAAGCACAACGGCGCAAAATATTAACAACGACCGATTCTTCGATCAGCAGACTAAATCCATAGCGCTGTTTGGCCAGGCGACTTGGTACGCTACTGAGAAATTGGCTCTAATGCTTGGCTTGCGCTACTCCGAAGAAACTAAAGAAGCCGATATGGCGCTAAGCCATAATAACGCAGGCGCAGCTCTTTTCTTTAATACCTTTCTCAACGAGACTGGTTACCAAGAATCTCGGCGTCGAGACGAAAGCGATCTCTCCCCTAAGTTAAGCGTACGGTACGATATTAGTGACGATATTAACTTCTATGCTACCTGGGCGACGGCTTTTAAAGCAGGCGGGTTTAATGAGCAATCTGTAGATAACACCAATTTGGAGTTTGAGCCAGAGGAGGCACTAACCTGGGAAGCAGGTACTAAGATGCGATTGCTCGATGGCGCTGCGACTTTGAATATAGGTCTGTTCTACACGGAATTTGATAATCTCCAAGTGAGTATGTTTAACGGCATTAATTTTACGGTGGGTAATGCAGCAAGCGCTATATCGAAGGGTGTCGAAATCGAAGGTCAACTGGTTCCCGCTAGTTGGCTAAGTTTGGGCGGGTCTATTGCCTACCTCAATGCTAGATACGACAAATATCTAGGCGGTCAGTGCGTGGCTACAAGTGAACAAGATACCTGTGATTTGAGCGGTGCAGAATTGACTCGAGCGCCTGAGTGGGAAATCACGTTTAACCCTCGCGTGAGTGCAAGTGACCTAATTCCATCTTTGGGCGAGTATCTACCTATTGATTTGGGATTTGGACTTGATATGACGTTCCGGACCACACAGTACTTTAGCACCGATCTCGATTCGTCGGATAAACAAGGTTCGCACACTGAAATTAACGGAAATATGAGGATAGCTGGACTTAATGGCGACTGGACGGTTTTGCTTAGTGCTAAGAATATCACCGACAAGTTAATACAGTTGCATGGTGGTGACGTTCCCCTTCAGCCCGGTAGTCATTTTGGTACGTTTAATACAGGTCGTCGCTACTTTGTTGAGTTCCAGTATCAGTGGTAGTAAGAAAAATCAGAAACTAATAAGACTTTCGCTGGAGTGAGATAATGTTGAAACCGAGTGTCTATTTTTTGTCTGCGCTGGCGATAGTAGTGGGGTGTTGGGCGTTATTTAATACCTGGTTAAGTGTTCCAGTGGCAAGGGTGTTTGGGGAGGCTAATCCTACTTCCTGGCGTCCGGAAGGGCCGCGAACCCCGTCGTACTTAAATGATGACATCATCCCGAAATCTACCTCATGGTACACAATGCATGGTGATCTGCAGCAATCTGATGAAATGTGGATTGCTGCGGCGCCGAGTATGGAGCTCGATTGGGTTGCTGAGCCAGACATGTTTGTTCCTGAGGGCCCAACTTTTGACAACGAGGGGCGCCTCTTTTTTAGCCCTCTAGTTCCTAAGGAGGATGTGTCTTTAGTCGCTCTCGATGCAAAAACGGGTGAGCGATTGTGGACACTTCCTGGGGGCGGAAATGGAGGCGGCGCGCCTTTGGTACTAAATAACCCTGATATTCCGTCAAAAAAAGTCGTCTATCATTCAACATATAGTGATTTTTGGGCCGTTGCCACAAATGGCAAAGTAATTTGGCGGGAAGAGACAAAGTTACCTGAGCCGGACGATGATAGTCGCGAATATCAGCCAACCCATCAGTGGGGTGTTAGCTATGTTCCACAGGCAGACGCTGTCATCGGCGTAACAATGAACGCCTATGTGTTTGCTCATGACAGAAAGACAGGAAGACCAGTGGCGCCGGTCTTTAGGCTTCCTGGCCGACCAACTAAAGAAAACGAAAATGCCAATACCTTTCCAGCGCTGATTGTGGATAAAGCAGGCTCTGCCAGTCTCGACGCCTTTGGAGTAGACCATTTTACTCGTGTACTTCAAGTTATCTATGGTGGTACCGCTCAGGTTTCTAACGCATACGCTGTAGACCCGCACACTGGGCGTATTTACATCGCGGCAACAGCGCGAGACGAAATTGACGGAAGATTAGATGGATATTCCGACAACGGCGCTATATACGTATTGGAACTCTTGCCGGAGACTGATGGGTATCGTTTCGAAATTGCGCAGACCTTTGTTTTTGATGGTGGGTCGGGCTCTACACCTGCTTTGTCCCAAGACGGTAAACGTCTGGTTGTTAGTGATGAAGTAGGCAATGTAATTGCTCTTAATGCCCACACTCTCGTTGAGGACTGGAGGCTTAATGTGGGCGACCAATTAGTCGCTTCAGTCGCGATTTCTAGTGACAATAACGAGCTTTATGCAGTAACAAAAAAGGATGTTTTTAAGCTAATCGATCATGGAAGTCACGCTAGCTTGGCTTGGAAAGCAGAACTTGATGCCTATCCGACCTCAAACAACTTTAATGCGCTTACCCCCACAATTGTAGCGAACGGCCTTCTTATTGCTCAGGGTGCTGGTGTGAAGGTTGGGAAGGGGCACTTAATGTCGAATGTAGGTATAGGTCTGCTCGACCGCGATACAGGAAGGCTGCGATCGTTTGCAGAAGGTCGAGAAGACTCTATATCAGTAACGACGGTGGGGCCGGATGGAGAGGTCTATACGGCAGGGTCGCCGATTCGAAGGATGGCAGCGAAAGCATTATTTGGTGACCGAATTCCAAAAATAGTTGGTGGTATCAGCCGATATAAAAATACTAATCACAAGCTTCTTGCAAGAGAATCTTTATGTGCAGCAGCATACCGTGCGAAAAATGCCGCAGATCACGAGGATACACATCCACAATCGGCCGCTGCGGATAAAGAACACGTAAGAGTTTTGCTAGAGCAGGCCGCTCGGAACGATTCTCAATATAACTCTTTGATTCACGAGCTAATCAGTGGGGACTTGGTACTTCGAAATATATCAGAAGTTCTTCTTGGTCATTGTCCAAATTAATATCTCAACACTATAGCCATGATTTGTTTTAGTTGGAATGGCAGGTTCTTCATGTCAACGCAAAGACATAAGAACGATGCAAATAGAACAAGGCCAATCTCAATATGCCCTCTATGAGAATTGAATATTCAATCTTCCGATGAGTTTGTAAAACTATGAAATTTCATTTTTCACTTAGATATTTTCCACATTTTATCATGTCACTACTGCTAGCCGGTTGTAGTGATGTCGATCTCACCGCGAACTCGGATGTTGATAGTAGTGGTGCTTTCCCAGCCACAGAATTCACTGAAAGAAAAAATGAAGAAATTCTGACTTCACTTCCATTTAGTGACAATCAAGACTTTATTGATGCACGACGAGGCCTTATTGCTAAAGATAATGATCTAAGGGTTATTGGGCCTGACGGTAAGGTGATGTGGGATCGCACCGCTTATGATTTTATAGATGAGAAATCTGCTCCTGGCAGCGTAAATCCGAGCCTATGGCGCCAGGCTCAGTTGAATAATATCCATGGTCTTTTCGAAGTTACAAGCGATATATACCAACTACGTGGCTTTGATCTGGCAAATATCACCTTAATAAAAGGTGATAGCGGTTGGATACTCGTCGATCCGCTCTCGAGCGCTGAGAACGCTGAATACGCTATAAAGTTCGCGCGCCAGCATTTGAGTGACCTTACTATTAGCGCAATTATTTTCACACATAGCCATATTGACCATTTTGGCGGTGTGTTTGGCGCTATGGCGGGTGCAAAGGGTGTGTCCGACACTTTGCGCGTAATAGCGCCGGAAGGTTTTGTTGAAGAGTCAGTTAGCGAGAACGTGCTGGCTGGACAGACAATGAAACGACGCGCTGAATATATGTACGGAATGCCTTTGCCCCGATCAGAGCGTGGTCACGTGGATAGTGGATTAGGTAAGGAGCCCAGCTTCGGTACGCTGGGAATACTCAAGCCGACAGACACCGTTAGAAAATCTGGGCAGACCCTCATAGTAGATGGCCTAGAATTTGTCTTCCAAATAGTTTCTGGATCGGAGGCGGCCTCTGAGCTGACATTCTACATCCCAGACAAGAAGGCCTTTTGTGGTGCAGAGCTATTATCGAGAAATATGCATAATCTATATACCTTGCGGGGAGCAAAGGTTCGTGATGCCTTGGCTTGGAGCGGCTTTATTGATGAGGCTGCTGACATGTTCAGCGAAGCGGAAATTTACTTTGGCAGTCATCATTGGCCGGTCTGGGGAAGTTCACGCATTGCGACATTTTTAGAGACCCAGAGTGATACTTATAAGTACATCCATGATCAGACTTTGCGATTGGCGTATAAGGGCTACACTCCTGTGGAAATTGCAGAAGAATTGAAGTTACCTGAATCTTTGCAAAAGGACTTTTCGAATCGCGGTTATTACGGAACACTAGTACACAATTCGCGTGCAGTCTATCAGCGCTATTTTGGTTGGTACGATGGAAATCCGGCGAATCTAAACCCGCTGCCGCCGGTAGAAGAGGGTCGTCGCTATATAGCCTTAATGGGTGGCCCTGAAAAAGTTATAGAGCATGCTAAGAAATACTTCGACGCTGGGGAGTATCGCTGGGCAGCTACATTATTGAACCACCTCGTTTTTGCTGAACCAAATTTTAAGGCTGCCAAAAATCTGCTTGCTCGTAACTACGAGCAGCTTGGATACCAGGCGGAATCTGGCCCTTGGCGAGATGTGTATCTTACCGCTGCATATGAGCTACGTAGTGGTATTACAAGCCCTAGTTTAGATCTCGGGCTCGCGAAAGATATGGTGGTTCATTCGCCGCGAGAAAATTTTTTCGATGTAATGGCTGCTCAGTTAAATGGGCCTGAGGCCGAGGGCATCGAGATGACCATTAATTTCGTTTTTACGGATATCAATGAAACTCACCTTCTCACGTTGAAAAATTCAGTCCTTCATCATCGTCAGGGAGCTGCGGATCCTTCAGCCAACGCTACTGTAAATATCACACACGACTTATTTCTGGATGTGGTGCTTGGCAAGGCGAGTATCAAAGAAATACTTCTATCAGGTAATTTAACCATAGATGGAAGTAAGTTAGATCTACTTAAATTCTTTTCGCTACAGGACACATTTAAGGAAGTGTTTCCGATAGTAACTCCCTAATCTGCAGTAGGAATACTTGTCCTTTCTAGTTTGAACGCCCATGAAACATTGTAAAAATTCGACTCTTCACAGTCAGACATCAAGCGTACCGAGGCGCATCGTACCTGACTGCGTAGAATCTTATTGTTAGTTAGACGAGGCTATGCAATTTCATGACTCAAAGAATTATTTGATGCATACGATCACGGGAATACATTGGAAGAAGTACTCAGTTTGCCTCAAAAAACCATCTATTTGTCAATGTTGAATGGTGCTGGTTTGTTAGTGATAACCGTTTGTTTATGCATTTATCAGCTATGCATAAAACTTTCCCTAGTCACTATTAGAGGGGCTATGCATCTTGTGACCTAACTAGGGAGCCTCTGCACAACCTGGGAATGCCTCAGCGGAGTCTTTGGGGCGTACTGGCGAGGCGCCGTGCGAAGATCAATGCTGGTTGTCCTTGATGAGTGCGGCAACGACGTCCAGTGCGCCCCAAAGTCCCGCCCTCCGGGGATTTGCCTTAAAGCGCTCCGTCGCGTTGGCGTTTTTTGAAAGGCAACCAGCCTTCCTGCATAACGCCGCCTTGCTGAGCACTTTAAGGCAAAGCCTGAGGTATCACCAGGTTGTGCAGAGGTTCCCTAGCGATCTGGTACCAATTTTGGTATGACATTGTCGTTAATCTTCGTGTTTAGTGAATCGAGTAGATGTCGTGTAGTGGAACGAGCGGTGAGTTAGAAAAAGCATGTCTCTGTTTAGAAAATAAAAATTATTAACTCTGACACGAAATACCTTTTTCAGATTGCTTGTAAGTTAGTCGAAAATATACATAAAGGAGTCTGGCTATGAATACTCAATTCCGTAAATCTATTGCCATCGTCATGTTCGGGTGGATGGCTAGCGAAGCCGCGGCGCAACATGCAAACAAGCTGTTATGGGGGGATACACATTTACACAGCTCGTATTCAGTTGACGCCTATATGGCGGGAAATCGGTCTGCTGACCCCGACGTAGCTTATCGATATGCCAAGGGGGAGCCGGTCATTCACCCTTACAATAGAACCCGTGTGCAAATCCAGCAACCATTAGATTTTCTATCTGTGGCAGATCACGCTGAATATTTAGGCGTAGTGCCTTTAATTTTTAGTGGCAATGTAGATACAAGTGAAATGAGTTTACTTGCACGACTGAAGTCCTGGATTATTGTTAAATTCTTGGCCTATAAAATTAAAGATCCTACGGTGGGTACAAAGTACTATACCAGCCTATTACCCGTCCCGGAGATCAAGTCTGGCGACACGAGGGATCCCGTGCAAGCAGCCGTAGATGCCGGTACCGACGGGGGCTTGGAAAAGCTAGGTTTAGTATCGAATGAAACGGCCGTACGCTTAATGGCTTCACAATGGCAAAAATCCATGCAAGCGGCTGATCGTCATTATCAACCGGGCCGATTTACGACTTTAGTGGGTTGGGAGTGGTCTCAAACCGCAAGTGGTGCAAACCTACACAGAGTGATTGTCTCAGATACTGACGGTAGAACGGCGAGTACATTTGACCCTGTAGGTTCTGATGATGCGCCCTATCCCGAGCAATTGTGGGACAAGCTCGAAGAAATCGCATCCAGCACTGGGGCGAACTTTGTTTCCATTCCTCACAATGCCAACTTATCAAAAGGCTATATGTTTGCTAAACGAAAATTAAATGGCGATGCCTTTGATGCAGAGTACGCACGTAAGAGAGCAAAATGGGAGCCGATAGTCGAAGTAACCCAAATCAAAGGAGATAGTGAAACTCATCCAGACCTTAGCCCAGCTGACGAATTTGCTGATTTTGAGCGATTTAATTTTTACCTTCAAGCCGTACCGCAGGCGAAGGATTATCAAATTCAAAAAGGCGATACCGCTCGCAGTGCACTGCAGTCCGGTATTGAGCTTGAGTTAGTTCTAGGCGTTAATCCTTTTAAATTTGGCATGATTGGTTCGACTGACTCCCATAGCGGTATCGCCTCTGCGGAGGAGCCAAATTTTTGGGGCAAAGTGTCAACGGACTCTATCCCAGAGAACAAACGTAAGTACAAACCAGGCGATAAAGATATTTATGCCAATGGCATAGACAGTTTTAATGGCTGGAGTATGTCGGCAGGTGGCTTAGCTGCGGTATGGGCAAGGGACAATACGCGCGAGGAAATAATTGCGGCGATGAAGCGCCGCGAAACATATGCGACAACAGGGCCGAGAATTGCTGTACGACTATTCGCCGGATGGGATTTTAACGAAGTTGATTTAATTAGTACTGATTTTACTGGCATCGGCTATGCTAAAGGTGTACCCATGGGGGGTGAATTAACAGCGGTGGAAGGAGACCGATCACCTAGCTTCATGGTTATCGCGTTTAAGGGAGCATTGGATCACAATCTGGATCGTATTCAAATGGTAAAAAGCTGGGTTAACCAGGATGGTAAAGCCCAGGAAAAAGTCTTTAATATCGCTTGGTCGCAAGATCGCCAAATTGATGACAAGGGAAATCTGCTTCCAGTCGGTAATACTGTGAATATTCGCACCGGCAAAACGGCCAATACTATAGGTGCTGCGCGCCTCGCCACTGTATGGCGTGACCCGGAGTTTGATCCAAATGCTGAAGCGGTTTATTACGTGCGGGTATTGCAAATACCTACCATACGCCATTCGCAACTAGATGCAGTAGCATTGGGGGTTGAAACACCTTATGAGGGGCCGGCAGTCATACAGGAACGTGCCTATACATCGCCTATATGGTATAGCCCCCGCATGTTGTAGAGCCTATAGAGCCTGATTTTTTCTTTGTTATCTTGGATTTTAAAATGGTGCCCAGGAGAGGACTTGAACCTCCACCCCCTTGCGAGGACCAGCACCTGAAGCTGGCGTGTCTACCAATTTCACCACCTGGGCAGGAGATGAGCGGCTACTATACCGAGGCGCGCAATTTACTGATAGAAAGTATTTTTGTCAACGGTTGCGTTACACTACCCAGCATGTTTTTAAATCCCTTTTCAAAGGAAGTTTTACTGAATGGCAAAACGCCGCAATCTCCCTGACCCCCACGCTGAGCGCGAGGCTTCGCGTTACGATAATCCGGTGCCAAGCCGTGAGTTTATTCTCGAGCAATTGAAAGATGTTGAGAATGGCCTGAGCCTGTCTCAGCTTCGCCGGCAACTAGAAGTTGAGGGCGAGGACCAGGAGGAGGGCTTGCGTCGCCGCGTGAAAGCGATGCTCCGAGACGGTCAGATCATTGAAGGGCGACGCGGGCGTTTGCGCGCGATCAGTGCTGGTGATGCCATGTTGGGTCGAGTGCAGGGGCATCGCGATGGCTTTGGTTTTGTCGTCATTGAGGGTGAGGATGAGGATGTGTATTTGGCCAATCGCCAAATGCAGCAAGTGTTTGACGGTGACATCGTCAAGGTTGAGGTAACTGGTGTTGACCAGCGCGGTCGACGCGAAGGCGTGATTATTGAAGTTGTTGAGCACAATACTCAGCAATTGGTTGGTAAGTTGATGATGCATCGTGGCTTGCCGCAGGTGGTTCCTGAAAACACCCGTATTCAGAATTGGCTGGCTTTGGAGGACGCCGACGTAGGTACTGCCAAAGAAGGCGACTACGTTATGCTTGAGATTACTCAACAGCCCGGTGCGCGCCAGCAGGCTCGCGGTCGGATTACCGAAGTATTGGGTGATCGCCGCACCGTCGGTGTGGCAACTGAGTTGGCCATTCGCAGCCATGATATTCCCTTTGAATGGCCGGAGGCAGTAGACGAAGAGGCGCGACGCTTTGGTTCGGAGCCCTTGGCGAAAGACAAAAAACATCGTGTTGATTTGCGTGAGCTTCCCTTGGTTACAATTGATGGCGAAGATGCGCGCGACTTTGATGATGCGGTGTATTGCGAGCCGAAAAAATCCGGCGGCTGGCGTTTGTGGGTGGCGATTGCCGATGTTTCTCATTATGTTCAAGTCGGTTCGGCATTAGATGAAGAAGCGCACAAGCGTGCGACGTCGGTGTATTTTCCTGACCGTGTTGTGCCTATGCTGCCTGAAGCATTGTCTAACGGATTGTGTTCATTAAAGCCCGACGTAGACCGCTTAACCATGGTCTGCGAAATGACCATCAGTTCGACTGGTAAGCTGAGCGGTTACCATTTTTATGAGGGGCTTATTCGGTCTCATGCGCGACTAACGTATAACGAGGTTGGCGCTCTACTGGAGTTAAAGGATGTTGACCCTAGTTATGACACAGGCAAAAACCGCGACCTGTTGCCCCATTTAAAAGATTTGCACCAGCTTTACTTTACTCTGCGCAAAGCCCGCTCTGAGCGAGGTGCAATCGATTTTGAGACCGTTGAAACCCGTATCGTGTTCAATGATGAGAAGCGCATCGAAGCGATTGTGCCAATTCGTCGGCATGACGCACATCGCCTGATCGAAGAGTGCATGTTGTGCGCCAACGTGGCAACGGCCAAGGCGCTGGAGCGTGCGGGCTTAGAGGCGCTTTATCGTGTGCACAGCGGACCTACCGAGCAAAAGCTCACTAATCTTCGCGAGTTTTTGCAAGAAATCGGTTTGGGCTTGCGTGGTGGTGCGGAGCCAAGTCCGAAAGACTACCAGCTACTGTTATCTAGTTTGGGCGAGCGTGCCGATGCGGCCGTTATTCAAACCATGTTATTGCGGTCTTTGAGTCAGGCGGTGTATCAGCCTGACAACGAGGGTCATTTTGGCCTGCACTATACTGGTTATACCCATTTTACTTCTCCAATACGCCGCTACCCCGATTTACTCGTGCACCGTGCGCTGCGGTATTTAGTGCGCAGTGGTGGCGGTGAGGCAGCTAAGTGCTTTTTGAAAGTAGACGGTGCGCCAGCTTTAAATCGCAAGAAAATCTATCCCTATGATCTGGAAGCGTTAGTCGCGCAGGGCATGCATTGTTCGATGGCAGAGCGCCGAGCGGATGATGCGAGCCGCGATGTCATGGCGTTTTTAAAGTGCGAATTTTTGCAAGAGCATGTGGGAAGCGAGTTCGACGGGGTTATTGCCGCTGTTACTGGTTTTGGGATGTTTGTCGAACTTAAAGACTTGTATATAGAAGGCCTAGTGCATATTTCAGCTTTGCCGCAGGACTACTATCAGTTTGATCAGGCGCATCAGCGCTTGATTGGCGAGCGCACTCGGCGGGTTTTCCAGTTGGGTGATACCGTCCGGGTACAGGTGATGGGGGTTGATCTCGATCAGCGTAAGATTGATCTGGCGCTGCCGTCGGGCGAGCCCGCCAAGCGCCAAAAGCCATCCGTGCGCGAGGCCCTAGCCAAGGGTTTGGTGCCTCCTGCGAATGCGAAGTCGGGTCGCGGAAAGGCTACGACTGGCAAGTCTAGCGGATCTAAGCGTCGGGGTGCAAAGCCAAAAACGGCTGCGGCGAAGGCGCCAGCGTCCAAGCAGGCCGCAAGCACTAAAGCTAAGAAAACCGGTGCGGGTAAGTCCGCAACCGCAAAGAAATCGGGCGTATCTAGTAAACGTCGCAGTCGGTAGAGTAAAAAGTTGTGACTGAAAAAATATTTGGTATCCATGCCGTACAGGCAGTGTTGTCGCGCAGTCCTGAGCGGGTAAAAAATCTCTATGTGCAAAATGGGCGAGCGGATAAGCGTCTGCAGGAGGTGCTTAGTTTGGCCGCGTCGTCGTCAATTGGCGTGGTGCAGAGGCCGCGGGATGAGCTGGATAAAATGGTCGAAGGGCGCCACCAAGGTGTGATTGCTCAAGTCGAGCCAGCCCCCGAGTTTCGAGAAAAGGATTTGCCGGATCTTGTGGCGGCGGCAGGTAGTGCAGCCTTGATATTGGTGCTTGACGGTATTACGGACCCCCATAATTTAGGTGCATGCCTGCGTAGTGCTGATGCGGCAGGGGTAACTGCCGTGGTGGCGCCCCGTGATAATTCTGTTGGGCTAGGCGCTACCGTGTTTAAAGTGGCGTGCGGTGCAGCCGACGTGGTGCCATTTATTCAGGTCACCAACCTTGCTCGCAGCCTTCAACAAATGCAGCAAGCTGGCATTTGGATTGTGGGTATGGCGGGTGAGGCGGATACCTCCTTGTATGATCGCGACTTAAGTGGCCCGACCGCCTTGGTGCTAGGGGCAGAGGGTGCCGGTATGCGGCGCTTAACTCGGGAGAACTGCGATTATTTGGCCAAGCTACCCATGGCGGGTACGGTCAGTAGCCTGAATGTTTCCGTTGCGGCGGGAATTTGTCTGTTTGAGGTTGTTCGTCAACGTCAAAAGTGAAGAATTGGCTAATAATTGTGCTAATTGCTTGCATATAAGGTCTGCCTTGCCTAAAATCCGCGCTCTTGATTTATGGTAGCTCCGTCTAGTTCAGGCAGAGTTGTCCTCCTTGTCACACCGTAAAGGGTGGCTTAACCCGTAAGGAGCTGAAAATGCGTCACTACGAGATTGTGTTCCTGGTTCATCCAGACCAGAGCGAGCAAGTACCAGGTATGGTTGAGCGTTATACTCAAGCCATAGAAAAAGATGGCGGTAAAGTTCACCGTCTAGAAGATTGGGGCCGTCGTCAACTGGCTTACCCTATCAACAAAATCCACAAGGCACACTACGTGTTGATCAATGCTGAAGCGTCTGCTGAAGCAGTGGAAGAGTTGACTACTAACTTCCGTTACAACGACGCTGTATTGCGTAACCTCATTATCCGTTGCGATGAAGCAGTGACTGAAGAGTCGCCTATCATGAAAGCGGAAAAAGAGAGCCGCGAGCGTCGTAGCCGCAGCGAGCAACGTGTAGAGCGCAGCCGTGATGACTCTGAGTCAACAGCTGATGACGATAGCGATTCTGATGCCGATATGGCAGAAGATAACGCTGAATAATTGCGGACTGAGTTAGGAGAATAGTTATGGCACGTTTTTTCCGTCGTCGTAAGTTTTGCCGCTTCACAGCGGAAGGTGTTAGCCAGATCGATTATAAAGATTTGGAAACCCTGAAAGCCTATGTTTCTGAAACAGGCAAAATTGTACCAAGCCGTATCACTGGTACTAATGCTAAATACCAGCGCCAATTGTCTACCGCAATTAAGCGCGCACGTTTCCTAGCTTTGCTGCCTTATACAGACAGCCATAAGTAAGAAAACGACGTAATACCATGCGCGCCTTAGCTGAATTTATAATGAAAGGGCGCTTGCAGGCAGTAGCCGTTGCAGGCTTAGGTGTCGGCACCCTGGTATTTGCTTGGGTCGGCGTGGCAGCAGCGGTACTTGTGTTACTGCGCAAAGGTTTGGCTGAAGGCGCTTATGTGGTTTTTTGGGCGCTGTTGCCGGCTATAGCGGTGGCAACAATCGGGGCAGATGTTGGTCCGCTGACAATGCTGCTTGGGGCTTCGGCCACAGCGCTTGTGCTTCGCAACACGCAGCAGTGGTCAAATGCCTTAGTTACTGCGGCAGCAGTAGGCTTGTTTTCAGCCTTGCTGCTTACGCAATTTGCCAATGCCTATTTGGTGTCGGTGCTCGAGCTTGTGCAGCCTATGCTGCAACAAATGCAGGCGTCAGCACCGGGTGCATTTCCAGAGATTACCACTGGAGATGTAGCGGCATTGATCGGCGTGAGCGCGGTGCTATGGAGCACCTTGGCGGTAATGTTGGGGCGTTGGTGGCAGGCTTTGTTGTACAACCCAGGCGGGTTTCGTCTGGAAATGTGGCAGCTTAGGCTCTCGCCGATAATAACCATCGGGCTTGTGGTGGTGATGTTGTTGTTAAGCAAAGTCGGTGGTGATTACCGGTTTTGGGCGATAATGTGCGTTATGCCGATTGTGATTGCTGGTTTAGCTTTAGTGCATGGTGTGGTTGGTCGTTTGGGCTTAGGCCGTGCTTGGTTAATAGTTTTTTACGTTGCGTTGTTAATATTGCGGCCGCTATGGGTGGCGTTGATACTGGCAGCGATTGTGGATAGTTGGATTGATATTAGACGGCGTTTACCGGTTCGTCCTGCACCTTAGGGCAACGTGAATGTCGGCGTATTTGAGAGGGTAAGAACCATGCAAGTGATTCTGCTGGAGAAAATTGGCAAACTTGGCAATCTGGGTGATCAGGTTAACGTTAAATCCGGTTACGGACGTAACTTCCTGATTCCTTATGGCAAGGCTGTTCCTGCTACTAAAACCAATGTTGCTGAGTTTGAAACTCGCCGCGCGGGCTTGGAAGCAGCTGCAGCTGAGAAGCGCAGCAGCGCTGACTCGCGTGCCGCTAAGCTGGCTGAGCTAGCTGTAACTATTGGCGCAAACGCGGGTGATGGTGGCAAGTTGTTCGGGTCTATCGGTACTCGCGACGTTGCAGACGCTGTTACTGCTGCTGGCGTTGAAGTGAATAAAAGCGAAGTCCGTATGCCAGAGGGTCCAATTCGCGACCTAGGCAGCTACGACGTCGTTATTCAATTGCATAGCGATGTAGTACAGACTGTCAGTATTACTGTTGTTGCTGAGTAAGACTGCTACACCATTAGCTAGATTGACTGCAGCGAAATAGCGCTGCAGTATCGCAGCACATGCGTATATAGCTATGTGAGTAAAAAAGCACGATCGCTGTTTGTAGCGGTGGTGCTTTTTTTTTGCAACAATGCCCGATCTTATATTGCTTAGTGATGGTCCAGTGCACCCCGACGTTTACCCAGAGTCACCACCAGATTTCGCCGAAGAGCGCGATTTCGCACAGCTGAAATTGCCTCCGCACTCGGTAGAGGCAGAGCAGTCGGTGCTTGGCGGCTTGATGATTGCCAATGAGGGCTGGGATTCTGTCGCCGACGTGGTTGGCGAAGGAGATTTCTTTCGGCCTGAGCATCGCAAAATTTTCGCGCAAATGGTGCGCCTTGTGCAGCTACAGCAACCGATAGACGTCGTCACTCTTGCTGAATCGCTCGCAAAATCTGGTGAGCTGGAGTCAGTGGGCGGTTCTGCGTATCTCGCTGACATCGCCAGTAATACCCCTTCCGTAGTCAATATTCGCGCGTATGCGCAGGCTGTGCGGGAGCGGGCAACGTTTCGTTCATTGATCAGCGCAGCTAATGCGATCGCTGATAATAGTTTTAATCCCGAAGGCCGTAACAGTGATGAAATTTTGGATGAGGCCGAACGGGCCATCATGCAGATTTCTGAGGAGCGCCCTAAGACCGGTGGTCTCACCCCGATTAACCCGTTACTCAAACAGGCCGTTGATAAAATCGACGAATTGTTTAGCAGTGACAGCGCAATTACTGGTCTCACCACCGGCTTTGAAAAGCTCGACGAAATGACATCGGGTTTGCAAAAATCTGATCTCATCATTGTCGCGGCGAGACCGTCGATGGGTAAAACCACATTTGCGATGAACCTGGTCGAAAATGCCCTGCTGAATAGCGATTTGCCGATGCTTGTGTTCAGTATGGAGATGCCGGCAAATCAATTGATGATGCGGATGTTGTCGTCGGTTGGGCGTATTGATCAGACCCGTGTGCGGACCGGCAAACTTGAAGAGGAGGATTGGCCAAAGCTGAGTGCAGCGGTAACAAAGCTGAAAGATCGGCCCTTGTTTATCGATGATACGCCGGCATTAACGCCGACCGAAGTGCGTTCACGTGCACGAAAAATCGTCCGTGAACACGGTGGTATCGGCATGATCATGCTCGACTATTTACAGTTAATGAAAGTAGCCGGTACTGGCAGTGAAGGCCGTACCGCAGAAATATCTGAAATTTCGCGCTCCTTGAAAGGAATCGCCAAGGAATTTGAGTGCCCAGTTGTTGCCTTGTCGCAGCTTAACCGCGCCCTGGAGCAGCGACCAAATAAGCGACCAATCAATTCAGATTTGCGGGAGTCTGGTGCGATCGAGCAGGATGCTGACGTCATCATGTTTATTTATCGCGATGAAGTGTACAACGAAGAGTCGGCTGATAAGGGCATGGCTGAAATTATTATTGGTAAGCAGCGTAACGGCCCGATTGGAACAGCGCGCCTAAGCTTTATCGGGAAGCACACCCGTTTTGAAAATCTAGCCTTTGGTTACGAGGCGCCGCCAGACGAGTATTGATATTGCTTGCAATCTAATCTTGTTCTTCGCCGCCAATCGCTGCCGCCTTCTTTTTTACCAGTCTGCCGAAGATAATTCCGACTTCAAACAATAGCCACATAGGCACCGCTAGTAGCATCTGTGAAATCACATCCGGTGGTGTTAGCAGCATGCCAAAGACAAAGCAGGCAATGACCACATAGGGGCGTTTTTCGGCTAACTCATTTGCTGTGATGGCGCCCGAGGCGATGACGAGTACCGTCGCAATAGGGATTTCAAAAGCGACTCCGAAAGCCAAAAAGAGTTTAAGCGCAGTGTCTAAGAAGCGTGCTATATCAGGGGTGTAGCTTACGCCCTCCGGTGTAATGCCGCTGAAAAAGCCGAACACCAATGGAAATACTACATAGTAGGCGAAGGCCAGGCCGGCATAAAATAGGGCGACACTTGAAATTAGTAGCGGTGCGGCGATGCGTTTTTCGTGGCGGTACATGCCCGGTGAAACGAACTGCCATATTTGATGCAGAATGACTGGCATAGCTAGGCAAAATGCGGAGACTAAGACCAGCTTAAAGGGTGTAAGAAAGGTAGATGCAATTTCCGTCGCTATCATGCTGCTGCCTTCAGGCAATAGGCGCTGCATAGGCTCAGACACAAAGGTGTAAATGTTATTGGCAAACGGGAACAGCGCCAGTGTGCAGATTAATACAGCGAGGACAATACGCAGTAGCCGATCACGCAGCTCAGTTAGGTGGGCAATTAGTGGCTGACTTTGATCCTGTTCGGCATCGCTCATGGTGTTTTATCTTGATCTGTTGCTGTGTGTGTTTCTTGAATGGAGTTGTCGTCTGAGTCTTTTGCCGGTTTGTTTTGCGTGTTGTCTGCCGCGATACTGTTCTCTGCTTCGCTGAGTTGCTGCTCGGCATTTTGAATTTCTTTTTTTACGGTGTTTTTGGTTTCTTTTAGCGAGGCCAGTATCGACTCATTGTGTAGCTGGCGACGAATTTCATCGGCGCCAACTTCTTTTTCTATTTCAGAGCGAATGTTATTAAAACTTCGGCGCAGGCGTCCGATCCACAAAGACGTTGTTCTAATTGCACCGGGCAAGCGTTCTGGGCCAAGTATTAACAGGCCTAGAACGGCAATGACCAGTAGTTCTGCAAAGCCGATATCAAACATTTACAGTTTTGACTCGTCTTTTTTCTCTGTTTTTTGAGCAGCGTCAGTGTCTTCTTGTTCTTTCTTTTCAATATTTTTGGCGTCGTCATCGCCTTGCATGCTGTCTTTAAAGCCTTTTAATGCGCCGCCGAGATCGCTGCCCATGCCTTTCAGTTTTTTGGTGCCAAATAGCAAAACTACGATGGCGAGAATAATTAAGAGTTGCCAAATACTAATGCCGCCTAAACCCATAATGTCGTTCCTTATTGCTTATTAATTTGTTGGGAGTTTACTTGTCGCGCGCTGCTTTTTCGTCGTGTCCAGAAAGACCAAATCGACGCGCTAATTCGTCGAGCACTTGCTCATGACCAGCACCGAGATGTGACAACATAACCAAGCTATGAAACCACAGATCAGCGGTTTCATAAATAAGTTTGCTATTATCTTGGTCGCGTTCTGCGTCTTTTGCTGCAAGTACGGTTTCGATTGCTTCTTCGCCTACTTTTTCAAGTATTTTATTTAAACCTTTGTGATGTAGGCTGGCGACATAAGAGCTGTCAGGATCGCCAGTTTTGCGCGATGCCAACACGGTGTCTAGTTGTTCCAGAATAGATTGTGTCATGTCTTGTCCACGTGTTGATACATGGTGGCCGGATCTTTTAATACGGCTTCGGTCGTTTGCCAGTCGCCAGTAGAGAGGCGGCGATAAAAGCAACTTTGACGACCTGTATGGCAGGCTATACCGCCAAGTTGCTCTACTTGAAGAAGCAGGGCGTCGCCGTCGCAATCTAGCTCGATCGCGCGAATTTTTTGGACATTCCCAGAGCTTTCACCTTTGCGCCATAGCTTGGCGCGCGAGCGCGACCAATACACGGCGTCGCCGGTGTCGACACTAATTTGCAGTGACTCAGCGTTCATCCATGCCATCATTAGTACGCGACCGCTACTCGCGTCCTGGGCAATGGCGGCGACCAGGCCGTCGCTATTCCATTTGATATGTTTAAGGAACTCATTGCTCATAGTGGTACACAATACAGTTTTTGCGAGGGCATTACTTTACCTCAGCGGCTGCGAATAAAGAAATACAAAGCGATGCCAAACAGCACAATACTGCTGTCTGGCAAGTGTCGAAGTCCCTCTCTAATACCTGGGTCAGCGAGTAGGGCGGCACTTATCGCAGCAATGATCGCGATGCGTTGATTGCGGGCGCGCGCTGCTTGTTGGCGAATAAGGGCGTCTAATTCGCCCTTGTAGTGACTGTTTTCATTTTGCATGTTGTGTCTGCTCGGAGTGCCGCGCTCTAGCAAGGTTTCGGGTAGATTTGGCAGTTGTTCTAACCACCCCGGCAGGCGATGACTGACACGTTTGAGCATGCTTTGCGGCGAATAGCGGTCGCGAACCCAGCGCTCTAGGAACGGCATGGCAGTGGACCATAAATCTAATTGGGGGTAGAGCTGCCTGCCCAAACCCTCGATGTTTAATAAGGTTTTTTGTAGAAGTACCAGCGATGGTTGAACTTCCATGTCAAAGCGCCTAGCAGTTTGAAACAAATACACTAGTAATTGGCCGAAGGAGATTTCTGAGAGGGGCTTTTCAAAAATGGGTTCGCTGACGCTGCGTATCGCCGCTTCAAACTCATGGATTCTGGTTTCGGGTGGCACCCAGCCGCACTCTACGTGAAGTTCGGCAACCTCGCGATAATTGCGCTGAAAAATGGCGAGTAAGTTGCGTGCTAAATAATATTGGTCAAAGTCGCTTAGGCTGCCGATGATGGCGCAGTCGATGGCGATGTACTGTGGTGACGACGGTCTATTGTGGGCGATAAATATATTGCCGGGGTGCATGTCGGCGTGGAAAAAACTATCGCGAAAGACCTGCGTAAAAAAGATTTCGACCCCGCGTTCGGCGAGCTTTTTCATATCGGTACCCTGTTCGCGCAGGGTGGCCACGTCGGTCACTGGAATACCGTGTATGCGCTCCATCACCAGTACATTGCGACGTGTGTAGTCCCAATATACTTCCGGTACGTAGAGTATTTCTGAGTCTTTAAAATTACGCCGAAGCTGAGAGGTGTTGGCACCTTCGCGCTTGAGGTCGAGTTCGTCAAAAATGGTGTGGCGGTAGTCTTCTACCACTTCGACTGGGCGCAGGCGGCGGCCATCTGGAATGTGGCGCTCAACAAGCCCGGCCAGTGTTTGCAGTAGGCGAACATCCGCGCTGATGGTGCGTTCAATGCCGGGTCTGACGACTTTAACCACCACATCGATATTGCTGTGGAGCGTCGCGGTGTGCACTTGGGCGATGGAGGCGGAGGCTAGCGCTTGGGTGTCAAAGGCGGCAAATAGCTCGTCAATCGACTTTCCAAGTGCAGTTTCGATGGTGGTCACGGCGAGCTTGCTGCAAAACGGGGGAACTTGGTCTTGCAGTTTGGCTAGCTCATCGGAAATGTCGTCGGCGAGTAGGTCCCGCCGAGTGGAGAGAATTTGGCCGAATTTAATAAATATTGGGCCGAGGTTTTCGAGTGCGCAACGCAGTCGTTCGCCGCGACTAAAATGCCTGCGTGGAAATAATCGCCAGGGACCTAAACGTAACAGTAAGCGTGCGCGCAAGGGCAGCTTTTCCGCGGGAATCAATGTGTCTAAGCGGTAGTGACAAATGATCCAGCAAATGACGAGCAGTCGGCGCAGCCCCATATTGGTGTCCTTATTTATTATTGGATGGGCTTGAGATACGTTGTTGTAGGCGACGAATTTTGGCTTCTAGTCGCTCACTGCGCGCTTTTAAATCATCGATATCGCTGTAAAAATCGTCAGCCTGACAGGGGTGAGGAACCAGTTGGCTTTCTTCGACAATGAATTCACTAAATTGTCGCTGTAGATTTACGCGAGTGCTGTTCAGCCAGCGATGTCCTGCGCGTAAGCCATTGCCCAGTTGATGAGCGGCGACATCACCAAAGGCGTCGGCTAGGGGTTGTTCCCAATCTAAGTCGAGCTCGGCAAGAATTTTGCGTAACTCCAATAGCGGCGCGGTGTCGCCGCTAATGCTGATATCGCCATTGATAAGCGCTCCAGCGGGGTCTTTTGCGGTGGCGACTTTGGCGAATTCGCTCCACGCGCCACTGAGTCTAGTGGTAACGGCGTCGCTAGCTTGAAGTAAGCGCAGGCGCTTGCCCGTAATGCCTATGGCAAGCTTAAGGTCGGGTTCTTTTAATTCTAGCGAGAAGCGCTGTCCGTCCAGCGCTTGTAGCTTGGCGCTGGTGGCTGGGTCCAGTTGCAATGCTTTGTTAACTAAGTTTTCTAAACTCGATAACGCTGCGCTTTGAAGAACCGGTGGAATCACGGTTTTACGCCTCGGTGCACGGCAACTACACCGGCGGTCATATTGTGATAGCGAACATCGACAAATCCCGCATCGGCCATCATGCCCTTGAGGGTTTCTTGGTCGGGGTGCATGCGAATGCTTTCTGCCAAGTAGCGATAGCTTTCTTCGTCATTGGCAACTAACTGTCCCATTTTGGGCAAAATATCGAAGGAGTAGCGGTCGTACAGTTTGCCGATAACGGGATTGACGGGCTTAGAAAATTCTAAAACTAAGAGTCTGCCACCGGGTTTGAGTACACGATTCATGGATCGTAGCGCGGCGTCTTTGTCTGTCACATTGCGCAGACCAAATGCGATAGTGATGCAGTCAAAGCTATTGTCGGGGAACGGCAGGCACTCGGCATTGGCCTGCACGTATTCGATGTTGCCGACGATGCCTTTGTTGGTCAGTTTTTCGCGGCCAACAGTGAGCATGGAGTCGTTAATGTCGGCAAGCACCACCCGGCCAGTTGGGCCAACTAGGCGGCTGAATTTGGCCGCAAGGTCACCTGTGCCACCTGCAATATCGAGCACCGCGTTGCCGCTGCGTACGCCAGAAAGCTCAATGGTAAATCGTTTCCAGAGGCGGTGGACGCCGCCCGACATCAGGTCGTTCATTAGGTCGTATTTGGCAGCAACCGAGTGGAAAACCCCGGCAACCATTTTTACCTTGTCCTGAGTTTCGACTGTTTTATAGCCAAAGTGGGTGGTTTTGTCGTCTGCCATATACTTGCCTGTTCTGTGTCATCAGCCGCATGGGGCTGGAATAAGTGGGCGCTATTGTAGCGCTTGCGCGCGGACCCTGCACGATTGCTTTATGGGCGTGTAATTATGTTGTCGGGCGCTAGTTAAATGTCCAAGTCATCGCGGAGTTTTTGCATGCGTTGGCGCTGTTCCGCTGGCGTTAGCGGTTTGCTAATGGTCTCTGGTATGGCCTTTTGGCTGGGTAGACTAAAGGTTTCACCGTTCTTTATGCGCTGGCACACCTCGTCGTAATGCCGGCGGAATACCGGGTAGGCGTTGTGCTCAACGGTGCTTGATAAATAAAACCAGTCACTGGCGCGGCCCGCATGATATACCGCTGGGTGCGACCACTTATATTCAGCTTTGGGTTGTGGTGCGCGGCAGGCTTCTAGGTAGGCGCTGTGGCTGTCCGGCAGGCCGAGTTCGATATTATCTGGCTCGCAGTATTTTAGGATGCCTTTGATGGTAGGCAAAAACTCTGATTCGCGAATGGCGCGATGGGTTGCCGCAATGATTCTATCTGGCTGGATATGCCGCAGGTTGCTGAACCACAGTTTTTTGGCGTAGCTGAGCTTTTCTGGGTTGGAAAAGGCCTTGTTGTATTGGTTGTGATAGACCAACTCAAACTCAGCAAACATTTGGTTTAGTGCATCGATAACCGCATTTTTGTCGGGTGCGGGATCAGAGTTCGTCTGCCCAGCTGCGGTCGGTGTGTTTTTCGATGAAGCCAGTTGCCGGCTGGTTTGCTCCAGTAGCTTGTTGCTGTCGTGCATTGCTCTGTCCCAGTTGATGACTGTGTGCCCAACGGTATTTTACATGTTGGAGAAATTTTGTATTCCAAGAGCGATGGGCGGTGCCGCTGTCTTGCCAGAATAGTATAAATTCGGCGATCTGTGCTCTGGCAAATTCAGCGTCGATGCGGGCCATATGTAGAATGTCGAAGACCGCGTCGTTGGGTTGCCAGTTGGACTTAATTGGCGCAATCTCATTTTCATTGCTCACCGTGTTGGTGTATCGGGCCCACTGTAACCGAATATGTTGAATAAAGCGTGAATTCCAGTTGCTGTCTGGTGTTCCGCGCTCGCGCCAGTACAAAATGAATTCCGGTATCGCGTCTTCAATAAAATACTGGCTAACGTGGTCTCGCTGCAGTATTTCTAGTGCGTCGAG
This sequence comes from Zhongshania aquimaris, assembly GCF_019312595.1. Classification (GTDB taxonomy): domain Bacteria; phylum Pseudomonadota; class Gammaproteobacteria; order Pseudomonadales; family Spongiibacteraceae; genus Spongiibacter; species Spongiibacter aquimaris. Next base: position 1,345,166 of record NZ_JAHWDQ010000001.1, on the reverse strand, counting down.
ACTTGGCTTCCAGTTACCATCGATAGGTTGGGTGCGAGATTCTTCAATTTTTGCGTACTGCTGTTTTTTCCAGCGTCGGCTGACATATTGGCTGAAGGCGCTATTCCAAGAGCTTCGCGTTTCACCGGTTTCGCGGTAATGGGCGATAAATTCGGGAAGTACGGCATCAATAAAGGCGGGCTCGACTTGGTTGAAGCGCGTTAAATAGTCGAGCCCGGCCCTGTCAGGCAGCCAGTCGGCGGGAATAATATTATTACCTGGCACGGGTCTGCTGGGTGGCGCACTGTTGGGCTTGCCAACAGGGGGTTTAGATGTGTGATGGGTTTGTTGTCTAGGCTGCGCAAGGTGAGGGGATTGGTTGACGCCGGCGTCGTCCGCTTTTTGGCTTTTAGGTAGTGCTAGGCGAATGTTTTGTGCGTTGCTCATTAGGGCTGCGCCGATAATAATGAGCCCTTGGTTGTGGAGTGTGCGCAGAACCTCCTCTATTTTGTTCAAATCCCAAAACGGCAACTGTTTGCTTAATTGGTCTTTGTCGATGAGAAACCATCGCTGCCCCTGATTTTCCCGTCCCGTGAGCAGTGGCAGCCATTCGGCGATTAATTGATACAGCAGCGCTGCCTCTAGCCCAAGGGTGGCGGCGAGGGAGGGAGAGACAAGTAATGGGCGTTCTACTAGTGCAGCTGACATCTGAAGTACTCTATTAATAGCGGGTCATTGTACGGCTTTGGTGGGTCGGCTGTCAGCCCTGTGTCTGGCCGCAGTGGCTTCAATAAATTGATTATGGATGTTTTTAGGTAACACTATGGCAAAACAAAAAGTCGCCTTTGTATGTGTGGATTGTGGCTCTGAACACAATAAATGGCAGGGGCAGTGTCAAGACTGTGATGCGTGGAATACCTTGTCGGAATTTCGTCTGGGGCCGGCGAGTGCGGCCAAAGCGACGGCGTCTAGGCAAGGTTATGCCGGCGCGGTGGGCGGTGAGGTGCAAATGTTGGCGAATGTCAGTATTGAGGCGTTACCGCGTCAGTCCACTGGCTTTGACGAATTTGACCGCGTGCTTGGCGGTGGCTTGGTGCCCGGTTCGGCAGTGCTATTGGGTGGGCACCCTGGCGCGGGTAAAAGCACGCTGCTATTGCAGGTACTTTGTCGCCTGGCGGCACAGTGCGAGTGCCTATACGCGACGGGTGAGGAGTCCTTGCCCCAAATTGCTATGCGGGCAAAACGCTTAGGCCTAAAAGCTGATACGCTAAAATTATGTGCCGAAACCAGCCTTGATAGGCTGCTTTCTCAGGCGGCGACGAATAAACCCAAGGTCTTGGTGGTCGATTCGATTCAGGTCTTACACAGTGATGATGTGAGTTCGGCGCCGGGCAGTGTATCGCAGGTGCGCGAGTGCGCGGCGGCATTAACCCGATTTGCCAAGGAGACGGGCACGGTGCTGATTATGGTTGGTCATGTGACAAAAGATGGCGGCTTAGCCGGGCCAAAGGTGTTAGAGCATATAATTGATTGCTCAATCATGTTGGAAGGAAGCAGCGATAGTCGTTACCGAACCTTGCGCGGGAGTAAAAACCGCTTCGGTGCGGTTAATGAACTGGGCGTTTTTGCTATGACCGAGCTGGGCTTGAAAGAGGTGAAAAACCCGTCGGCAATCTTTTTAAACCGCGGCGATGTGGTCACGTCGGGCAGCACCGTGATGGTGGTGTGGGAGGGCACAAGGCCATTGCTAGTAGAGATTCAGGCGCTGGTGGATAGTTCTGGCTTTGGCAATCCGCGCAGGGTGGCGGTCGGTTTGGAGCAGAATCGTTTGGCGATGTTGCTGGCCGTTTTGCACCGACACGGTGGCTTACAGGTAGGCGATCAGGATGTGTTTGTGAACGTCGTCGGTGGGGTTAAGGTACTAGAAACAGGTTCTGATTTGGCGCTGCTGTTCGCCATTGTGTCTAGCTTCAGGGATCGGCCGCTCCCGGAAGATTTGGTTGTGTTTGGCGAAGTGGGGTTGTCTGGCGAAATTCGGCCCGTGCCGAGCGGCCAGGAGCGCTTGCAAGAGGCGCGCAAGCACGGTTTTAGGCGAGCGATCGTGCCCCATGGCAATGCGCCGCGCGGTGATTTGGGGATGACAGTTATTGGGGTGAAAACGCTGGCCGAGGCGCTTGAAGCCATTTAAGGCAGAGACACTATTGTGCCACCGCCGTCAATTCGACAGCGGTGACTATCGTCTTAAAATATTTCTATAGGATCGTCGCTGTTTGGACCGTAGGGGCTTGCGGGCTGATCAAAGTCTTCAGTTGGCGCGCTGTCGGCTCTGAAGTACTCAAAGATGGCATTGGCTTGACCGGGGTGAGCAAGACTGCCGGTATCGGGGTCGATGCGAACTGAAATTACGCTGTCCGGCTGTTTCAAATGACGCTCTGGGTGCCCTTTAACTGCTTCGCGCATATAGTCTATCCATATCGGTAGTGCTACTGAGCCGCCGTATTCGCGGCGACCAAGGTTGAGGTTTTGGTCGAAGCCGGCCCAGGTGGACGTAACAATACCTCCGCTATAACCAGAAAACCACGCGTCGGTTGGTCCGTTAGTGGTACCGGTTTTACCGGCTGCATCACTTCTTTCGAGCACCAGTGCTTTTCGTCCAGTGCCGCGGGTAACAACATCTTTTAGGATGCTATCGATAAGAAAAGCGACCTCTTCGTCGAGCACACGTTTGGCAAATCTAGATTGCAGCGCGCCGCTGTCACCGGAAATGATATCGTCGAGAGTGTCGGCTTCTATGTTTTTTACTGCGTTGTCGTCTTCATCATCGCACTGGCGACACACTATTTCGGGGTCGGCTCGATAAATGGTATTGCCGTCGCGATCGATAATTCGATCAATGAAGTAAGGTGAAATTTTGTAGCCGCCGTTGGCAAATACGGCGTAACCGGTGACGATATCTAAGGGGGTGAGTGAGTGGCTCCCCAATGCCAATGAAAGGTCGTGTGGAAGTGTAGTTGGGTCGAAGCCGAATCGACCGACATAGTTAATTGCTTTGGAAATACCGAGTTCACGCAGCACTCGGATTGATACTAAGTTGCGGGATAAATACAGCGCTTTCCGCAAGCGCATTGGCCCGTTAAATCTGCCGTTATCATTGCTTGGGCGCCATGTATTTCCCTGTGCGTCACTATCAAAGACGATGGGGGCGTCGTTAATTATGGTGGCGGGTGTAAAGCCATTGTCGAGAGCCGCGGTATAAATAAATGGTTTAAAGTTGGAGCCGGGTTGGCGTGTTGCCTGAGTGACTCGGTTGAAGGCGCTTTTTTGATAATTGTAGCCGCCCACCAAGCTAAGAATGGCGCCGCTATCCGCGTCCAGCGATACGAGTGCACTTTGCACTTTAGGTAGCTGAGACAGCTCCCAGTGTCGTGGTGTGGTGTCACTCATTTTCACACGGATGACATCGCCGGTTTTTACCAGTTCAGACGCGGTCTCTGCTGCGTAGCTGACGCGGTCTTCGCTGATATAGCGGACTGTTTTGGCGAGTCCGTGTTCCCACTCAAGGGTTGTTTGCAGTTCTCCGGCGAGCAGAATTGTGATCGACTTTTCTTTTACATTTAGCACTAGTGCGGGGTGCCAGATGCCTATGCGGCCTATCTCTTCGAGTTTTTGGCTGAAGTCTTGCCTGTCTTCTGGGCTTAACTCAGCGGGGATGGTCCAGTGGCGCTCCGCACCACGATACCCGTGGCGGGTATCGTATTCCATAACGCCATCGAGTAGCGCTTTATTGGCGACTTCCTGTAAGTCCGCTTTGACGGTTGTGATAACGGTATAGCCGTCTTCGTATGCATTGCGTCCAAATCGCGCCAGCATGTCGAGGCGCACCATTTCTGAAACATAGGGTGCGTCAACATCAAGCTGCGTGCCGTAAGCCTTGGCGCTGATGGGTTCAAGCATCGCGGCTTGGTAGTCGGCATCACTTATGTAGCCCAGGCTAAGCATGCGGCCGAGAATCCAGTTTCGGCGGACTCTTGCCCGCGACGGGTTGGCTACCGGGTTGTAGGCTGACGGTGCCTTGGGTAGTCCGGCGATCATCGCCATTTGGGCCAGGTTTAGTTCGCGTATGGGTTTTCCGTAATAGACTTGCGCTGCAGCTTCTATACCGTAGGCATGATTGCCAAGAAAGATTTTATTTAGGTATAGCTCCAATATATCGCCCTTGCTGAGGGCTCGCTCTATCTCGATGGCCAAGAAAATCTCGGTGAATTTGCGGGTGAATGTCCGTTCCTGGGTGAGAAAATAATTTTTGGCGACCTGCATTGTGATGGTGGAGCCACCGGATTGAATGCTGCCGCTGGTCACGAGCTGTGATGCTGCTCTGAGAAGTCCGCTGATATCTACGCCGTGGTGGGTGTAAAAGTGATCGTCTTCGGCGGCAAGGAAGGCGTCAATAAAGAGTTCGGGGACTTCTTGGATGCTAATTGGTGAGCGGCGCTTCTCACCAAATTCACCCAATAACTTGCCGTCAGCGCTGTAAATTCGCAGCGGCGTTTGTAATTGAGTGTCTTTTAGCGCCTCAATTGACGGTAACTTAGGGCTGATATAAAGGAATGCGGTGGCAAACACCATCAAAGCACCGCAACAGGCAAGCGCAGCTAGGCCGATGAAAATACGAAAATAGCGCGTCGTACTGGGCATGTTTTTCCTTCAAATAGAGGTGGGAATCACAAATTGAACGCTAGGATAACGAAAAGTGCGAAGTTTTCGGCGTCTTTTTTTCAGAACTATTTGCGCATTGGCATACACTGGTATTTAATCTTATCTGTAAGAGTACGCCCTAAGTCCACGATGTAAATAGGAAAATTACAGTGCTAGATGGCTTGTTTGGCGGTCAGGGTTCCCGCAGTTTGCTAGGTATAGACATTAGTTCCAGCGCCGTGAAGCTGCTGGAGTTGAGCCGTAGCGGCGATAAGTATCGCGTTGAGAGTTACGCGGTCATGTCTTTGCCCGCGCATTCTGTGGTGGAAAAAAATATTGCCGAGGTAGAAGCGGTAGGTGAAATTGTGAGGGCGGTACATGCGCGCTCCAAGTCGAAACAGAAGCGGGCCGCGGTTGCAGTACCGGGTTCGGCTGTTATCACCAAGATTCTCCATATGCCGGCTGGGATGAATGAGAATGCACTGGAAACCCAGATATCTCTGGAGGCAGACCAGTATATTCCCTACCCTCTAGACGAAGTCGCGCTCGATTTTGAGGTGCTTGGCGAGGTTGAAGACAGCCCTGATCAAGTCGAGGTGATGTTGGTGGCGTGCCGCAGCGACAATGTCGATACGCGGGTTGAGGCCCTTGAAATTGCTGGTATTGAGCCGCAGGTGGTAGATGTTGAAGCCTACGCTGTGGAGCGAAGCTTTGACCTCATCGCAAAACAGATAGGTTGTGATGAAAATACCGTCGTCGCTATCGTCGATGTGGGGGCAAGTACAACTTCACTTACCGTCGTCGTGGCTGGGGAAACGGTCTATACCCGCGATCAAATGTTTGGTGGGCGGCAGTTAACAGAGGAAATCCAGCGGCGTTACGGCTTAACGGCAGAAGAAGCTGGCTTGGCTAAAAAGCAGGGCGGACTATCCGATGACTATGACAGCGAAGTTTTAGCTCCGTTCCGTGAAGCGGTCATTCAGCAGGTTTCGCGTTCGCTACAGTTCTTTTATTCGGCGAGCCAATACAGCGGCGTTGACATTATTTTACTCGCCGGCGGTGTGGCTGCGATGCAGGGCTTGGCCGAAATGGTCGAGGAGCGGGTTGAAGTAAGCACCGTGATTGCAAATCCATTCGCCTCGATGGCAGTGGCACCGGGGGTTGATGCCATGAAGTTGACGAGTGATGCGCCGGCGATGCTGATTGCCTGTGGCTTGGCGCTCAGGAGTTTTGATTAATGGCAACAATTAACCTATTGCCCTGGCGTGAAGAGCGCCGCCAGCTGATTAAAAAGCAATTTTTGGTTGTATTGGGTGGGGTCGCCTTGTTGTCGGTATTGTTAGTTGTCTTGGCAATGTCGATAGTCAATGGCGCAATTAGTCATCAAGAGGGGCGAAATACCTACCTGCAGGGTCATATCAAGAAAATCAACAAAGAAGTTGCAGAGATAAAAAATCTTGAAACCCGCCGCCAGCAGTTACTGGATCGAATGACGATAATTCAGGATTTGCAAGGTACTCGGCCATTAATTGTTCGTGTATTTGATGAGATGGTGAGAACACTGCCAGACGGTTTGTTTTATACCTCCGTCAGTCGGCGAGGCTCTCGCATCGATGTTCAAGGCATTGCCGAGTCTAATAACCGTGTGTCGAGCTTGATGCGTAAATTAGATGCGTCACCGTGGTTTGCAGATCCAAATTTGACGGCGGTTAGTGCGGCCTCTGCTTATGGTGACCAAGCAAGTAGTTTCAAACTGTCATATAAAATCAGTGCGCCTGCGCCTGACGACGAGAAATAGGGGGCAATGGCAGTGGCAGCATGGCAAGAGCTGGTCGACGAGCTAAAGAGCTTCGATCTCAGCGAACTCAATGTAGACAATATTGGTGCTTGGCCTGTACTAGTGAGAGTGGGCGCTTGGGTTGCAGTGTTTATCCTGTGCTTAGTTGGTGGTTATTTTTACGTTATCGCTGACTTACGTGTGCAGTTGGCCGCTGTTGAGGCAAAGGAATTGCAGCTTAAGGCGGATTTTGAAAAGAAAGCATTCAAAGCGGCTAAGCTTATCCCGTTGAAGAAGCAAATGGCGGAAATGGAGGAGTCTTTTGGTATTCTTCTCAGCCAGCTGCCGGCAGACACCGAAGTACCTGGCCTGCTTGAAGATATGACAGAAAAGGCGGTCTCCAACGGTTTGGATATCAGCAGCATTCAGCTACAAGCTGAGCGCGCCAGAGAGTTTTATGTAGAGCTGCCAATTGCGATTAAAGTTAGCGGCAGCTACCACGACTTAGCGGCGTTTGTTAGTGGCATTGCCGGATTGCCGCGGATAGTGACTTTGCATGATTACAATATCGAGTCTAATAAAAACTTAAGTCAGCAAAGTATGTCGATTACAGCAAAAACCTATCGCTATAAAGACCAGGGGGGAGACAAATAATGATTTTCCCTCGTTTGGTGTTAGTTGCTGGTGTATCAATGCTTGCTGCGTGTAGTGGCGGCAATCAATACGCGGATCTGGATGCCTTCGTTGCCGAAAAGCGCGCGTCGCCGTCTGGTCAAATTGCGCCTATTCCCGCTTTAAAGGCTTACCGTGCATTTAGTTATTCGGCCTCAGGAATGAGGGCGCCGTTTAATCGTCCGGTAGATGTAAAAGAAATTGCGCGTTTGGAGACGGCTAGTAATATCAAGCCTGATTTAAAGCGCGAGAAAGAATTTTTAGAGCAGTTCTCGTTGGATTCTATCACTGTGGTTGGCACTGTGCGTCTTGAAGGAGTGCTTTGGGCGCTGATTAAAGATCCGGATGGTGGAGTGCATAGAGTGCGCAGGAATAATTATCTTGGCCGAAATTTCGGCAAGATCATAGATGTAGCTGAAAATTACCTGACAGTGGTAGAGATTGTTTCTACCGGCGGGGATGGTTGGGTTGAGCGACCTCGCTCCCTTGAATTGAAAGTCCGTAAGTAAGAATTCGAAAGGCGGAGACGTACATGAATACCCGAGTACAGATGCAGTGCAAAAGACCTTATGACCGAGCAGGTCTGGGGCGACAGCTCCTCTCCGGAATATGTTTGCTCTTGGCATCAGTTGCCGTCATGGCGTCTAATTTAAAAAATATTGAGTTTAACTCTCTGCAAGGCGGTAGCTTTGAAGCTCGGTTAACCTTTGATGGCCCCGCACCTGAGGTAAAGGGTTATACCATCGAAAAGCCGGCGCGTATCGCTCTGGATTTGGTGGGCTCAGGGAATATGCTAAACCAAAAGAAATTCCCGCTATCCTACGACAATGCTAGCAGCGCGGTTGTACTAGAAGGGCGAGATCGAACTCGGGTTGTGCTTAACCTGATTAAACTGGCGTCTTATCAAACCCGTCAGGAGGGAAATGTATTAATCGTTGAGGTTGGCGGCGGCGGCAGCCAAGCGTACTTAAAAGAAAAATATAATAGCCCGTTGACCTCCTCTGCAACGCCTGCGGTGACGACGGGTAACAGTATTACCGATTTGGACTTTCGTCGCGGCGAGAAGGGCGAAGGCCGTCTCGTTATTCAGCTTGCTGATGCCAAGGCGGATGTGAATGTATTTGTAGAAGGCGCGAAAATCAAAGTCGATTTTGGTGGCGTAAATTTGCCGCAGAATTTGCAACGTCGTTTTGATGTCGCCGATTTTGCCACACCGGTAAAAAGTATCGATGCCCGCATGGGTGATAAAGGCGCCAAATTGTCTCTGGAGGCAACGGGCGAATATGATTATTTAGCCTATCAGACTGATACCGAATATGTTGTTAGCGTTAAGCCTCTGACTAAAAAAGAAGTCGATGATCGTCGTCGTGAATTTGCCTTTGTTGGCGAAAAGCTTTCGCTGAACTTCCAGGATATAGAAGTGCGGTCAGTGCTCCAGCTTATTGCTGATTTCACCGAGTTGAACCTAGTTGCCAGTGATACGGTAAAGGGCAATATTACATTGCGCTTACAGAACGTGCCCTGGGATCAGGCCTTAGAGTTAGTCTTAAAAACCAAGGGCCTGGATAAGCGCCAAGTTGGAAATGTATTGATGGTAGCGCCCGCAGCTGAAATTGCGGAGCGCGAGCGTCAGGAGATCGCTGCTCAGAAGCAGGTCGAAGAATTGGCGCCACTGCAAAGTGAGTTTATTCGCGTGCGTTACGCGGATGCGGCTGAGCTATTTAAATTATTTAAGCCAGGTAGAGATGGCGAGGACGATGAAAATTCTACCGGCAGTATTTTGTCGCCGCGGGGTAAGGTAATTGTTGATGAGCGCACTAACTCGCTATTAATTACTGAAACCGCCGAGCGTTTGGACGAGTTCCGTCGCTTGATCGCCCTGATAGATGTGCCGGTTCGACAGGTTCAGATTGAGGCGCGCATTGTACGCGCAAGTTCTGACTTTGACCGCGCGCTTGGTGTTCGCTGGGGTGGTGCTTATGTTAAAGCCGACGGCGACAAGGTGTACTCAGCAAATGGCGATCTTGAAAGTGATCAGGCTACCCAAAATAACTTTTTAAATGCTTTGGCGGCTGGTTCGCCGACCTACACGGCTGTGCCGGGTTTGGTGACCGACTTGGGTGTGTCGGGCGCTGCGGGTTCATTCGCATTGGGTTTCATTAGTTCTGATGTGCTTCTTAACTTGGAATTGTCTGCACTAGAATCTAAGGGGCGCGGCGAAATAGTGTCGCAGCCACGTATTGTGACAGGGGATAAAGAGCCTGCCGTTATCAAATCTGGTACTGAAATTCCTTACCCGCAGTCCTCGGCCAATGGTGAGACCACTATTGCGTTTAAAGAGGCCGTGTTGAAATTAGATGTCACGCCTATTATTACGCCCGACGATCGTATCATTATGGATTTGACGATCAATCAGGACACCATAGGTTCATTGGTCATAGCCACGGGTCTCGGTGGTCAGGTTCCGACAATCGATACCACTGAGCTAACAACGCGGGTCTTGGTGAGCAACGGGGAGACTGTGGTTTTGGGCGGAGTTTACGATCAGTTAGATATTTCTTCTGAAACCAAAGTACCTTTCCTTGGCGATATCCCGTTTCTAGGTCGTTTGTTCAAAAGTACTACTGTGTCTCGCGAAAAGCAGGAAACATTGATCTTTATCACGCCGCGTATTTTAGCGGACAGCTTGGTAGATTAATGTTGTGATGATGAAGTCTGGGGCGGTATTTTTGGTTGGCCCAATGGGAGCGGGTAAGAGTACGATAGGGCGATTGCTCGCTGACACGCTGCGTTTTGATTTCCGCGATGTCGATCGCGAAATTGAGGAGCGCAGCGGCGTTGATATTCCTTGGATTTTTGATATGGAAGGCGAAGAGGGGTTTCGCGACCGTGAAGAATCCATGTTGGCCGAATTGAGTGATGCTGCTCAAGTTGTCATTTCAACTGGCGGTGGCGCAGTTTTACGCGGTGATAGCCGAAAGTTGATGGTTGCCAAAGGCACTGTTATCTATCTCAAAACCTCCGTTGATGAGCAAATACGTCGCACCGCGCGCGATCGAAAGCGACCGCTGTTACAAACAGGTGATCCTGCCACAACCCTGCGCAATCTAATGGCGCTGCGCGAACCTCTTTATGAAGAAATTGCCGACTTTACGGTCTTAACCGATAATCGGACGCCTAAGTCAGTTGTGCAGGAGCTGTGTTCCCAGCTCGGGGCTGACGACCTGAGTGCGCAATATTGATATACTAGCCAGCTTGGTCGGTATATTAATCTTTTCCCGGATACATCTAGATGAAAAACCTCGAACTCGATTTGGGAGAGCGTAGCTATCCCATCTTTATCGCGCGTGACGTGCTTGGTCAGCCAAATTTGTGGGCGCAATATATTGCAGGCCGACAAGTTTGTATTGTTACCAACAGTACGGTCGCTCCCTTGTATTTGGCAGCACTAAAAGCGCAGCTTAGCGATAAGTCAGTGTGTGAGGTAGTTTTACCTGACGGTGAGGCCCATAAAAATTTGGCTACGCTTGAGCAAATTTTCGATACCTTGTTAGAAAAAAATCACAATCGCGGCACCACGTTGATAGCATTAGGTGGCGGTGTTGTTGGTGATATGTGTGGCTTTGCGGCGGCTTGCTATCAGCGCGGTGTGCAATTCATTCAAATTCCTAGCACCCTGCTATCGATGGTAGATTCATCGGTGGGTGGCAAAACCGGCGTTAATCATCCGCTGGGTAAAAATATGATCGGTGCATTTCATCAGCCTAATTGTGTGCTCGCTGATTTGAGTTTGCTCGATACCTTGCCAGAGCGAGAGTTTTCGGCAGGTATGGCTGAGGTCATTAAGTACGGTTTAATCTGCGATGCGCCATTTTTTGAATGGCTGGAAGCAAATATTGCAGGTCTAATGCGGCGTGATACCGATTTGCTGGAAGAGGCTGTTTACCGTTCATGCGCAAACAAAGCCTTGGTCGTTGCTGAAGATGAGCGCGAAGGTGGTCGTCGCGCAATTTTAAATCTTGGTCATACCTTTGGGCACGCGATAGAGACCGCAGAAGGCTACGGCAACTGGCTGCATGGTGAGGCCGTGTCAGCGGGGATGGTGCTTGCCCTGTCCCTGTCGGTAGAGTTGGAGTGGTTAAACTCGGAAATTCTGACGAGAGCGAAATCCTTGCTGCAGCAGGCCGGGTTGCCAGTTGCGCCACCCAATAATATGGATGTGGATCAATTTTTGCAGTTGATGGGGCGTGACAAAAAAGTTCTCGATGGGCGATTGCGTTTAGTGCTTTTGACGGGGCTCGGAGAGGCGGTGGTCAGCAGTCAGGCGCCAGAAGATGTAATCGCACAAGTATTGCGCGATGCCGGAGTTCGTGCTTAGTTACACCGAGTTGGTTAAAAATCGAACGATCAGGTGACGGCGTTTGTTGCTTTTGCTGCATCCGTGTAGAATGTCACTCCTTTTTTCGGGTATGTGTAAAATCCCCGAACATTCTTTTCGACTATCTTTTTGTTTTTCTTAGTAATTTTGCGAGAGTCGTTTTATGAGTACAGGCCTGTACAGACCTGAAGATGTGCGTGACAACTGTGGATTCGGCCTAATTGCCCATATGCAGGGTGATGCGAGCCATAAATTGTTGCAGACAGCCATCGAATCGTTGACCTGCATGACACACCGCGGCGGGATTGCCGCCGACGGTAAAACAGGTGATGGCTGTGGCTTGTTACTCAAAAAGCCAGATGGTTTTTTGCGCACCGTAGCGAAAGAATCTTGTGGCAGCGAGTTAAGCGAAATATACGGTGTGGGACAGATCTTTCTCAGCCGGGATGAACAACTGGCTGCGTCAGCTCGTGCTGACTTTGAAGCGGTATTGCTTAAAAATGGTCTCCAGCCCGCTGGTTGGCGAGTTGTGCCCATTGATGAGTCAGTCTGTGGTGAGATTGCACTTTCAAGCTTGCCAAGAATTGAGCAGGTATTTATCAATGTTGACGGTATGGATGCGCAACAATTGCGGACCTGCCTGTTTGTTGTTCGTCGCCAAGCGGAAATGGCCTTAGTTTCAGACCCGGATTTTTATATCTCTAGTTTGTCTGCCGATGTTATTTCTTACAAAGGCTTGGTGATGCCGGTAGATTTACCGCGCTTCTATCTAGACTTAGCAAACCCAGCGCTAGAGACCGCAATTTGCGTATTCCATCAGCGCTTTTCCACCAATACCATGCCCCGTTGGCCTTTGGCTCAGCCGTTTCGCATGTTGGCTCACAATGGTGAAATTAATACGATTGAGGGTAACCGTAATTGGGCAGAGGCACGTACACGCAATTTTAGCAGTCCTTTATTGCCAGACGTTGCAGAGCTCTCACCGCTGGTAAATCGCACGGGTTCGGATTCTTCAAGCCTCGATAATATGCTGGAGGTATTGGTTGCCGGCGGCATGGATTTATTCCGCGCTGTGAGGATGTTAGTACCACCAGCTTGGCAAAATATTGAGCATATGGATGCTGATTTAAAAGCATTCTATGAATACAACTCCATGCATATGGAGCCTTGGGACGGTCCTGCGGGCTTAGTTCTAACTGACGGACGCTACGCTGTCTGTATGTTAGACCGCAATGGACTTCGCCCTTCACGCTGGGTTATTACCAAGGATGGATTTATTACCGTTGCGTCGGAAATCGGCACCTACGGTTATACACCGGAAGATGTTGTGTCTAAGGGCCGTGTTGGGCCTGGTCAGATACTTGTAGTCGACACTGAATTGGGTGAAGTACTGCATACCGAGGAAGTCGATAATCGTCTCAAATCTGCGCATCCCTATAAGCAGTGGTTGCGTGAGAACGGCAACCGTCTTCAGGATCAGCTCGGGCAGGGTAATCGTCCAGCGCTGCCAGAGGCAGAAACCCTAGCGGCGTTCCAAAAATACTTCCAAGTTAGCTTTGAAGAGCGTGAGCAAGTGTTATCCGCACTGGCTGACAGCGGCAATGAAGCCGTAGGCTCAATGGGTGACGATACCCCGATGGCGGTATTGTCGCGTCAAAAGCGTTCTCTATATGACTACTTCCGTCAAAAATTTGCACAGGTTACCAACCCGCCGATAGATCCGCTGCGTGAAACTATCGTTATGAGTTTGGAAACCCTGTTGGGCGCCGAACAAAATGTGTTTGAGCAGACCGCTGATCACGCCGATCGTTTAATTTTAACCAGTCCGGTTTTGTCGCCAGACAAGTTTGATCGCTTGATGACGGTAGACTCTCCGCGTTATCCACTGGCGCGCATTGAATTGGCCTACGACCCCGCGCTGACATCGTTAAAGGATGCTGTTGCTGCAGTGACGTTGGCGGCGGAAAACGCAGTGCGTAGCGGCAAGGTTATTTTGTTGCTCAGTGACCGGGCTATCGAGCCTGGTATGCTTGCTGTGCATAGTTTATTGGCGACTGGTGCCGTGCATCACCATTTGATTAAACAAGGTTTGCGTTGCGACGCTAATATTGTTGTGGAGAGCGGCAGTGCCCGCGACTCGCATCAAATGGCCTGTTTGTTTGGGTTTGGCGCTACCGCTGTGTATCCGTATATGGCCTTTGCGGTTATTAGCGATATGTTGCGCTGTGGTGAAGTGCTGGGTGACGAGCAAACTGCCCACACCAACTACATCAAAGGCATTAATAAAGGCCTGCTTAAAATCATGTCCAAAATGGGCATATCAACCATTGCATCCTATCGCGGTGCGCAGCTATTTGAAGCCATTGGTTTGTCGACTGACGTGGTTGAAACCTGCTTCAAAGGTGTGGCGAGTCGCATTGCCGGCGCGGGATTTCCCGAGTTGCAGCGCGATCAAGAAGCGTTGGCGACGTTGGCGTGGTTGCCGCGTAAAACCATCGATCAAGGTGGTTTACTCAAATATGTGCACGGTAAGGAATATCACGCGTTTAACCCCGATGTCGTAATGACGCTGCAAGAAGCGGTAAAAAGTGGTGATTACGCACAGTGGAAAAAATACGCCGAGTTGGTGAACACTCGCCCAGTGGCGACTATTCGCGATTTGCTTGGCTTTAAAGATGATATTAAGCCAATACCGCTTGATGAAGTTGAGCCAATAGAAAGCTTATTGCGTCGCTTTGACTCCGCGGGTATGTCATTGGGTGCCTTAAGCCCAGAGGCTCATGAAGCCCTGGCGACTGCCATGAACCGCCTGGGCGGTCGCTCAAATTCTGGTGAGGGTGGTGAAGACCCTGCTCGCTATGGCACTGAGCGGGTGTCAAAAATCAAGCAGGTTGCATCTGGCCGTTTCGGTGTAACGCCGCACTATTTGGTTAATGCCGAAGTACTGCAAATAAAAGTAGCGCAGGGCGCTAAGCCCGGTGAAGGCGGGCAATTGCCCGGCGGTAAAGTGAATGCCTTGATCGCCAGATTGCGCTACTCGGTGCCTGGTGTGACCTTGATTTCGCCACCGCCGCATCACGATATTTATTCGATTGAAGATTTAGCCCAGCTAATTTTCGATCTTAAGCAAGTTAATCCTTCAGCGCTGGTTTCGGTGAAACTGGTATCTGAGCCCGGTGTCGGGACTATCGCCGCTGGTGTTGCCAAGGCTTACGCAGACCTAATTACGATTTCTGGTTATGACGGTGGCACTGCAGCGAGCCCCATTACCTCGATTCGCTATGCCGGTTCACCGTGGGAGCTGGGGCTATCGGAAGCGCAACAAACCCTGCGCGGCAATGGTTTGCGTGGCAAAGTGCGCGTACAAACAGACGGCGGTTTAAAAACCGGTCTAGATGTCGTGAAAGCGGCAATGTTGGGTGCGGAGAGTTTTGGTTTCGGTACAACACCAATGGTGGCGCTGGGCTGTAAATACCTGCGGATTTGCCATCTCAATAACTGTGCGACTGGTGTTGCGACCCAGGACGAGCGTCTGCGCGACGAGCATTTCATCGGCACCGTTGAAATGGTGATGAATTTCTTCACCTTTATCGCAACGGAAACCCGTGAGTGGATGGCGAGTATCGGCATTCGTACTATGGAAGAGCTCATTGGCCGCACTGATTTGCTCAAGCAGAAGGTTGGAGAAACAGAGAAGCAAGAACTGCTGGATTTATCGCCTATTCTATTTAAAGACCCAGCCGCAAAAGATCAGCCTGAATTTTGTCAGGTTGAGCTAAACGCCCCCTTTGATAAGGGCGAGAAAGCGGAGGCGATGGTTGCTGCGGCTTTGCCTGCGATCGAATCCATGTCTGGCGCGGATCTCGAGTTTGCGGTAACCAACTGTGATCGTTCCATTGGCGCTCGCTTGTCCGGTGAAATAGCTAAGCGCCATGGCAATCTTGGTATGGAAGGCGCACCGGTTACGCTTCGTATGAAGGGTACCGCAGGTCAGAGTTTCGGTGTCTGGAATGCTGGCGGCCTAAATATGTACCTTGAAGGCGATGCCAATGACTACGTCGGTAAGGGCATGGCCGGTGGTAAGTTAGTTATTTATCCGCCTAAGGGTAGTGTGTTTAACAGCCAAGATACCGCGATTATCGGCAATACCTGTCTTTACGGTGCCACCGGCGGCAAGCTATTTGCTGCAGGCATTGCAGGTGAGCGCTTTGGGGTTCGTAATTCCGGTGCTCACGCGGTTGTGGAAGGCGCGGGTGACCATTGCTGCGAATATATGACTGGCGGTATTGTCACTGTTTTGGGGCCTACTGGGGTCAATTTTGGTGCAGGTATGACCGGTGGTTTCGCCTATGTCTTAGATGAGGCAAATCGCTTCGTTGATCGGTATAACAGCGAGCTAGTCGAAATGTGCCGTATTAACTCCGAGTCAATGGAAGCATACCGAGCGCATTTGCGCGGCAACATCGTTGAATACGTTGCTGAAACAGGCTCCGCATGGGGGCAGCATATCCTCGACAATTTTGACGACTACATCGGTAAATTCTGGATGATCAAGCCGAAGGCGGCGAGCCTCAGCCGCTTGCTTGACTCCACCAGAAGACGTCCGGAATAAGCCCGCCGAGTAGCAATGAGGTAATTTGAAAATGGCAGAGCGTTTACAGAATTCATTCCAGTTTCTCGATGTGGGTCGTCAGGATCCAGGCAAGAAAGATCTTGTTCAGCGTCGTACCGCCTTCGTAGAAATTTACGAGCCGTATAAAGAAGAGGAAGTGAAGCACCAGTCACATCGCTGCTTGGGTTGTGGTAACCCTTATTGCGAGTGGAAATGTCCGGTGCACAACTACATTCCTAATTGGCTAAAGCTAGTTAGCGAGGGGAATTTGTTTGAGGCTGCTGAACTTAGCCATCAAACAAATAGCCTGCCAGAAGTCTGTGGTCGAGTGTGCCCGCAGGATCGTTTGTGTGAAGGTGCATGCACCCTAAACGACGGTTTCGGCGCGGTAACCATCGGTTCTACAGAAAAGTATATTACTGATACAGCGTTAGCTATGGGCTGGCGCCCAGATATGTCTAAGCGGGTGTGGACAGATAAAAAAGTCGCGGTGATTGGTTCTGGGCCCGCCGGTATAGGCTGTGCCGACGTACTTGTGCGCGCTGGTGTTAAACCGGTGGTATTTGACCGCTACCCAGAGATCGGTGGTTTGCTGACCTTCGGTATCCCCGAATTCAAATTAGAAAAGTCAGTTATTCAGCGCCGCCGTAAAGTGCTGGAAGAGATGGGTGTTGAATTCCGTTGCAACGTTGATGTTGGCGTAGACATCACCATGGATTCATTGCTTGAGGAATACGATGCTGTATTTCTTGGTATGGGGACCTACAAATATATGAAGGGCGGATTTCCCGGTGAAGATCTGCCAGGAGTCTACGACGCCTTGCCGTTCCTGGTTTCAAATGTAAATCGGAACATGGGCTGGGAAGAGAACGCCGCAGACTTTATAGATGTGAAAGGCAAGCGTGTTGTCGTGTTGGGCGGTGGCGATACCGCGATGGACTGCAACCGAACCTCTATTCGTCAAGGCGCAGAGAGCGTTGTGTGCGCTTATCGCCGCGACCAGGAAAACATGCCTGGCTCGCGCAAGGAAGTACAAAACGCGGGCGAAGAAGGCGTCCAGTTTTTCTTCAATCGCCAGCCGATTGCCATTGTTGGCGATGGCAAGGTTGAAGGTATAAAGGTTGTGACAACACAGCTAGGCGAGCCCGATGAAAATGGCCGTCGTCGCCCTGAGCCAATAGAAGGTAGTGAAGAAGTTATTCCCGCTGATGTTGTACTTGTCGCATTTGGTTTTCAGCCTAATCCGCCGTCGTGGTTGAGCGACGCGGGTGTTGATATCAATAGCTGGGGCGGTATTGTTGCACCGGAAGAGCAGAGCTATAAATTTCAAACTAGCAATGCCAAGGTGTTTGCTGGTGGCGATATGGTGCGCGGCTCGGACTTGGTTGTTACCGCTGTATGGGAAGGTCGTCAGGCCGCTGAAGGGATTTTGGATTACTTGAAAGTTTAAATTGCAGACGCTGGACGGGAGACGGAAAACGCAAAAGCTGTGTGACGTTTCATGCCAGCCTCTCCCGTTTACCGTCTAGCTTTGAGCGATATATGACTGAACTAAAAAACGATACCTTCCTTCGCGCGCTGCAACGTCAGCCTGTCGATTACACCCCTGTGTGGATGATGCGCCAAGCGGGTCGTTACCTACCTGAGTATCGTGCAACACGGGCGGTCGCGGGCGATTTTATGTCGCTTTGTATGAACCCTGAATTGGCTTGCGAGGTAACACTCCAACCACTGGCGCGTTATCCGCTAGACGCCGCTATTTTATTTTCCGATATTTTAACTATTCCCGATGCCATGGGCTTGGGCTTGTATTTTGAAACTGGCGAAGGTCCGCGCTTTAAGAAAACCGTGCGTACCATGGCCGACGTCGACGCTCTGCCGATAGTCGATGGCGAAAAGCACCTGACTTATGTCTGCGATGCGGTGCGTACAATCCGTCGTGAGTTAAATGGCCGGGTGCCGCTTATCGGCTTTTCTGGCAGTCCGTGGACCTTGGCGACCTATATGGTTGAGGGCGGTGGTTCCAAGGATCACGCCCGCGCTAAAGCCTTGGCGTTTGATCAGCCTGAGCTAATGCATGCCTTGCTAGATAAGCTGGCGCAGAGCGTGACGGCGTATTTAAACGACCAGATTCGCGCTGGCGCGCAAGCCGTACAGATTTTTGATACCTGGGGCGGCGCACTAAGTCACAACGCTTATCAAGAATTTAGTTTGCGTTATATGAAGCGGATTATTGACGGCTTAATTAAGGAGAACGATGGCCGTGTTGTACCGGTTATTTTGTTCACTAAAAACGGCGGTCAGTGGTTAGAGCTGATGGCTGATGCTGGCGCCAGTGCACTAGGTTTAGATTGGACAACCGACATTGGTTTGGCGAAGGCACGGGTCGGTGACCGAGTGGCGCTCCAAGGTAATATGGATCCCTCGATGTTGCGGGCTTCTCCCAAGCGCATTAGCGAGGAAGTGGCGACTATTTTGGCTCGTTTTGGTAGTGGACCTGGTCATATTTTTAACCTTGGTCATGGGATTACGCCAGAAGTGGACCCCGCTCATGCCGGTGCGTTTATAGAGTGTGTGCGTGAGCTATCTGCGCAGTATCATCAGAAATAATCTAACGCCGCTAATCAAGCTCAGTATCCTTTAAAAAAATAGCCCAGCGTTTTAACGCTGGGCTATTTTTTAACTGCGAGATTTCTCCCGCACCTTAAAACGTGTTCTCTATGGCATGACTTCAATAAAGTTGCGCCACTTGTTTTGCAGTCCGATAAACCAATTTGGGGACCCATTCCCCGTTCCAGAAAACTCCAGTTCCGGGTAGTACGCAGTGACGCGATTAAGAATGCCGTGGTCTTTTTCATCGATATCGATCAATAGTAAATGGCGTCCAGATGACAGCGCTTGATCAAAGCGTTTGAAATCATGATGGGGCTCTTGAATACCAAAGAGTCCGCCTTCCCAAGTAAAAAAGCCGAGCATGACAATGGATAGAAAAATAAACGGTACCCAGCCAACGCTTGTCGTCGCGCCGGAGTAATGGCCTACGGCAAGGACTAAAGCAGCGGCGGCTAAGCCAATTAGGGCTCCGCGTTCCATGGCCTGCACAACATCTTTACGCAAAACAGCTTCAACGCCGTTTAATTTACGATTGCTGACTCCGGAGTCATCACGGCTCAGTACATGAATTTGCGGTTTAGAAATGCCGTTGTCGGCGAGGTCGTGTTCTACGGCGGTGAGCTTGTCGAGGCTATCCGTCAAAAAATAATAGCGTTTCATATTATGCTCCTAGCTGTGTCCGGCGTTGCTAGTCTTGCTGATATGATTCAACGATGTGCAGCAAGCTAGTTCACTTACCCAGTGTAGCAGCCTAAGTTACTGCTGCCATGACCTCTTTGAGGCTGTATTATTGTATTTATTCCTAAGCAGCGTAGCTGTAATACCATAATCCTATAATGGTGTGGTCGAGATCCTGCTTCTCGAGGCGCCATGTAATGAGTACTGAAATGACAGTAGATAGTGACGTAGTCGAGCGAGAAGTGCGGCAGTGGTTGACCGAGGCCGTGGTGGGATTGGGTTTGTGCCCCTTTGCAGCTAAACCGCTGCAGGAAAAACGAGTCGCTATTGAGGTTAGTCGTGCCGCTACTGCGGAGGACTTAGTGAATGATTTACATCGGGCGCTGTGCCGGATTGAAGAGACCGCAGTGAGTGTTTTAGAAACCAGCTTACTCGTTGTGCCCGATATGCTGCAGGATTTTTACGATTACAATGATTTTCTAGATATAGCTGACGCAGTATTGCAGGAGGGCGATTGGGAGGGAGAAATTCAAATAGCGAGTTTTCATCCCGGCTATCAGTTTGGTGGCACTGAAAAAGCTGACCCTGAGAATTTCACCAACCGGTCACCTTATCCTATATTTCACCTCCTTCGCGAAGATAGTCTTGAGCAGGCGATTGCTGCGCACTCAGACCCAGATGGCATCCCCGATAGAAACATCGCGCTGCTGCGTGAGATGGACGCAGCAGCGCTTAAATTACTTTTCCCCTACTGCTTTAAGTAGGGCGTAAAAAGTCTGCGTCGCTACCATTAGGCTGGCGGGAACTGACTCCAGATTTCTGTCACGGCACGTTCGATGGTGTTTGCGTTTACTTTAGGGTCGCGATCGTTTAGCTCGACAACCAGGGAGCCACGCCAAGTTAATTTGTTATCGGCGGGGTTTAGCAAGTCGATAATGATTTGAATATTTCGATTAATTTTATCTTTGCCCAGCGGCACGCCAACTGAGGTGCCGATCCCAAAATTGCCGCCGAAACTCCCAAACCCAAGTCCTAAGCGCGGGCTTCTGTCGATGGTTTCGGCAGCCTCAGCTACATAGTAGCGCACCAGAAAATTCGCATTGGCAGGGGTGTCGGCTAGCGTGTATAAGCCGGCTTTTAGTTGGCGCTGCAGTGACTCTTTCACGTTATCGACAACGAAGGGTGATACGGTCTTATCTGCGCCACTGGTGTCTGCAATGATGTAGCGCTCATAGCGGCTGAAGTCGGCGCGGGGGTTGTAGTCAGTTACAACGTCGGTGCTACTACAACCGCTTAGCACGAGTAGCAAAAGTGGAGTGAATAATGCGAGTAATCTCATGGTGGTTACCTTTTTTGTCGTTATAACCAATGTGGCCGAAATTGTTTGCCTAAGTCTGCACACGTCTTATTACGTGGACAGCTTAGCAAGTGATCATTAACAAAGCCCAATGCTTGTAAATTCGCGTAACAGATGGTGCTGCCAAAAAATTTAAAGCCGCGCTTTTTGAGATCTTTGCTGATTTGGTCAGATTCTTTGCTCGTCGCAGGAACTTCCGCCATGGTTTTCCATTTGTTTTGTATCGGCTTATCGTCAAAGTACGACCACATATAGCGGGCAAAGCTCCCGAACTCCTGTTGAATGGCTAAAAAATGACGCGCATTCGTGATGGTGCTCTCAATTTTCAGCCGGTTTCTGACAATGTCAGGATTGGCTTTTAAAATCTCGACCATCTTATTGTCAAAGTTGGCAACTTTGATGGGGTTAAAATTGGCGAAGGCTTTGCGGTAGCCCTCGCGTTTTTTTAATATCGTCAGCCAGCTTAAGCCGGCTTGCGCTGACTCAAGCACCAAGAATTCAAAGTGAATCCGGTCGTCATCGGTCGGTACCCCCCACTCTTCGTCATGGTACTTAACGTATTCTGGCGTGGCGGTGCACCATGGGCAAGGTTCTTTCACTGTGTACACTCCCATATAAAAATCTGGCAGACTTCATCGTTCATCAACTCGAAGGCTATGCCATAATAGCCGCACAATAGCAGATTAACGCGGGGAATTTTATGACAAAGTTAAAGCCGGTGTTGGCAATAGTTCTAGCAGGTTTACTGGCATCTTGCGCTGAGTCGCCAACGGGACGGCGTCAGGTATTGCTATTTTCAGACGGAGAAATGTCGCAAATGGGCGGCACTGCGTTTGAAGAAATGAAAAAGAAAATGACCATCAATAAAGACGGTGCGACGAACAAGTACGTAAGTTGTATTGCTGATGCGATTACCGCCTCTCTACCCGCTGAGTGGCGCGGAAGCTGGGAAGTAGTCGTCTTTGAAGAAAAATCGGCTAACGCGTTTGCCCTGCCAGGTAAGAAAATTGGTGTGCACACCGGTATATTCCAAGTAGCTAAAAATGCTGATCAGTTAGCCACGGTAATGGGCCACGAAGTGGGGCATGTATTGGCGCATCACAGCGCTGAGCGTATGTCTGTTCAGAGTGTCGCTGGTACCGGTAGTCAGCTCATTGGCGTTCTGCTGGGCGAGGGGGCAGGAAAAGAAACTGTGATGGGTTTGCTCGGACTGGGCACGCAATACGGTTTAGTTCTTCCCTACGGGCGGGCGCAAGAGTCTGAGGCCGATATTGTCGGTTTAGACCTAATGGCCAAGTCGGGATTCAATCCACAAGCTAGCGTTGCCCTGTGGCAGAATATGAGTGCCGTGAGCGGGGGGCAGCCGCCGGAGTTTATGTCTACTCACCCATCTCACACATCGCGTATCAAGGATTTACAAAAGCAAATGGTGACGGCGATGCCGCTCTACGAAAAGGCTAAGGCAAACGGCATTAGGCCCGCTTGTAAGCGTTAAGTAGATTTTTAGTTAGACGATTTGCAGCAGCGACAATTCTGTTGGCACTGCTGCAAATGGTTCTGGTTTTTCGTAATTACTCGTCGCAACAGGCGCGATGATTCATAGAAAGTGCCGGCGAAGGGCAATCGGGTTTGCCGATGACTTTTGCGGGTACGCCGGCTACGACGGTATGCGGGGGAACATCTCGTAACACCACACTACCAGCCACGACCTGTGCGCCTTCTCCGATATGGATATTGCCAAGAATTTTCGCTCCCGCACTGAGCAACACGCCATCGGCTACTTTGGGGTGGCGATCACCTTCCTCTTTGCCCGTTCCGCCCAGTGTAACCGACTGCATGATTGACACATTGTTGCCGACCACGGCGGTTTCACCAATGACAATACCGGTTGCGTGATCCATTAAGATGCCGCGTCCAATTTTTGCCGCTGGATGAATATCAACGCCGAACTCGCAGGAAATTCGGTTCTGGAAGAACAGTGCCAATGAGGTTCTGCCCTGATTCCAAAGCCAGTGGGCAATGCGATAGGACTGCAGTGCATGGAAGCCTTTAAAATACAGAAATGGCACAGACAGGCCGGAGCATGCAGAGTCGCGTTCAAATACTGCGCATATATCGGCGCGAATTGCGCGGCCAATATTGGGGTCGGCGGCAAAGGCCTTTTCTATCACTTCACGCACCAATAGCGCTGAGGCAGCAGGGCTATTTAATATATGCGCAAGGTGGAAACTCAGCGCCGTTTCAAGGCTGTCGTGATTGAGAATGGTGGCGTGCAGAAAGCTCGCTAGAACGGGCTCGCGCTCAACCTCGCAGGCAGTTTCCTTGCGGATAGTCTGCCATACAGGATCTGGGTGAGGCGCTGAATTGGTCGCGGGTTTGGTCATCGCTATTACAGTATTGGTGAATGTGACCCTAGTATAACGCCGCCGGCGGCTCAGATAACAGTGGCGTGCTAAACCGGACTATATCGATGAGGTAATCGTGCAGCTGCAGTCCCACAAAGGCTGGCCGGCGAGATGGTATTTGCGTTCAAACGCGGTGATCGTTGCGGCGGGGTGGTAGGCGGTGGCTTTTGCGGTATTGCCTGTCATGGAGAGCGCCGCTGCAAACTCATCAACGTATAACTTCCAATTACTTCTCAGTGTAATGTTGCCACCAAGTTTTATCAGTGCGGGGAAAACCGCTGAGCCGTGCACGCGATATTGTAACTGCGCGCTTTTGGGCCAGGGGTTGGGGTACAGCAAAAAGTGTCTCTGTAGCTGCCAATTGGCATCCACTGCCAGGCGCCAGAAATCATCGACATCCGCACGGACGAGGAGATAGTTTTCTAGATCTTCGTGTTGATCTATCTGATGCCGCTGCAGTCGTGCCGCCGATTTGTCGACGCCGATCACAAGTGAGTCTGGATATTGGCGGGCAATTTGGCGACTGCTTTCACCGGTACCGCAAAAAGAGTCGAGAATTAGCGGTCGGCCTCTGCCATCGAGCCATGCGTTCGCGCTATTGAAAGCATCTACATTATGTTGAGCATAGGGTTTCTTAAATAGATGGTGCAGGTGCTTCGTCACCGTCGATGCCAGGTTCGGGTGAATACCGCGCTGATTACTTGTCACCTCCCTAGGGGGTGTGTTGTCGCTGCGTTTTTTCATGAATTGGTAATATTGTATCGATTGCTCTGCGGGGCCGCCCTTGCGACACTAGCGCACCACAATAATGATGGCGAGCTAATGCGGCAGGACAGACGACCCTATTGGGTGAAGAAAATATATTTGCGTTTTCGCAGCTGGTATACCCAGCATTTTTTGAAGCCTGCTTGTGATTATCTTGGCGATTATCCCACTTTTATGAAGCCGTGGTATATCTCCATTTCGGGACCGAATATCGAGATTGGTCGTTGCGCGACAATAGTTGGTGAACCTGACGGCCGCGTAAAAATTGGGGTGTGGGGCGCAGACGAGACAAGTGGCCGGATCAAAATTGGTGACTACGCCATGATTAGTCCGGGCACCCGTATTTCTGCCGCCAATGAAATTATTATTGGTGACAGTGTCATGATGGCAAACGGTGTCTATATTACCGATAGCGATTGGCATGAGCTGTATGATCGCGGCCGTCGTAGTGACAAAGTGACGCCGGTGCATATTGCTAACAATGTTTGGCTTGGCGATCACTGCACTGTTTTGAAGGGCGTTTCAATCGGTGAGAACAGTGTGGTGGCGGCGGGTGCGGTCGTCAGTAAAGATGTGCCGGCCAACGTCATTGTGGCTGGCAATCCCGCTGTTGTTGTGAAAGCCCTTGATCCAGAAATCGAAATGAAAACCCGCGCTGATTTTTTTGCTGATCCAGCAGGACTTGAGGTGTTTTTTGATGGCGTAGATAAAATGGTCTTACAAGAAAATGGGTTTTTAAATTGGTTGCGTACGCTAATCAAACCCAATTGCACTGATTAATTTAGTCGTTATATAGAGATCACAAAATAGTTCGACTTTTTTTATTGGGTGCGACGATCGATTACGTATTAATAATTAGAAAAAATTATTTTAATAACATAAAACGAGGGGATGAAAAATGAGTATCGCATTTTGGTGTATTTTTGTTGCGGGTCTTATGCCAGGGCTTACCGCCTTGATTGCAAAATTAGGAAAAACGGAAATTGGTCAGTTCGACAATAATCATCCGCGGGAGTGGATGGCAAAACTAGATGGTCGACGCGCCCGTGCGGTGGCTGCTATGCAAAACGGTTTTGAAGGATTTCCCTTGTTTGCGGCGGCGGTTATTATCGCGCAATTTGGCGGTGCGGCTCAGGACTGTGTGAATCTGCTGGCGATGTCCTATATAGGTATCCGCGTCGTTTTTACTATCTGCTACCTGCAAAATTGGGCAACCGTGCGCAGTTTAGTATGGTTTGCCGGTATTGGCGTGATTTTGACGCTATTTTGTATCACGCCGGCAGTGACGGCTTAGTGTGTTTTGCCGGCGCACGTTAGTGCGCCGGTATCAATTTTTGCGATTGGGATACAGCGGCGTGTCGCTAAATTCTAATATCGCGGGTTGTCCTTCCGAACCAATTAATACTTTCTTGCCATCCTGAGTAAATGTACCGGACTCAGCCTGACGCAGGCGATTATTAATTCGCGCATACGGGCTTTTATTTAGCGCGTCCAGCCAACTTTGATTTCGTTCCCGTTTGAAAAAATACGTGTTTCGCAATGTGACTATCATAGCGATATCACCGCTGGGATTAATTTCCATCGCCGTTGGCGAGCCGCCGCTAATACCACCCTGGCGCTGCGCTTTGTGTTTTTCGATACTTGGGATACTGCGTATCTCGCCAAGATAATTAAGGGGTATGGGCTTTCCTGATATCGCGTCTAACGAAAAGCGATATAGGCGCGGGTGCGCGTCGCGTTTGGTTAGAATGTAAACAAACCGCTCGGTGGCATCGACGGCCATTGCTTCGGCGTCGTGGGGGCCATCTTCGTAGATCAGCGAATAGCGACGTTTAATATTCGCGTGAATGATGGGTTTGCGCAGGTCTTTGGGTTCACTTACTAAATACACGTCAGCGAAGGGGCGAAGCATCATATTGTCGCCAATGTCGCCGATCAGTAGGTAGGAGCCGCTGCTGTCTTTAAAGCTGCTCATGTCCTCCCAGTCAAAGGCGCTGCTGCCGTTGATCCTCAATTCGGTTTGCGCTTTGCCAGTACTATCAAATGAAAATAGGCGGCCTCTGTCGCCGCTGTCATTGTGTGCCCAAAAATGATTCTTATAAATATTACTGGCGGCGACACCGCTCATTTCGGTCAGCCACTTATTGTGAACCGCAAAACGTTGTCGATTCAGTGTGTCGGGCTCCGCTGCGTGCGCCGCCTGAATAAAATGCAGTACCGTGACTGCAGCGATTAGGAGCGAACGTAGTATCTGGCCGTGATGGGGCATGCATGTCCTTTTTGCGAGGGTTGCGGAATGCGGCGTGCAATTGGATAGCCAACGAGATTGTATCGCGTCGCGAGGACTTGGAGGCGTTGTTTTACCTTTTGTTCCACCCAAATGCGGTGGCTTATACTTACGAGCGAGTTTTACGATCCGTTTAAATGAGCTGAATATTAAGGGAGCTTTCGAGTTTCTCCTATAGACATGGTGGTGAACTCGCCTTCATTTATGCGGCCTTGTCGTTGCGCTTGCGCAATGAGTTTTACCGGTTCATCTATGGCTTCAGCGCTAAGCTGAAAGGTCCCCCAGTGCATGCCAATACTGCGTTTAGCCCGTATATCTTTGTGAATTTGAATAGCTTGCTCAGGGTCGACGTGTTGCTCATTGAGAAAGCTACGTGGATGGTAGGCGCCAATTGGGATTAACGCTAAATCAACGCCGCCGAGGCGTTTTCCAATCTCAACAAATTGATGAGGGTTGTATCCGGTATCGCCCGCAAACCAAATACTTCGGTTGGCAATTTTCACATGCCAAGATGCCCACAAAGTGTCAAAGCGGTCGAATAAGCCGCGCCCAGACCAATGTTGTGATGGGGTTGCGGTGGCGATGATATTGGCATCTTCACGGCTTTCCCACCAATCAAATTCGTGGATGTGATCAGGTGGAATTCCCAATTTGGTAAACCAAGTACCAAGTTTTGCGGGCACTAAATAATGGGGTGATTTCCCCAGCGCTTCTATAGTATTTGCATCAAGATGGTCATAGTGATTGTGAGAGATAAGCACGTAATCGATAGCCGGTAAGTCATCGATGCCGATGGGCATAGGAACCAAACGGGGATAGCCGCCAAGCGGAAGTGGTGACACGCGTGGCGATAGTATGGGGTCGGTTAGAATAGCAATGCCGCGATACTGGATTAAAAAACTCGCGTGCCCCAGCCAGGTAAGCTGAAACTCATCTGGCTCAGCGGAGCGAAGATCAGCGATGCGGTCGACTACGGGAACGAGATGGGCGTTGGCTTGGTTGTCGGCTATTTTTAGATCGGAAAAGTAGCGCAGTCGAATGATATCCCAAATACTTTTATCAAAATCCAGCCAATAGGGGTTGTGAAATTTTTCACCATCGTAATGGTTGCTGACTCTGGTGGCGTCGTTTGTATTACTACTTGACGATGTGCTGCTGCACGCCGTAAGACAGATAAGCACGCAGATAATTGCTAAAAAACGGTAGGGCTTGCGAAGTTGCATTGTTTGAAGTGCTGCGTCATATGCCATGGTTTTAGCGCATAGCAAATGACGGCCTCTGTTTAGAAACACAGCTTCAATACGGTGATTGCGGGGCGGCAGATTCCATGCCCCGCAATTTTTTTAGATTGCCGCGGCGAGTCGCGTGCCCTGGTCAATCGCGCGTTTGGCATCTAACTCCGTGGCCAAGTGTGCACCACCAATTAAATGGACCGGCGCATTTAAGCCCACGCTTAGCTCGGTAAGTGATTCTTGGCCCGCGCAAATAATGACATTATCGACGTCGAGAAT
This sequence comes from Zhongshania aquimaris, assembly GCF_019312595.1. GTDB lineage: Bacteria > Pseudomonadota > Gammaproteobacteria > Pseudomonadales > Spongiibacteraceae > Spongiibacter > Spongiibacter aquimaris. The sequence continues at coordinate 1,317,437 of NZ_JAHWDQ010000001.1, read as the reverse complement.
GCGCTCCTCGCTGCCGACACGGATATGTAGGCCGGCATCATCTATTTTTATATACTCGCAGCCCGGCACCATATTGACGCCTTTTTTCTGCAAGCCTGCGCGGTGAATCCAGCCGGTGGTTTTGCCTAGCTTATTGCCAACCTTAGATACTTTGCGCTGTAGTAAATAAACCTCACGCGGTGACTCACCTGGTTCGGCGGTTATACCTTCAATACCGCCGCGCGCTTGCAGGCTCATGTCTACACCCCATTCGCGCATAAAGGTGGGAATATTGGTGCTTGAATCGCTGTTGTGAGTTAGGAATTCAGCGACGTCAAAGCCGATACCACCAGCGCCAATGATGGCGACTTTTTTGCCAACGGCCTTACCGTCGCGTATCACATCGAGGTAGCTCATGACTTTGGGGTGATCGATGCCGTCGATGGGCGGCGTGCGCGGCTTGATGCCGGTGGCCAATACTACCTCGTCAAAATCACCGTCATTTAATATTTGCTGATTGACGGTGGTGCCGAGTTTTGTTTGTACGCCAGTGATCTGTAAGCGGCGGTCAAAATAGCGGATTGTTTCGTTAAACTCTTCTTTGCCGGGCACTTTCTTGGCGATATTAAATTGGCCGCCAATAGCAGTCGCCCCGTCAAATAAGGTCACCGTGTGACCCCGTTCAGCGGCGGTAGTGGCGAAAGCGAGTCCGGCGGGGCCGGCGCCAACGACGGCAATGGTTTTACGTTTTGTCGCTGCCGATATATTCAATTCAGTTTCATGGCAGGCGCGGGGGTTAACAAGGCAGCTGGTTAGCTGGCCGCTAAATATATGGTCTAAACAGGCTTGATTGCAGCCTATGCAGGTATTGATCTCATCCCCTCGTCCAGCAGCAGCCTTCACGATAAAGTCAGAATCTGCTAGGAAGGGTCTTGCCATAGACACCATATCGGCATCACCGCGAGCGAGTACTTCCTCGGCAACTTCTGGGGTGTTGATGCGGTTTGACGTAATAACCGGCACGCTTAAACCTGCGCGGAACTTGGCGGTTACCCAAGTAAAGGCAGCGCGGGGAACCTTGGTCGCGATGGTTGGAATGCGCGCTTCGTGCCAGCCTATGCCGGTATTAATTAAGGTGGCACCCGCTTTCTCAACGGCTTGTCCGAGACTCAGTATTTCGTCGAAGCTACTGCCGCCTTCAACCAGATCAAGCATGGAAAGACGGTAGATAATAATAAAGTTTTCACCGGTTGCCTCACGTACTCGGCGCACGATTTCTACTGGTAAGCGCATGCGATTTTCATAGTCGCCACCCCATTCGTCGTCGCGATGGTTGGTGCGGTTGGCTAAGAACTGATTGATGAAATAGCCTTCAGATCCCATGATTTCCACGCCATCGTATCCCGCTTTTTGGGCGAGCACAGCTGAGAGCACAAAGTCCTGAATCTGCTCTTCAATTTGATCAACGGTCGCAGCTTCCGGAGTGAAGGCATTGATTGGCGCGCGGATCGCGGACGGTGCGATGGGGTTCTCATTAAACGCATAGCGACCAGTGTGCAGGATCTGCATACAGATTTTGCCATCTTCAGCGTGAACAGCGTCAGTCACTATGCGGTGGCCGACGCAGTCTTCTTCGGTGCGGAGCATTTTGGTGTGCTCATGTGTGGCTGCCCGCTTATTAGGGCCAAAACCGCCGGTTACAATTAGCGAAACGCCGCCGCGAGCGCGCTCGGCAAAAAAAGCTGCCATACGTTCAAAGCCATTTTCTGCCTCTTCTAGGCCAGTGTGCATCGAGCCCATGATGACGCGGTTCTTGAGTACGGTGAAGCCGAGGTCTAAGGGCTTCAGCATATTGGGGTAGTTGCTCATAGTTGAATTCTCTTCGCTCTGGGTTTTAGGCTTATTCGCGCTAGTGCTGAGATGACATTTATCAAAAAACCTCAAACTAGACGGTGTCAAGTTTGTCGAGATTACAGTTCAATATAGACAGTGTCAAGATTGCTTGGTAAATTGCGGCTATGACAAGTCATCCTGAAAGCGCCTCCTGCCCAACTAGCGAAAAGCCATATCATCACGGTGATTTGCGGCGTCAAATTTTAGACGAAGCCGCTCGTCTGCTAAGAGAGGAGGGCGAGGCCGGCTTGTCCATGAGGAAATTGGCGCAAAACCTTGGTGTGTCTCGAACAGCGCCCTATCATCACTTCGCTGATAAGCAGGCCTTGCTGTGCGGCATAGCCGAAGAAGGATTTCGCCACTTGCGCGAGGTCGTGCGCACGCCGCCTTATATTGAAGGAGCTGAGATAAGCGAGGCGGCCGTGCGCGTGTTTGTGCGGCGTTATGTGCAGTTCTCAATTGATAATGCGGAATATTATGAGCTGATGTTTGGTGCTCGCTTGTGGAAGTCACAACAGCTAACCGAATCATTAACGGTTGAGGCCCACAACGCCTTCAAAGTCTATATCGAGCAGATTCGGGTTTGGCAGCAATCGATACGCAATCCAAATATTGATCCCCTTCGTTTTGCACAGGTCAGTTGGTCGACACTGCACGGCATGAGTCGACTCTTGATTGACGGTATTTACCTCGATGCGACCGCAATCAATGTGATGAGTGATACCGCCGCGAAAATGTTTTGGCAGCAGCTTTGCCCGCCGTCACAGGTAGCTAGCTAGTTGCTAAGGTTTGGCGATTAGTCCTTAGTTTCACCGCGCTTGTACTTGCCAAGCTTCCCCACATCGCCGACACTCGTGGGCGATTTATTTTCACTTGCGGGCAACCATTGGCCGCAGTCTTGAGGAGTGTTCGTGTCAGCGATTATCAATGTTCAAAATTTGAGCAAGACTTACGATTCTGGATTTCAAGCTCTACGCGACGTTTCACTAGAGATACAGCGCGGCGAAATTTTTGCCTTGCTCGGGCCAAATGGCGCCGGCAAAACCACCATGATCAGTATTATTTGCGGCATTGTGAACCCAAGTTCCGGCGTTATTACCGCCGACGGTCACGATATCATTCGCGATTTTCGCGCAGCGCGTAGCAAAATTGGTTTAGTGCCGCAGGAACTTTGTACAGACGGTTTTGAGAGTGTGATATCGACGGTCAATTTTAGTCGCGGATTATTTGGCCGCGCGCCGAATAAAGCATATATAGAACAAATATTGCGGCAGTTGTCGCTGTGGGATAAGCGCGATTCCCGCATTATGGAATTGTCGGGTGGTATGAAGCGACGGGTGATGATTGCCAAGGCCTTATCGCATGAGCCAGAAATCCTGTTTCTCGATGAGCCGACGGCGGGTGTCGATGTTGAGCTGCGTCGAGATATGTGGGAAATGGTTCGCGGTCTTCGCGAGCGCGGCGTCACCATTATTTTGACCACGCACTACATCGAAGAAGCGGAAGAAATGGCAGATCGCATCGGAGTTATTAGCCGTGGCGAGCTTATTCTTGTAGAAGAAAAAAGTGCCTTGATGGATAAACTGGGACAAAAGCAATTGCGCCTGCAATTGCAAAAGCCGCTGCTCGCGCTACCCGCGGAATTGAAAGATTACCCCCTGTCGCTAACCGATGACGGTCTTGAGTTGATCTACCATTTTGATACCCAGGGCGATCAAACCGGTATAGCCGATCTATTTAGGCGTCTCGATGAGCACGGTATCGACTACAAAGACCTGCGCTCCAAGCAGCGCTCCCTAGAGGAAATATTTGTGAGCTTAGTAACAGAGCGAGCATCCGCAGACACGGAGGCCGCCCGATGAACTTCCATGCAATAAAGGCAATCTATAAATTTGAGTTGCATCGCACGTGGCGGACCATTATGCAAAGTATTGCATCGCCAGTGATATCGACCTCTCTGTATTTTGTGGTGTTTGGTTCCGCTATCGGCTCGCGTATGGTTGAGATCGATGGAGTGAGTTATGCGGCGTTTATCATTCCAGGTTTGGTGATGTTGGCCCTGCTGACAGAAAGTATTTCTAATGCCTCGTTTGGTATTTATTTCCCCAAATACAACGGCACTATTTATGAAATTTTGTCTGCGCCCATTTCGATGCGAGAAATTGTATTGGGCTATGTCGGCGCGGCGACCACCAAGTCGGTCATTGTCGGCAGTATTATATTGCTCACCGCAAACTTGTTTGTGGACTATCACGTTGCCCATCCATTTTGGATGGTGACGTTTTTAATTTTAACAGCGGCCACCTTTAGCTTGTTTGGCTTTATCATCGGCATTTGGGCTGATGGTTTTGAAAAACTGCAGGTGGTGCCCATGTTAATTGTCACGCCGTTGACGTTTCTCGGCGGTAGTTTTTACTCAATCAGTATGCTGCCGCCTTTGTGGCAGTCGATTACTTTAGCCAACCCAGTGGTATATTTGATCAGCGCCTTTCGCTGGAGTTTTTACGGCGTAGCTGACGTTAATGTCGGGCTTAGTGTGGCGATGATACTGGTGTTCCTCGGCCTCTGTTTGACTGGGATCTATTGGATATTCCGCACCGGCTATCGGCTTAAAACTTAACGGCGATGTTAAAACATATTTCCGCAGTTCTGTTCGATTTAGATGGTACGCTGGTTGATTCTGGCTTAAATTTTCAAGCATTGCGCGCCAAGTTGGGGTGGCCCACTAACGTAGATTTATTGACGTATCTCGCTAATTTGCCATGCCCAGATGAGCGAGCTGCGGCAGAGCAAGTTATTCATGAATTTGAAATGGCTGGCGCAGCGAGCTCGGTGTGGATGCCTGGGGCAAAGGCTCTGCTGGAGTTATTGGTTGAGCGGGGCCTTGCAACGGGAATTGTCACGAGAAATACCCGAGCTGCTTTTGAGCTTTGCAAAAATCGTTTGGCGATTCCGGCGCTTGAGGTCATCAGTCGTGAAGATGCTCCCGCGAAACCAGACCCTGAAGGCTTATTGATGTTAGCGGCAAGGTTTTCAGTATCACCAGCGAATACCATTTACGTGGGTGATTACCTGTACGATTTACAGGCTGCGAAAGCGGCGGGGATGCGCAGTTGCTTATATGACCCCAAGCGCAGTGCGACATTTTCAGATCAGGCGGATATGACTATCCGCCATTTCGATGAGTTATCAAGTCTTGTGCTTGCGGGCTATTAATACGCAATCACTATCTTGCCAAAATGCTTACCCGTTTCCTGGTATCGAAACGCGGCCCCAAGTTCTTCTAAACTAAAACTGCGGTCAATAACCGGGCGAATGCCGGATATGTTAATGGATCTCACCATGGCATTTTGCATTTCGACACTGCCGACTGATAAACCGGTCATTCGTATTTGTTTGGTAAACAGTTTGGGTAACATCAATTCTGCGGTGAAGCCGCCGAGAATACCTATCAGTGAAATATGGCCACCGATGCGGGCTGCGTCAACGGAGTTGGCGAGGGTGGTGCCACCGCCGATATCCAATACATGGTCTACACCACCGCCGGAAAGTTTGTTTATGGTGACTCCCCACTCAGGGTCAGTTTTGTAATTAATAACGACGTCTGCACCTAGTACTCCTTCAACACGATATTGACTGGTTCAGCGCCAAGCAGGCCGTTCCCTGCAAGACGCACTGGCGCAGGCATAGTGGGCCTACGTCAAGCCAGTGCAACGCCGCAGGGGGCGGCCTGCTTGGCGCCCTGCGGGTCAGCCCTACGGCAGTCCATTGCTTCGTTATTTCCTCTCACCATAGGCCCGCTATGCTTTCGAGAAAACGTCTCGCACTGAACCGCCGTAGGACTGACTGTACCCGTCAATATCATGCTGAAGGAGTACTAGTGATTTAAGCTGTTCAAGCTTGTCATCGGTCGAGGTGGTAGCGTATACGTAGGCGCCCGCTGCTTTAGCTATTTGCAAAGCAAAAACCGACATGCCACCCGAGCCTTCTACCAATACCGTTTCGCCTGCTTGTAGGCCGCCTTCAACAATAAGAGCGCGCCATGCGGTTAATGCCGCGCAGGGGAGTGTAGCGGCTTCTGCGTAACTGTAATCTTTGGGAATGGCAGTGACAGAGTTTTGCGATAAGCAGGATTTTTCTACGGCGCAGCCGTCGACGGTGTCACCTAAAAGGGCTAGGGTCTTAGCTTTATTAGCGTGACCTTCTATCCAATTGGGGAAAAACGCTGACATGACTTTGTCGCCGACTTGCCACTTTGTCACGCCGTCGCCAACTGCAATAATGTCACCAGCGCCGTCGGAAAGTGGGATGCGCCCATCGACCACGGGCAGGCTGCCATTGGCGACAAGATAGTCATGGTAGTTTAGCGAACTGGCCCGCCACTGAACGAGAATTTCGCCGTTGCCAGGGGCTGGATCGGCCGTTTCAGTGACAGGCAAGTTATCTAGAGAGGCTGGTTTATTTACCGTGATAACGCGCATTAATATCTCCGAACGTATTGTTACTTAGGGCATCGCTCGATCATAACAAACTTAATGTCGCTGTGGGCGCAAGTGAAATAACCCCGTGTTCTAAAACACCAGACTGCAAATTAGCGAAGTAGCTGATGTATCCTATGATCAATTTTTAAAGGCCGTGGTTCACATATGATGTTAGAGATGGTGTTATGAGTTTGCTCGAGGACTTTTGCGGGCATTTGCGAATGGAGCGTATAGCCGATAAGGAGTTTATTGGCCACAGCCTTTATTCCGCGACAAAAAATAGTGTTTTTGGTGGTCAGGTTATGGGGCAGGCACTATCCGCCGCTTGCCAACTGGTTGAGGGGCGTCAGTGCCATTCCTTGAGTGCACAGTTTTTGCGCGCTGGTAATTTACAAGAGCCTATTCATTACGCAGTCGCGACGCTTCGAGATGGTCGAAATTTTAGCGTTCGTCGCGTGTCCGCCGTGCAGGCAGGTCGGGAATTACTGACCTTGGATGCCTCTTTTCACATCGACGCCCAGGGCTTTGATCAGCAACCGATAATGCCCGCCGTTGCTGAGCCAGAGTCACTCCCCTCGCTGGCGTCCTACCGTGAAAAATTTGAGCAGCTGGGCTTGAATGGTCTATACCATTTTTTGGTAACGAACAATGTTTTTGACTTCCGATGCATTGATCAGCCTTCTTATATAGAGCTTAATAACCGTCCAGCGGTGCAACGTATGTGGATGAGAGCGAAGCATACCTTGCCTAATGAGCAAGCCTTGCAGCGCTCGATACTGGCTTATATCTGTGACAACAATTTCATTCGCACGGCATCGCTGCCTTTTCGGGAGCTAATTTCGTCGCAGCCATCGCAAATGGCCACGCTAAATCATTCAATGTGGATGCATCGCCCTATTAATTTAAACAATTGGCATCTTTACGATATCCACAGTGTAAATAGCTTTGGCGAGCGCTCATTGGTGATTGGTCATATGTATGCGCAAAGCGGCGAGCTGGTCGCAACCATGGTGCAGGAGGGCCTATTGCGATTGATTGATGACGACGCGGGTGCTGTATTTAGTGAGAATGCCTAGCACTCCTTCAATATCATGTTGAAGGAGTGCTCGGTTCGCTGCGCGATTTGGTGATGAGGTTTTGCAAGACACAATCCGGCAGGGTAATCTCAGCGTATTCATGCCATGGCGGCGGCAAACATAGTGGGGTGTATTATGGCGGCAGCGTATGTACCTGATTGAAGCTTCGGGTTGGCTGGCTAATGCAGATAAGCATCCATCGCCAAATTATAATCAACGTCCAAATAGCGCTGAAATTAGCTTGCTAGTGATTCACAATATCAGTCTGCCTGCGGGTCACTTTGGCGGGGCTCATGTGCATGAGCTGTTCACTAATTGTCTAGATTGCAGTGCTCACAACAGCTTTGCCGATCTGCAGGGCTTGACGGTCTCTGCGCACTTGTTTATCGAGCGTGATGGTAAAATAAACCAGTTTGTGTCGTTCAACGATCGGGCTTGGCATGCCGGTGTATCACAGTTTGAGGGGCGGGATAATTGCAATGATTTCAGTATTGGTATCGAGCTGGAAGGTAGCGATGATATCCCTTACACCGATGAGCAATATCGAGAGCTAATTGCGGTAACGCAAAGCCTACAGCGCTACTATCCTGCTATCCTCACAGCACGTATAGTTGGCCACTGCGATATAGCGCCGGGCCGGAAAACTGACCCTGGGTCGGCCTTTGATTGGGCCTATTATAAAAACGCATTGGGATAAATCATGGAATTCTTTGCCATTCTAATCGCTTGGGCGGCTGTGCAGTTTTGGGGTAGCGGTGGCGTTATCCAAGAAGATCAGTGGTTTGCGCGCTACCGCGCAATGACATCTGATATGGGCAGCTCCACTCTTCGGTTGCTAATGCTGGTAGCCTTGCCAGTGTTGTCGGTGTTTGCCGTGCTGTGGTTGCTCGGGCCTTTGCTGTTTGGTCTGCCGGTATTTTTGCTTAGCGTCGCACTATTGCTCTACAGCTTGGGCCGCGGCGATTTTCAGATACAACTAAAGCTCTATCTGAATAGCTGGCAGCGCGGAGATTTAGAAGGCGCCTACCAGCATGGTCGTGGTTTTAGCACAGAGCTGTGCGAAACCGGTGCGGAAAATGCCCTGCAACTGCATTTAAGTGTGCGCAAAGCGATGTTTTATCAAGGCTTTGAGCGCTGGTTTGCGGTAGTGTTTTGGTTTGTATTGGCCGGTCCCGCTGCGGCATTGGCTTACCGCCTGCTGTTTCTGTTGGCGAATGATGATCAGCTAAGGCAAGAGGATCGCGATCGGGCGGCGGTCGCCTTATTTTATATGGAGTGGCTGCCGGTTCGCTTGCTGGGTTTTGCCTTTGCCATTATAGGTAACTTTGATACGTGTATTTCTGCGTGGCGTGAGCATGTTGAAAGTCAACAGCCTTCTGCGGAAATTCTTGATGACGTCGGCATGAAAGCACTGCCGGTGTATTTGCCGGAAGGGCAGGTAGATGGCGAGCAATTTGTAAAATTAGCGACGGAAGAATTGTTAGCGGTGCAGCACTTGTTATCACGTAGCTTGCTGGTGTGGGTTTGTGTGGTAGCGGTAGTGCAGTTGATCTAGGGATGAGTCCCTTACTTATTGTTTGAGGAATGCGGTTTGCGAATAGGCGTTGATCTTGGCGGAACAAAAATAGAAGGCGTATTACTAGATGAAAATGGCCAGCAGATCGCGCGCGAGCGGGTCGCTACCCCTGCCCATAGTTATGAGCAGGTCGTTGAGTCTATTGCCGAATTGGTTGAGGACTTGCAGTGCAAAGCGGGCGGTCGAGCCACCGTTGGCTTGGGTGGGCCGGGTGCGGTGTCTGCCCTCACCGGCTTAATTAAAAATAGTAATACCCTCGCCATAAGCGGTCGTGCGCTGCCAGCAGATTTGGGTAAACGACTTGGCTGCGAAGTGCGCTTTAGTAACGACGCCAATTGCTTTGCCTTGTCGGAGGCGGTTGACGGTGCTGGCGCAGAATACTCTTCCGTGTTTGGTGTCATTATTGGCACTGGCACCGGTGGCGGCGTTGTCATTGATAAAAAAGTGCTGGCTGGTGTGAACAGTATTGCTGGCGAGTGGGGCCACAATCCGATGCCCGGCGTGAGCGAAGAGCGTCTTTGTTACTGTGGCCGCACAAACTGCATAGAAACTTATCTGTGTGGTGCTGGTTTGGCGAAGAGCTATCTTGTTGCGGGCGGGGAGCCGATTAAGGCGCCTGAAATTGCCCGTCGAGCGGCCGCTGGAGAGGGCTTGGCAGAAACCGTGCTCGACACTTATTGTCGGCAGTTAGCTCAGGCACTCGCCGGGGTCATTAATTTGTTAGACCCTGCGGCCATTGTCTTGGGTGGCGGGGTCTCTAATATCGATATTATTTATCAAAAAGTCCCGCAGTATTGGCACGAGTTTGTTTTTAGCGACAGTTGTGAAACCCAGTTGCTTAAAGCGAAATACGGCGATAGTAGCGGTGTTAGGGGCGCTGCGTGGCTTTGGTGATTATTTAGTGGGGTAATTTTTGCGTGAGGTGGTGATTAGCTTCCCGTTTTTGTCGGCATTGCGACAAAAACGGGAAGGTCGATATTTGACTGGCCTAACGCTTATCCGCTTGCAGCCACAGCACTTCCTGCCCGCCATTGCGACGTGCCAGCAGCCTGGCCATCACGAATAAAAAATCAGACAGCCGGTTTAAGTATTGGCGGCCCGTAGCATTAACTTCATCGGTTTTATTAAGCGCGACCAAGCAGCGCTCGGCGCGACGGCAGACAGATCTAGCCATATGGCAGAGTGCTGCAGTTTTGCTGCCACCGGGAAGTATAAAATTTTTGAGTGGCGGTAGGTCTTCATTTAACTCGTCTAAACTCGTCTCAAGCTCGCCAATACGCTCGGCGCTAATCATGGTGTAACCCGGTACGGCTAGCTCCCCACCCAGATCAAATAAATCGTGTTGGATACGCGCGAGAAGTGCCATGTAGGCATCGTCGCTGGGGAGTTCGGCCATTAATAGTCCAATCACGGAGTTAAGCTCATCGACTGTGCCGATACTTTCCATGCGGTGGTGATCTTTATCGATACGCGAGCCATCGCCGAGTCCGGTGGTACCATCATCGCCGGTGCGAGTATAAATCTTCGATAATCGATGTCCCATATTTCCCTCTGCTGCGACCAGTCTTGTAGAATAAGCGGTTTACTATACGTCAGATCACCTTTTGGTGGCAGTATTGGCGGCCATATAGCGGGGGCATTGAGGTGTTGGAACTGTATATTGGTGGCGCGCGGTCGGGCAAAAGTCGCTTGGCAGAGCAACGCATAAGTGGCGGTGCAGACGATGCTCAGCGTATCTATATCGCAACTGCCACGGCCGGCGATGAGGAAATGACAGCGCGAATTGCTCACCATCAGTATCAGCGACGCAACGATGGCTGGCAGACGATTGAAGCGCCCGAGGAGCTTGCGTCGGCAATTCGGCGTCACGCGACGCCAAATACCGCTATTCTAGTTGATTGCTTAACGCTTTGGTTGAGCAACTGGCTAATGAAAGATGATCTGAAGAGTTGGCAAGCTGTGCGCGATGAGTTTTATCAGGTGTTACGTCGCGCAGAGGGCCGCATAGTATTGGTTAGCAACGAGGTGGGGCAGGGTATCGTGCCACTGGGTACATTGAGTCGGCAGTTTGTCGATGAATCGGGGCGCTTGCATCAGGACTTAGCCGCGATGGCAGATCGAGTTGTGTTGGTAACGGCGGGTTTAGAGCAGGTTCTGAAGGGATAAAATATGTCACATTGGTATGAGGAGTCGGCGCCTGAAGCTGACGAAGAATTTCGCGCTTCGGCGCAAGCGCGCCAAGCGAGCCTAACGAAACCGATAGGTGCATTGGGAAGATTGGAAGACGTCGCTATTCAACTGTCGTCTATTCAGCGCACCTTGGAACCCCACGTAAACAAAGCGTTGATCGCCGTATTTGCCGGAGACCACGGCGTGACTACCGAGGACGTATCTGCCTATCCGCAATCGGTTACCTCCGAAATGGTACGTAACTTCGCCAAAGGTGGCGCCGCGATTAGCGTACTCGCCAAGGCCTTGGGTGCAGATTTTAAAGTCATAAATGTAGGTACTGTGTACGCACTGGAAGACTTGCCGAATGTCCTGGATATGCGCGTTGGGGCAGGCACCCAAAATATGTGTGTCACCGAAGCCATGACCATGGAACAGTGCGAAGAAGCTATGGCAGTCGGCCGCGATATCATTGATCAAGCTGGCGATATCGATATTTTTATCGGCGGTGAGATGGGGATTGGCAACAGCACCTCGGCGGCGGCTCTGGCGGTTGCGCACACGCGATTATCAGCCACAGCCATGGTCGGTCGCGGCACCGGCATAAGTGATCAAATGCTCGCCAAAAAATCAGCGGTGGTAACCCGCGCCATGTCACGCCATTTGCCTCACATGAAAAACGGCATGGAAGTTTTGCGTCGCATCGGTGGCTACGAAATTAGCGCCTTGGCTGGGGCATATATTCACGCCGCGCAAAAGGGCATAGCAGTTTTGGTCGACGGTTATATTTGCACGGCGGCGGCCATGTCGGCAGTGCGTATAAACCCATCAATTCGGCCTTGGTTGTTTTTCTCCCACTGCTCTGCAGAGCCAGGTCACAGTCGCTTATTAAATAAAATGGAAGCAGAACCGCTGTTGCAATTAGATATGCGCCTTGGAGAAGGCAGTGGTGCCGCCTTGGCCTTACCTATTATGCAAGCAGCCTGTCGACTGCAAATTGAAATGGCGAGTTTTGAGCAAGCCGGTGTAAGTCGTGGCAATAATTAAGTTGGGACAAACGCAATGGCTAAGGTAACCACAACGCGTATCGATCTGCTTCGCCACGGCGCCTGCGAGGGCGGTGAAATTTTTCGGGGTAGCACCGACGTGGCGCTGAGTGAGCTTGGCTGGCAGCAAATGCGAGATAAAGTGGCGAGCATGGGCGATACCCGCTGGGACAGCATTCTAAGTTCACCACTAAAGCGCTGCCACCGCTTTGCAGAAATGCTGGCAGCAGAGCGCGATACACCACTCACCGTACGTGACGAACTTCGTGAAATGCACTTTGGTGACTGGGAAGGTTTAGCGCACGACGTCGCTCGTCAACGCTTTCCCCAAGAGTGGGCAGATTTTTGGGAATCACCGGCAGAGGCAAGCCCGCCTAACGGTGAACCTATGCCTGATTTTTGTCAGCGCATTACCGCCGAGTTAGATACCATTGCAGAACATCACCAAGGCCAATCTTTGTTACTGGTTGCGCACGGGGCGGTGATACGGGTCATGATTTGCCATTGGTTGGGCATGCCGATGGGTGCGATGACACGATTGGGCGTTCCCTATGCAGGACTCACGCGCTTTACGGTGTATCACCAGCAAGGTAAAACACCGTGGGTGCAGTTGGGTAGCCATTACTAGGGTTTTTGGTGGGAAAGCTTAATCTGTGTATGCGCGTAAAAACTTAAAACCAGTATTGGGATGTTGGTAGTCACGGGGTTAAATGCGTCTATTAACAGCGTTTTTCTTTGGCTTGTTAAATACAAACACTAACATACCGAAAAACTATTTATCGGCATCAAACTTTTCTCTACAAGATCGTATTTCATTGTGATTTCTCTCAGCCCAACCCACCAATTCTATTAGTGGAATCGTAGCCGTGTTACCCATTTTCGTCAGTGTGTATTCTACTCGTGGCGGAACCTCAGGGTATACCTGACGATGTATATAGCCGTCACGCTCTAATTGTCTAAGTGATACTGTCAGCATGCGGCGCGATATATTCTCGATTCTGCGTTGTAACGATGAAAACCTTTCAGGCCCATCCAGTAGTGCAAATAAAATAAGCATCGGCCATTTACTTGTTAGTTTGGACAAAACATCTCGGACCGAACAGTTTTCGTTATCAGGAAAAATACTATTTTTCGTAACATTTTGTTGTGGTTTCATAGCGTATTCTCAACGAGTCTCCCAGTTATAGTTAAGTAACAAAAAAGTGCCTTATTGACACGTTAACATAGACGATAAACAATGGTAACTTAAAGTAACTATAGGGGTGGGGTGAGATAATGGCACGTATAGATATACCCACAGGTGATGATCCGGAGAGTATCCGCTTGCTAGGGTTGCAGCCTAGTATGGGCAACGCAATGGCCGTGTTGGCTGATGCAATATACTCAAAGTCAAGTTTGAATGTTCGAGTACGTGAAGCAATAAGGATGCGAGTCGCTCAAATTAATCAATGCCAAATATGCCTTCAATTTCGTTTTCCGGAGCTGTTATCCGCCGGCATTGATGAGGAGTTTTACGAGGCTGTTACTAACTGGCAACAAAGCGAAATATTAAACGCTAGTGAAAAGCTTGGTATTGAATATGCAGAATTATTTATTCAAGATCATTTAAGAATCGATGATGCTTTTTTTACAAAACTTAAAAATAAATTTTCAGAAATAGAAATCTTTGAAATGACTACAACAATTGCAGGATTGTTGGCAAGTGGTAGGCTTATGCAGGTACTTCAAGTTGAGCAAAGTTGCGCTATCTGAGGCATTTAACGCCACCAGCAGTGGCCGAAGAACCAGAGCGAAGCGGCGGTTTTTTGGTCCCTCTGGCTGGCCTTGTTATGTTTTTATGCCTAGCTCTATGGCTGCAGTTTCATGCAGCACTTGTAGAACAAAGATGGTTTGTTGAATGTTGACGTACTCAGTGCTCTTTTCATAGATGTACCGCCAATTCACGAAAGCATGATTAATGCTTTTAAGGTGGTCTTTGAACAGAACGCCTTTTTCTACCTCGTACTGGCTCTCAAAGCTTTTACAGGTTTTGTTTATTCTGTCTTTTACTTTGTTAGGCAGCGACTTAAACAAGGCAGTTAAAACATGAGATTCTGTTACCTCACCATGAATTTCTTGAAGGGACTTGAGATACATCTCGGCGCTGAAGGCCGCATTAACGACAAAAGGAGTGATGCCTTGCGGGTTTCTTGGTAACGACTTTAAATCTTTCTCATATATATGTGCTGATGCATTAGCAAATGACTGAGCCTGACTATAGATCATCTCTGCCTTTGGTATGTCGCGCCAAAGCCCTTTAGGCTTGAGTAGTTCTTGAGCAAGCCTGGCGGCCTCTTCTAGGTCTTCGACATCTTTGACATAGCCAACAGGCTTGTTGTCACACATCACTGTTTTCATGCCTTCCGGTGGTTTGATGTCGATATCCATTTTTACTCCGAGCTATCCTGAAACATAACGAGGCTGTAGAAAAACTCCAGCCAATCCACTTCTTTGAAAATTACGCGCTCCTGCGTGAAATCCCCGCAAATAACGCATCTGAATCTCCTCCTATTTCAAAAAATCGGCCTATTTACAGATCAAAAATCAACCAGAACCGGGCCTTGAAAATTCCCGTTAGTAATTCTACAGCCTCAACGCTTGGGTAATACGCGGAAAAAACCGCAGGTTTTTGGAGTCGTATTGACCCACTTGTTATGTGCTGATATCATATGTACATATTTTTGTACATGTACAGGTAAATCATGATGGAAAGCATAAGCTATACCGCCGCCCGAAGCAATCTTGCCAAGACTATGGAGCAGGTATGTAACGACCACGCCCCTGTGGCTATCACCCGCAAAGGCGAAGGCGCTGTGGTAATGATTTCGATGGACGACTACCAGGCCTTGGAAGAAACCGCCTACTTGCTGCGAAGCCCTAAGAATACACGGCGCTTGATTGAGTCTATTGCCGAACTTGAAGATGGAAAAGGTCAGCCAAAGGAATTGATTGAGTGAAATTAATTTTTGCAGAGAAGGCATGGGACGATTACCTATACTGGCAAAAGACTGATAAGCAGATGCTTAAACGTATTAATGTACTTATCAAGGATATTCAGAGAGAACCATTTGAGGGGATTGGCAAGCCTGAGCCTTTGAAGCACGCCCTTTCTGGGTATTGGTCTCGGCGAATTAACGACGAGCATCGAATTGTTTATAAAATTCATCAAGACTCCATTCTTATTGCGCAACTACGGTATCACTACTGAGCTAAGCACATAACGAGGCTGTAGAAAAACTCCAGCCACTCCAAAAATTAAAATACATTCGTGTTCCTACTCGAAATCTGGAGGTTATTCGCATGTCAAATCGGCCAGATTTCGAAAAACACGCCTATTTTAGCTTAAAATACGATCAAACAAATTCGCCATAATTCAGTTTTAGTTTTTCTACAGCCTCAACGCCTGAGCTTACCGGCATATTTTGGATTGCCGCAGGCAACGAAAAATATGTCCGAGTACAGCGAATTGTTAGGCGGAAGTCCTCCACGACCCCTGGAGCTCTCCCGAAACTGCCGACGCGGACGTATTGTTCTGCCACCGTACCCTTGTCATCAACTGTGTCCAGCGCCGTGCGATGCGTTGCATCTGTTCGGAGGCTGTGTACGTACAATAAATGCAAATTCAAATACTAGGAAAGATTATGACCGGATTCATTGCAGTGGTGCTTTACGTGGTGTGGATACAACTTCTCACGCTGTCTTACGCATTCCCTCGCGTGCCAATGGCGCTTTTCGGAGGCCGCAAGTTCTCAGACTGGGAGCGCGCTGAGGTCAACCGCGACCCGGCCTTCATGGTTCGCGCCAAGGGCGCGCACCTGAACTGCGTGGAAAACTTTCCGCTTTTCGCAGGCGTGGTGGTGGTTGCCGCGCTCATGGGCAAGAGCCCTGTGGTAGATAGTCTTGCGATGTTCATCCTGCTTGCGCGCGTGGGGCAGAGCCTGTCACATCTCATAAGCACTGCCTCGGCGTTTGTGCTATCACGTGCTACGTTCTTCCTTGCCCAGGTCGGCATGATTTTCTGGATTTGCTTTCAGCTCATCGTCTGATTTTGCCCCTGGATGGGGGCGCCCGATACAGGACATCCCGTGATAATAGGGCCGAACCCGGCCGCCTAACGCCGTGTTTTGGGGCGCCGGAGCGCCAGCGAAGGCGTCCCAGCAGCGCGAGCTTTTTCGCGCTGCGACTACAACACCTTGTTAAATGCCAACAATTGCCAGAACCAAATAAATGCTTGTGGCCAATATGCCAGCCCCAAGGGTTACGTACGATGCATGGATTAGCCAAAATCGTTTTGATTTGAAGTACTCGTTCTTATCCCAGTTTCTATTTTCAGCAGGCTTCTCTAATTCCTTAGCCAAAAAGAAAAACCGTTGTGCATCTATTCGAAGCTCATATAAGCACAAGCCTACAGTTGCAACAAACGAAACGAGCGCCATACCAAGCAGCCACTTCTGAGTATCAGAGACCGTATTTTCAGAAGTTGTCGTAAGTGCTAGAAAGAACACGCCTGTAGCCCCTGACGAAACCGACAAAATGTACGAGCGGAGTCTATTACCCGCATCCTTTGCCAACTCGTGATACTTGAATATTTCTTCTTTAGTACTCATGAGCATTTAACGCCCAAACTCAGCCGCCGTTTTGCCTTAGCGAAGCAAAGGCAAAACGGCGGCTGGAGTGTCTTGTTGGGCTTTACTAACCCGGCAGCTTGGCCGCTAGAACGTCAACCTTCTCGATGGACGGCGGTGAGGAAAAAAGGTCGCTTGCCTGCGCCATGAGGGCAGCAGCGACCTTGCCAGCAAGATGCGCCTGACGGCCCGCCTCATCGGGAAAGGCGTCAAAAATGCCGAACGTGGATGGCCCCAAACGAATACCGAACCATGCGGTAGTGGCAGGCTCCGCTTGGACTAGCGGAAGCCCGCCAAGCAGAAACTGCTCTACTTCTTTCTCTTTCCCGGGCTTCGCTTCCAAGCGGACGAACAACGCTACTGTGACCATGGCACATCTCCTGCGGTTGAGAGTCCCCACCATACGCTTGTTTTCGGTGAAGCCCAACAGTTTTGTTATGAAGACTAGGGCCTTATATCACCTTGGCACCCTATCTCTGGAGAGAGCTCATTCAGCTTCCCCAGAAATAACATAAAATTCAGTAGGTTGATGATGTGGCGTCAATTCGACTTGAGATGATATCAAGACTCGCTCCCACTATCTCGCGAAAAGCTCCCTTCCCCCTATCATAGACCTGACTTTCTACAAATCAATGGTTTAGCCCCAGTCTGATCGAATTAAGGAGCCACGGTCTACTGAAAATGGGAGAAAGCGAGAACTATTCGTACTTATGTACTATGGGTGACTGCAAATCGCGCTCGGCAGGTGGCTGTCAAACTGATTTGTACGTTAGCTTTTGGCGTGATTCGGCCTGTTTTGCGGGGTGCCGACTGACTGCTATTGTGCAAGAGCCAAGATAGCTGAGTATCGACAAGGGGCGCGTCCTGATCGGTGACGTTTCGTCAGTATTTGAATGGCCGCTCCGGTATTTGGTGCCTGACCTGGCGTTCTCGCGCCGCTTATCTCAGTAGTTATTTATTCTTTTGTCGCTGGACTACCCGCCGCGTGAAAAATCTCTGGAGCGGCAATCGCGCGACTGCCAACGATAAACCACTTACCGTCGCGACGTTCAAATTGGTATTCAGCGTGGTGCACTTGGCTTTCGCCAGCGGTGAATTTGCCAAAGCTGCTTTTGTATTGCAGATAGGCTACGTTGAAGGGTTCCAGTCTGCGCAGACTCACAACCGTATCGAAGTCTTCTGGGAATCGCAGTCTGACATCGGCGGTCGCTATACCCGTGGTTTCAGTGCTTTCGAGGGTTTTTACGGTGATGTCTTCGACCGAGAAAATTGGCGGTTTTGCCATTCCTTCGAGGTTGTCGCGCAGTAAATTTTTGACCAGATAATCCGTAAACGGAATTGGCTTGCTGCTGCAGGCCGCTAATAGGACGCATGTCACTATAATACAAAGCTTTTTCATTGCTGGGGTGTTTCTCCCTCGATGTTGATGAATTGTAATTGAAATGTATTTGTAACACCGAAAAGTTATCATACTGTTACTTTTTGATGACGGCAGCAGTGAGCTCTACGTGAAACGACGACATTTTCTACGCGCCATGACCACAGCGTCTATTGCGGTGCCAATTCTGACAGCCTGTGGTGGTAGCAGCAACTCTGGAGCTCGCGGTTCGTCTAATCCCCCGGTAGCGGATACCGAGGTGTCATTTATTCATGGCGTTGCCAGCGGCGACCCTTTAGACGACCGGGTGATACTGTGGACCCGCGTTACGCCAGAGCCTGAATTTGCTGGTGCTATCAATGTGTTGTGCGAAGTGGCAGAAGACCCAGAGTTCGACATGATTGTGCTGTCAGAAGTCTTTACGACAAATGCCGAGCGCGATTACACGGTTAAGTTTGATGCGGCGGGTTTGTTGTCCGAGCAGCGCTATTGGTATCGCTTTTCCGTTGGTAGTCAGCAGTCGCCGGTAGGCCGTGCGCAAACATTACCCATGCCGGGTCAATACGCTGAACGTCTGCGTTATGCAGTGTGTTCTTGTAGCAGTTATCCCCATGGCTATTTTTCTGTATACCGTATGATCGCCAATCGCTCTGATCTCGATTTTGTTCTGCATTTGGGCGATTACATATACGAGTACGGCGACGGTGAATACGGCGATAATCCGGCACGCTTGCTCGATCCTCCCCACGAGATTTTGGTGTTGGACGATTATCGTCGTCGCTACGCCCATTATCGTAAAGATGCCGACTTGCAGGCAGCGCATTTAATCCATCCTTTTATTACGATTTGGGATGATCATGAGTCTGCCAATGATTCTTATAAAGACGGTGCAGAAAATCATAGCGAAGGTGAAGGCGAGTGGTTGGCGCGTAAAACACAGGCGATTCAGGCCTACTTTGAATGGATGCCCATTCGCCCGCCAACGGAGAGCGAAGACCGTATTTATCGTGCCTTTCGCTACGGCGATTTAGCGGATTTCATCATGCTGGATACCCGCTTGGAGGGACGCGTAAAGCAGTTGGAGAATCCAGTTGACCCGGCCCGCAGTGATGCGCGTGATTTACTCGGTCAAACTCAGAAGGAATGGTTCAAAAATAAGCTAGCGACCGCGCAGGGGCAGTGGAAGTTTGTTGGCCAGCAAGTCATGTTTGCCCAGTTACAGTTACTGGAAATTCAGCGTTTATTGCCGGGTGTGCCGACCAATGATTTTAGTCCTTTGGTAGCAGTGAATATGGATCAGTGGGACGGCTACCCGGTAGAGCGTGAAGAGATTCTCGACTTTGTTGAAGACAACGCTATCAGCAATATGGTCGTACTCACCGGTGATATTCACACCAGTTGGGCGAGCGAGCTTTACAAAAGTAGCGCGGTGCTGACCGGTGGTGTGCTTGATGAACCCTTGGGGGTTGAATTTGTGGCGCCTAGCGTAACGTCGCCGGGCTTTCCTGATGGTGCAGCGGAGTTGGTTTCTGCGGTATTGCCGGTGGTTAATCCCCATATGAAATATACCGACTTAAAGAATCACGGTTTTATTTTGATGGACGTTACCCATCAGCGTGCACAGGCTGAGTTTTATTACGCGGAGAATATAGATTCGGCTGAGCAATCTGGTGTTGAATCTAGCAAGGTGAAGCGCTTGGCGGTGAACAGCGGTAGCAGTCGGCTCGTCGAAGATACGCCGGTGTCATATCCCAAAGTGTGACCGAGCGAATAGCGATTAACATGGCGCCACTTATACACTAACGGCGCATATAAGTAGTTGAGAGAGAAGTAATGAACAATCGAGATAAATTACTAGCCACGCCCCTGCTAATTGCCTTGATCATGACCTTGGCTGCTTGCGGTGGTTCGTCTTCAAGTCGATCAGCGCCAGTAGACGATGGTGTGGTGGATGAAACTCCCGATGAAACCCCCGATGAGGCCGCCGAGCCGGTGGTGCGAATAGTGCTACTCGGCGATAGCGGTAGCGGCAGTGCTGGCGCTTATGCGGTGGGCGAGGCCGTTGCCAAGGTGTGCGCGGCTAAGGGCTGTGATTTAGTGCTGGGGCTCGGTGATAATATTTACGAATCGGGTGTGAGTTCTGAGCTTGATCCGCAGTTTGAAGAGAAATTTGAATTGCCGTTTGCTCCCATCGATCTACCTTTTTATATGGTGTTGGGAAACCATGACAACAGTGGTTTCTTTGGTGGCGATGGTGCTAATAACTCCAATGGTGACTTCCAAGTCGATTATCACTACCGCGATGCCTTGCACCCAGAGCAGCCTCGGCAGACGTCGCGCTGGAAAATGCCGGCGCGCTATTACCGGTTTACCCAAGGCGGTGATGCGTCCGCGCCATTAGTGGAATTGTTCGGTGTCGATTCGAATCAAATTGCGGGCGGCTTTCCTGACAGCGATGAAAATTACTCGTATAACAACTACGGATTGGTTCAGGCGCAGTGGTTGAAGGCCGCTATGGCCAGCAGCAAGGCAAAATGGAAAATCGCCTTTGCCCATCATCCTTACCTTTCTAATGGTAGCCACGGCAATGCAGGCAACTACGACGGCATCCCCGGTTTTATTGCGCCGGTGTTGGCGGGTAGCCGCTATAAATCATTTTTAGAAGAAACCTTATGCGATAAGGCGGATTTCTTTTTTGCTGGCCACGACCACGATTTACAATGGTTGCTGCCTGTCGCGTCTTGCGGAAAAACCGGCTTTATTGTCTCTGGTGCGGCCAGTAAAACCCGAAGCTTGGAAAACCGTGACGACAATGCTGTTTACTATGAAAAGGGCGATAGCTACGGTTTCGTTTGGGTCGAGATTAAGGGCGACAAAATGGTCGGTGAAGTCTATCAAGTTGACCCCGACGACGCGGCCCTCGGCTTGGGTTCGCTAAGCGCTCCCGAGCCTGCGTTTCGCCGTGAGCAAAGCCAGCAAGCTGCGGTGGGGTTGCCGGAGACCGACGGTTTTACCAACCCCTTAGATGGCGGGTCAGATTTTGATATTAATGATCAAGAGGGCAATCTCGATCCGGTGCAAAGCCAGTTTGCCGATGGCTTTGCAAGTTTGGCTGGGGCGATTCCAGAGGAAAATTTAGCGGGGCTAGTCGCGGCGGTAGGTGAGTCGGGCAATGCACTGCTGGAAGTGGTCGATTCGCTGCTAAGTGGCTTGCAGGGCGCGGCGACTGAGCAAAATCCCGAGTTGGCCCTGGCCGGGGGTGAGCGGGCGAGCCAGGCTTTGCTGTATGCATTGCAAAGTTTGCAGGATGCGATTCCCGACGCTGGCAGCGAGGGTTTACCCGCGCCATTTGATCAGCTTGCCGCCGCACTGGAGCAGTTTACTGGTGAAACGGGTAGCGATGACGATCCCGCTAGTGCAGATCTGCGCGGCCTCACAGATCCTTTGAACAGGCTGGCAGCCAATATACAGGGCATCGTTGACAGCATCGAGGAAGAGGGCGGCAGCGTGCCGGTGGTGGGCGGATCGCTGAGCTTACTGTCGGAGCTATTATTTGATGTTACCCGCGTGATTGATGCAACGGGCAATGTGAGTACCAGCGAGGTGGGTCAAGTTGTGGTATCTACCAACGACGATTTATTAGCGAATCTACTTTTGAAAGTTATTCCAATTGAAGAATTCGCTCCCGCAGAAGTAAGTGATGCAATTGGTCTTGGTCCAAAGTTCATTAGCGCGGCGTTGCTGGCAGTTGTTCGCGAAGTGACTTATGACCTAGACACGCTGCTGTTGCCATCGCTACTGCAGGGCTTGGGTACTTTGCCGCTGTCGGCCTTGGAAGGTTTATTTGGTAGCTTGGCGGGTGGGTTGGAGGGAATCGGCGGCTGAAGCCGGCCTGTCGGTTAAAGCTTTTCTGCAAGCTTTTGACCGGCTAACAGCGACACCAAGTTAGCAAAGAGGATGCTTGCGTTCTCTTTGCTTTGCCCTTTTTGGGCGGCGTCTATGCGGGTGGCAAGTTGCAGAAGTTTGCCGAGCTGGGCGCTTTTCAAACGGCGCAGGGTATTTTTGTAGAGACTCTTGCGCTTGTCCCAAACCCGAGCGCCATCTAGCACGCGATCTATGCCGCCCCCCTGTTCTAATTGCTGCGCGCACTGATACAGGGTGCGAATTTCCCGCGTTACTGCGCCGAGCATGGCGATGTCTTCGCCCCCTTCGGCCTGCAAGCTATTGAGCATTTGCAGAGCGTTACCAGCATTGCCTGCCAGTGCGGTGTCGATTAGTTTAAACACATCGTAGCGCGCGCTGCTCGCCACCGCATTGGCGACGACGTCGGCGGTGATGCTGCGCTCGCCCGCCAGTATTTTGAGTTTAGCAATTTCTTGGTCAGCGGCGAGTAAATTGCCTTCAACCCGATCAGCTAACAGTTGCACTGCGTCGCTGTCGGCGTTGAGGCCGATCTTGCGCATGCGCTGCATGATCCAGTTATCTAAGTGTTGGCGCTCTATTGGCCACACTTGAATGACTGCGCCAGCCGCGTCGAGGGCTTTCACCCATTTGCTGTTCATGCTCCGGCTGTCGAGTTTGCCGCAACTCACTAGCAAAATATTACTGCCGTCTACATGCCCTAGGTATTCCTGCAGGGCCGCTGAACTTTTCTGGTCCATCTTGCTATCGCCAATTCGCAGCTCAATGAGTTTGCGGTCGCCAAATAAAGACATGGATTGGCCGGAGTCTAGTAGTTGGCCCCAGTCGAAGCTGCGGTCAACATTGAGTACTTCGCGTTCGCTAATACCTTCTTTGCGACAGTGCTGGCGAATGGTGTCGCAACACTCTTGGGTAATAAGTAGCTCGTCGCCAGTGATCAAATAGGCAGGCAGCAATTGCTTGCTGAGGTGTCCGGTGAGTTGTTCCGAACGAATTCGCATCAGGGTTGGTCTTGGAGTTGATGAGACCAGAACTCGACCTGTCGTGCGAGACGAATACTCAGCTGCTCGCGCATTTCGGCGCGCACGATAGTGGACTCAGTTTCTTCGCCGACGGGGTTGTCGGGGTCATTCACAATCAGACGACGTTGCTGCAGTGTGTGTGGGCCGCGCAGATTCGTGCCGTCGGGGCTTTGCAGTTCAATACTGGCCGATTCAAACAGCGCATACTCGGCGTCGCGGGCCTCGCGATCAAGGGCGACACTGCGCTTTTCTTCGTCTAATAATTTAACAATAACTATTAATTTTGCTTCTTTGCGGCGCTTGCTAACTGCGACATCGTTTATGGCGAATTGGCGTTTAAGCGACGAGCTGAGCTCTTGGCTTTCGCGATCACTGGCAACGTAAATTGGCTGTAGCTTGGCGTCGATACTGCTGTCACCGCGCAGAGCAAAGCCACAGCCCGCCAGTATTAAGCAGGCTGCAGCGATAAACGAAAAACGTGTCAGCTTAGTTTGCAACGATATTCACCAGTTTTTTGGGGACCAAAATTTCTTTGCGGATGGTTAAGTCCGTCAGAAAGCGCTGCACATTCTCTTGCTCACGGGCTAATTTTTTGATGCTCTCGCCATCGGCATCGGCCGCGACTTCAATGGTAGCACGCAGTTTACCATTGACCTGTACCGCCATTTCAATGGTGTTACGCACTAAGGCAGACTCATCTACCTGCGGCCAAGGCGCATTAATAACCGCATCGCTGTGGCCCAGGTTTAGCCAAAGTTGGTGACTGATATGCGGCACAATGGGGGCGAGCAGGCGCACAGTGGCTTCAATGGCCTCGCGCTCAACAGCCAGGCATTGCTCACTTTGGCGCTGGAAGCGGCTGACGTCATTTACCAGTTCCATCACTGCTGCAATTGCGGTGTTGAAGGTCAGGCGGCGGCCGAAATCATCGCTGACTTTAGCGATGGTTTCATGAGTTTTGCGGCGTAAATCCTGCTGCGGGCCACTCAGATTTTCTGGTGTTAGCGCTGGCGCTGAACCGGCTTCAAGATGCGTTGCGGCCAGTTTCCACAGCCGCTTCAAGAACCGGTGTGAACCTTCAACAGCACTGTCAGACCACTCAAGGCTTTGCTCCGGTGGTGCGGCAAACATAATGAAAAGGCGCACGGTGTCTGCGCCGTATTGCTCAATTAAGGCTTGCGGATCGACGGTATTGCCCTTGGATTTGGACATTTTGCTGCCGTCTTTCAAAACCATGCCTTGGCAAAGTAACTGCTTAAACGGTTCGTCAGAATCCAGCAGGCCTTCGTCGCGCATTAATTTGTGAAAGAAGCGCGCATACAAAAGATGAAGAATGGCGTGTTCAATACCGCCGACATACTGGTCTACTGGCAGCCAGTAGTTCGCACGGTCGCGATCAAGCATGCCGTCTTCAAAGTCGGGGCAGGTAAAGCGCGCGTAGTACCAGCTGGACTCCATAAAGGTGTCGAAGGTATCGGTTTCGCGCTCGACCGCGACGCCGTCGAGTTCGTCTTTGCGCCACTCTGGGTCGGCCTTGATGGGCGACTGCACGCCGTCCATTTCCACGTCTTCTGGTAACAGGATCGGGAGCTTGTGAGCCGGCACGGCAATTTCGCCGCCGTCGGGTAAATTAAAGATCGGGATTGGCGCGCCCCAGTAACGCTGGCGGGAAACACCCCAGTCGCGAAGGCGGTAATTGGTCGTGACTTTGCCTTTACCCTGCGCGACGAGTTCATCAGAAATCGCTTTAAACGCCGCGTCAAAATTTAGTCCGTCGAAGGTAGCGGAATTAACCAATATACCTTTGTCGGTGAAGGCGCCGTCTTCCAAATTGACGGTGTCGCCATTTTCGGGGGCGATAACTTGGTTGATAGCGAGGTCGTATTTTTTCGCGAACTCGTAATCGCGTTGATCGTGGCCTGGTACCGCCATGACCGCGCCGGTGCCGTAATCCATCAGCACATAGTTAGCGATCCAAACCTGCACGGCGTCACCGGTGATGGGGTGGCGAGCGTCAAGGCCGGTGAACATGCCTTTCTTTTCCATGGTCGCCATATCGGCCTCGGCGACGGAGCTATTGCGGCACTCGTCGATGAAGGCGGCCAGCGCTGGATTACTTTTGGCAAGCTCCAGAGCAATGGGGTGTTCTGCGGCTAGGCTCACGTAGGTAACACCCATAAGGGTATCTGGACGGGTTGTGTAGACTTCAAAACCGCCCATTCCCGCGACAGGAGCGTCCAGATCAAATCGCATTTGCACGCCCTGTGAACGGCCAATCCAATTGCGCTGCATGGTCTTAACTTGCTCTGGCCAGCCGTCGAGCTGATCCAAATCATTCACTAATTGATCTGCGTAGCTGGTGATTTTAATAAACCACTGGGGTATTTCTTTGCGCTGAACCTGGGTGTCGCAGCGCCAGCAGCAGCCGTCGATAACCTGCTCGTTGGCCAACACAGTTTCGTCGACTGGGCACCAGTTCACCGCGGAGGTCTTTTTGTAGACCATGCCTTTTTCGTAAAGACGGGTGAAGAACCACTGTTCCCAGCGATAGTAATCGGACTTGCACGTGGCAAACTCGCGCTGCCAGTCGTAGGCGAAACCAAGTTGTTTAAGCTGATCGCGCATATAGGCGATGTTTTCAACCGTCCACTTAGCCGGTGCGGTTTTGTTTTTGACCGCCGCGTTTTCAGCCGGTAAACCAAAGGCATCCCAACCCATAGGCTGCAACACGTTCTTGCCCAGCATGCGCTGGTATCGCGAGATGACATCGGCAATGCTGTAATTGCGCACATGACCCATATGCAACTTGCCGCTGGGGTAGGGAAACATCGCCAAGCAGTAATATTTTTCGCGGCTGGTATCTTCAACGGCGGCGAAGCAGTTTTGCTCCTGCCAGAACTGTTGAGCGCAGGTTTCGATGTCGCGTGGGGCGTATTGGTGGTCCATTGGCGGTGTCAGGTCTCTGTACAGCGGGTGTATAAGTTAAGGGCGCTTATTCTAGCAGCTAAGCGGGCTATGAATAAGTGCCTATTTTCGCGCCTGCGACGCGAGCCGTGGGTGTGGTGGTAAAAACCAGGCTTGATTGGGTCAGGATTCTATAGTTCCCGGTCATACCCGACCCTGATCGGGGATCCAGATTAGCGAAGTGAATGCCTTTATTAAGAAACCTAATCTTCAACTTGTCGGGTTGCTGCAAGCCCTTGTTTCGCCCAGCTGGGCGACTTACTTTATTCGGCACTACGTGCCTCACCCTACGGGTCGCCAAAAAGCGGCGATCAATTAGAAAACTTTGTCTTTTTGCATGCCCAAAAAGAAAGTAAGCAAAGAAAAAAGGCACCCTGCATCACCGTCGATGGCAAAAAGACGCCATCGATATAACTCGGGGCCTCCTGCCCCTCGGCCTAAAGGCCGCCCCTTCGGGCGTTCAAAACGGCTATCCTGCCGTTTTTTCCCCGCGCTTCGCAAGTAACGGCGCGTGAAAAACTCGCCTTCGGCTCAAACAGTTTCTCGCTCTAATCCGTTACTTACTGCAGTGCTCAGCGGCGCTGAAGGGAAGTTGGCGCAAGCTGCGAGTATCCAGGTTATATGAAATTATTTGTCTAGTGCCTGAAGATGGCACCAATCTTAGTCCCGCTTTTGAAGTCACTGAGCATCGCAGAAATTCAATGGGATGTTTTTAGCGAGGACTGTCTGAGCCGAAGGCGAGTTCCGCAGCGATCCCATTGGATTTTGAGATGCGCAGGGTACCCGAAGGGTGAGTGATAGCGGGCGAATTTCTTGCTTACTTCTTTTTTCGTAAAAGAAGTAAGTCGCCCATCGGGGCGAAACACAAGCTAGCAGGATATGATAAAAGTGATATAGGAAAGCAATGACTTTGATATGTAGCTAGATATTTTTGCGTCGCGTGTTTAGCAAAGAAAACCGCCAATCTTCTAGTACTTCACATAAGCGACGAACATCAGGTGACTCGCCAATAATCGTTTTAATTCCTTGATACAGCGGAAAATCAGTATTTTCGTCTATGTGGTAGTGGCGAAGAGTCTTGGTTGTTTCGTTAACGGGCCAAACAGACCACTCTTCGTTGTGCTTAAAGTAGTTAGCAAGAGAATTGATCAGTTCCACGTAGGTATACTCGTGGCAGTTGGTTTCCTGGTATTTGTATAAATCAATTTTCTTATAGTTAGCCTTTTCAATTTCGTTTATGTCACTAACTGTGCCCGCGGCGTAGGTCTGACAAGCTACCAATGCAGCTCCGTAGAAATATTCTGCATATTCCATTGCAGTAATCCCATCCATTACGCCATTTTTGGAAAGATGAATAAGTTCGGAAACGACATTTGTTGTTGCCGTACACAGTGTACGTAATGGAGTGGAACGGAAGTCGATTTCTTTGTAATGCATTGTTGAATACCTAGCGAAAGCATTCTGGCTCAATCCCGCAACTCATTTTATGTTGCTTGAATCTTGCGATAAAGTTGTTAAATACGCTTCTTAACCGATTATTTTCATCTGGCGTTCTGAGAAAGTTAGATATTTGTTTTAATCACGCCGGATTCGACCGGCGCAAAAACCTAGCAGAGATCACCAATCCAAAACACAAAACAATAATCGGCGTTGAGCCGTAACGCGTATATGGCGTAGTGCCACTCCGGGCGTGAACAACGCCTTTTAAGTTGCCGGCAGTAAACGACGGAATACGCGTCCGGATATTGCCATGGTGATCGACAATGGCAGTAATGCCCGTGCTGGTGACGCGAATGAGTTCGCGACCGTTTTCCAGTGCGCGCATCTGTGCCATTTGCATGTGCTGGTCCGGTCCAATGGAGTGACCGAACCAAGCGTCGTTGCTTATGGTGAATAGCAGGTCACTGTGGCGGGCGCTTTGGGCTACTAAGTCTGGATACGCAATTTCGTAGCAGATGGAGGGCGCCAGTTGCCACCCTTTAACTTGCAGGTGGCCTTGGTCTGGGTCGCCGCGGTTAAAGCTCGACATGGGGAGGTCGAAGAAGGCAATGAGGCCGCGAAGATAGTGCGCTAGCGGCACGTATTCGCCGAAGGGAACAAGGCGTTGTTTGTGGTATATGCCTTCGCCGCCACTAATGACCATGACCGAGTTGTGCATGTCTTCTTTTGTGCGGGTGGGTACGCCGGTAATAAGGGCGCTGTTATTGGCCTCGGCGCGTTCGGCGATGTATTCGAAATAAGACAGGGCGTTGTGATAAAGCGTGGGAATAGCCGCTTCCGGCCAAATCACTAAGTCGGAATCTGGCCACAGTTCTTCAGACGCGAGATCGTATTGTTCTAGGGTTGCCCAATACTGGGTGTAGGCCCATTTTTTTTCCTGCGAAATATTGGATTGCACGGCGCCTATGCGCAGTGGCGGCTTGGCGTCGGCGGTGGTCCATTCGTTATTTTGCAGTGAGAATCCCAAGGCGAATAAGGCAAGGCAGGCGGCGATGCTGGCATAGCCGTGGCGTTTTAATTGGGCGGGCGCGGTAATGCTAAAGGCGATGGCTGCGCCGCTTAGCGCGACCCAAAAACTTAGGCCGTAAACACCGATGACTGGCGACCATCCCGCCATAGCGGTATGTAGGTGGCCATAGCCCAGATAAAGCCAGGGAAAGCCGGTAAATATCCAGCCGCGCAGCCATTCCGCTAGCACCCACATTGCGGCAAAGCCCAAGGTTTTACCGGCGATGCCATCGCGAACCCAGCGGCAGTAAATATAAGCAAATAGTGCGGGTACTAGGCCCAAACCTATGCAGAATAGTGCCGTCATAGGTATGGCTAGCGCGACGGACGTGCCACCAAAATCGTGCATGGCGACGTAAACCCAGGACACGCCAGTGGCAAAGCTGGCACTGCCAAAGGTCCAGCCGAGCATAAATCCTTGTTTAGCTGTTGCGCTGTTCAAGCTGGCAGCGAGGGCGGCCATGGCGATGATGGCTGTCCACCACCAATCAAAGGGGGCGAGTGAGAGGGTAAGGCTGGCGCCGGCGACTGCAACAAAAGCGTAGTGACTAATTTTCACAGGGGGTTGTTCCGGCCATTCATGTAAAAACGGAGGCCTAGTGTAGCGACGGCCTCGGTTGGGGGCTAGGGGAAGATGTGAATTAGCGTGGGCGGGCGTCTTTGTTCGCCGTGATAGGAATGGCGGAGCGGGTATGGCTCTCTATGTCGACGCCATTGTCTGCGGTGCTGGCAATTAAGTATTCCGGTTTTGGTGTTTTTTCTGGGTAGCGGTCGGTCAAGGGTTCTGGGCTGCCGTTATTGTCGATTAAGTAAACGTGTCTGCGGGTTAAGGCGCGGGCTTCTTTTACGCCGCAGGAGTGGGCTATAACACCGACTTCATGCATTAGGTTTAGCGCGTAATTCTTAACGCGGGTGGCTTTGTTTTCTGGCACCAAGCCGCGCTGCAGTTCTGGGTCGTGGGTGGTAATGCCGGTGGGACAGGTGTTTTTATTGCATTGCAGCGCTTGTATGCAGCCGAGCGCAAACATAAAGCCGCGAGCACTTACGATGAAGTCTGCGCCAACACAGAGTGCCCACGCCGCTTCGGCGGGGTTGATCATTTTGCCGGAGGCGATGACTTTAATGCGCTTGCGCAAATTATATTCATTTAATTTGTCGACCACCAAGGGCAGGCTGCGGCGAATGGGCAAGCCCACGTAGTCCATTAAGCTTTGCGGCGCTGCGCCGGTGCCACCGTCGGCGCTGTCGATGGTAATAAAATCGGGCGCATATTCTAGGCCGCGCTTGTGGATGGTTTCGCCGAGTTCGTCTAGCCACTCCGAAAAACCGATCACCGCTTTAAAGCCCACGGGTTTGCCGGTGACATTGCGAATTCTTAGCACCATGTCCAACAGTTCATCGATGTTGTGGATATCGGTGTGACCGTTGGGGCTGATGGAGTCTTTGCCAATTTCGATGCCGCGAATTTTGGCGACTTCTTCGGTAACTTTGCCGCCGGGTAAGATGCCGCCTTTGCCGGGTTTTGCACCCTGGCTAAGTTTTATTTCAATCATTCGCACCTGGGGGTGAGCTGCGATGGCCTTGAGTTTTTCGTCGCTGAGATGCCCCTCGGCGTCGCGCACCCCGTATTTGGCGGTGCCGATTTGAAACACGATGTCGCAACCCGCTTCGAGGTGATAGGGCGATAGACCACCTTCCCCCGTGTTGAGCCAAATACCGGCTTCTTTTGCACCTGCGCTTAAGGCGCGGATGGCGGGTTTGGATATCGCCCCAAAGCTCATGCCAGAGATATTGAAAATAGCTGAACTGGTGTAGGGATGTTTAGCGAAGCCCTCACCGATGGTCACCGCGTGGGTGGGGGCGGCGTCTTGGCTTAAGGTGGGAAACAGGCAATTCATAAATAACACTTCATTGCTCTGGTTTAGTGGTCGCGTTGAACCAAAGGCGATGGTGGTGTCGATATTTTTTGCAGCGCGATAGACCCAAGAACGCTGGGAGCGGTTAAACGGCAGCTCTTCGCGATCCATGGCGAAAAAGTATTGCCTAAAGAATTCGCCAAGGTGTTCAAAAATATAGCGGAAACGCCCGATAACAGGGTAGTTGCGGCGAATGGCGTGCTGGGTTTGGGTGATGTCGCTGATGTAGATGTAGACTAAATAGATAGCGCCGAGCCCTAGCAGGATCAAAAAAAGCAGTGCGCTGTATTCAACGACGCCGCTGGCGATTCTATTGAGGGTGTCTAAAGTCTGATCGTCGGACATACTGGCCTCTACGCTGGTAAAAATGAGCGATGTGTAAGCTCATTGTAGACCTTTATTGAGGGGTAAGTTCAAGGCGCGGGAGATTTCTCTCCCGCGCAGCAGTGATAATCCGATTAGGGCGATCAGACTCTAGCTTTCTTCGAGCTTGCGCATTCGCAACAAATGAATCTGGCGATTATCGGCATTCACCACTTTGAATTCGAATTCTTCCAAGCGAGTTATTTCATTGCGGCTGGGAAGGTGGCCAAAGGCTTTGAGGAGCAGGCCGCCGATGGTGTCGAATTCTTCGTCGCTAAGACGCGCATTGAAATAATCGTTGAAGTCGTCAATGGGTGTGAGCGCCTGCACTACAAAGTCGTTGTCGGCAATTTTGCGGATTGGCAGGTCGTCGTCTTCGTCGTACTCGTCTTCAATTTCACCCACGATTTGCTCGAGAATGTCCTCGATGGTGATGAGGCCGGCGGCGCCGCCGTATTCGTCAATTACCACAGCCATGTGATGGCGTTTTTCGCGGAAATCCCGCAGCAAGACATTTAGTCGTTTGCTTTCTGGTACGAGGGTGGCTGGGCGCAGAATGTCGCGAATATCGATATCGGCGCTGTTCTCAAACTTCCACAACAGCGGCAACAAATCCTTGGATAACAAAATACCCAAGACATTATCGAGGGTGTCACCGATAACGGGATATCTGGAGTGGCCGGTGTCAATAATGATGGGGAGGAGTTCGCTGAGGGGCTGGTCTGCCTTCAGTACCACCATTTGTGGTCGCGGAACCATAATTTCTCGGGCCTGCATATCACTGATATGCATCGCGCCTTCAACAATACTTATTGCATCGTCATCGATAACTTCGTTCTGTTTGGCGACAGCAAGCAGTTCAAACAGATCTTCCCGTGTTTTGGGTTCAGATGAAAAAGCATGGGCAATTTTCTCGATCCAAGATTTATCACTTGGATCGTTGCTAGATCGATCTTCGCTCATGGTTTTGGGTGCTGTCCTCACGAAATAGGGGTATAGGGGTTACTGATATCCAGTGTTTTTAGCAGCGCAATCTCCAGCGCTTCCATCTCTTCTGCTTCGTCATCATCAATGTGGTCGAAGCCGAGCAGGTGGAGTGTACCGTGAATTACCATATGCGCCCAGTGGTCATGGCAGGCTTTGTGTTGCTCGCCGGCCTCGCGTTCTACTACTTCTTTGCATATGGCGAGGTCGCCAAGCAAGGGTAACTCAAGTTCTGGAGGTAGATCTGCTGGGAACGATAATACATTAGTTGGGCCGGATTTCTGACGGTATTGGGCATTTAAGTCGGCACTTTCCACTTCGTCGATCAGGCGAATGCTCAACTCAGCCTCGTCCCGCAGCCCCGCCAGCGCGGTTGTTGCCCACAGTATAAACTGGGCTTCGCTGGGCAGGTTGGCGGCTTCGCAGGCGATTTGTAGATCGAGCTCCAAATCTATTGTGCGATTCATCGAGGCGCGCCGAATTCAGCTTCAAAGGCGGCATAGGCTTCTACAATGCGCTGTACTAGCGGGTGGCGCACCACGTCTTTGGCGGCGAAATGGGTCATGCTGATGCCTTCAATATCACCCAGCACGTTCATTACGTGCACGAGTCCCGACGGTGTGCCGCGGGGTAGGTCAATCTGAGTTGCGTCGCCGGTAATGACCGCGGTTGAGCCAAAACCAATGCGGGTTAGAAACATTTTCATTTGTTCGCGGGTGGTGTTTTGCGCCTCGTCTAAAATGATATAGGAGTCATTTAGGGTCCGGCCGCGCATATAGGCCAGCGGTGCAATCTCAATAATATTGCGTTCAATCAGCTTTGTTACCGTCTCTATGCCGAGCATTTCGTACAGGGCATCGTATAGTGGCCGCAAATAGGGGTCGATTTTTTGGGCGAGATCGCCAGGTAGGAATCCCAGTTTTTCACCCGCTTCCACTGCGGGCCTAACGAGTAGAATGCGCTGCACTTCATTGGCGATTAAGGCTTCGACGGCGCAGGCTACTGCTAAATAGGTTTTGCCTGTACCGGCGGGGCCGATGCCGAAGTTTATATCGCAGCTCTGGATGGCTTTCACATAGAGTTGCTGATTTTTGCCGCGGGGTTTAATACTGGCTTTTTTGGTTTGAATAAGCACCGGCAACTCGTCACTGCCGGTGGGGCTGCTGAGCTGCTCAATACCGGCTTCTTGCAGGTGTAGGTGCACGGTTTCGGTATTCAGTGCACTGCCATTCTGGCTTTCATTGTAAAGGTGCTTAAGCAGCTGCACGGCGTCATCTACCGCATTGGCTTGGCCGTTTATTTGAAAGGTATTCCCGCGCGCTGCAATACGCACTTGCAGGCGTTGCTCTATTAACTTGAGGTTGGCGTCCAGGTGGCCGCACAAGTTTGCCAGCAGGCGGCTGTCGTTCGGTTCAAGAGTTAATACGCGTTGAATATCTTGTGCAGTCAATGGTTCACCGATTGTCGCCGTGGCGACGCAAATAAAAAGTGTAGAAAGCTATTTAGCAAACCATCGCTTAAGCGATCAATTCGCCGCGCAGTGAATTGGCGTAGGCCTCTAAAATAGTAACGTCAGCAAATTGCCCTATTACCGTCTGATCTAAACAGGGGAAATTGACCACCCTATTGTTCTCAGTACGGCCCTGCAATTCGCCCGGATCTTTGCGGGACACGCCCGTTACCAAAATGCGTTGTTGGCTGCCGACCATTTGGCGGCTGATTTGCGCAGCATTTTGTAGAATATGGTGCTGCAGGGTAGCTAGTCGTTCTTTTTTAACTTCTTCCGGTGTCTCGTCTGGCAGCTGTGCTGCCGGCGTGCCGGGGCGAGCGCTGTATATGAAGCTAAAGGAATGATCAAAGCCGATGTCCCGTATCAATTGCATGGTGTCATTGAAGTCGTCATCAGTTTCGCCGGGGAAGCCGATGATAAAGTCAGACGACAGACTAATATTGGGGCGTATGGTTTTTAGCTTGGCAATTTTTGCACGGTATTCATCGGCGGTGTGGCCGCGCTTCATGGCCGCTAATATTCTGTCGCTGCCGTTTTGCACCGGCAAGTGTAAGTGGTCTACTAATTCAGGAACGGTGGCGTAGGCTTGGATCAGTGCCTCGCTAAACTCAACTGGGTGCGAGGTGGTGTAGCGAATTCGGTCTATGCCGTCGACTTGCGCGACAAAGTGAATAAGCTCTGCAAAATCGACGATCTCGCCCTCGTGATTTTCACCGCGATAAGCATTGACGTTTTGACCGAGCAAATTCACTTCACGCACACCCTTGGCAGCGAGTTGAGCGACTTCGGTAATGACGTCGTCGAAGGGTCGGCTAACCTCCTCTCCGCGGGTATAGGGCACGACGCAGAATGTGCAGTATTTAGAGCAGCCTTCCATAATGGAAACGAAGGCACTGGGGCCGTCAACGCTGGGCTCAGGTAGTGAATCGAATTTTTCGATTTCTGGAAACGTGACATCGACGATGATTGGGCCATCTACTTTTTTGGCGTCGAGCATGCCGGGCACGCGGTGCAGGGTTTGCGGTCCAAAGATTAAGTCGACGAAGGGCGCGCGCTTACCAATATCGCTGCCTTCTTGACTGGCAACGCAACCGCCGACCCCAATTTTGAGATTCGGGTTTTTATCTTTAAGTTTTTTCCAGCGGCCGAGCTGATGAAAGACTTTTTCCTGCGCTTTTTCGCGGATTGAGCAGGTGTTTAGCAGCAGCACGTCGGCTTCGTTTGGGTCGTCGGTGCGTTCATAGCCGTGACTTGCACCCAGCAGATCTTGGATGCGCGCAGAATCGTATTCGTTCATCTGGCAGCCATGGGTTTTAATAAACAGCTTCTTAGGCTTGTCAGCGGCGAGGGCTGTCTCTGTCACCGAGGTGTTGGTTTGGGCGACATCATTTGACATAAGTTCTTCAGGCATAAGGCGCAAACAGGCTGCTAATAAAATTGGGCAGGCATTATAGCGAAAATGTCGCCTAAAACCCAGAAGTGCGGTGGATTTGGCAAATTTATGCTATGATCCGCGGCCCGGTTTTACGGTGTGTTTTAATCTTTATCTGTGCCCCACAGCTGTACCCAGAGACAATGGAAAGACTATGGCCCAAGCCCCTATTTATAAAGTCATTTTTCACAACAACAGCAAGGTTTACGAGCTTTATGCGCGCGCTATTTATCAAAGCGATATGTACGGCTTTATAGAAATTGAAGAGATTGTGTTTGGTGAGCAAAGCCAGATTGTGGTGAATCCGGGTGAAGAAAAACTGAAAAATGAATTCAGTGGTGTGACGCGCAGCTATATTCCGATGCATTCAATCGTGCGGATTGATGAAGTAGAGAAAGAGGGCACCGGTAAAATCGTGGACTCTGACGGCAGTAGCAATGTGCGTCATTTTCCCAGTGTGCCAGGCCGGCCGATTACCCGTACGCCAGATCCCGAGTAAGCCGCATACTGCGCCAATTGGCGCAACCGTGTATAAAAAAGGGTGCCAATTGGCACCCTTTTTTTCGATTGGCAACTAAGCGATTAACTTAGTCGCTGTTTTACAGAAGCCAATTTCACACAGGTGACAAATACCGCCATCGCGCGGTCGATTTCATCCAGGCTCGGCACGCTGGGGGCAATACGGATATTGCTGTTGGCGGGGTCTTTGCCGTAGGGAAAGGTCGCGCCCGCTGGGGTGAGTTTTACACCGGCTTCAGCGGCCAATTTCACCACTTCTTTGGCGAGGCCGGGCAGGGTATCAAAGGACACAAAATAGCCGCCTTGTGGCTCGGTCCAGCTCGCCATACCGGTATTGCCCAGTCCGTCACGCAGGTGTTTAAGCACAATATCAAAGCGCGGTTTGAGAACCTTGGCGTGCTGCTGCATATGCTCTTTGATACCGTCGGCATCTTTTAAGAGGCGAACGTGACGCAGCTGATTAATTTTGTCTGGGCCAATTTGCGACATGCCCAAGTGGTGGGTGAATGCTTTTAAGTTAGCTTTCGACATTCCCGCAAACGCGACGCCAGCGCCGGCATAGGTAATTTTTGAGGTTGAGCCGAATAAATAGGCGCTGTTTTCAGTGCCGTATTTGCGGCAGCTGGTCATTAAATTGGCCAATTCTGGGGCGTCGTCACTGAGGCTGTGAACCGCGTAGGCATTGTCCCAGAAAACACGGAAATTACCCCCGGCGATGTTGCCAAGCTGCGCGATGCGGTCAACCACGGCGTCTGAATACACCGCACCCGTTGGGTTACTAAAGCGCGGTACGCACCAGATACCTTTGATTGATGGGTCGCTTTTTAGTAGCTGCTCAACGGCGTCCATATCTGGACCGTCGTCGTTTAACGCCACTGTCACTAGCTCGATACCCAAATGCTCACAGACACTGAAATGACGATCGTAGCCGGGAACCGGAGCGATAAATTTGACTGTGCTTCCTTCACTGTTCCAACTAGCGCCAAGCTCGCCAAAGCCTTGGTGCAGACCAAACTGGGCGGCCATATACATCAAGGTTAAGCTGCTGTTGCCGCCGATGAGCATTTCTTCGGCGCTGACGCCTAGCACATTGGCAAATAGACGTTTGCACTCTGGAATACCATCGAGGCCGCCATAGTTGCGCAAATCTGTGTTGCTTTCATTGCTTAGATCGCCGCCCAGAATCTCATTGATGGCGTCAGAGAGTGAAAGCTGTTCTGCGCTGGGCTTGCCTCGGGTTAGGTCAAGATTTAAACCAGAGGCTTTAAACTGTTGGTATTCCTGGGTAAGCGTAGATTCCCAGTCGCGCAGTTGTTCGGTAGTTGCTTGATCGAGTTGCAAAGTCATCACCTTAATGCGTGATCGCCATACGAAGCGATTGAACGTGTAGAAATTGGGTCGCGTTAGGCCGTGATGGCCAAACATGCGGGCGGGAAATTATATCTGCTTTTTATTGCTATCGACACCCGCCACTGCACATTTACTGTGCGCAACGAGGCTTAGCGCATGGCGTCGGGCTTGTTAATGCTGACGCTGCGGCCGGATGCAATTAAGCGCAGCTGATGGAGCTCGTCGATTAATGCTTGTGAGGCTTGGTAGCTGTAGTTGATGCGCTGTAAGCCATCGCTAAGCTCTGTTTCGATGTCTTTACTCATCGCTTTAGCGCGACGCAGTTCAGACCAGTCTGAATGGGGTTGTATATACCAAATAATATCGTCAATAAGCTGTAGGCTGCGACGCAAGGGCGCGCTGTTGCTGCCGTGGCGCAGCCAGTGATACAAGATGATCGTGGTCATGGGGCCGTAAAGCATATTATCGACGCTGACGGGAAGCGCAGTCGGTAACGATGCGGTTTTCTCGTCTAGCATTTCATGCACTTTCTTGCGCAAACGCGTTAAGCGCTTTTGGCCGACTTCGGCATTCAAACTGCGTTTGTCGTTGAGTTTGATACTTTGTATTAAGTGTTGGCAGCAGGCATCGATTTGCTCGCGAATCTGATAAAACAGACTGGCATTGATGTTGTGGGCTGTTAGTTTTTTACAAATTATTTTAAGTTCGGCGTCAAATTGCTGGCGTTGATTTGTTTGCGCGTCATCCCATTGGCAGAGGGTGTTGATTACCTGCCGACAGATTTGTCTCGCCGGATGCAGCGGGTGCATAAATGCATTGCGATCTTTTAGGGCCAGGCTGCTCACACTGGTTTGCAAGGTATTGAGTGAGCTCAAAACGCCTGGCGATAATCTGCGTTTGGTGGGTAGCAGTTGAAATATATTTGCGGCTGTCTCTAGTAGCTCTGCGTCGCTGGGCTCCATGACGACGGTGTTGTCACTGGCACGGTGTCGATGTGAGTGCAATTTGAGCAGGCGTTGCAGCCTTGTTTCAGTTAGCGCGCGATCCTGTGTCGACAGATTGTTTTCGCTTAGTTGTTGCTTGATGTGGCTGATCCAAGCCTCGACGTTATGGGCTTGATTTTCGACGGGTAGTGATTCAAATAAATCATCGTAGAGCTTGTTCAATTCTTGAATGAACAGGCCTTGGAACATGGTTAGGGCGTGATGCCGGTGGGCGGCGTCTAGTTTTAGTGGCGCTAAAATCTGCTGGAATCCAGCGAGCACGGTTATGGGGGCAATCGCGCGACAAATATTGCTCAGTTGCGGCTTTTCCTTATCAAAATAGGTGTCGGGTAATTTTTCAAGGCGCTGAGCGAGTCTATCTAGTGACGAATGGCCCCCGGCTTCATAGGCGCGGTTGGTGTTGAAGGCGCGATTGATATGATCGGCAAATAAACGAAATGCCTCGTCTTGCCCCAGTTTAACGGCCTGTTGTTGTGCTAATAAGTTAGCTTGTTCTATGGAATCACTGGCGGTGAGAGAGCGGCGATGAAAGTTGTCTTCAAGACGTTCAAAATAGCGGTACAGGTGCTCGCCAAACCACAGTCTTGATTGTGATTTGAGGCGGTCGCTCAGAAGTCCTGTTCCAGTTTGCAGCATGATTTATTCCGCTGTGCCGTTTCTTGGATTTATTTGGCACGTTTTCATACTTATAAGTTTCATCAACATATCACAAAAATGCCATTTTGTGGCTTTGTGAGTCAATTATGCGACGCTGTTACGGTTTTTCGGCAATGAAGGTAGCACGGCGCGGTGCGGGATAGCCCTCGATCGTTTGATTTGAATCTTCAGGATTGAGGAATTCTGCCAGCGAGTGGAAGGTCATCCAGTCGGTGCTGCGCTGTTCTTCGCAAGTGGTTTGGCTAACGTCGATGAGCTGGGGGGATTTAAA
Source organism: Zhongshania aquimaris (assembly GCF_019312595.1). GTDB lineage: Bacteria > Pseudomonadota > Gammaproteobacteria > Pseudomonadales > Spongiibacteraceae > Spongiibacter > Spongiibacter aquimaris. The sequence continues at coordinate 1,278,754 of NZ_JAHWDQ010000001.1, read as the reverse complement.
ACCTGCTTTTTTTAACCACGCTTCTAGTGTGTCGGTCGTCGGAATAAACCACACATTGCCCATTTTACTGTAACGGTCCTCGGGCACCAGAACTTGGCCGGGGCCACCTTCGATGACGAGGGTTTCTAATATTAATTGGCCGCCGCGGCGAAGGCTGTCGCGCAGTGCGATCAGGTGGTCAAAGGGCGAGCGCCTGTGGTACAAAATTCCCATAGAGAAGGTGGTGTCGAACGCTTGCAACTTCTCCGGCAAGTGTTCTATCCCCATCGGTAAAACGGCGACGGTGTTGTCACAAAGGTATTTTTGCAGCGCGAAATACTGCATCACAAACAAGGGGGTTGGGTCGATGCCGACGACGAGATTGGCACCCGCGCCGCGCATTCGCCAACAGTGGTAGCCGCTGCCGCAGCCGACATCTAAGACATTGCGCCCGGCTAGCGGGGCAATGGCGTCCTTGAGTCGATCCCACTTCCAGTCTGATCGCCATTCGGTATCGATATGTACCCCAAACAGGTCATAGGGGCCTTTGCGCCAAGGGTGCAGGCCTTTGAGCGCGTCGTGCAGCTGTTGACGCTGCTCTTCGTTGATTGGGCCGTCGACGCCGACGCGAGAGCGGTCTAAAGTAATGGTTTCGGGACTGAGATTGGGCAGTGCGGCGAGGGCGTCTTTCCAGCGGGGTAGATCGCCGTAGCGGTCCTCGCTAAGTCCCGCCGCGATTTGCGCTGGCAGGGATTGTCTCCAGTTTGCCAGCTCCGGTATTTCGTCTAGGCGGTTTAGGAATGCTTGGTAGTCGATCATTTTATTGCAACTAATGAGGCGAAATTGAAACATTGGAACCAGACATCGATGCTGCTAAATCCGGCGTCGCGAAGTCGCTGCTGGTGCGTGGCCAAGGTTTCAGGAATTAATACATCTTCGATCGCGCTGCGCTTCTGCGCAACTTCCAGCTCACTGTAGCCGTTTGCGCGTTTAAACGTATGGTGCAGATCGGTGTTTAATTTTTGTAAATGAGGGTCAGAAAATTGAATTTTTTCAGACAGAATTAAAATGCCGCCAGGCCGCATCGCGTCGCTGATGGTTTGGATGAGCGCGGCGCGTTGTTCAGCCGGCACAAATTGTAGGGTGAAGTTGAGCACGACCACCGAGGCATTGGTGATTTGAGTGTCTTGAATATTCTCGCAGCGCAGCGAAATCGATTGCGGTATATCTGCAATATAGTCTTGGCAGCGAGTAATCATTGCCGAGGAATTATCCACACCAATGATCTGACAATCGCGCTTGCCGATTTCCCGCGCCATAGCGAGGGTGCTGGCGCCTAGCGAACAGCCAAGGTCATAGCAATTGCTTGCCGTTTGGGCGTATTTGCCCGCCATCACTCCCGTCATGGCAATGATTGTTGCGTAACCGGGTACTGAACGCTGAATCATGTCTGGAAAAACTTCGACTACATGCTCGTCAAAGGCAAAGCGTGTGAGACTTGCGTGGGGAGTGGCGTATAGGGTGTCGGGTTTGGTCATGGGGGTTGTGCAGTATCTATTTGTGGACGGATATTTTATCACATTGCATATCGAGTAGGCGGTAGTGAATTAAGGCTGCACTTTTGCTGTAGTTACAGTTTGCGAATTTTGAGGCATTTTTCGGTATAGATTCGCCGCCCAATTCCTAGTAATGAAGCGTTAAAGAGGGACTTTATGGCTGACACTCGCTGTTCTGCGTAAAGTTCTTTAGCAGCGCTAACGTTTGTATTGTAAGTGTCGCGCCTAGTTGTGGTATCAGGTGATTGAGTTGGTTTCCCCGCCGGGCAGGTTTGTTAGTCGTAAATGATTTTTGTGTCTTGTTCGTTCCGCAGGTTTATCTGGCGATAACGACAATGACCTTCGCCTCGTTGGAAAGCTGAATTCGCGATCAGCCACACGCCAACGACTTTGTTCGGAATTGGTCCGCCAATAGCGCGTTGGTAATCAGCGAGGACATTGCGAGATTCGTTTAACCAGCGGCCCAGATCTGCAGGGTCATTTCGCACAACCCAATGGGTTTCGCGCTTATCCCACCACGGTAGCGGACATTGAAAAATAGTATCTACGTCGAGGTCGCTGCTCCACATATAGGTAAGATCAAGGCCGTTGTCGAACTCTATTGCGATAGATAGGTAGTCATGCGTGGGTTGGATGTGTTCGGCTAATTTAGAAGGCAAAGCGTCAACACACCATTGCCAGTTAAATACTAAATCGCTGTTTAGTGCCATATTCACTGGATACTGCAAGATCCCGCCATTCGCATGTGTGGCACAGCACAAGCTATTTTCTTTATCTTGGTATATTTCGCTTTCACCTAAGCGCCATAAATAATGCCAGCCTTTCGGTGGTTGGATACGTTCTTTAAAGCGCGCTAGAACGGGACCAAACAAATTCGCATCAGTAGCCGCGGCCGCGCTTAATGCTTTCACTGTATCACCCTTCCAGCGCAGCACGGCTGCGGCAAACTCCCCATTAACCTTTAGGCTTGCAATGTTCGGATCGAATCCGCCTTGCGCATCCCCGAACTCACCCGGCACCGCAGCAATGAGTTGTAATGTGCCGCCTTGTTTTGCAGTAATAACGGCGCCGCCCAAAGGCAGTATATTGATATGTCCTGAATTATCTTGATTGGCGATTCGATACCACAGTCCAAAATTGGGGCCGATAACAACATCAAGTCTTCGCGATAGATATAGGCCGCCATCCCCCATCACGGTTATCGATTCGCCCGCTGCTAGATTAATACCCGTATCCGTCCATTCTTGTGACCCAGCCGGTAAGGTAAATAAGTCGCAACTGGATAACTGCTCATCTAGGGTCTGCAGTCCGATTTTTAGGCGTTTTGTAAACGCTATAGCTATGTCTTCAGCCTTTGGTGGCTGATTTAGCAGTCGAAAGCGAGAGCGAACATAGTGGACAAAAGTAGGAAGCGGTGATGGGGCGTTTCTTTCCGGCGGGCTTGCCGGGTCACGTGGTGCTTGGTTACCTGTCAGGCCGAGAGTTTGATATAAGCGTTGCAAGACGGTAGATGGCATTTGTTGTTCCTGTATTGGCTTTCGCTGAAGTGTAGTCACTCGGAAGGCTTTTTTGTTTATAAATAGCTATGTGTCATTTTAGGTTTGGTGTGTTGATAGGTATATAGCCTGTTAGTCGCATTTTTCGGGGGCAGATGGTGATTGATCAATAACAGGCTAGGGCCTGTTATTGCCCCTTCGGGCGGCGGTTGCCGTCTAAAATACTGGTCGCATTTTGTGGAGCCGTGTGGGGGTTCTTGTCCACCCGTCTAGTGCAGCGTACTTTCCGACAGCCGAAAAAAAACCACGGTTAAGTGGCTTTTTCGAATAATGGTAGCAAGGGGCGTACTGCGGATTGATCAGTAACAGGCTAGGGCCTGTTACTGCCCCTTCGGGCGGCTATCGCCGTCTAAAATGCTGGTCGCATTTTATCGAACCGCGCGGCGGTTCTCATCCACCCGTCGAGTGCTGCGTACTTTCCAATAGCCGAAAAAACCACGGTTAAGTGGCTTTTTCGAATAATGGTAGCAAGGGGCGTACTGCGGATTGATCAGTAACAGGCTAGGGCCTGTTACTGCCCCTTCGGGCGGCTATCGCCGTCTAAAATGCTGGTCGCATTTTATCGAACCGCGCGGCGGTTCTCATCCACCCGTTGAGTGCTGCGTACTTTCCAATAGCCGAAAAAACCACGGTTAAGTGGTTTTTTCGAATAATGGTAGCAAGCGGCGTACTGCGGATTGATCAGTAACAGGCTGGGGCCTGTTACTGCCCCTTCGGGCGGCTATCGCCGTCTAAAATGCTGGTCGCATTTTATCGAACCGCTGCGGCGGTTCTCATCCACCCGTTGAGTGCTGCGTACTTTCCAACAGCCGAAAAAAAACCACGGTTAAGTGGTTTTTTCGAATAATGGTAGCAAGGGGCGTACTGCGGATTGATCAGTAACAGGCTGGGGCCTGTTACTGCCCCTTCGGGCGGCTATCGCCGTCTAAAATGCTGGTCGCATTTTATCGAACCGCGCGGCGGTTCTCATCCACCCGTTGAGTGCTGCGTACTTTCCAACAGCCGAAAAAAAACCACGGTTAAGTGGTTTTTTCGAATAATGGTAGCAAGGGGCGGATTCGAACCGCCGACCCCAACATTATGAGTGTTGTGCTCTAACCAACTGAGCTACCTTGCCACTGTTCTCTGACGAGAGAAGGCGCGCATTTTCCAAGGATCGGCGCACCTTGTCAAGCGCAGATCAGTTCGCGTTACACATTGAAGCGGAAATGGACGACGTCGCCGTCTTTTACGATGTAGTCTTTGCCTTCTAGTCGCCATTTTCCAGCGTCTTTTGTGCCTTGTTCGCCTTTGTATTGGATGTAGTCGTTATAGGCAATCACTTCGGCGCGGATGAAGCCTTTTTCGAAGTCGGTGTGGATTACGCCGGCAGATTGTGGGGCGGTGGCGCCAACGGGAATGGTCCAAGCCCGAACTTCTTTTACGCCTGCGGTAAAGTAGGTTTGCAGGCCGAGTAATTGGTAGCCGGCGCGAATCACGCGATCTAGCCCGGGCTCTTCCATGCCTAGGTCGGCGAGGAATTCGGCTTTTTCGCTGTCGTCTAGTTCGGCAATTTCTGATTCGAGTTTATTGCAAATCGGAACCACGATGGCGCCGTCTTCGGCGGCGATGGCGCGAAGCACGTCCAGGTGTGGGTTGTCTTCAAAGCCTTCTTCGTTGACGTTGGCGATGTACATGGTCGGCTTTATGGTGAGCAGGTGCAGGCTGCGGGTGCGGGCCATTTCGTCGGCGTCCAGACTCAGTGAGCGCACGGGCTTGCCTTGGTCTAGATGGGCGAGCAGCTTCTCGTATAGGTTTTTAAGTACGGTGGCGTCTTTGTCGCCGCTTCTGGCTACCCGAACCACTTTTTGTAATTGCTTATCGATACTTTCCATATCGGCTAGCGCGAGCTCGGTATTGATAATCTCGATATCGGCGGCGGGGTCAATTTTGTTGGCGACGTGAATGATGTTGTCGTCTTCAAAGCAGCGCACAACGTGGGCGATGGCATCGGTTTCACGGATGTTGGCGAGGAATTTATTACCTAGTCCTTCACCTTTTGAGGCGCCAGCAACGAGGCCTGCGATATCCACAAACTCCATGGTTGCAGGCATGATACGCTCAGGTTTCACGATTTCTGCCAGCGCGTGCAAGCGCGGGTCTGGCACCATGACGATGCCGGAGTTGGGCTCGATGGTGCAGAAGGGGAAATTGGCCGCGTCAATGCCTGCATTAGTGAGGGCATTGAAGAGGGTGGATTTGCCGACGTTTGGAAGTCCGACGATACCGCAGTTAAAACCCATGTGATATTACCCTTGTTTATAGCTGTGCAGTTGATTCATGGCTTTGGCCCAGTCTCCGTTTACGGCGTCAGGTAGTGTTCGCAGTGCCTCATCGATACAGTGATCGATGCTTGTACGGTCATCGGCGGAAGGTTTCCCGAGTACATAATTGGTGACTTGTGACGCGTGGCCGGGATGGCCGATGCCGATTCTTAATCTGTGGAAATTACTATTATTGCCGAGTTGGGCGACGCTGTCGCGAAGACCGTTGTGACCACCGTGGCCGCCGCCTTTTTTATAGCGCGCGCTGCCGACTGGAATATCCAGTTCGTCGTGGGCAATAAGTATGGATTCGGGCTCAATTTTATAAAAATTGGCGAGTGCGGCAATGGCTTGCCCGCTTCGATTCATGAAAGTGCTTGGAATCAGAAGGCGGAGATCGCTGCCCTGATATTGGATTCTGGCAGTTTCGCCGTAAAACCGAGATTCGCTAGATAGTGTGCAGCCTTGTTGCCGAGCAAGCTCTGTAACGAACCAAGCGCCCGCATTGTGACGTGTATCTTGATATTGTGGGCCGGGGTTCGCCAAGCCTACTATCAGTTTTATCGTTTCCAATGGGGCGCCTGTTACTGTTGGCCCGTAAGGGCCGTCAGCTTACTCTTCTGCTGAAGCGTCTTCTTCGTCATCGCTGCTGTCGCTAGCGCCGCGTGGCGCGTGTACAGTGGCAATAGCCAAGTCGTGATCTTCACCTAGTGCTAGTGCTGGGCTTTCTACGCCAGCAGGTAGCGTGAGGTCAGAAATGTGCAGGGTAGTGCCTGTCTCAATCAACGCCATGTCCACTTCAATGAACTCTGGTAGGTCTTTTGGTAAGCACTGAACTTCTAGATCAGTTGCGGCGTGAATAATGTTGCCGCCCTGAGTTTTAACACCAACACAGATATCTTCGTTCAGGAAGTGAAGCGGAACGTGCAGAGTGATTTTGGTGTTGGCATCAACACGCAAAAAGTCAGCATGGATCAGTTTCAATTTTGCTGGGTGGCGCTGCAAGTCTTTAAGTACAACAGATTCTTTTTTGCCATCGATGTCTAAAGTTAAGACAGAAGTGAAGAAGGCTTCATCTTCCAAGAACCACAAGAAATCTTTGTGCAGAATGCTGATCATTTGTGGTGCGCTGCTGCCACCGTAAACAATTGCTGGTACTTCATTTTCCAGACGACGCAGGCGGCGGCTCGCACCTTTCCCTACGTCTGCGCGCGCTTTGGCGCTAACTGTGTAATCGCTAGACATAATAGTCTCCTTAATAACGCGAAAACCGCCGACTTGCGACCAGTGCGGCGGTAAATGTCGATGGCGCTGTTGTTAAATCGTTATGATTTAACGAAACAGAGCGCTTATCGACTCTTCATTACTAACCCGTCGAATTGACTCGGCCAGTAGATTTGCCAGCGTTAGCTGACGAATTTTAGTGCACTTTTTAGCTTCTTCTGACAGCGGAATGGTGTCGGTAACCACCAGTTCGTCTAGTTCAGAGCCATTGATATTCTTAATGGCGGCGCCGGATAATACAGGATGTGTGCAGTAAGCGACAACTTTTGCTGCGCCATGCTGCTTTAGCGCTTCTGCTGCTTTGCATAATGTGCCGGCGGTATCGACCATGTCATCGACCAGCAAACAGGTTTTACCTTGAACTTCACCGATGATATGCATGACTTGGGCAACACCCGCTTGCGGGCGGCGTTTGTCGATAATGGCAAGGTCGGCATCGTCCAATTGTTTGGCTACAGCGCGGGCGCGAACAACGCCGCCGATATCTGGCGACACAACCATTTGGTTTTCGTATTGCTGGCGACTAATGTCGTCTAGCAGGACGGGCGAACCGTAAACATTGTCTACCGGCACATCAAAGAAGCCCTGAATTTGCTCGGCGTGCAAGTCGACGGTTAGTACGCGGTCAATGCCCACACCGCTCATCATGTCGGCAACGACTTTGGCGGATATTGGCACGCGCTGAGAGCGCACGCGGCGATCCTGGCGAGCGTAACCAAAATACGGTACCACGGCGGTAATACGACCAGCGGAGGCTCTGCGCATGGCGTCTGCCATAACGATGAGTTCCATCAGGTTGTCATTAGTCGGTGCGCAGGTCGGCTGCAAAAGAAAGACGTCTGCACCGCGTACGTTTTCATTTACCTCAACGTAAATTTCGCCGTCGCTAAACTTGCCTACCGTGGCATCGCCAAGGGGCAGGTGCAAATGCTCAACAACTTTACGTGCGAGTTCGGGATTGGCATTGCCGGTGAAGACCATCATCTTTGGCACGGTCAGAGTCCTGTTGGGCATGTGTGTTTTGAAAAATTAGGTGGTTGCCGCTTTTATATCAAGCTAGGCTTATTCAGGTCGTTATTATACGCGACTGATTTTGATTACATGCCGCTTTTGGCGGCATGGTCTAAATATGGCTGGGGTGGTAGGACTCGAACCTACGGATGCTGAGATCAAAACCCAGTGCCTTACCACTTGGCGACACCCCAATAAACTTTTTACGATAACTTGTTAGAGTAAGCCCAGTGCACGATGCAGTGGCGAGGTATTAACACCTCGGGCAACAAAACCCTGAATATCATTGGGTCGCTGCTCGCAAACAGTCTGAGCTGTTATCTGATCTTCGAAGCTGGCGAACACGCATGCGCCTGTTCCAGTTAGCTTCGCGGGAGAGAATTGTTCCAGCCAAATCAAGGCTTTATCAATCTTTGGGTATAGTTTTCGAACCAGCGGTTCACAACTATTTCCGGTACCCCCCCCAAGAAAGGTCGCTATTTTGATCGGTGAGTCATGGCGTGTCAATTGTTCATGACAAAAAATTTCTGCTGTGGAGACGTGGCAGTCGGGCTTTATCACCACATACCAGAGTTCAGGGGTTTCCAGTGGCTCTAATTTCTCGCCAATTCCCTCTGCCCATGAGGTTTTGCCACGCACAAATACGGGAACGTCAGCGCCAAGTTCAAGCCCAATCTCCGCCAAGGTGTCGAGGCTGAGACCCAGCTGCCATAGCTTATTCAGCCCTAATAATGCGCTGGCCGCATCTGAGCTGCCGCCGCCGATACCGCCACCTAAGGGCAGGCGTTTGTCTAATTGGATGTCTGCACCGCAGGCGATGTGCTTGCTACAGGCTTGCAGTTTGCGAGCGGCGCGAACCACTAAATTATCTTCTGAATTGACGCCACTAAGTGCACTCAGGAGGCGAATTTTGTCGTCATCGCGGTGTTTGAGGGTCAGGGTGTCGCCGTAATCCAACAATTGGAACAGGGTTTGCAACTCGTGATAGCCGTCTGGGCGACGGCCGGTGATCTTTAGAAATAAATTAATTTTTGCCGGGCAGGGAAGGCTAAGTGTTTGCATTATTCGCTACAGAGTTTAGGCAGGTCCAGCCATTCACTGACGATTAGTGTCAGTTTGGTATCGGCTGAGTTGGCGGTAATTCTATTGGGTAGTTGGTGAAATGGCGTGCGGTATTGATAAGTGATTTGCCAGCCAATTTGTGCCAGCTCTTCTAATTGACCATTGGTATTTACGCGACCATCTAATTTTTCAGTGGGGGTGGGGCGACCTCTTACCCAGTAGCGAAGAGCGTCGACTGGCAGCGGCCACTCGGCGCGACTGGCAAGTTCATCGATGCTGTCTGCGTGAGTGGTTTCGCCGTTCTGTACTAAGGTAGCGCCTGCTTGGTCAGCAGATAACTCAATGCCGCCCGAGCCGAGTGGTCCGCTCAGGCGGATTCGGCCGCGCTCAGCATTACATTGCGACCAGTCAATCGTCGCGCTTTCCTGTTTGTTGTTATACCAAAGGCCGATTTTACCCTGTAACTGCCAGGTTTCAGATTCGCTATTGATTGGCGGCTTTGGCGGCGTTGCGCAGGCGCCGATTAGCAGTGTTGCTATTAGGGCAAGGCTTCGCAATATGAGCGATGTGGGCATAATTAACTTACTCATTGAAAAGATCTAGTTTGCGCAGTGTGTCGAGAATGATTGGGCTGTTGGGTGTGTCTTGTAAGCCAGCCTCCCAAACGGCTTTTGCGCGTTCTTTGTCGCCAGTTAACCACAGCGCCTCACCGAAATGTGCTGCGATCTCATGATCCTGTGTTTGTTTGAATGCTCTTTCTAGCAGTAACACCGCTTCATTAAGCTTGCCTTTCAGAAGCATTATCCAGCCATAGCTGTCGATAATCGCTGGGTCATTGGGTTCAATTTCAAGCGCGCGCTTGACCAGTTGCTCTGCCTCGTCCAGGCGTGAGCTAAGATTGGCCAAGCTATAACCAAGCGCATTAAGCGCCGTTGCGTTCTTGGGGTCGCGGTCAATAATATGCTGTAAATCGCTTTCTACAGCGTCAATATTGCCGAGCCTTTCGCTAAATAATGACCTCGCGTATCTAAGTTGTTCATCGTCAGGATAGCGATTTAGTGCCTCACTGAGTAAGTCATAACCTGTTTGGTAGCGAGTTTCTTTGCGTAAGATTTCAGCCTCAAGCAAATAGATATGGATGGTTTGTTCCGGATGGTTTAGGCGCAGGGCTTTGAGTCGCGCCAAGGCTTTGTCGATACCTTCAACGGCAAGACTGATACTGGCGATTCGCTGACTTGATTGATTGAACTCGTCGCTGCCGGTAGCTTGCAAGTAATGCTCTATCGCCTGGGGCCAGTTATGATCTTCTTCGTCCAGTCTGCCAAGAATATAATTGGCACGGCTGCGAAGTTCTGGCGTGTCATTGAGGGACTTAAGTTGTTCTGCGACCTCGGCGGTGTTGCTTAACTCGCGATTAATAAGCATGAGTTCGAGCAGCAGATCGCGGTCGTTCGGGTTTTGTCTTCCCAGTTCTTCATATTGCGCCTTGGCCTGAAACAAGTCGACTTTCACAAGGCGGCGAGCGAGGTCGTGGCGCAGGCGTTTGTGGTGGGGGTTTTGATCGACGGCATAGCGCAGTCTGGTCAGAGCTTCTTCGTCGCGGCCGAGTTGGCTAAGTGTGCGTGTTTCGATGAGGAGGGCATGGGGGTTGTCGGGCTCTTCATTTAATACTTCGCGGACAAGTATCAGGGCGGACTCTTCCTGCTTTTTGTACTGCAGTATTAGCGCCTTGGCAATTTTTAGTGAGTTGTCGCCAGGGTGCAGTTTAAGCTGGCGATTGAGCTCATCGAGAAACTCGAGTTGTTCGCTCTCAGTTCGTCCAAGCACGGTGGCGGCTAAGGCGGCGAAGTTACTGTCGCCGCCTAGCTCAAGTACTTTGACCATATACGGCAGGGCGGTAAGTGGGTTTTGGCTCTTGGCGAGTGACGACGATAAAATGAAGTACGCTTCAGCCGCCTCCGGTTCTTGGTCTACCCAGAGTTTGGCATATGTCGCGGCAATGTCATCACGGTTGAGGTATTGGGCTAATTTGGCAGTCGTAATGATGACACCCAAATCCCCGGTTTTTTCCGCCTGATAGGTGTAATTGTCCAGCGCGGTTTCAACGTCTTGGTTTCGCAGGGCGACCTCGGCCACCAGCAAATCAAAAAAAGCGTCCTCTGGAAATGGGCGTGTTGCTAATGCGGGCTTGGCACTGGCGGTCTTTTTAACAGTGGGCGACGGTTCTTGCTCGGACGTCAGTGCTGCGCAACCACCGGTGGTGAGGATAGCTAGACTCAGCATTAGGCTGGTAAGGATTTGGTGCATAGCGTAGTTGTCGGTACCGTGTTTAAAGGCCAATGTTAGCATGGCTATTAGCTGGTGGTTAGGGTGCTGAATAGGACAGTTACCTAGGTGTTTAATTCGCAGAGCGGGTGTTGGCTGCAGATTGTTTTGTAAAAGCAGGTAATAAAATCCACATTTGGCCCCTGTCTTGCTAAAATTCCCTGCTATTTTAGCTCCGCTCTGGAAATGCAGGTACTCGGCATCTAATGAATTTGCTCGTAATTGGCATTAATCACAATTCGGCACCCGTTTCGATTCGCGAGCGGGTTGCGTTTGTGCCTGAGCAAATGCAGCAAGCTTTAAAGGACGCGGTGCTGAGTACGGGAGTGTCGGAACTGGCGATTCTGTCCACCTGTAATCGCACCGAGCTGTATGGCATTGCTAATGATGATGGCGATGTGGTGGCGACGAGTATTTTGGAGTGGCTGGCGGCGTATCATCATATAGACCACGCTGAGCTGAGTGCCTGTCTCTACGATTACCGTCGCGACGGCGCCTTGAAGCATATGATGGAAGTCGCTGCGGGTTTGGATTCGATGGTGTTAGGTGAGCCGCAAATTTTAGGGCAAATGAAATCTGCCTATGCGGTTGCCGTTGAGGCGGGTACCGCCAACGGCTTATTGCACCGGATTTTTGCCCATGTCTTTTCCGTCGCTAAACGCGTGCGAACGGATACGGCGGTGGGGGCAAACCCGGTGTCGGTTGCCTACGCGGCGGTAAATTTAACCCAACACGTATTTTCTTCGCTGAGCAGCTGCACGGCCTTATTGATTGGCGCCGGTGAAACCATCGAGTTGGTGGCGCGGCACCTGCACGATAAAGGCATAAAACGCATTATCATTGCCAATCGCACCCTCGAACGGGCTCGGGAACTGGCGCAAAAGTTTGGCGCTGAAGCGGTTATGCTGTCGGATATCCCGCAAAGCCTTGTCGGTGCCGATATAGTGGTTGCGTCAACGGCGAGCCAGCTCCCAATATTGGGCAAGGGCGCTGTCGAGGGTGCCTTAAAAAAGCGTAAACACCGACCAATGGTGATGATTGATATTGCGGTGCCACGAGATATTGAGCCGCAGGTTGCCGAGTTGGCAGACGTATACCTTTATACCGTCGATGATTTGCGCGAAATTGTTGAAGAGAACAAGCGCGCGCGTCAAGGTGAGGCGCTCAAGGCCGGGGATATTATTACTCTGGCGCTGGGAGAGTGGGAGTCCCAGTTGAAAACGCGGGATGCGGTCGGCACGGTAAGAGATTATCGCGCCAAGGCTGAACAGTTGCGTGATTCGGAGCTTGATCGCGCGCTGCGCAATTTGGCGCGGGGCGATGACGCCGAACAAGTATTGGAGCAGCTCGCGCGCGGTTTAACTAATAAATTGATACACAGCCCCACCACCCAAATAAAAGAAGCGGGTGCCAAGGGGCGAACAGACCTTATTCATTGGGCGCGAGAACTGTTTCAACTAAAAGACAGTGATTCTTAAGCACAAGACCCTAAACAACCAAGTGAGAAAATATGAAGGCCTCCATTGTCATTAAACTCGACAATTTGCTTGATCGTTACGAAGAGATAGGCGCCTTGTTGAGCGACGGTGAAATTATTGCCAATCAGGATCGCTTTCGCGGTTTGTCGAAAGAGTACGCTGAAATTGAGCCAGTCGTTGAAGCCTATGGTCGTTATCGGCAGATAACAGAAGACTTGGCCGAGGCGACGGCAATGCTGTCGGAAGATGACGCCGACATGCGCGCCATGGCTGAAGAAGAGATATCGTCGGCCAAGGAAAAGTTAGAGGATTTAGAGTTGGAGCTGCAAACCTTATTGCTGCCTCGCGATCCTAACGATTCCCACAACGTGTTTTTGGAAATTCGCGCCGGTACCGGTGGTGATGAAGCGGCCATTTTTGCGGGGGATCTGTTTCGCATGTATTCCCGATATGCCGAGCGTAAAGGTTGGCGAGTGGAAGTGCTTAGCGAGCGCCACGGTGAGCACGGCGGCTTTAAGGAGATTATTAGTCGCGTGGCGGGGCAGGAAGTCTACGGTCATCTCAAGTTTGAGTCCGGCGCGCACCGTGTTCAACGCGTGCCAGAAACCGAATCACAGGGTCGTATCCACACCTCGGCATGCACGGTTGCGGTTATGGCGGAGCCAGAAGAGGCTGACCACATCGAGCTTAATAAGGGCGATTTACGAATCGACACCTTCCGCTCAAGCGGCGCCGGTGGTCAGCACGTTAACACCACTGACTCGGCGGTGCGTATTGTGCACATTCCCACAGGTATTGTCGTGGAGTGCCAGGACGAGCGTTCGCAGCACAAGAATAAGGCGCGGGCGATGTCCTTGCTTGCCGCTAAGGTCAATGACGCCGCGAGTAGCAAGCTGCAGGCAGATCAAGCAACCGAGCGCCGGAACTTGGTGGGAAGCGGCGATCGCTCGGAGCGTATTCGCACCTATAATTTCCCGCAGGGTCGGGTTACCGATCACCGTATCAATTTAACCCTGTATAAATTGGACGAGTTTGTGCAGGGCGATGTCGACTGCGTGGTGTCGCCTTTGCGTCAGGAATATCAGGCTGATCTTCTGGCGGCATTGGCGGAATAATGACCGAGTCCCTTGCTGCCAGCGGATTGACCATTGCAGCGGCGATGGCAAAACGGCAGCAGCTGCGTGGTATTAGCGACACGCCGGATTTAGACGTCGCGCTGCTGCTATGTCATTGCATCGCCAAGCCGCGCAGCTATCTTTACAGTTGGCCTGAGCGTGAGCTCGACGCTTCGCAAGAGCAGCAATTCCGCGCTTTATTGGATCGTCGTATTGCGGGCGAGCCGATAGCCCATATCTTGGGTGAGCGAGATTTTTGGTCGCTGCGTTTGGCGGTATCACCGCTGACCTTAATTCCTCGGCCCGATACCGAATGCTTGGTTGAGCGGGCGATAGCCATGCTTGACGGGCAGCGGGCTCCGCGTGTTTTAGATCTGGGCACTGGCACTGGCGCAATCGCCTTGGCCATAGCATCTGAAAGAGCTGATGCAGTCATACTAGCTACGGATTTTTCAGCCGAGGTATTAAGCTTGGCTGAACAGAATCGCGACACCCTTAAGCTTAATCATGTGCAATTAGTGTGTTCACATTGGTTTGAGTCGATACCCGCGCAGCGTTTTCAGCTCATTGTGAGCAACCCGCCGTATATTGATCCGCAAGATATCCATTTAATTGAGGGTGATGTTCGCTTTGAGCCGAAATCAGCGCTTGTTGCTGAGGATGGCGGTATGGCTGATTTACAACACATTATTAGTGTTGCCCCCGACTATTTAAAGTCAGGCGGTAAGTTATTGCTTGAGCATGGCTACAATCAGGCTGAGCTTGTGCGTGAATGCTTGCGCGAGCGGGGCTTCGTAGACGTTGGCTCGCAAGTCGACTACGGTGGCAATGAACGAATTAGCTGGGGGACGTGGCAATGATGAATGACGAGCAATTACTGCGTTATAGCCGCCATATTCTGTTGCCGGATTTAGACGTCGACGGTCAGCAAGCCTTATTAAATAGTAAGGTGTTGATTGTCGGAATGGGCGGCCTCGGATGCCCTGCGGCTTTATATCTTGCCGCATCAGGTGTTGGTGAATTGCATTTGGCCGACGATGACAAGGTTGAATTAAGCAACTTGCAGCGTCAAATTGCCCATGGTGAAGCGGATGTGGGCAGTTTCAAAGCTGAGTCTGTGGCCGCTAGTATTGCAGCTATTAATTCAGACACCAAACTCAACGTTATGAATGTGCGTTTGGCGGGCGATGCGCTGCTAGAGGCGGTTAAGTGTGTCGATGTGGTGGTGGATGCTAGTGATAATTTCAGTACCCGCTTTGCATTAAATAGCGCCTGCCTCGCAGCGCGCCGGCCGCTGGTATCGGGGGCTGCGATTCGCGGTGAGGCACAATTAAGCGTATTTGATTTTAGGCGCGATGATTCGCCTTGTTACCGCTGTCTTTATCATGAGGCAGACGATGCCGCTTTGAATTGCTCGGAAAGCGGCGTGCTTGCACCTATCGTGGGAATGATGGGCAGTATGCAAGCACTCGAGACACTAAAGTGTATAACCAGGATGGGTGAAGCCTTGGTGGGCCGTCTACTTATTATTGATGGTCTGAGTATGGACGTGCGACAACTAAACCTGCGCCGCGACCCGGAATGCCCCGCTTGCCAGACGCGCAATTAATCCTGCCGGTCGCAAAATAAGATCGGGTATTGAAGTAAAAAAGAAGAATAGTGAGGGAGCACCATGAGACATATTTTGAAGGCGTATTACTTTTTGCATGACGGCGTATTCACACTGTTCGCAAAACTCGATTTCGTCGCCCCTTTTTTGATCCGCCTCTACCTGGCGCCGATTATGCTCGCGGCGGGCTTGTACAAATTACAGAATTTCGATGCAACTGCGATGTGGCTGGATCAAGGTTTGAAATTACCTTATCCGGAAGTGATGACCTATTTGGTGACGTACACCGAGTTGCTTGGCGGGTTTTTGCTGCTGTTAGGCTTGGCAGTGCGCTGGGTGAGTATCCCACTTATGGTGGCTATGTTGGTGGCGGCTTTCTCGGTGCATTGGGATAACGGCTGGTTTGCTATCGCGCCGAGCGACCCACTGACGAGTACGGCAAAGCCACTCGCCGACATCGGTATACCGATGGCTCAGCAGAGTATGGATAATAGCATTGCCGTCGGCGAGCGCCTGGATCGCGCGAGCAGCATATTGGCTAACTATGGTCACTATGATTGGCTAAGCGAGAAAGGCAATTTCGTCATCTTAAACAACGGTATTGAGTTTGCGGCGACCTACTTCATATTGCTGTTGAGCTTATTGTTTAGCGGTGGGGGGCGTTACCTAAGTTTTGACTATTATTTAGATCGCAATGCGAGGCAATATATTAGGTCAAAGCGAGTTGAGGAAAAATCTGAGCCGGTTGTCGAAGTGAAGCCATCGTCGGCGGAAGCGCCAGCCGCATCGCGGGAAGAGTCACCAGAGCCACCGAGCGAAGAATTGCCAGAAGTGGCGCCAGAGAAGCAGAGTGAGGTGGATTCAGCAGTCCCTAATAAATTGCAGGAAAAGCAGGCTGGCACGATAGCAGTTGAATGATGATAGAATGGCTGATTATTGAGCAATGTAAGAAGAATGTATTTTGTTAAAAAAGTTGTTTGGATCAGGTAAATCCGCGCCGTCAGCGCCCGAAAACACGGCTGCTGCCGATACTGGAAGAGCTGCCAAATCAGTGAAGCCAGAAGTCAAAGACCGGCACGGCGATGGTCATAAGCGTAAGGGCCGAACCCAAAATAAGGCTGTCGTCCAAGAGCAGAGTAGCTGGTCAGTAAAAGAGTTTGAGGTGGCGCCTGAAGAGGGTAAAACCCGTTTTCATGACCTCGATCTCGACGAGACCTTAATGCACGGCATTGCCGACACAGGGTTTAAATACTGTTCGCCGATTCAGGCGGCGTCCTTACCGCATACACTTCGTGGCAATGATGTGATTGGTAAGGCGCAAACCGGCACGGGTAAAACGGCTGCCTTTTTGATCACCATTTTTAACGACCTACTGAATAACCCAATTGAAGAAGAGCGTTTTGCCGGTGAGCCTCGTGCACTGGTGATTGCGCCTACGCGAGAGCTGGTTGTGCAAATTGGCGACGACGCCCGCAAGCTTGGTAAATATTGCGGCTTGAACGTGGTCACCCTTATCGGCGGTATGGATTACCAAAAGCAGCAAGATAAGCTAGCGGGCATGGTTGATATCGTGGTGGCAACGCCGGGTCGCTTGCTGGACTTTGAAGGTCGTAAAGACCTTTATCTCGATCAAATTGAAATTCTGGTTATCGACGAAGCGGACCGGATGTTGGATATGGGGTTTATTCCCCAGGTGAAACGCATCGTGCGTTCATGTCCTAAGAAGAGCCATCGTCAGACATTGCTATTTAGTGCGACCTTCACCGACGATATTATTCGACTGACCGAGCAGTGGACGGAAGAGCCGATCAATATTGAAATCGAGCCCGAAAGTGTAGCGACGGATACGGTTGATCAAAAAGTCTACTTGGTTGAGTCGCAGGATAAATTTAAATTACTGCTGAATATTGTTCGCCATGAAAGTGCGACCAGTGTGATTATCTTTGCAAACCGCCGTGATGAGACTCGTCGCCTCTTTGAGAAAATGCAGAAGAATGGGATTCGCTGCGGTATTTTGTCGGGTGAAATTCCACAGAATAAGCGTTCGCGCACCCTGCAGCAGTTTAAAGACGGTGAAATTGAGTGCCTGGTAGCCACTGACGTGGCTGGCCGCGGTATTCACGTAAATGGCGTGAGTCATGTTATTAACTACACACTACCTGAAGATGCAGACGACTACGTGCATCGTATTGGCCGCACCGGTCGCGCCGGAGCAACAGGTACCTCGATAAGCTTTGCCTGCGAAGACGATGCCTTTCTGCTGCCGGGCATAGAGGCTGAGTTGGGTATGAAGTTGCCTTGCGAACGGCCGCCAGAGCATTTGCTTAAAGATGGTGGCAAGTTTTAATACCGCCGGAACAGTAATGTATAGCGAGGCTAATTCCACCTCGCTTGCAAAAAAGCAGTGGCACGGCCCTACGCTTTATCTTTTAAGCGCTCTACCCACATCAAAGTGCCACCGCAGACCGCGGCGGGCATAATAAATAAATTCAAAATTGGCACCATTGTGCCCAGCATGACCAACGCGCCAAAACTCGCGCTGGTGCCACGCTGGCTGGCAATGCGTTTGCGCGCATCTTTAAAACTGAGTTTGTGATTGTCCATGGGATAGTCGCAATACTCGACAGCCATCATCCAGGAATTTAAGGCGAACCAGAGTAAGGGGGCCAGCGGCGAAATTACAAAACTGGCGATCAGGGTGAGAATCGCAAAGCCGAGATAATAAAGTAATTTCTGGCATTCGCGGCCAATACTTTTCGGGAAGCTTGCAATGGCCATGGCAATGGTTTCGCGGCCAGACACCTCTTGACCGGTTAGCATTTCCTCTACTTTTTCTGCCAATAGACCGTTAAATGGTGCCGCGATAATATTGGCCACCGTGCTGAATATATACATGACTATCGCTAGCACTAAAATTACTGCCAGCGGCCATAAAATCCAGCGCAAAAAGTCCAGCCAGCTGGGCAGCCACGCTATGACTTGATTGATCCATCCCGACATGGCGTCCAATGTCAGGGTGGTGAATGCGCCAAAGATGACAATATTGATTAATAGTGGGATGGCGACAAACAGGCGAATTCCCGGCTGGCGAATAATTTTGAAGCCGCGGAGTAAATAATCTGGGCCGCTTAGCGGGCGTATATTCATAAGCCGATTTGCCTGTATCAATAAAAAAGTAATTGCGATTGTGGGATTGCTAGCCAGAAAGGAAGGCGCTAGCGTATCACTATGCCAACGTTATCGCGTTTGGTGGCGTGGGTAAAACGGCAACAAGCCAGAATTTAGGAATATTGACTGAGGGAAGGGTCTTATGAAAACAGTTTATGCAATGTACGCGGTGTTGATGATGGGTCTTTCTGCGACTTTACAGGCTGCTGACATTGGTGATTCGTACAATGTTCTGTGCGAAAAAATGAAATCTTGCGCGCTGAAAAGCGTCGGTGAGGCTGATCTAACGCCGGATGTACGGGCGATGGTGATGGCGAGCTTAGAGGGCGCATGCGTCGCTATTCAGCAGCAGGTTAGTAATGTGGCAGCGACGCATCCTCTGCATGGGGCGGCGAGCGCGTGTATGGACTCGATGACCACGCTTAGCTGTGAAGAGCTTGAAAATAGTGGCGATGAAAAGACTCCCGAGTGCGCCCGCTATGAGAAAATGGCCGAGGCCTACCAGTAACTATTTATCGAGTGGGCGGCCGCACTGTTTGCAGAGGCAGCGCTTTGAGTCGCCTTGTTGATTGGCTGTTCGTTTGGCATTTTCGCTAATCACGGTGTACATACACCAGCAGCTTGAGGGATCTTCGCCGGCGGCGACTGCGCATTGATTGGCCTGTTCGCATAGTGGGCAGAGCGCAGGGTTAAAATTCGATGCAGGGCTGGTGCCGTTATTTGACATGTTGAATCCTTTACATCGGAGGAGGTGAATATGAACGACGATGATCGATTGTTCGCTGAAGAGATGGCCGGTGTCAAACCGCTCGAGATTGAGCGGCGGGTTGTTATCAGAAAAGATGATGGCGGCGCGGTGAATATCGCCGCCCGTCGCGCCGCAGCGACAGCGCAAAGCAGTGCCCGCAACTTTTTGTCGACGTCTGAAATTGAGTTGCTGGACCCTTACTATGTGCTGGAATTTAAGCGCGAAGGGGTGCAGAACGGGGTATTTCGTCGCCTAAAGCAGGGTAAATATGCCATCGAGGCGCGGCTGGATTTGCACAAAATGACGGTTGAGCAGGCGCGCCTGCAGGTCTTTGAATTTATTCGCGAGGCGATGAAGGCAGATTTGCGCACTATTATGATTGTGCACGGGCGTGGTCATCACAGCGAGTCCACAGGAGCAGTGCTTAAGTCCTATGTAAACCGTTGGTTGCCTGAGATGGAAGAAGTGCAGGGATTTTGCAGTGCGCAGCCTCAGCATGGTGGCGCGGGCGCGGTGTATATCATGTTGCGGAAAAGTGAAAAGAAAAAGCAGGAGAACCGCGACCGCTTAGCCCGCGGTCGCGGGTTTTGAGATTGGGTTTAGGGCGGTGGTTAAACCGCGCCCTTATTTTCTAAAGCGGCGACATGCTCGCCTGAGTTGCGGTGTTCTTTGGCGTAACTCAGCACGGTGCGACCGCCCTTGTCGGTGGCGTTTAGATCGCGGCCGGTCTCCAAAAACATTTCAATGAACAGTTCAAAGTCATCCGCGCGCATGCTTTGGTAGGCCTTTAGCAGGGCGTGAAAGTCTCTGTTGGTACCGGCTTTGGGCTCTGAATCCAGAAACTCGCGAACCCGTGATTCGGTCCAGACTTCGTCGAGTACTTTTTCTTTGTCTTTTTTCATAATGATTTTTGCTACCTTAATTGCTGGCGGTGTTAGCCGCCGAGTTTTTCATTTAAAAGAGAGTTGATCACGCCGGGGTTGGCTTGGCCTTTGGATGCTTTCATAATTTGGCCGACGAAAAAGCCCAGCATTTTCTTGCGTTTGCCTTCATCGGCACCGCGGAATTGCTCAACTTGCTCGGGATTGGCGGCTAGCACTTCGTCAACCATCGCCCCCAGTGCGCCGCTGTCTGATACTTGTTTTAAGCCCTTGCTGTCGATGATGGCGTCGGCGCTATCGCCCTCTTTATTCCAAAGCGCATCAAAAACTTGCTTGGCGATTTTGCCGGAAATACTATTGTCGCGAATACGCTGAATCAAACCGCCCAATTGTTCGGCAGTGACAGGGCTGGCGGTTATCGTGAGGTTCTCGCGATTTAGTGCGGCGGACAATTCACCGTTGACCCAGTTAGCGGCGAGTTTAGCATCGCCTGCACTGCTTGCCACGGCCTCGAAATAATCGGCAACGGGGCGCTCGCCGGTTAGCAAGCCTGCGTCATAGGCAGAAAGGCCAAACTCTTCTTCAAAACGCTGACGTTTGGCATCGGGCAATTCCGGCATGCTGGCCAGTAGTTCATCGATTACCGATTGCTCGACATGAACTGGCAGCAAGTCTGGGCAGGGAAAGTAGCGATAATCGTTGGCTTCTTCTTTGCTGCGCATTGGCCGCGTTTCGTTTTTGTCGCTGTCGTAAAGGCGTGTTTCTTGTTTGACCTTGCCGCCGTCTTCAATCAGTTCTATCTGGCGCAACACCTCGGTTTTGATGGCGCGTTCAACAAAGCGGAAGGAGTTAATGTTTTTAAGCTCTGCTCGGGTGCCGTATTCCTCTTGGCCCTTGGGGCGAATTGACACATTGGCGTCGCAGCGTAAGGAGCCCTGCGACATATCGCCGTCGGATATACCCAGGTAAGTCACAATAGAGTGGATCTTACGCAAATAAGCGACGGCCTCTTCGGCGCTGCGCATATCGGGCTCGGAGACAATTTCGATCAGTGGTGTGCCGGCGCGGTTTAGGTCGATACCCGACATACCATGATAATCTTCGTGCAGGGATTTGCCGGCGTCTTCTTCTAGGTGGGCGTGGTGCACGCGAATACGGCGGGTGCTGCCGTCGCTCAAGGTGATTTCTACGATACCGGGACCGACGATGGGAAAGTCCATCTGGGTGGTCTGGTAGCCCTTGGGTAAGTCGGGATAGAAATAATTTTTGCGGTCAAACACCGAGTCGCGGCAAATGTCAGCATTGATGGCTAGACCAAATAAGATGGCCTTTTTTACCGCCTGTTCGTTTAGCACCGGCAAGGTGCCGGGCATGGCCAAGTCAACCGCGCTAGCTTGGGTGTTGGCGTCAGCGCCGAAGGCGGTGCTGGAGCCAGAGAAAATCTTAGATTTGGTGGTGAGCTGGACGTGAATTTCCAGACCAATTACAACTTCCCATTCCATAGTCGCTTTCCTTATACGCTGCCGGGAGCGGCTTGCTGGTGCCAGTCGCTGCGCTGTTGGTATTGATGCGCTGCGGCGAGCAGGGTGATTTCGTCAAAATCGCGGCCGATTAATTGCAGGCCAATAGGCTTGCCCTTGGTAAAGCCGGCGGGCAATGAAATAGCGGGTAGGCCCGCCAGGTTAACGGCGATGGTGTAAATATCTTCAAGGTACATGGTGAGCGGGTCGCTGACTTTTTCACCCAAGGCAAACGCCGGGTTTGGGGTGGTGGGGCCGGCGATAATGTCTACGGATTTAAAAGCTTCATCAAAATCTTGCTTAATTAAACGGCGAATTTGTTGGGCTTTGCGGTAGTAGGCATCGTAAAACCCGGAGGATAGAGCATAGGTGCCGATCAAAATACGGCGCTTCACTTCCTCGCCAAAACCTTCGGCGCGGCTGCGGCAATAGAGGTCGTCTAAATCTTTTGGGTTTTCGCAGCGATATCCATAGCGTACGCCGTCAAAACGTGACAGATTAGCAGATGCTTCGGCGGGTGCAATAATATAGTAACAAGGCACCGCTAAATGAGTGTGTGGCAGGCTAATAGATTTGATTTCTGCGCCCATTTTACGATATTCATCCAGCGACGCTTCTATCGCCGACGCAATTTCTGGGTCTAGGCCTTCACTGAAATATTCTTTTGGCACCCCGATTTTGAGCCCGCTGAGATCTTTGTTTAGACCGGCGCGGTAGTCGGGCACGGTCAGATCCATGCTGGTGCTGTCTCGGTGGTCAAAACCCGCCATAGCCTGCAGTAGCAAGGCATTGTCTTCGGCGGTTTTGGCCATTGGCCCGCCTTGGTCGAGGCTGGATGCGAAGGCAATCATTCCATAACGCGAAACACGTCCGTAGGTGGGTTTTAAGCCCGTCAGGCCGCAAAGCGCCGCCGGTTGGCGAATTGAGCCGCCAGTGTCGGTGCCGGTGGCTGCGGGTGTGAGTCCGGCAGCGATAGCCGCCGCAGAACCACCAGAGGAGCCGCCGGGCACGCAGTCGGTATTCCACGGGTTGCGAACGGGGCCGTAAAAGCTGGTTTCGTTTGAAGAACCCATGGCGAACTCGTCAAGATTGGTTTTGCCCAAGGTGACTACGCCGGCAGTGGCGAGTCGCTCAACGACGGTGGCGTTGTACGGCGCGATGAAGTTATCCAACATTTTTGACGCGCAGCTGGTGCGAACACCCTCGGTGCAGAAAATATCTTTATGGGCGATAGGCACGCCACACAGAGTGCCAGCGGAGCCATTTTGGCGGGCTGCATCGGCAGCGCGAGCTTGTGCCAGTGCCTGTTCGGCGGTCACGGTGATAAAGCTATTGTAGTTGCTGTCGTGTTTATTAATGGCGTTAAGGTACTGCTGGGTAATTTCTTCGCTGGAAAACGTTTTTGCTTCCAGTCCGCGAAGAATGTCGGCAATCGTATGATTGGGCATAGTTTAGATTACTCATTATGGCTGCCGAATATAGGTGCGGCGGTAAATATGGTGCGTTGTTGCAATTAGCTGCAGCGTTTTATTCAATAACTTGAGGTACCAAATACAAACCGTCGGCGGTTTGTGGTGCGATTTTTTGAAAGTGCTCGCGCTGGTTGACTTCATTTACTTCGTCGGCGCGCAGACGTTGGGTGGCATCGTGTGGGTTTGCCATTGGAACTACATTGGTAGTATCCACCGCTTGCATGGCGTCGACCATATTTAGAATATCGCCAATACGTTGGCTGAGTTCGGCGGTGTCTGATTCGGCGACGTTAACACGCGCTAGTCGCGCCAGCTTGGCAATGTCGTTTTGGTCTAAGCTCATGCTCACCCTTTTCATATTGATTGACGGCAACACAGACAGATTTCCGCTGCGCAAAATGAGGATTGCGTCGGAAATGCAATGAGCTTGCCGGTAAACCGTTAAACTTATCATATTTGCGCCTTGCCCTAAATCCCTGCCGTTGATAGAGTGGCAAAGTTTTTAATTTAGGGCCTCGCGATGTTGCCGGGCGGCAATCGCTCCCGGTCCGATTAGCCTGGTCCCTGCCCAAAAACGGGGCTGTATAAGGTGAAAAATACACATGTTTAAACGAATTCGCGGCATGTTCTCCAATGATCTTTCGATCGATCTTGGAACGGCAAATACTCTCATATATGTGCGTGGTCAGGGGATCGTTCTGGATGAACCCTCGGTAGTGGCAATCCGCGTACACAATGGTCAAAAAACAATCGAAGCCGTGGGTATGGAAGCCAAGCGGATGCTCGGGCGTACGCCTGGGAATATCACAGCAATTCGCCCTTTGAAAGACGGTGTTATTGCCGACTTCCAAGTGACCGAAAAAATGCTCCAGCATTTTATTAAATTGGTCCATCAAAATAGCTTTATTCGCCCTAGCCCTCGTGTCCTTGTTAGCGTGCCGTGCAAGAGTACACAAGTTGAGCGCAGAGCGATTCGCGAATCCGTGCTGAGTGCGGGTGCCCGCGAAGTGCGGTTAATTGAAGAACCTATGGCCGCGGCGATTGGTGCGGGTCTGCGAGTTGACGAAGCCTCGGGCTCGATGGTTGTTGATATTGGTGGTGGTACCACTGAAATAGCGATTATCTCCCTAAATGGTGTGGTGTATTCCGATTCGGTTCGTGTTGGTGGTGACCGCTTTGATGAGGCGATTGTTACTCATGTACGTCGCACCTACGGCAGCTTAATTGGTGATGCGACTGCCGAGCGTATCAAACAAGAAATTGGCTGCGCCTACCCTGGCAGCGAATTGCGTGAGATTGATGTGCGTGGTCGCAATCTCGCCGAGGGTATACCGCGTCGCTTTACTTTAAACAGCGATGAGATTTTGGAAGCCTTGCAGGAGCCTTTGCAGGTGATTATTCAGGGTGTTAAACGCGCTCTTGAGCAGTCTCCTCCAGAGTTGGCGGCAGACATTGCTGAAACGGGTATTGTGTTGACTGGTGGCGGCGCCTTGTTGCGAGGCATCGATCAGTTAATCGCCGACGAGAGTGCGCTGCCGGTGATTATCGCTGAAGACCCTTTAACCTGTGTTGCCCGCGGTGGTGGTAAAGCCTTAGAGATGATGGATCGCCATCATCTTGATATATTGTCTGCTGAGTAATAATGATTCGCCCCAAGGTGGGAGGAAGCAGCAATTAAGCCGGTATTTCGCAATGAATCCTCTGTTGGCGGTCGACTGCTGATTTTGGGTGGTCTTGCCTTGGTGCTGATTTTGATCGGTCAGCGCCTCGATTTTATGGCGCCACTACGCACCCAGTTGTCTCTCGTTGCGGCGCCGTTCTACTGGATTGTTGATGTGCCCAGTCGGATGGCCAGTCAGTTTGGCGATTCTTGGAAAAGCCGAAGTGAGCTGCTAGCGGATAATGAGCGGCTGCGATCTGAATCCCTTATTCTAAATGCCAAACTCCAGAAATATATCGAATTGCGTGCCGAGAACGTCCGTCTGCGCGAGCTGATGAATTCTGCCGAGCGAGTGAATGACACGGTTGTGGTGGCAGAGGTTGTCGCGGTTGCCTCAGATCCTAATCGCCATCAGCTACTTGTTGATAAAGGCAGTCGCGATGGCGCTTTTGTTGGTCAGCCGGTGATCGACGCCAATGGCTTGCTCGGTCAAATCACCGATGTTGGTGTCCTTCAAAGCCGTGTTTTACTTATTACCGACAGCGCTCATGCGCTGCCTGTTCGTGTCAGCCGCAATGGCCTGCGAGCTATCGCAGAAGGCACTGGGTTGATTGACGAGTTGGCTTTGACCCATGTCGCCGCTACCACAGATATTCAAGTTGGCGATATGTTGGTAAGTTCGGGCCTTGGTGGTCGATTCCCCAGCGGCTATCCCGTCGGTGAGGTGATTGGAGTATCGATAGACCCAGGTAAACCGTTTGCTGAAGTTCGTGCCCGCCCCATGGCTCAGCTAGATCGCAGTCGCAACGTCTTACTGGTTTTCAGTGAGCAGAAGACTGAGGAGTAGCGCGTGGAATCGCATGCGCATGGCTTGTGGTTTGTCGTCGTCACGATATTCATTGCTTTACTACTGAGTATTACCCCCCTTAGCCCTGATTTGTCTTGGGCTAGACCTGATTGGCTATTACTTATATTAGTTTACTGGCTGTTGGCGCTTCCCGAGCGGGTCGGCGTTATTGTTTGCTGGCTTTGCGGCATTTTATTGGATGTATTGCAGGGTGGGGTATTGGGGCAAAACGCCTTTGCCTTCGCCGTGGTTGCTTACATCATACAAGTCTCCTATCAGCGCTTGCGGATGTTTAGTTTGCGCAAGCAGGCCGCCTTTGTTTTGCTACTCGAACTCTTCCATATTTTAGTTGATCAGTGGGCGCAAAATATAAATGGTGTTGCGCACACGCATTGGCTGGTATTTCTTCCCGCCTTAACGACCGGCTTATTGTGGCTATTTGTGCGACCAATAGTGGCATGGTGGCAGCGTTTGTTTGTGGTGTTTTAGCTTTGACGGCAAACATTGGAATCATTCTTGCGTCGGGATCACCGCGCCGCGCTGAATTACTCACGCAAATAGGGGTGAGCTTTCAGGTAGTCCCTGCCGATATTGACGAGACCCCCGTGCAGGGAGAGGCGGCGTTTGCCTACGTTCAGCGCATGGCGAGTGAAAAAGCGGCGGCGGTGGCTAAACTTTTCCCAAATCGCCTTGTGTTAGCGGCAGATACGTCAGTTATTGTTGATGGCGAAATTTGGGGAAAGCCCTTAAGTCGTCAACATGCTAAGGTGATGCTACGCGGTTTGAGTGGCCGTTCTCATCAGGTGATGACGGCACTTGCGGTGCACACGGCCGCTGGCGTTGAACAGGATCTAAGCGTGACTGAGGTCGTGTTCGCAGAACTTAGCGCCGCGCAAATTGATACCTATGTCGACAGCGGAGACGCCGATGACAAAGCGGGTGCCTATGGCATACAAGGCGCAGCGGGACGCTTTGTAAAGCACTTGAGTGGTAGCTATTCTGGTGTAATGGGTTTGCCATTATATGAAACAGCGGTTTTGCTGGACAAAGCCGGAATGACGTAGAGCCAGGGAATGAGTGAAGAAATTCTAATCAATGTAACACCGGTCGAAACTCGGGTGGCAGTGGTCGAAAACGGTGTGCTGCAAGAAGTGTACATCGAGCGCAGTCGCTCGCGAGGTATCGTCGGCAACATCTACCAAGGGAAAGTGGTGCGGGTGTTGCCCGGTATGCAGGCGGCATTTGTTGATATTGGTTTAGAGCGCACAAGTTTTATTCACGCTTCAGACATCGCCAGCTTAGACACTGAGAGCGGCGAGCATGCGGATATTCGCAGCAAAATTCGCGAAGGTCAGTTACTCACCGTGCAAGTGAGTAAGGATCCTATGGGGACCAAAGGCGCGCGCTTAACGACGCGTTTGTCGGTCTCTTCCCGCTACTTGGTCTATATGCCTGGGGCTGCGCATATTGGTGTTTCCCATCGGATAGACGATGAGGACGAGCGCCAGCGCCTGCGCGACATGCTTGAGGCAGCCGCGCGGGTGGATGACGAAGACCTGCGCGATGGCTATATTTTGCGTACCGCGGCAGAGGGCGCGGGCGATGATGAAATGCTTGCCGATGTCCAGTTCTTAAAGCGCTTGTGGGCGGCGGTAGAGCGCCGCATGAAACGCGATACGGCGCCCAGCGTAATCTATGAAGACTTGCCCTTGTTTATGCGCACAATGCGCGATTTGGTGCGGCCGGGCTTGGAAAAAATTCGTATTGATTCCCGCGAGAGTTTTCAACGGGTCGCCGAATTTGCCGAGGATTATCTGCCGGAGATCAGCTCGCAGCTTGAATATTATCCCGGTGAGCGACCTATATTTGACCTCTATGGGGTAGAGGACGAAATTCAAAAAGCCCTTGGGCGCAAGGTGGAGCTTAAGTCCGGCGGTTATTTGATTATCGATCAAACCGAGGCCATGAGTACCATCGATATTAATACCGGCGCTTTTGTTGGTCATCGCAATCTAGAAGAAACCATATTTAAAACTAATCTTGAGGCCGCGGCGGCGTTGGCTCGCCAACTGCGGCTGCGAAATCTCGGCGGCATTATTATTATCGATTTCATCGATATGAAAGACCCTGAGCATCGCCGCCAAGTGCTTCGTGCACTCGAGCGGGCAATGGAAAAGGACTACGCCAAAACGTCGATTACGGGCGTCTCTGAGTTGGGTTTAGTAGAAATGACCCGCAAACGTACCCGCGAAAGTCTTGAGCACATTCTCTGTGAGACCTGTCGCTATTGTCACGGTAGGGGTTCGCTTAAGTCGCCTGAAACCGTGTGTTATGAAGTTTTCAGGGAGATTTTGCGCGAGTCACGGGCCTATGAGAGTAAGCGCTTGCTGGTGTTGGCGTCTCAGGAGGTAGTTGATCGACTACTCGACGAAGAGTCGGCCAATGTCGCTGATCTTGAGGAGTTCATCGGCGCGAGTATTCGCTTTCAGGTAGAGGCGGTATATACCCAGGAGCAATATGATGTTGTTTTGCTTTAATGGGAGCCGTTGTTGACCGTGGGTGATTACTGATGCTGGTGCGGGCAGTTCGCCAACTTTACGCTTTGCTCTGGGGTGCTGCCTTGGTGTTGCTGGTGCTGTTGGCCTTGTATGCTAGCCTTGGCCGCCAGTACATTGGTTTGGTCGACCGCTACCAGCAAGATATTTTTGAGTTTATTGAAGGTTTTAGCGGTATTCAAATGCAGGCGGCCAGCCTTCAGGGAAGCTGGTCTGGTCTGTCTCCCGTTATAGACGTAAGCGATTTTCGTCTTGGCAGTCACGCTGCCGTTCATCTCGATCACGCCCGCATAGAAGTCGATGTCTTGTCCTCACTGCTGACGGGCACGCCGAAAGTACGTCAAATACAGGCGGGTACTCTCAGTATAGAGCTCGCGCAAGACAGTGAGGGACGTTGGCAAGTACCGGGATTGGTAGCGGATGATGCTGCTAGCGGCAGTCCAGATATGTTGATTGATTCGGTGCTGGGTGTCCGCAATGCCACCTTGGGTTTGTTTGCGGTCACGCTCAATTATGCAGACGGCGACGTAAAGTATATTAGTAGTCGAGATTTTTCTCTGCGTAGCGACGACAAATTCCGACGGGTGTTTGCGCAATTAAATACTGACAGCGACGGTGATATTCAAATGTCGCTGGAAGCTTACGGTGATCCCCGCAACACCGAAAGATTCAATGCCAGTGCCTATATGGTCATCGATGGCAGTCGGCTGTCGGCTATTGCGCCAATATTTCAGCAAAGTGCGCCCTTGTTTGACAGCGAGGTCAGCGGCGAGATCTGGATGAGCTGGCGACGAGGCCAGCGCATAAGTTTGAGCGGCGTGCTCAATGCACCAAAATTGGCTGTCGGGGTTTTGTGGCGCGCAGAAGACGACTTTTTAGAAGATGTAAATATGCGCTTTGCTGGCAGTCACCGCGATGGATTTTGGCGAGTTAGCTTTACCGAGTTTGACGCCCAGTGGCGGGAGCATCGTCTAGATTTGGCTGGTGTTTCGGTGCGTCATCCCGAGGATAAGCTGTGGCTATTTACCTTACCGCAGTTAGAGGTGGCAGCGACAAACGCCCTTCTTACCGAAAGTGATATTTTGCCCGAGCATTTACAAGGGGTGTTGAGCGATTTAGCGCCGACTGGGCTGTTAGATCATATTGAATTTGACCTTATTACTGGCGACTCCGGCATCGATAGTTTTGCGCTCAGGGCTGAGGCGGTGGATCTCAGTGTGCAGGCATGGCAGGGTGCGCCCGGTGCCGAGGGCCTGACGGGTTATCTTGAAATCGGCCCGCAGCAGGGATTGTTGATGGTGGATTCTGAGGCTTTATCCCTGTCATTTCCGCATTTGTATGAGAAGGCATTTGCGCTAGATGATGTTAAGGCTGAACTGCGCTGGAGCTATGATGATCAGCGCCTAAATCTGTACAGTGGTTTAATCAAGGCTGAAAGTAACGGCAAGACCTTGTCTGCACTGCTGCGATTGGATTTGCCCTTACACAAAGACGCTGTGCCCGACCCAGCGATGACACTGATTATCGGTGCGCGCGATATCGATGCCAGCGAGCACGACAGCTACACGCCTAATGTACTCAGCGATGGATTGCATACCTGGCTGGCAGAGAGTATCCGCGCCGGTCGTGCCACCACAGCGGGATTTATTTATCACGGTTCATTATTGGCCCACGCAGAGCAGCATCCATCGGTGCAGTTGGATCTTGATCTTGAGAATGTTGAGCTACGTTTTCAGAGCGATTGGCCAGCAGTCCACGCTGAAAAAGCGTCGTTGCTGATCGACAATGCCAATGTTGTAGCTCAGTCAAACTCGGCAATCATAAATGGTTTGTCGCTTGGCCCCTTAGATGTTCGGGTCGCGCCATTGGCAAGCGGCGATGCAGCGCTAGATGTCGCGACTAGCGCGAATCCCAGTTTCGCGCAGATAAAGAGTTTGCTCATCGATACGCCCCTGCACTCTTATCTTGGCAATACCTTTGATTCGTGGACCGGTGAAGGCGATGCAACGGTAGACTTCGGCTTGCATTTGGCGTTCGTTGGTGAGCTTATTCCCAAAGTGCGGGTTGATACCGATCTTGATATTAAGATGTTGGGTTTACCTGATTTTCGTTTGGCACTGAGCGATGTGAAGGGGCATTTGCACTACGATTCTGACGGGGGGCTCAGCAGTAATAAATTGCAAGCCAATGTGTTTGAGCGACCAATTACCGGCACCATAAATCAGAATGGAAGCCAGGTTGATGTGGCGCTCGCTACTCATGTTGCTACTAAAGATATTGAGCAGTGGTTGCAAACTCCGGTGCTGCAATTTTTCAATGGCAGTAGCGATGTTCAGCTGCATATTCAGGCGGGAGGAGATGATCCCAGTCTCAAGCTTACGTCTGACTTACAGGGAGTAGAAATTTCTCTGCCGCAACCGTTCTATAAGGCTCCCGACGCGGTGCAAGCGCTAACGATAGTGCTGCCCTTTGGCGAAGAGCCACTGCTGCGGCTGGCAATTAACAATCAATTTAATCTAAATTTGGGCATAAGCGACGGTGCGGTATTCGGTGCTAATTTGACGCTGGGTAGTGGTGATATCGCCAGTGTTATGCCTAGGCCACTGTTAGGTCAATTTAATGTTGATGGTGTTGTTGAATTTGCAACCTTTGAGCAGTGGCAACAGATTGCTAATCAATATCTGGTATCTGCTGAGCCGGGAGATAGTGCTGGATTGGTCTTATCCGTCAATGAGTTAAAGTTTGGTGCGGTCGATATTTTTGATCAATTGTTAACGGATGTGCGGCTGACACTTAGTGAAAATGTTGAACGTTGGCAGTTGCAAGTCGACAGCCAACAACTGGCTGGCGAACTGGTGTTTCCTCGAAACAGCTCGCTAATGGTTACGTCGATAGCCTTACAAAAATTAGATTTGCCTGCCTTTAGTGATCGGCCCGGGGTGGGCGTGGAGGAGCTGGATCCGCGGACATTAATGAATGCCGATGTGGATATTGATCAGCTTACGGTTGGCGGCAAAGAGTGGGGAAGTGTCGGTTTTGATCTGCGCACAGATGCTTACGGAGCCCATTTCAATGCCCTGCGGGGAGAGCTTCGAGGTATTTCACTTGCGCCGCAAAGCGGTGAAAGCAGTTTACATTGGCTTCGTGACGATAGCGGCAGTCAGGTATCTCAGTTGCAAGGACAGTTTGCGGTGCAAAATTTGGGATCGGTGTTGACGGGCTTAGGCTATTCCAATGTGATGGAAACAAAGCGCGGCGAATTCGATGTTGATATTTCCTGGTCGAGTTCACCCATGAGTTGGGATATTTTGCGCAGCGATGGTAATTTTAGTTTTAGCTTTGAGGATGGTCGTTTTCTAAAAAGTTCAGATGCGGCCAGCGGCGCTTTACGAGTATTTAGCATTTTTAATATGGCTAATATTATCCGGCGTTTGAAGTTTGATTTTCGCGATGTGTTTAGCAAAGGTATTTATTTTGATTCTATGCGCGGCAGTCTGACGCTAAACGAGGGCATTGTGCGCCTGAATACGCCTTTAGATATAAAGGGCCCGTCTAGTCGCTTCCAGATGACTGGAAATATTAATTTGACCACCGACGTTCCCGATCTTCGCCTGGTGGCAACATTGCCAGTGGGTAGTAATTTACCTTGGGTGGCGGCGCTTGTCGGCGGTTTGCCTGCGGCGGCTGGCGCCTATGTGGTTAGCAAGGTGTTTGAAGAGCAGGTCGATAGTTTTTCAAGTGCGGTCTATGATATTTCTGGCACCATTCAACAGCCCGAGTTGACGTTCAAAAAGATCTTCGATGTGGATAATGACGACGTTCAACAAGCTTCACCCGAGGTCAGTGAAACGCTTGAGTGATCGGTTACTTAGTAGCTCATGAGCCAATTGTTGTGGGGGTAGATTATGGCTAGATCGACGTCGTTAGTGACAGTTGCCGCGCTGCAAATGGTTTCTAGCAGCGATTTGGCTGTGAATTTACTGCGTGCAGAAGGGTTAATAGCGGAGGCGGCAAATGGCGGTGCAAAACTGGCCGTGTTGCCGGAGAATTTCGCGTTGTTTGGCCGTCAGCGAATTTTTGATCTAGCTGTCCAAGAAGCTGCTAGCGGTGATTTGCAATCACAACTAGCCCATTTAGCTGCGAAATATAATTTAACGCTGGTTGCCGGTACCATTCCAACCCCTGCTCCCGACGGGCGGGTATATGCGACGTCATTCGTTTACGGGCCGGACGGATGTTGCCTTGGTCAGTATCGAAAAATGCATTTATTCGATGCCGACGTCGCTGATGCTCAGGGTAGTTATCGAGAGTCGGACAGCTACGCACCGGGTGATGATGTGGTCGTGCTCGAGACGCCGTTCGGTCGAATAGGTGTTGGTATTTGCTACGATTTGCGCTTTCCCGAACTATTTCGTCAGATGTTTGAATTAAAGGCCGATATTGTTGTTCTGCCCTCGGCGTTTACGCGCAGTACCGGGTGGGCGCATTGGTTGCCCTTGTTGCGTGCCCGCGCGATAGAAAATCAATGTTTGGTGGTGGCGGCGAATCAGGGTGGTGTCCATGACGCCAAACGTCAGACATCAGGTGGTTCTGTGATTATAGATAGTTGGGGGAGGGTGTTAGCTGAAGCAGGTCTTGGAGAGGTATGTATTCTCGCAGATTATGATTCAGCTGAGCAGAATGCGCTGCGTCTAAGGATGCCGGTCGCCCAGCATCGCCGTTTATAAAGCGTTATACTTAATTTTTGGGCAAGTGCTCTTGCAGTTCTTTTAAGTATTGAAATAATTTGCGTTTGGCAGCGGGGGGCTTGTTGGCTTTCGCATCTTTGCCAATTTGTAAGATCAGTGTTCTGAGTCGCTGGCGATCTGCGTCAGGGAATTGCGCGACTACTTTCTCTATCGCTGGTAACCCTTCTTCAACGATGTCATCTCGCAGGTCTTCCAAACGATGGAAGGCGCGCGCTAGTTCACGCTGTCCTTCTTCACGCTTAGTTAAGCCCGCCTCTATTTCGCTGAGATCGATGCCGCGCATCAACTTGCCAATGTATTGCAACTGGCGTCGTAAGCCTTCTCGGCTGGTTAGGCGTCGTGCAGTTGCGATGGCCTCGCTAAGATGCTCGTCACGGATGGGTATCTTGGCTAACTCGTTATTACTGAGCTTGACCAGTTTTTCACCGAGCTCCTGCAGTGCCTGCATTTCTTTTTTTAGCGCCGTTTTACTGGGGCGCTCTAATTCTGATTCGGTCACGTTGCGATCCGTTTAATTCATTTAATATTGTTGGATTAAGCTAGCCGTAAAAATAGCTGGCGAGTCCGAGGAATGATAAAAAGCCAATGACGTCAGTCACGGTGGTAAGCACTACGCCGCCTGCCAGAGCTGGGTCTATATTCAATGATTTCATCGCCAGCGGTAATACTGCGCCGGCGAGAGCTGCAGTCAATAAGTTAATAATAATCGCGGCGCCGATTATGCCGCCCATTAAGGGGTCGTCAAACCACAGGGTGGTGGCACCGGCAACGATGATCGCCCAAACCACCCCATTGATGGCGCCGACGGCCATTTCGCGATTGATTAGCCAGCGGCTGTTGTCGCGGCTGATATGCCCCAATGCCATACCGCGAATGACCACGGTGAGTGTTTGGGTGCCGGCTACGCCGCCCATGCTTGCCACTATTGGCATTAAGACGGCGAGAGCGACGACTTTTTCGATGGTGCCTTCGAATAGATTAATTACCGCCGAGGCGATAAATGCGGTGAGCAAATTAATACCTAGCCACACTGCGCGGCGCGGCGCGGTGGTGAGAACGGCGGCAAAGGTATCTTCGTCCTCGTCCAAACCCGCCATACTCATTAATGAGTGGTCAGATTCTTCACGTATAACGTCTACCACGTCATCTATGGTAATACGGCCTAGCAGCAGGCTGTTGTCATCGACGACGGGCGCCGATACCCAGTCGTGCCTGGCAAAGAGTGTGGCGACCTCCCGCGAGGACATGCGAGCGGGGATGGGCTCCACCTCGGTGTCCATTATTTCTCGAACTGTGACGCTGGGGTCGGATACCAATAGTTTACGCAGTGATAGCACGCCGATGTACTGATCGTTGCGATTGACCACCAACAAGCTATCGGTCATTTCTGGCAGTTGTTCGTGACGACGCAGATAACGCAATGCCACGTCGAGGGTAATATTTGGTCGTACGGTAATGGTGTCGGTGTTCATCAAACCACCGGCACTGTCCTCGTCGTAGGACAGGACGTGCTCGACTCGAATCCGATCTTGATGATCCATTGAGTCGAGAACTTCACGAATTACACGGTCGGGCAGCTGCTGGAGTATATCCGCGATATCATCCGCTTCCAGACCTTCGGTAATAGTCGCGACTTCTTCCGCGTCCATTTGACGCAGGAACTGGCTTTGAACTTCATCGTTAAGATGCTGGAGAATGTCGCCTTCATTCTCGATGTCGATCAGCTGCCACAGCACGCTACGAATTTTGTGCGGTGTGGATTCTATTAAATGGGCAGCGTCGGCAGGGGGCAAACCGTTTAACATGCGACGGATTTGCAGAAAGCCCCCCGAACCCAACGCTTCGTTTAGGGTTTTGAGTTGGCTCTCGGTTTGAAGCTTGTCAGCAGTCTGGGCCATACCTATCCCTAGCGTTTTATATAGGAGACTAGATTTACCTGAGCCATTAGGTGAAAAGAGAGTCTTGGTTAATTATCCTTTAAAGTGCTCTCTGCAACAATCCGCAGTAGTCGGCTACTAGCATAAATAAGTCATATTACGCTTATTATTCTGCTTCGCCGAAACGTTGAGAGATAATATCGAGCACAGCAGATAGCGCTTCTTGTTCATCGCCACCATCGCAGCGCACGGTAATTTCGGTGCCTTTGCTAGCGGCTAACATCATCACGGCCATAATGCTTTTGCCGTCGACCGATTTGTCATTGATACTGATTTGAATATTGGCGGCAAATGCGCCTGTCGTTGCGACTAGTTTTGCGGCTGCGCGGGCATGTAAGCCTAGCTTGTTAATGATTATTATATTGGACTCGACCATCGTGGGTACTCTAATGTAGTTCGCGATGGCGAACTTGCAGGTCTGGATGGGTCTTGCGCAAGGCCTTGGCAAGCGTTTCGACCATGTATACTGAGCGATGTTGACCGCCCGTGCAACCGATGGCAATGGTGAAATAGCTGCGGTTACTCGCCTCGATTTTAGGTAGCCAATGCTGCAAATATTGCAGGATGTCGTCGTACATCAGCATCACGTCTGCTTGGCTGCTTAGGTAGTTCTGTACTTCGCTGTCTTGTCCGGTGAGTGTGCGGAGTCCATCTTGCCAGTGCGGATTGGGTAGCATACGAAGATCGTAAACTAGGTCGGCATCAATTGGCAGGCCACGTTTAAATCCGAAGGATTTCAATTGTACGGCGAGCTTGCTGGCATCTACCCCCAAAATACGATCGCGAATCGCTGCGCGCAGCTCATGCACCGTCATGTCACTGCTGTCGATAGCTAATGACGCCTCAACCACGATGGGTTCGAGTAGTGTTGATTCAAGCTTTATTGCGTCGGCAAGAGGCAGTGAATCGGTGGTTAGTGGGTGTCGGCGTCGCGTTTCACTAAAGCGTTTTATTAACTTATCGTCGCCCGCATCTAAAAATACGATGCGCAAGTGGGCATGTTTTTTAACTTCGTCGCACAGTGATTTAAATCGAGCTAGTTCATCCTGAGAGTTGCGAGCATCAATGCAGACAGCGACTTGCTTGTGGACTTTCAGCGGGCTTTGCGAAAGCTCGCGGACCAGCGCGGGAAGCAGTGACACCGGTAAATTGTCGATAGCATAAAAGCCTTCATCTTCTAATTGGTGGAGGGCCGTACTTTTCCCAGATCCCGATCGACCACTTAAAATGATGAGTTCCATTTTAGCTTGCTATCGCGCGCTTGAATAAGACTTCGGTGTTCTCGGCGCTGCGCAACTTACTGCGGTAATCGGCTTCATTGAACGCGGTCGCTAGTGCGCCAAGTACTTTTAAATGCTCGTCGTGGGCCTCGGCGGGCACAATAAGCGCGAATATAAGATCGACGGGCTCATCATCTACGGCCTCAAAATCAATGGCCTGTTCTAATTTGAGCAACATGCCGGTGATTTGAGTGCAGCGGCTGCTGCGGCAGTGTGGGATGGCGACACCGTGGCCTAAGCCTGTACTACCTAGGCGTTCGCGTGCGAGCAATTCGTTAAATAACTCGTCCGCATCAAATTCTGTGTTATCTGCTGCAATACCGGCAGCGATATATTCAAGTAAGCGTTTTTTACTGGTAACGGACGCACCGTATTCGGTGCGCCCTTCTGTGAGTATTGAGTCAAGTGTCATGATAATTACGTGGTTAACTTCAGTGAGTATCGCGGGTCTTAGCGACCCAGCGATTTTTCTTTGTGTTTGATTAATTGGCGATCAAGTTTGTCGGTCAGGCTGTCAATTGCAGCATACATATCCTCTGATTCACAAGTAGCAAATAGGTCTGCACCTGCAACGTGTACTGTTGCCTCGGCCTTTTGAACGAGTTTTTCTACCGTCAGAGTGACATCGGTGTTGGTGATATTGTCAAAGTGTCGCTGCAGTTTTGTGAGTTTATTGTTTACATAATCGCGGAGGGCGGGGGTAACGTCTACGTGATGACCACTTACAGTAATCTGCATATATTGCTCCTTCATCGCTAAAAAATGCTGGCGCCTCGCGGCGAGTTGCAACGTGCGGCGATCTTTAGATCACCGCATTGTGAGATCTATGCACGAATTTCTTTTTGCCCGCTGGCAGCGGCATAAAGGGCAATTAATTGGATATGGATAAATATCCTCATGTTTGCACTTTTCCTCGCCAGAGAACAAAATTCCGGCTCGTGTATGGCTCTCTTTAAACTAGTCGTTTCCGCTCATTAGAGGGCGGAATGACCAGTGATTCTCTGTATTTTGCAATGGTTCGCCGCGCAACTTGAATACCTTGTTCGGCGAGTAAGTCTGTGATTTTACTGTCGCTTAAAGGTTTGCGAGGGTTTTCCGCCGCAACCAATTTTTTAATCAGTGCCCGTATTGCTGTGCTCGAGCATTCGCCGCCAGTATCTGTAGATACATGACTTGAAAAGAAGAACTTTAGTTCAAAAATTCCGCGTGGCGTGTGCATGTATTTTTGGGTGGTGACCCGCGAAATAGTGGATTCATGCATGCCGACCGCCTCGGCAATATCGTGTAAAACCAGAGGCTTCATGGCTTCTTCGCCATATTCCAGGAAGCCGCGTTGGTACTCGACGATTTTTGTAGCTACTTTCATCAGGGTTTCATTGCGACTGATTAAGCTTTTAATGAACCACCGTGCTTCTTGGAGATTGTCGCGGATATAGTCATTGTCACTGGCATTGCTACTCTGCCGAGCCATTGATGCATACTGCGCATTGATTTGAATTTTTGGCGCAATATCGGGGTTTAGCTCTACCAACCAGCGTCCCTCTTTCTTGCTTACGAATACGTCGGGAATAACGTATTCAGTGTCATCACTTCCTATCGCGTTGCCGGGAGTCGGATCTAGTGACTGAATAAGCTTTAGGATATCGCGCAGCTGATCTTCTTTTAAACGGCAGCGACGCATAATTTGATTGTAGTCGCG
The DNA here is from genome assembly GCF_019312595.1 of Zhongshania aquimaris. GTDB lineage: Bacteria > Pseudomonadota > Gammaproteobacteria > Pseudomonadales > Spongiibacteraceae > Spongiibacter > Spongiibacter aquimaris. The sequence continues at coordinate 1,240,961 of NZ_JAHWDQ010000001.1, read as the reverse complement.
ATTGCCGAGTTGAGCCATATATTGGCTTACGACTAAACACGCCTCATCGACGTAGGGCGTGTTGCGCGGCATTTGTTTGAGCTGAATCAACAGGCATTCTTGTAGATCTCGACCACCTACGCCTGGTGGGTCGAATTGTTGGATGAGGTGTAATACCGCATTTACTTCTTCTATCTCTATCGCGTCGTTGTCAAAGCCTTCTACAAGCTCTTCTGGATCGACGGTAAGTCTGCCTTTTTCATCGATAGCATCGATGATGGCGTCGGCGATCATTTGGTCTATATCGGACAAGCGGCTTAAGTTGAGTTGCCAGCGCAAATGATCTTGCAGGGAATCTGAGCTCGAGTGCCGATAGTCGTTGTTGTAGTCACTATCCTCACCAGAGGAGCTGCTGCCGGAACCGCTACCGCTGGTTTGAAATACGTCGTCCCACTGGCTGTCCACCGGAAGATCTTCTGGAATATCACTGCGTTCAGCCCATTCCGTGTCGGCTTCAGGCTGAGGCGTTTCTATTTCATTGTCACCCGCTTTTTCGGGCTTTTTGGGTTCGGCTGAGGTGGGTTCGGTGTTGACCTCAATATCGCCGTCGTCGTCGCTGATTTCCAGTAATGGGTTGGAGTCGAGAGCGGATTGAATTTCTTGCTGGAGGTCTAATGTAGACAGTTGTAATAAACGAATCGCCTGCTGCAGCTGGGGTGTCATTGTCAGGCTTTGGCCGACTTTTAGCTGTAGCGATTGTTTCATAGGCTATGGTTTCTACAACATGATTTAAGTGGTAACGCGAACGGTGTTTTGTTCTACCGGCAATTAAATGCCTCAATGTCAGTGTAGTCGTGACACCGATTCCCTGCAATACCTGTGCCGATTCATTTATAAGGAACATTACTTACAATGTGAATTTGTCGCCTAGGTATATATCGCGAACGATCTGGTTGCTTAGCACTGTTTCCGCGTTGCCTTCCGCGACGATACGACCCTCTCCCACAATATAGGCTTTATCGCAAATGTCTAAGGTTTCGCGGACGTTGTGGTCGGTGATTAATACCCCAATCCCCCGTGCCTGCAGGTGTCTAACAATATTTTGAATGTCGTTAACGGAGATAGGGTCGACGCCAGCAAAAGGCTCATCCAGTAAAATAAAGCTGGGTTCGGTGGCGAGTGCGCGAGCAATTTCTACCCGTCGACGCTCGCCGCCAGATAGCGCCATACCCTGGGATTTGCGGATATGCGTAATGTGGAACTCCTGCAGGAGTGCCTCAAGCTTATCTTTGCGCTGACTGCGATTTAGATCGCGCCTCGTTTCCAAAATGGCCATGATGTTGTCGGCCACGCTAAGTTTGCGAAAGATGGACGCTTCTTGGGGTAAATAACCTACACCGTGTTTTGCGCGGCCTTGAATTGACAGCTTTGTGAGGTCGCGGTCATCGAGCTGAATACTGCCGCGATCAGCGTTGACAATGCCCACGATCATGTAGAAACAGGTGGTTTTGCCTGCGCCGTTCGGACCAAGTAGGCCGACGATTTCACCGCTACTAATCGTCAGCGACACATCCTTAATAATTTCGCGGCCTTTGTAGGCTTTGGCGAGGTTCTTCGCTTGTAAAACGGGCATCGTTATTGGGTTCCCTCTGCGGCAGGTGTTGGCGCCGCGTTGGTGCTTTCTGGGCTTGGGCTAGGTTCGGCAGCGCCTTTGTTATCGCCGCTAGCGGGTGCGTCATCTGGCGCCGCTTGGGGTTGTAGCGTCATTTTGACGCGATTGTCTTTTTCGTTGCTGCCGCCATCAGCTATTACCATTTGCTTACGGCCGCTGTAGACGACTCTATCGCCCGAGATCTTGGAGCCCTGGTGGGTGATTGAAGCATTTCTTTGCAGCAGTATTTCTTCTTGCTGCAAGCTGTATTCAATACGCTGCGCGCTGGCTATAACCACGCCTTCTTCTGCGCGCGGTTGCTGTTCAAAATACGCGGGGCTGCCTTCGGCGATCACCTTTTCTACTTTGCGATCAGACTCGACGATAGTGAGCTTGTCGGCGCGAATTTTTAATGAGCCCTGGCTCATATTGACGTTGCCGATATAGATACCCTGATTATTCTCGTATATCGCGCGGTCAGAGCTCAGGTTGATCGCTTTTTTGCGATCATCGGGAAGGCTGACTGCGATTTGGCTTACAGCGAGGAAAAGCGCGGCAGCAAGTGCGGCTTTAGTAGGGCTCATAGCGACCTTTTACCTGGTTTAGCAGTTCAACGCGCTCATCTTTCAGGCTGGCTTGCATGCCGATTGAGTTTGTTTTGCCGTTGCGTAATTTGAGCGTAAGCGCCAGTGACGTGCTTACCTCACTATTTTCAAGATTAATATTTAGTGCTTCTGTGGAAATTTCCGCCTGGCGAATTAGGTCTTTGACAATGACGGTATTTTCTAGTGTTAGTTGTTCGCCATTTTGTGAAAGTCGTCCCGACTGCGAGCTCGCGGTCCAAGGGCGCTGCTCGGCGATATTACCGATATAGTAGGGCTTTTGTAAGGTGATTGAACCGTCGGAAATTAGGCGCTCGGCGCTATTTGCTCGCCATTGATAGGCTATATCGCCGTTGCTGCTGTATTTAATGCCATTGACGTTAGTCAGGTGTGAGTCGGCATCGGGCGTGGCTTCAAATTGCTCTGTAATACTGAGCTTGCCGCTCTCGCTGTATTGAGTTAAATACACTACTGTCCCTGCTAGCGCGGTTATTGCCGATAGCACCGAAAGTAGTGTGAAAAAGTTAAAGCCTTTCATATTTAAAGGTATTGCTCTAGGGCGTCATTTAGCTTGCCTTGAGCCTTGAGAATGAGCTCGCATATTTCTCTTATCGCGCCATTGCCGCCCGCAGCTTTGGTTTGCCAATCGGCGTGACGAGCAACGTAGTAATGGCCGTTGGCTACGGTAATGCCTAGACCAGCCTGGCGAATAGCAGAGAGGTCGGGCAAATCGTCGCCGACGTAGGCAATTTCTTCAAAGCTAAGTCCAAGGTCGCTTCGCAGCTCTTCGAGGGCAACGAGTTTGTCTTCGCGGCCCTGGTATATAAGGTCAATTTTGAGTTCCGCGGCGCGCCGTTTAAGCAGCTCCGAGCTGCGCCCCGTTATAATAGCCGGCTTGATACCCGCATCGCACAGTAGTTTTATCCCTAAACCGTCGAGGATGCTAAAGGCCTTTATTTCCTCGCCGCTGTTGCCAAAATAAAGACTGCCGTCGGTTAGTACCCCGTCGACGTCCATTGCCAATAGTTTGATGGGTTTTGCTTTCTCGATAACGCTCTGCATTGCTTCTATATTCTCTATGCGACGCCTGCTTTTAGCAGGTCGTGAGTATGGATAACGCCGACTGGTTTGTGTTCGCTATCGACGGCCACCAGAACAGTAATTTTGTTATCTTCCATAATACGCAGCGCTTCTGCGGCCATCGTGCCGGGGCGGATGGTACGGCAATTGCGAGTCATAATGTCATCAATTGGGCTGCTGTGTATATCTATGCCGCGATCAATAGCTCGGCGTAGGTCGCCGTCTGTAAATATGCCGGCCAGCGAGCCCGATTTATCTACTACTGCAGTCATACCCAAACCTTTGCTGCTCATTTCCAGTAGAGCGCTGCTTAAGGCGCAGCCTAACTCAACGGAGGGTATGGCGGCGCCAGTATGCATTATGCTGTCGATTTTTAGCAGTAGTCGTCTGCCCAGTGCGCCACCGGGGTGAGACATTGCAAAGTCATTGGCTGTGAAACCGCGAGCCTCTAAAAGCGCAATCGCGAGAGCATCTCCCATTACGAGCGTAACCGTGGTGCTAGATGTAGGGGCAAGATTGAGTGGACATGCTTCTTCGCTAACGCCTACGTTTAAGTGTACATCCGCGGTTGTGGCCAGTTCTGAGTCTGGTTTGCCTGTTAACGCAATGACGGGTACAGCTAGCAGTTTCAACAGCGGTAAAATAGTGATGAGTTCTGCGGTGGTCCCAGAATTAGAAAGGGCGATGACCACATCGCCAGCGGTGATCATTCCTAAATCGCCGTGACTGGCTTCACCGGGGTGAACAAAAAAAGCGGGGGTGCCGGTGCTGGCCAGGGTCGCCGCAATTTTATTGCCGATGTGCCCAGATTTGCCCATGCCGGTGACAACCACGCGGCCTTTGCATGCCAGTAAAATATCGCAGGCGCGTTCAAACGAGTCGTCGATCCGGTCAATTAAGACACTAACGGCGTCACGCTCCATGGTGATGACGCGTTGCGCTGACCCAATAAAACTAGAATTATTGCTCACTCAGAATACCTTAGGTAGTTTGTGTCGCCCGTTCAGCTGGCGCTAATCCTGTGTATGATAATTTCCAATGTGACAAATTAACAGGTTTAGCTAAGGTCTGAATTGGGAGTCATTGGCGTAAAATGGGGTCTTAACTCGCAGTTGCCCGTATTTTATTGGTAATGAAGCACGGATAAAAATTAAGGGGATGGTATGTGTAAAAAAATAGTAGTGGCATTATTTATGGTGTTTGGCCTGTTTTCACCGAGCTTTGCCGCCGACAAAGGTCCCTATGAGGTAGTTGCAGACACTACCCAAGAGTTGGTCAAAGTGATTGAGGATGCGCGTGGTTACATTGACACTGATCCGCAGCGCTTTACCAATGAAGTTCGGCGCATTATGGACGAAGTGGTGGATTTTCAAAGTTTTGCGCGGGGTATTATGGGTAAATATGGCAGTCGTGGTTACTACGAAAGCCTAAAAACGGAAGCCGAGCGTGCGCAGTTTCGCGAGCGCGTAATTCGGTTTACCGATAGCTTTAAAGACGGATTGATCAATACGTATTCAAAGGGCTTGCTTGGCTTTAATGGCAATCGTATTGAAGTGTTGCCATTGGCCGACGATGTGGATTTGTCAGGTAGCGTTGGTGTGCGCCAAGATATTTACGGTGAGCGCGCTAAGCCATATCAAGTTGTCTATACGCTTCGCCAAGGTTCAGATGGTGTCTGGAAATTGCGCAACGTGATTATTGAGGGCTTGAATTTAGGTCGGATTTATCAAAATCAGTTTAACGCCGCAGTTAAGCAATATAATGGCGACATCGATAAGGTTATTGCGAACTGGACGGTTGCGCCGCAAGAGGTGATGGAAAAAGCCGCAGAGTAACCTTCTTTTAATAGGCGAGGCGAGCCCTGACTAGGGTTTCGCCTCGCCATGTTCTCCGCAATTGCGTACAATTCCGCGCTTGTGCAAAGTAGTGGTAGGTAAGAGCGGGATGGGCATGCAAGTAGAATATATCGAACAGCGTCTTTTAGAGCATTTTCCCAGTAGTGAAGTCGCCGTGAATGGTGATGGCAGCCATTTTGACGTGCGCGTTGTTAGTGATGCCTTTGCCGGATTACGTGCGGTAAAGCGTCAGCAGCTTGTCTATGCTGCAGTCAATGATTGGATTCGGGATGGCTCTTTACACGCCATCAATATTAAAGCGTTGACCCCCGACGAAGCCCAATCTTAAGGCTAAGCGGAATTTCCAGGAGATTTCATGGATAAGTTGCTTATAACCGGCGGCGGGCCGTTGGCCGGCGAGATTCGTGTTTCCGGTTCAAAAAATGCAGCGCTGCCTATTTTGGCGGCTACATTATTGTCTAGCGAACCGGTGATGATTCGCAATCTGCCGCATTTGCATGACATTACCACCATGATTGCGCTGTTGCGCAGTATGGGAACCGAGTTGATTGTCGATGAAAATCTCGGCGTCGAAATTAATGGTTCAACAACCACCAAAACGACTGCCCCATACGAGTTGGTGAAAACCATGCGGGCCTCGATTTTAGTCTTGGGGCCCTTATTGGCGCATTTTGGCCATGCTCGGGTTTCTTTTCCTGGTGGTTGCGCTATCGGTAGTCGCCCGGTTGATCAGCATTTGCGTGGCTTAGAGGCCATGGGTGCGATAATTGATGTCGACGCCGGTTATATTACGGCAACGGCACCCGAAGGTGGTTTGCGCGGCGCCCATGTCTTGTTTGATATGGTCACTGTTGGCGGCACTGAAAATGTCTTAATGGCCGCCGCACTGGCGAAAGGGCGCACGGTTTTAGAAAATGCCGCGCGAGAGCCCGAAATCGTTGATTTGGCAAACTGTCTTATCGCGATGGGAGCCAAGATTAGCGGGCACGGTAGTGCGACAATAATTATTGACGGGGTAGAGCGTTTACATGGCTGCACCTATTCAGTTATGCCTGACCGCATTGAAGCCGGCACGTATTTGGTGGCAGCGGCGGCGACCCGGGGATCTATTCGCTTGCGCGGAATAGGGCCTGAAACGCTAGAGGCAGTATTGGTAAAGCTCGTTGAGGCGGGTGCAAAAGTTGAATCCGGTGAAAATTGGATTACCCTCGATATGGAAGGGCGTAGGCCAAAAGCAGTTAATATTAAGACCGTCCCGTACCCGGGTTTTCCCACAGATATGCAGGCGCAGTTTACCGCGATGAATGCGGTTGCCGATGGAGTTTCCCATGTTACTGAAACCATATTTGAAAACCGCCTAATTCAAACCCATGAAATGAATCGAATGGGCGCTAAAATTAGTATAGAGGGCAATACCGCCATGATTACCGGCACCGAGCGTTTGAAAGCGGCGCCAGTCATGGCCAGTGATCTGCGTGCGTCGGCAAGTCTTGTTATTGCTGGTTTGGTTGCGGATGGGGATACGCTTGTGGATCGCATCTATCATATAGACCGTGGCTATGAATGCATTGAAGAAAAGTTCCTTGCGCTCGGGGCCACTATTCGTCGCGTTGCCAATTAAATGCTTTACGGTACCTGGAGTTAATTTGTGGATCAGCCGGTTACTATTGCGCTCACCAAAGGGCGTATCTTAAAAGAAACTCTGCCATTGTTGGCGGAGGCGGGCATCGTGCCCGCCGAAGATATAAGCAGCAGTCGCAAGCTGATTTTCGAGACTAACCATTCACATATTCGTTTGATTGTTATTCGCGGCACTGATGTGCCGACCTATGTAAAGTTGGGGTCGGCGGATATTGGTGTGGCGGGCAAAGATATGCTGTTAGAGGTCGGTGCGGGCGATATGTATGAGCCCTTAGATCTTAATATCGCCCGTTGTAGATTGATGACTGCCGGTCGTGTTGGTGAGTCCTTGCCGCATGGTCGTGTGCGAGTTGCCACCAAGTTTGTCAATGTGGCTCGCAGGCACTTTGCAGAGCGTGGGATTCAAGTTGAGTTAATTAAGCTTTACGGTGCGATGGAATTGGCGCCCCTGATGGATTTGGCCGATTTAATTGTCGATATTGTGGATACGGGAAATACCCTGCGGGCCAATGGTATGGAACCGCGTGACATGATCGCCGATGTGAGTTCGCGTCTTGTCGTGAACAAGGCGGCGATGAAGCGTAAGCATAATAGTATTCAAGATATTATCGCGAAGTTAACGGTTGCGGTGGAAGCCCGGCAAAGCGCGGAGGAGCTTGTCAGCAATGGCTGATACTCTAATAAGGCGCATGAGTAGTGCGGACCTCGATTTTGATGCGGCGCTGACGGCATTGCTGGATTGGGAGTCGGTGTCGAACCCCTCGGTGGTGGCAACGGTGGCAGACGTACTTGCGAAAGTTCGCGGCGAGGGCGATGCCGCGATTCTTGAGTTCACGAGGCGGTTTGATAGCTGGGAACCCAAAGCAGCAGCGGACTTGGAAATCCCGAAGAGTCGTATTGACGCCGCCCTGGCAAATATAAATGCGGATGTTCGAGCGGCCCTAGAAACGGCTGCGGAGCGAATAAAAACCTATCACCAGCATCAGCGCCAGGAGTCGTGGTCATATCGCGAAGCAGATGGCACTTTGTTGGGACAGCAGATTACCGCCTTAGATCGCGTTGGCTTATACGTACCAGGTGGTAAGGCGACTTATCCGTCATCGGTATTAATGAATGCTATACCCGCTAAAGTAGCTGGCGTTGGCGAGTTGATTATGGTGTCGCCGACCCCCAAAGGCTTTGTCAATGACATGGTGTTGGCCGCTGCGGCTATAGCGGGTGTTGATCGCGTATTTACCATCGGCGGCGCCCAGGCAATTGCGGCGCTGGCATACGGTTCAGAAACGATTCCTAAAGTTGATAAAATAGTTGGCCCCGGCAATATTTATGTCGCCACCGCTAAGCGGCAAGTGTTTGGCAGCGTCGGCTTGGATATGATTGCAGGTCCCTCTGAGATATTAATTATTTGCGACGGCAAGACCGACCCTGATTGGATTGCGATGGATCTTTTTTCGCAGGCTGAGCACGATGAAGATGCTCAGTCGATACTGTTGAGTCCTGATGCCAACTTTTTAAACCAGGTTGAAGCGAGTATCAGTCGTTTGCTGCCGGAGTCTGAGCGCGCCGATATTATTCGCAGCTCTATGGTGAGTCGCGGTGCGCTGGTGCTGGTTAACGACATGGATGATGCGATTGCGATTAGTAATCGAATAGCGCCAGAACATTTAGAGTTATCTGTCGACGATGCGGAGCAGTGGCTGCCTAAAATACGCCATGCCGGCGCTATCTTTATGGGGCGTTATACACCAGAAGCGTTGGGGGATTACTGCGCTGGACCGAATCACGTGTTACCTACCTCTGGCACCGCGCGGTTTTCATCGCCGTTAGGTGTCTACGATTTCCAGAAGCGCTCATCTTTGATTGCCTGCTCAGCGGCGGGTGCGTCGGAATTGGCTAAAGTTGCCTCGGTACTCGCGCGCGGAGAGTCCTTACAGGCTCACGCCCGCAGCGCGGAATATCGCATATTAGGTGATTGTGATGAGTAGGTATTGGAGTCCATTCGTTAAAGATTTAGTGCCCTATGTCCCTGGGGAGCAGCCAAAGTTAAGTAAATTAACCAAGCTCAATACCAATGAAAATCCCTATGGACCATCGCCAAAAGTACTTGAAGTTATTAAAGCTGAGGCGACTGCCGCGCTGCGTTTATACCCCGATCCGAATAGCGATGTGCTAAAAACGGCGATTGCGGATTACCACGGTGTTGCAGCAGAGCAGGTATTTGTCGGCAACGGTTCTGATGAAGTCTTGGCGCATGTTTTTCATGGCTTGTTTCAGCACGGTAAGCCCTTGCTGTTTCCGGATATCACGTACAGTTTTTATCCCGTGTATTGTGGTTTGTATAAGATACCGTACGAGGTAATCCCGCTGGATGACAAGTTCCAGATTAAGATCGAGGAATACCGAGGTATTAATGGCGGGATTATTTTCCCGAACCCGAATGCGCCGACGGGGTGTTTCTTGTCGCTGGCAGAAATTGAACGGCTACTGACGGTTAACAACGAAACAGTGGTTGTTATTGACGAGGCTTATGTTGATTTCGGCGGTGACTCTGCGATTTCCCTGGTTGATCGCTTTCCTAATTTGTTAGTGACGCAAACGCTGTCAAAGTCGCGCTCATTAGCGGGTTTGCGGGTTGGTTTTGCGGTTGGTCATCCAGATCTAATTGAGGCATTGGAGCGGATTAAAAATAGTTTTAATTCCTATCCATTAGATCGTCTGGCTCAGTTGGGTGCTGCGGCATCGTTTGCGGATGAGCCCTATTTTCAGCAAACCCGACAGGCGGTGATGGCTGAGCGTGAGGCGATGGTGACTCGTCTCGCGTCGTTTGATTTTCAGGTGTTGCCGTCTTCAGCCAATTTTGTATTTTGTCGGCATATGAGTCGCGATGCCTCGGAGTTGGCGGCGGGTTTGCGAGAAGACGGTGTGATTGTTCGGCATTTTAAAATGCCGCGCATTGAGCAGTATCTGCGTATTACCGTAGGTCGACCCGAAGATAGTGAGGTGTTGTTCAAGTCGCTGCAGCGGCTTCTGGCATCTGCGTAATTTGCGGCCTAGCTATTAGGCCGCATAGCCACTTCTGTTTCGATTGTGATTGTTTCTTCGCCGCGTAATAAAGCGATCCTCACTCTTTCGCCGGGCCGAGTGTAGGTGATGAGTTTCATGCCCGCATGGCCGTCGCCGACTTGTTCACCGTTTATATTAATGAGAATGTCACCAATTTTTAAACCGGCTTTTTCTGCTGGGCCACTGTTTGCTAGCGCGGTAATAATGACGCCATTAGTGCCCACACCAACGGGTTGAACTTCAATGCCCAGCCAGCCCCGCAGTGGTCGACCATAGCTAATGAGATCGCTCATGGTACGGAGTGCTAAATCAGTTGGAATGGCCAAGCCGATACCAGTTGATCCGCCACTCTGGGTGTAAATCGCGGTGTTGATCCCGAGTAATCGACCTTTTGTATCGATAAGCGCGCCACCGGAGTTGCCGGGGTTGATTGCGGCGTCAGTTTGAATGAAATTTTCGAACTGGCTAAGGCCTAATCCGTAGCGACCGGTCGCGCTGACAATGCCTTGGGTTACAGTTTGGCCGAAGCCGTATGGGTTGCCGATGGCGAGCACGATGTTGCCGACCTGAATTTTTGATGGGTCGCCAATGGTGATGCTGGTGAGGTTGTCTAAGTCGATTTTTAGGACGGCAAGGTCGGTGTCTGCATCGCTGCCGATAACGCTTGCTAGTGCTTGTCGGCCGTCATGGAGTAATACCAATATCTCGTCGGCACCCTTGATGACGTGATAGTTCGTGAGCAAATATCCCGCATCGCTGACAATGACGCCTGATCCTAGGCTGCGTTCAAGTTGCTGCTTCACGCGACCGTTGCGGCTGAAAAAATGTTTGAATAGTGGGTCGTCGGCAAGTGGGTGGCGCTGTTCCACAACTTTGGTAGTGTAAATGTTGGCAACGGCCGGAGCCGCGTGTTCAACGGCGTAAACGTAGTCTTTGTCGCGATCTCTGGGTAGATAGGCGAGTATGCATAGACCGAGTAAAATGCCGCAAATGGTGGGCCAGATCAGTGGTTTCAGGCTGTTCCGTGTCAAGTGCCGGTCCTCGCTGGGTGATTAAGTGGGGAAGCACTGGATGCTTGTCTTTATGGGGTGCTAGCCTAGCACGAAATGTGACATTTCAGAATTAATGTGAGGGTTTATGGCGGTTTCTCTTGGTGATTTGCTTGCTGCGGCAGATAACATTTTAGAGCCAGCACAATTTAGCGATTACTGCCCGAATGGATTGCAGGTGGCGGGCAGTGAGACCGTTCGTCGTATCATCTCGGGCGTCACTGCTTCGCAGGCCCTAATTGAGGCCGCGATTGCAGAAAAGGCGGATGCCATCATGGTCCATCATGGTTATTTTTGGCGCGGCGAAGATCCCTGTATTGTCGGTATGAAGCGAAATCGACTCGCGTTATTACTCGCCAACAATATCAGTTTAATAGCCTATCACCTGCCATTGGATGCCCATCCGGTACTGGGCAATAACGCTCAGTTGGCCAAGCGGCTAGGTATTCATGTCGAGGGTGGACTTGAGCCTAATAACCCGCGGTCGGTGGGAAATGTTGGTCGCCTTTCTGCGCCAATGAGCGCAGAGGCGTTTGCGGCACACGTAGAGCTAGTGCTGGGGCGTAAGCCATTGTTAGAGGTAGGTCATGACCGACCTATTTCAACGATAGCTTGGTGTACGGGCGGCGCGCAGTCTTATATTGAAAAGGCGTTTGCCGCTGGTGTTGATGCGTATCTAAGCGGCGAGGTATCGGAGCCCACAATACTGGCTGCGCGGGAACTGGGTATTCACTATATTGCGGCGGGGCACCACGCTACCGAGCGCTATGGCATACAGGCTGTGGCGAAAAATCTGGCAGACCAATTTGATCTGTATCATCGATTTATAGATATCGACAATCCGGCCTAAGAACATTTAGGCCGGAAATAGTATGGTGATTTGGATTTGGTGTAGATTACGCGTGCGGAGAGACCGGCGGCTCAAGGTGTTCTTTGGGCTTCTTTTCTGAATCCATGCCGAACTCTTCGTGTAGAGCACCCTTTTTGCCGGGCTGCCGTGGAGCGTAATCTAGTGGTGGCGCTGCGGGGGCAAGTTTGCTCGGCTTGTTATCCAGTACTGGTCGGCCCTCGGGAATGGCCTGCAGAGGACTGATGCCGGTGCTGTGAAGATTTTGTGCGCCCTCCACAATGTGGTTGTGAACACTGCGATAGCTTTCGGCCAGCTCGTTAAGTAGTTCACCCGTGCGGTCAAAGTGATGGCTGACTTCTTGTTGATAGTCTTGCTGTTGACGCTGCATATCATTGAATTGCTTTTCTAACGCTGCGCGGTTTTGTTGTTCAGGTCTCATTCGACCAACAATGAAATAGCCTACCGCTGCGCCGATGAGTAAGCAGATAATGGCGACGGCGATTAATGTATTGATGTCTTGCACAGAGGTTCCTCCGATGAGTCGACGTAGTTGTCACTCCTTCGCTACAGTATAACCCCTCGTTGGCTGGGGTTCAGTACTCCGGGATAAAAAATTGCCAATTGGGTTGTGGCTCGGTACAGTTGCGCCCGTCTTGAAAGAGGCTACACGAATGTCTACTCCCATACAGCGTTATCAGCACGATCTCACGCAGGCCGATTTTTCTTATGATCCGGCTCAGGAGCACGCTGTGCAGTGTTTGCAGCGCTTATATGATGATCTGCTTGCTCAGCCCTCGCAGGGTGGTAGCAGCTTTTTTGCTCGTGTAGGGGCCAAGCTATCAGGACGAAATACCCCTCCGCCGACGATTCGCGGGCTCTATTTTTGGGGCGGTGTAGGTCGAGGGAAGACGTATCTCATGGATACTTTTTTCGATACATTGCCTTTCGAAAACAAAATGCGCGCGCACTTTCACCGCTTTATGCAGCGAGTGCATCGCGAGTTGAAATCCCTGTCAGGTGAGAAAAACCCATTAGTCATTGTTGCTGATCGCATTGCCGACGAGGCGAGGGTGATTTGTTTTGATGAGTTCTTTGTGTCAGATATCACCGATGCGATGATATTGGCCGGCTTATTTGATCGGCTCTTTGCGCGCGGCGTGGTTCTTGTTGCGACGTCAAATATTGTTCCGGACGGTTTGTACAAAGATGGTTTGCAGCGGGCGCGGTTCTTGCCTGCCATTGCCTTGATAAAAGATAGGGTTGATGTGGTTAACGTCGATGGTGGCGTGGATTATCGTCTGCGGGCGCTTGAACAGGCCGAGCTCTATTATCACCCATTGGGTGAGGCTGCGGATCAAAGTTTGGCCCTGAGTTTTAAGCGCTTGGCGCCTGAGGCTGCCAGTGCAGATCAGCTGCTTGATATCGAGGGGCGGCAGATTCAGGCCTTATTTGTCGCTGATGATGTTGCGTGGTTTGATTTTTCAGAGTTGTGTGATGGGCCGCGCAGTCAGTATGATTATATCGAGCTGGCGCGGGTGTTCCATGCGGTACTTATTAGTAATGTCCCGCAAATGGGTGCTGGAAGGGATGATCAGGCGCGTCGTTTCATTAATTTGATAGATGAGTTTTACGACCGTAACGTTAAGCTGGTATTATCTGCGGCTGCACCGCTGGAGCAGTTGTATACTGGCGGTCGATTGGATTTCGAATTTGAGCGCACTCAGAGTCGCTTGCTTGAAATGCAATCAGAGGAATATCTGGCCTGCGAGCACCGGCCATAGGTCATTGAGAATTATGGCTTACAAAATCAATATTCCACTTGAAAAACCCTTGGCACTTATGTAGTATTCGCGCTCTTTGTTCGGTACGGGCCCTATAGGCGAGAAACATGAAAACCTTAAGCGCAAAACCCAGTGACGTAATACACGACTGGTACGTAGTAGACGCCGCCGAAAAAACATTGGGTCGTTTGGCCAGTGAGATTGCGCATCGTTTGCGCGGTAAGCATAAGCCTGAATACACGCCTCATGTTGATACTGGCGATTATATCGTTGTTGTTAATGCGGAGAAGATTCGCGTTACTGGCAACAAAGCAACTGGCAAGATCTATCATCACCACACTGGTTATCCAGGTGGATTGAAGTCTATAAGCTTCGAAAAGTTGATTGATAAAGCCCCTGAGCGCGTGATCCAGGGTGCGGTAAAGGGTATGTTACCCAAGAATCCGCTGGGTCGTGCAATGTTTAAAAAATTGAAAGTCTACGCTGGAACTGAGCATCCCCATGCCGCTCAGCAGCCAGTTGAACTGAATATCTAACGGAAGCGCAATATGTCAGCCACCCAGTATTACGGTACAGGTCGCCGTAAAACCTCCTCAGCTCGTGTATTCCTGAAAGCAGGAACAGGTGCTATTTCAGTTAATGCCCGGACTCTTGACCAGTACTTTGGTCGTGAAGTTGCGCGTATGATCGTTCGTCAGCCGCTTGAGCTGGTCGAAATGGCTGAAAAGTTTGATGTGACTGTAACGGTTAGCGGTGGTGGTAGTTTTGGCCAGGCTGGCGCGATTCGTCACGGTATTACTCGTGCTCTTATGGAATACGACGAGGGTTTGCGCAGCGGTCTGCGTAAAGCTGGTTACGTAACTCGCGATGCTCGCGAAGTTGAGCGTAAGAAAGTCGGTCTGCGTAAAGCACGTAAGAAGCCGCAATTCTCCAAGCGTTAACCGCGACGGCCATCTGGTCTGTGGAGATTGCCGCTACGGCACTCGGAAAACGCCCACGAGCTTTTATGTGGGCGTTTTTTTTTGCTCAAGCAAAGGCCCTGATATAGGTCTGTGCTGCGCATTAATGTTGTCAGTAAGGGCCAAGTTCATTACTATTTGGCCCATTTGGAATTTTGGATTTGGCTCCGTTTCGAGAGGCGGGGCCTGCCTGAGTTTTCGTATATTATGGGGGAATCGTCATGAGCAATGACGGCATAAATACAGGGCGTCGACGCTTTCTGACCGCTGCAACATCCGTTGTGGGTGCCGCAGGCGCAGTCGGTATAGCAACACCCTTCGTGGGTTCTTGGAATCCAAGCGCTAAAGCAAAGGCTGCTGGTGCACCGGTAAAGGCTGATATTAGTAAACTGGAACCGGGCCAGATGGTTGTTGTTGAGTGGCGCGGTAAGCCCGTTTATGTGGTGCGTCGCACCGAAGAGCAAGTTGCAGGTTTAAAGCAGCTTGATCAGTACATGAAGGATCCAGCCTCTGCGGGTTCCGAGCAGCCAGAGTACGTTGATTCGGCAACTCGCGCTATTCGCCCGGAATATCTTGTCCTTGTTGGTTTGTGTACCCACTTAGGTTGTGCGCCAAAGCATTACCCTGAGGTCGGTGTTCCCGATTTGGGCGGTAAGGCGTGGCTTGGTGGTTTCTTTTGCCCATGTCACGGTTCACGTTTTGATTTGGCGGGACGCGTTTACCAAGGTTCGCCTGCGTCTCAAAACCTTGTTATTCCTCCGTATTCCTACGAGGGTGACAATGTGATTGTTATCGGTGTTGATCAGGGGGCTGCGTAATGATCAAAATGTTAGTGGGTCTGCGTGACTGGGTTGATGCCCGCCTACCTATTATGCGTGCGTGGGATACCCATATGGGTAAATACTATGCGCCGAAAAACTTCAATTTCTGGTATTTCTTTGGCGTCCTTTCTCTAGTTGTGCTGGTAAACCAGCTACTGACTGGTGTTTGGTTGACTATGAGCTTTACACCAAGCTCTGAAGAAGCATTTCGCTCTGTTGAATACATCATGCGGGATGTCGAGTTTGGCTGGATAATCCGTTACATGCACTCCACCGGCGCGTCAGCGTTTTTTGTTGTGGTGTATCTGCATATGTTCCGCGGCTTAATTTATGGCTCGTACAAAAAACCGCGGGAATTAATCTGGGTTTTTGGTATGTTCATTTTCTTGGCGCTGATGGCTGAAGCCTTTGTGGGATACGTGCTGCCATGGGGGCAAATGTCCTACTGGGGTGCACAGGTTATCATCTCCTTGTTCGGTGCTATTCCTGTTGTCGGTGAGGATATCGTGCAGTGGATTCGCGGTGACTACCTGATATCGGGTATTACCTTGAACCGCTTTTTTGCTCTTCATGTTGTTGCACTGCCAATTGTATTAATTGCCTTGGTTGTATTGCATCTACTTGCCTTGCACGAAGTGGGTTCTAACAACCCAGACGGCGTTGAAATTAAGAAGAATAAGGATGCAAATGGTATTCCTCTGGATGGCGTTGCCTTCCATCCTTATTACACCGTGCATGATTTAACGGCGATAGCGGTATTCATGTTCGTCTTCGCAGCTATTATCTTCTTTGGCCCAGAAATGGGTGGTTATTTCATCGAGTATGCGAACTTTGAAATTGCTAATGGTCTGAAAACGCCAGATCACATCGCGCCAGTTTGGTACTTCACACCGTTTTATTCGGTATTGCGCGCGGTTCCTGATAAGTTGCTCGGCTTTATTGCCTTTGGTGCCTCGGTTGCGATTCTATTCTTGTTGCCATGGTTGGATCGCAGTCCTGTGAAGTCGATTCGCTACAAAGGCCGTGTGAGTAAAGCTGCAATCTTGATTTTTGTTGCTTCATTCCTGATCTTGGGCGTGCTTGGTGTGAAAGCACCAACCGAAGCGCGTACTTTGTTGGCGCGTATTTGTTCGGTTATTTATTTCGCCTTCTTCATTCTGATGCCTTTCTGGACCAAGTGGGAGGCGACTAAACCTGAGCCAACCCGCACTACCGATGGCGGTATGGGCTTTTGGAAGAGTATGTTGGTGCTGTTGGCTGTAATCGTGCTGACGGTATTACCTCTCAAAGCCGCTGGTGCTGAGTCTGCATTTAACTGTGGCACCATGGCTTGCGATCAAATTGATACTGATGTGACTGACGAGGCGTCGCTGCAAAGCGGCGCTAAGACTTATATGAATTATTGTATGGGCTGTCATTCATTAGAATACGGTCGTTATCAGCGCACTGCAGATGATCTCGGTATTCCCGTTGATTTGTTTGAGCAAAACTTAAAGTTTGACGCTGATGCAAAAATTGGCTCGTTAATGACCAATGCGATGGCGGCGGATGATGCAAAAAAGTGGTTTGGCGCAGCACCTCCAGATCTGACCTTGGTTGCGCGAGCTCGCGGCACTGATTGGTTGTACACCTATCTTCGTACTTTCCATTCAGATCCGTCACGTCCTTGGGGTGTTAATAACAAAGTCTTTAAAGATGTTGGTATGCCGCATGTTTTAGTTGAATTGCAAGGTATGCCGCACTGCGCGCCAGGTCCGGTTCACGCGCACAATGGTGGTATACTTCGCGACCCATTAACGGGTGACGATGTATTGTTCGATGAAGACGGCAAGGCGTTAAATCCGTGTGGATCATTTACCTATTCCCCCGAAGGCGCTTTGAGCCCGGCTGAATATGATAAAGTAATCTATGATCTGGTTAACTTCTTGGATTACGTGGGTGAGCCTGCGCAAGCGAAAAGTAAGCGTATTGGTGTATTTGTGCTGCTGTTCATCACGCTGTTCTTTATATTTGCGTACTTGCTAAACCGTGAATATTGGAAAGATGTGCATTAAATTTTGCTACTAGTTTTTACGCTTTTGTAAGGGCTTGTAATAGTTGGCGGGTGGCTCTAGTTAGAGCTGCCCGTTTGTTGTTTTAGTTTTCTAATTTGAGGTGAGATCAATGGGCGTTGTAGCCAAGCGTTCTACCATGACTTTCTTTTCCGACGCAGCGAGTCATTACTGCCATCGGGTAAGAATCGTATTGGCCGAAAAAGGCGTGACTGTTGATATCGTCGATGTGAAGCCGGATAACTTGCCGGAAGAGGTCGCCGAACTAAATCCCTATAACTCTTTGCCAACCTTGGTTGATCGCGACTTGGCCTTGTATGAGTCCAAGGTCATGATGGAGTATTTGGATGAGCGGTTCCCGCATCCACCTTTGCTGCCGGTTTACCCAGTAGCGCGTGGTGAAAGTCGCCAGTATATCTATCGTATAGAGCGGGATTGGTGTCGATTAGTTGACGAGCTGCTCGCTGGTAATAACCCGAAAAACGCCGAAAAGGCGCGCAAGGAATTACGTGACAGCTTGTTAACTGTGGCGCCAATTTTTGCAGAAAAGCCCTTTTTTATGAGCGAAGAATTTACCTTAGTTGATTGCTGTTTGGCGCCTATTTTATGGCGTTTACCGCAGTTGGGTGTGGTGATTCCGCAAACCCGCCAGTCAAAACCTTTGTTTGACTATATGGAGCGGTTGTTTGAGCGTCCGGCTTTCCAAGAAAGTCTGACTGAAAAAGAGCGTGAATTGCGTAGCGAGGCATCAGTAGCTTAATTTGCTGCTTTAATTTATATGGCAATGACGTCTAGTCGACCTTATATGATCAGAGCAATTTATGAGTGGGTGGTGGATAACAACTGCACACCCTATATTTTGGTGGATGCCCTGCGCGAAGGTGTTTTTGTTCCGCAGCAGTATGTCCAAGATGGTCAAATTGTTCTGAATATATCCCCCTCGGCGGTCATGGGGCTAAATGTCGGCAATGACATTCTCAGCTTCAGTGGTCGCTTTGGCGGTGTGTCACAAGAGGTAAGCGCGCCTGTCGGTGCTGTGCTAGGCGTATACGCTAAGGAAAATGGCCAAGGTATGTTGTTCGATGCAGAGGAGCCAACGCCACCTCCGCAGCCTGCTGGTTCCCGCCCATCGGCGAGTTTAAGCAAGCTCCCGACTAAATCTAAGCCAAGTCTCAAAGTCGTTAAATAAACTTAGCGACTTTTTCAGCTTTCTTAATGAAAGTTAGTAGTATTCAAAAACCCGCACCACTTTTTGCACACCGCTAGTTTCACTAACAACAGTGGCGGCGGTGTCAGATTCTGCTTTAGATACCAGGCCCATTAAATAAACGATGCCGTTTTCGGTGACGACTTTAATCTTTGATGCATCTAGCTGTTCGTTTAGTGATAATCGACTCTTTACTTTGGTGCTTATCCAGGCGTCATTGCTTCTGGCTAGCATGCTTACATCGGCCCCTACGCTTAGTTCGTTGTGCACTTTACGTACTTTTTTGACGCCGCTTGCAACCTCGCCAGCAAGTTGCCGGAGGTCTTCGCTGGCGGTATTCCCTGTTAGCAGTACGATAGCGTTGTGACTGGTGGCGCTAATACGAGATGCCTTTAGCGCGGGATCGGTTTTGTTGATGTTCACGAGAACCTTGGTTTCAATGATTTCATCGTCAACGTAGCTGCCTAGGCTTCGGCTTCCTGGATCATCGGCAATGGGTTTGTCGGTGGTTGCGGTGATAATTTGCGTACATGCGCTCATGAATAGGGTGAGCGCTATCGTAAGGCCAAAACGTATAAATATGTTCATGCGTGGGGGGTTCCAAATAGTTGAGTGTCTATTAATTCGCAAATGCTGTGTACGGCAACGAGCTGAACTTCAATTGCTCTTGCACGGTCTTCGATCGGAAAAGTAAGTTCTATATCGTCTGGCAATAGCAGGGCGCTGGCATCGCCACCTTTGACATTGCTGATTGAGACTACGCGCATATTTCGCTCGTGGGCCGCTTGGATTGCTCTAAGCGTAGCTGCTGCACCGCCGCCGTTATAGCAAAGAACAAGGCAGTCGCCTGTTTGCCCTAGCGCGCGTATCTGATTTGCGTAAATATCGTTGTAACTGGAATCGGCTGCTATTGCGGTCGCAGCATCGGAGCTTAGCACCATCGCGGGCAATGCTGGACGCTCGTGTTGAAAGCTATTCAGTAAATTGGTTGCTAAATGGTGGGCAATTAAGCCGCTGTTGCCTTCTCCGCAACAGATAATTTTGTGCTCTTGGAGCATGCTTTCTACAAGGCACTCGCTAGCCTGTGCAATGGCCTCGCCAAGTGCCTCCATGGTGTACATGCAGCTCTCAATGTGGCGGTGAAATAAATCTACTACTTGCTCGGAATAGTCCACGGTAATTTTGTCTTTCACTCCTGAAACGCGTTTTCTAGCCAGTTAAAATGTAGTTTACCGCTTTTATCGTTACTTGCTTCAATGACATCGAAGCGGCAAGGTAGTTCAGTGTATGCGCCACTGCTGAGGAAGTGGCGTGCGGTAAGAATTATGCGTTGTTGCTTTTTACTGGTGACGGTTTCAGCTCCGCTGCCAAAGAACGAATTTTCTCTGAAGCGCACCTCAACAAAAATAAGGTATTTTTCTGACATCGCAATAAGATCGATTTCTCCGAAACGACTTCGGTAATTTTGGTGCAAAATCTTAAGCTTGTGTTTTTCGAGTA
This sequence comes from Zhongshania aquimaris, assembly GCF_019312595.1. Taxonomy (GTDB): domain Bacteria; phylum Pseudomonadota; class Gammaproteobacteria; order Pseudomonadales; family Spongiibacteraceae; genus Spongiibacter; species Spongiibacter aquimaris. The sequence goes on along the minus strand of NZ_JAHWDQ010000001.1, from coordinate 1,220,871 downwards.
GTCGGCGGGCGCCGCGTTCAGCCCTGTCTCCAATGTCTGCGCTTTTTAGAGATTTAAAAATCATTTTCCGCGTCTTTGCTAGCAATCCCCATCGGGTTGACGACAGCGATTCCGTCTTGAATTTCGGCTAGGGCCAGCTCGCGCTCTATTTGGCCAAGCGCATTCAGTGTAAGTGTACCGGTTTCGCCAAACACGCGTGCGCTCGCACCATTGCGTAATTGCTTGAGGCGTAAATGCAGTCGAAAGCTGTCTACACCCAGCGCGTACATCCTTTGGTAGGCGGGGCTTGATGGTATTCCAGTATTAATTTCTTGGCGGATTGCCGATTTTTCGTCAAATATCCAGGGTATATCGATAAAGCGGACGCCATTAATATCTCGGTCTTTGCTGGGCGAATTACTGCCCCGATAGATGTGCGATGTTGCATACACCGGGATGTCACCAGCGTAGTGATATGCGAGAAGAGGCTTAATCGCGCGGCCTTCGTTTGGTCTAGCTAGCAAAAATATGAAATCTACGTCCGATCGCCGATAAGGCTCGTAGTTGGGGCGTATGCCAATAATCTGCTGCAAGCGCTGCAGACGCTGTTGGCTCTTGTCAATTTGTAATGTGCTTTTAATGCGTTGCGAATAATTATTTTTCGACGCGTCGAAAGTTTGGCTGGCGACTATTCTGCCATTTAAACTTTGCCAGCGCTGGGCAAAAGCTGCCGCGACTTTCTGTCCCCATGTTCCCTCTGGCGTGAGAATAAGTGCGCGTGAATAGCCTTTGCTTTTCGCGATATCGGCGATTTGCTCTGCTTCATCTTCTGGATTTAAACCGAACTGGTATAAGCCCTTGGGAAAGCGGTCGCCATCTATGCGATTGAGTGCCAGTGTCGGTACATTCATTGTGCTTGGATGACTTGCGACCAAGGCGCTTAGATTTTCTTTTTCCAGTGGGCCGATGACAAGCTTATTGCCACTGTCTAAAACCTGCTGATACAGGGAACTGATGTCTGTTGAATTACTGTCATATTGGTTGATCTGAGGGACATTGCCGCCTTCATTTAAGGTCTCGTAATAAGCTGCAAAAAAGCCATCGCGAATCGCCTTGCCGTATGCTGCTAAGCGGCCAGTAACTGGCAGAATCAGGGCCACTTGATCGGCGCGCTCAACAATCAAATCATTTAGCTTGTCCAGTCCGCCTGGGAGTGCGTTGTGGGCGGGATGCTGGGGCCAGTTGCGCAGCCATGCATCACGTTGTTTTACTTGTGCATCGATATTGTTCTGATTGTCTTTAGCAATAGAGGCAAGTTCGAGCCAGCCGATATAGTCTCTATTGCTAGTGCTGTTGATATTTTTGACGAGCACCGAGGTCGGTATTTGCATTAGAGAGGCCCAGATCGATTCTCTATTGGCTGGCTGTTGGGTGATGGTAAGCAGCGGGTCTATAAATATCCGCTCGCGGGCGGCAGATAAATAATCACCTTCTATTTCGTATAAGGAGGCGCGAAGTTGGCTGTATTGCATTTGTCGACGAACCGGCGCTTCCAGCACGGCACGTTCTACTAGCGGCTCTGAAAGTTGCGCTAAGGCTTGTGCAAATTCGGCGTGACCGCGGTGAACTCGCGCTCGAATAATAGCTAAGCGCAGCGCTTGGTCTGCGGTAAGTTCCGGGGGAATCAATTCGCCGGTTACATCGTCTGCGCGCGCAAGTTCTCCTTCCCTTAGCAATACCTCAGCAGCTTGCAGTAATAGCTCTGCTGACTCATCGGGATCTAAACTTTTGGCGTCCGTTAACCACTGTTCGGCGGTGGCGATATCTACAGTTGCGGGGTTGAACTCGCCGCTTGGCGTCGACACGGGGCGGGGTTTAGCCGTGTACCTCTCGACGTTACTTGGCCTAGGCTTTGTCTGCGTAACGGGTGCCGAACTACAGCTCGCCAGGAGTGCGGCGATGAGTATAAGTATGAAAGTGCTTGTCTTCATTGATTGGCCGTTGTTAGTCTGCGCGGTCATGTAAGATTGAGTGAGGCTAGCCCGTGGATAATACCCCGACCCTCTATGTTGTTGCCACGCCGATAGGTAATTTATCGGACATGGTACCCCGAGCCGTAGAGATCCTACAAACAGTAGCGCTCATTGCCGCTGAAGATACCCGTCACAGTCGCACGTTACTTAGTCATTTTGATATACGTACACCTGTTTGTGCCTATCACGATCACAGTAATAGTGCAGAGCTAGAGCGTTTGCTTGCTCATTTGCGCGGCGGTAAAAGTTTGGCACTGATTTCGGACGCGGGTACGCCTTTGGTATCAGACCCCGGCTACCGCTTAGTTGATTTGGCACTGCGGGAAGGGATTAAAGTTGTTCCTATTCCAGGGGCATGTGCGGTGATTGCGGCCTTAAGTGTGGCTGGACTGCCATCTGATCGTTTTATGTTTGAAGGTTTTTTGCCTGCCAAACAGCACGCGAGGTTAACGGTGTTGAAAGGTTTGCAGCGTGAGCGCCGCACTATGATCTTTTATGAGGCGCCGCATCGGGTCCGAGATAGCCTCGCGGATATTAGCGCCGCAATGGGCGGGGATCGGCTTGTCGTATTGGCTAGGGAGATCACCAAGCTATTCGAAACAGTGAAGCGCCTGCCGGCATCAGAGCTTCATGACTGGGTCAGTGCAGATAGCAATCAGCAACGCGGTGAGTGTGTATTGTTAATAGAGGGCTTTAAAGGGGATGAGGGTATTCCCGCGGCGACAATTGATATGCTGAATATATTGCGGGCCGAATTGCCCTTGAAGCAGGCCGCCGCTTTGTGCTCAAAAATCAGTGGTCTCAAAAAAAACCAGTTATACCAATATGGTTTAGACTTTCCGCTTCAGGATTAGCCTGAAATAGCGCTTGCTAAAGCCCAGACTACTGGTTATCCTTACAGTTGAGTCGGCCAGACGATCGCTCTTCAGTTTACTGTTGGGAGGAAAGTCCGGGCTCCGCAGGGCAAGGCGCCAGGTAACTCCTGGGAGGTGCGAGCCTACGGAAAGTGCAACAGAAAATACACCGCCTAAGTAGCGCAAGCTGCCGGTAAGGTTGAAATGGTGCGGTAAGAGCGCACCGCGCGACTGGCAACAGTTCGTGGCATGGTAAACCCCGCCTGGAGCAAGGCCAAATAGGAATCCTTTGCTGTGGCCCACAGTGGATTCGGGTAGGCTGCTAGAGGCTTGCGGTGACGCAGGTCCCAGATGAATGGTCGTCCAAGACAGAACCCGGCTTATCGGCCGACTCAACTTTCTTTCATTTCTCGCTAAAGTATTCCCGCACTTAATGTTCTACATTAAGTCACTTCCTCATGTCTTTGTTTTATAGAAGCTAGCTAAAAAAACTCAATTTCCATTGCCCAATTTATCACGCAAGTTACTGACACATTTACAAAAATTCCCTTCTGCGCTGCTTGACACCTAGGCTTGCAAGTTCCTATAGTGTGCCCCAGTGGGTAAAAGTGGTTTTTCGTGGTATTTTGCGGTTTAAAAGCGGAGCTTGGTGGGAATTATGTTCCTCGGCAGTCATACAATCACAATGGATAGCAAGGGGCGCTTGGCGATACCAGCCAAAATTCGCGACGCCTTGATGTCTGCCTGTGACGGCCGTTTAGTGATAACCGCCCATACCGAAGAGCGCTGCTTACTGGTCTACCCCGAACCTCAGTGGCTGGATTTACTGCCAAAGATCGAGGCGCTTCCCAATATTCACCGCAAAGCTCGGCTAGCGCAGCGCCTATTGCTGGGTTATGCAACACCTCTAGAAATGGACGGCAATGGGCGTGTACTTCTGTCTCAGCCATTACGTGATTACGCCGATCTTGATAAGAAGCTATTGCTGGTTGGTCAGGGTAAAAAACTAGAACTGTGGAGTGAATCTGGCTGGTTCGATTGGCTGGGTGCAGCGGGAGAGGGTGACATGCCAGAAGAAATGTTATCCCTTTCCCTTTAGCGAGAGTGGATAGCTTGGAACAGCATTTAACAGTACTGCTTGACGAGGCGGTCAGCGCGCTAGTAACCGATGCCAGCGGTCGTTACGTTGATGGCACGTTTGGTCGTGGTGGGCATAGCAGATTGATTCTCTCGCGGTTGGCTGTCGATGGCAGTTTATTAGGGATTGATAAAGACGCCCAGGCAATTGCCGAGGGTGAGCAGTTAGCGGCTGGTGATCACCGCTTTAGTATCGCACGCGGTTCATTTGCCGAGCTTGCGAAATTAGCACAAGAAGCGGATTTTGGCGGCCCATTTACTGGGGTGTTACTCGACTTAGGGGTGTCGTCCCCGCAGCTTGATCAAGCTGAGCGCGGCTTTAGCTTTATGCGCGATGGCGATCTCGATATGCGCATGGATACCGGCAGCGGTATGAGTGCGGCGGAGTGGATTGCGACTGCTGAAGAGGCGGAAATGGTTAAGGTCTTGCGTGACTACGGCGAAGAGCGATTTGCCAAGCGCATTGTCAGAGCGATTATTGCTGCGCGGGAAGAGGCGCCGATTACACGGACATTGCAGCTGGCAAAAATCGTAACTGAAGCAAATCCTGCTTGGGAAAAGCACAAGCATCCGGCGACTCGGAGTTTCCAAGCAATTAGAATTTTTATTAACAATGAATTGACCGATTTAGAAAGATTGCTCGGAAGTGTGGTTGATCAATTAGCGGTTGGTGGTCGTTTGGTCGTGATTAGTTTTCACTCCTTAGAAGATCGGATGGTTAAGCGTTTCATGCGGCGTCAATCTGAAGGTGACGATGTGCCGGCATATATACCGGTGACAGAAAGTCAGCGTAATCGCCGTTTAAAAATTATTGGTAAGGCAGTAAAGGCGTCGGAGCAAGAGGTCGAGATGAATCCCCGTTCGCGCAGTGCAGTCATGCGAGTGGCAGAAAAACTAGCATACGACGAGTGTGCATAGGGGGATATATGCTGGGCAAAAAGCAGCGCAGCACAAATAAAAAGAATTATGTGCTAGCAGAAGCTGAAGTTCAGGCTCCTATCGGCGGCGTGGCTGTGCCGCTACTAATATTGCTAGTGATTATTTCGTGCATTGCCGTGGTTCAAAGTTCGCATAAGAGTCGCAAGTTATTTGGCCAGCTACAAGATTTACGCCGTGATGCAATGTTGCTCGAAGAAGATTGGGGCCGTTTATTGCTCGAACAAAGTACATGGGCGTCACCAGATCGTGTGCAAGACATGGCTGTTCAAAAATTAAAAATGCAAGCGCCTAAGGCGCGGGAAGTAAAAATGGTTGGGGGCTATGGGAAAGCAGGTTAAAGCACCTATTTCGCCGTGGCGTTTCCGCATTGTTGTGGGGGCGCTATTTGTGCTCGCGCTTCTTTTAGTATGGCGTACGCTAACGCTGCAAGTGTTAGATGTCGATCGTGGTTACGAGTTTTTGCAGGGCCAGGGCAATGCCCGTACAAATCGTACCGAGGTGATTCCAGCTCATCGTGGCATGATTTCAGATCGCAATGGCGAGCCTTTGGCGGTAAGTACTCCGGTTGCGTCTATTTGGGCAAACCCTCAAGAGTTAAAAAATGCGAAGGAAGAATGGGCTCGCCTAGCCACTAGTTTAGAAATGAAGCCAGCTGAATTGTCGCGCCGTATAGCACGTTATAGCGGCAGTCAATTTATGTATCTGCGTCGACACATGGCACCCGCAGCGGCTCAGCAGATTATGCAAATGAAAGTACCGGGTGTGTATTTGCAACGGGAGTACCGCAGATTTTATCCAGCGGGAGAGGTCACTGCGCATGTCCTTGGCTTTACCGATATCGACGATCGCGGCCAGGAAGGGTTGGAGCTTGCCTACGACGAATGGCTTAACGGCACACCGGGGCGCAAGCAGGTATTAAAAGATTTATACGGCAATATTATTAGGGAGATAGACGCCGGCGAGGCTGCTAGCCCCGGCAAAGATATACAGCTCAGTATAGATTTGCGTTTGCAATATCTTGCTTACAAAGAACTCAAGTCAGCAATCACCAAAACCGGCGCTAAAGCCGGTTCGGTCGTTATTATCGACAGCGAATCTGGTGAAGTACTAGCAATGGTAAATCAGCCTTCATTCAACCCGAATAATCGGAGCCAGCTAGTGCCAGATGCGATGCGTAATCGCGCGGTAATAGATATGTTTGAGCCTGGCTCCACTGTTAAGCCGCTAACAATTGTTGCCGGTTTAGAAAGTGGTAAATACACGCCTGATACAATTATTAATACCAATCCCGGTTATATAAAGGTCGGCCCGAAGGTCCTTGAGGATCACCGCAACTACGGTTCGATTACCGTTGCGGAGGTGTTGAAAAAATCTAGCCAAGTCGGGACAACTAAGATCGCTTTGTCACTCGATGAGAACGATGTTTGGGGCGTTTTTAATCGCTTTGGCCTCGGTCGTTCAACTGGTTCGGGCTTTCCTGGCGAAAGCAACGGTATGTTGCCGAATAGACCAAATTGGCGTGCTATTGAACGCGCTACATTTGCATTTGGCTACGGTTTGACGGTAACAAATTTACAGCTTGCTCAGGCGTATTCTGTGTTTGCAAACCGCGGCATGTTTCAGCAGGTTTCGCTGCTCAAGCGAACCGAAAAGCCCGTTAAGCAACAAGTGATCTCAGCAAAAATAGCTCGGCAAGTTGTTTCAATGCTTGAGGAGGTGACCGAGCTGGGTGGCACTGCAACGCGAGCGCAAGTAGATGCCTATCGAATTGCCGGTAAAACGGGAACGTCTCATAAAGCTGAAGCCGGTGGGTACGCAAAGGATCGCTATTTCGCCTTGTTTGCAGGTGTTGCACCGGCAAGTAATCCCCGGATTGTGGCGGTAGTAACTATAGACGAACCCCATGGAGATTATTTTGGTGGCTTGGTTGCCGCACCGGTTTTTTCGAAAGTGGTGTCTGACGCTTTGCGCTTGTTAAATATTGCGCCGGACAACCTAGAGCCGGCTGACCCTAAACCTAAAGTGAAGGGAGATTCGGCGGCGTGATGGCAGAGCAACAGGATTACACAGTACCAAGATTACTCGGCGATTTGCTAAACGATTTACCGCCGGAAGTTGCAGCCGTGCCGGTAACCGGCTTGGCACTGAACAGTCGCGACGTGCAAGCTGGCGATGTGTTCTTGGCGGTGCGTGGGCATACCGTCGATGGCCGAGATTATATTGATGCCGCGATTCATGCTGGCGCAGTTGCCGTGATAGCTGACGCACCATTCGATCCCGCGCAGTGGTCATTACCCGTGGTCGTGGTTGATGATTTACTGGCAAAGTTGAGCGATATAGCTGGCCGTTTTTATGGCAATCCATCTTCGCAACTTAAATTGATCGGTATTACCGGAACCAACGGTAAGACGAGTTGCGCGTGGATGGTTGCACAGTTACTAGAGGCAATCGGTGAACCCTGTGGCCTTATAGGTACATTGGGCAGTGGTCGTTTTGGGCGCTTAAGCAGCGGCGCCAATACGACTCCGGATGCGGTTTCTGTACAGGCAATTCTTGGTGATTGGCGCGATGGCGGTGCAAGTTGGGCGGCGATGGAAGTGTCGTCTCACGGCTTGGCGCAGCACCGTGTTGCCGCTTTAAACTTTGCCGCCGCCGTGTTTACCAACCTTAGCCAAGATCACCTTGATTACCACGGCTCGATGGAGGCCTATGGCGAAGAAAAAGCTCGGCTATTTGCTTGGTCGGGATTGCAGCTGGCGGTTATAAATCGGGATGACGAGTTTGGTCGCAAATTATTGGCTAGATCAACAGCGAAACAGATTATTGATTTTAGTGTTTTTGACGAAAGAGCAAAGGTATACGCAGAAAATGTGAGCTGCGATATGAATGGCATTCGTGCGCAATTACGCAGTGGCTGGGGTGATATAAGTATTAGCTCTCCTCTGTTGGGCGCATTTAACTTATCAAACTTACTGGCGGCGAGTGCCGCATTATTAGGTTTGGGAGTTCCCGCAAAAGATATCGAGGCGGCCTTGCCGTTATTGAAACCTGTGCCTGGCCGAATGGAGTGTTTACGTTCGGAAGATGATGTATTGGCCGTCGTTGACTACGCTCATACACCAGATGCACTGCAAAAAGTGTTGCAAACATTGCGCCCCGTTATTCTCGGAAAAATTATTTGTGTGATGGGTTGCGGTGGTGATCGAGATAAATCAAAGCGGCCGTTGATGGGTGCGATTGCTGAGCAATATGCAGATCAGGTTTGGGTGACTAACGATAATCCACGATCGGAATCTGCCGAGGGAATTATCGCCGATATCTGCGCGGGAATGAGTGAGAAACCATTTTTAGAGCCTGAGCGAGCGACAGCTATTCAAGCCGCTATTGCGTCTGCAAGATCGGGTGATATTGTTTTAGTGGCAGGCAAGGGGCACGAAGATTACCAGGAAATAGCTGGTCACCGATTGCCATTTAGCGATGTGCAATGTGCGCGTCTTGCTCTAGCCGCGAGGACATCGCTGTGATTTCTCCGATGACCTTAGGGCAAATTGCGAACTGTGCTGACGGAAAGTTGTGCGGCGCCGATGTACAAGTGCTGGGTTTATCCACTGACACTCGGAAAATTAAACGTGGCGATTTATTTGTTGCGCTGTCTGGCGAAAATTTTAACGGCAATAAATTTGTTGAAGACGCTAAAAAAAATGGCGCAATAGCAGCATTAGTTAGTGAATCAACGGATATTCTGCCCAGTGTGTTGGTCACAGACAGTCGTCATGCTTTGGGATTGATCGCAAGAGAAAATCGTCGTCAATTTTCAGGGCCACTAGTTGCGGTTACTGGCAGTAGCGGGAAGACCAGCACCAAAGAAATGCTTGCAAGTATCTTTGCGCAGCACGGTGATTTATTCGCCACGCAAGGTAATTTAAACAATGAGATCGGCGTGCCATTGAGTTTGCTCGCTATCGAAGAAAAACATCGTTTTGCAGTGATCGAAATGGGCGCTGCCAAACAAGGTGATATTGCTTATTTATGTGAGTTTGCTGAGCCGGATATCGCGGTATTAACAAACGCACAGCCAGCGCATATTGCTGGCTTCGGATCACTGGAAGGTGTGGCGAAGACCAAGGGCGAGATATTTAGTAGTTTGCCGCAACATGGCCTTGCCGTCATAAACGCTGATGACACGTATTGCGAGTTGTGGCGGAGCATTGCCAAGCACGTAAAACAACGTCTATTCAGCCTTGTGCGTGAGGATGTCGATGTGTTTGCTCGTGATATTGACCTGAGTGTACCGGGAACGGTTCGGTTTGAATTGGTGAGTTTTAACGGTAGTGCAAGAGTGTGCATGCCTTTGTCGGGGCGCCATATGATAGCGAATGCATTGGCGGCAGCAGCGGCATCACTTTCCGCTGGTGTAAGCCTTGCAGACGTTGTTGCAGGTTTAGAGTCTATGCGCAGTGTTAGCGGGCGTCTGTTGCGGCGAGACATCGCCGGTGTCGCAGTGATTGACGATAGTTATAACGCTAATTCTGGTTCGGTGCGCGCCGCGATTGATGTGTTAGCGAGCGGTGTTGGTAGAAAAGTATTTGTCATGGGGCATATGGCTGAGCTTGGTGCTGAGGCCGATTTGCGACACCGCGAGATTGCCGCTTACGCCCGTGAGAATCGAATAGACGCCCTATTTGTGGTGGGCGAGTTTGCTGAATTAATGGCCTCCGAGTTCGGTGGAGAGAGTTTTGCCTTCGCTAAGAAGGCGGAACTAATTGCTAAGTTAGGTCGTTTTGTAAAATCGGGAGATACGGTATTGGTCAAGGGTTCGCGCAGTGCCGCGATGGAAGAAGTAGTTGACGCGCTCTCTGCGGAATTAACAGGGAGTAATAGCTAATGTTGCTATTTCTATCTGAGTACCTAAGTCAGCATATAAGCGGTTTTGCGGTATTTCAGTATCTGAGTTTTCGCGGCATTCTCGGCGTCTTAACGGCTTTGGCTATCTCCTTGTTAGTTGGCCCGTTCATGATACGTAAATTAAATTTCTATCAAATTGGCCAGGCAATCCGTGACGATGGTCCTAAGTCGCACCTGAGTAAATCAGGTACTCCAACGATGGGCGGCGCACTTATTTTAGTGGCGATTTTTACCAGCACCTTGTTGTGGTCAGATTTGCGGAACCCCTTTGTATGGACCGTACTTGTGGTTACTGCGATTTTTGGCGCAGTGGGCTGGGTAGATGACTATCGCAAGGTTATACAGCGCAATTCACGTGGGCTTCCAGCGCGCTGGAAATATTTTTGGCAAAGTATCGCCGGCTTAGGTGCGGCGATCTTTTTATATGTAACCGCAGATAGTCCGGTCGACACCCAATTGTTTTTTCCGTTCTTCAAAAACGTAAGTTGGCAGATGGGCGCATTTTTTATCGTGCTCACGTATTTCGTGATAGTTGGTTCCAGTAACGCAGTCAATTTGACCGACGGTTTGGATGGTTTGGCAATCTTGCCGACGGTTATGGTTGGTGCTGCTTTAGGTTTAATTGCCTATCTGACCGGTAACGTTAAGTTCGCGGAGTATTTGCACATTCCCTATGTGGCAGGTGCCGGTGAGTTGATTGTTATATGTGGATCTTTGGCAGGCGCAGGCTTGGGATTCCTGTGGTTTAACACCTATCCCGCGCAAGTTTTTATGGGCGATGTCGGTGCGCTTGCATTAGGCGCTGCACTGGGAACCGTTGCCGTTATTACGCGGCATGAAATTGTGTTTTTTATCATGGGCGGCATTTTTGTATTAGAAACGGTGTCGGTCATTTTACAAGTCGCTTCCTTCAAATTAACGGGGCGACGTATTTTCCGCATGGCACCTATTCATCATCATTTTGAATTAAAGGGTTGGCCGGAACCACGTGTCATTGTGCGTTTCTGGATTATTACTGTGATGCTGGTGCTTTTCGGTTTGGCAACTTTAAAACTACGTTAAAATTTTTATTCGGGGTTGGTACAAAAAGTGAGTTTGATTGCATCCGACAATAGACGGGTCGTTATTGGTTTAGGTAATACCGGGCTTTCTATCGCCCGTTATTTTACCCGCCAAGGACTGTCTTTTGCGCTTGCAGATAGTCGAGATATCCCGCCCGGATTAGAAGAATTTCGGCGGGAGTTTCCCGGTGTTGAGCTTACATTGGGCGAATTTTCTGAAGATCAATTTTTAAGCGCAACCGAGCTCGTAATTAGTCCTGGTATTTCCCTAGCAGAGCCTGCTATTGCCGCGGCTAAGTCTCAAGGTGTTCATGTATCTGGCGATATAGAGTGGTTCTGTCGCGAGGCTAAAGCGCCACTTGTCGCTATCACCGGGTCTAACGGCAAAAGTACAGTGACCACCTTGGTTGGCGAAATGGCCGCGTGCGAAGGCCGTCGGGTCGCTGTTGGGGGCAACCTCGGTACACCTGCGTTAGATTTGTTAGACGATAGTGTCGAGTTGTATGTGCTGGAGCTGTCGTCGTTTCAGCTAGAGCGCTGCGCTTCGGTCGGCGCGGAAGTAGCCACTGTATTGAATGTCAGTGAAGACCACTTAGATCATCACGGCAGTCTTATTAATTACCACCAAGCCAAGCACCGTATTTTCAGAGAGTGTAAGCAAGTTGTTATCAATCGTGACGATGCGCTGAGTACACCCTTGGTTCCCGATGATGTAGTGAAGTGGAGCTTCGGATTGGGACGCTCAGATTTTCGGGCTTTCGGTTTGATGGAAAAAGAAGGCGAACAGTATTTAGCCTTAGCGAGGGAACCCTTACTTCCGGTAGCAGCCATGAAAATAGTGGGCTCGCACAATATTAGCAATGCACTAGCTGCATTGGCACTGGGCAGTGCTATCGGTTTAGCCATGCCAGCCATGTTAACTGCGCTGTGTGAGTTTAAGGGCTTGCCGCATCGCTGCGAATTTGTAGCTGAAATTGGCCGCGTCCGTTATTACAACGACTCCAAGGGCACTAATGTTGGCGCCGCGGTGTCGGCCCTGCGCGGTTTAGCAGGTTCTGGCAAGGTCGTATTGATTGCCGGCGGTATCGGCAAGGGAGCGGATTTTACGCCATTGATGAACGCTGCTGCAGATTCCGCCCGCGCGGCAGTATTTATTGGCGAGATGGCGCCAAAAATGCTCGAGCTTTTAGCCGGCAGAATTCCCGCTGCTATTTGCGATACCTTGTTGTCGGCGGTAAACGCAGCGGCAAATTATGCAGTCGACGGCGACGTGGTGCTTTTGTCGCCGGCGTGCGCAAGCTTCGATATGTTTAAAAACTATGAGCACCGCGGCGAAGTATTTAGCGATGCCGTTAAATCTTTGGCAAGGGGAGTGTCTGTATGAGCTACCTGAGCAATAGCATTGCCGAGGTCAAGCAATTTGATCGCCATTTACAATTGATCATAGTTGCCTTGCTGGTGGTTGGGTTTGTCGCGATGACATCCGCATCGGTTGAGCACGCGGCGAGTCGCTACGACGACGCGTTCTATTTTGCTAAGCGCTATCTATTCCACTTTAGTTTGGCTTCAGTGCTTAGCCTTGTCATGTATCTCACGCCAATCGACGTGTGGGAACGCAGCGGTTGGCTGTTGCTGTTGCTTGGCTTTGTGGTGTTGGCATTAGTACTTATTCCCGGCGTTGGGCGCGAAGTTAATGGTAGTCGCCGCTGGATATCCCTAGGCCCAATAACCTTGCAAGCATCTGAGTTTGTAAAGCTATGTGTGATCTTTTATCTGGCGGGCTATCTCGTGCGCAGACACGATGAGGTTCGTGAAAGTTGGTCAGGCTTTGTTAAACCTATGGCCCTGCTCTTTGCCGTAACCTTATTACTAATGCTTGAGCCCGATTTTGGTGCAACCGTTGTCACCGCTGGCACCGCGTTTGTGATGATTTTTCTTGGCGGCGTAAAGCTAGGCCAGTTCTTGCTCGTGATTTTAAGTTGCGTTGCTGGCGCTGTCGCCATGGTGATCTTTGAGCCCTATCGGATGAAGCGCTTAACCGCTTTTACTGATCCGTGGGCAGATCAATTTAATACTGGCTATCAGTTAACCCAGTCATTGATTGCCTTTGGTCGCGGCCAATTTAGTGGTGTCGGTTTAGGAAATAGCGTGCAGAAATTATTTTACTTGCCTGAAGCGCATACCGATTTTGTGTTCGCTATCTTTGCGGAAGAATTTGGTTTTTTAGGCACCTTATTAATTCTCGGTCTGTTTGTCGCCTTGATTGGGCGGATTTTATTTATTGGTCGATATGCGGAATCGATGGGCAAGCAATTTCACGCATTGGTGGCCTATGGGATTGCCATCATGATTAGCGGTCAGGCTTTTATCAATATGGGTGTAAATGCCGGATTGTTGCCGACCAAAGGACTGACCTTGCCGTTCATGAGTTATGGCGGCAGTAGCTTAATGGTATGTATGGCAATGGTTGCATTGGTTGGACGAATCGAACGGGAATGTCGGAGGCAAGATGGCCGCTGAGCGCACCGTATTGATGATGGCCGGCGGCACCGGTGGCCATGTTTTCCCCGCATTAGCCGTAGCTAGAGCCTTGGCTGAACGCGGTGTCGCCGTGCACTGGTTGGGTACTGCCGCAGGCATAGAGGCGCGTTTAGTGCCGGCTGCGGATTTACCTTTGCACTGTTTAAATATGTCGGGTGTGCGAGGCAAAAATCCTTTGTTTCGTGTTGTGGCGATATTCAAAGCGGGCGTGGCTGTGCTGCAAAGCATGCGCTTGATTCTAAAGTTGAAACCCTTTTGTGTGGTGGGTATGGGCGGTTACGCCTCTGGCCCGGGTGGGCTGGCCGCAAAATTATTGGGCGTGCCGGTGGTGATTCAAGAACAGAATGCGGTTGCAGGCACCACGAATCGCCTGTTAGCGAAAATTGCCAAATTGTGTCTGACCGGATATCCAATCGCACTCGGCGGTATAAAAAATCGCTATATCGGCAATCCTGTCCGTCGTGAAATTGCGGCGCTGGATACACCGGCCGCAAGATGGCTTGAGCGCAGCGGACAATTGCGAGTATTGGTATTGGGGGGCAGCCTCGGAGCTAAACCAATCAACGATGTAGTGATTCAAACTTGGCAGACATTGCCAGCAGCCGAGCGACCATTGCTGTGGCATCAAACTGGTCGCGACCATGAGCAGGCTGTACTAGCGGCCTATGCCGAGGCTGATGTGGCCGTTCTGGCGGAAGCATTTATTGACGATATGGCGGCGGCTTATAGTTGGGCGGATGTGGTGATTTGTCGCGCAGGTGCATTGACGGTTGCTGAGTTAGCCGCAGCCGGAGTGCCAGCAATATTAGTTCCGCTACCTCACGCAATAGATGACCATCAGCGCGCGAACGCGAAATGGTTTGCGGATGGCGGTGCAGGCGAAATCATTGATCAAAAAGAATTTACAGCCTCAGCGTTATTAGAGTGGCTGCAAAGTGAAAAGGCACAGCGGGGGAATCTGTTGAATAACGCGGAAGCGGCAAGACGGTTGGCAAAAATAGATGCTGCCGATGTCGCGGCAGATTACTGCATGGAGTTTGCCCATGAGTCCTAAGCACCCCTTCGTTGTGCCAGAAATGCGCAGAGTTAAGCGCATACATTTTATCGGTATTGGCGGCGCTGGTATGTGTGGCATCGCCGAGGTGTTGCTAAATCTTGGGTACATTATTTCGGGTTCAGATTTAAAGGCATCGCCTAGTACCGCGCGTTTACAGCAGCTGGGTGCGCGGATCGCCTTCGGCCACCGTGGTGAGAATATTGGTGACTCCGATGTGGTGGTGGTATCCAGCGCGATAAATGACGCCAATCCAGAAATTATTGCCGCACGCAGTAGCCGAGTTCCAATTGTTCGTCGTGCCGAAATGCTGGCTGAGTTAATGCGTTATCGTCACGGTATCGCCGTTGCAGGTACCCACGGAAAAACAACGACCACAAGTTTGATTACGTCTATTTTTGCAGAGGCCGGTCTAGATCCGACTTTTGTCATTGGTGGATTGGTGAATAGTGCTGGTACCAATGCAGCCTTGGGTGAGAGCCGCTATTTGGTAGCGGAGGCAGACGAAAGTGACGCGTCATTCTTACATTTGCAGCCGATGGTGTCTGTTATTACGAATATTGAAGCCGATCATATGGCGACCTATGGCGGCGACTTTAGCAAGTTGAAGCGGACCTTTATTGAGTTCCTTCACAATTTGCCATTTTACGGCATTGCAGTGGTTTGTATTGATGACCCGGTTGTTCGTGAGTTGTTGCCAGATATTGGTCGCCCCACATTGACCTACGGGTTTAGCGACGACGCTGATTTTCGAATTCACTCCTTAGAGAAACAGGGAATGCAAAGTCGTTTTTCAGTAAGCCGTCCCGATGGCAGTGAGCTGGCTCTGTGCATCCATCAGCCGGGTGTGCACAACGTGTTGAATGCCACTGCGGCGATAGCGGTGGCAAGTGATGAAGGCATATCTGCCGATGCGATTTGCGCCGGGATTGCCAATTTCCAAGGAGTTGGCCGACGCTTTCAGCGCTACGGCGAATTGGCGGTAAGCGAAGGTGAATTCATGTTAGTGGATGACTATGGTCACCACCCGACTGAAGTGGCGGCGACAATATCAGCAGCGCGTCAGGCATGGCCTGATCGCCGTTTGGTGATGCTGTATCAACCGCACCGCTTTAGTCGCACCAAAGATTTGTATGAGGATTTTGTGCGGGTGTTGTCGACGGTCGACAGCTTACTGTTGTTAGACGTTTACTCCGCAGGTGAAGAGCCAATTGCTGGCGCGGACAGTCGCAGCTTGTGCAGGAGCATTCGTCTGCAGGGTAAGTTTGAGCCGGTGTTTGTGGAAAGCACTGAAGCGGCATTTGATATTTTAAAAACACGTATTCGTCCTGGTGATGTATTGCTGACACAGGGCGCGGGAAATATTGGCGCCTTGGCGCAGCAATTGTCTGGTCAGGATTGGGTGTAGGTATTACTGATGAGCGATATGACGGTAGCGGAAATTAATAAAGCCATTGGCGGCAAGCTTGCGGTCCTGTTTGGCGGACATTCGGCCGAGCGTGAAATTTCGTTAAAAAGCGGTGCCGCAGTGACGGCGGCGTTTCAACGCCAGGGGATTGCAGTTGAGGCCATCGATGTTGCTGATCGCGGATGGATGCAGCGTGTGGAGGCAGATTTCAGTCATACGTTTATTGCGCTGCATGGTCCCGGAGGGGAAGACGGCACGGTGCAAGGTGCATTGGAGTGCTTGGGCGTGACATACACCGGTAGCGGCGTAATGGCCTCTGCGCTGGCGATGGATAAGTTTCGCTGCAAATTGTTGTGGTTGGGTATGGGCTTGTCCACACCTAAGTTTATTGAGCTAACCGCGGCCAGCGATTGGGCGGCGATCATTGCCGACTTGGGTTCGGTGATAGTCAAGCCGGCTTGCGAAGGTTCAAGTATCGGCATGTCGCGCGCAGCCAGCGCTGAAGAATTACAGAGCGCTTGGCAGAACGCGCAGGCTTATGGGCGTGTATTCGCTGAGCAGTGGGTGGTGGGCAGTGAGTTCACAGTAGCCATTTTAAATGGCGTGGCCTTGCCTGCAATAAAGCTGGAAACCGATGCGGCATTTTATGATTTCAACGCCAAGTATTTGTCGAATGATACGCGTTACTTGTGTCCCTGCGGATTGAGTGCGAGCGACGAGTTGGAGCTTAGCGAATTGGCGCTAGCTGCCTTCACTAGCTTGGGCTGTGAAGGTTGGGGACGGGTTGATGTGATGCGCGATAGTGATGGTCGCTTCTATTTGCTGGAAGTGAATACTGTGCCGGGTATGACTGATCACAGTTTGGTGCCGATGGCGGCCAAACAGGCTGGCTTAGATTTTGAACAACTGGTGCGGGCAATTTTGCTAGCTAGCATCGATGAGGGTGAGTTGGGCTAATGAAGCTTGTCAGCGTTAAGCATAATCGCTTTAAACGCAGCAAGCCGGAGCGCGGTGAGCGTAAAGCGATATCGCGGGAATGGGGGCGAATTTTTAATCGCTTGCTGCTGCTGGCGGCAGTGATGGGGTTTATATACGGCGTGGAGCGCCTGGGCAGTCAGTTGGAATCTATCCCAGTTGATCGCGTGGTGTTTGCAGGTGATTTCCGCCACGTCAGCCGCGATGTGCTGGTGGATAGGGTGACCAGTCATTTGGCGGTGGGTTATATCGGTTTGGATCTGGAGGGTATTCAGAGTGAGCTGGAACAAGAGCCTTGGGTGTATAGAGCAATTGTGGAGCGAGTTTGGCCGCGAGAGCTAAAGATTACGATTGTTGAGGAGACGCCGATTGCCGCTTGGGGTAATGGCGGTTTACTGAATCATCGGGGCAAGATTTTTTTGCCAACAAAGGGAATGCGTAGCGATGTGGATTTGCCATTGCTGAGCGGTCCAGACGGCAGTGCAATAGAAATTATGCGTCAGTACCGTTTGATGAGTCAGTTGTTGGGTGATGAAAATTTGGTACTGCAGCGTTTGCAAATGAATGATCGCGGTGCCTGGACTGCCACCTTAAATGGTGGTGCGGTATTGGTTTTAGGACGGCAGGGACCATTGGAAAAATTGCGTCGCTTTATGTGGGTTTACAAGCAGCAATTGGCTGCAGATTTTGAACGCTTAAAGCGGGTAGATACCCGTTACATCAATGGTTTGGCCGTGTCGTGGCACGAGTTGGAAGGTAGTTAAAGTAAATGGCTAAAGTAAGTGCGTTGCCGGTGCGGGACGGATCGCTAAATTGGGAGAAGCAAAGCAATGGCTAGTTCACATGCAAGCCGGATGATAGTCGGTCTGGATATTGGCACCTCGAAGGTGGTGGCTATCGTTGGGTCGATGAACGAAGACGGCAAGCTGGAAATTGTCGGCATTGGTTCGCATCCATCGCGAGGCCTTAAAAAAGGTGTGGTGGTTAATATCGAGTCGACGGTGCACTCCATTCAGCGCGCGATTGAAGAGGCGGAGCTGATGGCGGGCTGCGAGATTCACAGCGTTTACGTTGGTATCGCGGGCAACCATATACGCAGTTTGAATTCCCACGGCATTGTGGCAATTCGCGACCGCGAAGTGTTCCAGCTTGATCTCGACCGGGTTATTGATGCAGCGCAAGCCGTGGCGATTCCAGCGGATCAAAAAGTACTGCATATCCTGCCGCAGGAATTTGTCATCGACGAGCAAGAGGGCATTAAAGAACCGTTGGGGATGTCGGGTGTGCGCCTTGAGGCGAAAGTGCACTTGGTGACCTGTGCGGTGAACGCGGTTCAGAATATTGAGAAATGTATTCGGCGCTGCGGCCTCGAAGTTGAGGACGTCATTCTTGAGCAGCTGGCATCAAGCTACGCCGTGCTGACGGATGATGAAAAAGAACTTGGTGTATGTCTGGTAGATATTGGCGGTGGAACCACCGACATCGCGATCTTTACCGACGGCGCGATTCGTCATACCGGTGTTATACCGATTGCGGGTGACCAGGTCACTAATGACATCGCCATGGCCTTGCGTACCCCGACCCAGTACGCCGAAGAAATCAAAATCAAATATGCTTGCGCACTAACGCAACTCGCGGGCGAGGGTGAAATGATCAAGGTGCCCAGTGTGGGCGATCGCGCTCCGCGTGAGCTTTCTCGCCAAGCACTTGCCGAGGTAGTCGAGCCCCGCTACGACGAACTCTTCACCTTGATTCAGGCGGAATTGCGCCGCAGCGGTTACGAAGATCTTTGCGCCGCGGGCATCGTGTTAACTGGTGGCACCTCAAAAATGGAAGGTGTTGTCGAGCTGGCGGAAGAGATTTTCCATATGCCAGTTCGTATCGGGGTTCCGCAAGACGCGCGTGGCTTAACCGATATTGTACGCAACCCCATATACGCAACGGGTGTCGGTTTACTGCATTACGGTATTAAACACCAGGCTGAACACGGCGGGCGCGGTCGCGTTCGCAGCGGTGGCTTTTTGGCGAATTTAAAACAGTGGATTCAAAACAATTTTTAACGATGTGATAGGCGGTCGCGTTGGCAGCGCGATTGATTATGCAAAAAGGGAGAAAAAACCATGTTTGAGCTAGTAGATAACGTTCCTCAGAACGCAGTAATAAAAGTAGTAGGTGTTGGTGGCGGTGGAGGCAATGCTGTGAAGCATATGATTGCCTGTAACGTTGATGGTGTGGATTTTATCTGCGCCAATACCGATGCGCAGGCACTGACCAATGTGTCTTCTAAAACAGTGCTGCAATTAGGCACAACCATTACCAAGGGCTTGGGTGCAGGTGCGAATCCAGAAATTGGCCGTCAGTCAGCGATGGAAGATCGCGACCGTATCGCCGAGGCGCTGCAAGGTGCTGATATGGTATTCATCACTGCCGGTATGGGCGGCGGCACGGGTACCGGCGCGGCGCCAGTAGTTGCGCAAGTAGCAAAAGAGCTGGGTATTCTGACTGTGGCAGTCGTTACCAAGCCGTTCCCGTTTGAGGGCAAGAAGCGCATGGCGGTGGCACTGGAAGGTATGAAGGAGTTGCGTCAACACGTGGATTCCTTGATCACTATTCCGAACGAAAAGTTGCTGCCGGTTTTGGGTAAAAACACCAGTTTGCTCGATGCGTTTAAAGCCGCCAACGATGTATTGTTGGGTGCAGTACAGGGCATTGCCGATCTCATTATTCGCCCAGGTATGATTAACGTCGATTTCGCTGACGTACGTACCGTCATGTCTGAGATGGGTATGGCGATGATGGGCAGCGGTGTTGCCACCGGCGAAAATCGCGCTCGCGAAGCAGCAGAAGCCGCTATACGCAGTCCATTGCTCGAAGATGTGAATTTGCAAGGGGCGCGCGGGATTTTGGTTAATATTACCGCAGGTCTAGATCTATCCCTAGGCGAGTTTAACGATGTCGGGGATACTATCGAGGAGTTTGCTTCCGAGAACGCGACAGTCGTGGTCGGAACTGTAATTGATCCCGATATGGTCGATGAATTACGCGTCACAGTGGTGGCAACAGGCCTGGATGGATTGGGTCAAGAAGCACCGCTTAAAGTTGTTGAGTCTCGACCTGTAGAAGCTCGCTCAACCGACTACCGTAAGCTTGATCGACCAACAGTAATGCGCAATAACCAGCAGGCGGCGGTTGCGCGAGATGTGGCTCCGGCGCCGATGGCAGATAAGGACATGGAATACTTGGATATTCCTGCGTTTCTGCGGCGTCAAGCCGATTAACCAGCTGTAGCCGGTACAGCAGGGCGAAGTGCCAGCGATTTATCGCTAGCACATTAGTAGCGTCGTCTCTGCAAATGTAGCCGTCCGGCCCATAGAGTGAGTATGAACATGATTAAACAACGCACCTTGCGCAACACCATCCGTGCCACCGGAATTGGTTTGCATACGGGGGAAAAGGTCTACCTGACGCTGAAGCCAGCGCCGGTTGATACCGGTGTGATTTTCCGTCGCACCGACTTGAATCCCGTTGTTGAAATCCATGCTCGCGCTGAAAATGTGGGTGATACAACGCTTTCCACCACGTTAATGAACGGTGACGTGAGAGTGTCGACGGTAGAACATTTGCTTTCTGCAATGGCTGGTTTGGGTATTGATAATGCTTATGTTGAAGTCAGTTCGTCGGAAGTGCCTATTATGGATGGCAGTGCGGGGCCTTTTGTATTTCTCATCCAGTCCGCTGGGATTGAGGAGCAAAATGCACCTAAGAAATTCATCCGTATCAAGCGTCCGGTAACAGTGAAGGATGGCGATAAAGTCGCGAGTTTCCTCCCTTTTGACGGCTTTAAAGTCTCTTTCACTATCGACTTTGATCATCCGGTCTTCAAAGACCGGACTGGTCATGCCGAGTTAGACTTCTCCAGCACCTCGTTTGTTAAAGAAGTGAGTCGGGCGCGGACCTTTGGGTTTATGCACGAGATTGAATACCTGCGCTCGAAAGGTTTGGCGCAGGGCGGCAGTGTTGACAACGCGATTGTTGTTGACGAATACCGCATTCTTAACGAAGACGGTCTTCGTTATGAAGATGAGTTTGTAAAGCATAAGGTCTTAGATGCCATCGGTGATTTATATCTGCTGGGCACGAGTCTTATCGGCGAGTTTAAAGCGCACAAGTCGGGACACGGCTTGAATAATGTGTCGCTACGCGCCCTTATTAAAGATACCGATGCGTGGGAATGGGTAACATTTGAAGACCCCGCCGACGCGCCAATTAGCTACATGGCGCCAGCTGCTGTCGCCTAGTTTTCCCTCCTCCATGCTTAGTCTGGCGTCGGTCTAAGCATGGTAATATTGTCTCATCTATGCGATATTGCGCCTCGGTGTTACGGTATAGCTTACTTCCAGCCTGCAGGTAACAAGCGCGATCTTTGGCGTTGATTCTTTTGGATATTAAGTCCGGAGCCGTCATCATATTTTCATTCGGACAATGTAGCTTGGTGCGGTTTTTGCGGGCTGTATAATTTAATGCGTAGCTTGGAACTGAGTTTAGTGTCTGAGCTGACGATATTTAGAATGTCGACAATCTGCAAGCGCCATCAAAGATAGGGATATAATCCCGGGAACAGTAACGAATTCATCATGATTACAGCAGTAGTTAAGAAAGTTTTTGGTAGTAAAAATGACCGCGAACTCAAGCGGATGCGCAAGGTGGTGGCCAAGGTCAACGCCTTTGAAGAGGGCTTAACCACCCTAGATGATGCGTCTCTTGCGGCGAAAACCAGTGAGTTCAAGCAGCGCTTAAGCAGTGGTGAAACCCTAGATCAGATACTGCCTGAAGCCTTTGCTGTTTGTCGTGAAGCGAGCCGCCGAGTGATGGGAATGCGCCACTTTGACGTGCAGCTTATCGGTGGCATCAGCCTACATGAAGGCACTATTGCAGAGATGCGCACCGGTGAAGGTAAAACCCTTGTGGCTACCTTGGCGGTTTATCTAAATGCCCTGGAAGGCAATGGCGTATTTGTGGTAACCGTCAACGATTACCTCGCGCAGCGCGATGCGAACTGGATGCGCCCTCTTTATGAATTTTTAGGTTTAAGTGTTGGAATTATTCGCTCAGGCCAAGAGTCCGAGCAAAAGCGAGCGGCCTACCAAGCAGACATCACCTACGGCACCAACAACGAATTCGGCTTCGACTACCTGCGCGATAACATGGCGTTTGCCATTAGCGATCGCTTTCAGCGCAGTTTGAATTACGCCATTATTGATGAAGTCGACTCGATCCTTATCGATGAGGCGCGTACCCCGCTTATTATTTCTGGTCCCGCCGAAGATAGTTCCAAGTTATACAAGCAAATTAACCTGTTTATTCCGTCACTCATTCCCGCTGAAATGGATGAAGCCGGAAAACCCTCTGACGAAGGTCACTACACCGTCGATGAAAAAATGCGCCAGGTGGAATTAACCGAGCACGGCCATCAGCTCGTCGAAGACATGCTTGTGCAGGCGAAATTGCTGGACGAGGGCGACAGCCTTTATGCGGCAGGAAACTTGAATTTACTTCATCATGTGAATTCGGCATTGCGCGCCCATGTTTTATTCCATAACAACGTCGAATACATTATTCAGAATGATCAGGTTGTGCTGATTGATGAGCACACTGGCCGGACGATGGCGGGCCGCCGTTTATCAGAAGGTCTCCATCAAGCGATTGAAGCAAAAGAAGGTGTTACGGTTCAGGCCGAGAGCCAAACGCTGGCATCAACAACCTTCCAGAACTACTTCCGTCAGTTCGAAAAACTAGCGGGTATGACCGGCACCGCAGATACGGAAGCGTTTGAATTCCGTCAGATTTACGGCTTGGATGTCGTGGTGATTCCCACTAATAAGCCGAGTGCCCGTCGAGACTCTAATGATTTGGTGTACTTGACCAAAGAAGAGAAATACGACGCGATTGTTGAAGATGTTAAGGGTGTTGTTGAAAGTGGTGCCCCAATTCTGGTTGGTACAGCCTCTATCGAGACCTCTGAGGAAATGTCTCAGCGCTTCCAAAAAGCCGGCATTCAGCACAAAGTCCTCAACGCAAAATACCACGAACAAGAAGCGGAAATCATTGCCCAGGCTGGACGCCCTGGCGTGGTAACCATTGCGACGAACATGGCGGGGCGCGGTACTGACATCGTGCTCGGCGGTAATGTTGATGTTGAAATAGCTCAGTTAGAAAATCCATCTGATGGGATGATCAACGAGCTTCGCGAAGCGTGGAAAATTCGTCACGAAAAAGTCATGCAAGCAGGCGGACTGCACATCGTTGGTACCGAGCGTCACGAGTCACGCCGGATAGATAACCAGTTGCGCGGACGTGCTGGTCGTCAGGGCGACCCCGGTGCATCGCGTTTCTACCTGTCTCTAGAAGACAGCCTGATGCGTATATTCGCCTCTGATCGCGTGCGCGGCATTATGCAGGCGCTGGGATTAGAGAAGGGCGAAGCCATAGAACACCGTATGGTTTCAAATGCAATTGAAAAAGCGCAGCGCAAAGTTGAAGGTCGTAACTTCGATATGCGTAAGCAGTTGCTTGAATACGATGATGTAGCCAACGACCAGCGCCAAATTATTTATCAGCAGCGCAACGAACTGCTAGAAGCTGACGACATTAGCGAAATGCTCAAAGCTATTCGTGCCGATGTGGTCGGTGATGTTGTTAGCGAATATATACCGCCGCAAACCCTCGAAGAACAGTGGGATATCAGTGGGCTTGAACATCGTCTAGAGTCTGAGTTTGAGGTAAAGCTGCCTATTCAGCAGTGGCTGGATGAAGATCGTTCCGTGAATGAGTCGGTCATCCACGAGCGTGTTTACGAGGCGGTGGATCTCGCCTATGAATCTAAGTGTGCTTTGGTTGGCGCCGATATGCGCAAGATAGAGCGACATATTTTTCTGCAGGTCTTAGACACGTTGTGGAAAGAGCACTTGGCGACTATGGATCACCTGCGTCATGGTATTCATTTGCGCGCTTTTGCACAGAAGAATCCGAAGCAAGAATACAAGCGTGAAGCGTTTACATTGTTCCAACAAATGCTCGAAACGCTTAAGCATGATGTGGTTCGATTCTTATCGCATTTACGCTTACAGCAAGATGAAAACTCCGAGGCTTTAGAGCAGCAGCGCCGAGAAGAGCAAGCGAAGCGGGCGATGGAGTTTCAACATGCTGAATCTAGCGGCTTAAGTGTCGAAGAAGATGTCAGCGAACCAGCGCAGGAAGCTGCGCAGCCAGAAACCTTTGTGCGTGAGGCACCTAAAGTGGGACGCAACGAGCCATGCCCCTGTGGTTCCGGCAAAAAATACAAACAATGTCATGGCAAATTAGACTGAGGAAGACACCAGCATGGCGGTAGGTTCGGGTGATTTGGGTACATTGCATTCAGTCGATGGCGTGCGCATAGGGGTAGCAAGTGCCGGCATTAAAAAGGCAGGGCGCATAGATACCGTTGTTTTCGAGTTAGCCGAAGGCAGTTCCGTTGCTGGCGTATTCACACTTAATGCGTTCTGCGCGGCCCCCGTTACGGTTGCTAAAAAGCACCTTGCTGCAGATTCACCACGCTATTTATTGATCAACACTGGCAATGCCAACGCCGGTACCGGAGCAATCGGTATGGCAGACGCGCACGCCTCTTGTGCAGAGTTAGCGGAACACGTAGGTGTTGCTCCAGAGCAGATCTTACCTTTTTCTACTGGCGTTATTGGCGAAAAACTTCCCCTCGATAAACTTGTTGCCGCCATGCCCGCCGCAGTGACCGCGCTATCGGCAGATGCGTGGGAGCGGGCCGCCAACGGTATTATGACTACCGATACCCGCCCTAAAGCGACCTCAAGAAAAATAGAGATCGACGGTCGTACCATCACTGTCACCGGTATATCCAAAGGGGCCGGTATGATTAAGCCTAATATGGCCACCATGCTAGGCTACGTTGCAACGGATGCCGCTATTGCGCCAGATGTATTGCAGGCGATGTTAGATGTCGCTGCAGATGCGTCGTTCAACCGCATTACTATCGACGGCGATACCTCAACAAACGACTCCTGTGTTTTGGTCGCAACAGGCAAGGCAGGCGGTGAATTATTGTCAGCATCGGAAGGTCAAACTTTCGAAAAGCTGCAAGCTGCTTTCAACGAAGTCTTTCTTGAACTGGCCCATGCCATTGTGCGCGACGGTGAAGGTGCTACCAAATTCGTCGCGGTAGAAGTGGCTGGTGCCAAGGACGTGTCAGAGTCGCTGAAGGTCGCCTATGCAGTAGCAGAGTCACCTCTAGTGAAAACAGCGCTATTTGCCAGCGACCCGAATTGGGGGCGTATATTGGCAGCGATTGGCCGTGCCGGTGTCGAAGCCTTGGATGTATCGATTTTAACAGTACACCTCGACGACGTGTTAATTACCGAACACGGCGGCCGTGCGGCAAGCTATACCGAAGCGGCGGGCGCGGCGGTCATGAAGCAGTCCGAAATCACAATTCGTATTAATTTGAATCGCGGCCAGCATACCGAGACCGTGTGGACGACAGATTTCTCCTACGACTACGTCAAAATCAATGCCGAATACCGCAGCTAATAAACAGATACACGTTGCGGTAGGGGTAATCTATAACTCCCAAGGGCAGATACTTATCGCTCGTCGTCACGACGACGCACACCAAGGCGGCTTGTGGGAATTTCCCGGTGGCAAAGTTGAGCAAGGTGAAACAGTCTGTGATGCTCTAGCTCGCGAGTTGCGCGAAGAGCTAGGAATCGTTGTCACCCCTTCGAGCTGCACCGCGTTACTAGAAATACGTCATGACTACACAGATAAAGTGGTATTGCTAGACGTGTGGGCGGTGTCAGGTTTTGAAGGCGAGCCAATCGGAAAGGAAGGTCAACCACTGCGCTGGGTGAAGCCGAGCACACTTCGTGAATACGAATTTCCAGCTGCTAATGTAGCAATTATCGACGTAATACAATCAGCGTAAAAGAGCCTGTAGCTTGGCGTAGAGCAGAGCGAAACCCAACATGAGTGTGGCGCAACCTAACAATCGGAGTACGCCTCCACATCAATGTTGGGTTTCGTTCCTCTACCCAACCTACGTGCCTGAAGCCTGAAGTACGTCATTCCGCGGCTCTATAAAATGACGTCACCTCCGACCCCGGCCGGGGACGCAAATGGGCGAAGCGAAAGCCTTTATATAACACACCATGTCATCCCCGATCAGGGATCTAAATGGGCGAAGCGAACACCTTTATATAACACACCACGTCATCCCCGACCCCGATCGGGGATCCAGTGTGAGCGTCAGCGAATGCCTTTAGCGTCGGACGCCAGGCGTCTGACTTCTGACGTAACGGCGGAGTGCTACAAAGCCCGAAGTTATGGATCCTCAATCGAGTTGAGGATGATGGCGGTGGTGCGCTGAGAATGACGCCACTACTCCACGTCATCCACGACCCCGATCGGGGATCCAGTGTGAGCGTCAGCGAATGTCCTTTTTTCTAATAATTACCTTCCAAATCTTCGCTAAAAACATCCTCTAAGGGCTGTCCTGGAATAGCGTGATCCTCATTCGCCCATGCGACAAGATCATTATTCTTACATCGGGCTGAGCAAAAAGGGCGGAATTCATTGCGGGTATCCCAAACCTGTTCTGTGCCGCAGTTTGGGCACGCCACCACTGTCGTGGGCTTCTTGCTTGCGTTGGCCATTAATTCGCTCCCGCTAGTTCTAAAAATTGTTGGTGAAGCCGGGTGATTTGTCGGTCTAGATCAGTAAACCCTGAGGTGTTGTCGATGACGTCTGTGGCGGCGGATAATCTTTCATCGCGTGTTGCTTGGCTCGCTATAATGCGCTCAACCTGCTCTTGTTCGTTACTGTCTCGTGTCATTGTGCGGGTCAATTGTACTGACTCGGGCACATCGACCACGACCAAGCGCTGGCAAAAGCTTTGCTGATTACTCTCGACGAGTAGCGGCGAGACATAAATACCGTAGGTGCTTTGAATCCCGTCAAGCTGTTTGAGTGTCTCATCTGCAATGAGTGGGTGAAGAAGGGACTCAAGCCAGGTTTTTGCATTGGCGTCGGCAAAAATGGTTTGCCTAAGCGCTGCCCGATTGAGTTGCCCGTCTTCTTGAATTAGATCATTGCCAAAATGCGACGCGATTTTTGCCAGTGCTTCGGTACCCGGCTCAACAACTTCTCGCGCAATCACATCGGCATCGACGATACCAATACCAAGTTTAGCAAAGCGATCAGAAACGGCGGTTTTGCCACTGCCAATACCGCCGGTTAAACCTACTATTAAATTACTCATATTTGGTTTCGGTCATATTTAAATTTAGCTTTTTAATGAATTATGGATCCTGGGGATTCCTGAGTAATGTCGCTAGCTAAGGAAGTTTAGACGTCTTCGGGGCGGAGTAAATGAGTATTCCGAGCACCGCAGACGTTCAAAATACAGAGCGCAGTAATTAGTCAGTAATTCCTCAGCGTAGGCCGGCGAAACCCAGGTAACCGTCAATGATGGCATCGCCCCAAAAAACAGCAATCCAGCCTGCGCCGGCCAAGTACGGCCCAAACGGCATTGGCGTCGACGTTGACTTGCGATTTAGCGCCAGGATAAGTCCGCCGCATACGGCGCCAACAACGGATGATAATAAAATGATCAGCGGCAGATACTGCCAACCGAGCCAAGCTCCTAGTGCGGCGAGTAATTTAAAATCGCCGTAACCCATGCCTTCTTTGCCGGTGACTATTTTAAAGAGCCAGAAGACGCTCCATAAAATCATATACCCAGCCATTGCACCCCACAGCGCATCGGTAATAGGGATATGTCCAAATATGCTGTTATACAGCAGTCCTAGCCACAGTAGTGGCAGGGTGATTTGATCCGGCAATAACTGATGATCGATATCGATGACGGTAAGAATTAATAGCAGCCAGCTAAATAAAATAATCGCAAACGCGTAAGGAGTAATGCCAAAAATCAGCAGCGGCATAATACTGATCAGCGCTGTGATAACTTCAATAAGTGGGTAGCGGAGACTAATACTAACTTTACAATTCGCGCAGCGCCCGCGCAGTACAGCGTAGCTTATCACAGGGATATTTTGCCAAGCTTTAATTGGCGCATTGCAGGATGGACAGTGAGAATTGGGGATCGCTAAATTAAATTCAGTGGCTGGCGCCGGTGGAGTAGAAGGCTCTCCGTCATTCAATAAATACTCACATTCCTCCCGCCAGTTAGCTTCCATCATTTTCGGGAGGCGGTATATGACAACGTTGAAGAAGCTGCCGATCAATAATCCGAAAATACCAATTGTTGTAATGGTAAATGCTGGGGCGCTTGCGAGAGCCTCAAAAAATGTCATAAATAAAGTCTACTGTGATGTTTGGTGTGCGCTCTTCGCGCATCGGCTACACGGCGGAACCAAGCATGAATATGGGTAAGTACATCGCGATCATTAATCCACCAACTAACACGCCGAGTATCGACATGATGAATGGCTCAAGCAAGGACGTCAGTGTGTCTACTGCGTTATCTACGGCCTCCTCATAATGCGTCGCGACTTTGTCCAACATGTCGTCTAAAGAGCCTGATTCTTCACCGATCGACACCATTTGTAGCAGCATGCTTGGGAAAAGGTTTGTGAATTTGATCGATGAGTACAAGGTTTGCCCAGTTGTAACATCATCCCTAATTTGAATGATCGCTTTTGAGTAAACGGCATTCCCGGCTGCGCCAGCTACAGAGTTTAGCGCATCGACAAGTGGAACACCTGCTCCGAAAGTAGTTGCAAGGGTTCTAGAAAACCGAGCAATAACGGAATTGTAAACAATATCGCCAATAACTGGGATTTTAAGCATTATTTTATCTACCCAGTCAGCAAAAGCTTTTGACTTTTCTTTTGCCTTTGAAAAGCTAAAAAATGCAGCAATTGATACGCCGAGCACAATATACCAATAGGCTTGCATCCATTCTGACATGGCAACTACCATTTTTGTGAAAGCGGGAAGATCCGAGCCGAAACTTTCAAATGTTGACGCAAATTGAGGTACAACTTTTATTAGTAGAATTGTGGTAACGATAACGGCGACAACGATAACGGCAATTGGATACGTAAGAGCTTTCTTAATTTTGGCCTTGAGTGCTTCGGTCTTTTCTTTATATGTGGCAACCCTATCTAACATGATTTCCAGCGTACCGGATTGCTCTCCGGAGGCGACTAAGCTGCAAAATAGTTCGTCAAAATACTTCGGGTGCTTTGCACAGGCTGCCGCAAATCCGCCACCGGAGGCGACTTCATTTTTAATATCTACGACTAATTCTTGCATCGTCTGGTTTTCGACACCTTCCGCAACGATGTCAAAACTTTGAACTAAAGGAACCCCAGCTTTAAGCATCGTAGCCATCTGGCGGACAAAAATAGCAACATCTGCGGGCTTGATAGGTTTTTTACTGCTAAATAGAGGCTTAGGTTTGCGCTTAACATTTTTAGCAGCAATGCCTTGTTTACGTAGGTGTGCTTTTACCAAGGCGCTAGATGCAGCTGTAAGCTCGCCTCGTGTTTTGCGGCCCTGCTTATCTACGCCCTGCCAAATAAAAACCTGTGTTTTGGATGCTGTTGCCATTATTAATCCTTGGTCACTCGGTTTACTTCTTCAAGGCTGGTTACGCCCTGCGCGCACTTCTTTAGCGCTGATTGCCGTAAATTTGGAAATCCTTCCTTTTGCGCCTGTGCGGCAATTTCAAGCGAATTGCCGTTTTCCATAATAATACGAGAAATATCGGGAGTGATACGAACTACTTCGTAAATCCCTACCCGGCCTTTATACCCATTATTGCAGCGCTCGCAGCCTACTGGATGCATGATTGTTGCCTTTTCCAGTTGTTCTGCGGTAAACCCTTCTTCTATTAAGGTGTGCTGTGGCACATCTAGCGGAATGGCACACTCCTTACATAAACGTCGCGCTAAGCGCTGGGCAATGATCAGGCTAACTGATGTTGCCACGTTGAAAGCCGGTACGCCCATATTCAATAGGCGCGTTAAGGTCTCTGAGGCGCTATTGGTGTGAAGTGTAGATAACACCAAGTGACCTGTCTGGGCCGCTTTAATGGCAATTTCGGCCGTTTCCAAATCACGAATCTCACCGACCATGATAATGTCAGGGTCTTGGCGCAAGAAAGAGCGCAGCGCTTCAGGGAAGCCGAGGCCAACTTTGGCATTTACGTGTACTTGGTTAATACCTTCTAGGTTAATCTCTACCGGATCTTCAGCAGTGGAGATATTACGCTCAGGGGTATTAAGGATGTTAAGGCCCGTATAGAGAGAAACCGTTTTACCCGAGCCGGTAGGCCCAGTAACCAGAATCATGCCCTGCGGCTGATTCAAGGTTTTCATATACATGTCTTTTTGGCTTGGCTCATAACCTAGAGCATCAATGCCCATTTGCGCCGAGCTTGGGTCAAGTATCCGTAGTACAACCTTTTCTCCCCAAAGTGTCGGCAGAGTGTTAACCCGAAAGTCGATGGCGCGGGTTTTAGATAGCTTCATTTTGATCCGGCCGTCTTGCGGCACTCGCCGCTCGGAAATGTCCATCTGAGACATAACCTTTAAGCGAGCGGCAAGGCGATATCCTAATGATGCAGGTGGTCGCGCTACTTCCTGTAAGATACCGTCGGTACGAAAACGCACGCGGTAAATCTTTTCATAAGGTTCAAAATGAATATCTGAAGCGCCACCGCGTATTGCATCTATAAGAACTTTGTTTACAAATTTAACCACCGGCGCTTCGTCGGCACCCTTGAGCTCAACTTCGCCACCGCCGCCGTCTTCGTCAACGGCTTCAATATCGAGATTTTCAAGACTGATGTCGTCCATATCGCCAAGGCTGTCGGCGAGGGATTCCTCTTGGGCAGAAAGGTATTTGTCGATAGCGGCATTGAGCGCCGCTTCCTCGACAATAATTGGTTCAGTCGTTAGGCCGGTATGAAACTTGATTTGGTCTAAAGCGTGGATATTGGTTGGGTCGGACATGCCAATAAACAGACGCTTACCACGCTTCCAAAGCGGTAGTGTGCGGTGAAGCTTAATTAGCTTGTTATCAATAATTTTTTGCGGGGCGAGTTCAGTGGTGTAAGAACGCAAATCTATAAACGGAATGCCAAACTCGTCTGCGGCTATCTCTGCTATTTTCACGCCATCGGCAAGTTGCTTGCTCACCAAATAAGACACTAAGCTCTTTTTGTCTTTTTGGGCGGTTTCCTGTGCCTTGCGAACGGTATCTTCATCAAGAATTTCGTCGTAAACAAGGCGTCTCGCTAGACCGTTTAAGGGAGTGACTGGGCTATTCATCGCATCGCTTTGTGGTTAAAAAATGTAATGAAAACAGTATAGTGCCTAAAGATTGATTAAGCACTAGTGCTTGAGTTAGTTACTTATGAAGCTGACATAATCTGCGGCGGGTGACATTTTTTGTCAGTCTTATGCCGGCGCTCAACTCCCATTGACGGGGCTCTAGATGGTTGGCGCGCCTAGAAAACAACCTTATAGCGCGACATTCTCCATCTGTAAGTGTTTCTTTATATGTTGGCATAGTTATTGTATGTCGATGCTTAGTGATAATTCATTGTCACACCAAGAAATGACTAAATTTGCCGGAGTTCATTATGAAAAGAACACAACAAGGTTTTACCCTTATCGAATTGATGATCGTTGTCGCGATTATCGGTATTTTGGCAGCTGTTGCTCTTCCTGCTTATCAAGATTACGTTTCACGCTCGCAAGCTGCTGAAGCGATGAATTTGGCTGGTGGTTTGAAGATCGCCGTAGCGGACTCTTATTCTGATAAGGGTGATTTTGATGATGCTTCATCTGGAAGCGATGGTATTCCCGCTGCTGCCTCTGTTTCTGGTAAATATACGACTTCGGTTACTGTTGCTACTGGTGTCATTACTGCAACCATTGGGGGAGATGCGTCGGCCACGATTTCCGGTCAAGTTATTACCTTGTCCCCAGTTACAAATGACGGTTCATTGTCATGGAACTGCAGCTTTGATGGTGAGTTAAAGTACATGCCTTCTTCTTGCCGTACTGCATCATGATTTAGCCTTTTTCAAAGGTCGGTAGTGCGAAAGCCCATTCATACGTGAGTGGGCTTTTTTATTTTGGCTTCATATTTTGGTTTAGTAATGGCTGTTCCTGGAAAAAATAGAAGTTTCGCATGGGTGATGTTGGTGCTCGTTGGTGTGCTGGTCGTCATAGTTTATTGGCCAGGCATGTACGGACCATTTTTATTTGATGACTTTGGTAATTTAGATAAGTTGGGGGCACTTGGTGGCGTAGATAATTGGGCGACATTTAATGCTTTTGTATTCGGCGGTACCTCGGGGCCAACGGGTCGACCGATCTCGTTACTAAGTTTTTTAATGAATGCCCAGAATTGGCCTGCAGATCCGTTCCCTTTTAAATTAACAAACCTAGCCGTTCATGTACTTTGTGGTCAATTGGTATACCTCATTTGCATCCAAATTTTAAATTTTCTTAAGATTGCTGACGGCAGGAGCGTTATGTTGATTTCTGCTACGACTGCGGGAATCTGGTTGCTTCATCCCTTTTTAATCTCTACGACCTTGTACGTTGTGCAGCGCATGGCCCAGCTCGCGGCATTGTTTTGCTTTGCTGGTATCGCGGGCTATTTATACGGTCGGTCATTGATATTCATTAAACCCATGAAAGCCTATTTTATCATGGGTATAAGCGTTGGCGTGGGCACTGTTCTAGCGATGTTTTCTAAGGAAAATGGCGCGTTGTTGCCGATGCTGGTCTTAGTATTGGAATTTACGATTTTAGCTAATGATACAAAGCACAATACTGAATTAAACAAAATTTGGAAGTTTTTGTTCTTACAGCTTCCGTCAATGTTAATTGCTGGATACTTGATTTGGCGAGTAGTAGACGGCGGCTTGTACAGGGTAATTTCAAGCCGTGGATTTAGTATATATGAGCGTCTTTTAACCGAGGGGCGCATTCTACTGGACTATCAATCACGTTGGTTTTTTCCTCGTCTCTATACTGGGGGAGTGTTTCAAGATGACTATTTAAAGTCGACTGGGATTTTTAATCCTATATCGACATTCTGGGCCTTAGCTTTTCACTCTGTGTTGCTAATTTTCTTTTTTTGGATAAGAAAACGATGGGCACTTTTAAGTTTTGCTGGTTTGTTTTTCTATGCGAGTCACTTAATAGAGTCTACAACCGTACCTTTGGAGCTCTATTTTGAACATAGGAATTATCTTGGAGCGGCATTTTTAATACTGCCTTTCATTTATTTGTTATATAAGTACCTTTCTGCTTCATTAGCTATTGTTATGTCGTTATTGATTTTCTTATTACTGGGAACGATGACATTTAATGTAGCGAAAATATGGTCAAACTACGATTCAATGGTTTTGTCATGGGCTAGCCTTTCTCCAAACTCGTCTCGTGCTCAACAACAAGCTTCAATGCAATTATATAATAGCGGAAATATAGACGCAGCAATTCGAGTTACCAATGAAGCCATCGCGAATAATCCGAAGGCATTTGATTTGCGAGTCTGGGAGCTAATTGTAAGTTGTCAGGTTGGCAGGGTGGGTGCGATTAATGTTGCTGAGGCTATTACTTTAGCCAAAGTAACTAAATACGATTTACGTACATTTGAATACTATAAGTTCTTAGTAAATACAGTTCACCGGCATAATTGTGAAAACTTAGCGTTGTCAGATACGTTTTCAATTGTATCGGCATTGCTCGAGAATCCGGTTAATGCGAATACTCGGTCCGCACGGTACGCCCAAATTCACTATCTTTTGGGAGTGCTTTCGGTATATCAGGGTGATGTAGAGTTGGGGCGACAATATTTTAAAAATTCGCTTTCTGCAAGACCATCACCAGACTCAGCGATGTATATTGCAGCGTTACTCGCTACGGAAGGTTATTATAAAGAGGCTTTGGATTACGCTGAGTTGGCGCGAAGCTATATATCAAAAGGCCGTTTAGGGGCGTCGAAGCGGACGAGTGAAGATTTCAAGCTTGAAATAGATGAGTTTGAGAAGGTTGTGCGCAAAGACCTTCAGCAGGGCGAATAAATTCAACGGCAAATTAACGAAGAGTGCGGTAGTTATTAATGATTAGTGTAGTTATCCCGGCAAAGAATGAAGCAGCTACAGTTGCTATAGTAGTTACGGCAATTAAAGAGCAGTTTCCTGAGGCAGAGATTATTGTTGTTAACGATGGCTCAAACGATAACACGGGAGAGTCAGCCTATTCCGCAGGGGCGACGATAATCAACCATCCTTACCCTAAGGGCAATGGTGCATCTATAAAATCCGGTGCTAGAGCGGCAGTCGGCGACACAATTATTTTTATGGACGCCGATGGCCAGCATGATCCCAAAGATATTGGCTCATTATTGACGGAGATTGATGAAGGCTATGATTTGGTAGTTGGCGCGCGCCAGCCTGGCTCTCAAGCAAGTGTCGGGCGTGGATTGGCTAATAGCCTTTATAATAAGCTGGCAACATATATGACTGGTCATAAAGTCGAGGATCTAACATCGGGTTTTCGCGCGGTGCGTGCTGAGAAATTTAAAGAATTTCTTTACTTATTACCGAATGGTTTTTCCTACCCAACAACGAGCACAATGGCATTTTTTAGGGCAGGTTACTCTGTGAAGTATGTACCGATTCATGCCGCACAAAGAGAAGGTAAGAGTCATATCAAACCCTTGAAAGACGGTATGCGATTTTTGTTAATCATCTTTAAAGTAGCTACCCTGTATTCGCCGTTAAAATTATTTACTCCTGCGGCGGCGCTCTTCTTTTTGCTTGGTTTGGGTTGGTATGGATATACATTCACAGTGATGAGCAGATTTACGAATATGAGCGCTCTATTGTTAACCAGCGGGTTCATGCTGTTTATGATGGGTTTGATATCTGAGCAGATAACTACGTTGATGTATAAAGAGCGTTGATACAAAACCATGAGCTATTTGCACGTATTATCAGCTGTTTGCAATTACAACAGTCTGCGCGAGTCTGAAGATGTATTCTGCGATTAAATCCGCATTCGGCTTGCTAACTGCAAAGCAGCGGCGTGAATACTGGCTTGTTGCAGTTTTGTTGAGCATTACCGCTATAGCAGATTTGATTGGTATTGCGGCCGTCATCCCGGCCATCACATCCCTGATTGACTTCGAAAGTGCTGTGGAAAAAGGTTACTTGCATACATTGTATGTGTGGCTTGGAGAGCCGGAGAAGTCAAAATTTCTGGCGATGACTACATTGGGTGCAGTTGGCTTTATATGGGGTGGCGCACTTATGACCACACTGGGAGTCTTTGCTCGGCAACGTTTTATTCGTCGAGTAAGTGCTGATATCTCAGCGAGAGCCTTCAACTTTTATATGGTGCAATCAATAGAGCCGTTTTATAGTCGTCCTGGGTCGGAGTTTTTGCGCAACGTCAATGGCGTCAGTGAGCGCGTGTCAGCCGGCATTATCGATTCGAGTTTCGTTATACTTTCCCGTTCCGTGCAGCTTGGCGTAATTGCTGCGCTACTGATGGCATTCAATGTGCGCGTCACTCTCTTTATCCTGCTTATTATTGCGGGAGCCTACTTCCTCGTGTACTCGCTGATTAAAACAAAGCTAAAGAGCATGAGTGCTGAAAATTTCGAATCTCAGAAACAGCTCAATCAGATGATCACTGGCAGCTATGCGGACTATCGGAACATTCATATTGATGGTCGCTTGAGAGATTACCTGGAGCATTTTCGGCAGATCAAAACAGGGACCTCCAGGAAAACCGCCAATATCGAAATTCTCGGCACCATTCCGCGAAACTTCATTGAAGTATTGGGAATGACGCTGTTGTTGATTGCGGCATACTATCTTGGGAAATCAGCTGACAACCCCCATCAATTGGTAACGACGATTTCACTCTTCGCCATAGCGGCCTACAAAATCCTTCCAGCGGCTCAGCAAATCTACCACGCCGTCAGTAAGGTCACCGGTGCTACAGTGGTTTTTGAAAGAGTGAAAGAAGAATGGAAATCGCTTCCCTTCACGGCGTCGATGACGGCGCCTTCCAGGGCAGTCGATGATTTCAGGCAACTGAGCCTGGATGGATTGTGCTATGCCCACCATGGGCAAGACTGGGTGATCCAGAATCTAACTGCAGATCTTACGCTTACCGGGGTAGTGCGAATAAATGGGCCATCGGGTGCCGGTAAGACCACCCTTATTGAGCTGCTGGCAGGCTTACGTAAGCCCCAGCTCGGAACAATCCGCCTAGATCACGGGGATCTGAATGATATTCCTCGGCCCCAGTGGTGGGCTTCCATTGCTTACGTCAACCAGAATGGTTACCTGTTTGAAGGCTCCTTGCTGGAAAATATTGCGGGTAGCGCTAGCACCTACGATGCGCCGCTATATGACAGTATCTATGATATCTGCGGCTTAGACTCATTGCCCGGTGGCGCAGTCAGCGAAGGTGCGACCAATCTTTCTGGCGGACAAAAATGCCGAGTGTTAATTGCCAGAGCGCTCTATAAAAAGGCGCAACTGCTTTTCCTGGACGAGAGCCTTGCTCCCTTGGATGTTGGTTCGGCTAAAGCCATTCTGCGTGGTATTCAGCAGACCTTTCCCGCTTGCTGCATCTTTATCATCAGCCATAGAAGTGAGGAGCTGGAGAAGGGGCATCAAGAACTGATGCTGCAGCCGGCTAATGCACAAACATCAATCACATCAAGTGCCAGCGGCCATGAAAATCCATAAGGTCAATCCGTGGCACTGGCTATGGTTAGTGCTACTGACCCTCAATACCTTGTTGGCGGTGGTGTTGCGACGATTTATAGCCAGCGACAATCGGGTGGTACTCTATGCTCACAAGCTCAATGGTAACCTTGGTGCCATATACCGCGAGAGCTTGAAATATGATGAGTTGAGCCTGACCTACCTCACCATGGATTACTCATACTATCGACAGTTAAAAAGTGAGGGCGTATCGGTGGTCTGGGCAGGTAGTCCTCAAGGATTAATACTGCTCGTTAAAGCGAAGGCGCTCATCAGCGACCACGGCCTTCATTCATTGGTCTTGTTGCTGGACTATTCTTCCCTGAAGTTTATCGATGTCTGGCATGGAATACCCTTCAAAGGCTTTGATAAAAGCGATTTCAAAGTACAACACCGCTATGACGAAATCTGGGTGGCGTCAAATTTTATGGCCGACCTGTATGAGAATAAGTTTGGTTTTAAGCGAGAAAAACTGAAAGCGGTCGGCTATGCCAGAACAGATGTGCTGATCAATCCTGGAGCAATCTGCCGGAACGAGCTGATGCGGGAGTATGATTTTCCTGTCGCGGACAAAAAAATCGTCCTGTATGCGCCAACATGGAAACAGGACGACACAGCGAGAAGCCTATACCCCTTTGGCATGGTAGAGGCTGAGTTTCTTCATGCGCTCAGCCAGATGGCGGAAGAGCAGAACTGCCTATTTCTGATACGCATGCATTTGAACGCGACCTCGGAGCACCGCGAGCGATTCGACAATGTATATACAGTGCCAGCTGATAAATACCCAGATACTGAGCGACTGCTCCTGTTGAGCGACATCTTGATATACGATTGGTCATCGATAGCGTTTGATTTTCTGCTGTTGGATCGCCCCACGATATACCTTGATGTGCCACCACCATTTAGAAAGGGATTTAGCTTGGATGGCAGCTACCGGTATGGCGAAGCAGCCACTGACCTCGCGGGGTTTAAATTGGCAATCGCAAACGCAGTTGAAACGTCAGAGGCTGGGCGGCTAAGCGTTGATGAGCGACGTAAGATGATAAAGACAATAGTTTATGAGAGCTATGCAGACGGCTCATCATCCGATAGGGCGTGTAAGGAATTATTTAGAATTGTATGAGGGCTGCCCATGAGTAAAGTGGTGATAACATTTGGGACCTTTGATGTATTTCATGTGGGGCATTTGAGAATATTGCAAAGAGCTAATGCGCTTGGTGGTAAGCTGGCGGTTGGGGTGTCTACGGGCAAATTGAACTGCGAGAAGAAAGGCAGACTTCCAGTTTATTCCGAGCATGAGAGGATAGAGATCGTGTCAGCTGTAAAGTATGTTGATGAAGTATTCTTTGAAGAGAGTTTGGAAGAGAAATCCGGATAGGTTAAGTTTTTCAAAGCCGATATTCTTGTGATGGGGGATGATTGGCGTGGAAAATTTGATTGTTTTAGTAATGTTTGTGATGTTGTGTACTTTGAGAAGACTCCTGCGATATCGAAGACCGAGCAGATTGAAAAAATAAAAATATAATATGGTTACTTATATTCTTGATAGTAATTTTTTGACAGTGCAGTAAGCATTCCTAGTCTCTTTGAAAATTTTCTCAAAGCGTTAAAGCTGGATTTTCTATCTATAGGCAAAAAAACTACATACTGCGTAATAGCATATGAAGCCAATAAAAAATTTCGTAAAATAAAAATAGGGAGGTGATTGATACTATTCTGTTCAACTGAAATTCTAGTCATACCTTGGCCGATTCGATATGATCTTTTTAAAAGCCAAGCCGAACATGCTCTGGACTCCGGGACTTCTTCTGTAACAATTGCTTCATCGGTCCAGATGATCTTCACATTTTTGTTTGATAATCTTCTAAAAAATTCTGAGTCGCTACCTCCTGTGAGTCCGTACTCTTCTTTAAAATAGAATTCTTCTGTAGGAATTAAACATTTTTTCAGTAATACATTCCCCGTTCGAGTGGTGGATAGGATAGTGCCTGTAGCATATCTAGTTCGATCAAAAAAATATCCATTTGATATCCATGCTGGCGTGTGTTCTGAAAATCTAGATAGAACTGGGCCGGCTGATACGGCCGATTGATATAGTTCGATGCTATTAAGGTGTGTAAAGAGCCAGTTGTGGCTTGCATCTTCATCGTCGTCTATGAATGCGATGAAATCTCCAGATGAATGTTCTAAACATTTATTTCTGGCTTTGGCAATATTTTTATCGGGTTCGCATAAATAAAGAAATCGTGGGTTAGGCCTGTTTTGATCGCTGAAATTTGCAACGACTGTCATGGCTGATTGGTTGGCGTCATTGTCTGTTACAATTATGGTGCAATCATAACTGTCAATTGATTGTTGGTTTAAAAGACTTTCGATGCATTTTGATAGTAAGATGGGTCGTTTGTAGGTGCAGATGCAAATGTCGATTCGTATTTTCATTATGTAACAAATGGGTTCATGATGATGGCGTTTTAATGGTATATGATTTTCAAGTTTGTGCAACCAGACATAGAGTTATTTTATGGAGATAGATGTCGTATTTACTTGGGTCAATAGCAGCGACCCAGCTTGGCGTATTCTTCATCAAAATGCGTCATTGCGCAGTGAGGGCAAGGATTTATGGCACAGCAGCGTTAACTCCGGAGCAAGATATCGAAATAGAGGGGAGCTGGTTTATTCAGTTGCCGCTGTCAGAAAATACTGTCCGTGGGTCAGAAACATATTTATCGTCTCTAATTGCCGTTTGCCAGAGCGTTTGGAAGAGTACAACATTCTTCCCGTCAGTCATGAGGAAATATTTCCGGATGAAAAGTGTCTTCCTTGTTTTAATTCTCGAGCGATTGAGAGCTGTTTGCATAGGATAGATGGATTGTCAGAAAAATTTATCTATTTTAATGACGATGTATTCGTTGCACGGCCGGTTGGTTTCGACAAATTCTTTGATAGTAGTGGGCGCCCAAAAGTATTTCTAACGCGCCATGATATTAAATATTGGGGAGACGATAGAAGGCCTGTTGATTATGCAGCGGCGAGGGCGGGGGAGCTAATTTTAAGAGATTTTGGAGTGGTCCCTGATAAAAAACTTCATCACGCGCCTTTTCCTATGCTTCGATCGATAATGTGTGAAATTGAGGAGAGGTACGTTGATGAGATCGTTACTACCAGAAAGAGTCAGTTCAAGTCGAGAGACGATCTTCCTGTAGCAACTACAATGCAAGCTTATTACGGGCTTAGTACTGGTGCTAGTGTGCTTGGGTCTATAGATTGTCGATATGTGGATATAGGTGATCCTCTTGGCATGCTTCTTTTGAGTCCTGTGTCGGGAATACGGCGTCGAAAATATGAAGTATTTTGCCTTAATGAAGTAAATGATATTAAGTTTTGTTCATCCCTGCGGGACTGGCTCGTCTCGCGCTTTCTTGAAAAATATTTTGGTGAGTAAGGGTTGATTTTACCCTATTTCGATTTGGCTGAAGTGTTGTGACATCGTGAGTACATTAGACAGAGTAAATTTACAAAACGCAGTAACTCGAGTTGATATTCAAATTTTACGCGCCATTGCTGTCCTTGTCGTTGTTTTTTATCACACTCAGCTTGGCATCTTTGATGCCGGATATCTAGGCGTTGATATTTTTTTTGTTATATCGGGATACTTAATTACCCTACAAATAGTGCGATCCTTGGATTCCGGGAACTTTTCGTTTATTGGGTTTTAC
Source organism: Zhongshania aquimaris (assembly GCF_019312595.1). Taxonomy (GTDB): domain Bacteria; phylum Pseudomonadota; class Gammaproteobacteria; order Pseudomonadales; family Spongiibacteraceae; genus Spongiibacter; species Spongiibacter aquimaris. Next base: position 1,180,423 of record NZ_JAHWDQ010000001.1, on the reverse strand, counting down.
TCGCGTCGTGCGAGAAGGCTTCTTCCAGCCTTTTTTAGTACGCTATTGGTCACTATCTCTCTGGCGCCTATTTTCCTGACAAATGAGCAGTGGGGTGATTTTGTTAATCAAGTTTGGGCGGCTGTTTTATTTTCGGAGAATTTAGTTCTTCCGTTTCAATCGGGTTATTTCGAAAACGCAGCTCATACCAAACCGTTGATGCACATATGGTCTCTTTCGTTGGAAGAGCAGTTTTACTTTATTTTGCCAGCAATTTTGTTTTTTTTCTCTGCGAAAAGAACCTTTGTTTTGGCAATGCTTTTTCTAATAAGCCTAGGGATGTGTTTTCTTGTAGTAAGTGATCAGATAAATGCCCTGCCAATAAAAAACTCTATTGATAACCAAGCTTGGGCATTCTATTTATTGCCTTATAGAGCTTGGGAAATGCTTTTTGGATCGTTATGCGCAGTTTATTTTCAGTCGCAAGGGGGGGGGAGATTCCCTTTCTTTGTGAAGGGCGTGCTTTCTTTTTTTTTGATATGCTTGTGTTTTAAGAGTATATCGCTGCAGAGTCCTGGTTTTGACTCTGTTTTGGTAGTGTTCATTACAGGTATGGTTTTATTGGATAAGAGGCAGATATTTCCGAATAATTTTATCATACGAAGTCTTTGCAAAATTGGAGATTGGTCATATTCGATTTATCTAATACATTGGCCATTGTTTGTGTTTTCGTCCCTTTTCTTTTTGGGACGCATACCTATATATTTTTCTTTTTCTCTTGTTGTAGTGAGCATACTCCTAGGTGGTTTACAGTATAAGTACATTGAGAGTAAATTTAAAAATATTATATTTGGGAGAAAGCGAGTTGCGATTGGGCTGATTTCGCTCGCAGCACTATCGTGCGGTGTAATACCTGTCGCAATCGAAAAGCAATATGAAAAATATTCACTGTCTTCAGATGCTGCCGGCACGCCGGGGCGAAATTACGGGTTGTCTAGAAAATGTAGATTTGGCTCCTTTGTAGATGGAGTGCTGGAGGGAGAATGCCGGACGGCAGAAAATCCGACTGTGGCCGTTTGGGGGGATAGCTACGCTATGCACATTGTCGCTGGCGTCTTGCAGGCCGAGAAGTACTTGGTGCAACTTACCATGTCGAGTTGTGCTCCGGCTTTGGAATATTCTCATGTTAATAAAGATTTCCCTCTTGCGCGTGCTCGACTTTGTAATTCTAATAATCAAAAAGCATTGGATTATATACTTAATAAAAGTAGTATAAATTTGGTTATTATTTCATCTCAGTTTAGTTACTATGGGGATGATGGGAATATGTTTCTCTCGGAAGGTCAACTGAAGAGGTTTGATCGAAGTGACTTCATTGCGCGCTGGGTTGATGTGATATCAAAGATCGAAGAGGCTGGTAAAAAAGTCGTCATTGTCAGCCCAACTCCTCAAACTGAAGATGCAGTTGATATACACGGCTGTTATATGCGAGCTCTTGAAGGCTTAGTTACTTTTTTGGATGGTTGTACTATCCCCATGTCGGCAAGTTCCGTCCGGCAGACATTAAGCCATCAATTGGTTGGTGCTATTGCAGAGAGGGCAAGTGTTGATGTTGTTTGGCTGTACAAAAAATTATGTAGTGCAGAACGATGTGAAACCAAAATAGGTGATATTTTCCTCTATAGAGACTATGGGCATTTGACTCCTGAAGGTTCGATAATGTTATTAAAAGACGTTGTTTGGCCAAATTAATTCTCGGGGAGCCCCCCCTTTTTTTTGATAATGCCAATCCTCTGCAATAGGTCTGATATAAGCCTGTATTCGGTTAAATTGTCGGAACGCTTCACTTGGCAAATGGTTGCTGCTCACGAGAGATCTTCTTTTGGTATTCCCTCCTACTACGAGCGGCATTTTTATTTAGGGGTTGGATTTTTGTCTAAGATTTTTAACGATCACGGTGCTCGGTTGATGCTTCAGCAATTGTGGCTCCTTTTTGTAATTTTTGTAGTTATCGTAGAATTCTGATGCGATCTTGAGGCTGTATTCACTAATTACGCAGTTGCTTCCGAGTCCTTCTCCTCGTTCACTAGTTTTTCTAAAGAGCAGTGTTGGCTTTCCTAGATAGGCGCATTCTTCTTGGTTACTACCGCCATCACTAATCACAAATTCGCTGTGCTTAATTAGTTTAATAAACTTAAAGTAGTCGTAGCGTGGGCGTAGTTCAATGTTCGGATTGTTTGCTAGCCGATTGTAGAGGTCTAATTTTTTGAGTTTCTTTTCTGTGGGGTTGTGCAGGATAAACAATAGTTTGATGTTATGTTTTGCACTCTCTTCAATCAAATTTACTACTCGCATTAGGGCGCGTTCGTTGCGTATGTTTTCAAATCGGTGGAGCGATACTACCGCGTAGGCTTCTTGTGGAATGTCTACCTCGCTTGCATCTATGTTTTTTTCCGCCAAGCGCAGCGCATCGAGCAGGGTATTGGCGCCTGTGCTGATTTTAGCGCCCGGATACTTGGATACATTTTTTATCGCGTTGTCGTCTGGACAGAAGTAGTAGTCACTGAGCCTGAATACCAGAACGCGGATCAATTCTTCGGGGAAAGGATGGAACCAGTTGTGCGATCTGAGTCCTGATTCGACATGGCCGACAAGTAACCGCGCGAATTTCCCCATAAAGGCACCCAGCAGGGTTGAAAACGTATCTCCATGGACGAGAACAATGCCTTTTTTTTGTTCTCCAAAAATTTTCTGCTTTTTGAATAAGGTCATTAACAGTATTCGACTTGCCCACACTGTCATGCTCAGAATTGAGGTAATGTCTTTGCCGTTGTAAAGAGTGTAGTCAGGCCTTCTCAAGCCGAAGTTGTCCAGAAGCTCGTTCATCGTGTCACGGTGCTGGCCTGTAGAGATAAACCTGTAAGGGGTGCCTTGTGTATTGAGTTCAACCATGACTGGCGCCATTTTAATCAGTTGAGCTTTGGTGCCAAGGATTATATGAATCACTTGTTGTCCTTGTATTAAGGTATTCGGTTAGTAGTGGCTTTCATCACGACAATGCTAGGCCTCTGCAAGTAATTATCGAGTCGCTTTTCTATGCGGAAATAATATGTGCGTCGTGAGCCAAGCGGTTTCGGGTATCGATTACCAGTTTGCTATTTCTTGCGATTATTGAGCAGTCAAAGCTATCGTGGTCAGTAACCAATATTGCGCAATCATATTGTTGGAGATTACCTGGTGTTAATTCGATGGATTGCATATTAAAAATGTAATCTCGTTTCTTTGGAAACAACGGTATATGCGGATCACTGTAATCTACATTAGCGCCTTTTGTTTTGAGCTTAGCGATAATTTCGAACGCTGGAGCTTCGCGCGAGTCACTAACATTTTTCTTGTAAGCCAAGCCCAAAATTAAAATTCTGCTGCCTTTAACCGCCTTCCCGTGTTCGTTGAGTGCATCTGTGGTTTTTTGCACCACCCATTCCGGCATGGCGCGGTTTACGTCACCAGCTAGCTCTATAAAACGAGTATGTATGCCGTATTCTCGCGCTTTCCATGTTAGATAGAATGGGTCGATGGGTATGCAGTGTCCGCCTAGGCCGGGGCCGGGCGTGAATTTGGTAAAGCCAAAGGGTTTGGTGGCGGCGGCATCGATGACTTCGTGGATGTTGATGCCCATTTTGTCGGCGACGATTTTCATTTCGTTGACTAGGCCGATATTGACGGCGCGATAGATGTTTTCTAGCAGCTTGGTCATTTCAGCTGCTTTAGTTGAGCTGACGGGTACTACTGTATCTATAATGCTTTCGTATAATTTCACACCAGCGTTCAAGCAAGCGGGTGTTTCGCCGCCGCAGACTTTTGGTATTGTTTTGGTTGTATAGCTGCTATTGCCGGGGTCTTCTCGCTCGGGGGAATAGACTAAAAAGTAATCTTCGCCAATGGTGAAGCCTTTGGATTCAATTAATGGGCGGACGAGTTCTTCAGTTGTGCCGGGGTAGCTAGTGCTTTCTAGTGACAGAATTTGCTGCGCTTTTAAATGCGGTAACAACTGCGAGACGGTATTTGTTACGTAGCTCAGGTCGGGTTCGCGGTATTTGTTCAGCGGTGTGGGTACGCAGATGATGATGGCGTCTAGCTGACTGGCTTTTGCATAGTCGCATGTTGCCGAAAAATTGCCCTTTATTGCCGTTTGAATTCGCTCAGCGTTGATATGCTTAAGGTAGGTTTGGCCTTGAGAAAGTTGTTTGGGTTTCGCGGGGTCAGTGTCGAAGCCAATGACTTTATAATTCGCTTCTGCAAAGCAAAGGGCAAGGGGGAGGCCTACGTAACCTAGGCCAAACACGCCGATTACAGTCTCTTTGTTGTTGATTCGTTGTAATAGACTTGCGGAACTCATTTTTTTACCTAGTTTGAGATGTGGCTAATTATTGCTGCGATCAGTTTAGAACTGCTTTTTTACAAGGGCTTAATCTACACTGCTTGTGCAGACTGACGCTAGTTTTTATCTCGTTAATGTAAGTCGATTTGGCTTTTTGTGTGGCTTGTGATGCTGGCCTTTTATCTGGCGTCGGAAGAGTAGGCGGGACGGGAGTCTGGCGTCTGGGGTCAGACGAGAAAGGCGAGGATGGGAGGCGGGGAGCGCTAGTGATGCTTTAGGCTAGACGGAAAACGGGGAACGCTAATAGGCGCAGCGAATACCTTTGGTTTTGACGACTAATGTAGTTGAGTAAGCCCCGTGGGTTGTGGATCCTCAATCGAGTTGAGGATGACGACGGTGGGACGTTGAGGATGACGGCGGTGGGACGTTGAGGATGACGGCGGTGGGACGTTGTTGAGGGCAACACTATACCAAGTCATCCCCGGCTCGGATCGGGGATCCATGTGAGCGCAAGTGAACGCCTTTCGCGTCGGACGCCAGACGTCTGACTTCCGACGCTACTTCGCCGCATTGTGGCGTGCGGCAAAGCCCGAGGTATATGGATCCTCAATCGAGTTGAGGATGACGATGGTGGGGCGTTGAGGATGACGATGGTGGGGCGTTGAGGATGACGACGGTGGGACGTGGAGGATGACAGGTTTGGGTCGTTAATGGTGACGGCTTTTGGGCGTTGATGTTGGAGGACCGTTGATGGCGATGGCGATGGCGATGTGCGTTGATGAGGCGTCGAGGTTGAAGGTGGCGCAACCTCTGCGCCTTCAAAACTGAGCCATTAAAGCCACGTCGTTAAGCAACTACACGCCAGCCCCGACCATTCAAAACTTTAAAAAAACCACCGTCATCCCCGACCGCGATCGGGGATCCAGAGTGAGCGTTAGCGAATTACGTTACGTCAGACGCCCAACTCCCAGCATTCCCAAAGCCTTAACTAATATTCCCAGTCACCCGAACCCGCCGGCTAGTCGGCGCCACTTTCTCCGTCTTCGCCGCTTCGCGATTTTTAATGCCGGTGTCGATGATGTTTTTCAGGGCGATAATCATGCCAGTAAATATGAAAGCGCCGGGTGGCAGTATGGCGACTAGCACGGCGGTGTAGTCGTCTACTAAAACAATTTTCCAGCTTTTTGCGCCTTCGCCAAATAATAAATCCATATTGGCGAAGATGGCGCCGGTGCCGATCACTTCTCTGACGGCGCCTAGCAACATTAGGATGAACGCGAAGCCGACGCCCATAATAAAGCCGTCGTACATGGCGGGCAGGACTTTGTTTTTACAGGCGAAGGCGTCTGCACGACCGAGTATGACGCAGTTGGTGGTAATCAGCGGCAGGAAGATACCGAGTATTTGGAATAGTTCGTAGGCGAAGGCCTGCATGAGCAGTTCTATACAGGTTACCGCTGCGGCGATGATCATGACGAAGGCGGGCAGGCGGATGGCGTCTGAGGCGAAGCTGCGGATCATGGAGACGGCGGTGTTAGAGACGGTAAGCACTAACATCGTGGCTAAGCCCATGCCTAAGGCATTGATGACCGAGCCGGTGACGGCGAGCAAGGGGCATAAACCCAGCAGCTGAACAATGGCCGGGTTGTTTTTCCATAGACCGTTTAGGGAGATCTCGCGGTAACTGATATCACTCATGGTTGAGTTCCTGCGTCGGTATTTACTTGCTGTTCGCTCGTATTTGCTGCGACGGCATTGATGATTTGCGCTTTATTGGCGTCGTAATACTGTAACGCCTTGTGTACGGCGTTGGTAACGGCGCGGGGGGTAATGGTCGCGCCGGTGAATTGGTCGAACACGCCCTTGTCTTTTTTAACCGCCCACTTTGATTCTTCTGGGTTGCTTAGGCTTTTACCCAGAAAGCCATCAACCCAATGACTTTTTTTGTAGTCGACTTGGTCGCCGAGGCCCGGTGTTTCGCGATGAGAGAGTACGCGCACGCCAGAGATGGTGCCATCTTCGGTAATGCCGACAATCATATCGATATCGCCGGTGTAGCCATCACGGGCGGTGGCGGGCAATATGGCGCCGACAAATTCGCCGTTCATGCTGGCGCGGTAGAGCTTTTTGCTTTCCCGCAGGCCTAAGAGCTCACTGTCGCTGGCGCTTATGGCGTCGTCTAGCATGGAGTTGTCGTGGCTCGATTTTGGGAAGAGCTCTAGTAGTGCACTCTCTTCTGCGTGGCGGATATTGTCTTGGATTAAACCGCGGGTCGATAAATACGTTCCCGCGATAACACCGGTGGTGACGACGGCGAAGACGCCGAGCAAAATGCCGTTTTTTGTGATGGATCGGCCGAGGATATTCATGACTTTCCTCCCTGCTGATCTTTTAATTTATGGCCGTAGGTTCGTGGCTGAGTGTAGTGATCAATAAAGGGCGCCGCGAAGTTCATCAATAGTACTGCGAAGGCCACCGCGTCAGGGTAGTTGCCCCACACTCGAATGACGTAAACCAAAATGCCAATCAGTGCGCCGTAAATGACGCGGCCACGATTCGATACGGCAGAGGTAACAGGGTCGGTCACAATAAAAAATGCGCCGAGCATGGTGGCGCCACTGAGCAAGTGAAACAGCGGTGATCCGCCAGAAGCTGAGCTGCCGCCATCGTAAAACAAAGTGGACATAACGGTTAACGATGTCAGCATGCTGATCGGCGCATGCCAGGTAAATACGCGTCGATACAGTAAATACATACCGCCGAGTAAAAAGCCGATGTTAGCCCATTCCCAGCCGATGCCTGCAAATTGGCCGAACTGTGACGACTCCTGCCACAAGTCTTCTATCAGCAGTGAATTGTTTTGTTTGAGCACATCTAGCGGCGTTGCCATGGTGATGGCGTCGATGCTGTCGCGACCGAATCCAAAACAGTAGCGCAGGGCGTCTATCGGCCCTAACAGGTCGCCGGCAAAGCTGCCCTGCGGCGCAAGCCATGTGGTCATTTGTACGGGGAAGGAAATGAGCAGCATGACGTAAGCCGCCATGGCTGGGTTGAATGGATTGTAGCCCATGCCGCCGTAGAGTTGTTTACAGATAAGAATGGCAAAACCGGTGCCGATCATGATCAACCAAAATGGTGATCCAGGTGGTAGCGCGATACCTAATAAAAAAGCGGTGACGAGTGCGCTGTAGTCGTTGAGATAAAATCCGATTGGGCGCTTGCGCCATTTTAAAGCCAGTGCCTCAAATGACAGTGCGGTGATGCTTGCCCAAAGCACGTTGACGAGGCTGCCGAAACCGAAAAACCACGTTAGTGAAAAAAGACCGGGGATGGTTGCCAGCAGCACCAAGCGCATGACTCGCGCGGTGCTCATTGGCCCGTGGGCGTGTGGTGAACTGACTTTTAAAAATCCCATAGTCTCATTCGTGCTCGTATTCTAGGTTTCGCTCAGCGTTTGCTGAGCGGCGGCCAATTTATCTTCTAGTTTAACTAGCGAGTCGGCCAATAGATCGGCTTTGTCATCGCCTTCTGCGCGCGCAGCTTCAAGTTTCTCTTTGGTGCGGGCGATGCGGCTTTCCAGGGACTCGATAGTCTGCTTAATTTTGTCGGCGTCGCTCATATTCGCTTGTGCTTCACGAGCCGCTTTGGCGCGCTCGATGGCAGCTTGAACCGGATCGTCGCTCGCTACCGCTTCGCTCGCACTGCTCGTTTTCAGCGTGGCGAGATGGTCGCTCAGTTCTTTTTTTGCTGTGTCGAGTTTCGCCTGAGTTTTCTCAACACCAGTCGCAAAGGCGGCGACATTGGCGTCGTTCTGCTCCTGCGCCGCGGCCAATTTTTCTTGTGCTGCGCTTAGGCGCTTTTCGGTACTGGCGACGGTATTTTGCAAGCGTGTGGTTTTGTCTTCGTCAGTTTCATCTGCGTTAGCGCCAGCGCGTTTTGCTAGTGCTCTGGTAATCGCAGCCTGCGCGGGATCGGCATTGTCGCTCGCGGGTGACGCTTTTGTCGGCGCTAAACTTGCCTCGTGCTCGCTCAGTTCTTTTTGTATGGCGGCGAGCTTCTCTTCAGTTTTACTAACCGCCGTTGCAAAGGCGTCTGCATTCTCGTTTTGCTGTTCCTGGGCTAGAGCGAGTTTTTCTTTAGCTGCTGAGAGGCGCTTCTCTGCACTCGCTAACAATTTTTGCAAGCGCTCGGTTTTCTCTTGCGGGCTTTCTTCCTCGACATTGCCGTCACGTTTGGCCTGCGCACGAGCGATGGCGGCTTGCGCTGGGTCAGCCGATTCGGCTTTTTTGGCCTTGCTGCGCTCTATTGCCGCTTGAATGATATCGGCCTTGCCGGCTTCTGGTGCGTTTGCCGCGGCGGCTGCTTTGGCTTTCGCCGCTTCCATTCGGGCTGCGCGTTTGGCTTCTTTTTCAGCCTCTTCCTGTTCTAATCTGGCGGTGCGCGCTTCAAAACGTTCTTTTGAGCGCTCGGCTTTAATTTTGTCTTGCTGAGCTTGGCGAATTTCGGCTTTTGATGCGCGGTAGTACTGCACCAACGGGATATTACTTGGGCAGGCAAACGAACACGCACCGCATTCAATGCAGTCGAAAAGCTGATGATTTTCTAATTTTTCGTGTTCTTGGGCGCGCGCGAACCAGTACATTTGCTGAGGCAGCAACGATACAGGGCAGGCTTCTGCACACATGCCGCAACGGATACACGCTTGCGCTGGCGGCGGCGGTGGCAGTTCGGCCACGGTTGGCGCCAGCACGCAGTTACTGGTTTTTACAATGGGTACCGCCGTGTCTTGTAGCGTGTAGCCCATCATAGGGCCGCCCATAATTAAGCGGATGCAATTGTCTTTGTTGAAGCCGCTTTTATCTAATAAATACTGAACCGGCGTACCGAGCAAAACCTCATAATTTTGTGGTTGGCCGCAGGCTTCGCCTGTGACGGTGGTGATCCGTGAAATAAGCGGCTCGCCAAAACGAATAGCGCGGTAAATGGCGGTTGCGGTACCGATGTTTTGACACACAATGCCGACGTCTGACGGTAAGCCGCCGGAGGGGACTTCTTTGCCGGTCAAAATCTGAATCAGCTGTTTTTCACCGCCGGATGGGTATTTGGTCGGGAATACCACAATCTCAATACCCGTGCCTTCAGCCGCTTTTTTAAGCGCGGCTATGCCTTCGGGTTTATTGTCTTCTACGCCAATCAGGGTTTCTTTACTGGGCTTAATCAGGTGCCGAAGTATTTCGGCGCCGGCGATGATTTCCGCTGCGCGTTCGCGCATTAGAATGTCATCGGCGGTGATGTAGGGTTCGCACTCGGTGCCGTTCAGAATTAGCGTTTCTATTGGCTTGTCGTCGCGGGTGCTGAGTTTAACCGCAGCGGGAAAACCCGCACCGCCCATGCCTGCAATACCGGCTTGGCGAACACGGTCGACTAATTCTATCTTGCTGAGCTGGGTGTAATCTTCAATGCCTTGGTGGGCGATCCATTCGTCTTTGCCGTCGGTGTCGATCACAATGCAGCTAGCGCTCATGCCCGATGGATGCGGAATAACGCGAGATTCGATGGCGGCAATAACACCGGATGTTGGCGCGTGAACTGGCGCGCTGACAAAGCCTTTCGCTTCGGCAATCATCTGGCCTTTAAGCACGCGGTCGCCGACATTAACTATCGGGCTGGCTGGCGCGCCGATATGTTGCGCCAGGGGCAGAATGAGTTGCGGCGGAATGCCGGCATTTTCAATTGGGTTGTGTAGCGACTGATGTTTGTTTTCTGCGGGGTGAATGCCGCCGTGAATATCCCATATTTTTCTCATACCGCAGCTCCACTTTGTTTCGTGGTGCCGCGATCCGACGCAATAAGATCTTCTGCCGGCTTGGGCTTGTCCCAATGCCAGGTTTGCAGGCTGGTTTGTATGGGGAGCATGTCGATACAGTCTACCGGGCAAGGTTCTACGCACAAATCACAGCCGGTGCATTCACTGGCGATGACCGTGTGCATGTGCTTGGCAGAGCCGAGAATGGCATCCACGGGGCAGGCCTGAATACATTTTGTGCAGCCAATGCATTCTGCTTCACGAATAAAGGCAACCGAGGGTACGGCTTCTTCAGCGGCGTCTAGTGGCTTGGCTTCAACGCCAAGTAAATCAGCGAGGGCGGCGATGGTGGCTTCGCCGCCAGGTGGACATTTATTGATATCGTCGCCCTCAGCGATAGCTTGCGCGTAGGGACGACAGCCGGGGTAGCCGCACTGTCCGCACTGGGTTTGCGGCAGCAGCGATTCGATTTGCTCGGCGATGGGGTTGCCTTCGGTTTTAAATTTCACCGCGGCGAAACCCAGCAGTGCGCCGAATACCAAGCCGAGGCCGACTAGGGCCAGCAGTGAGGCTAAAAACGGGTTTTGGGCAATCAGTTCAATCATGTTTGCAGCCTATACCAATCCTGCAAAGCCCATAAAGGCGAGCGACATCAGGCCGGCGGTAATCATACCGACGGCGGGGCCTTTAAATGGGGCGGGTACGTCGGCAGCGGTGATGCGTTCGCGCATGGCGGCGAATAACACTAATACCATTGAGAAGCCGGCAGCGGCGCCGAAGCCATAAAGGGTTGATTCGACAAAGCTGTGGTCTTTGTTGATATTGAGCAGAGCGACACCCAATACCGCGCAGTTGGTGGTGATCAGCGGTAAAAATACCCCAAGTACCTTGTAGAGCATGGGGCTGGTTTTGCGCACTACCATTTCAGTGAATTGCACAACCACCGCGATGACAAGAATAAAGGTGATCGTGCGCAGGTATTCTAGGCCGAGTGGAATGAGTAGCCACTCATAGGTCAGCCAGCTGCAAATAGACGCGAGGGTGAGTACAAAGGTGGTGGCGCTAGACATGCCGATGGCAGTTTCGAGTTTATTAGACACGCCCATGAACGGGCACAGGCCCAGAAACTGCACCAGTACGAAGTTGTTAACCAGAATGGCGCTGATTAACAATAGTGAATAGTCTGCTAACACAATTTTTAGCCTCACCTTTGCATCGCTTATGCGAAATCTACTCTGGCTGGGCAATACGCAGTATTACGGGCCAGATCGTCATTATCGGGCGATCTTAGTTTATTTCGATCAAGCGTTCAATTTAAAAAGCGGTAATGCATTTCACCTGCCTTTGCTGGGCAGGTGTCTGCGCTTACTGAATTTTCATGCCCGCTTTGGCGCCGCTGTCGGGGCTGAGCAACCATATCTCTTGGTCGCCAGGGCCGGCGGCGAGCACCATGCCTTCAGACATGCCAAAGCGCATCTTGCGCGCCTCCAGGTTGGCGACCATCACGGTAAGTTTGCCCACCAACTGCTCGGCATTGTACGCGGTTTTAATACCGGCAAAGACTTGGCGAGTGCCCAAATCACCTAAGCTGAGCGTCAGTTTTAGCAATTTGTCGGCGCCTTCGACGGCCTCTGCTGCGACGATTTCCGCCACACGCAAATCAATTTTAGCAAAGTCGGGGTAGGCGATTGTGTCGGCTATACCCGAGTCTTTGTCTTTCGCCGCCTTTTTCGGTTTGGCGGCAGGTGTCGGCGCAGGTGAGTTGTCACTGCTTTCTTCCACCATCGCCGCAACCTTGTCGGCGTCGACTCGGCTCATCATTGCTTTGAATGGCTCAATGCTGTGATTGTGCAGCGGCGCAAACTCGCCCTGCCAAGTCAGTGGGATATTTAAAAATTGCTCGGCCTGCTTAGCTAGTTCAGGCAATACCGGTGAAAGATAGGTGGCGAGTACGCGAAATATGTCGATGCACTGCGACGCGACGTCGGCTGCTTGGCCGATGGTGTCATCGGATTTGGCTAGTTTCCACGGTTCGCAGGCGTCAAAGTATTCGTTGGTGGCGTCTGCCAATGCCATGATTTCGCGCACGGCTTTGCTGTACTCACGCTGCTCGTATAGCTCGGCGATCGATTCGCCTGCGCCAGTGACTTGCTGCCACAGTGTGGCATTGTGCTGGGTGGTGCTGAGTTTGCCGTCATTGCCTTTTTGCACAAACTTGGCGCTGCGGCTGGCGATGTTGACGAGTTTGCCGACCAGATCAGAATTCACGCGATTGATGAAATCTTCCAGATTAAGATCGATGTCATCTACGGCGCCAGACAGTTTGGCGGCAAAGTAGTAACGCAAATATTCGGCGGGTAAATGTTTTAGGTAGGTTTCCGCCTTGATGAACGTGCCGCGAGATTTTGACATTTTCTTGCCGTTGACGGTTAAAAAGCCGTGGGCAAAAATTGCGGTGGGCTGGCGGAAGCCGGCTGAATCCAGCATGGCGGGCCAGAACAAGCCGTGGAAATTGATAATGTCTTTACCAATAAAGTGGTAAAGCTCGGCGGTGGAGTCCGTGCCCCAATATTCATCAAAGTCGCGGCCGTTTTTCTCGCACCAGTTGGCGCAGCTGGCCATATAGCCGATGGGGGCATCTAGCCACACGTAGAAAAATTTACCGGGTGCGCCGGGAATTTCAAAACCGAAGTAGGGTGCGTCGCGGGATATGTCCCAGCTTTGCAGGCCAGCGTCTAACCACTCCCGCAATTTGTTGGCAATTTGCGGCTGCAGTGCGTCGCTGCTGGTCCAGTTGCGCAGCAGGTTTTCAAAGTCGCCGAGTTTAAAGAAAAAGTGCGTGGAGCTTTTTTCGATTGGGGTGGCGCCAGAGATTGCCGAGCGCGGATTAATTAATTCCGCGGGCGTGTACGTCGCGCCACAGGCTTCGCAGTTGTCGCCGTATTGGTCGTCGGTTTTGCACTTGGGGCAGGTGCCTTTGATGTAGCGGTCGGCTAAAAACAAATTCTTTTCCGGGTCGAAAAGCTGGGTGACGTCGCGGCGCTCAATATGGCCGTTGGCATCGAGGCGACGATAAATTTCTTCTGAGTAATGTTGGCACTCACGGGAATGGGTGGAGTGGTAATTGTCGAAGCGGATATGGAAGCCCGCTAAATCACGCTCGTGCTCGGCTTTTACCCGTGCAATTTGCTCTTCCGGGGTAATGCCGAGTTTTTCTGCCGTGAGCATGATGGCGGTGCCGTGGGCGTCGTCGGCGCATAAATAAATGCAGTCATTGCCGCGTAGTTTCTGGTAACGCACCCAAATATCGGTCTGGATAGATTCCAGTAAATGACCGAGATGAAGTGGGCCGTTGGCGTAGGGCAGGGCACTGGTGACCAGAATCTTGCGCGACATGGGTTTCCTTGTTTAGTGGTGCTAGCCGTGACTGCATATAGTCGGTGGCTTGAATGGACTTAAAGGCGCGAGATTATAGCGTTTTTGACTGCTTGGCGCATCTGTCTCGGCGTTGTTCGATATGGGTGCGGGGCGTATACTCGCCGGCTGATTCAATATTTATTAAAGGCAGGGGAAAGATATGACGGCAGCGCTGGAATCCAGAGTACGCGAGCAACTGATGGCGGTGGTGCTGCCCGGTTTGGCTTCGCCACTGGCTGAGCTTGCCGATATTGTGTCTTTGCTTGTCAGCGGCGACCGCGTCGATGTGGTAATTGAGCTTGGTTTTCCCGCAAAAAGTGCGCAGCAGCAATATGAGAAATTATTGTGCGAAGAGCTAAAACAGGTGGCCGGTGTTACCCAAGCGACGGTGCAGCTTGGGTGGAAGGTCGCGGCCTATGCGGCGCAGCAAAATATTAAGAGCATGGAAAATGTCCGTAATATCATTGCGGTCGCGTCTGGCAAGGGCGGGGTCGGCAAGTCTACTACGTCTGTGAATCTAGCCTTGGCTTTGGCTGCTGAAGGCGCGCGGGTAGGATTGTTGGACGCTGATATTTATGGCCCCAGCGTGCAAATGATGTTGGGAATCCCTGAGGGGCAGCGCCCAAAGCAGTATGGCACGCATTATTTATTGCCGATTGAAGCCTATGGCGTGCAGTCGATGTCGATGGGCTATTTGGTGACGGCCGATACACCGATGGTGTGGCGTGGGCCGATGGCGACTGGCGCGCTGCAGCAGTTGTTGAATCAGACGTATTGGCAGGATTTGGATTATTTGATTATTGATATGCCGCCGGGCACGGGCGATATTCAATTGACGCTCTCACAAAAAGTGCCGGTGTCTGGCGCGGTAGTGGTGACGACGCCGCAAGATATTGCGCTATTAGATGCCAAGAAAGGCATTGAAATGTTTCGCAAGGTGTCGGTGCCGGTGTTGGGCATTATTGAAAATATGGCAGTGCACATTTGCAGTCAGTGCGGCCATCATGAGCATGTATTTGGTCAAGGCGGCGGCGAGCGTATGGCGCAATCTTATGATGTGCCGATGTTGGGCTCCCTGCCTCTTTCAATGCAAATTCGCGAGCAGGCAGATTGCGGTAAACCGGTGTTAGCCGCTCATCCAGATAGCGATGCGGCGATGTTATATCGGCAGGTCGCCATCAGCATGACCGCCGAGTTGGCCAAGCGCCAGCGCCTGCAGAGTAATGCTTTTCCGAATATTTCGATCAGCGATGATTAATATCGTCGCCATAGCCAATTTAAAAATTGAAATGAACTACCAGAGGGGATGCAATGAGTATTAAGGCCGACAAGTGGATTCGCCGCATGGCAGAGAGCGAGGGCATGATTGAGCCTTTTGAGCCAGGGCAGATTCGTACTCGCGACGACGCTAAAATTATCTCTTACGGCACGTCTAGCTACGGCTACGATGTACGCTGTTCAAATGAGTTTAAAGTATTTACAAATACCTACTCTGCGACGGTAGATCCTAAAGCGTTTGATGAAAAAAGCTTTGTCGATATCACCGCCGACTACTGCATTATTCCGCCAAACTCCTTTGCACTGGCGCGCACGGTTGAATACTTCCGTATTCCCCGCAGTGTGTTAACCATGTGTTTGGGCAAGTCGACCTATGCGCGCTGCGGTATTATTGTGAATGTCACGCCGCTAGAGCCGGAGTGGGAGGGGCATGTGACTTTGGAATTTTCAAACACCACAACCTTGCCAGCAAAGATATACGCTAACGAAGGCGTGGCGCAGATGCTGTTTTTTGAATCAGACGAAATTTGCGAAGTCAGCTACAAAGATCGCGGCGGCAAGTATCAGGGCCAGACGGGTGTGACTCTTCCAAAGACCTGATGGGCTGTTAGCTTACTTAGGTATCTATGGTCATACCCGACTTGATCGGGTATCCCGAGTAAGCGTGAGCGAATGCTTTTGAATTTTACCAAGCGCGGAGTAAATTAGATTTCGAGGTTTTTGGATCCCCGATCGGGGTCGGGGATGACGGTAATTGGAATTGCTTAGATATCCA
>NZ_JAHWDQ010000001.1:1164379-1164687 GCF_019312595.1 Zhongshania aquimaris | reverse complement strand
TTAAAATCCGCCGTCATACTCGGCTGCGACCGAGTATCCAGAGTGAGCACAAGCGAATGCTTTTGAATTTTACCAAGCGCGGAGTAAATTAGATTTCGAGGTTTATGGGTCCCCGATCGGGGTAGGGGATGACAGTAATTGGAATTGCTTAGATATCCATTAAAATCCGCCGTCATACTCGGCTGCGACCGAGTATCCAGAGTGAGCACAAGCGAATGCTTTTGAATTTTACCAAGCGCGGAGTAAATTAGATTTCGAGGTTTATGGGTCCCCGATCGGGGTCGGGGATAACGGTAATTGGAATTGCT
>NZ_JAHWDQ010000001.1:0-1164279 GCF_019312595.1 Zhongshania aquimaris | reverse complement strand
CGACCGAGTATCCAGAGTGAGCACAAGCGAATGCTTTTGAATTTTACCAAGCGCGGAGTAAATTAGATTTCGAGGTTTATGGGTCCCCGATCGGGGTCGGGGATAACGGTAATTGGAATTGCTTTGATATCCATTAAAACCCGCCGTCATACTCGGCCACGACCGAGTATCCAGAGTGAGCACAAGCGAATGCTTTTGAATTTTACCAAGCGCGGAGTAAATTAGATTTCGAGGTTTATGGGTCCCCGATCGGGGTCGGGGATAACGGTAATTGGAATTGCTTTGATATCCATTAAAACCCGCCGTCATACTCGGCCACGACCGAGTATCCAGTGTGAGCATAAGCGAATGCTTTTGACGTTGCGGTGCGTGTTGTAAATCAAGGTTCGAGTCATGGATCCCCGATCTGGTCGGGGATGGCATTATGCAGATCTGTATAGCCTTATTATCTGTCGAGCAGGAGAGAGCCAGGTTAAAAACTACTGGCTTAAGCCGGTTACGGATTTACCATTGAGGCTGGCATTGATTAGTTCTAAGGAATAAATCTCATCATCTTCGCGCTGCTCTAATCTTACGATTAGGTAATTCCAGTCCTTGGCCATCCATATCGTCGTTTCGCTGCTGCTACCTGGGCGCGAGCGCAGTAATTTGATGGTGCGCAATTTTCCTGCGGGGCTGCTTATGGTTTCTTCGCCGATTTTTTCGATGGTATAGGTTTTGTGCTTACCGCGACTGACGACGGTTTGGGTCATTTTTTTGCCGAGGCGATTTTCGATTAATGCTTCGCGCATTTTTAGCTGCGCGCCAAGTTGATCAAAGGTGTCTGTACTTACTTTAGACGACCACGGTTTGCGGTATTTTTTATCGCTGGCGGTGTTTTTAGCCCAGTCAAAATTAATGCGTTGGTCTTGTTTGCTACTCATATTATTCGAGTATTCGTAGTGCAGTGGCCGCAAGCCATCTTTGGTGCTTTCGATAAGGCTTTCCTCGTCGACCTTGATAAACATCAGTTTTGCTTGCTGGGAGAGCAACCAGTTATTTCCCTGTTTGCTGAGTGTGCGAGTTGCCGTTGTGGTGAGGCTGTTGCTGCTGATTTTGTATTCAGCGCGGTACGGCAGAATTTCCTTTGTTTGTGGTGCTGTGACTGTATTGCTTTGTGTAACAGCTTGAAGTGACTGGATTTGAGGTGTTGCATCGGTAGGGGAGGTGTTCGCGGGATACAGAGCGATGCCGCCGCTTGCGATCGATTGGTTAATTAAGGCGCAACATAACAGTGTGCCTAGGCTAGTCCGTTTGAAAAAGGATACCGCTTTCGGGAATGTTTTTATCATCAAGTACCGCCTTTGAATTCTGCAACTTCAAGCGTCCTTCGGCAAACCACTGTGCCGCCAAAGGGTAGATCGTGTGCTCTTTGGACAATACGCGATCGGCGAGGGTTGCAGCATCATCGCCGTCAAATATCGGTATTTTTGCCTGTATTATTGGCGGCCCGCCGTCTAACTCTTCAGTGACAAAGTGCACGGTGGCGCCAGCTTCTTTGTCGCCAGCGTCTATGGCGCGTTGGTGGGTGTGTAGCCCCGGGTATTTGGGGAGCAGGGACGGGTGGATGTTGATTAGCCGTCCTAAATAGTGACGAACAAAGCGCGGGGTGAGAATGCGCATAAATCCAGCGAGGACTATAAGGTTGGCGCCAAATTCATCAATTTTTTGCAGCAGGGCCTCGTCGAAATCTTCGCGACTGGCAAATTGCTTGTGATCGATACAGGCTGTTGCGATACCAGCTTCTTTCGCGCGGATAAGGCCGAATGCATCGGCCTTGTTGCTAATTACCGCGCTTATTTCGGTATCGGGCAGATTTTGGTTTTTGCAGGCGTCAATAAATGCCTGCAAATTAGAACCGCTGCCAGACAACAAAATCACCAGCTTGCACGGCATGAAATTACAGGCCTTCTATAACGACTTTTGGCTCGTCTTCCCCAGCGGCTTCAATACTGCCTATCACCATAGCTGTCTCGCCCTGTTGATTTAGCATGTCTATCACGCGCTCTGCATCGTCTTCCGCGACGGCGAGAACCATTCCGATACCACAGTTGAAGGTGCGGTACATTTCGCGTGATTCGACATTACCTTGTTCCTGCAACCAATCGAAGATAGCGGGGCGTTCCCAGCTATTTCCGTCTATCACAGCTTTGGTATGGCGCGGTAATACGCGTGGAATATTCTCTAACAGTCCACCGCCGGTGATGTGGGCCAGTGCGTTAACACGGTACTGCTTGATTACGCGGAGAATCGGTTTGATGTAAATTTTAGTTGGTGTGAGCAGTGTTTCGCCAAGGGTGCTGTCACCGAAGGGCTGGTCTAGCTTGGCGCCACTGTGTTCGATAATTTTGCGAACCAGAGAGTAGCCATTGGAGTGCGGCCCAGATGAAGTAACACCAATCAGCTTGTCGCCAATTCGCACAGAGCTACCGTCGATGATATTGGCTTTTTCTACGACGCCAACGCAGAATCCCGCTAGGTCGTAGTCATCGCCTTCGTACATGCCCGGCATTTCGGCAGTTTCGCCGCCGACTAATGCGCAGCCTGCTTGTTCGCAACCATTGCCTATGCCGCCGACAACACTGGCAGCAATATCGACGTTCAGCGCGCCGGTAGCATAGTAGTCTAGGAAAAATAAGGGCTCGGCACCGGTCACC
Organism: Zhongshania aquimaris; assembly: GCF_019312595.1. Lineage (GTDB taxonomy): Bacteria > Pseudomonadota > Gammaproteobacteria > Pseudomonadales > Spongiibacteraceae > Spongiibacter > Spongiibacter aquimaris. The sequence goes on along the minus strand of NZ_JAHWDQ010000001.1, from coordinate 1,161,583 downwards.
AGCAGATCATTCACGCACATGGCGACGAGATCGATGCCGATGGTGTCGTGAATGCCAACTTCCATCGCGAGTTTTAATTTGGTGCCGACACCATCGGTGCCGGATACAAGAACGGGTTCTTTATATCCAGTAGGGATTTGGCATAATGCGCCAAAGCCACCAAGTCCGCTCATCACTTCTGGGCGGCGGGTGCGTTTCGCAACATCTTTAATGCGTTCTACTAGCGCGTCACCGGCATCGATGTCTACGCCGGCGTCTTTGTAACTTAAGCTTGGCTTACTGGTGTCAGTCATAATCGTTTGGCTGTCCTCTAAGAGGGCGCTATTCTAGCTTGATTGGGAGTTTAATTCAGCAGCAAAAAGGTGACTTTTTGCCACTAGACACCACGACCGCGTAGTGGCTTGCTACAATAGCCAATCGCAGCATGGAAAAGGACGTATATAAAGTGATGCAATTTATTCGGGTGCTGGTGTCAGTCGCTGCAATTTTTATTGCCTTGTCTGGGCAGCTTAGCGCGGCAGTCGTAGGAAATTTGTACGACGAACAGCTTATTGTAGAGTCTCAGTCCCGAGATGCGTTAAAGCAGGGCGCGGCAATTGCGTTGGAGCGGGTATTTGTCCGGGTCTCTGGCCGTCAGCAGCTGCGAGATAACTCAGTAGTGGCTGCGGCGCTTGCTGACCCCGAGCCGTATATGACGCAATACCGTTACCAGCGTAATAAAAATGCGGACGGTGAAGACGAATTGGCCTTGAGCCTGAGTTTTTCGCCTCGGCAAGTAAACGCTACTTTGCAATCGGCAGGCTTGCCGATATGGTCGGCGAATCGTCCTGCAGTATTGGTTTGGTTAGTTGCGGACACGATAGATGGTCGACATTTTGTCGGTGCCGATGCGGGTGAAAACTTGTTGATGGCTCTTGAGGCCGAGGCGAATCGCCGGGGGCTGGTGCTGCAAATGCCCTTATTTGATCTCGCAGATTCTGCAAATTTGAGCGTAGGCCAGTTATGGAAAATGTCAGTTGAGGATGTACGCACAGCGTCTGCCCGTTATTCCACCCCATTTATTTTGATGGGTCGCCTGTCCCAGTTTTCGACAGGGCAGTGGGTGGGGAGTTGGGCTGTATTGCAAGGCAGTGAGTCGACTCAACTTGATAGCGATGGCGCGGGTGAGGCTGAGGTTTTGGCGGCGCCGATTGATTATTTAGCGGATATGCAAGCGGCGACTTATTCGGTGTTGGCTAGCGCTGGCAACAGCGCGAACACGATGATTCATGTTTCAGGTGTTAAGGATTTTAGCGGTTACGCTAGCTTAGTGACTTATCTTGAAGGGCTCGCGGTCATTCAGCATGCCAACACAGTGTGGTTGGACAGGGATGAGTTAATTTTAGAACTGGTACTCAACGACGATATGGAAAAAGTAAAACGCTTTTTAAGCCTCGATGGACGGTTGCTCGAAAGTACTGCGATGGGTAGCGGGTCTTTTCCCGGAGTAGTGCGTGGACATTATCAATGGTCGGGTCGCGGCTTGTGATTTCTATTTCAAAGCCGGTTTGGGGTTTACTCACGGTTATCGGATTTGTCTTAACCGTGCATTTGCTGGCGCCAATTTTAATGCCGTTTTTACTTGCCGCAGTGTTCGCATATATGGGGGATCCCATTGCGGATAGGCTTGAGGCGCGCGGAATGGCGCGAACTACAGCGGTTGTGACTGTGTTTGTCGCACTCACTATAGTGACGGCTTTGTTGTTGTTGGTTACTGTGCCGCTACTGATAGAGCAGGTGCAGCTGTTAATAGAGCGTATTTACGACGGTATTGCCTGGGTTCAGCACACAGGCTTGCCTGCTTTGCGCCAGTATTTCGATTTGCCCGAACAGAAAAAGCCAATGGAAGCTGCCAAGGATGCCCTGAGTGAAAATTGGGAAAGTGCGGGCGGCATACTGTTTTATCTATGGGGCAAGGTAAGTGGCTCCAGTATGGCGGTGTTAACGTGGATCGCCAATGTAACCCTCGTGCCAGTGGTTACGTTTTATTTGTTGCGGGATTGGGATGTGCTCATGGCGGCCATCCGAAATTTGCTGCCGCGCTCAATAGAGGCACGCACGGTAATTATTGCAAAGCAGTGCGACGACATTCTTGGTGCGTTTGCCCGGGGTCAGCTTTTGGTGATGTTGGCCCTGGCGGTGGTATATACCATAGGGCTTTGGATAGTGGGGCTTGAGCTCGCCCTCGTACTTGGGCTGCTCGCTGGTTTGGCGAGTATCGTGCCGTATCTGGGTGTCATTGTCGGAATTTCTGCAGCGGGGTTAGCGGCATTTTTTCAATTTGACAGCCTGTGGCCAATGGTTGGCGTCGCCGCTGTGTTTGGCCTAGGCCAAGCGCTTGAGTCAATGGTGCTTACGCCAATGCTGGTAGGTGACAAAATAGGCCTGCATCCGGTTGTTGTTATTTTTGCTATTTTGGCGGGCGGACAACTATTTGGTTTTGTCGGCATATTGCTCGCGCTACCCGTAGCAGCAGTCGTAAAGGTTATGATCAATCATCTTCACGACTATTATAAAGATAGTGAGTTTTACGACGAGAAACATAGCATGGCAGCATCGGATGATGTGGAATAATGACCAGTCCGCAACTGCCCTTGGCGCTAAAGCTTGATACCGAAGCGACCTTCGAGAATTTTTATACGCCGGAACGTCATCGTCTTTTAGTCAATCAGCTTGCAGAACAAGCGCAGGGCCGGGGCGAGAAGTGGATATACCTTTTCGGTAGCGGCGGCCGAAGCCATCTTTTGCAAGCCTGCTGCCATTTGACTGAGGCGGCTGGACGGTATGCGCGCTATATTCCTATTGCAGAGTTACTCGACTTTGATCCCGAGGCATTACTTGAGGGGGCAGAGTTTTTAGATTTGCTGTGTTTCGATGACGTACAGCTTATCGCGGGCCGCGAAAACTGGGAGCGCGCAGTTTTTAATTGCTACAACAAAATGTTAGCCACAGACGCATGTCTGTTGGTGTCATCCTCGCTTGCACACGCCCAACTGCAGATTGAATTACCCGACTTAAAATCGCGCCTGCAGAGTTTAAGTAGCTACCGTTTGTCTGAGTTGGATGAGGCTGAGCGTATGGCTGCTTTGCAATTCAAGGCCAAAATACGCGGCATTGTGGTGTCCGACGCGGTGGCGGAGTACATATATACACGCTGCCAGCGAGATGCGAAGAGTTTATTTGATCTATTAAATGTGCTGGATCAATTAAGCTTGGTAGAGCAGCGAAAGTTGACGATTCCCTTTGTGAAGAAGGCAATGAATTGGTGAAATTTGTCAATAATATTGTGAATAAGTGTAAATACGGCTACTTTTAGCAGACAAGAGGGAACTCACATGAGTTTTACGCCTCTTAGCGACTGATATCCTTGCAAAAACGTTTTTACATCTTCGTTAAGTGGAATTACGGATTGGCTTGGTAAAATTACACAAAATCAGGCGTGCAAGCGGTGTCGCTCGTGTTATTCTGAAGTTATGGCGTGCTTACACGGCATAGCGAAGGGAAGTTTAAAAAAATTAGGGGGAGAATTATGCGTAAAGTCCTATTAGGCGCTGCAATTGCTGCAGTAATTTGTCCGACATTGGCAACTGCCGGTGAAGATGGCAAGTGGTATATAAACCCAGCAGTGGGCTACATGGTATTTGATAATACTCGTGATCTTGATCCAGAAGCAGCGGCTCTGCTTGGCGCTGAGCGTAAGTTTAATAAAGATTGGGGTATGGAGCTTCGCGCTTTTTACAGCGATGCTGAGCATTACCGTGGCAACCCTAACCTTGACCAAGAAGTCTTAGGTGCTAGCGTTGATGTGTTGCGTTATTTCAGCAGCGCATCAAAGGTAACACCATACTTGGCCGGCGGTATTGGCGAAGTGCACTCTAATCCAGCTACTGGTGGATACGGTGATCAAACTCAATTAAATGCTGGTGGTGGTTTCCGCTACGCTTTAGATGACGCTTGGTCAGTTCGTACCGATGCTCGTTACATCTATGGTACTGACAATGAAACTGCTGATGGCATTTTGTCTGTTGGTTTAAGCTACGCTTTTGGTGGCACTTCAGCGCCGGCTCCAGCTCCAGCTCCAGTTGTTGGTGATTCAGACGGCGATGGCGTTGAAGATGGTGTAGATCAGTGCCCAGGCACGCCAGCGGGTGTTGCTGTTGATGCCAGGGGTTGTGCGCTTGATCAAGACGGTGACGGCGTGCCGAACTACCGTGACAAGTGTCCGAATACGCCAGCTGGTCGTCAAGTCGACAAGTTTGGTTGTAAGTATGTTCTCAAGCAAACCGAGACTATCCGCTTAGAAATCAATTTTGCTCATGACTCTGACGCAATTCCTCCTGCCTACGCGGGTGAGTTGAAGAAAGTTGCTGACTTTATGAATAAGTATGATAGCACCGCAACTGTGGTTGAGGGGCATGCTGATAGCACTGGTGCAGCAGCTTATAACAAGCAGCTATCTCAGCGCCGTGCTGATGCTGTTCGGAATGCGTTGATCCGTGACTACGGAATTGCTGCAAGCCGTATAAGTGCAGTGGGCTACGGTGAAGAGCGTCCAATTGCTGATAACAAAACAGCAGCTGGTCGTCTTTCTAACCGCCGTGTTATTGCGGTTGTGCCGGTAGAAGTTGTTGAGTAAAGTTTGATTCACTAAGTGAGTCAGTAGAAAGGGGCCTTCGGGCCCCTTTTTTGTTTCGTCCCCGTTAAATACCTCTCCTGCCTAGTCTCAAAATCGCTTTGTCCATACGGTCTTTTCTCGCATATTTGCCCATTTATTGTGAGGTTTACTCATATGGCATGGATCTTGTAGATCTGAAAGTCTAAAGGCCACAAATTGGTGTTTTTCACCATTATGGTGCACTTGATAATAGCCTGCTGCTAATGGGGTGCTTCAGATTGGTGCGATGGAGTGACGGGGAGAGTTAAATGATATTTGGCCGGAAAAATCGTAAGCCAATCACAATTACGGATAAAAAAGTCGTGGACTGGAAATACGCAGTCTGCGGCTATTGCTCTACAGGCTGTTCAATCGAGGTGGGTTTGAATGCTGAAGGTAAACCAGTTGCTAGCCGTGGCAAGGGCAATGCACCTGTTAATCAGGGAAAATTGTGCATTAAAGGTATTTTTGAGCATGAGTTGAGTGGCACTGCTGGGCGTGGCACTGAGCCGCTGATGCGCAATAAAATTTATGATAATTTCCAAGCAAGCAGTTGGGATGCCGCGCTGGATAAAACAGCGGCGGAATTTATCCGTATTCAAGAAAAATATGGGCGTGACAGCATCGCGGTAGTATCGACGGGGCAGTTATTGACCGAAGAGTTTTACACCTTGGGTAAATTAGTGCGTGGTGTCATAGGCACCAATAACTACGATGGCAACACCACCTTGTGTATGGCGTCGGCTGTATCTGGATATAAACGCTCCTTCGGTGCAGACGGTCCACCGGGTTGCTATGACGATTTTGAAAGTACCCACTGTCTTATGGCCTTTGGCTCAAACTTGCCAGAGCAGCATCCAATCATTTATTGGCGTCTTAAAGAGGCCTTGGAAAAGCGCAAGTTCCCATTAATCGTTGTTGATCCACGGGTCACGATGTTTGCCCAGTTTGCAGATATACATCTGCCGATAACACCGGGTACTGATTTAGTTCTATTGAACGCGCTTGCGCACGTGATTTTAGCGGAAGACCTGCAAGACCAAGCTTATATTGAAGCTCACTGTAATGGGTTTGAAGAATTAAAGGCGATCGTCGCGAAATACGACCCCGTTACCGCGTCGCGGATTTGCGGTATTGACGCTGACATGATCAAAAATGTCGCGCGTATCTACGCAAAAGCGCCATCTGCCATGAGTATTTGGACGATGGGAATTAACCAGAGCACCCACGGGACAGATGGGGTGTGCGGCATAAACAATTTAAACCTAATCACCGGAAACATTGGTATCCCTGGTGGCACTAGCTTGTCGATTACCGGTCAATGCAATGCCATGGGTACCCGCGAATGGTCTTCGTGTTCGGGCTTGCCAGGGTATCGCATGCTCGAAAAGCAAGAGCATCGCGACGAGGTTGCTAAGTTTTGGGGAGTTGATGCGGACTTCTTCCCCGCCAAGCGCGGTTTGCAGCAGACCGATATTTTCCCTGCCATCGAGTCCGGCGAAATTAAAGCGCTGTGGATTGTGGCTACTAATCCGCTTACCTCCATGCCCAATCAGCCGCGCATAAAAAAGGCCTTGGAAAAACTCGAGTTTATGGTGGTGCAAGACGGATACAAAGACTGCGAAACGGTAAATTTTGCTCACGTATATTTACCCGGTGCACTTTGGGGCGAAAAAGAAGGTGTGCAAACTAATACCGAGCGTCGGGTGAACCTAGTCCGCAAATTTGTCGAGCCGCCGGGGCAAGCGAAACCCGATCACTGGGTATTTAGTGAATTAGCTAAGCGCTTTGAGCGTGGCCGGGCAATGACGTTTCCGGAAACCACGTCTGATATATTTGACGAAATGAAGATGCTGTCGAAGGGCGCTAAGCGTAATTTAGATATATCGGGCATGAGCCACGATTTGATTGAAGCTCAGCGCGGAATTCAATGGCCTATGCGCGAGGGAGACGAGACTGGCAGTCCTCGGCTCTACAGTGACGGTGTATATCCAACGCCTAACGGCAAGGCGAACTTGCTTGCCATGGATTATGTCGAAGACAACGAAGTGCCCAGCGAAAGTTACCCATTTTGGTTAAACAGCGGGCGGGTTGTTGAGCATTTTCACACCCGTACCAAGACGGGGAAAATAGGTAATTTAAATAAATTTAGCCCCACACCTTATATGGAGATGAACCCTGACTCCGCGCGCGAGCAAGGTGTAAAACATCAGAGCTATGTGCGCTTGGTGTCGAAACGCGGCGATGCGGTTGTGATGGTCCAGCTTACCCAGCGAGTGCCACACAATATGGTATTCATTCCCATGCACTATCACGATTGCGTGAACCGTCTATCGCTGGGCTTACTCGACCCCTATTCGCGCCAGCCTGCGTTTAAGCAATGCGCGGTGCGCATTGAGCAAATAGATCAAAAGGAAGCGGGTCGATTAAATGTCGAGCGTCGGGCTTATTGATTCGAGGTGACTTGTTGCGGCCGCAGGCCAACAGGCCTTCTCACAGTAAATCGCGAATTTAGGTTTTTAGTGGTTGTTGATTGTGATGTTCAGCAACCCGATCAAGGGCAGTAATTATGTGGAAAGTAAGAGACGACGAACCGGGATATGCTTTTCTCAAAGAGTCGACCGCGCCAGAAGTAAATTATTACGAGGCGCCAATTGATCTGATCGCCCGCACTGGCGGTGCACTGCCGGCTGGCCGGGAAATGTTCATCAATGAAGAGCCCGGCGTGGGTGCTAATCCCAATCGCAATAAGCAGCATGCCTTTCATTTTACCGCCGACAATTGCATAGGCTGTCATGCTTGCGAGGCTGCCTGCAGTGAAAAAAACGACAACCCCGCCCATATAAGTTTCCGCTCTGTTGGTTATGTCGAAGGCGGCACTTACCCGGATTTCAAACGTATGAATATCTCAATGGCGTGCAACCATTGCGATGACCCAGTCTGTCTAAAAGGTTGCCCAACCCGCGCTTACACCAAGCACGTAGAATACGGTGCGGTATTACAAGACCCAGAAACCTGTTTTGGTTGTGGCTATTGCACCTGGGTTTGTCCCTACAATGCGCCGCAGCTCGACCCCATTAAAGGTCAGGTTTCCAAGTGCAATATGTGTGTTGACCGCCTCGAAGTGAATTTAAAACCGGCCTGTGTATCGGCCTGTTTGGGGAATGCCCTGAATTTTGGTGTGGTTGATGATTTGCCCGAAAATCGCGAGCAGGGTAAAACCAGTATTCCGGGTTTTCCTGATCCCGAAATTACCCATCCCAATATTCGCTTTCAGCAAATTAAAAATATGCCCGATGAGGTCACGCGCACCGATGGCATGTCAGTCAAATACCACAAGGGTGAAGACGGCCAGTATCGTCCGGTGGTTGACCAGAAAAAAGGGGTGGAGCGGAAGTGGAGCTTTGCGAAATTGAGTTCGCGTGAAAATCCTCTCGTTATATTTACCTTGGTTAGCCAGACGTCGCTGGGTGCTTTCCTGATTGCGTTTTTCGGAGCCCAGTTTGGTATTAATAGCTTAGTGGCGCTGCGTGAGTCTGTTGTGTACGTTCCGCTAGTGGCCGTCACGGTCGGCCTCGCCGGTCTCGGCATGCTCATGTCGGCAACCCATTTAGGGAAGCCTTGGCGCTTCTATCGCGGCTTTAACAATCTGCGTCACTCGCCGGTATGCCGAGAAGGCTTAGGCATGTTGCTCTATATGGTTTTCGCCGGCCTACATTTATTGGCGATGCTACCAGCCAACACAGTATTTATTGAGCTGCTGGGTGAGTGGGGACGTTTCGATATGTTTGCGACAGTGAGCGGGTACCTGGCGCTCATCGCGGGTGGAGTGGGGCTATATTATATGTATCGTTGTTATCGTATACCGGCACGGCCGTTTTGGAATCACTGGCAAACAGCAACGTCATTTTTTGGCACAGCCTTAACGTTGGGAAGTGTGCTTGTCGGTTTAATTGGCGTGCCGACGTTTATTCTGCTCGGTGGCAATGTCACCCAGATTTTTTCCTTGGCGCTTGCTGGTGTTGTCATCGGTTGTGGACTCGAAGCCTTTGGTTTATGGCGTCATGCGGTCGCGATGGATGCGGCAAATAATGAAGGCAGCGTATCCCATTACATTCAGTGCACCGTATTTGGTAAAAGCTATGTGCTGCGCAATATCGTCTTGTTGGCGAATGTCAGCGTGGCGTTACTGCTGCTGACTTTGGCACCCAGTGTGCTGACCTTGGCTGCTGCATCGCTGGTTTGTGTCGCGGCGGTGGTGACAGCAATTATTGGTCGTGCGCTGTTTTATGTACTGGTTATTCCGACGACTATGCCAGGTGCATTCTTCTGGAAAAATAAGGACTTTGAAGAGCACGCTAGAGATATTGGTCTGGCCAATATGCCGCAGGTAGGTGTGGTTGCTCACGGTCATTAACTGTTTAATGTCTGATCAATGCTGTCGGCGGGAAGTATAGACACCGCCGCCAGCAAGTTTTTTAGCTGCTTTTTTTGCATCACTGGCCAGTGCGCTCACCGCATGTGCGGAGCTCACTAACATCGGGTCAGGGTGAACCAGCCCAATAGAAAGGGTCATGGTCGCGTAAAAAGTGGCGTTCCCCTTTCGGTCTTGACTGATTATTCCGCCTTCTCTGAGCGCATCATCGTCATACAGGTTTAATACCGCTTGCTCAAAGTCGGCGCAAATCCTTTCGCATTTGGGTTCAACAACAGCTGAGCGGAATACGATAATAAAGTCATCCCCACCGACGTGACCGACAAAGTCTGAGCTGGCATTGCAGTGAGACTGTATGACAGTGGCAAGAGCCTTGATAGCGCTGTCTCCCTGGCTGTAGCCATAGGCATCATTAAACGCTTTAAAATGGTTTATATCGCAATACGCTACCCAGAAATCGGCGTGCTGTTGCAATAAATTAGAGATGGTATCGTTGATGGGAACATTGCCAGGCAGCAGCGTGAGCGGGTTTGCGTGGCGGGCGCTAAGTATTTGTTGCTCGGTAATCTTGCGTAGTAAGTCCACTGTTTTGACTACGCCGAGATAGCGACCCTGTTCACTGATAATGAACTCTTGAATGAGATCCTCGCGGTCACTGTTGGTTATTTTGTAACTGGCGGCTTCGAGGCTCGTGGAGGCGTCAACGATAAGTGGCGCACTGTCCATAAAATGCTTTACCGGTTTGCGGCTGTTTAATTCCCGACCAAACTCCCGAGTGTAAACATCAAGCGCCTGATGACGGGTGATCATGCCCATCGCGCTGCCGCTTTCGTCTATGAGTGGTATGGCGTTGAGATGGGTATTGTTATGAAACAAATCGATGACGCGATCTAGGCGAGTGTTGATATCAAACGCCTGGCTGGGGCTGATGAGTGTTGAAATAGTGCCAGTAGCGGGTTTGACTGCTCGTTCAGATTTGGTTGAAGAGTGAAAGCCATTGCGTGTCACGGTATTGCCAATCGCGGTGCCGGGGCGGTGAAAGTAATATCCCTGCATAAGCCGAATGCCCATATTGTGGAGCGCTTCAGCTTCCTCACGGAGCTCAATACCCTCAACAATAATTTTGGCATTTGTTGTGGCGGCAAGTGCTAGCAAGCCCTGCATAAATTGCGCTTTGTAAGCATCGCGATGGATGTCTTGAGCAAAGTGACGGTCAATTTTTATATAATCGGGTTTGAGTTCGAGCCAGCGCTGTAAACCGCAGTAGGCCGCACCTAAGTCGTCTATTGCAATGCCAAATCCGGCGTCGCGGTAGGGTGCTAGTACAGCGCGAAACGCGTCGAAATCCGCTATTGCCTGACGTTCGCACAGTTCTAGCACAATATTGCTTGGGCTTAGTTTGGGGTTGGCCTGAATGCTGCGCATCAGCTCGGATTGGCAACGTGGGTCTAGCAATGTCGAGGGATGAATATTGAGAAATAGGCGTTGCTCTGCTCCAGCATCAAATGCGCTGCAGGCAATGTTCCAGCACAGAAATTCAAGGTCTGTCATCATTTCGCAGTGCTGGGCATGCTCAAACAGCTGGAGAGGGCTTTGCATTGGCCCTGCAGGTCCGCGACACAATGCCTCATAGGCGAGGATGCTCATGTCAGTGGTATCGACAATGGCTTGGTATACGCTAACGATGTCACGTCGATAAATAATACTTTGGATATTCAGGCTGTTGTCAGCGCTAAGAGCGTGCATCACGTGGCTGGCTCGTCAGTTGCGGCTTAGTTGTAGTGTCATAATGCCAGCGAAATATGACAGTAGAATGAAAAAACCAACGGCGGCAAGCTTAGGCCGGCCCAATCGATAGCGCTAATATCATGCTCAGTTCGCACAGAGAGCGGCCGCTTTCAGCACGCATTTCATTAAACGCCTTTTGCACTGCGGCTAGGTCGCGCTGACTGCTAATCTGGGTTTTGTCGACAATACCTTCAGCGCATAATGCGGTGCAAACATCTCTGCTGAGAACAAAGGTGTCCTTGCCCATAAACCGTAAAAAATACTGTCCTGAATTGCCGCCGAGGCGATTGCCGTGCTTTTTAAGGTAAGCCCACAAGCCGACAATGTTGTCCTCTGGCCAATCGGCGATAAAACGCCCGAAAGAGCCAAACTCCCGCTGAATATCCAGGATGAACAGGGCGTTTTCCTGCACTGATTTCACCTTGGTCAGATTGCGCACAATGCGAGTGTCACTCGCCATGTCTTCAATCTCTTCAGGCGAGCGCGAGGCGACCCAAATGGGCAGGAAATGATTGAATACGGTTTCAAAGCCGTCCCATTTGAGCTGGATTATCCGCCACACAAAACCGGCTCGAAACACGCAGGCGGTCATTTCAGCCAAGTAGCGGTCGTCTTTAATAGCGGTTAGCGCTTTGTGGCTCAGAGCTTGGGGAAGCCTTTCTTCCACAGCAGCGATGGAGCCGTGCTGAATAATCGCGCGCTCTAAGTAGCGTTGATAAAGTGACGGTGCAAGGGCGGATTTGGCTTTAGAGCGGGTCATAGTTACTGGCCATATTGTATTGGTGACGTGTTCGAATCGGTAAGTGGTGAATATATTTCATTGTATAGAGCTAATACAGACGGATGATAGGGCTTATATAGCAAGCGGTTTATCATGATCTATCTTTGAAGCGTATATTACGAGAGATTACGGCTGTTGGTTTTTGCCGCGGTTCGAGCCTATCAAGGCCAATCAAGTTTGTGGGAACAAAAATAATGACTGAAGTAAAGTGGGATCAAAGCGTAGACGTACTCGTGGTCGGCAGCGGCAATGGCGCATTGACCGCCGCACTAAGCTGTTACGAAATGGGCGTAACCGACGTTCTTGTGGTGGAAAAATCCGACAAAATCGGTGGTACCAGTGCCACTTCTGGGGGCGGAGTTTGGATCCCGAATAACCGTTATGCGAAGGCGGCGGGTGCACAGGATAGCGTAGCAGACGCCAAACAGTATTTGCTCAGCACAACCCCGGCTGGCGCGGTGCCAGAAGAAATGGTGGATGCGTATTTAATCAATGGCCCCAAAATGATTAATTTTCTGCATGAGCGCAGCGATGTGCGGTATGAAACTCTGGAGCATTACCCAGATTATTACACCAATGTAGACGGCTCGCGCACTGGCCACCGCTCAATGGAACCCGAGCGTTTTGATTCGTCGCTATTGGGTGACGATGTTAAACGCCTGCGTCCAAGCCACCATATGATGCGGATGTTTAGCAAAATTTATTTCACCCAGGTAGAAGCCGCACTTTTAGTGCTTCAAGGCCCTGGCTGGATCAAATTGACCATGCAACTCATTGCTCGCTGGGCCTTTGATCTGGGATGGTGGTTTCGCGGCAACGGCCTTAGCCGCCAAATCTGTACTGGCGCGGCGGGTGTGGCGCGGCTTTGGTATTCGCTAAAAAAACGCAATGTGCCGATATGGGCGAGTTCGCCGATGCAGGAGCTAATTACCGAGGACGGCAAAGTAGTTGGAGCTGTTGTCATCCGCAATGGTAAGCCCCTTCGCGTGCAGGCGCGCAAAGGTGTTGTGCTGGCGGCCGGTGGCTTTGAGCGCAATCAGCAAATGCGTGAGCAGTATTTACCGGCTCCCACCAGCACCGATTGGAGCGGCGGAGTCGAAGGTAATACTGGCGACGCGATACAGCAAGGAATTGCGCTGGGCGCTGCAACACGGCTTATGGACGGAGCGTGGTGGTGTACAACGGTGTCAGTACCGGGTGAGCCAGCACCGCGCTTAAGTGTGATGGAAAAATCGTATCCGGGGTCTTGTATTGTCAACTTGCGTGGCGAGCGTTTCGCCAATGAATCGCAAAACTATATGGCATTTCAAAAAGATCTTTATAAGCAGCACAGTGAGGCATCGCCTTGCTCCCCCATGTATCAAGTTTTCGATGCGCGTTTTCGTCGAGACTATATCGTGGGGCCATTGATGACGGCGTCCTTGAAGCCGGATTGGACAATTCCAAAAGAGTGGTTTGAGACAAAGCTAGTAGGTAAGGCGGCAACCATTCGTGAGTTGGCCGAGCAGCTAGGAATAGATGCAGATAATTTAGAGCGCACCGTAAGCAAAATGAACGCCTACGCAAAAACCGGCAAGGACGAAGATTTTCAACGCGGTGATTCTGCTTATGATCGCTACTATGGTGATCCGCGTTTCGAACCCAACCCGTGCCTTGGTGCAATTGATGAAGCCCCCTTTTATGCAATGCGTTTAGAGGCGGGGGACTTTGGCACCCAAGGTGGTTTAGCGACGAATGCCAACGCACAGGTGTTAAAAGAAGATGGCAATCCGATTGCCGGTTTGTATGCGGTGGGTAATTGCAGTGCAGCGGTTTTACCGACTTATCCTGGCCCCGGCGCTACCTTGGGACCGGCAATGACCTTTGCCTATCAAGCGGCTAAACATATTAGTGCTTACCAAGACTAAAACCTCACGACTCTGGCGCGCTATTGCGCCAGAGTTTGCGCTTTTCACGCGATCTATTTTATTTTCTCTTAATTCATCCCACCTAAAATTTGTTGTCATATAAACTCCACTTTTCTGTCATATAAGTGTCAGCGTTTTGTCGCAATCCCTCGGTAATCTCGTGCAATTAATATTTCGCATGTCATTCTTGGAGGAAAGATGCAATTTAAAAAGACAGCTTTGGCGTGGGGCATTGCTCTCGCCACCCCTTTGTTTCTCGTTGCCTGTGGGGGCGATGATGGACGTGATGGTGTTAACGGTCAGGATGGTGTTGCGGGAAATAATGGCAGTCCCGGCAGTAGTGGGGCGGATGGCAGCAATGGCTTAAACAGTTTGATTCGGCAAACTAATTTACACGTCGGCAATGAGCACTGCTTCAGTGGCGGCGTGATGATTGAGTCAGGCCGCGATAGCAATGCGGACGATAGTCTGTCTGACAGCGAAGTGACCGACACCTCGTATATTTGCGCACCAACAGTATTGAATGAGGCTAAAAACTTTAATCGTATTGCGGCCATCCCGGTGTGCTTGCAAGACGATACTAGCTGCGACTCTGACGACACCACTGCAGCTGAAATTGTGGCAGCCAGTGCTGATGGCATGACTTTAATCTACACCGATAGCCCAGCAGAGCGTATTGGCTTTGTCGATATTGCGGACCCATCTAAACCTTCTGTGCTTGGCGTTTTGGGCCTTGCCGGCGAGCCTACATCGGTTGCTGTAAAAGACGGTTATGCCTTGGTTGGTGTCAATACCGCACAAGACTTTATCAATGTGTCTGGCAGCTTAGACGTGGTTGATATTGCAAGCCGCAGCACTATTCGCAGTATCGATGTTGGCGGTCAGCCAGACTCAGTCGCGGTCAGCCCAGACGGGAACTATGCGGTTGTCGTTATTGAAAATGAGCGTGACGAAGATCTCGGCGACGGCGTACCACCGCAGCTGCCTGCAGGTTATATCGTGATAGTTAATTTGACCGGTGAACCTGCGGCATGGACCACGCAGACCGTTGCATTGACCGGTTTGGCTGACCTATACCCAACGGATCCAGAGCCTGAATTTGTCGATATCAATTCAGACAATATCGCGGCGGTTTCGCTGCAAGAAAATAATCATATTGTGCTCGTGAATTTGGCTGACGGTAGCATCGTAAATCACTTCAGCGCCGGCACTGTTGATCTAATTGGTATTGATGCAAACGAAGATGACCTGATCGATCAAAGCGAATCGCTGGATGGTGTGTTGCGCGAACCAGACGGACTTAGCTGGTTGTCGACTGAGTACTTTGTGACTGCCAATGAAGGTGACTTAGACGGTGGTAGCCGTGGTTTTACCGTGTTTAATACCGCCGGAGATGTCATTTATGACGCCGGCAACACCCTTGATCAACTAACCGTGCGCTATGGCCACTATCCTGAATCTCGTTCAGAAAACAAAGGTAACGAGCCAGAAAACGCGGAGTTTGCTGTGTTCGGTAGTGAGCGCTATTTATTTGTAAACTCTGAGCGCTCGAGCGTGGTGTTTGTTTACGATGTGGCGGATTTTACTAAGCCAGTGTTTAAGCAGTTACTGCCTGCCGCCGTCGGACCGGAAGGTGCCTTGGCGATTCCGTCACGCAATTTATTGGTGGTGGCGAGCGAAGAAGATAGTCGTGACGATGTTATGCGTTCGTCATTGAATATCTATCAGTATGGCTTCGCGTCGGCAGCATACCCAACGGTGATTTCAAATGATCGTTTAGACGGTTCGCCAATTCCGTGGAGCGCCTTATCAGGTTTATCCGCTGACCCAAGCAATAGCAATCTTATTTACGCGGTTGACGATAGCTACTATAAAAAGAATCGTATCTTCACCTTGGACGTAAGTGAGAAGCCAGCGATTGTCACCAAAGAAACACGCATCACTGATGGCAATGGTATCCTCGCGGCGCTACCAGCGGGTGTGTTAGACGCAGATGCAGTCAATGCCGACAATACCGTGAATATAGATCCTGAAGGTATTGCTAAGCTTGCCGATGGCAGCTTCTGGATTGCCTCTGAAGGCTCTGGTCACGCGGTTGATGGTCCTGTCGACAGCATGAATCTACTTGTGAAGACCGACGCAAACGGTGTTGTTACCCAAGCTGTAACATTACCTGACGCGGTAAACGCCATTCAGCGCAATAACGGTTTTGAGGGTGTTGCTGAATACCAGGGTAAACTCTATGTTGCCTTCCAGCGCGCTTGGCAGGGTGAAGCCAATGTTCGAGTCGGCGTTTACGATATTGCAAACGCAACGTGGTCATTCCTGTTTTACGTGCTAGATGCGCCAGAATCGCAAAACGGTGGTTGGGTAGGATTGTCTGAAATTACCTCAATTGGCAACGGCGAGTTTTTGGTTATTGAGCGTGATAATCAAGGCGGCCCAGATGCAGCAATCAAACGTTTGTATAAGTTTGATACGACTGGCTTGGTCGATGGTGCGACCGTGACGAAAACCTTGGTGCGCGACGTGCTGCCAGATATGTTGGCAACAGGTGGACTGGTTACGGAGAAAATTGAAGGTATTGCCTTGCTGAAAAATGGCGATGTGCTGATGGTCAACGACAATGACGGCGTTGACGACAGCAATGGTGAAACTCAATTGTTAAACTTGGGTGACATTCTGTAATCGTTATTGTGCTTGCATAAAAAGCCCGTGCGCAAGCGCGGGCTTTTTTATAATAAAAATAATAATTTTTAAAAATAGCGAATAGTGTTCTCTCAGGAAAGCGCAGCGGCTTTGCCGGCCATGCGCCCAAAGTAGGTTACATCCCCAACGGACATACCACTGGCGTAGCCCGCAGCTGTGCGCGGAATCCCGGCGGTCGTGCGGCCGGCAGCAAATAGGCCTTTTATCACATTGCGCTCAGGGGTAAGCACTTCTCCAGTGGGAAGTGTGTCTAATCCGCCCAGGGTAAAGAAGGGGTAAAATGGCCCGCGACCTAGTGTGCAGTCCAGTGCGACATAGGGTGGCTTGATGGGTCTAAGCCAGGCTTCGTGTTTATGAAAGTAGGGGTCCGTGCCAGTTTCAGCGTGCTTGTTATAAGTGTTGACGGTGTGTTGCAAGCTAGCTTCAGGTAAATCTAATTCTTGTTCTAACTCGGCAATACTGTCACCGGTGCCGGCAACGGTGGCGCCCAGGTAGCTCATTTTTTCGTAGTCGCCATAGCCTTCTACGTCGGTAATAAAGTAAATCCGCGACGAATTGCGCTGGGCAATAAGGGCGTTGTAGCCAACTCGGCCGTGGTAGCAATCTTCGTTGATGAAGCGCTGGGCTTTGTCGTTTACCAGAATGCCGTAGGTCAGCGAGGCCGGTGGATAATACGGCAGGCTGACAAAGCATTCATGCATATTGCTGGTGCCCGCACCAACACCCAAGCCCATGAG
This sequence comes from Zhongshania aquimaris, assembly GCF_019312595.1. Lineage (GTDB taxonomy): Bacteria > Pseudomonadota > Gammaproteobacteria > Pseudomonadales > Spongiibacteraceae > Spongiibacter > Spongiibacter aquimaris. The sequence continues at coordinate 1,144,533 of NZ_JAHWDQ010000001.1, read as the reverse complement.
AATGCCGCTGCCAGTGTCGCCTGGATTACCAATGGGTATCAGTCCGCAGTCAAAAGTCGGCGCGTATTTCTTAACCATGTCTTCATTCATGCAGAAACCGCCAGCGCATAAAATAACGCCTTTGCGCGCGCGAACCGTTTTTTCCTGTTGATCAATTCTGACAACTACACCTTCAACGTCGCCGTCGTCATTGACGATAAGTGTGAGTGCGCGGCTGTCGTAGTGCACGTCGACCGCGCGGGCAGTGACTGCCTCGGTCAGAATTTTCATAAGTAGCGGGCCGCCGTTGTCGCCCTCTACCTCTAAATTGTGACCACGGGGAACCGGGGTGGCATGTTCGGTAAAGGGGTAGGCCTTTTCATTGCCAGTGAACAGTAAGCAGTCGTCGGTGAGTGCCATGATCGCGCGCTCTTTTAGCTCGCTTAATTTGAAGGGCACGCCATGTCCCGTCAGCCAATTATAGTGACCGATGCTGTTTTCGCAGTAGTGGCGAATTTTTTCGTCATCGGCCTGATTGCCAAAACAGGCTTTCAGGTAATTCACCATGTTCTCGGTGTCGTCGTGGTAGCCGCAGGCTTTTTGCACAGGCGTGCCGCCATTGCCGCCCATATAGATCTCTGCACTTGAAAGCGCGGTAGAGCCACCGCTGGCGCTGGCCAGTTCAAAAATACAAACCTTGCTGCCCGCATCTGCGGCTTCAATGGCGGCAGAGGCGCCGGCGCCACCAAATCCGATGATGGCCACATCGGTGTCGATGTCCCAGTGGCTGATGGATTTGCTGTTACGCGGTGCGGTCGCGATGGTTTTATTGGTTTGACTCATGGTGAACCTTAGTAAATAGACAGTATTTCAGCATTAGCACAAAGCCTGTGTGTTGCATTGCAGGCAGCGTTAACGGGAGGGCTATTGCTAGTTTGCGGTTATATTTATGGTTATAGACCGTATTGTGGTTAATCTTATTTTAATACACAGCGGCATAGCATCCGTTAAATGGATTATGTTGTATTCGGCGCTGTAGCGAGATACCTATATTAGTCGAAAGGAATGTTGACGCTGAGTATTAGTGCCAACAGGCTAGGGTGGTTATAATGCCTGTCTTTAAAATACTCGTAATTTAATCGGAGCAGGGATTCCCTATGATCATCAAGCCTCGTGTGCGCGGATTTATGTGTGTCACAACCCATCCAGTGGGTTGTGAGGCCAATGTCGGTCAACAAATTGACTACGTTAAAGCCCAGGGCCCTATTCCAAATGGCCCCAAGCGGGTGCTAGTGATCGGTGCGTCCACCGGTTACGGTTTGGCTTCGCGTATCAGTGCGGCCTTTGGTGCTGGCGCCTCAACCTTGGGTATTTTCTTTGAGAAGGAAGGTACCGAAAAGAAACCCGGAACAGCGGGCTGGTATAACTCTGCGGCATTCCATAAATTTGCTGAAGCCGAAGGCATTTACGCCAAAAGCATTAACGGTGATGCGTTTTCTGATGCAATCAAAGAAAAAACCATTGCCGAGATTAAAGCCGATTTAGGGCAGGTGGATTTAGTGGTATACAGCTTGGCGTCGCCACGTCGTCAGCACCCGAAAACCGGCGAGGTGTTTAATTCGACCCTTAAGCCTATCGGTAAAGATGTTACTCAGCGCGGCGTGAATACCGACAAAGAAACCATCGAAAATTTCACTCTCGTCGCTGCGAATGAAGACGAGATTAACAACACCGTGGCGGTCATGGGTGGCGAAGACTGGCAGATGTGGATAGATGCCCTAGACGAGGCTGGCGTGCTGGCTGATGGCGCTAAAACCACGGCCTACACCTACCTTGGTGACAAGCTAACCTGGGATATCTACTGGCACGGTACGATTGGCGCGGCTAAAAAGGATTTGGATAAACGCGTAATTAATATCCGTGAAAAGCTGGCCCGCACCGGTGGTGATGCTCGCGTTTCAGTTTTAAAAGCAGTGGTAACACAGGCCAGCTCGGCGATTCCGGTTATGCCGCTTTATTTGGCCTTGTTGTTCAAAGCGATGAAGGCAGACGGCAGCCACGAAGGCTGTATTGAACAGGTTTACGGCCTATTCAAAAATAGCCTCTACGGTGACGCGCCGATTAAAGACGAAGAAGGCCGCTTGCGCGCTGATGGTTTAGAAATGCGCCCTGAAATTCAAGCCGCTGTTGCGCAAATGTGGGATGACGTAACCACCGAGAACCTGCTGGCCACCACGGATTTTGCGGGCTACAAGCGTGAATTCCTGCGTTTATTTGGGTTTGAGATTGACGGTGTGGATTACGACGCCGATGTCGATCCTGTCGTAGAAATTAATAATATGGCGTAACGCGGTTTTGTTCGTCACTGTGTAGCAAAAAAGGAAGCTTCGGCTTCCTTTTTTAATGCCTGAATCATTTGCGAGACAGTCCCAGCTGAGCTAGAGTGTGGCGGTTTTTTGCGCCGGTAAACCCATGTCTGTTACAAATCGTCAGGAATTGCGAACTCAGCTTAAATTGGCGCTGCCGATTTTTGGTGGCCAGCTGGCGCAATCTGCAAACGGTTTTGTCGATACCGTCATGTCGGGTCGGGTGTCGGCACTAGATCTTGCTGCAGTGGCGGTGGGCGCCAGTATCTGGGTGCCGGTGTTTCTGTTTATGACCGGCATGCTAATGAGCGCGACCTCGGTCTTGGCGCGCCATGTTGGCGCCAATCAGCTCGAACGTATCAACCCTCTCGTTCATCAAGTGCTAGCCGTTGCGCTGACAATTGGCCTGTTGTCGGTGTTGGTACTCTGCAATACCGAGCCCTTGTTGCGGTGGATGGATGTCGACCCCGCGATTCGCCCCATGGTGGTCGATTACTTATTTGGCTTGAGCTGGGGAATGCCAGCCATCGCAATAGTGCTTGGGCTGCGCAGCTACACCGAGGCCATGAGCCACACTCGGCCTGTCTTACTCATCAGTGTGATTGGCTTATTGGCCAATATTCCCATCAACTACGTGCTGATCTACGGCAAACTCGGAATTCCCGCCATGGGCGGTGTTGGTTGCGGTTGGGCCACGGCCATCGTGATGTGGATTATGGCGATATTGATGGTGATATATGTGCATCGGCATCGGGCTTATCGCAGCGCGCGGTTAACATTCCTTCCCTGGCACTGGGAGCCTAAAACGGCGTTCTATTTAGTAAAGTTGGGGCTGCCGGTGGGTTTGACCATTTTCTTCGAAGTGAGCGTATTTTGTATCATCGCTCTGCTAATTAGCCAATCCGGCGCGGTGATTGTTGCCGGTCACCAGCTCGCACTTAATTTTACGTCGCTGGTCTTTATGTTGCCGCTGAGTTTTGCATTGGCAGCAACGACCCGTGTGGGTCATGCCCGTGGACGCCAGGATGAGCCTGGTTTACGCATCGCTATTTTGGTGGCGTTTAAAATTACTGTCGTCATCGGCGTGCTCATGGTGACTTTGCTCGTCGCCTTCCGTAATTGGATTCCCTTAATTTATACCGATAATGCCCAAGTCATCGCACTTGCGAGCTATTTGTTGCTTTTCGCAGCGCTATACCAAGTGTCTGACGCCGTGCAAGTGACAACCAATGGAGTGTTACGTGGCTTTGAAGACACCACTATTCCCATGCTGCTAACGCTATTTGCCTACTGGGGGGTGGGTTTGCCGATAGGCTATGTGCTGGCAACCACCGATCTTATGGTGCCAGCCATGGGGCCCAGTGGTTTTTGGCTTGGTTTGTTTGCCGGGCTTAGCTCTGCTGCTCTGTTATTAGCTCTGCGTTTACGTTGGCGCTTGGGGCAGCCCCTGCATTAAATGAGTAGCGATAACTAATTACCGTAGGTGTCGGTTGAGTATGCTTACGGCCTTCGTGTTTAACGGCGAAGTCGGTGCTCACCGGTGGTGAGTACGCAGACGAGCTAACAAGGATTCGCCACTTTTCTCGCCAGCTTGGGTTACGCAGTAATTCACTGCCAATCTGTGCCACGCCCGCAAGGGTAAGTCGCAAGGGGTTCAAATGTAGCTCGGGCTGGCCGCTTAAACCAGCGCGGGGTGTTTTGGTGCTCAGCGGGCAGTAAGTACCAAAAATAATATCCCAAATAAAGAGTGGCCCGCCGCCGATATTCACCAAATTCACCGTGCCATTTTGACCACAGTGCTCGGGCTCAGATGAGTGGTGCATATAGTGGTAAACACCGTTGCTAGAGAAAAAGCTCGCCCAGCGAATAAGCCGACTGCGGCGGCCAATCTGGTAGAGCGCAGTTTGGTGGCCAAATATTTCCGGAATTAAAATAAGACAATTAAAAATAATGACCTCGGTGTACAGCGGTTCGCTGCTAAACAGTTTGGTACAGGCGCCAAATAACAGGTTGTAGGGCAGTATTAAAAAGATAAACAAGGGCAGCGCGGTAAATACCGCCATAGTAGTAGGCTGAATCAGCGCTGGTGTCATGTGATGGGGGCGGTGAAATAGCAGCCACAAGAAACGTTGGGTGTGGCCCAGGCGGTGAAACCAGTAATGAAAAAAGCCGCTGATGACCGCAATGGAAAATACCGCCACCGGCGCCGGGGCATCGACCAGTGTGGGCACATGCGTCATAACGAACTGGTTGGCGACGTTTACATTGTGCTCAACCCAGTGCCAGCCAATATCAAAGCTTAAGCCAGACAGTAAAAACAGTGTGCCTAGGGCGAGTAGTACAAGGGGAATCGCGAGGGCGCTAAGTGTATTGCTTAGAAAAAATACCACGATCCATTTAATGGGATAGGGCTGGCCTTCTTCACGCTCGAATAAGAAGTAGCCGCCGAGCATGGCGACGACTCTGAATAGCACGGTAAAGCTCAGTAAAGAGAGTAATGCATACCACATAGCTGGCGCTTGCGAGTGCAATTCAGACAGGCTATTCAGCAGCGGTTGAAAGCTCACGTCGTCGCCAAGCCCAGGGCCAAGATAGGGGCCCAGATGCATTAGCTGCAAAAAGCCAATGCTATAGCCGACAATGAACAATATAACTAGGCCACTCGCAAGTTTACGGTAGCGCTCACCAATGTCGGGCACTTCAGACTCGAAGATAAAATGTAAAAACTTATTCATCGCCTTTGTCCGCGAGAGGGCATACTCGACACCACGGCCGCAGTGTTAAATGACACATTACATTAAAAGTGAGCATTAGTGGAGTCTTGTTGCCCGTTTTGCGAACTGCCGCAAACTAACGCCGACGCGGCAAAGTTTTGAGTCGGGGCTTGTTTCTGCCGTGCTGCGCTCTTACTCTGCAAATAATCAGTTGAAGAGAGATAGCTATGTTAGAAGCGGGTGTTTTAGAAACGTTACTGCCTGGTGTGCATCGCCTTGTTGCCCCTAATCCGAGCGTTTTGACTGGGCCGGGCACCAATACCTATTTGCTGGGCGATAAACGCATTACGGTGTTAGACCCTGGCCCCGATATACCAGAGCATATTGCGGCGATCGAAGCGGGCATTACCCAGCTTGGTGGCAAGCTAGAACGTATAGTGACCACTCACACTCACCCGGATCATTCGCCCGGTGCCGCGGCTTTACAGGCGCGTTATTCGGTGCCAGTGATTGGTGCGGAGATTGCTGACGACGGCCATCAAGATCTCAGTTTTGCGCCCACCAGTTCAGTCAGTCACGATGAATGCTTTGATGTCGACGGCAGTGTGCTGAGAGCGATATACACGCCGGGCCATGTTGGCAACCACTTTTGTTTTCTGCACGAAGCCACCGGCACAGTATTCACCGGCGACCATATTATGCAGGGCTCTACGGTGGTCATTATTCCTCCGGCCGGTGATATGGCGGATTACATTGCCTCGCTGCGATTGCTACTTGATTACCCCTTGCAATATCTCGCACCGGGGCATGGCACCTTAATCGCCACACCGACAGCAGAGATAGAGCACTTAATAGCCCATCGCCAGTCTCGTGAAAACAAGATTTGGGCCGCTTTGCAGCAAGTTAAAAAAGGTGATCTCGACGACTTGGTGATCGTTGCCTATCAAGATGTCGACGCGTCGATACACCCTATTGCAAAGTTGTCTCTGTGGGCGCATCTGCTTAAATTAGAGAAAGAGTCGCGCGCGCGACAGACTGATGGGCAGTGGGAGTTGGTGGCCTAAGCACGAAATAAATACCGCGTTTTCTGTTTTTAGAAACGCAAACTCCTCAGTCCAACGGAAGATTAAAATGCGTATCGGTATCCCCAAAGAAATCAAAGCGCAGGAATATCGGGTTGGACTCACGCCCGCTGCGGTCACGGATTTAGTGCTCGCGGGGCATAACCTATTTTTAGAAACTGGCGCTGGTTGTGGTTCTGGTTTTAGCGACGATGACTACCTTGCCGCTGGCGCGCAACTCTCGGCGTCAATGGCGTCGCTATATCAAGACGCCCAACTCATCGTCAAGGTCAAAGAGCCGCAGGCGCCTGAGGTAGCTTTGTTGAAGGCCGACCATCGTCTGTTTTGCTATCTGCATCTCGCGCCGACGCCGGACTTAACCACAAGTTTAATGGCCAGCGGCGCGCTCTGTGTTGCCTATGAAACCATTACCGATGAACAGGGGCGTCTACCTCTATTAAAGCCAATGAGCGAAATTGCAGGCCGTTTGAGTGTGCAAGCTGGCGCCCACTGCTTAGAAAAAGCGCAGGGTGGTTCCGGGGTATTACTCGGCGGCGTGTCGGGATTGGAGCCGGGCCATGTTTTGATCTTCGGCGGTGGCGTCGTGGGGAGTAACGCCGCTGATGTGGCGCTGGGCATGGGTGCCAAAGTCACATTGATAGAACCCTTTGCGGCGCGCCGAACAAGCTTGGATGCGCAATTCAAACACCCGCGTTTTTCGGTGTGCGACTCGGCAAACTTAGATTTGCGCTCTTTATTAAACGACGTCGATATGGTCGTCGGCGCGGCCTTAGTGCCTGGCGCGGCGGCACCCAAGTTATTAAGCAGAGCGGATTTATCTGCCTTGGCGGCTGGCTCCGTGCTAGTAGACGTATCGGTAGATCAGGGTGGCTGTTTTGAAACCACCAAACCGACAACGCATCTAGAGCCCACATTTTTGCTGGACGGGATTGTTCACTACTGTGTCGCCAATATTCCCAGTGCGGTTGCCAGAACGGCTAGCCAAGCCTTGAGCCAGTCGACGTTGCCCTTTGTGCATTTATTAGCTGAGCAAAACATTAAACAAGCGTTTCTCGATAATGCCGGTTTGGCGGCGGGGCTAAGTATCGCAAAGGGCAGGCTGACCTGCGCGGCGGTTGCCGGTGCGCAGGGGCGAGATGCCAGTGATTGGCTGAAAATAATTTAGAGACCTTTACACGATTTTATTCTAGCCGCTGACAGCGTCGCTCAAGAACGCCGACCGTCGTCATCCTCAACTCCATTGAGGACCCCGTCGCCTTGGAATTCGTAATACGCCGAACTGGGCGGTACGTACGTCAAGCGTCAGACGCCGGACGTCTGACGCAACGGCATTCGCTGTCGCTCATCTGGATCCCCGATCGGGGTCGGGGATGACGTAGTATGGTGTTGTCATCCTCAACTTGATTGAGGATTCAGTCGCTTTGGGATTCGTAATACGCCGAACTGTGCGGCACATACGTCAAGCGTCAGGCGCCGGACGTCCGACGCAACGGCATTCGCTGTCGCTCATTTGGATCCCCGATCGGGGTCGGGGATGACGTAGTATGGTGTTTTCATCCTCAACTTGATTGAGGATTCAGTCGCTTTGGGATTCGTAATACGCAGAACTGGGCGGTACGTACTTCAATCGTCAGACGCCGGACGTCCGACGCAACGGCATTCGCTGTCGCTCACACTGGATCCCCGATCGGGGTCGGGGATGACGTGGTAGTAAAAGGTCGGGGATGACGTAGTATGGTGTCATCCTCAACTTGATTGAGGATCCATGTCTTTTACGCTTTGCCTTACATCGCTCTTTGGTCATCTGAATAAATGTATAGTCTCATCCAGTTCGCTCGGGCTAGAGCTATACATCGAGAGCTTTTGTGCTGTCCTAAAAATTATTTCTTAAAAAATTGATTAAATATTTGCTTGGCAGCTTCGCCTTTTTCGCCACCCATTTTTTTCTCTATGAGTTCTTTGGCTTTCTCATCAATTTTATCTTTGGCTTTTTCTTTGGCCATATCTTCTATCACCCTAAAGTCTGGCAGGCAGCTGGTGGCGCCGACTTTATCGAAGGCTGCCCTGCAGCGAATAGGGATGTCGCGGTTTAGCAATTTGTCATTATTAATTTTGCAGGCCATGGCATTTTGGTCTGCTTGCGCTAGGCGAGTGTTAATAACAACGTCGAAGGTGTTTTCGTTTAAATCAATCTTACCGTTGCCGCTCAGGGCCAATTTTGTCACGCCGGAATTTAATTTTTCGATTCTGGCGATGCCGTCTTTAATCACAATTTTTGTAACGGTATCGTTGAGGTCGCTGTATAAAGGCCAATTTGTGGGGTCGAAGGTTTCCTGTTGGAATTTGGCGACCAGCTGACAAAATGCCTTTTCGATATTCATATTGCTGAGGCGCAATTTCTGCGCACTGAGCTCGATATTGCCGTCTAGGTGTTTCTTTAAACTCGCAACAGTGGTGCCACTGGTCGTCAAGTTAAAGGTCACATCGCTGACACCAGACAGCTCCTCAATCGCGGCGGCGTCCTTCAGTACTTTACCCAGAGGTAATTGCGTGCTGTTGCCACGTATCAACATTCTGGCCGCCGTGGGGCGGGTATCGAGCTGGGCATCCAGTTTAAAGGGGCTGTCATACACCAGTCCGCTAAGAGGGCTAACGGCGCTAACGCCGTCTTTGGCGATGACGTGTAAAAGAATATTCTTGAATGGCAGGTTGTTTGCCGTCAGTTCGGCTATCTGTAATTTCGCATCAACATTGAGTTTATTGAGCATCTCTCTTGGTAAGGGAATTTCGGTGTCTGCTGTCGGGCCGCTAGCTGCCGCCGGTTTTTCTGCTTTTGCCTCTTCTGGCGGTGCCGGCGGCAGGTAGTTGTCGACATTGATTTTGTCGATGTTGACCGCCAGTTTCACTGCCTGATTTTTATCGAGATCGACACTCGCATTGCCTTTAATCGTGCTCTCATCAAGGGTGGCTTGCAGCTCAGATATCACGATACGTTTATCGTTGCCGTTCAGTGAAATTGTTGTGCCGACTTTGTTGAGCGCACGTGGCTCTGCCATGACCGGCAATTCAATGCCCAAGCTGTTGGCGATTTTTTTAACATTGGTATTGGCGAGGGTGAGTTTGGCTTGGTAGTCCAGCGGGCTGATGGTTGCTTTTACATCGCCGCTGAGGTCAATGGTTTCACTGCCAATACTGGTTCTTAAAGCGAGTTTTTGCGCTTTTATCGCGTTCAGCTTGGCGTCGATGCTGAGCAGGGTCGACAGGCTCAGATCGGTTTCAATTGGCTTTTGGCTGGCGTTGCCGTAACGCAGTTTGCCGTTAATCGCCAACTCACTGGCTTCACCGCCGGGAATAACGCTGCCTTTAAAGTTAAGCGCGCTAATCTCAATAGTGCTGCCGTCCGTGGCGGCGTAACTCAGGCTTGTATCAGATATGTCTAGCGTCGGTAGCGACCAAACCAAGTCGTCGGCGATATTAACGTCGGCATCAAGGCGTAATTCTGTACTCGCCGACGCAGTGCCTAGTTCGTTTTTGTGATCAAGGCTAAGTGCTAAATCGCCGTCTTTAATAATGAAATGGTTGATGTCCTGATTAACGGTGATGTGAGAGGTGAGCTTGAGTTTTGCGTTCAGTGTTTGGGTTTCGTCTTCAAACTTCACATCGCTCTCTAAACTCAAGGGAAATGCAGTGTTCTTCAGTTGGATGTTTTCGCCATTTAGCGAAAGCCCAGACAATTCGACGTATTGGCCGGTTTGCTTATTGTTATAGATTACGTGGCTATCGCTTAAACTCAGCTTGGCAATGGCTAGCTCTAGGGCTTTGTTACCGCCCTCGTCTTTTGCGTCGGGCTTTTGCGCTTTGTCGTCAGATGCTTTGCCGATTTTAGTCCAGTTGCCCACGCCTTGTTCGTCAACGACCAAATTGGCCTTAACGCCGTCGAGTCCTATACCCTGCACAACAATGTCTTTGTTCAGCAGTGGCATGAGCGCGACGGACAGCTGCGCGGTGTCGAAACTCATTAACTTGACCTTGTCCGATGTAGCGAGGCTGGCCCCATTGATAACGATTTGAATATTGGGGAAGACCTGCCAAGACAAGTCGCCATCTAAGTGAAGAATAAGGCCCTGCTCGGCGGCCAGTTTCTCAATATCGTCTTTAAATATATTCGGATCGATCCAGAAAGCCAGTGAGGCCGCCGCGAGAGCGACCAAAAGGACGAGGCTGACAAGGGTGATGGCGAGATACTTTATGGCACGGCCCATTATTTTCTCCTAGGAATTGGATTTGCATTCCATTGGCAAGATGACGCGTTTGCAGAGTTTACGGTATTGCTAGCATAGTAGTTTGACAGGAATACCGCACATAGTTCGGGTTTATTTCAAAGCTAAGCCTGACTATTTAGGCTTAGCAAGAATCGGGTGGTAACGGCGGGAAACGCGGGGCACAATCTCGACCATTGAACGGTCTGGTTTAAAACAATATGAATACGGCGCTAGAGCAACAAGAAAACTATCAGCGGGTCGCCCGCGCTATTCACTATTTAAACGAGCATCAGCAGGCGCAGCCAAGTCTGTCGGAGCTAGCGTCGTATATTGGTGTCAGCGAATTCCATTTGCAGCGTATTTTTAGCGAATGGGCGGGGGTGTCTCCCAAACAGTTTTTGCAGTTTCTTACCAAAGAAAATGCCAAGCGCCTATTGCGAGAAAGCTCAGTTCTAGATGCGGCATTAGCCTGTGGCTTGAGCGGCAGCGGCCGCCTCCACGATTTAATGATCAAAGCCGAGCGGGTTACCCCCGGCGAATATCGCAGCAGAGGGCAAGGTTTGCAGATTTTTTACGGCAGCTGTCCATCGCCCTTTGGCTATTGTTTTATCGCTGCTAATCATCGCGGCGTGTGTAAATTGGCCTTCTTTGATAGTCCTGTCGGCGAGGCTGCCTTGCTTGCCGAGTTGCAAGACGAATGGGCGGCGGCGGAGCTGCAGCGTGATGACCGTCAGGTAGCTGCGATCTATCAGTCGATGTTTGCCGCAAAATCGGCAGGCAAACCGCTGACGGTATTGCTAAAAGGCACTGAGTTTCAGATGAAGGTCTGGGAGGCCTTGCTCGCCATTCCCCTTGGCGAAGTTTGTTCTTATCAGCAGCTGGCTGAGTCCATGGGCTTGCCGTCATCGACGCGAGCCGTGGCCTCGGCGATTGCGCGCAATAATATCGCCTACTTAATTCCCTGCCACCGAGTCATTCGCGGCAGTGGTGAATTTAGCCAATACCGTTGGGGTGGCGAGCGCAAGCAAGCCATGTTGCTGCGGGAGCATAGTCTTGGTACCTGAGGCGCAATATTTGCGTAACGCGTAATTTTTGTGCGCATAAATTACGCATTTTTCTTGTTGTGCGGCTTGTTAGCTTCTAAACTTAGCGCTGTTAATTGTTGATCCCACCAGGACTACCTGCGCTATGTTATTGGAACCCTCTGCTTCATTTCCCGATATGCCCTTGACCTTACCGCGCCTCATCGGCTGGGCTGCCCAGCAATTTGGCGACAAGGCGGCCATTCGTGAGTTGGGTGCAGAGATGTCTTATCGCCAATTGAACGATTTGCGCCGGCAGGCCGCAAAGTCATTTTGTGCGATTGGCGTAAATCATGGCGACCGCGTTGCGATCTGGGCGCCCAATATGGCGGAGTGGATTGTCGCGGCGGCGGGATTGCAGTCGGTGGGCGCAATTTTGGTGCCCTTAAATACCCGTTTACAAGAAAACGAAGCGGCGGACATTTTGCGCCGAGCCGGTGTTAAAGCGCTGCTGACCACATCAGAGTTTGAAGCTCTCGCGCCTTTAGTCGATAAAGACTTAGCCAATTTAAGCCATCGGATTATGTTGCCAGTGGCGGGCGTGGCGCCAACCGACGACCCGCGCAGCTGGGCGCATTTTCTCACTCTAGGTGAGCAAGTCGATGACGCAAAGTTTATTGCCGTAGAGCGGGCGGTTAATCCCCATGACAGCGCCGATATGCTGTTTACCTCTGGCACGACCGGAAAAGCCAAAGGCGTGTTGTGCAGTCACGAGCAAAATATTCGCGTATTCCAAACCTGGAGCGTCACGGTTGGCCTGCGCAGCGACGACAATTATTTAATTATTAATCCCTTCTTCCATTCCTTTGGCTACAAAGCCGGTTGGCTGGCAGCGATCATTTGCGGCGCGACTATTTTGCCAATGGCGAAATTCGACAAGCAATCAGTGATGGAAGTCATCCAGCGCGAAAAAGTCACCATGTTGCCGGGCGCGCCGTCTTTGTATGAAATGCTGTTAGCAGATGACACTCGCCATAACTACGATCTCTCCAGTCTGCGTTTGGGTGTGACTGGTGCGGCGTCGGTGCCGGTGCAGTTGGTCCGCGATATGCGCGACAAGCTGGGCTTTGAAACCGTAGTCACTGCCTATGGGCTTACCGAGTCCTGTGGTGTCGTCACAATCTGCCGCCCAGACGACGAAGCGGAAGTTATTGCCTCCACCTCTGGTCGCGCCATCGACGGCGTAGAGCTGAAATGCGCAGACCCACAGACCGGCGTCGAAGTGGCGCGGGGTAGCGAAGGCGAGGTGTGGTTCCGGGGTTACAACGTCATGCAAGGCTACTTCGATATGCCGGAGGCTACTGCCGAGACGATCACCGCCGATGGCTGGTTAAAAACCGGTGATATTGGCGTGATGGACGCAGCGGGTTACCTCAAAATCACCGACCGTTTGAAAGACATGTACATCATGAACGGCGAAAACGTCTATCCCGCTGAAATTGAAAAAGCGCTCTACGCCATGAGCGGCGTAGCGGGGGTGGCGGTTATTGGTGTGCCCAAAGCGCCCCAAGGCGAAGTGGGTATGGCCTTTGTGGTGCGCAAGGCAGGTAGCGATATCGATGCCACCGCCGTGCGTGAGTTTTGCGCCGCGCAGTTGGCGTCTTACAAAGTGCCTTTTTATGTGGAATTTATCGACGCGCTGCCGCTGAACGCCTCTGGCAAAGTCGTTAAACCTGAGCTGAAAGCATTGGCAGCGCAAAAGCTAGCCTGATGCCTGCGCCAATTCGGAGTGTGATATGACAGAGTATAGCGACGGCGAACACCTGCGACCGGCGTCATCCCAACATATGGACGAGATCGATCACCGCATTGTGGCGCATCTGCGTCGCGACGGTCGTATGCCCTACAAAACCCTGTCAAATGAATTAGGCCTGACCGAAGCCACCGTGCGTGCCAGAGTGAAGCGCCTGGAAGAGGGCGACAGTTTACGGGTGGTCGCCGTCACCGATTACGAAGCTGTTGGCTACACCATGATGCTGGCGGTGGGCATTCAGGTCGAAGGCCGCCCAGCCGATGTGGTGGCAGAAGATTTAGCCAAGTTCGACGAAGTGTTTTCGGTGTGTCAGGTGGTGGGCACCTTGGATATAGAAACCCTTGCCGTTGCCCGTGATCAAGAACATCTGTCAGAACTGCTGGTGCGCTTGGGAAGTGTGCCGGGGGTGCGCAAGCTAGAGCCGTCTATCGCCCTTGATGTGCTAAAAAATCAGTCTAACTGGGTACCCTTTGGGTACGGTGTTTAGGGAAAACGGGTAAAGGAATTAGTACCGTGGCAAAAAAGCAATTAGACGACCAAGACCGTAAAATACTCGATGGCCTCGCCAAAGACGCGCGCATTAGTAATCGCAAAATTGCAGCGGACTTAGGCATTACCGAAGGCACCGTGCGCAGTCGCATCAAACGCATGGAAAACGAAGGTCAGGTGCGCATTACCGCCATGACCAACATCGCCCGCTTGCGCAATCCAACCCTCGCTTATATTTGGGTCGAGGTGGAGCGCAGCGCCCAGTGCGACGACGTAGCGCGAAAACTCGCCGAAGTGCCCGAGATCGGTTTTGTCGGCAAAATGCTGGGCCGTTTCGATATTCTCGCTATCACACTGGTGCAAGACAATGCTGAACTCGCACGCTTTCTGCACAGTAAAATTACCGGCCTTGCGGGGGTGCGTCGAACCGAGTGCTCGCTGGGTGTTAATTTTGTGAAGCACGACTATCGCATGAGTCGTATTGTCGACGCGTAACTGCTATCTTTTGCGCAAGCATAATAATTAGAACAGGCAGTGAATTCATATGAACCCAAGACAAATCCGTCGACTCGCCACGACCCTTATTTTGGCCATAGGCCTTGTCTGCGTATCCGCATGTGGCGGAAGTAGCAGTAGTGGGCCAAGATCCGGTTCTGGTTCTAACTCCGGTGGCGGTTCAGAAATTGAAAATGACGACCTGCTCGAAACCGGTTTACAGGGCCAAGTGCCAATTGCTGACCAATTAAGTGGCCGCGCAGCGCAGGGCTATCGCAAAGGATTGCGCTTGGTAGGCGAGAATACGATTCTAGATCGCGGCGCCAACTTCTCTATGGCCTGGCTGGATGACTGCGCCTACATCACCACCACCTCACCGGGGCAAATATTTGGGCCGGCGTCGTCTCCCTATATCGACCCGCAGTTCAGCGCCCTAAACGGCATGGCAGTCATTGATGCCTCAGACCCAGAAAATCCAGAGCTAGTTGATATATTGCAAAGCCCCGCCATGATTGCCCCGCATGAATCTATTCAGGCAAATCAGGCACGGCGTATTATCGTTGCCACACGGGGTGGCGGCACGGCATTTGACGTTTACGAGGCGATTGATTGCCGCAAGCCTGTACTAAAAGCCTCAGTCAATATCGGCTTGGGTATCACCCTCCCGCCACTGCCGGATTTACCCGGTGGTATTGGCAGTATCGACCAAGGTCTGGCATTTATGGGCCACGCCATGTGTATTACCGACGATGGCTTTACGGCCTATGCCACCAGTTCGGCGCAGAGCAATGCAGTTATCGATTTGACCGATTTAGAAGAGCCGAAGTTGATTCAGCTCTATTCTCCCGCCTCGCACGACTGCGGTTTAAATCCAGAGGGCACACGTCTTTATCAGGCCAATTTTGGTTTTGTGTCTTTGGGTTTGGGTTTACCCAATGGGCCGGCAGTGGGACAAAACGGCCTTCTAATTTTAGATGTGAGTGGCTTCCAGGATCGTACCACGCCGCCATCACCATTTCTGTTTGGCACACAACCGCCGGAGATTGGCTTTGTGGGCTGGAGTAATTTGCTGGATGGCGAGGCGCCAACGGCGGGTTCGCACACCGCGCGCTGGTTCAAAAATGGCGGCCGTACCTATGTTTACTCCAGCGATGAATGGCCAACCGCGGGAGTTTGTCCTTGGGCACACAGCCGTATTATTGATATCACCGACGAAGCTAATCCGGTCAGGGTGTCGGATATTATTCTCGATGTGAATAAATTAGAGAACTGCCCACAGACTGAAATAGACGTCGCCAATTACTCGGCCCACTACGTTGGCTTTGATGATGTAAACAACGCCACCACACTGTTTATGAGTTACTACACCGGCGGTCTGCGGGTGTGGGACATTCACGATCCTGCCAACCCCTTTGAGATTGCCTATTGGCATCCGGCACCAAACCCAAATACCCCAACAGTGTTATTGTCGGAAGGCTTCGGTAGTTCAGCCGATCGCTGGGACGCCGTCGCCACCTATATTCGCTACCGGCCTGAAACCGGCCATATCTGGATAGCAGGCTACAGTGCGGGTTTTCAAATATTGGAATTCACCCCCAGTGCAGGGCCCACTGCGCCTAAACCGACAGGACTTTAAGTCGGATAGTTGCCGCTATGATGTTTAAGCGCAGCGGCCAAAAGACCGTCAGTACACGGAGTCTGTATTGGCTGCTGGCCATTAGCCTAGCCGCATTTGCAGCGCCAGCGTGGTCACATTCCTTTGGTACGCTATACACCTTACCTGTGCCGTTTTGGTTATACGCTTGGGGCAGTGCGGCGGCCTTGCTGCTGTCGTTTTTATTGGTGGCGTGGTTCGCCAGTGATCAGCGCACCGCGCAAGACTCGCCCCAGCCTCTGCGCGAAAAAAACCTGTTTGTCATATCTCCCATCGCGATTCTCGTTTTACGCATAGTGAGTTTATTCGCTTTACTGCTGTGCATCGCCACCGGTTTGTGGGGCACGGCGAATGCCTTTTTAAATTTTAATATGACCTTTTTCTGGATCATATTTGTTTTAGGCTTCGCGTATTTTAGTGCCTTGGTGGGTGATCTTTATCCGCTGGTAAACCCCTGGCAAACCATGGTGCTTTGTTTGGCGGCGGTGTTTAAAATTGATTTTTCAGGGCGTATTCGCTGGGGTGAAAAACTAGAATATTGGCCGGCCTTGTTGCTCTACATCGGATTTATTTGGTTTGAGCTATTTGGCGAAAGCGGCCCGCGAGGGCTAGCGAGTGTCTTGCTGGCTTACAGCGTACTAAACCTTGTAGCAGCGTGGTTGCTTGGTAGCGAGCGCTGGTTTAAGTATGGCGAGTTCTTTGCGGTTCTGTTTGCGCTGATCTCCAAAATGGCGCCAATCTCTATTCAAGCAAGAGATGAATCGCGCTCACGCCCAGCAGTGCTATTACGCATGCCGTTCTCTGGTCTCCAAATTGGCAAAGCATCCTCAATGAGTGAGCTGCTGTTTGTCTTATTCCTATTATCGTCAACCGCATTCGACGGTTTGCACAGCACCAATATCTGGGCAACGTTCTTTTGGCAAGACATCGCCGGAATATACAGAGAATACAAAAGCCAAAATATTGTGCAGGCCTATCCGGTATTAAAAGCGGCGCATGGCGTTTTCGAAACCACCGTGCTGGTGTTGTCGCCGCTGTTTTACCTTGGCGTACTGTATTTCTTTCTGGCAATCGTACGTCGGCTAACAAAGTATCAAGCATCGCTATCCTCGCTCGCCTTACATTTCACCTACTCGCTATTGCCTATCGCCTTGGTCTACCACATCACCCATTACTACACTCTGATTAGCACCCAAGGCGTAATGATATGGCGACTGATATCAGATCCCTTCGGCTGGTCTTGGAATTTATTCGGCAGCGCCCATTGGCGACCCGAATCAGTTATCCCGAATATGGATTGGGTCTGGCATACGCAGGTAGGGCTAATTCTTTTTGGTCACGTACTCAGCGTGTACTTAGCGCATAAAGAAGCAGTGCAGCTATTTCCGCAGCGTCGGCAGGCAACGCTGAGTCAATTGCCCATGCTGGTCTTGATGATTATTTTTACCTGCTTTGGTTTGTGGATATTGGCGCAGCCTGTGACTGCGACGCGATTGTAGTGGGTTTGTGTCTTTGTTGAGATTAGCGGTTCCCGACGATTAAACCCTTGTGAACAGTAGAGCCATTCTCATTAACACATTTTAGAATGACTTAACTTATTGAAAAACATAAAAAACAGGATATGATCAGGGGAAAGGAATGTTTGGCAGAAATAAAGGGAACTAGTCTTCGTTTGTCGGGCGCTCGCTAATAGCGAGGTCGATATCTTATTGAATCCCCTAAATTTTTTCAATCAACGTAAAAGCCAGTTCCGTGATAAGGGGCCAAAATGATATATGGCCTGAGTCGTCATAACAAAACTGTTAGATTTTCGTAGGAATGCTGAATGAAGCATTGGACAGAGCCCAACGGGATATTCCTGATTCAAATTCCAACAGAGTGGCTATACCTCAACCCTGTTGTGGAAGGCGAAGAGGAAAAGTCTCCATACAGCTTTCAGCCCTATGAAAACGCTAAGGGGTGTTTTCAGATTAGCTGTTATCCACTAGAGGAAATAGCACCTAAGCTTGCAGATGAGTATTCGAATGGTGTGCCAGAGCTTAGGTGGCGACCTTCCAGGATGGATGATTCAGAGTTCTGTCTTCATATGTTCTATGGGGCTTCAGCAGATCAGGCTTTAATCGGTAAATATATTCATGATGCAAGTCTTGATAACGATGAACAAATAAATGAAGAACTCCGCTTAGTTGATAAAATTTTAAAATCTGTGGTCATTATCCCTCCTGGAGACCGAAAGCTCGCCTCCGATATGGAAAAGTTTGATCGATTCCAAGGGGCGTTGGCTGCATCGTATGACCTTTTGGACAACGCGTTAGAATCAGATTCATTCGTGGAAGTTATTGCCGTTTCTGCCAATCAGATTGATGCATTTCTAAGATTGAGTATTGTCATCGCCATCCAGCTGAAGAATGAGACGGACGAAGTCCCAATAAAATATCTTTTTCAAGCAGAGGATGAGCGAGGCTTGATGGAGCGAAAAATATACGATGATGCTCTTAAATATAATGTCATTAAAGACAATGACCACAAAGAGCTGAATTCGTTGTATAAGTTAAGAAATCGCGTGATACACAGGTATATAATATCTAACATAAAGACCCGCGACTTGCCTAGGATTGCACTCAGATATGTAGAGGCGTGCGAGAAAGTGCGTTTAATACTACGAGATCTTGAGAATAAACAAAAGGATTGTGAGTATGGCGTTTACGGTAAGAAATTTATGAAATTTTCAGAACCTGATGATGAGGCAATAAAACGGTTATTTGCTGATGTTAACGATAAGCACCTTATTCGCAAATTCGCCAGAAAGGTCACGAATGATTGAATCTAACAAATGCAGGCAAGGGACGCTCCTGACGTCGCGCCCCTGCTGCTGGCGTTGAGGCTGTATAAAAACCCCTATTTTGATAAAAGTTTTGATAAAATTGGCCAAAGCATTAAGGAGTGATGCGAATGCCCAAGTTCAAACCCTACGACTGCAATCAAAGCGCGATGATTGTGATCAATTACGAAGACCAGCTCCAGTCAGGTACCTTCGAACACGCCATACATCATCTGATTGATAAACGCATAGACCTGTCTGCATTTGACGTGCACTACCAAAACGACGACGGTGGTCGACCGGTGTATGAATAGATAATACAAGTAACCGCTATAGTCATACTATAAGGCGGTGTCTATGGTGTCTATGGTGTCGAGGGGCGGTTAAATTAACTTCAACTACATTAAATTATTTTGTTGATAAAAATTATAAGACGTGAATAAATGCTGTAAAAGAAATGGAATTCAATTATGTTATTAAAAGTCTCAGTCCGGCATTTTTTTCAGATAATCTTATTCTGTTTACTTCTCTCTAGTTGTGGCGGTGGCGGTGGAAATAATGATGCCACTCTAAAAAGTGATTCCGCGGCTGCAACGCCAGTGAATCCAGATACTCTGCAGTATGTAAGGCACAGCCTCGTTCAGGGTTCAGTGAATGTAGCCCTACCGTATTGGGAGTCTCCTCAATCGGGGTCCGCGGGCTATCCCGTCTTGGAACCTGAGATAGAACCCCTTAATATATCTAAAGGTAAATGGCGAGCTCTGTTCCTCGTCATCGGAACCGAGTCTAACGACGAATCCTTTATCCGGGAAATTCGCAACGTAAACCTGCTCTCTAGTCATGACATTGTCATTGATGGTTATCCAGCCCACCAATATGTGTATGAAGGAAATCCTCACCAAGATATATATAAGAGAGTAAGTATCATTGATGTTGAAGATGATAGTGAACTTGATGGTTCGATGTGGATACCAGATACGTTTCGATTCTTGCACACTACCGTTGAGGTAGGGCAGAAATTTTACACGCTTCTCTATGCTGCCGACGCCAACTACTTTCCGCGCTATGAAACCGTTGCTTACTCTCTCGCCGAAACTATGCGTTTTGGTCTTCTTTTACCTCTTCAGAGTAGTCAGATTTCTGGTCATGTTGCTACCGCCAGCAGCGGTAACCAGACACTGTTTGCATACTGCGAGTTAGAATCTGGTAACACTTTGTCTCTTAAAACGGTTGGGTTGGTGCCAGGACGCATTATCACCCCGCCTGTAACATTAGATACCTTTCCTTCAGGAACATCAGCGTGTTCAACTACTTCATTGACCTATGATGGGGCGGGTTATTTGCTAGCGTATGCCACAAGGTCGGGTAGTGGAGACACGCTTTATGCGCGTTTTCTTAACAGTCAGGGAGAGGCTGTTGACCAAGGAAAGAGTCTGGACGCGGTGAATGTATTCGAGGACACCAGCACGTTGAGTAATTTGAAAGCGGTCTATACGGGGGAGCGCTATTTTCTAACGTGGCTTCGGCATAAGGCAAGTAATGGCGAGGCGCACTCACTAGAAGGATTACTGTTAGACAACAACTACAATACTTCCGACCTTCAGTCCTATGCAACGGACTTGGTGGTTACCGACGATCAGGAATCACAACGTCTGGAGATAGCCCACTCAGGTGACACAATTGCACTTGTGTGGAATTTTCCAAAGGCGGGTGACCCAAGCTCCTCGAAAACGCAATTGAGTTTGCTGAATACAGACGGCCAGCAATTCGCCAGCGCTCCTATCGTTGTGCAGAGTAGTTCGGATGCTGGGCTACGCGATCCCGCTGTGGCCATTATTGGATCCACTGTGACTGTATTTTGGGTGGAGCGAAGAACAGCAATAGACGGCTCGGGAAAATATGATGATCAGATATTGGGGCGTCAGTACAGCTTGCTGGGGGAGTCCTTGCAGTCGGTACCCACAAAGATACTGGGGCCTAAAAGTGAAAAGGGGATTCGCTATGAAAAGTATAAGCTCCGGGCGATAACCTATGCCGACACGTTTTATATTCTGTGGGATTCCAATCGTGCTGTAAGTGACCTATACAGTTTCGCCGTTAACATGGATCTAACGCTCCGTTCTAACTCCTCACTGATTACTAATGTGTCAAGCGGAACACAACAGCTACTAGTTTTTCACCACGATAGCGAAAGTTATGTGGGTTGGTTACCTAGAATATCCTCGAATTTCTTGCAACTGCGGCCATTCTCACGTGATGAGTTGACTGCCGGCAGCTGGTTGATAACAGAGAGTGCCGAGCCTTAGTTGGCTGCCCTTAAAGTAAATTGTAGGCTATTGAGACTTGAATTTGCGGGCTTATACCACGTAACGATAGCTCATAAGCCTACCAAAGAACCATAAATCAAAGACCTGACCCCTTGTGTTGGTGTGAATAAGGAGCTTCAAGCCTGCTTTATCGTTGAGAGTTCCGCTGGAGAAATTTCGCCGCGGGCCATTCTGCGAAAAGTTGGCGCTGGGTAGAACTCTTGATTATCGCCCCAGCATTGGCGTTCGTTCCAGTCCCACTCGGTGAAAGACCAAACGACGGTATGGGTGGTATTCCCGCTGAAGAGTAAGCCATCATCGAGTTGACCTTCAGCGTGAAGCCTTCGCCCCAATGCATCAATAGCGTCGATGGTCACGCGTTTGGCTCCGTATTGGCTGTAGCTATCAATGCGACGCACACCTTCGACGAGTCTGGCGGTTTCACCGTCTTGTTGAAGAAAGCCGGACAGAATTTTTTGCTCCTTTTCCCTACCCATGCTGAGTGTTTGAAAAACGTCGGGCCCGCTTGAGCCCCAGCAATATGCGCCGGGATATATTTTGGCGTAATCGCGAACGCCGTAGGAGACATCGCGAAGACTGGTACAATCGACGGGAATGCGCTGCCCTTCAATTTTGAGCCAGCCCGTCATGTGGCCAGCTTGTTCTGCATGAAAACTTGGCGGATCGTCTTGTTTCGAGGTGCTGGTGGGCGCTGCGTGTAGCGGGGCGGTGGCTTGCCATTCGAGTTCAAATTCCAGGCCGCCAAACGCATAGGTCAGTGCGTAGCGGGTCTGCGGTTCGAGTGTGGTCACTTGCAACGAGTTGGCGGCTTCGAAGTTGAACTTCTGCGCAGGTTTCGGTATGGGCTGATATTGACTGAAGTTGTAATGCAGGCAATCGAGTGCTGTTTGCCCGGATGGATCCCAGATTATCGGCCCACCTGTCAATAGGTTCAGGTTCGGCCGGAAAAAGTAAAAAATAATCCCGTGTAGCCGCAATTCAGGGACGGATAGATAAAAGCAGGCACTGTCGATCCAGTGTGAATGATCGCTCGGCGATTCTACAAGTAAATCCGGATTAGCTGCGCTCATAAATCTTACCTTTCAATATTGTACAAAGCATTCCTGGGGCGGCTTCGCCGCCGCTTCTTTTGGCGTTAAGGCTGCAGAAAAATTACCAAATTTAATTCGATATTTTTACATCCGCTTATTGCCAATATAAGTTCTCGCTTGCTAATTCCAAAATCGCAAAACTATAAACCAACAACGTTGGGTATCTTGTAGTTGAATTAGCGCCTCGCCCCCAACTACTAAAACACCATCCAAACCGGGTTCCGCTCATTGCCGAGTTCACCTAAATACTGCCGTTCGACAAACTTCCCCTTTTCATCCTTTAAGGGATCGGTTTCAACTTCTGCATATACCGTGAAGGGTACTTTGCTGTGTAGGCCTGCCTCACCTATATGAATGGCCGCCTCGTATTGGCGGTGACCGCTGCTCATTGATGAGCTGCCGTAGGCGTAGTTGTAAAGTCCCCAGTCGTTAATCGCGTATTTCTTCCAGCGCTCGTTGTCGTTTTTTGGCGGGTCGCCCTGCCAGCGGAAAGTGGTTTGTCTAATGCTGGTAACACCTGCACCCTTGCCGATATGGATGCGCTCATTGACTAAATTCGGGTTGAGTCCGGCGTGGAAATACACCCGTAACTGATCGTAGCCGCCCTGACTTTTTTCGCTCGGCGCGTCGCAGGCGATAAACAGCCATTCGCCATCGGTTTTGAAATACAGGGTGGTTTGGTTTTCTTCATCAAGGACAATCGCGGTGGCGTCTTGCCATTCTCCACTGGTGATGATGCCGTCTAAGCTTACCGGTGCCGCGCTCATTTCAATTAGGGTCAGCGAGCTATTTGTTGGCGGCACGCGTAGTTGAGCAAGTTGGCTGCGGGCGGTTTTAATTTTGCGCTCGATCTCGCTGCTGTCAAAGCTGC
Organism: Zhongshania aquimaris; assembly: GCF_019312595.1. Classification (GTDB taxonomy): domain Bacteria; phylum Pseudomonadota; class Gammaproteobacteria; order Pseudomonadales; family Spongiibacteraceae; genus Spongiibacter; species Spongiibacter aquimaris. Next base: position 1,121,547 of record NZ_JAHWDQ010000001.1, on the reverse strand, counting down.
TGCTATTGCCTGAGCTTTTTCTGTTGATGTAGCTGCTGCTGTTTATTTTGCTGAGGTAGAGCGAGTCGAAATTGTCGTCGGGACCGAGTGCCTCGGTGTAGGAATCGACATCTACTGAATTGGGTAATGATATGGACTTCGGTCGGCCTTGGGTTTGGGTTTCGGTCTGCTTAATTTTTTGGTGGGTGACTTGGGCTGCTTGATTGGCGATGTTTGCCACTGTGTTGCTGCTGTCATCACGAAATACAAAATAGTACACAAGGCCGGTGAATATCAGGGTATCCACTAAGAAGAAGGTCATCAAAAAGGCTTTTTTCTTGCTCGTGGGTTTTGCTTGTTCTGGCTCCGCCTGTACGCCAATGTCTTTAAAATGCCGAGGCTTTCGCGTTTTTAAACTGGTGAGCATTGCTTCTATTTCGTCCTTAGCCTCTACTAAGGAGCAGCCCGTCGCTTCGCGATACATTTTGATGGCGTCAATTTTTCGGTTGCCTATGAGCGCCTTTTCAATGTCGTAGGTTTGTACTGAAGATAGTGGCATTGTGGGGCTTCCCTTAAATTTGCACTGTTGTTCTTTTTTGCTTAGCGTGCATCAATCTAAAGCAACTCTGATTTATCAGCGCTGCCATAATGAATACAGTGTATTGTCGACTTTAATACAAAACCAGTTTGGAGTGACTATGGAAAACACCCCGCAAGCGTCGGAACAGCAACTTGAGTATGCCGGATTTTGGGTGCGCGTGTTGGCATCGGTGATCGACACCTTTCTTTTTGGGCTGCTGATATTGCCAATTATTGCTCTTAGCTTTGGCGATGCGCAGTGGTCCAGTGTAGAGGGCGAGGGCATGCATATGTCTACCATGTCCTTCGAGACCCTGCAGGTACCAGGCAATGTGAATGTAGTGGTGAACTATATTTTGCCTGCGATTGTGGTGCTGGTGTTCTGGATCTATAAATCCGCGACGCCGGGTAAGATGATTTTGAAGTTGGCCATTGTTGACGCAAAAACAGGCGGAAAGCCAACGCTGAAGCAGTGGCTGGTGCGTTATGTGTGCTACTACCTGTCGGCCATGGTGTTGATGCTCGGCTTTATCTGGGTTGGACTAGATAGGCGCAAACAGGGCTGGCACGACAAAATTGCGCGTACGGTGGTGATTAGTAATAAAAACAAAGAGCCGGTGCAGTTTGATCATTGAGGTGTGTAGGTTTTGTCGGACGTCTGGGGACGGATGTCTGACGTTAACGGCATTCGCTGTCGCTCACTCTGGATCCCCGATCGGGGTCGGGGATGACGAGGTGAGGCGGGGTGCTTTGTCGATGTGGGCTAATGTTTTAGCCCCCGACTTCCGACTCCCAGCTTCCGGCGCTCGCCGTCATCGTCAACTCCCTAGCCGTCATCCTCAACTCGATTGAGGATCCATAAACCTCTGACTCTGGGCACTACCATACTTCGCTGAAACCAAAGGCATTCGCTGTCGCTCACTCTGGATCCCCGATCGGGGTCGGGGATGACGGGGTGTGGTGGGGTGCCTCGGCTTTGGCTAAGTATGACGGGGTGTGGTGGGGTGTTTTGTCGATGTGGGCTAATGTTTTAGCCTCCGACTTCCGACTTCCGACTTCCGGCTTCCGACTTCCGACTTCCGACTTCCGACTTCCAGCTTCCGGCGCTCGCCGTCATCGTCAACTCCCTAGCCGTCATCCTCAACTCGATTGAGGATCCATAAACCTCGGACTCTGGGCACTACCATACTTCGCTGAAACTAAAGGCATTCGCTGTCGCTCACTCTGGATCCCCGATCGGGGTCGGGGATGACGGGGTGTTGTGGGGTGCGTCGGTTTTAGCTGAGTATGACGGAGTGTTGTGGGCGCTTTGTCGATGTGGGCTAGTGTTTTAACTTCCGACTTCCGACTTCTGACTTCTGACTTCCAGCCTCCAGCCTCCAGCCTCCGCCATCCAATGCTGCCCTAGCCCCCAGTCTCGCGCCTCCCGCCCCTTGCCATTTGGACGACGTGAAAGCCAAAAATCATTGGCTATACTGCTTGCCTACCCCAAATGGCTTAAGACATTAGTAAAATTAAGCACAAATGATGTTTTGCATAATAATTTGGTGTTATATTTACGTATATCGTAATTCCCGTGTGCTGATTACCGCTTTTTAGGGTGATTACACATAAGGCTGTTTTGAAAACCCAAGGAGCGCTCGTGAACAAGCAAATGAGTTTGCAGGAGATTGTTGGTCAGTTACGTGACGGCATGACCATTGGTATAGGTGGATGGGGGCCGCGTCGTAAGCCCATGGCCTTGATTCGTGCGATTCTGAATTCTGACCTCAAGGATTTAACCATCGTCGCCTACGGCGGTGCTGACGTTGGCATGCTGTGCGCAGCCGGCAAGGTACGCAAGTTGGTGTTTGCCTTCGTGTCTTTGGATTTTATTCCTCTGGAGCCTTATTTCCGTGCGGCCCGCCAGAGTGGCAACTTAGAAGTAATGGAAATTGATGAGGGCATGATGTTGCTGGGTTTGCGCGCAGCGGCCTGGGGTTGCCCCTTCATTCCGACCAAGGTGGGTTTGGGCACTGACGTAATCAAGTTCAACCCTGATATTAAAGTGATCGACAGCCCCTACGATGACAAAGAGTGGGTCGCGATGCCGGCGCTGAAATTAGACGTGGCCTTGGTACATGTCAATCGCGCTGATGTGCGCGGTGTGTGTCAAATCACGGCGCCAGATCATCACATGGATGACTGGTTTGTGCGCGCAGCTGACAAGACCTTCGTGACTAGTGAAGAAATTGTTGAAGCTGAGGCCTTTGCCGATCCGGCACAGGCGCGCTTGGTGTTTTGGGAGCGCAACTACACCACAGGTGTTGCATTAGTGCCGGGTGGCGCGCATCCCTCGTCATGCAGCCCAGATTACGGTTTTGATATACCGCATTTTCAGGAATATAACGCCTCTGCCAAAGAGGGTGGTTTTGCCGCTTACTTTGATAAGTACATCAAAGGCAGCAGCGAGGATGAGTATCAGGCCAAAGTTGGCGGCCTAGATGCCATTCGTAAATTGCCACAACCCGTTTATTAATCAGCTAACAGGTATTAGGAGATTTGATTATGAGCACACCTGCAAGCGATTACAGTTTGGCAGAGCTAATGATTTGCGCTAACGCGGCGGCTTACGAGCGCGACGGCGAAGTGCTGGTGACCGGTATTGGCGTATTGCAGCGTATTGCTGCCAGCCTTGCCATGCTAACCACCAACCCCGGCATTATGATGACCGATTCTGAGGCGTGGATTTTGTCGACGCCGAACCCAGTCGGTAAACGTCCCGATGACTTTGTGCAAATGAATGAAAACTGGATGGGTTTTAGTCGGATTTTCGACAACGTCTGGAGTGGCCGTCGTCATCTTACTGGTGGCCCAACGCAAATTGACCGTTTTGGTCAGGCCAATATTTCTGCCATGGGTGGCGATTACCAAAAGCCTAAAGTGCAAATGTTAGGTGTGCGTGGTTTTCCCGGTAACTCTATTTGCCACGCCAATAGTTACATGGTGCCCGCCCATGGCCCCCGCGTATTTATTGAAGGCGAATGCGATGTCGTGTGCACCATTGGTTTTAATCCAGATCGTTTGCCCAAGGGTTACAGCTTTGACGAAATTGATTTGCGCTGCGTGTACACCAACTTAGGTGTGTTCGATTTTAACGGCCCGAATCACCAAATGCAGATTGTGAGTTTGCACCCTGGTGTCACAGTGGACGAGGTGGTTGCTAACACCGGATTCGAGGTGCATGTGCCAGATACGATAGCGACGACAGCGGCGCCCACCGAAGAGCAATTAGCGGTTATTCGCCAAATCGATCCGCACAATCTGCGCAGCAAGCAGTTGAAGGATAACCCAGCGGGAGTGCGGGCTTGATACTGCAATATGCTGGACGGGAGACGGGAGATGCTAAGGCCTGCTTCTGCGTTTCCCGTCTCCCGTCCAGCATAAAGCAATCAAGGTAAAGACTATGTCGAAGCTACTTAATACTCGAATTACCGAACTTCTCGGCTGCCGCTATCCTGTCATCCAGACTGCGATGGGCTGGGTTGCCGATCCGCAGTTGGTTGCGGGCACAGGCAATGCCGGTGGCTTTGGCTTTTTAGCGGGGGCAACGATTCCGCCTGCGCAAATGGAAGCTGATATTCTCAAAGTGAAGTCATTAACCGAGGCAAATTTCGGCGTCAATTTTCACATGTATCAGCCCAATGCTGCCGAGATTGTCGATCTGGTCATTAAGCACAAGGTGAAGGCAGTCAGTTACTCGCGCTCACCGGGCAAGGACATGGTCGCCAAGCTTAAAGATGCCGGCGTGGTCTGTATGCCCACCATCGGCTTGCCCAAGCACGCTGTTAAAGCGGTTGAAATGGGTGCCGATGCGGTTACGGTTCAGGGCGGCGAGGGCGGTGGACACACTGGCTCGGTGCCAACGACATTGCTATTGCCACAAGTGGTAGACGCGGTTGGCGCACAGGTTCCCGTGTTGGGTGCCGGTGGTTTCAAAGATGGGCGCGGCTTAATTGCGGCGATGGCCTTTGGTGCCGATGGCATCGCGATGGGAACGCGCTTTTTATTGACCAAGGAAAGTCCCGTTCCAGAGGCGACTAAGCAACGCTATTTAGATTGTAAAAATCCCGCTGACATTATTGTCTCGCAAGCCCTTGATGGTATTCAGCAGCGCATGATTCTAAATCGCTTTTTAGCGGAGTTAGAGCGCGCGGGAAATCTTAAAAAATTAGTGATTGCACTGCGTAACGGTTTGGCGTTTCGCAAGTTTACCGGTGCCAGCATTTTCGGTTTGCTGAAGTCGGCTATCGCCATGAGCAAAGACGGTGACCTAACGCCAGCGCAAGCCATTATGTCGGCCAACGCGCCCATGATTATTCAGAAAGCCATGGTCGATGGTCGTCCCGACGACGGCGTATTGCCCTCTGGTCAAGTCGCTGGCGTGATCGATAAATTATTAAGTTGTGAAGAATTAATTAGCGGTCTGGTTGCCGAGGCCGAAGCCCAATTACAGCGTTTACAGGCGCAGGGGAAATAATCATGTCTCAGCCATTTTCTACTCGTATCGACAGCGGTATTGCCGAAGTAATTTTTAATCACCCACCGGTGAATGCCTTCAATAGCGCTGGCTGGTTGGCGATTGCGGCAGAGCTAAATGCACTGGGTGAAAACCCTGATGTGCGGGCCATTATTATTGCGGCAGAAGGTCGTGGCTTTTGTGCCGGTGTCGATATCAAAGAACTTGCCGCCAATAGCGCCATGATTACCAAAGTAAACAAAGGCAATTACGACACCTTTAAAGCGATTCACCGCAACCCCAAGCCGGTGATTGTTGCCGTGCACGGTTTTGTACTGGGCGGCGGGATTGGCATTAGCGGCGCAGCCGATGTGTTAGTTGCCTCCGAGTGCGCCACCTTTGCCGTGCCAGAAGTAGACCGCGGTGCCATGGGAGGCGGCGCGCATTTACAGCGTATGTTCCCCGTGCAAAAAGTGCGTTACATGTATTTTACCGGCGAGCCAATCGATGCGCAGGAAGCCTATCGTTTAGGTGCTGTAGAAAAGGTTGTGCCCCGTGATCAGTTACTCGATACCGCCCGCGACATCGCCCGCAAAATGGCGGCTAAGTCACCGCGCATGGTGCAGCTCGCCAAAGAAGCATTAAACGGTATTGAAGACGGTAATTTAGAAGATAAATACCGCTGGGAGCAGGGCTTCACGCAGGAGGCTTATGCCGATCCTGATTCGCAGGAAGCTAAAGACGCGTTTGTTGAAAAACGTGATGCCAAGTTCTAGGACAGCGGGAGATGCGTGACGGGAGACGGGAGATGCAAAAGAACGCGGTTCTGCGTTCTCCGTCTTCCATCTAGCGTACTGCGAATAACGGAAGAAAATATGAAGCTCGAATACACCCCCGAACAAACCGCATTCCGCGCCGAAGTTCGCGCTTGGCTTGCGGCTAATGTGCCGGCTGAACCACTAAAATCCTTCGATACCGAAGAAGGTTTTCAGCAGCACCGCGAATGGGAAGCAAAACTCTACGAAGGCCGCTGGGGCATGATTACCTGGCCAGAGGAAATGGGCGGCCGTGGTGCCGATCTTCTGCAATGGCTTATTTTTGAAGAAGAGTATTACGCGGCACGCGCACCGCTGCGGGTAAATCAAAATGGGATTTTCCTGCTCGGTCCGACCCTAATGGAATACGGCACCGACGAGCAGAAAAAACGCTTTTTAAACGGCATGGCAACAGGTAAAGATATCTGGTGTCAGGGCTGGTCTGAGCCAAACGCCGGTTCAGATATGGCGGCGATTCGCTCCACTGCAACGCTGAGCGAAGACGGTAGTCATTACATCATTAACGGCCAAAAAACATGGTCTACCCGTGCCGTGTGGGCGGACTGGTGTTTCGGTATGTTCAGAACCGATCCGGCATCCGAGCGCCACAAAGGACTCACCTTTATTTTGGTGCCGCTGGAATCAGAGGGCATTACCGTTCGTCCAATTCCCCAGCTCGATGGCTTGCCCGGTTTTGCGGAAATATTTTTCGACAACGTCAAAGTACCTGTCGATTGCCGCTTAGGTGGTGAAGGCGAAGGTTGGAGTGTGGCCATGGCCACCGCCGGATTTGAGCGCGGCCTCATGCTCCGTTCACCTGCGCGTTTTCAAGAAACCGCAAAGCGCCTCGTAAATTTATACAAAGCCAATCAAGAAAGCGCAGACCAAGACCCCGCCGTGCGCGATGCGGTGTTACGTGCCTACATGGATGCCGAAGCCTACGCACTAACCACCTATCAAACTGCCTGCCGTTTAATGCAGGGCGGCAAGATTGGCGCAGAAGCCTCAACCAATAAAATATTTTGGTCAGAGCTTGATCAGCAAATGCACGGCCTAGGCTTGAAAATTTTAGGCGCGCGGGCAGAGCTTGTACCCCACGCACCCGACGCCGGTGAAGTAGGTAGCTGGTTAGATGGCTGGTTGTTCTCGCAGTCGGGGCCGATTTATGCGGGAACGAATGAGATACAACGAAACATAATCGCCGAACGTCTACTCGGTATGCCGAGGAAATGATCTTTTCACCGCATAGCGGCGTTGAAATCGTGCTCAGTCGGTCAAACGACGCCGACTTTTAGACGTCATCCCCGTGAAAACGGGGATCCATAGGCCGCAGATTGCGTGCTATGACATATTCCAGAAAAGAAGGGCATTCGCTCCGCTCACTCTGGATACCCGATCGAGTCGGGTATGACGGGTGTGGGGAGCGCGGGAATACATATGCGGCTGGTTTGTTTGTCCCGCATAAGAATTGAGATTGAAAAGAAGTAAGCAGACAAATTTAGCGGCCAATAAATGCAGGCCCAAAAGGTGAACTAATGGATTTTACATTTAGCGAAGACCAGTTGTTGTTTCAGGAGTCGGTAAGGGATTTTCTGGTTAACGAGGTCACGCCGGAATCAATTCGTGCGGCATGGCAAACTGAGTCTGGTCGCAGTGATGCTTTGTGGCAGCAGTTTGTTGAGATGGGTCTTACTGGCATTACTGTTCCCGAGGCTCATGGTGGCTTGGGTATGAACGAGTTGGATTTTGTTCTGCTAGCGCAGGAGGCGGGCTATGTTGCTTTGGCTGAGCCACTGGTTCACAGCGCGCTGGTTGCAGTGCCAACCATTATGGAGGTTGGCGATTCTGCCTTTGCTGAGCAGTGGCTTCCTAAAATTGCCAGTGGCGAAGCCAAGGTCGTGGTTGGTCTGGAAGTGAATAATCTCGTTGAAGATGCGCATATCGCTGATCTGTTGATTCTCGAAAAAGAAGGTGCGTTGTATGCGGTGGAAGCGGGCGCAGTTGAGCTTCGCTACAACGAGTCCATTGATTTGGGGCGCAAATTGTTTGCCGTCGAATTTGATGTCGCTGCGGCTCATAAATTAGCAGACGGCCAAAAGGCAAAAGATTTAGTTGTGTTTGCTCTTAATCGCGGTGCTTTAGCAGCGGCAGCACAGGCGCTTGGCGTTGCCCAGCGCATGATCGATATCTCTGTGCAATACACCACGGATCGCAAACAGTTTGGTGTCGCTATCGGTAGCTTCCAAGCGGTTAAGCATCATATGGCAAATATCGCTTACAAATTGGAGTACGCCAAAACACCGGTTTATCGCGCCGCTTACGCGCTGGCAAATAAATTATCCAGTGCTTCGCACAATGTTAGCCACGCCAAAGTAGTGGCCTGCGAAGTAGCCGATTTAGCGGCTAAAAATAGCATTCAAGTCCATGGCGCCATGGGTTACACCTGGGAAGTGGATTTGCATATTTTCATGAAACGTGCATGGGCGCTAAACAGCAGCTATGGCACAGCCGGTTTTCATAAGCAGCGCATTGCGGAGTTTGTGTTTAGTGATGAAGCGAAGTTAGGCGCTGGGAATACGTTTGCGGCTTAGCTAAAGGGAGAAGCTTGACGGGAGATGGGAGATGCAAAAGCAGCGTTTGCTTCTGTTGTTTTATAGCAACTTAAACACAAGTAGAAAAAGTTAACCTTTAGAATAAATAGTACATCGGGGATGAGGGGTTAGCGTTTTCCGTCTCCCGTCCAGCATAACGCAGATAAAGGCAGAGGATTTAACATGGCAGAAGCATACATCGTAGACGCAGTTCGCAGCCCAACAGGGCGCCGTAAAGGCGGTCTTGCTCATGTGCACGGCGCAGACTTGGGTGCACACGTGTTGAAGGCCATCGTTGAGCGCAACGGCATTCCTGATAATGAATACGACGATGTCATCTTTGGTTGTGTAGATACCGTTGGCCCGCTCGCGGGCGACATCGCACGCAGCGCATGGTTGGCGGCGGGTCTTTCACAAGAAGTACCGGGCACGACGATTGATCGTCAGTGCGGCTCATCGCAGCAGTCGGTGCATTTTGCGGCGCAGGCAATTATGTCTGGTTGTATGGACGTGATTGTGGCGGGCGGTGTGCAGACCATGACGCAAATTCCCATTTCATCTGCGATGACTTTGGCTGCGCCCTTGGGTTTTAGCGACCCCTTCTCTGGATCGACTGGTTGGGTGGAGCGCTACGGTGCCGAGCCACCAACGCAGTTTAAATCTGCACAGATGATTGCCGATAAATGGAATTTATCGCGCAAAGATTTAGAACTGTTTTCTTATGAGTCGCATCAGCGCGCATTAAAGGCAATTGCCGCGGGTCATTTCGATAAGGAAATTATTCCCTTTGGCGACGTGAAAATGGATGAAACGCCGCGTAATTCCAGCTTAGAAAAAATGGCGGAATTAGATTTTTTGTTTGGCTGCGACAAAGTGACTGCGGCTGTGTCTAGCCAAACCTGCGATGCGTCTAGTGCCGTTCTTGTTGTTAGTGAAGCGGCACTTAAACGCTATAACTTAACGCCCCGCGCCCGTATTCATCATATGAGCGTGCGTGCAGACGACCCAATTTGGATGCTGACGGCGCCGATTTCTGCCACCGAATATGCACTGAAAAAATCGGGCATGTCTCTACAGGATATTGACCTTGTCGAAATCAACGAAGCCTTTGCCTCGGTGGTCATGGCGTGGTTGAAAGAAACCGGTTATGACCATGCTAAAACCAATGTGAATGGTGGTGCGATTGCCTTAGGTCATCCACTGGGCGCAACAGGCACAAAATTAATGACGACTTTGCTTCATGAGCTTGAGCGCACCGGTGGTCGCTATGGTTTGCAGACCATGTGCGAAGGCGGTGGTCAGGCGAATGTAACGATAATTGAAAGACTTTAGTCGGACGTCGGACGTCGGACGTCGGACGTCGGAAGTCGGAAGTCGGAAGTCGGAAGTCGGAAGTCGGAAGTCGGAAGTCGGAAGTCGGAAGTCGGAAGTCGGAAGTCGGAAAATGGAAATTCAACTCCCAGGCACTGTCAAGCTTGCTTTTGACCTTTCGTCAGACATCAGACGTCTGACCAATCACTTAAACGAGGAATAACAGTAATGGCAATTTGTAATGACAGAGTGGTGATTATCACCGGTGCAGGTGGCGGCCTTGGTGCGGCACATGCAAAAGTATTTGCTGCTGAGGGCGCCTCGGTTGTAGTCAACGATATTAACGAAGCGGCTGCGCAAAAAGTGGTGGATGAGATTACTGCCGCCGGTGGTAAGGCTGTGGTGAATACCTCTGATATTACCAATTACGACGATAGCTTGAATGCGGTGAAGCAGGCCATCGATACCTTTGGCGATCTCCATATTGTGTTGAATAATGCCGGTGTTAACCGCGACCGTATGTTCGCGTCGATGACCGAGGCAGAATGGGACACCATCATGGCTGTGCATCTAAAAGGCCATTTTTGCATCACTTCACACGCCGTTCATTACTGGCGTGGTAAATCCAAAGAGGGTAAGCCTGTCGATGCGCGCATTATAAATACAACCTCGGGTGCTGGTTTGCAGGGCTCAATTGGTCAATCAAATTATGCTGCCGCTAAAGCGGGGATTGCCGCGCTTACTTTGAACCAAGGCGCTGAGCTTGCTCGCTACGGTATTACCGCGAATGCGGTCGCACCGGCAGCCCGCACTAATATGACCACGGCGGTTGAGGCCATGGCCACCCGTATGGCGAAGCCGGATGATGGCAGTTTTGATTTTTTTGCGCCTGAGAACGTGTCTTCACTACTGGTGTGGTTAGGCAGCAGTGAATCAGCGCATGTAAATGGTTGTGTGTTTGAGGCAGAGGGCGGAAAAATTTCCCTCGCTGACGGTTGGCGCAAGGGCCCTGAGGTCGATAAGGGCGCGCGCTGGGAGCCTGCCGAGGTCGGCGAAGCGGTAAAAACGCTCATGGCGGAGGCAGTACCGGCGCAAAAAGTGTATGGTAGCTGATTTTATCCTTTGACGTTTACATCAGGAGAATCACGACCATGAAAGCCCCTTTAATCGCAGCCGCCGTGTTAGCCATTGCAAGCAGTTCGGCCTTTGCCGGCGGTGTCGCCTTTCGTTTTGGTGACGACAGTTTCGGTGTTTCTGTTGCTGGTGACATGAGCCCGGAAAGCAGTGCTCAGCTCGATGTGCTGCACCATGAAGACGGTGCAAATTTAGTGGCTTTGGGTTTGTTTGCAAATGGTCAGCGCGGCGCACTGAGCGGACGGGTTGGCGCAAAAGCCATTGGCTTAGACGGTGATGACACAACTGATCTGGATGGCGGTGCGGTCGCCTTTGGTGGCGATTTGCGCTTGCCTTTAAATGAAATCGTCAGTCTGCGCGGCGGTTTGTACTACGCCCCCGATGCAACTGGCTTTGGTGATATTGACGGCTATAAAGAGTGGTCGGTGAGTGCGGAGTTTACTATTTTCCAAAATTCCGCCATTCAAGTTGGTTACGGTGATATGGAATTTGACGCTGACACTGGCGGCAAATTTGAATTTGAAGACGGTGCCTTCATACGTTTGCAACTGCGTCTATAAACAGTTGTTAAGCTGCGGCGTTATACACGTCGCAGCTTGCGTAAATGTAAAGGTCGCTGTCCGGTTTCGGAGACAGTATGGAATTCGCATTTACGCAAGAACAAGAAATGATCCGCGACACGGCGGCGTCTTTTCTTAAAGACGCTTCCACCAGCGCAGCTATTCGCAGTGCTATGGCAAGTGATCTGGGTTACTCCCCCGATCTTTGGCAGCGCATCTGCACTGATATGTATTGGCAGGCTTTGCATATTCCAGAAGAATACGGCGGCATGGGCTTAGGCTATGTCGAGCTGGTCGCAGTGCTGGAGCAAATGGGCCGCTATCTGCTGTGCTCTCCCTACCTTGCCACCGTGGCAATGGCTACCAACGCCTTATTGATCGCCGGTACTGACGATCAAAAAACTGAGATTCTTCCCCAGCTTATTGAAGGTAAAACCGCTACCCTCGCATTTAACGGCGGCAGCAATCTTTGGAGTGCGGATGCGGTGACCGCAAGCTATAAACGTGACGGCGACACCGCCATTCTCAACGGCCAGTATCGTTATGTACTCGATGGTCACAGTGCCGATTATTTAATTATTGCAGCCCGTGAAGAGGGCAGCGTTGGCGCGGAAGGTATTAGCCTGTTTGTCTGTACGGCAGATACCGATGGCATTCAGCGCAGTCTATTGCCGACCATGGATCAAAGCCGGCGCCAAGCGGCGATTGAACTAACTGATCTACGCTTGCCCGCTGAGAGTGTCATGGGTGACTTCGGTACAGCCGCAAAAGCCCTATCGAAAATACTAGATCTTGCCACTATTGCCTTAGCGGCTGAGCAAGCTGGCGGTATGCAGCAAATTTTAGATATCACGGTGGATTACACCAAGAGCCGCAATCAATTTGGCCGCTCAATCGCTGGTTTCCAAGCCATAAAACACAAGGCTGCCGACATGATGCTGCGCAATGAAGTCGCGCGCTCAGCGGTCTACTACGCCGCCTGTATTGCGGATGATGCACTTAGCGCAGGGCCCTTAGCCGATGAACTGGCTGAGGCCGCGAGCATCGCGAAATCCTATTGTTCAGAAGCCTATTTTAAAAACGCAGGCGAAGCCTTGCAGATGCATGGCGGGGTCGGGTTTACCTGGGAATACGATGTGCATTTATATTTTAAACGCGCAAAAGCCAGTGAACATTTTTTGGGTAATAGCGTTTATCACCGCGAGCGAGTAGCGGGGGTTTTACTTGATTAGTCGGACGTCAGAGGTCGGAAGTCGGACGATGGCTCTGAACATAGCCTTTACCTCCGACGTCAGACATCCGACCGGCGATTTAATATGAGAGACGGTAGACACAGGGGAAGCCATTTTTTGCGCCTCCCATCTCCCGTCCAGCATAAAGCGAGCATTACATCATGAAACTACAATTTAGCCCTGCAGATGAACAATTCCGCGCCGAAATTGCCGCGTGGCTCGCCGACAATTTGGTGGGCGAATTCGCGCAGTTAAAATTTCGCGGTGGTCCCGGCGATGAGCATATGTTTCCGGAAGAGCGCAAGAAGTGGGAGCGCAAATTAGCGGAAGGCGGCTGGACTTGTGTGGGGTGGCCGAAGGAGCACGGCGGTCGTGGTCTGTCGATTGAACAGCAAGTTATTTTCTTTGAAGAATATGCGCGGGCCGGCGCACCTGGGCGTATGGGGCATATTGGCGACGGCTTGGCGGGGCCAACCTTAATCGCCTTTGGCAGTGACGAGCAAAAGAGAAAATACCTGCCGGGTATTTTGTCGGGCACCGAGTTCTGGTGCCAGGGCTATTCAGAGCCGGGTGCCGGTTCGGATTTGGCAAATGTAAAGACTAAGGCGCGCCTTGATGAAGCCAGTGGCAAGTGGATTATCAATGGTCAAAAAGTCTGGACATCATTAGCTCACGAATCTGAATATTGCTTTGTGATTGCCCGCACCGACCCTGAGTCGAAGGCGCATAAAGGTTTAGGTTTTTTCCTGATAAAAATGGATCAGCCTGGCGTCACGGTTAGGCCGATAGAGCAAATCACCGGTACCTCGGAGTTTAACGAGGTATTTTTTGACGATGCACAATGCGATGCCAACGACATTGTGGGTGAGCCCGGAGAAGGCTGGAAAGTGGCTATGGGCTTGCTGGGTTATGAACGCGGCGTGTCCACCCTCGGTCAGCAAATGGCTTTTCAAAATGAATTGAATGAAGTGGTGGCATTGGCAAAGAGAAATGGCGCCGCTAAAGATCCTGTCATTCGTCAGCGTATCGCCGACGCCCATATTGGCTTGAAAATTATGCGCTACAACAGCATGCGTATGCTGTCAGGTAATAGCGGTGATGGCAGTCTGCAAAAAGAAGCGCTGATTTATAAATTGTACTGGGCCACGTGGCACCGTGATCTTGGCGAGTTGGCCATGGATATTTTAGGCGCCGAGGCAGATATTTTGCTAGACGCACCGTACGAATTAAATCGCCTGCAGTCACTGTTCTTGTTTACCCGCTCAGACACGATTTACGGCGGTACCAATCAGATACAGCGCAATATTATTGCCGAGCGCGGTTTGGGAATGCCGAAGGAGTTGAGGCCGTAGGTGTTGCGGGAGATGCTTGACGGGAGACGGTAGATGCTAATTCAAAAGCACGCCTATCGACCTTTTCTTTACGTTTATCTTCTCCCGTCCAGCGTAGGTAGCTTTAACAAATTTAAAAGTGTGAATAATTTTTCAAGATAATACCAGTGTCGAGAAATACTGCGATCCAGCTCAGCGTTTCCCGTCTCCCGTCAAGCATACAGCCAAGCATTAAACGGAGAAAACAATGAACATCAAAGTCCCAGAATACGTTCAAGGCCACGGCCTTTTAAAAGGTAAATCAGTTCTTATCACCGCTGCGGCGGGTGCCGGTATTGGTTTTTCGGCGGCGCAGCGAGCGATTGAAGAAGGCTGTCGTGGGATCGTGATTAGCGATATTCATGAAGGTCGTTTAAGCGCGTCAGTCGAAAAACTCAAAGCTGAAACGGGATGTGAGCAGGTCTATGGCAAGGTCGGCAATGTTGCTGTAGAGGAAGATGTGCAGGCTTTGATTAATACCGCTGAAGAATTGCTTGGCGGCGTTGATGTATTAATTAACAACGCCGGTTTGGGCACCACTAAATTGCTCATCGAGATGGAAGACCCGGAGTGGAATAAGGTTATCGATGTGACCTTAAACGGCACTATGCGTATGACTCGCTACATGATGAAAGTCATGAAAGAGCGCGGACACGGCGTGATTGTGAATAACGCCTCTGTACTTGGCTGGCGCGCACAAAAAGAGCAGGCCCATTATGCCGCTGCAAAAGCAGGCGTTATGGCGCTGACGCGTTGCGCCGCGTTAGAGGCCGCAGATTTTGGTGTGCGCATCAATGCGGTAGCGCCGTCTTTGGCGGTACACGCTATGCTGAAAAAATCTGCGCCAGAAGCATTGCTCGCTGAACTCGAAAGCCGCGAGGCCTATGGTCGCGGCGCCGAAGTGTGGGAAGTAGCGAATATCATGATGTTCCTCGCCTCGGATTATTCTAGCTATATGACGGGTGAAATCGTCAGCTGTTCATCGCAGCGAGCCTAATGAACGGGAGATGCTAGAAGGGAGACGGAGAACGCTGGGCGAATTTTTATTGGCGTCTCCCGTCTCCCATTTAGCGTCACTGCCTTTGCATAAGTACTGAGTATCAAAACGCAAAATCAAATTTCAAAAAGGACACAAAGACCATGAAAGAAGCCGTTATCGTTTCAACCGCACGTACCGGAATGGGTAAATCTTTTCGCGGCGCATTAAACAATACTGAAGCTCCAGCGATGGGTGGCCACGTTGTGCGCGCAGCGGTTGAGCGCGCGGGCATTGATCCTGCGTCTGTCGACGATGTGATTTTTGGCGCCGCAGCGCAGCAGGGAACGCAGGCTTATAACCTTGGTCGTTTGTGCGCAGTGGCTGGGGGCTTGCCTGACAGCGTGCCGGGTATGGCGATTGAACGTCAGTGTTCCTCCGGCTTGATGTCGATTGCCTGGGCGGCAAAATCGATTATGTGCAACGAAATTGATATCGCCGTTGCCGGTGGTTTAGAGTCTATTTCGCTGGTACAGACCAAACACAAAAATAGCTACCGCAATGTGTCGCAAACGGTTCTGGATATTGATCCAACTGCTTACATTCCGATGATTGAGACTGCCGAAATAGTGTCTGATCGCTACGGTGTTAGCCGCGAAGCGCAGGACATCTATTCATTGCAAAGTCAGCAGCGGGTTGCGGCGGCCCAGCAAGCGGGTTTGTTTAAGGCGGAGATTGTCCCCTTTGCCACCAGCATGTCGGTGTTTAATAAAGAGACTAAAGAAACCACGTTTAAAGATATTATTTTAGAAACCGATGAGTGCAATCGTCCGTCAACCACACTGGAAAGCCTCTCGTCGCTGGAGCCGGTATTCAAAGATGGTCAGTGGGTGAAGCAGGGTCGTTTTATTACCGCCGGTAATGCCTCGCAGCTGTCAGATGGTGCGTCGGCTTGTGTGGTTATGGACAGGAAATTGGCCGAGCAAAAAGGGTTGGCGCCACTGGGCATTTATCGCGGCATGGCCGTCGCTGGCTGCAAAGCTGACGAGATGGGTATTGGCCCGGTGTTTGCTATTCCTAAATTGCTAAAACGTGCTGGTTTAAAAGTGGATGATATCGGCTTGTGGGAATTGAACGAAGCCTTTGCTTGTCAGGTTATTTACTGCCGCGATCAACTCGGTATAGACAATGACAAACTCAACGTGAATGGCGGTGCCATCGCGATTGGTCATCCCTTTGGTATGAGTGGTGCGCGTATGGTCGGTCACGCCCTAATCGAAGGTAAGCGCCGTGGTGTTAAATACGCGGTAGTTACTATGTGTATTGGCGGTGGTATGGGTGCTGCGGCTTTATTTGAAATAGCATAATTGATTTAGGTAGGGCGGGGTTATATCTGCCCTACCTCTTTTGCGGTTAAATACACCCGCAAATCAAATTCCCGCTGATGGTAGTCGGGCAGCATATAGGTACACAGTTTATAAAACGCCTTGTTGTGATCGTGCTCTTTTAAGTGCGCGAGTTCATGTACCACAATCATTTCTAAAAATTCTGGCGCCGCGTCTTTAAATAGGGAGGCGATGCGAATTTCTTTTTTCGCTTTTAGCTTGCCACCTTGCACCCGCGACACCGCCGTGTGCAAACCCAGTGCGCGGTGGGTGAGATCGAGCCGATTATCAAAAAGCACTTTATCTACTTGCGGCGCACTGCGCAGGTTTTCTTGCTTCAAGCTATTTACGTAGCTATACAGCGCCTTGTCACTTTGAATACTGTGCTGACCGCCATAGCGATTTGCCAAATACTCCGCCAAGCGCTGTTCGTCGATAAGTGTGCGAACCTGGCTTTGTAAGTGCTCAGGATAGCCCTGCAAATACTTCAAAATGCGGTTGCTAGACGCGGGCTTCATTCCTTTGCCTCCTGCGCGGAGGCCGGTAGGCCAAAGACTTTGTCGAAGGCCCAGGTAAAGACAATGGCGTAGAAGAAAAAGGTGATTAGCAAGCCAATCTCGGCCAGCAAAGCTTGCCACAAACTGATATCTAGCCAGTATGCGGTGAGCGGCACCAGTACAATAACCAAGCCGCCCTCAAAACCGGCGCCGTGAACTAAGCGCCGTTGAAGTGACCGCCCCTTGGTGACTTGTTTCTTTTCCCAGCGCTCGAATAGGGCGTTGAATGTGTAGTTCCAAATCAGCGCGATGGTTGCCATAAGCACCGATAGGGGCAAGGTCGACGATACCTCTGCGTCAAAGGCAAAGGTGAGAATGGGCGTGACCAAGGCAACAGCACCTATCTCGTAGAGAAGGGCTTGGCAGACGCGGCGGCTGTTAGGGCTCATGAAATTACTTCAAATAAATGGGTGGTGGTGTGTATGACGTTTCTTGGCGGCGATTAAAAGCGATTTGAGCAAGTGTATTACTTGCCCAGTTCTTCCCGCAGCTTTTTGCGAACACCCTTCAACATTTTACCAAAGTGGTTATCACCGCGCATATCTCGACCGCTTCCCCAAAAATAGTCGTATTGGCTAACATTTTTAATTTCATCTTCACCCGAGTCCAAAAGCACTTGTGCTACATCGCTATGGGTACGGCATTTAATGTAAGTGGCGCGGGTCATATAGGTGACGCTGTTTTTCTTCCAATCCTTGCGCCGCGTGTGTTTTTTGCTCTTACCCAGCTTTGCCGCTTCAGCCGGGTGTGTCGCATTGCGGATCTGCTCGCGGTATTCGGCGTCATCAAATTTCATCGCCTGATAGTAGTGCTCGACTGACGGCCACTCAAAACCATCTAACTCAAAGGCATGTTTAGAGTGTGACGCGAGCGGATGATTAGCGTCATCCCGTGAGAGTGTAAGGAGTTTGGTCTCTTTTTTGTCAAAAAACATAATGTACTTCCCAGTGAGCTGGCGTCAGATTAAATGTTATGGAGCGCTTGTTCCAGTAGTCAGTATTCAATGAGCGTGTTTTCAAGACCCAACAAGCGTTTCGGCGCAGCTCAACGGATTCAATTAGTAGCTTTAAGACGATGAGAGGAAAAGAAGGCTTTTGCTGCTGGAAAATAGTCTGCACGCGCTGATATTGCGGCAGTCTTAAGGACTTTCTTTAGCTCTTCGTGGCGTTTCTAATTCGGCAGACCTGATCTTTGCGTGCAGAGTCGGCAAGCAGTGTAAATTGTCGCAACTTATAATATGGGGCGGCATCATGCTTCCTGCGGTTGTTGGACAGCCAAAACGCTGACTTAGTAAGGGCGCCGTTGTGGCTGGCGGTAAGAATTAGGGAGGAGTCTGAAAAGCTTATGCGCACTACGAGCTTTAACAAGCCCGTCATAAAGCGCTGCGCATAGTGATGCGGCATGCATCATACAATGCATCTGCAATTTAGAGGTGTCTATTCATTTATCTGACGTATCTTGGGCGATAGCTCAGTCCTTATATAGAGGAGGTTTGCTTCTTTGAGGGCGCTCTTGACTAATATATAACCGATGGTTATTATTAATATATAACCGGTGGTTACATATTGATAATGAGTAGAGGTATTTCTACGGTGAAAGCGCGTCAAGTAGGTCGACCCAGAAAAATAACTAGGGAAAAAATCATTTCCAGCGCCCTTTCTGTGCTTGAAAATGATGGTTACTCATCACTTAATATTCGCGCTATCGCAAAGGAAATGGGTGTCAACCACGCCACTCTCTACAACTACATTGATGACATAGGGCAACTGGAGCAAGAGGCCTTACAGCATCTAGTTGCAAAAATACCGATCCCAAATAGATCCTGTGCCACCCCCCTTAGAATACAGCTGATTGAGCATTTCCTCTGTATTCGAGAGATTCAATTGCGCTACCCAAAATTCTGTCACTCGCCTTCTGGGTCAAAAAAATGGCAAATGCAAATGCATTTGCTTTTGCAAGTTTTAGATTCCATTTGCACGGACGATAGCCAGGTGCAACTTGCGGTGGTCGGTTATAACGCGATTCTGGGTGTTGTTTGTTTACAGGCGGAACGCACAAGAAGTACGGGAAATGACGCGCCCATCATGTCAGATATTGAGGCCATCGCCGCCTTACCTCGTGAGCAGTTTGCGACGTTCTTCCGACAAATTGAGTCAAAGATGGGGCTTGGTAAAGAAGTTGTATCGTTCTCACACCGATTGAATCACCTTATTGATCGACTGATGCCAGAGATGGCAGCTATTGATGAAAGCGCTTTGGAAGAATTGGAGAGTAAATATTTGAGCAACCAAGCCAACGGCTTTCCTAGCTACGCCGCGCAGAAAAATGGCTCTAAGCAAGATTAAACCAAACAGAAAATAACAAAGAACTATGAGTGATTTATCATGATTGAAAATCGAAATTTCAAAACTCTGTCCCATATCTCTCTGTTGAGTGCTGCTTTCTGCACCAGCTATTCTTCGGCTTCAGAGCCGGAAATATCCGGTGTTAAGAAGAGTATGTCCGTTGAAGAGCAACAAGATAGCAATTACGCCACACGACGTAATTTTCTAGAAGAGGTCATCGTTACGGCTACCAAGCGAGAGAAGTCACTTCGAGACATTCCCGCTTCTATTTCTGCGTTTTCCGGTGATAGCCTTGAGCAGCAAGGCATACTGAGTATCAATGATGTACTTGAACAGACACCCGGCGTAACTGCAAATTCAGCAAGGCCTGGTGATCAGCGAATTGTAATGCGCGGAATCTCAACAAGCGCGGCGCCGACTAGCGTTGTACCACAGCCAGTCGGAATTTTTATAGGTGATACGGCCCTCAACGAACCTTATGCAGCAAGTATCACACCCGACCTTTCCGCTTTTGACTTGGCAGCGGTAGAAGTGCTCAAGGGGCCGCAGGGCACTCTCTTTGGCGGCGCGGCTCTGTCCGGTGTGCTACGGTATCGCTTGAACGAAGCCGTACCCCATGAATGGCAGGCGTCGTACTTTGCCCAGAACATTTCACTAGAAGAGGGAGATAGTGGTCTAACCCAGGGCTTTATGCTTAATATTCCGGTGTTTGGCCCCGATGGCAATCTGGGGCTTAGGCTTACTTATATCGACCGAGAATATCCGGGATTTACTGACGATGTCCGCCGGGGTCAAGAGGCTAACGATGTAAATGGATCGAAAGGAAAGCAGTATCGTCTTGGCGCAACATGGACGCCGGGGGATAATACCTCGGTTAAATTAACTTATCTGGCGCAAGATTATCAGGCGGACAATGATATTTTTATTGCCGACAACACGGTTGGACCTAGGGAAACTAGAAGCTCATTTATTAAATGGCCAAATGAACATCGAATCGCACTTTATAATCTTGAAGTTCAACATGAATGGGAAAGCGTAAGATTAGTTTCTTCGTCATCTCGAACAGAGAAGGAGCGCAAGAATATTATCGATGGCTATTTTAGCCTATTTGGCACACCCTCAAACGCCGCCCCGGATGGCTTAGCTATACCATTTTTGACTAACCAAAAGTCCAGTTCCTTTCAGCAGGAGTTACGTTTGCAGTCTCAGGCAGACGATAAGTTTGAATGGTTGGTGGGGGTATATTATCTTGACTCTCCCATTGATTATTTTCTTTCTTTGACTTTGCAGGCGACAGATCAGATTCCACTGCTAGATTCACTTGGTTTACGAGATCGAAACTCAAACGGAGTCGACTGCAGCTTGTCTCTGCTTTGCGCACAAACCAATGCAAATGCACAAGAAAAGGCAGTGTTCTTCGATACCACCTGGTACCCCACCGCCAGCTTGGAGTTATCGCTCGGAGGCCGATATTACCAAACAGGTGTTGATGGCGGTTACACTGGTGAAGGCATAGTAGCGCAGGGCGTTAGTCTTCTAAATCTAGTTGCAACCGGCGAGTACACCTTGGACAACACCGCTGAAATCAGTGAAGAGGGTATGAACCCAAAAGTCTCAGTTACCTATCGATTCACCGACGAGCATTCCGTGTACGCACTCGTCAATAAGGGCTTCCGGTTTGGTGGCATCCAGACCGTTCCTGAAGATGAGCTTCAGAATGTGCCGGGCACCTATAAATCAGACACTATTATGAACTATGAAATTGGGATGCGGACTCGCTGGCTTGATAATACTCTTGAGTTTGATCTAACCGCCTTTCATATCGACTTCGACAACCCGTTAGTGGTTCTCAAAAATGCGCTTGCGATCAACTATTACGACAATGTTGGTAGTGCAGAGAGCGACGGCATAGAGGTGAATCTGCGTTGGCAACTGCCAGTGCCTGGATTTCTGTTTTCTTTAAGTGGCGGAACAGTAGATGCCCACACTTTGGAGGATTTTATCGCTGGAAATGATTTTGTTCCGGCTGGTACACCACTACCGGGCTCAGCAGAATACCAGTACGCGGCCTCACTGGCATTTAGTAACTCTCCTCAAAGTTGGTTAAATGTTTCTGGTCACGTGACTTACTCTTATGTCGGCAAATCCTACAATGACTTAGTGGACGAAGACACTGTTAATGATTACGGTACCTATAGTGCGGGAGTGCAATTGCGACTAACCCAGTTTACAGGCCGCCCCAGTCTCGGAGTCAATGTTTTAAATATCACCAACGAAACCACCCCCGTTGGCATTGTTAAGCCGGCTATTAATGGAGATAATATTTTTATTTTAAACGCTCCTCGTGCTGTTTCCGCCCGACTCAGCCTGGAGTTCTAGAATGCAAAAGGTAAAGATTCGCGGAGCAGCTTTAGTATTTCTGTTCAGCTTGCTTTGGCTCACGACTTCAGTAAGTTTGGCCGGTGAAATCGTATCACTCAAAAGTGGTGATGTTCGCGGTGAAAAATCAGGCAATACCTATCAATACTTGGGCATACCCTATGCAGCCCCTCCGGTTAATCAACTGCGCTGGAAAGCGCCACAGGAAATGGAAGCCTGGCAGGGCGTGCGTGATGCACGCTCCCCAGGAAGTGCCTGCTCTCAAATTGGTAATTTTTTTACCACCGATGATGAAAAAAGTTTCAACAAGCCCTATGGTTCAGAAGACTGTCTTTTTCTGAATGTTTGGGTACCCAATAGCGAAAAGAAAAAGCGCCCACTGTTGATATTTTTTCACGGTGGTTCTGGTATTTTTGGCCGGTCTTATCATGAAATCTACAACGGCGCTAGGCTAGCGGCGGAGACAGATGCGGTGGTGATAACCGCCAACTATCGGCTGGGTATTTGGGGTTCATTTCAATCCCCGGCGTTGAAGACTGGCAACCCTGAGGAGGACTCCGGAAATTTCTTACTCCTCGATATGATTAAGGTGCTGGACTGGGCGCGTGAAAATTGCGCGGCGCTATCCTGTGATCCTGACAATATCACTATTTCTGGGCAGTCAGCAGGGGCGGTTTTTGTTCTCGCCCTAATGCGTTCGCCAGCGGCAAAAGGTAAGTTTCAGCGGGCAATCAGCTTTTCTGGTATTCCGTTTTCTGCATCTTACGAAGAAGGTAAGGAGCAGGGAGATAAATTTATTGCGCAGCTATTAATCAAGGATGGAAAGGCTGAGTCATCGGCCGATGCTGAAAGCATCATCAGCAAGATGAGCGATACTGAACTAGGTAATTATCTTCGCGGCAAAACTGAAACAGAGCTCGCTGAGGCATCTGAAAAAGGGGTATTACCTAAAGTTATTGCCGACGGCACAGTTGTAAGCAAGCCAGAAAGTTCGCGAGAGGTCACTTGCGAACTTATCAATAAAGTTCCGCTAATGATCGGCAATACCCGTGATGAGCTGAGTACGCTGGTCACAACTCGGATGTATGACCTAGAGTTCAATAAACTTTGGCCGCTGTTTAATGGCGAAGAAAGGACAAAAACGGTTAGCCAAGAACTTGGATTAATCAAAGGTATGGTCCGGAATATTCTTATTCAGTACCTTGAACGAAAATACAGTAAGAAATTACAACGCTGTATAGCGACATATTCTGAATCACTTCCTGCGTTGTATCAGTACGAATTTGTATGGGACAACTTCCCCGATCCATGGCTGCTAGATTTTGGATCATTCCACGGTCTAGATGTACCTATTCTTTTTGGAAACTATATTGAAGACCGACCTTCTTACATGAGATTTGCTTGGACAAAGGAAAATCGTAAAGAGCGGGAAGATATTCACGCGGTCATAGCAGCCAGTATCAAGAACTTTATACATGGAGACGATGCCAAATACGCTGCGCCACTGGGAGATAGCTGGAAATCTCGCACGACGTCAAACTACGTGCAGTACTATGGGGCAACACAATGAATAAGAGCATGATTAATATTACTCTATTGGCCATATCTGTGCTGCTCAGTTCAGCGTCTACCTACGGTGGTGAGAATGTGTGGCCAGTTTCCGAGGCGAAGAATGGCTTCTCTGCTGACGAAGCGACTGATCTGAAGGCAAGTTATAAAAGTGCTGCATTGGGACTAGCAGGCAACGCCGCGCTTTACACCTATCTCAATATGGCTGAGTTTTATCCTCACCAGCTGCTTGACAGAGATGGTCAAATAAAAAGTCTTCGTGAAAAACCCAATGGGCGCATCGGTGGTATTAAAGTAAAAACATCTCTTGGCGATTTGAGCCTAGATGAATTTGTGAGTTCGCCGCTTAGTAGGCTTCAGGGCATCGTCGTCATCCACAAAGGAAAAGTTGTCTACGAGAAGTATCCAGGTATGCAGCCGACCGACTCTCATCTTTGGTGGTCTGTAGCGAAAGTCATTGCTGGGCTGCTGACAGAAATGCTGATTGAGGAGGGGCAGATTGACCCCAATACCACCATCGACACCTACCTCAAGGAATTTAAGGGAACGGTCTGGGAAGGTGTTAAAGTTGCGCACATTCTTCATCAAGCCAGTGGCATCGATGCCGTAGACTCAACTGAAGCGTATGGCGATCCACATTCTGGTATCGGTAAGCTAATGTTTGCCCAGGGAGTGCTTAAAGCCCCAGGATTAGCAACAGGAACGCATAATCAGGTTTTACGTGAAATGACGCGTTTGAACCCGCCGGGCAAGAAATATCAATACTCCTCAGCGAATACGAATATGCTGGGCTTACTCATTGAGCATATTACCGGGCAGCGCTATGGCGATGTTATACAGCAGAGAATCTGGTCACAGATTGGCGCGGAGGGGGATGCCCTGTTGGGGTTAACACCAGACGGCCGCGCCATTGCTCACGGAATGTTTTCGTCGCGCCTCAGAGACCTAGCTCGTTTCGGTATGTTGTTTACGCCAAGTGGCTACGACTCAAAGGTGGCAAATAAAAAATTGTTGGCTCGCATTGGTGACGTTGCGCGAACTGATTATTACCGCCATGCACCAACAGCGCGGGCAATAGACGCAAGTATTCACGGAGAGCCGCCAGTTAGCGCGCCTTCTCAGTGGGGGGCGCTATTCGCTGATGGTGGCCTCTTTAAGTCCGGCTTTCAGGGACAGGCTCTATATGTTTCGCCCTCACGAGACGTGGTTATTGCAATGTTTTCGACAGCAAACAACCCACAGGGGTATAAATATTTGCGACCACTGGCATCCGCCTTTTAACGCCGAGCTCCATTCGTAATTTTTTTGCTACCGTGGGGAGATCTCCCCACTATGGCTGTAGAACGGACGCGCGCCAAACAGGGCGTCGGAGCGGCCATTCTAGACGGCAGCACTGCCGCTAGGTAAGACAGGCCCTAGCCAATTCAATCTGTCGATTAAGTGCAGGCACAAAAGGCGCCGCTAAAGTCCTTACACCTTATTTATTATCCTTTTGCCTCACGAACAATAATCGCCAGCGTGTCTAAATCAATTCTCATATCTACGCTGGATAGCCCTGCCCATCTACTTTGCCTGCAAAAACTAACTTGTATACTTAGGATTTCGACGGCCAATATTAAGACAAGGCGTTTTCCTGCATTGAAAATAAATATCCGTGTCTAACTGTGCTAATTCATCACCGTAGACAATAATCAAGCGTTATATGGATGTTCCGTTAGTGTCGGCTGAAGTTCAGAGGGGAAATTGACATTTTTCCTATGGCTGCTCTTACCAGGTGACCGGCACCTAATAAGAATAAAGCCTTCTTTACTGCTTGGCGGTGTAGTCTAATCTTAGCAAGACACCCTTTAGATAGATCTTTCGCTATTGTTACTAATGAGACATAAGAAATGACGGAATCAATTATTCTTCACCACTACGACAATTCGCCCTATGCCGAAAAAATTCGCCTGATGTTTGGCTTGAGCAATATGCCCTGGTCATCGCTGCTTTCGCCAGCATGGCCACCGCGGCCCAATCTCGATCCATTGACCGGCGGCTATCGACGAATTCCGGTCGCACAGATTGGTGCAGACATTTTCTGCGACTCGACCTTAATTGCGCAGGAAGTGGCGAGACTCAGTGCGAGTACTGCGCTTGATCCTACTGCCGTTGATGGCGATGCGCTTGAGCTGATGAAGCAGGCTGAGGGACAGGTCTTTTTTGCCGCTATTGCCACTGTGCCACCGCTTCGTCTTATCACGACTATGCTGCAAGGATTTGGTCCGATAGGCACGTATCGTTTTATAAAGGACAGGATTTCCCTGTTGAAGGGCGGAGCAAGCAGGCCCCCTAAGGGTGATAAGGCGAAGGTGGTAATGGCGTCACTGTTTTACGCCCTGGATGCACGCCTGGATGGATTCGCGTGGGTAGGAGGCGATAATCCATCCGTGGCAGATTTGGCGGTGTTTCACCCGCTGTGGTTGCATGTAAATTGTAATCGTAAGCCGCTTGTCGCCAGCCCAAGAATTCAGCAATGGTATCAGCGCGTAGAAAATATTGGTCATGGGTCGCGAACGGAAATAGCGCAAGCTGATGCCTTTAAAGCAGCGCGTGAATCGCAACCGCGGCAGGTGCCGGCTAGTGTGGCTGATTCACCGGTGGCTATTGGCAGCGCAGTAGAGGTTGCTCCTATTGACTATGGCGTGGTGCCGGTAGCCGGTACGCTAGCCGCAGTCACCGAGACGCGTATTATCGTTGCGCGGGAAACTGCCGATTTCGGAACGCTGCATGTTCATTTCCCTCGCGCGGCTTATTCTATTGTCGCTAAATGAGCGATGCGGGTCTAAACTCCGGCCCGCGTTTTCACCATTTGAGTAGCAAGTATGAACCGTCGTAAAAAAGGCAATGCGGCATCAAAGGCGCGAATTAAAAAGGCCAAGGCAAAGTTGGCGACTAACAACAAGCCTAAATATATTAGCAAGGCTGAGCGGGCTAAGTTAGAGCTTCAATCCGCTCAGTCAACTACTATCGTTGTAGATGATGGATGTCCATAGGCCAAGCGCGCTTGCTAGCGATGGTGAGTTTCATTTAATTAGGTCTTCTATAGCTCCAGCACATGAGTAGTAGCATGTCGTTGCGATAATTTTCGTTTGGCGTTGTATTCAAATAATTAGCCCCGCTTAAAATCCAAACAGTTTTCCTTTACCTATAAAAGGCTATCTCGGTGCACGTCGAGCGGAAATCTCGCTGCGACTCTATCAGTGTCCATATTTTAGGGAATGACATTTTGGAATGAAAAAACTGGGTTTATATTGCTTCGGTAATGATTTGCGCCTACACGATTTGGCACCGTTGAGGGCATTAGCGGCGAGAGTCGATCACTTATTGTGTGTGGTGTGTGTTGACCCTGCATTAGTGGTGAGTTCGCCCCATATTGTTGGCGATGCGCCGATATCGAAGCAGCGTCGACAATTTTTAGAAGAGAGTGTCGCCGAGCTTGCGGTGAGTTTGGATAAGTTAGGGCAGCGCTTAATAGTTTGTCGAGCGTCAGCAAGGCAAGGGCTCGCGGAACTAATAGATCGCTATCCGGTAGACGAGGTATATCGAAGTCGGCACCCAGGGAGCTATGAGCGAAGCCAGTGGCAATTCTTGCAGAAGTCCTTTCCCACAACCCGTTTTCAAGAGCTAGACAGCCACACTTTATTTAATTGGGAAGCGCTGCCGTTTGCACCGGCGGCCTTGCCGCCGACCTTCTCGCAGTTTCGCAAGGCTATTGCTGACTTGCGCGTTCCTCAGCCCCTGCCGACCTTAACGGAATTGCCACCGCCACCCGATGCGATGGAGTTACCAGCACGTGATGAGGTTTTTTTAGCCCTTGGTGACGATGCTAAGCATTTTCGATTTTATGGTGGTGAAGTTGCGGGCCTAGAACACACACAAAGCTATTTTGACAGTGATTGGCCGAGTCACTACAAGGTGCTGCGCAATGATCTTGATAGTTGGCATCACTCCACCAAGTTTTCGCCGTGGCTTGCGCTTGGCTGTGTATCGGCTAGGGAGATTGTTTCGCAATTGCGTGACTACGAGGCGCGCCACGGCGCGAACGACTCTACCGAGTGGATTTATTTTGAGTTGCTGTGGCGCGAGTATTTTCAGTGGTATGCCTATCAGCACGGCAATCATTTATTTCGCTTTAAGGGCATTAAACAGCGTAAGCCCTTAACGAGTTTTTATCCCGAACGGTTTCGAGCGTGGACTCAGGGCGAAACACCGTGGCCGCTTGTGAATGCCTGTATGCATCAGATTAATGAAACTGCCTATATGAGCAATCGCGGACGACAGATTGTTGCTAGTTGTTTTGTACACGAACTGCAATTAGATTGGCGTTATGGTGCGGCATATTTCGAGCAGCAGTTAATCGACTATGATATGGCGAGTAACTGGGGTAATTGGCAATACCTCGCCGGGGTAGGCGCAGATCCCCGTGGTCATCGCCGTTTTGATCTGGAAAAACAAGCTCGTCAGTATGATCCTGATGGTGCGTTTACACGACGATGGAGGGGTGGGGAAACCTGTGCCGCAATAGACAGCCAAGACATGGTGGGCTGGCCCTGCGTTGATGGGTCTAAGAATCAATGACGGATTTGCTAGCCCTAGTTTGGTTGAAGCGTGACTTGCGCCTCCGTGATCATGATGCCCTCGCTGCCGCCTGTGCAAGTGGTCGGCGCGTCATGGTGTGCTATATCTTCGAGCCGATACTGCTGCAAGACCCCCATTATGATAGACGTCATTGGCGCTTTGTATGGCAGTCTTTGCAATCACTAAACGTAGCCTTGCGGCCCTTTAATACCCGCGTATTTATATTTCACGGTGATGCACTGTCTGTGTTGCAAAGCATTGATGGTGAGCTAGGTATTCACAGCCTATTTAGTCATCAAGAAGTTGGCTTGGCGAAGACTTTTGCCAGAGACCGTGAGGTGCTGGCGTGGTGCAAGAAACGCGAAATACCGTGGTTACAATCACCCAGTGGCGGGGTGCGGCGCGGCGCGCGAAACCGTCTTAGTTGGGACAGTCACTGGCAGAAACAAATGGGTATGCCGCTGACTCATCCAGCCCTGGATACTACAAATCTGATTAACGATTACCCCGTTGCATCATTTCTGCCACCGGATGACTGGCTCCAGGGCGGTGATTTATTTCAACGCGGTGGCGCTGAGATGGCCGCCAGAACTCTCGATAGCTTTTTGGCGGGCCGCGGACGGGAATACTATCGACGACTGTCTAGTCCGTCGACAAGCCGCGAAGCCTGCTCTCGTATGTCGCCTTATTTGGCGTGGGGAAATATCAGTGTACGGGATATGTATCAGCGCTTATTGGCCCATCGCAATGCGCCCGGTTGGCAGCGCTCATTGACGGCACTTTTGTCTCGCTTGCATTGGCATTGCCATTTTATCCAAAAGTTTGAAAGCGAATGTGAGATGGAGTTTCGGCCCGTTAATCGCGCCTACACCAATCTGCCGTACAGGAACGATGATTTGGCAGCGCAGCATCTGCGCGCGTGGCAGGAAGGGAATACCGGGTTTCCTTTGGTTGATGCTTGTATGCGTTGCCTGCATGCAACGGGCTATATTAATTTTCGTATGCGGGCGATGTTGGTGAGTTTTCTTTGTCATCACCTTAATCTGAACTGGCAGTTTGCAGCTACACATTTGGCGCGTTTGTTTTTGGATTTTGAGCCAGGTATCCACTACCCCCAAATTCAGATGCAGGCTGGTATTACCGGCGCCAATACCATTCGAATTTATAACCCAGTTAAGCAATCGAAAGAGCAGGATACTGACGGAATATTCATCCGTAAGTGGCTGCCGGAGTTAGCTGAATTACCAGTAGATTTGATCCACGAACCGTGGACAATACCACCTTTGGAGGCGCAGATGATTGGCTTTGCACCGGGTCAGGATTATCCCCAGCCAATAATCGATTTAGCCGAGGCTGCCAGTGCCGCACGAGATCGTTTGTGGTCGTGGCGAGATCGAGCTGATGTGCAAAATGAGGCGAGGAGAATACTGGCTCGCCATGTTAGGCCGAGCCAGAGCGTGATTCAACACAGAAAAGGGAGCGGGTTTTGAGGAGCGCAAAGACACTTAGGTTAGTGCTGGGTGACCAGTTAAACGCTAGCCATAGTTGGTTTAAGCGCGTTGATGATGACGTACTTTATGTGATTGCGGAGCTGCATCAAGAGGTCGATTATTGTGTACATCATGTGCAAAAGATTTGCGCATTTTTTTCCGCCATGGCGAACTTTGCTGAGGCATTGCAACGGGCCGGACATCGTGTTCATTACCTCACATTAGACGACAGTGCCGCCTACGCTGATTTGCCTTCGTTAATTCAATCTGTGCTAGTGACTTGTCAGGCGACGGTGTTTGAATATCAGCGGGCAGATGAATATCGTTTGTTTACCCAGTTGCGGGTGATGTCTCTCCCAAAAGTGAGAGTTGAGGAGTGCGATAGCGAGCATTTTTTGCTGCCCTTTGATGAAATAACCCAGCAGTTTAGCGCCGGTAAGCATCGTCGCATGGAAAATTTTTACCGAGGTATGCGCCAACGTTATCAAGTGCTAATGGACGGTGATAGTCCGCGCGGCGGTCGTTGGAATTTTGATAGTGAAAATCGCAATCGTCTGAGTGTCGATGACATTGCTGACGTGCCCGAGCCCTTGGTGTTTGCCAATGACGTCAGTGCGATATTACACCGCCTCGAGCGCCACGGTGTAAAACATATTGGGCGTCCTGAGACTAAGCTTGTTTGGCCGGTGAGTCGACGGCAAGCTAAGGAGTTATTAGACTATTTTTGTCGTTACTTACTTCCCTATTTTGGTCGCTTTCAAGATGCGATGACCGCAGGGGGGGCCACCGGCTGGAGTTTGTATCACTCGCGTCTGTCTTTTGCGATCAACGCGAAGATCTTGCATCCAATGCAGGTTATTGATGCCGCTTTGTATGCATTTGAGACTAGTGATGGCGTAATCGATTTGGCGCAGGTGGAAGGTTTTGTACGCCAGATTTTGGGGTGGCGAGAGTTTGTTCGCGGTGTTTATTGGGCAAACATGCCGCGCTATGCCGAATTGAATAACTTAGCCGCCTCGCGTGAATTGCCCTCGTACTTTTGGACTGGCAAAACCAAGATGCGGTGTTTATCCCAGGCCATCGGGCAGTCGCTGGACTATGCCTACGCCCATCACATTCAGCGTTTGATGGTCACTGGTAATTTCTGCCTGTTAAGTGGTATTGATCCAGCGGCGGTCGACCAGTGGTATCTAGGAATTTATGTAGATGCGCTGGAGTGGGTGGAGATGCCAAATACGAGGGGCATGAGTCAGTACGCGGACGGCGGCTTGGTGGGCACCAAAGCCTATGCGGCGGGTGGCAATTATATCCGCAAAATGAGCGATTATTGTGGTGATTGCGAATATCGAGTGAAGGATAAAATTGGCGACAAAGCCTGTCCTCTAAATAGTTTGTACTGGGGATTTATGCATCGTCACCGTTATCGATTTGCTGCCAATCCACGCCAAGGTATGATCTATAAAAACTGGGATAAAATGGCGGCCGACAATAAGCAGGCCATTCTTGATCGCGCGCAATGGTGTCTAGATCATATTGAAGAACTGTAGTGTGATTGGCGTTTTTGAAGACTTATTCCATTAACAAAAGTGTTTGCCTTTCCTGATGCGCTGTATGTAGCTGGCTAGCGGCTATGCAGTAAGCGCTGACATCCAATTTACTTCTTTTCATATCTGATTTGCGCACGATTGCGTGCGGACTCAACACAAGGTTTACACTGTAAACCTTGTCGTGCTAGCATCGATGCTTCAATAATGATGAGCATATCAAAATGCCGAATTTTCTCTTTCACGGTCGCCGGCTTTTGCTGTCTTTTAGTGTTGAAGGACTGCTGCGGTTTGTGCACTGGCGTAAGAAACGAGCTAGCGCCGCTGCGACGAATGTCACCGAATCTTTGACTGATAAGCCTATTCCTGAACATCCAAAAACGCCGGAGGACTTCAGACCGCTGGAGAATGCCTGCTTTCAAAATCCCTACCGCTTCTACGCGATGTTGCGTGAACAGTATCCGGTTTACCGTTTGCAGAATGGCATTTACTGTTTGTCGCGCTATGAAGATATTACGGCGGTGTGTCGTGATACAGAGCTGTTTTCCTCAACTCATCAAGGTGCCATCGTCGGTTTAAAGCCCCATCAAAGTATTGTTGAGGAGGGCCGAAAGCAGGATAAGTTGGCTGAAATGGGCCTTACGCCATGCGATGTTTTAGCTGTGGCAGATCAGCCCCAGCACAGCAATGATCGCAAGGTCGGTCATAAAGGCCTGAATTCGCGCTTTGTGAAAAGCTTGGAAGGTGAGATAGGCGATTTATGCCGCTCGATGATGGATGAGTTCATCGACAGCGGTGAAGTAGAGTTTATGCAGCAAGTCGGCTGGAGCCTGCCGATGAAAGTAATTATTAAATTGCTGGGTTTTCCCGCCGAGGATTATCAGAAAATTAAGTACTGGTGTATGCACACCATCTCTACCCAAAGTGGTGTCTCAAGCTCTTTAGAGCTGGCAAAAAGTCGCGCCGAAATATTGGCGTTTATCCGCTACTGCTGGCAGCAATTGGCGATAGCTAAAAAGCATCCGCGTGATGATCTCTGTGGTGTTTTTGTGAATGCGGTATTGGACCCAGATAACCCGATGACTGATCAGCAGGCGGTGAGCAGCTTGTTTCAGTTATTGGTGGCGGGCAGCGATTCGTCGGCGACGAGCATGGGCAATGCCTTGAAGCTGTTAATTGAAAACCCAGATATTCAAGCCGAAATCAGGGCGGATATGACTAAGCTCGATAATTTTATTGAGGAAGTTTTTCGACTTGAAGCCGCATTTCAAGGGCATTTTCGCTGGACCAAGACAGACACTGAATTACACGGCGTATCGCTGCCAGCGGGTAGCCGAATATTTTTGATGTGGGCGGCGGCGAACCGCGATGCGACGATGTTTGAAAATCCCGACGCGATCGATTTGAATCGCCCCAATGGTAAAAAACATCTTACCTTTGGTCACGGTATTCACGCCTGTATAGGGCGGGAGCTGGCGAGGAGTGAAATTAGGATTGTGTTACGCGAATTTTTATTACGTACAGAAAACCTCCAAATCGTGGGCGATGCGCCGTTTATTGCGTCGATGTTTGCGCATACCTTACAAAAATTACCGGTCCGCTTTGATGTCATCAGCAGCGCTTCTCAGCACTGTGCGGCGTAAATTCTTTAAATTGGGAATGAATACTAGCAATGGCTAAAACTGCCCTGAATAAACAATCCTATATTGATGCCGCGCTAGCGCTAATAAGCGAAGAGGGCTTCGATAAGGTATCGATGCGCAACGTTGCCGCTAAGTTGGGTGTCAGCGCGATGGCGATGTATAAACATTTTCCCAATAAAGAGGCGTTGCTGAGTAGTGCGCTGGATGATTTTATTGGCCGAGCAAATGTGCTGCCTGATGCAGATATGAACTGGGATCAGTGGCTTGTTGAGTGTGCTAAACGCATGTTTATGGCATTAAGTGATGAAATAGATTGGGTGCCTTTGCTGGGTGCCTTGCGGCCCGGTGAGCAAGCGGCGATGGTAACCGATCAATTTATTGCGAAATTAAGGCGTGCCGGGTTTAGTGCTGGCCAGGCAACGGATGCATATTTTGCGGTCATTCAATCGGTGATCGGTGCGGCGTGTTTGCAGGTTTCGCTGCGGATTGAAAAGCATGCGACTAAAAATGTCGATGGGGTAAAAGTGCAAAATTCCAGGCTGCAAATAGAGTGTAGCCTGGAATTATTAATTGCTGCACTGCGGCTGCAGCTTAATGAGTCTAAGAACGAAAGAACCGCTTAAGTGATGTTTTGGTGTGCCACGTAAGCCGTAATGAATGCGGCTTCTTGGAAGCCTTTTAGCTCCGTATCTGCAAAGGGAATCTGTAGCGGATTGTCTGCAAGCGCGGCTTTGGCTTGCGATGAGGTCAGCACCACAACGTCGATGTCAGCGATGAGTTGAATCGCCGCCTCTAATTTAAAACTGACTGCACCTCCGGCAAACTTGCCCTTGGGTAAGCGCCCTTTGATAGCAATTTTATCGACTTTGTAGTCGCGCATTAATTGTGTAAAGGCAGCTTGGAATTGTTTTAAATCTTCTCTGCTGTGTTCTTTGGGTAAGCTGATTTTTCGCGCCCGGCAGTCTGGAATATTAAATTGCTGATTTTCTAAATTAAGCAAGCAGACGACGGCATCGTTGCCGGTGAGTTCCACGCCGCAAATTCTCATTGTGATTCCTTGAATTTAATTGTCGATCTTGGCTGTTGATTTGGCAGTTTGATTGCGTCGCATTTTTAGGTGCCACAAAAAGTTTGTAAAACCCGCTCGTTTGGTTTTGCCGGTAGCGCATAGCGCTGTTTTGCTGGGTCGAAAGTATGAGGGGTTTTCAAAACGTCTACCAGCTGATTAAACACGCTAAGGTCATTATTGCGTTCGGCGGCGGTGATCGCTTCCTGGACAAGGTGATTGCGCGGAATGAAAACCGGGTTGGCCTTAAACATGTGCGCTTGGCGCTCGGCTGCTGTCTGGGTGTCTTCAGTTAAGCGCTGACGCCATTGCTGCAGCCACGGGGTAAAGCTGTCGTTAAATTCAAAGAGTTCGCGAACACTGTTATTGATACAGGCGCCTTCGTCGGCCAGCTCTGCTAAGCGGCGAAAACACAGAGTGAAGTCTGCTTTCTCGGCTTCCATGAGTTTGAGTAGATCTTGATATAGGGTGTCGTCTTGCTCGGTAAAGCGACTAAGACCGAGCTTATCTTTAATAATATCTTGATAGGCTTTGAGGAATAATTCTGGAAAGGCGTCGAGCGCGTGTTGGGCCAGTGCGACGGCGCTGTCTTCGTTGGCGTCTGGGCTGTTATCTAAGATCGCTAATAGCGCTTGGGCGAGCTGAGCCAAATTCCAGTGGGCAATGCCGGGTTGATTGCCGTAGGCATAGCGGCCGTTGTGATCGATGGAACTGAACACGGTTGCGGGATCGTAGCTGTCCATAAAGGCGCAGGGGCCGTAGTCAATGGTCTCGCCGCAGAGCAGCATATTGTCGGTGTTCATCACGCCGTGAATAAAGCCGATGGACTGCCATTTGGCGATCAGCGCAGCTTGGCGTGCAATGATCTCATCGAGCATTGCCACGACGGGATTGCTCGCTTGCGCAGCGTCAGGGAAGTGGCGCTGTATTAAATAATCGCTTAATTCTTGCAGGGCCTCGGTGTCGCGTCGCGATGCAAAAAACTGCATGGTGCCGACGCGAATATGGCTTTGGGCGACGCGACTGAACACCGCGCCGGGCAATGCTTGATCGCGAAAGACCATCTCGCCGCTGCTGACGGCGCCAAGGGCGCGGGTGGTCGGTACCTTCAATGCCGCCATTGCCTCACAGAGAATATACTCGCGCAGTACCGGTCCTATTGGTGATTTACCATCGCCACCGCGGGAGTAGGGTGTGCGTCCAGAGCCTTTTAACTGCCAGTCGTAGCGGGTGCCGTTTTTGCCGATTAACTCGCCGAGTAACACTGCCCGACCATCTCCTAGCTGCGGATTCCAGCCACCAAATTGATGGCCGGCATACACGGTGGCGATCGGCTCAGCACCGTCTGGAATGTGATTGCCGGCCATTGTGGCAATGCCCTCTGGTGAGGCCAGCCATTGTGGGTCGATACCTAACTCAGCAGCCAGGGCGGTGTTAATGCGAATTAGCGCTGGCGCGGGCACGGTGGAGGGTGCTTGGGGACTGAAGAAGCGCTCGGCTTGTTTTGCGTAGCTATTGTCGAAAATTGGGCTTTTGGCGGAAGTCATGACTGAGCCTGCATTAAACGGTAAGACAGTTGAGATATCTGCTGTTTGGCAGATTGTACATCAATCGTTGGCGGCTTGTGTTTGCGGGATATCAAATGGCGCCGAGCACATAAATTATTGGGTTTTCTATATTTCAGCCAAGGGTTCTGCGCTGAAAACCGCGACGTGACGCCATAGACCAAGTAAAATCGCGGCCAGTCGTTCATTTTTATAATCAAATTCTCACCGGATGATGAATCTGGATAAGCGGCGCCGTTTAATAGGAATATGTGCATTATGCCTTGGTTTACACGTCTCTTTTTTGTCTTGTGTCGGATGCTGTCTGCACCATTTCTTGCGGGTATTAAGCCGAAGCTGGTGCAATTCGACGAGTCATTGCCTACCGAGTTAGACGGCAAACCAGTTTGTTATGTGTTGCATCAACATAGCTGGACGGATCGGTTTTTATTGGAGCGGGTTTTCAAGGCGAACAAGCTACCTCAGTTGCGAGCCAGTCCAGGTAAATTGCCTGATAGTGAGAGCGCGGCGTGTTTGTATTTGCCGGTGCTGAGCGGTCAGCGCGGTGGTGCTCGTGGCGGCGATACCATGGCTGCCTTGATTGAGCAGGCGGCGGATGGCGATTACCCTCTGCAAATTGTGCCGGTATCGGTGTTTTGGGGCCGAGATCCCGGCAGTGAAACTTCGTTTTTTAAATTGCTTTTGGGTGACGGTGAGCGCGCAGGTGCCTTCCGCAAGCTCATGGTTATTTTGGTTCAACGCCGAAATGTGCTTATTCATATCGCGCAACCGGTGCGATTCAGCACCTTTGTTTCTCGCAAACCGGATCCCGTAGAGGCCGCCGCGGTCATGGCGCGGCTATTGTCGTTTTACTATTCCCGTCGCAAAACAGCGAGCCTTGGCCCCAGCTTGTCGTCACGTCAGCAGATTATTGATGTGGTCTTGCGTCGGCAGGCTGTGCGCGATGCGATTTTAGAAGAACAAAAAGCGTCGATAGGCAAGCCTGAGTTGGTGAAAAAGCAGGCTCGTAAAATGGCTGAAGAGGTTGCCGCTAATTTTGATGGTCGAATGATTCGCGCTCTGGAGCTGATCTTGACTTGGGCGTTTCGAAAGATATTTTCTGGCTTAAAAATTCACCATATTGATCGCCTGCGTGAGGCTGCAAATAGCCGTCAGTTAATATACATGCCTTCGCATCGCAGTCATTTTGATTATTTGCTAATTTCGTACACCCTTTATGTTCAAGGTCTTGTGCCGCCACATATTGCCGCGGGGGTGAATCTCAATTTCTGGCCAGTGGGCGGCTTATTGCGCCGTGGCGGCGCGTTTTATATACGCCGCAGTTTTGGCGGACAAAAATTATATACAGCGATTTTTAAATCCTATTTAGATGTGTTGCTGGGCCGGGGCTATCCTGTTGAATTTTTCCCCGAGGGTGGTCGAAGCCGCACCGGTCGTTTGCTGCCACCGAAAAAAGGCATGCTGAAGATGACGGTTGAGAGCTTTGTTCATCAGCCTGGGCGCAACGTTGCCTTGGTGCCGATATACGTTTGCTACGACAAATTGGTAGAGAGTGCATCCTATGTAAAAGAGTTGCGCGGCGCCGCCAAAAAAGGTGAGTCAGCGGGTGGGCTGTTAAAGGCGCGCAAGATTTTTAAATCGTCTTACGGCAGTCCCCATGTCGCATTCGGTCAGCCTTTGAGCTTGGATGAATGCTTTAGCCATATTGAGCCCAACTGGCGTAAACGCAGTCAAGCTGGCGACCTGTCTTTTGTGCCGGCGGTGATAGATTACATCGCCCAAGAAAATATGGAGCGCATCAACGCGGCGGCGGTGGTTAATCCCATCGGCTTGGTCGCAATGATTTTGCTGTCGAGCCCCCAGCGCGCCATGGCGGAAGATGAACTGCTGCTGCAGATAGATCACTTTATTGCGATATTACGGCGCCTGCCATACAGCCCTGACGTCAGCTTGCCAGAGGGGACGGCACAGGAAATCCTGGAGCAGGCAGCGCGCACAGCCGGTCTTTCAAGAATTGATCATCCCTGGGGGCCGATTATTACCGCCACGGGCAAAGAGGCGGTGATGCTGACGTATTACCGGAATTCGGTCATGCATGTCTTGGCACTGCCAAGCTTAATCGCGCGGTTTTTCCGCCACAGTCAAACCGTTAACGAGGCGGAGTTGATAGAGGGCTGCGTACTGTTGTACCCCTTTGTAAAAAATGAGTTGTTTTTACGCACTAAAATTGCGGATTGCGCAGGGGCGGTCAAAGAGCAAATTAACAACTTGGTCGCGCTTAATTTGCTGTCGCGACACGGTGACTCCGGCGACCTCAGTCGCGCTAGCGTTGGCACTGAAGGCTATGCAGTGTTAACCGGCTTGGGCCGGATTTTACGCGAGACGTTTGAGCGCTACACCATTACCAGCTTGCTGCTGGTACAAGATATTTCTGCAGTCGCGGCACTGCGCGATGATGTAGAGCAGAACACCATTGAAATGGCGCAGCGCTTGGCGATTTTAAGTGGCCGTGAGGCGCCAGAGTATTTCGATAAGAACCTGTTTCGCGGCTATATCGACACCCTTATTCAGCAGGGACTGCTATTGGCCGATGAACAAGAAGCCGGCGAATTTTTGCGCGTAGATAAGCGTTTAGAGGCATTTTCACAGCGCTGGGTGGCCTTGTTGGGGCCAGACGTGCAGCAAAGCATGCAGCAGCTTATTCGCAAGCCGGTGATGAGGGAGCAATAATCTTAGGTATCTATTGTGCTAGGTCAATCTTGCTTGAGTGTAGTTGAGTTGCTGTGGCTTGAAACTCCTGTGTGGGAATGTTAGTTTTGTGTTGATTATTAACACAGGTGCGCATTTCTATGGCCAGAACAACCAGCGTTACCATTGGCGCTCAATTAGACGATTTTGTGGGAAAGTTGATTGAATCTGGGCGTTACGGCTCAACCAGTGAAATTGTCCGCTCAGCTTTGCGCTTGCTCGAACGTCAGGAAAATCAAATTGCAGCACTGCGAAATGCGCTAGAAGCGGGAGAGCAAAGCGGGGAAAGCGATTTGTCGCTTCATGATATTGCCGCGCAGGTGAAGCAGAAGCACCGTGTATAAGCTGTCTAATAAAGCAGTCGACGATTTTACAGCTATATATGAATATACCTTGCTTAACTTTGGTGTTGCTCAAGCTGACACATACACAGAGCACTTAGAAAGTAGTTTTCGACTGCTTTCAATCTCGCCATTGATGGGGCATGCATGCCCAGAAATTGCAGACGACATACGTCGTCATGACCACCAACGTCATGCGGTTTTCTATCGCCAGCGCGAGCATGATATTTTTATTATTCGAATTCTGCATCAGCAGATGGAGCCGATGAAGCATTTTACTGAGCTGTAATCTTGGAGATTGAGTGCATCTAGCTCGGTATTTTGCGGTTCCCCCACGGGGCCCGCTCGGTTACAATGTTTTGATATTCTAATTACGTGTGACGAGTCCGAAGAAATGGTGCATAACGCCCGCATGACACTGCTGTGTGATTGCCGTCGATGGCGATGGTAGCTCTTGCAATAAGCGAATTACTGCAATTAGCAGATTACCAAGCCGAACCCCATTTTTAAGGATTTATCATGCAAGCCCAGCGATACAATGAACTGGCGCAGCAAAGCTATAACCGTATTCCGGTTTACCGCGATGTGCTGGCCGACCTCGATACTCCCCTCAGTGCCTATTTAAAACTTGCCGCCGAGCCCTACAGTTTTCTGTTTGAGTCTGTTCACGGAGGCGAGAAATGGGGCCGTTACTCTATTATTGGTTTGGGCGCGCGAACTGTGCTGCGTGCCGACGGTAAACACGTCACTATTTCGCGTGACGGCAAACTGATTGAAAGCCACGATTGCGATGACCCGTTAGCGTTTGTTGAGGACTTTCAGGCCCGTTATCAGGTACCCGAAATTGACGAACTACCGGCGTTTTACGGTGGTTTAGTCGGTTATTTTGCCTACGACTGCGTGCGCTATATTGAACCCAAGCTCATGCCGAGCACGCCGCCCGACGTATTGGGTACGCCAGATATTTTATTGATGGTGTCAGAGGAGTTGCTGGTTTTTGACAACTTGTCTGGCATTGTAAAAATCATTACTCATGCTGATCCCGCCGATGACCGGGCCTACAGCAAGGCGCAGGAAAGATTAGATACCTACGAGCAGATGATGCGTGGACTATCACCCATGCTGCCGACCTTAAATCTGGATGCCGACGGCGTTGCCGAAACCGATTTTGTGTCGAGCTTTGGCGAAGACAGATTTAAAGATGCGGTGGAAAAAGTACGTGAGTACGTGCTGGCTGGCGATGCTATGCAGGTGGTCTTATCCCAGCGCTTGAGTATTCCGTTTACCGCATCGCCCTTGAATTTTTATCGTGCACTGCGGCACCTCAATCCCTCGCCTTATATGTATTACCTCAATTTGGAAGACTTTCATATTGTGGGCTCGTCCCCTGAAATATTGGCGCGCCTAGAGCACGGCGAAGTGACGGTTCGGCCCATCGCGGGGACTCGCCGCCGCGGTCACAACGAGGCGGAAGATCTGGAGCTAGAGAAAGAGTTACTGGCCGACCCCAAGGAAATTGCCGAGCATTTAATGCTGATTGATTTGGGCCGCAACGACGCGGGCCGTGTTGCCAAAACCGGCACCGTAGAATTGAGCGATAAAATGGTGGTGGAGCGCTATTCGCACGTAATGCATATCGTGTCTAACGTCCGCGCCCAAGTGCGCGACGATATTACGGCGATGGATGTGCTGCGAGCTACTTTACCTGCGGGCACCCTGAGCGGCGCACCGAAGGTGCGGGCCATGGAAATTATCGATGAATTGGAGTCGGTTAAGCGCGGCGTGTATGGCGGCGCGGTTGGCTACTTAAGCTGGAACGGCAATATGGACACGGCGATTGCCATTCGCACCGCGGTCATCAAAGACAATCAGCTCCATATCCAAGCTGGTGCGGGAATCGTGGCAGATTCGCAGCCCAGACTAGAATGGAAAGAGACCATGAATAAGGCGCGGGCGGTATTTAAAGCGGCCTCTATGGTTCAGAGCGCAATGCGTGATACAGACAAAAACGGGGAGGCGTCATAATGTTATTAATGATCGATAATTACGACTCCTTCACCTACAACGTTGTGCAGTATTTCGCTGAGCTGGGCGCTGATGTAAAAGTGCTGCGCAACGACGAAGTTACCATCGACGAAATACGCGCCTTGGCGCCGACCCATTTGGTGATCTCCCCTGGTCCGTGCACGCCAAATGAGGCGGGTATTTCGCTGGCGGCGATTAAAGCCTTTGCGGGGGAGATTCCCATTCTTGGGGTTTGTCTGGGACATCAAAGTATTGGCCAGGCCTTTGGCGGCAATATCGTGCGCGCCCGCGAGGTGATGCACGGTAAAACCTCGCCTATGCATCACCATAATACCGGGGTGTTCACCGGCTTAAATAATCCGGTGG
The DNA here is from genome assembly GCF_019312595.1 of Zhongshania aquimaris. Taxonomy (GTDB): domain Bacteria; phylum Pseudomonadota; class Gammaproteobacteria; order Pseudomonadales; family Spongiibacteraceae; genus Spongiibacter; species Spongiibacter aquimaris. Next base: position 1,080,859 of record NZ_JAHWDQ010000001.1, on the reverse strand, counting down.
TGGCGACTCGCTATCATTCTTTGATTATTGAAAAAGAAAGCCTGCCCGATTGCCTGGAAGTGACGTCGTGGACGCAAAAGCCCGATGGTTCTGTCGATGAAATAATGGGTGTGCGCCATAAAACGCTAGACGTGGAGGGCGTGCAGTTTCATCCGGAGTCGATTTTGTCTGAGCAGGGCCACGAGCTGTTTAAAAACTTTTTGGAGCGCAGCGCATGAGCACCATGAATATTAAAGATGCCTTGGGCTTGCTGGTCCGCAATTTGAGTTTAAGCACCGAGGATATGGCATCGGTCATGCGCGACATCATGACCGGACAATGCACCGACGCTCAGGTTGCGGCGTTTTTGATTGCCCTGCGCATGAAAAGCGAAAGCCTTGATGAAATTGAAGGGGCCGCTCGCGTTATGCGCGAGCTTGCCACGCCGGTTGATATTTCGGGCTTAGACCATGTGGTCGATATTGTTGGCACTGGCGGTGACGGTGCCAATCTGTTCAATGTCTCGTCGGCGAGTACCTTTGTTATTGCGGCGGCGGGCGCCAAGGTGGCAAAACATGGCAATCGCTCGGTGTCATCTAAGAGCGGCAGCGCAGATGTCTTGGAAAGCGCCGGTATTCAGCTAGATTTGAATCCCAAACAGGTTGAACGCTGTATTCGTGAAGTGGGTGTCGGCTTTATGTTTGCGGTCAACCACCACAGTGCGATGAAGCACGCGATTGGTGTGCGGCGCGATATTGGTCAGCGCACCATTTTTAATATTTTAGGACCGCTGACTAATCCCGCTGGTGTGACTCGCTTGGTTTTGGGCGTGTTCAGTTCGGAACTATGTCGGCCCTTGGCTGAAGTCATGAAGCGCCTAGGCGCCGAGCACGTGATGGTGGTGCACGCTAAAGATGGGTTGGATGAAATTAGCCTGGCGTCGGCAACGGAAGTGGCCGAGCTCAAAGGCGGTGAGATTAAGGAATATCTGCTGACTCCCGAAGACGTGGGAATTGAAAGCCAGAGTTTAGTCGGCCTCGATGTAGCGGACAGCAAGGCTTCTTTGGCCTTGATTCGCGACGCACTCGGTAAGCGTGAAACCGAAGCGGGTAAGAAAGCGGCCGATATGATTGCTCTCAACGCGGGCGCGGCGCTCTATGTGGCCGGCGTCGTCAGTAGTTTGAAGCACGGTGTGGCATTGGCTGAAGACACTATTCACGGTGGTCAAGCACTGGAAAAAATGGGTGAGCTGGCGGCGTTTAGTCAGGGCTTAAACCCAGCAAAAGAGACTGAGTCATGATGAGTGAAAGCGGCACTCCCACCGTCTTGAAAAAGATACTTGATCGCAAGCGAGAAGAAGTAGCAGAACGCAGTGCAAAGCTATCTGTCGCTGCGCTGCAGGAGCAGATTAAAACGGCGTCCGCGCCACGCGGCTTTGTCAGCTCGATAGAGGCGAAGCTTGCCACTGGTCATTCGGCGGTGATCGCTGAAGTAAAAAAGGCGTCGCCGTCTAAAGGCGTGATCCGTGAGAATTTTATTCCAGCGGAGATTGCCGCAAGCTATGAAGCGGGTGGGGCGGCCTGTTTGTCAGTTCTGACGGACGCCGATTTTTTTCAGGGAGCGGAAGCGTATTTGCAGCAGGCCCGCGCGGCGTGCTCACTGCCGGTCATTCGCAAAGATTTTATTATTGACCCCTATCAAGTCTATGAGGCCCGCGCCATAGGTGCGGACTGCATCTTATTGATCGCGGCGGCCCTAGACGATGCGGCGATGTCGAGTTTGAATACGCTGGCCCAAGACCTGGGTATGGATGTGTTGATTGAGGTTCATAACGCCGAGGAATTGGCGCGTACTTTACCGCTGGGCAATCGCTTGGTGGGTATCAATAATCGCAACCTACATAACTTTGAAACGTCTTTGCAAAACACCTTCGATTTATTGGCGGCGATTAGCGACGAGCATATTGTGGTCACCGAAAGCGGCATTCATCGCGCTGAGGATGTGGCGGCGATGCGCGAGCACGGCGTGAATGCATTTTTGGTTGGCGAAGCCTTTATGCGGGCAGCGGAGCCGGGGGAGAAGCTGGCGGAGTTGTTTGCTTAAAGAGCTGCTCTACGCAGGATGGGAGACGGTAAACGCAAAAGCGGGCGGTGGTCGCCGCTGAGCTTGCAAGAATTGCGTGGCGTTAGGACTCTCCAATCTCAAGCTTTTGCTTCCCCCGTCTCCCGTCCAGCATTTAGCGATACCTAGCGCGTCCCAAACACCACCATCGTTTTACCCTTCACCTGCACCAAGCCCTGTTCTTCCAAGGTCTTTAATACACGGCCAACCATTTCCCGTGAACAGCCCACAATCCGACCGATTTCCTGACGGGTAATTTTGATTTGCATACCATCTGGGTGGGTCATGGCATCGGGTTGTTTGCACAAATCCAGTAGGGTGCGGGCAACGCGGCCGGTGACGTCTAAAAAGGCCAGGTCACCTACTTTACGGGTGGTCAGTCGCAGGCGCTTTGCCATCTGTTTGCCCAGTGCCAGCAAAATATCTGGGTATTGTTCATTCAGTTCGCGAAATTTGTTGTAGCTGATTTCGGCGATTTCACATTCGGTGCGGCTTTTCACTAGAGCGCTGCGGGTGGCGGGGATATCTTCGTCAAAGACGCCCATTTCACCGAAAAAGTCACCTTTATTAAGGTAGGCAACGATCATCTCTCGGCCTTCGTCATCTTCAATAATGACGGTCACTGAACCCTCAATAATATAATACAGCGCGTCGCTGGCATCGCCGGCGTAGATAAGCGTGCTTTTGCTGGGGTAGCGTCGCCGATGGCAATGCGCGAGAAAGTTTTCTAGATTGGCAATTTCTGGTTTTAAAGAATTCAGCACTGTTTGGGTCTCTCGGTATAGCAGGAAATCCATTTATAAAATTGAAGGCACCTTTAAAATATTGTTATTTGCCCCAAAGTTCCCCCTCAGTATGACGTGCTTTGCCGGCCTTGGCGAGCTTGAATCTGGGTGCTGTGGTAAGCTTAGTGCAATTTTTTAGTATCGCTATGAGGGTCAAATGAAAGCGACGGTTAAATGGGTAGACGGTGCGATGTTTCTTGCTGAGTCCGGTAGCGGGCACTCGGTAGTGATGGATGGCCCAGAAGATCACGGTGGCCGCAATATGGGTGTTAGGCCCATGGAGATGTTATTGCTGGGCATGGGCGGCTGTGCGTCATTCGATGTAATGAGTATGTTGAAAAAGTCGCGCCAAGACGTGAGTGCCTGCCGCTGTGAACTGGACGCTGAGCGCGCTGATGCGGTGCCAGCGGTATTTACCAAAATACACCTGCGCTTTATTGTAAGTGGAAATGGCCTGAAAGAAGCACACGTAAAGCGTGCGGTAGAATTATCGGCTGAGAAATACTGCTCTGCGTCGATCATGATGGAAGCCGCAGGCGTCGACGTTAGTCATAGCTACGAGATTGTTGACGGTGTCTAAGGTGGTGACTCGTCCTAAGCCTCATCGCGGCATGCGTCATATCGCCTTGTTTGTTGAGAAGTTCGACGAAACCCTGCATTTCTATACGGAATTGATGGGAATGGCGGTGGAGTGGCAACCAGATCCAGATAATATTTATCTGTGCTCTGGCAATGACAACCTCGCCTTGCACCGCTATCAGGGGCCACAGCGGCCGGTGGCGGGCCAGCGTTTGGATCATATCGGTTTTATATTAGAAAGCCTTGATGACGTAGATGATTGGCATGCCTTCCTGCTAGCCAATCAGGTCAGTATTAAAACGGAGCCGCGCACCCATCGCGATGGTGCCCGTAGTTTTTACTGTCTCGATCCCGATGGTAATCTTGTTCAACTCATTTTCCATCCACCGATTAGCGCTGTGTATTAGCGTCTTAAGGACCGTTGCGGAAGTGATGGCAGATGTCCGACGTTAAAGTCCTGCGTCAGAAGTCTGGTGTCTGACGAAAAATCAAAAGCAGACCGAGCGAGTTGCTGAATGAATAAAGCGAATGCTCTTACGTCAGACATCAGACATCAGACACCGGACGTCCGGCGATCCTTCGCTAAACGTAATAGGTGCTGCCGGTCATGACTTTTGCCATTAAGCTCATAACTTTTTTCACCGGCGTTGGAAACACTTGGCCGCCGGCCTCTATTGCTTTGCTGGCGTGTTCCGCTTCGTCTTCTAGCATCTGCTGTAATATCGCGCGGGATTTCTCGTCTTCCGCTGGGAGGGTTTGCAAATGTTCGCGCAAATGCTCGCAGACCTGATCCTCGGTCGCCGCCACAAAGCCAAGGCTGATCTTATCGCTAATAGCGCCGGCCGCCGCGCCAATGGCAAACGACGCGGCGTAAAAGAGGGGGTTCAAATGGCTGGTATGGCTATCTAGTTCTTTTAGGCGCTGTTCACACCACGCCAAGTGATCGATTTCCTCGGTTGCCGAGTGTTCCATGGCGGCCTTAACTTGCGCGTTTTTTGCGGTAAGTGCCTGGCCTTGGTAAAGCGCTTGCGCGCAGACTTCGCCGGTGTGATTGATCCGCATTAGGCCCGCTGCATGGCGGCGTTGTTGATCGGCGCTTGGGGCATTGCTAACGCTGCTCGCAGGGTTGTGACGCTGGGCGGTGCTGCTGCCCTTGACGAGGGTTTTTAAGCTTCTGTCGGCCCCCATCAGGGCACGGTCGAGTAGAGTGTATTCTCGTGTCATCGTGGTTTCCTCCGCTCTCTAGTGTAACGGATTTGGCTATTTATGACTTGTTTTGCTGGTAGCCAGTCCAGCGTTTGATCGCTTCGGCCATTTCCCACAGACGAATGGGTTTTACTAAGTGCAGGTCCATGCCGGCGCGGAGATAGCTGTCGCGCTGTTCGTCGAGGGCGTTGGCGGTCAAACCGATGATGGGCGTTCGGTCGCGCTCTTCTTCCTTTTCGAATTGACGAATTTGGCGAGTGGCTTCGGCGCCGTCCATGATCGGCATTTCAATATCCATTATCACCACATCAAAGCGCTTGCGCATAAAGGTATTTACCGCTTGCTGGCCATTTTCAACGTGGTGAACGCTAATGCCGAGACTTTTTAGCATGCGGGTAAGTACCTGCGCATTGGTGGGATTGTCTTCAGCAATTAGACATTGCAAGGAGTTTAAGGTCAGCGCGTCGGTGCGATATTGGTCGGGTAAATAATTAACGGCGTTGGCGTCAAAATGACACTCTGCAAGCAATGCGCTGCGCAGCGCGACGCCTGTAAGCGGCTTGCTTAAAATGCGGCGTATCCCTGCCGCACGCAGCTCATTGCGATCGAAAGTGATATTGGCGTGGGCGAGTAGGAGGCCAATAGGTGTGCAGTTTTGTTCTTTGGTTTCGTCAAATACACGCTCGGCTAATTTTAGTCCGCCACCAGGTAGGGTGTGGTCGATGAGAATTATTTCGATGGGTGCATCGAGTAGAGACTGGTTGCGAATTGTGGCAATTGCCGCGTTATCGCTATTGGCGACAAATACTGACATGCCCCAATTACTGCACTGTTTGGTGACCACCTTACAGAAGGTTTGATTGCTGTCTACCACGAGCAATCGCTTATTGCTTAACAGACCAGTGCGTATGCGCAGGGTACTGTTGTCGCTATTAGACGGGACGCCAAGCTGCAGAGAGAGGTGCAGGGTGTGCAGGCCGTTGGGTGCTGTTTTTACCGCGGTGCTGCCGTTCATGAGCGCGATGAGCTGCGAAGCAATAGCAAGGCGGGTATTAATGATGCCGCCCTCGCTCGCCGATGAGCCGTTGATAGCCTGTTTTTCTAAAGCGCTAAATGGCTTACCACGATGACTTACTTCAACATTAATCAAACCCTGATTAATATCCGCCGCATACACCTTGAGTAGAATATAGCCTGATTCATAGTGCTCAAAGGCGTTGTTCATAACATGGGACAGCAATTGACGAATACGAGATGGGTCGCCGATGAGTTTTTCGCTTATCTCATGGTCCACATCACAAATCAGTTCTAAAGATTGCTCTGCAGCGATATTGCGGAAGCCCGATACGGATTCATCGATAATTTCCGGCAAATTTAAAATTACATTGCGTAACTCAATGTCGCTCTCATTGAAGCGAGTTGCCTGGCTGGCTTCCTGGAGTAGCTGCAGAAGTTCGTGTCCTGAGCGCTGCAGAGTGCGAACGTGATCTTCCTGGGTGGTGGTGAGCCTTGTCTCTTGCAGCAATTCTGACACACCGAGCATGGCGCTCATCGGCGTTCTTATGTCGTGGGTGATTCTGGCGAGAATATCTGTTTTGGCGCGGTTGACGGCGCCTAGGATGGCAATGCGTTGTTCATCTTGGGCTTGTTTTTGCTGGTGCAGATAGTGTCTGCCAATCAGCAAGGCGGTATGAAAAATGCCGGTCAATGTGGCGAGTGAAATCAAAATAAAGTTAGTACTTGTGGCGGTGATTACCGACAGGCTATAGCTGGCAAAACTTAAGGCCAAAATCAAAACTACTATGGTGCGTGCGACCATGTAATAAAAAATAAGTCGGCTGTATGTTTGCAAAAAGCAGCTTAGTGAAATAATTAAAAGCGTGAGGCAGTTTAATGTAAATACAATATAGATTGTGGCGGCCGCTACTTGGGTATTACCGATGATACTGAGTGCGACTGCGAGCAGGTCGATAATAATTAGCAGCTTGATGACAGTGGGCCAGCGGCCTGGATTGTTTATTGGATATATGGGGAATCGCAGCGCGTAAACTAAATCGGTAAGGCTGACGCCCAAAATGACAAGAATGAGAGTGTAGCCATCCCAAGGCGGCAGCAAACCCTGTGGTGAACCGATATAGCCCCACGCGACCATTTGCGCTGAAATAATCAGTAGGGCATAGATTGCAGTAGTGAAAAACAGCGTGTCAGTGCGGAGTGAGGCGCTTATTAGACCGAAAATAAATAACAACCCGAGGGTGCCAAAAAACAGGGCGTTGAGAAACTCCCGTTTACTAACACTACCTAGGAAGCTGGCGTAGTCGTGTAATGACAGCAATAACTGGCGGTCGCGGGGGTATTCAAGGGCGAGGTAATACGTCTCGGTACTGTGTGGATTTAAAAAGAGAGCAAATAATGTTTCTGCGCGTATCAACGCCTCTGTTGGCATGGCAGAAATTTGCTGCCCAGATTTGTCAAATAGTTGCGCGGCACTGAGATCCACCGGCGTAATTTGCAGTAGTTGTTGAGCTACTTCGCTGCTGTTGTTACTCAGTGTAAAACGAAACCAGTAGCGGCCAACTTCGCGGGATAAATTGAAATCACCATTTTCAGTTGGCCGAAATTGGCGTTCGACTTCCGGGGTTAAAATTTCCGCAATGCGGTAAAGCTTGTCGTTATCTTCAATAATGTCGCTGAAGTCGCCGAGTGAGATTACGCCCTGATTTTGACTCACTGTTAAGCTTGGCGCTGCATGCGCGGCAATCGATAGCAGTAACAAGACCGCGCACAGCAGTTGTTTTACCAAGGGCTTATTCTCGGGCAATCGCGCGGTAAGCAATGTCAGTGCGGTAGAAGGCATCTTTCCACTTTATCTGCTCAGCAATCGAATAGGCAAGCTGTTGTGCTGCACTAACCGTATCGCCCATCGCTGTTGCGCAGAGTACTCGACCGCCGTTGGTCACTAAGTTGCCATTTTCAAGTTGGGTGCCAGCGTGGAATACCTTGCCGTTGGCATCACTGGCTGGAATGCCGCTGATCACGTCGCCTTTATTGTAGGCGCCAGGATATCCCCCCGCCGCTAGGACAACGCCGACGGCGGGGCGAGGGTCCCAATCAGCGTTTGCGGAATCTAACTTGCCGTTTATGGCTGCCAGGCACAGCGCGACAATATCTGATTGCAGGCGCAACATAATGGGCTGAGTTTCCGGGTCGCCAAAGCGGCAGTTGTATTCAATGACCTTGGGGTCGCCATTGGCGTTAATCATTAGGCCGGCATATAGAAATCCGGTATAGCGATTGCCCTCGCTGGCCATACCTTCTACTGTCGGTATGATGACTTCATTCATGATGCGTTGGTGAATAGCGGGCGTCACTACTGGCGCGGGTGAGTATGCTCCCATGCCGCCGGTGTTTGGCCCCGTGTCGCCGTCGCCAACCCGCTTGTGATCCTGGCTGGTGGCCATGGCCAGAATGTTTTCGCCGTCGACCATCACGATGAAGCTGGCTTCTTCACCTTCTAAAAACTCTTCAATGACCACGCGGCAGCCGGCATCGCCAAAGGCATTGCCCGATAGCATATCGCGCACGGCGTCTTCGGCCTGCGCTAGGGTTTCGGCCACAATGACGCCTTTGCCCGCAGCTAGGCCGTCAGCTTTCACCACGATGGGCGCGCCCTGTTCGCGAAGATAAGCCAGTGCAGGTTCTAGTTCAGTGAAGTTTTGGTAGCTGCCGGTGGGGATGTTGTGGCGGGCAAGAAAATCCTTAGTGAAGGCTTTGGAGCCTTCTAATTGTGCCGCGCCTTTGGTCGGACCAAAACAGGGAAGCTTGCGCTCATTGAAGTAGTCCACGATGCCCTCAACCAGTGGAGCCTCTGGGCCAACAATGGTGAGTCCCACATTATTCGCCTCGGCAAACTGTGCCAGAGCGGCAAAATCATTAATGGCAATGGCGATATTTTCGATGCCTGAGTCGAGGGCCGTGCCGGCGTTACCTGGGGCAACGTAGACAGTTTCAACTTGGGGTGATTGGGCTGCTTTCCACGCGAGGGCGTGTTCGCGGCCGCCATTGCCGATGATGAGTACATTCATGATTTGGGTGAACGCTTGATGGGAGACGGAAGACGCTAACCTAGGCCTACCGCCGCTGTCGACGTCCATACTCCTTTTTTTGTGATTAAGTCCATGGTTGGGAGATGAGGCGTCTTTTGCGTTTCCCGTCTCCCATCCAGCATTTTCCGTATTTAGTGGCGGAAATGACGCATACCCGTAAAGGCCATCGCGATGCCGTGCTCGTCGGCTGCGGCAATGACTTCGTCGTCGCGAATGGAACCGCCGGGCTGGATGACGCAGCTAATGCCATTGGCGGCGGCATTGTCTAAACCGTCGCGGAAGGGGAAGAAGGCATCAGATGCCATTACCGCACCTTTGACTGTTAAACCGGCGTGCTCAGCTTTGATCGCCGCGATACGTGCAGAGTTAACGCGGCTCATTTGGCCGGCGCCGACGCCGATAGTCTGGCGATTTTTTGCGTAGACGATGGCGTTTGATTTAACGAACTTGGCCACTTTCCACGCAAAAATCATATCGTGAATTTCGCTTTCTTCGGGCTGGCGTTTGGTGACGATCTTCAAGTCTGCTTCAGTGATCATGCCTAGGTCGCGGTCTTGCACTAATAGGCCACCGTTCACGCGCTTGTAGTCAAAGGCGGGGTTGTTGGCGCCCCACTGACCGCAGGCGAGCAAACGCAGGTTTTTCTTTTCAGCGACGATGGCGGCGGCTTCATCGCTAACACTTGGCGCGATGATCACCTCGACAAATTGGCGGTCGCAAATGGCTTTGGCGGTGGCCGCATCCAGTTCACGGTTAAAGGCGATAATACCGCCAAATGCCGATTCAGGATCGGTGGCAAAGGCTAAATCATAGGCTTCGCTAATACCGTTTAATGACACTGCGACACCGCAGGGATTGGCGTGTTTAACAATGACGCAGGCAGGTTTTACAAACGACTTCACGCACTCCAGGGCGGCGTCGGTATCGGCGATATTGTTGTATGACAATGCCTTGCCTTGCAACTGAGTCGCGGTGGCTACCGAGGCTTCGCTGGGGTGGCGCTCTACATAGAATGCCGAGTCCTGGTGTGGGTTTTCACCGTAGCGCATGTCTTGCGCTTTGATGAATTGGCTATTAAAAGTGCGCGGGAATTTTTCGGTGCCGCCGGGAACCAAGCGGCCAAAATAATTCGCGATCATACCGTCGTAAGCGGCGGTGTGCTCATAGGCTTTGATCGCTAAGTCAAAGCGCGTGGCGTGCAAGGTGCAGCCGCTGTTAGTGCGCAGCTCGTCGAGTATGGTTTGATAGTCAGTGGCGTTAACTACAATAGCGACATCACGGTGATTTTTGGCCGCAGCGCGAACCATGGTTGGGCCGCCGATATCGATATTCTCAACGGCATCTTCAAGCGTGCAGCCGGGTTTAGATACCGTGGCTTCAAAGGGGTAGAGATTGACGACAACCATGTCGATGGCGTCAATACCGTGCTCACTCATTACGCCGTCATCGATGCCGCGGCGCCCTAAGATTCCGCCGTGTACTTTGGGGTGTAGGGTTTTAACGCGACCGTCCATCATTTCTGGGAAGCCGGTGTAGTCTGATACTTCAGTTACCGCGATATCGTTTTGATTCAGCAGAGCATAGGTGCCACCGGTAGAGAGCAGTTCGACGCCCATTTGGGCAAGTTCGCGGGCAAAATCGACGATGCCGGATTTATCAGAAACGCTGATGAGGGCGCGTTTAACGGGGCGGGCCTGGTTGTCTGTAGTCATGCCTAGTGAGTCACCTTGAGTTTAAAAAAACGTCGAACGGGAGCTGTTCAAAATTGGGGCTTACAGTAAGTCGTATTGCTTGAGCTTTTTACGCAATGTGCCGCGGTTTAGACCTAGCATTTGCGAGGCGCGGGTTTGGTTGTTGCGGGTATAGCGCATCACTTCTTCGAGCAAAGGCGCTTCCACTTCCGACAGCACCATATTGTAGACGTCGCAGACGTCTTGGCCGTCGAGGGTGGCGAGGTAGTTGTTGAGTGCAATCGCGACACTGTCGCGCAGCGTTTTGGCTTTACTGATGTCATCGTTGGCAGCAGTCGTCGCGGTGGAGGCTTCGGCGACTGGGGCGGTGTCAATGCTGTTTAGGTTCATGCGGCTGCTTCCTGTAGGTTTTGTTCGTGCTGTTCAAAGTAGCGATGTACAGCATCTTGTTGTGCACTGGCTGACTCTAGGCGGTTAAATAAACCGCGAAAACCAGTGTTGGGGTCGAGCTCCTGCAAATACCATGCACAATGTTTACGCGCGATACGCAGTCCATTTTGTTCACCGTAAAAATGGTGAAGGGCGCTGATGTGACTCAACAGTACGGTCTTTATTTCTGTCGTTGTTACCTGTTTCGCTAATTCCCCAGTCGCCAAATACGTGTTGATTTCCCGGAACAGCCAGGGTTTACCCTGTGCGCCCCGGCCAATCATGACACCGTCGGCGCCGGTGTAATCTAAAACCTGTTTTGCCTGCTGTGCTGAACAAATATCACCGTTGGCAAACACAGGAATATCAATGGCCTGTTTAATTGCGGCGATGGTGTCGTATTCCGCACTTCCTAAAAACCGGCACTCGCGGGTTCTGCCATGCACTGCCAAAGAGCTTATGCCGCTATCTTGGGCAAGTTTGGCAATGTCGATACCATTGCGCTGATCCTGCGACCAGCCCGTGCGGATCTTTAATGTCACCGGGATATTTACGGCGGCGACCACGGTGCTTAAAATATCTTTTACTAAATCTGGTTCGCGCAACAAGGCCGAACCAGCAGCCCTTTTACAGACTTTCTTTGCGGGGCAGCCCATATTGATATCAATAATATCGGCGCCCATGTCTGCGCAGCGCATCGCTGCATCCGCCATCATCAAGGGATCAGCCCCGGCGATTTGAACCGCACGTGGGCCATTGTCGTCATGGGCTAAGCGCAGATGGCTTTTACGGCTGTCCCACAGCGAGGTGTCGCTAATCAGCATTTCCGACACGGTTAGGCCAGCGCCGAACTCGCGGCACAGGCGGCGAAACGGCAGATCGCTAATGCCCGCCATTGGCGCCAATACGGCACGGGCAGGAAGCTTGTGAGGACCAATCTGGATCATCGCCATGCCCTGTGAAGGGAAATTAACCGTGGGAAAACAGGGCAGCTATGATACTCGTTCAAAGACTTCATCGGAAGTCTTGCGCTCAGAAAATAACCAGTTTTGAGTGTAAAAAAATAGGCTTTACGGCATCAGCTGTAACTGGTAGTTGACAGCCTGTGGGCCGGGGTCAACTATTTCGAGCGCGATGTGCACCGGTTGCTGGCTCGCCAAGCTAGCGCCGGCGCTCAGCTCCCCTGCAAGATACTCGGCAGGTTTAAACGTGCGGCTGGCGACGGTTTGATTGTTGATGTCGCTAAAGCGCAGCTGTAGTTCGGGGAAGCTTGTGCTGGCAGGGCCGCGGTTGACTAATATGGTATCGACCATCAAGGCGTTGCTAGTGGTGGGGTGTTTGCGAACGATTAACTTGGTGCTAATAACGTCAGTGACGGCGGAGCTGCGTTGAGTTGGCTTGTCTTCGCACAGTGTTGGATGTAGCGGGCATAGCTTGCGGAGTTCGTCACCGACTGGACTGTCGAACAAGGCGGCCTTTTGCCAGAGGGCTATTTGTGCGGCGAGAACCAGTAGTGCAACGGTATTGGCAAACAGCCAAAACCATTGGATCTTGTTTTGGCGCGCTTGGTGGTGCTCAAAGTCGTGGTTGACGGTGCTCAATCCACTGAGAAGGTCTAACTCGGGAGGGGCGCCCCGCAGCGAGCTGTCGTCGCTTTCCTCATGTGTCTCTGTGTTTGTTTCCGGTGCGGGTGCGTCATCTATCTCGTGAGCAGCACTTCGGATGTCGTCGTCCAGGTCAGTGAGTAGTATTGAGGCATTGGTGTTGTCGTCAATGCCACTAAAGATGCTCATGCATACGCTGCACCTAACTAAGCCGTCGGCGAGGAGTAGTTGCTCGGCTTTTACCCGAAAACGAGTCTCGCATTTCGGGCATTGGATACTTTTTGGCGTGATGTTTTCTGCTGGCATCGACGAATTTCTTCACTTTAACTATTGTTTTTATTGCCCGCTATCCTAACCCATTCTTCTTTCGTGGTCAGGGTCAGCTGGCTAAACCATTGTTGATAACAGGCCATGAGTTCTTCTGCTTGGCTTTGCAATATACCGGATAAACAAATCGCAGCGCCTGTATCCAGGGTGGCGGCTAAGTTCGGTGCTAGCGACGTTAGCGGGCCCGCTAAGATATTGGCGACCACCATGTCACCGCGCAAACCCGCTGGCATGTTTTGCGGCAGGAAGCATTCTATACGCGCATCGTCGATATTATTGCGGCGGGCGTTGTCACGGGTAGCGAGCAGTGCTTGCGGGTCGTTGTCTACTGCGATGACTTTATCTGCGCCAAGTAATAACGCGGCGATGCCCAAAATGCCGGAGCCGCAGCCGTAGTCGATGACAGTAAGTCCGCTTAAGTCTTGTTGGTCTAGCCACTGCATGCACAGCCAGGTGGTTGGGTGTGTGCCAGTACCAAAGGCAAGACCGGGGTCGAGTAGCAGGTTCACCGCATTTGGATCTACCGGCTCTCGCCAGCTCGGGCAAATCCACAAGCGCTCGCCGCATTGAATGGGGTGATAGCTATCCATCCACTCTCGTATCCAGTCGCGGTCTTCCAAAATTTCGATGCGAAGTGTGGGCAAGGCTTGGCCGTAATGCCCCTGCAATTCGGCCAGCGCCGCGGTCATATCGGTGTCGGCGGTGAAGAGGCCGGTAACGCGAGTGTGTTGCCAAACCGGTGTTTCGCCGACGCCCGGCTCATACACAGGTTGATCGGCATTGTCTTCCATGGTGACCGCGGCGGCGCCAATGTCTAAGAGCGCGTCTTCCAGTGCAGATGCGGTGGCTGGGTCGGCGTCGAGTCGCAGTTGTAACCAAGTCATGGAGTGCTCGTGTCGTTGAGAAAGAGTAAGTCTTATCAATAAAAAAGGGGCCTATCCGAAAACAGGCCCCTGATATGTTACAGACTTAGGCTGCTCAGAGCTTAAGTTTTTTCTCTAAATAGTGAATGCTGACTCCGCCCTCTTTGAACGCGGCATCGCGAACGAGGTCGCGGTGCAGGTCAGTGTTGGTGCGAATACCGTCAACAACCAGCTCGTCCAGCGCATTGCGCATGCGGCTTAAGGCGATTTCACGACTGTCACCCCAGGTGATGATTTTAGCAATCATCGAGTCGTAATGAGGTGGCACGGTGTAGCCGCTGTAGAGGTGCGAATCGACCCGAACACCCAAGCCGCCTGGCGGATGATAGTGCTTTATCAGGCCAGGGCAGGGCATAAACGTTTTAGGGTCTTCAGCGTTGATACGACACTCAAAGGCATGGCCTTTGATTTTGATATCATCCTGGGTGATCGATAATTTCTCGCCGCCGGCAATAAGTAGCTGCTGTCGTATTAAGTCAACACCGGTCACCATTTCACTGACGGGATGCTCAACCTGAATACGGGTGTTCATCTCGATAAAGAAGAACTGACCGTTCTCGTAGAGAAACTCGAAGGTACCCGCGCCGCGGTAGTTAATGGCAATACAGGCATCAACGCAAGATTTTGCAACTTGATTGCGAATCTCGTCCGGAATGCCGGGGGCTGGTGCTTCTTCAAGTACTTTTTGGTGGCGGCGTTGCAGCGAGCAATCGCGGTCACCGAGGTGGATGGCGTTCCCCTGACCATCGGCCAAAACTTGAATTTCGACGTGGCGTGGGTTTTCAAGAAATTTCTCGATGTACACGGTGTCGTCGCCAAAGGCCGCCTTGGCTTCAGACTGGGTAACGTAGACCGCGTTAAGCAGTGCAGCTTCGCTGTGAACAACGCGCATGCCACGGCCACCGCCACCTGCTGCCGCTTTAATAATTACGGGATAGCCAATACGTTTTGCAACGGCCAAGGTGTGCTCGTTGTCGTCAGTAATGGGGCCGTCGGAGCCGGGTACCGTTGGCACACCCGCTTTTTTCATGGCTTTGATGGCGGAGACTTTGTCACCCATCATGCGAATAATATCGGGGGTAGGACCGATAAATACAAAGCCGCTTTTTTCCACTTGCTCGGCAAATGCCGCGTTCTCGGCAAGGAAACCGTAGCCTGGGTGGATGGCGACCGCGTCAGTGACTTCAGCGGCACTAATGATGGCTGGGATGTTCAGGTAGCTGGCTGGCGACGGCGCAGGGCCGATACAAACTGACTCATCAGCTAGACGAACATGCATTAGATCGCGGTCAGCACTGGAGTGGACTGCCACGGTCTTAATACCGAGCTCTTTACAAGCGCGAAGAATACGCAATGCAATTTCGCCACGGTTGGCAATGACTACTTTTTTAAGCATTTGGACTCAATCCCTTTGGGGTGCGTTGATCGGACAATTGGCTGTTCCGGGTATACCCGTTTTTACACAATAGTGATCAGGGATTGATCGAACTCAACTGGCTCTGCGTCGTCGACAAGAATGGCTTCAATCACGCCGGATTTGTCGGCTTCGATCTGGTTCATCATTTTCATTGCTTCAACGATGCAGATAACGTCGCCGACTTTGACGTGCTGACCGACTTCAACAAATGCGGGTGAAGACGGTGATGGCGAGCGGTAGAAAGTACCAACCATAGGCGATTTAATAATGTGGCCGTTTGGTTCAGCTGCTTTAGGTACTTCAGCAGCGGCAGGTGCGGCGACTGGTGTAGCAGCGGGTGCTTGCATCATGGGCTGGCTAATATACTGGGGAACTTGCATACCTTTGGCGGCACTGTTGCGGCTAATGCGCACAGACTCTTCGCCTTCTTTAATTTCTAATTCATCGATGTTCGACTCTTCGAGTAGCTCGATCAATTTTTTTACTTTTCTAATGTCCATAGTCGCTCTCTTGAATGGCTTAAGTTTAAAGATGTTATTGGTTTAACTGATCGATCGCTGCTTGAAGTGCGAACTGGTAGCCCTGTGCGCCCAGCCCACAAATAACGCCACGAGCGATGTCAGAAAAATAGGAGTGATGACGAAAACTGTCCCGCGCGTGCACATTAGAAAGATGCACTTCGATAAACGGGATATCGACGGCCAACAAGGCATCTCGCAGCGCGATGCTGGTGTGAGTGAATGCGGCCGGATTAAAAATAATGAAATTAATGCCCTCTGGCCTAGCAAGGTGAATGCGTTCAATTAATTCGTATTCGGCATTGCTTTGCATTGCCTGCAGATGGTGGCCGCGCTCTTTGGCGCTGAGCTGCAATTGCGCATCGATATCTGCCAGCGTGTCGCTGCCGTAAACGCCGGGTTCACGCGTGCCGAGTAAATTCAGATTTGGGCCGTGTAGAACGAGTATTGATGCCATAAGTTGCTGCTTGAATGTGTCATTCAGGGTATAGCGCGATTGTGCCTTATTTGTTTTTTCGAGTCCAACGCATCTCGTGAATTTTTTAAGATAGCGTCCAGTTGTCTGCAAGTTTACAGAAGTTAGCTGGAATTTTGCCGACGCCAGTGTTTTCGGTGCTAACACTGATGGCGGCTAATCGTAACTGTTTAGCATCTCGATAATCATCGCGTTGTTTAGTACTTGTGGCAGCATGATTTCCGCGGCACTCGGCTCGGCGGGGTAGTAAATATATAAGGGGATGCCATTGCGTTTATAGTCCGCCAAGAGTGCAGTGATGGCGGGGTCATAGCTTGTCCAGTCAGCGACTAGATAGTGCACATTATGCTGCTCAAATGCCGCGCGAATTTTATCGGTATGAAGCACCAGTTTTTCATTCGCGGCGCAGGTAATGCACCAATCAGCGGTGACATCGAGAAAGACGTTTTGACCATTTTCCCGCAGCCGTTGGATTTCGCTTCTGTCGAAGTTAGCACTTTTTAACTCCGCCGCGTCAGGTTGCTCGGTCAGCTTAATGAAAACCATGGCAACAGCCGCAGTGATGATAAGACCGGCTATTAATTTTAGCCCTTTGCCATGCAGCCAAACTCCAAACGAGATTAACAGCCAAGCGGAAAGCGTCGTGACCATGCCGTCCACACCCGCTTGGCGGCCGCTGACCCACAGTAACCAGATGGCGGTCGCGAGCAAGGGAAAGGCTAATAGCTGACGCAGGCTAATCATCCAATTGCCAGATTTGGGCAGGCGTCGCAGTCCGGCTGGGAAGAGGGTGAGTAATAGCACGGGCAGTGCCATGCCGATGCCGATAAAGGCAAAGACCAGCAGGGCGACAAGCGGTGGCTGACTGGCGGCAAAGCCGACCGCAGTGCCCATAAAGGGAGCGGTGCAGGGGCTGGCGACGACGGTGGCGAGTACTCCAGTAAAGAAGCTGCCGCTATAACCGCTTTTCCGGCTGAGATCGCTGCCTATATTAGTCAAGCTAGTGCCGAGCTCGAAAAGCCCCAATAGATTGAGTGACAAAGCAAAGAATAAGCAGGCAAGAAGGGCAACAAACCACGGGGTTTGCAATTGAAATCCCCAGCCAATGGCCTGCCCAGCTTGCTGTAAAAAAATGAGGAGCCCGGCGACGGCGATAAAACTGAGTACCACACCGCCACTGTATACTAGTCCGTGTTTTAAGGGGCTACCGTTGTTGGCCTTGGTAAAGCTTAAGACTTTTAAGCCCAGCACTGGAAACACACAGGGCATGAGGTTAAGGATTGCGCCGCCGAGGGCTGCAAAAACAAGGATGAGCCATAGCGCGCTATCCGTGTCGTCGCTTCCTGACAGGGTGATAAATTTAGCTGGGCTGCCGGTCAACGGCTTTTCGATTTCAGTGACGGTTTGCCGCTGGCTGTCAACCGCGTAGTACTGGGTTTGTGGTGGATAGCAGAGGCCAGCATCTGCACAGCCTTGTGAAGTGACACTGAGCGTGAAGGGCTCAGTGGGGAATTCGTGCAGTGTGATCGTTGTGCTGTAGTAATAGACTTCGGTTTCGCCGAAGTTAGGATCTTGTTTTAGCTTGCCTGCTTCGAAGTCGGCACCGAGCGATGTGGGCTCGCCGCCGATTGTTGCTTTTAGGGCAAAACGTTCTTTGTATAAATAGTAGCCTTCGGCTGCTGTCCAGCTGATTAGTAATTGATTTTTATTCCACACTAATTGTGATTGATAGGCTTCTTCCACGGGCAAAAACTGTGGGCTGTCATTATCGAAGCCATCGATCGCAGATGTGGAGAAAAAGTCGTTCGCCGCCTGCGTTGCGCCGGCAAGTAGCAAAATAACCAATAATAAAAACTGCTTCATAAATACAATCACTAGGGTTGTGGCGTTATGATACGTTACGGAAACTGTTATTGAGTAGATATTGCTGAATTTAGCTGCATTAGACGGTGGAGTATAACCTTGCTCCCACGTAAGGTGCAGTTTACGACAGCATTTGTGTGTTTTGGTGCTAAAGAGTGGCGCTTAGGAATATGACGAGGAGGGCTTTGTGCTAAAGATTGGGAGGGTAATGCTGGCGGCAGCGGCGCTGGCGCCATTGCTGGCTCATACCCTGGAAATTAACGATGCCTACGTGCGCGGTTTACCGCCTACTCAGCGCAATACAGCCGCATTTTTTACCGCGGTAAATACCAGCGACAAGCCCATTGAATTGATGGCGGGTGAATCTGATGCCGCAGAACGTATTGAGATTCACAGTCACCAGCATCGCGATGGCATGATGTTAATGCAGGAGCAAGCATCGGTGACGATTGGCGCCGGAGAGAGCTTTGTGTTTGCTCCTGGCAAATACCACCTCATGCTCATAAACATAACGCGGCCAGTGCGCGATGGTGAGGAAGTCAGTTTCAGTCTTAAAACCAGCAGTGGTCAGGAAGTTACCGTAGTTGCGCCGGTTGTTAGCGTATTAAAAGAGCCAACGGCTACTAAAGAACACTCAGGGATGCAACCATGATTAAGCAAAAAATAGCAGAACTATTTTCGCGAACGAAAGAGGCCATGCAGGACTGGGTGGGTAACGGTGTGTTGTGGCGGGTTGCGGCAATTGTGCTGCCTCTCTATATATTGTTGGTAATCGTGTTTGGGGTGTACTGGAGCTTTACCCCAGATATGCCAGAGACTCGTTACTTGCAGCAAAATTCAAGCCTTGCCGTAGTGGGCACCGCGACTACCTCAGCATTGATTGATGTCAGTGAGTCGCTATTGGATAAGCCCGGCGGATTTTTGAGCAACGATGTGACCCCGCCAGGCATTTTTATGGACGATATGCCGGCTTGGGAGTACGGCGTATTGATTCAGGTGCGTGATTTGAGTCGCGCTATGCGTGAAAGCTTTAGTCGCTCGCAGTCGCAATCTCAAGAAGACAGCGATCTCGCTAAAGCTGAGCCGCGTTTTAACTTTTCAACCAATAGTTGGGCCGTGCCCGCCTCTGAGTCTGAATACCGGCAGGGTATTAAATATTTAAAAGCGTACCGCAAACGCTTGAGTGATGTAGATGATCCGCAGGCGCAGTTTTATGCGCGGGCCGACAATTTGCGGTATTGGTTGGCGGGGGTGGAGTCGCGTTTAGGAAGCTTGTCGCAGCGTTTAAGTGCCAGTGTTGGGCGTCCACGCTTGAATACCGACTTGGCAAATGACCCCAATGCGCGGCAGTCGACACCTACTGTCAGTGAGCAGCGTGTTAAAACACCGTGGCTGCAAATAGACAATGTATTTTATGAGTCGCGCGGCACCGCGTGGGCTTTAATTTGCTTTTTGAAAGCGGTGGAAGTGGATTTTGCTGACGTGCTTGCCAACAAAAATGCGGCGGTAAGTTTGCGACAAATTATTCGCGAGTTAGAGGGAACCCAGCAGTCAATGTTCAGCCCAATGGTATTGAACGGCAGTGGTTTCGGCTTGCTTGCCAATCATTCGCTGGTTATGGCGTCGTATATTACCCGCGCCAACGCCGCGATTACTGACTTACGTGACTTGTTATCCCAAGGATAAAAGATGAGCTATACAACTGTGATGAAAGGATTTGTTTTGGCCACCGCGCTGCTGATAACGGCGTGCGCGCAAAGCCCGCAAGCGATTAAAGTCGCGCCTGAGTTTCCGGCGCCGACGCAAGCGAATGGTAGTGATAGCCCAGTTCATATTCGGGTTAGTGATAAACGGGCCGATAAAGTGTTGGGTAGCCGTGGCGGTACTTACCGAGATACCTCGGTGATCACCTTGGCAAGCGATTTGTCCTTGCCCGTCGAGAAGGCCTTGTCGTCTTACATGGCGGCAATGGGCTATGACGTTGATAGCTTAAATCCGAATACCACTGATCTACACGTCATCTTTACGTCACTGGTTTACGACCATCCCAAAGAAGGTGGTGTGGGCTACGATATGGATATGTTGGCGACGGTAGAGGTGGAAGCCCGTCGTGGCAATGAGCACTATGAGGGTCGCTACCGAGTTAAGCGGAATCAAAAGTTTTTTAATGCGCCGAGCAATTCGCACAATAGTAAAATGGTAAATGAGCTGGTCGTGGAAGTGCTCAGCAGTATGTTTTCTGATCCGAGATTAGTGGCGTTTTTGCAAAAAAATTAACATTTGCAAACTTACAGGTTCAAAAAAAGGCAGCGCTGGTTTGGTAGCGCTGCCTTTTTTGTATCGAATGTAGTGGTTTACGTCATACGAGCCAATAACTCACGATGACGCGGGCCTGCCAGCCGTGGGCCGTATTGTGACACGACCTCGGCTGCCGCTAGGCTCGCTAATTCACCTGCTCTCTTAAAAGTCTGACCGTGGGTGATCGCGTAGAGAAAGGCACCGGCAAACATGTCGCCGGCACCGTTAGTGTCAATCGCATTCACTTTGTGGCCGGCAATGCTGTGGAGCTGTTCACCATCAAACACTAATGCGCCTTTGGCGCCGAGGGTAATGGCAAAGGTTTTAGCAATCTTTTTAAGGGCAAGGACCGCGTCATCGATAGATTCGCTTTGTGCCCAACCCAGCGCTTCGGCTTCATTGCAAAAAATCAGATCAACGCCGTCACCTAGCATGTCGGCAAGGCCGTCGCGGAAGAAGCTGACCATGCCGGGATCTGAAAAGCTAAGCGCGGTTTTAACACCATTGCGCTCGGCAATTTGTCGGCCAGCGATCGCCGCGGCGCGGCCGGTGTCGGATGTCACCAGGTAACCTTCTGCGTAGAAGTACTCAGAGTCACTCAGTGCCGCTTCATTCAGTTCACTGATCGATAGTGTTTCACTGATCCCAAGGTGAGTGTTCATGCTGCGCTCTGCATCGGGGCTGATCAGTACTAGGCATTTACCCGTGACACCGGCGGATTTTTCGCTGCTGAAGTCAGCATCAACACCGGCGGTTTTTATATCATTCATGAAAAAGTCGCCGTGCTCATCGCGGGCAACTTTACATGAATAATAGTTTTTGGCACCAAAGTAAGCTGCGGCGATGATTGAGTTACACGCCGAGCCGCCACTGGCTAAACTAGCATGAACCATATGGCCGCTGAGCTTGTCCAAGAGTTCCTGTTGGCGGGTGGCGTCAACGAGTGTCATCAGGCCTTTTTCAACGCCTAACTCACTCAGGTCTTGGTCGCTGATTTCAATTTCGGTGTCGACAAGCGCAGCGCCAATGCCGTAGAGGTGGTATTTTTTCATCTTATTTGCCAGTTACTTGCGGTAAAGTGCCGCTATTATCCGGTTTGAATACCGATTTGCAATGCGTTAACTGGCGAATACTGGTCAACAGTGCGGTCGTGTATCTGTAAGCACTATGTATAAAGTGTTATGTGTATCAATGAATTTTATCTGGTTGTGATGAATGTCTAAGAAATCCCCTAAGCGCAGTGGCAGTAAGTTTCGGAATATTCCCTGGTTGAGTCTGGGCTTAAAGGTGTCCTTGGTGGGCATCGTCCTGCTGCTTATTTTGTTTGCCTACAGTGACGCGAAAGTGCGCGGCGCATTTGACGCAAAGCGTTATGAGCAACCCGCCAAGGTTTACGCCCGCCCCCTAGTATTGGCGACGGGGGCAATTTTGACTGCCTATGAGCTTGAGTCTGAGCTGGGCGAGCTGGGCTATCGCTCCAGGAAGCTTGTTACCGAGCCGGGAACCTATAATCGGCAAGGTGATCATTTTTCCATCTATTTACGGCCTTTTGACTTTGCCGACGGTGAGCGACCCGCACGCAAAATAGAATTGGATATGGCGGTGACCACGGTTGGGGTGGTGCGCGATACCTTGGGTCAACGAATTGCCGAAGACCAATTAGACCCGATGGTGATTGGCGGTGTTTATCCTGGCCGTCACGAAGATCGGCTTATGCTAAGTTTGGCTGAAGTGCCGCAAATGCTAGTGGAAACCCTGGTACAGGTTGAAGATCAGCATTTTTACAGCCATATCGGTATTTCGCCCCGCAGCATCGCGAGGGCATTTTTGGCGAATATTAAGGCGGGCCGCACGGTGCAGGGCGGGAGTACCCTCACCCAGCAATTGGTGAAAAATACGATTCTCAGCAATGAGCGGAGTCTGTGGCGTAAAGGTAAGGAAGCGATCATGTCGATTCTTACCGAAATGCATTACAGCAAGGATCGAATTTTAGAGGCGTATATCAATGAGGTCTATCTTGGGCAGGAGGGTAATCGCGCGATTCACGGTTTTGGTCTGGCAGCTCGACATTATTTTAACCGACCCTTGGATGAGCTGAATCTCGCGCAAATCTCGATGCTGGTTGGCTTGGTAAAAGGACCCTCATACTATGACCCTTGGCGGCACCCAGAGCGCGCAAAAAACCGTCGTAATATCGTAATGGGCGAGTTGGCTGAGCAGGGTTGGTTAACGCCAGCGCAGTTGGCCGCTTGGCAAAAAGAGCCCTTAGAGCTCGCTAAATCATCGGCCTTGGATGGCGTTTACCCAGCCTATGTGGATTTAGTACGCCGTCAACTCAGTCGCGACTACCAGAGCAATGACTTACAAAACAGCGGTCTGAGAATTTTCACACCGTTTGATCCGGTTTTGCAGCGCAGGGCCGAAAAAGCCACGGTGAAATCCTTGGCGCGTTTGGAAGACCGTCAAAAAGATTTGCAAGTTGCGATGGTGGTCACGCGGGTGAATAGCGGCGATGTCGTTGCGGTCATCGGTGGCAAGCGCCCGCGCTATGCCGGCTTTAATCGCGCACTCGACGCCTTGCGGCCAATCGGCTCACTGGCAAAGCCCGCGGTATTTTTAGCCGCGCTTAATCAACCGCGCTATTACAGTTTGCTGACCCGCGTATCCGATGAGCCTGTTTCTATTCCCAATGCTAATGGTTCACTTTGGAAGCCATCTAACTACGATCGCAAGTCCCACGGCAATGTGCCTTTACATACGGCATTGGCGCACTCATACAACTTAGCTACCGCGCGTTTGGGTATGGATGTGGGCTTAGATAAGGTGATGGATATGTTCCAGCGCCTGGGTATCCAGCGACCCTTGTTACAAGTGCCGTCGATGTTGCTGGGGGCGGCGGAATTAGCCCCTATCGAAGTGGCAGCGATGTATCAGACTATTGCGGCTGACGGCAAATACACCCCGCTGCGTACTATTTATGCGATTACCGATAGCGACGGTAAATTATTAGCGCGCTACCCGCAAAAACCCAAGCAGGTTGTTAACCCCGCTGCCGTGCATGTATTGCAGTATGCGATGCTGGAAACCGTGCGCGAAGGCACCGGTAAGGGGGTCTACAATGTACTGCCCAAGGATTACCGAGTGGCGGGAAAAACGGGCACCAGTAATGATACGCGCGACTCTTGGTTTGCGGGCTTTGCCGGCGATTATATGGCGGTGGTGTGGATGGGCTTGGACAATAATGCGTCGTCTGGCTTAACGGGTGCCAGTGGCGCATTGACTGTGTGGCGACAATTTATGGCCGAGGCGAGCACCGAGCAAATGCCGTTTTCGCAGGTGGCCGGTGTGGAGTATCAATGGGTCGATGGCGAATCTGGAAAGCTGACTCAGTCCTGGTGTCAGGGTGCGCGCTATATGCCCTTTATGAGCGGCAGCGCGCCAACGGAAAACGGTGGCTGCGCACCAGACGGCGAGAAAATGTGGCAGTGGTTCAAGGGCGTGTTTGACTAGCCCTTGGAACCTTGACTAAGCGCGCTCGCGGATTTGGGCGGTGTAACCGCCCTTATCAGACGGCACCAAGTTCATAAATTGGTTGATACAATCCGGCACGTCTTCGCTGCGGTGGCTGACAAATAAAATTCGCGTTTCACCGTGAGTGGCAATTTGATCGACCGCTCCCAAGAGTTTGGATTTTTGTTCATTGTCTAAGCCAATGCAGGGCTCATCTAAAATTAAAATCCGCGGCGATTTCACCATGGCCCGCGCCAGCAAAACCATGCGCTGCTCGCCAAAGGATAGGCGGTCGAAGCGCTGTTCTTTTAGCGGCAGTAGTTCTAAGGCGTCTAGCCAAGCCACCAGCAACTGGCGCTGCGCTTCGCTGTAATCACTATACAGCCCCACCGAATCAAACAGCCCTGAGGCTACGACGTCAATAACTTTGGTGCGCTTTAAATTGCTCATCTGCATATTGGTATTCAGCAAACCGAATTGGGCTTTTACGTCCCATATGCTTTCACCGCTGCCGCGCTGGCGACCAAATAAAAAAACGTGCTGGCCGTAGGCCTTGTCATTTTCTCCACACAATAGGCCTAGCAGTGTCGATTTCCCCGCGCCGTTGGGGCCACTAATGCAGCAGTGTTGGTTGGGCATCAAGGTCCAGTTAATATCGCTTAACACTTGCTTGCCGCGGAAATTGACGTTGATGTCTTTCAGTTCAAGCAGGGGCGTGTTTGTGGGGTGCGCTGGCGCCTCGGTGATTGGCAGGGGTTTGGCATAGTGATGCACTGCCGTCGCCTGTTGTTTGGCATCGCTGGCACTGAGTTCACCGAGTATTTTGCCGTGTTCCATTTTAACAACGGTATCGATGCCATCGGGTATGTCATTCGCGTCTTTGGTCAGCAATACCAGTGGGGTGCTCGAGGTGACGAGCTCAGCTAGCAGGCTGTGCATTTCCGCCTGTGCTTTTACATCTAAACCTTCAAAGGGGTTGTCGAGTATTAAGGCGGCGGGTTTGGCAAATAGTGCCCGTGCTAATAGAGTTTTTCGGCTTTCACCGGTCGAGATAAAGCGAATGCCTTGTTCAAGAATATGCTTAATGCCTAAACGCTCGCACAGCTGATGAAAGTCGGCATTGGGTGTGCGCCCCTGCAGTATCACGTTTTTAACTGTGGTACCTACGTCGAAGGCGTCGTCGCGGGTTTCACTGTCGTCTAAGCGTCGGTCGCGTTCCATTAATTCGCGATGTAAGTCGAAGGAAATATGGGCAATATCAGCGGGGCCAATGTTGTCGGCAAAAATGACGTCGCCACTATTGGGGCGTAGCGTATCGGTAATAAGTTTGGCCAATGTGGTTTTGCCTGCGCCATTACCGCCCAAAATAGCGACATGCTGGCCCTGCGGCCACTGCCAGTTGAAGTTGTCTAAAATTGGGTCGAGTTGGTAGGCAAAACGAATGTGTTCAAAACGTACGATAGGGGCGGACATGCGAAACCATTTTCACTGAAAAATAGCCCCGCATTATATCATAAGCATGGGCTCCAAATGCTTGGTTTGTCTATGCCACAAGCTTAGCAGCCTATACATTGTCCCGGGCTGAGTTGGTAGAAATCGACTATATGCTGCCAAGCTTGCTCCGCAGTATCCACAATAGAAATCATATTGACGTCGTCCGGGCTGATGACGCCCTCGTCGCGCAAAAACTCTAAATTAATTGCCTGACGCCAAAACTCGTGACCAATCAGAATGATCGGTACACGCTTGGATTTACCGGTTTGAATCAGTGTGAGTGCCTCAAATAACTCGTCGAAGGTGCCAAAGCCGCCGGGGCAGACAATGACGGCCTTTGCCCGCAGCATAAAGTGCATTTTGCGGATGCCAAAATAGTGAAAACGGAAACAGAACTCGGGACTGATATAGCGGTTAGGTTCCTGTTCATGGGGCAATACAATATTTAATCCGATAGACTTGCCGCCCGCTTCCATGGCGCCACGATTTGCGGCTTCCATAATACCGGGGCCCCCTCCGGTTACCACATAAAGCTGTTCGCTCTCCTCGCAATTTGCTGAATGTGACGCGATAAGCTCGCCGAGACGGCGCGCTTGTTGATAGTGGTGGCTATTGCGCTGCTCGCGTTTTGCGGCGCGAATCTTGGCTGGTTCGCCGTCAGCTTCGGCGACTTTGAGTGCGGCATCTGCGTCTTCCGGTGATAAAAAGCGGGCGCTACCAAAAATAACGATCGTTGATTCAACGCCGTGCTCTTTCAATATCATTTCGGGCTTTTGTAATTCTAAGTGAAAGCGCAGGCCGCGCAGTTCTTCACGTAATAAAAAATCTTGGTCGGTGTAAGCCAGTCGGTAGGCGGCAGGTATGTCCTGTTGGTTGCTAGGCATTTCCTCGCGGGCAGATGGGAAGTTAGCTCCGCGCAATTTTGATTTATCTGGCATCTACTATGTCCTTATTGTGTTTTCGACTCTTATGCTGCGTGATGTCTTGCTCGGGGGCAAGACTTGATTTCGGCAAGATCATTAGTCGGCAGATTTAGCCTATATACCTAATATATAGACGGTAATTCTTGTGCTGGCCTGCTTAGCAGGTATGATCATTCCATATGTGTGCTGAAATTCAGCGGATATAGTTATTTAGCCGAAGTTCGACACGGACAAGTCATGTTCCGGGAATTTTTGCTTTCAACGAGGCGGCGGGAGTCGCTTCCCTTTTGTTGCGCCGGCTTAGCGCGCGAGCATCGAGTGCGACTTGGGCAAGGTTTGGCAAGGAAAATTAGTCCACGATATGAATTCTGTTATACGCAGTTTGTTCACTATTATTGCTCTGCTTATCTTGGTGGGCGGCATCGCGATGCTGGCTACGTCTGGAATGCCGACCATTTATGGTCTGGCCCTGCCGGTATGGGCTTTGGTGCTCGCGATGATTGCGCAGTGGCTTGGGTTTCTTCACGCCTATGCTTTTCAAACCGAGCGCTACTACGATTTAATCGGTGCGCTAACTAATATTGCCGTGGTTGTATTTGTTATTGCCCTAGCTGAGCGGGCAGATGCGCGTAGTTATTTACTCGCAGCCTGCATTTTATTTTGGGCTCTGCGCTTAGGCAGTTTTTTATTCCTGCGAATTTTGAAAGAGGGTGGTGATGGTCGTTTTGATGAGATTAAACCGCATTTTTTCAGATTTTTGCTGACCTGGACGTTACAGGGCGTGTGGATATTTCTCATTCAATTATGCGCGCTGTTGGCAATTGGCGCCGACAGCACCGAAAACGGTCTTGGACTATTTGCGCTATTGGGTAGTTGTTGTTGGCTGGCGGGGATGGTTATTGAGAGTCTTGCAGATTGGCAAAAGCGACAGTTTCGCGCCAATCCAGCGAACGACGGTCGCTTTATCACTGAGGGTTTGTGGGCGTGGTCGCGACACCCGAATTATTTTGGCGAAATTTTTGTGTGGGTTGGCGTCGCGGTGATGGCACTACCAGTGTTAAATGGCTGGATGCTATTGGGCTTGCTTTCACCTTGCTTCGTCATCTTTTTACTCACTAAGGTCAGTGGTATTCCCTTGTTAGAAGAGCGCGCAGATAAGCGCTGGGGTGCAGAGCCAGAGTATATAAAGTACAAAAATATTACGCCGGTATTGTTGCCAAAAATGCCGCGCAAGACTTGATTTTGTAAAAATAGAGAGACCTTTGCACGAGCCGGAATTTTGTTCGCTGGCAAGGAAAGGCGCGCGGTATGAGAGAGTTTATACTCATAAATGACCGATTGAGTGCGACTCTGACACAGGCAGAGGGCAAAATAACTTTCGTGCAAAGATCTCCGGGATATGGATAAGTATCGATGATAGAACCCATCATAGTGGGATTAGCCTTTGTAGCAGGTTTGGGTTTTAGACGCGCGGGTATGCCGCCGTTGCTTGGTTATCTGGTGGCGGGGTTTATAGCGGGTGGGTTGCAGATCGGCGACGCCGAAGTCATTCATGCGCTGTCGGAAGTGGGCATTATCCTGCTGCTATTTACCATTGGGTTGAAACTCAATTTAAGAGAACTACTTGCGCCACAAGTGTGGGCCACCGCGTCTTTACACACCGCTATTGTGGTGCCCTTAACCGCTGCGATGCTGTTGAGTTTACCTTGGCTGTTGCCCGGTGTTGCCGAGGTGGAAACCTCGGTCGCGTGGATGCTAGCCTTTGCTTTATCGTTTTCAAGCACCGTGTTCGCCGTCAAAATTTTTGATGAGCGCGGGGAAGGTGCAGCCCTGCACGCCAAAATAGCAATTGGTATTTTGGTTGTACAGGACATCTTTGCGGTTAGCTATTTAGTCTTATCTGCCGAGCATGCGCCGTCACCGTGGGCGTTTGCATTACTCGGCTTACCATTGCTTCGGCCGCTTTTAGCTTTTTTTCTTAAGCAGGCCGGTCACGGTGAATTATTAGTTTTATTTGGTATCGCGGTAGCGCTTGGCAGTGCCGAATTATTTGACATGCTGCACTTGGAAGCGGGCTTGGGGGCATTGTTGTTTGGGGTATTGTTGTCTAATATTTCAAAGAGCGTCGAACTTTATAAAAGCCTCATTAATTTCAAAGATATTTTCCTGACAGCATTTTTTCTTAGTATCGGTTACTCGGGTTTGCCCAGCGGTGAGATGCTGTTAGTTGCGTGTGCCATCGGTTTGCTCATTTTTCTTCGGCCACTGATTTATTTTCTACTGCTACTGACATTCAGACTGCGCGCGCGGACTTCATTACTCGTTGGTCTCTCTCTGTTCAATTACAGTGAGTTTGGCTTAATTGTTGCCGCTATGGCGGTTAAAGGTGGGCAGTTGCCGGCGGTCTGGCTTACTACCTTGGCAGTCGCAATGGCGCTGTCCCTATTTGTTGCGGTGCCTTTCAATACACATGTGCATCTGCTTTACGGGCGACTTGCCAGCCGGCTGCAAAAATTGGAACGCAGCGAATTACTGATTCAGGAGCGGCCCGTTGATCTGGGTGATGCAGAAATTGTCATTTTTGGTATGGGCCGTATCGGCAGCGGCGCATATGAGTATTTAAGTCAGCACTACCCCAATAAAATTGTTGGCGTGGAGGAGAGTGCCGATAAAGCGCTAAAGCTCCGTTTGTCTGGGGTGTCCTGCGTGCCGGGCGATGCGAGTGACCGTGATTTTCTAGAGCGTGCTGATTTGCATAAACGCAAGACGATATTGGTTAGTCTTACCAATCACTCTGAGAATATCGATGTTGTTAAAATGCTTCAACATCTTGACTATAAAGGAAAAATTGCGGTTGTTTCGCGATTTCCTGACCAGCAAGAGGAGTTAATTAGTTTGGGTTGCATTACCTTCAATCTTTATGCGGAAGCCGGCCACGGTTTCGCTGAGCGAGTAATGGAGGAGATGTCTTAGGCGCTTGTCCAAATTATGCTCTCTACCACATTAATACGATGGCGCCATTTTTTCATTCGCTGGCCGTAATCTATCCCCTGATCTAGCCGTTTTAGAAAATTATAAACTT
Source organism: Zhongshania aquimaris (assembly GCF_019312595.1). GTDB lineage: Bacteria > Pseudomonadota > Gammaproteobacteria > Pseudomonadales > Spongiibacteraceae > Spongiibacter > Spongiibacter aquimaris. The sequence continues at coordinate 1,051,529 of NZ_JAHWDQ010000001.1, read as the reverse complement.
TTTTGATCGGGCACTGATCCGTTTCCAAGTTGAGCACGTAATCATTCTCATAAAATAATAATGTGACGATGATTGTCGCGATATTCAGGGAACGGATTTGCCCAAGATATGACAATGGCTGGATTTTCTAATAAGGACTTGCTGAGCACTGCGCAACCTGGCGCTGTGCTGGATGGGTTGTGCTCAACTCGTATTCGTCATGGAAAATCAAAGAATATAGATCCCGCATTGCGCCTCGCGATGCCTGTGCCGGTACTGTCTTTTCTTAATTTAAGTCGTCTAACGCGTTTTATTTCAGTGAATTTCTCTCCCTATTCTTTTTCTTTTCTCGCCTATTTGCTTCTTAAACAGGCAGAAATTCATGTAGCTAAGACCCACAAAATGCCTATGGAGGCAAAAAAATGAAAATTAGTGAACAACGATGGCGCCATGTTTTTGGAGATACGCAATCGACCTTTCAGGTGCGAGTGCGTGGGGCATTATTGAGCGCAGTTATTACACTGCCGCTGCTTTTAGGAGGCAATGAAAGCTCTGCATTTGAGTGTACAGATGCCAGTGGAACACTGATAACCGCGCCGGATGACGGTGGCGATCCAAGCAATACGGCCTGTGGTGACGGTGCAGTTACCGCAGACACAGATCCTGGGATTAATGATGGTGCGGTTGCCATTGGTGGTGATGGTCCTGAAGACGCCGACTTATTGGGCGCGCAAGCGTCGGGAATCGACGCGGTGGCCATTGGCGCCGATGCCGTAGCGAGTGGGAACTCCACGACCGCGGTAGGTGGTGAAGCTGAGGCCATTGGTCCTGGCTCAACGGCAATTGGTTGGCGCTCAGAGTCAGGTGAGCGCTCTACGGCTATTGGTCATTTAGCGACGTCGACTGGCGTTCGTTCAGTCGCGATTGGTGAAAACGCGGATGCACAGGGTGACAATGCAACGGCTATCGGCAATGAAAGTATTGCCAATGGTGCTGATGCGTTGGCAATTGGTGACACGGCAGCGGCTACTGGAACATCTACCACCGCTGTTGGTGGGGAATCTATCGCGAATGGCACCGCAGCAACGGCTTTCGGCTGGCAGTCGAACGCGACTGGTGTGCGCGCACATGCGGTTGGCCATCTTGCCACTGCAGCGGGTGAGCGCACATTGGCGGTTGGCGAAGCAGCCAACGCGACGGGGGTGCAAGCCAGCGCCATCGGTAATGAGGCGTCCGCTACCGGTATTGATGCAACCGCGATTGGTACGCAATCGATTGCCAATGGCAATTCAACCACGGCGGTTGGCGGAGAATCAGTTGCTGATGGTTTGGCAGCAACTGCTTACGGCTGGCAATCGAACGCTACTGGTGAGCGCGCACATGCGGTTGGCCATCTTGCCACTGCAACCGGCGATCGCACATTGGCGGTTGGCGAAGCCGCGACTGCAACGGGCGAGCAGGCTAGCGCCATCGGTAACCAAGCGTCGGCCACAGGTGTTGATGCAACAGCGATTGGTACGCAATCAATTGCCAACGGCAATTCGACTACTGCAGTAGGCGGTGAATCAGTGGCCGATGGTCTCGCTGCGACGGCTTACGGCTGGCAATCGAACGCCACTGGTGAGCGCGCACATGCTGTGGGCCATCTTGCAACAGCCACCGGCGATCGCACATTGGCAGTGGGCGAAGCCGCTACTGCAACGGGCGAGCAGGCTAGCGCCATCGGTAACGAGGCGTCGGCTACAGGTATTGATGCAACGGCGATTGGTACGCAATCGGTTGCCAATGGTAATTCGACAACCGCAGTGGGCGGTGAATCTGTTGCCACGGGCCCAGGCGCGAGCACATTTGGTTGGCGTGCAGAATCGGGTGAACGTTCTACGGCTGTCGGTCATTTAGCGACGGCGACCGGTGTTCGTTCAGTCGCGATCGGCGAAAACGCAGATGCGCAGGGTGACAACGCAACCGCTATCGGCAATGAAAGTATCGCAAATGGTGCCGATGCGTTGGCAATTGGTGATACGACAATGGCTACTGGAACATCCACCACCGCTGTTGGTGGGGAATCTATTGCAAATGGCACTGCAGCAACGGCCTTCGGTTGGAAATCCAATGCCACTGGCGAGCGCGCGCATGCAATGGGCCATCTTGCCACTGCAACCGGCGATCGCACATTGGCAGTGGGCGAAGCCGCTACTGCAACGGGCGAGCAGGCTAGCGCCATCGGTAACGAAGCGTCGGCTACAGGAATTGATGCAATGGCGATTGGTACGCAATCGGTTGCCAATGGTAATTCGACAACCGCAGTCGGCGGTGAATCTGTTGCCACAGGTCCAGGTGCTAGCACATTTGGTTGGCGTGCAGAATCGGGTGAACGTTCTACGGCTGTCGGTCATTTAGCGACGGCGACTGGCGTTCGTTCAGTCGCGATTGGTGAAAACGCGGATGCACAGGGTGACAATGCAACGGCTATCGGCAATGAAAGTATTGCCAATGGCGTTGATGCCTTAGCGCTGGGCGACACAGCCATAGCAACAGGCAATTCGACCACGGCGGTGGGCGGTGAATCTGTCGCCACGGGTCCAGGTGCGACTGCGTTTGGCTGGCAGTCTGGTGCTAACTCCGAGCGTGCTACTGCCTTGGGTCATTTGGCGCAAGCGGATGGTATTCGTTCAACAGCGGTCGGCGAAGCAGCCACTGCTCAGGGCCTTGAGTCGGTCGCGATTGGTAATCAATCCAGTGCAACGGGCACCGATGCAATGGCTATTGGTACGATGGCGGTAGCGAATGGCAACTCCACAACTACCGTTGGCGGCGAGTCTGTTGCAACCGGTCCAGGTGCGACCGCTTACGGCTGGCAGTCAGGCGCAAATGCAGAGCGCTCAACCGCTCTGGGTCATCTAGCACAGGCGAATGGTGTTCGTTCGGTAGCGGTGGGTGAAGCCGCGGTGGCCGGTGGCGCTCGTTCTGTTGCGATTGGTGATGGTGCTAGTGCGGGACAAGACAACTCGGTGGCAATCGGCGCTGGTGCGACAACCACGCGGGCTAACCAAGTGGTTTTGGGCACTGCCTCGAGCACGTACACTACTCCGGGTATTACCTCCGCAGCGAGTCGCTCGGCGCAGTCTGGTCCCACTGAGTTTGTCACTTCCGACGCAAACGGCAATCTGGCGACAGATGGCGGCGCGACATTTAGTCAGATTCAGGAAAACCGCGATGCGATCGAGGAGAACCGCGGCGGTATCGCATTAGCGATGGCCTTGAGTTCACCGTATGTTCCGGTCGATCAAAGATTTGCCTTGAGCATCGGGGCAGGCTACTTTGAAGGTGAGGAAGCCACCGCCCTGTCAGGTGCAATTCGCGCAAGCGAAACCGTGCAGTTTGAGTTTGGTATCGGCAGCGGTAAAAGTAATTCTACTGTAGGTGGCCGTGTTGGGATGACCGCTTCATGGTAATACGTTTGACGAAAGCCCCCGGAAAATGGGGGCTTTATATGTTTAGATCGACGTTAATGGTGTGCGCTTTTTTGCTAAGTGTGATGAATGCGCACGCTGATAAAAACGTCACGATGTTTGACCCCGGGGAAGCAGCGAAAATCGTGTGGTCAACATTTATCGCGATTGAGCAGGCAAATGACACCTTGAATTATTCGGTGTTTAGAGAAATAGCGGCTCCAGAGTTTCAGCGCAAGAATAGCGCTGAAGATGTTGCCAAGCTATTTGCTGGATTACGCCAGTCGGGTGTCGATTTAAGTCGTGTATTACTGCTCAACCCTGAGTACGAAATCTCACCTCAGATAGCCGAGACTGGGTTATTGCGCATGCGCGGTAAGTTTGCGGTGCCGCCGGAGGTGGTGAACTTTGACCTACTTTACCAAATGATTTACGGCGAATGGAGGTTGCTCGGTGTTGCAGTTGTGACCGGTTTAGAAGAGGCTAAGATCGAGCGTCGTCGATTCTGGTTTAAGAAATAACCGGCTTATTTTAGTTTTTTTGTTCGCTTTTAGCGTTGCGGTGTTGTGGGACGTAATAAACTACGTTTAACGACACCGTTTTTTTATGCCCCAGTTTTGACCCTCAGCGCAAACCACGATTAGTTACATTCCCCATTTCCCTCTTTAATACTGCAAGCCGTTTGCTCATAATGATGCGAGGGAAGCTGGGACGCTTGTCCGGCGAATTATATTCTGCGGGAGCAATATGGATAACAATAACCCTTGGTTACGCGCCGAAATAGCGCAGTGGCTGCGAGAGGGTATTATTACTGATGAACAGGCACGTACCTTATACGCTCGCTATCCAGCATTTGTAGCCTACCGTCCGAAAAGTGATATCGCGTGGGGAAAGGCTATTTTTGCTGTCCTTGGCGCAGGCGTTTTCGGGCTTGGCGTCATTCTGTTGTTTGCCTACAACTGGGAGGGGATGCACCGTTTTGCAAAAATGGCTGCTATCGGACTAGGGATTGTTGGCGCTCACGGTATAGCCTTATTAATGGCGAAAAGTGACAAGTCGAACCCCCGGATAACAGAGAGTCTTCATCTATTAGGCACCATGATTTTTGGCGCCGGCATTTGGTTAATAGCGCAAATCTACCATTTTGATGCTCACTATCCTGATGGCTTTCTGCTTTGGTGTGTGGCGGCATTGGCCTTGGCTTGGGCATTGCCTTCGACAGCACACGCAGCTTTGGCAACTATTTTATTGCTGTTGTGGAGCGGTCTTGAGACCTTTGAATTTGGTCTGCATATACCCCTTGCAAGCTTTGCCTTACTCTTGTTGATATTGCCGCTGGCTTACATGCAGCGTTCTGCTTCGCTGCTGGCGGTGGTGTTGTTAGCACTGCCTCTTTCCTATGCGTTTTCTGTTTTTGGTATTGGCGAAAAATATTTATTTGCAGTTGGTTTGCTGTTGTTAATTAGCTATTTTGCGCTGGCTAAGTTGGCGGCGGTGAGTGCATATCCTGAAAGTGCGTATGTGGTGAAGATTGTTGCCAGCTCGCTTTGGCTGCCATTAATTTTTATCGGTAGCTTCATTGGGCTTTCGCCGCTGTTAGGAATGTCGCAGCTAGCAGGGTTTGGTTTGCTGTACGTGCTCCTGCCCTTATTCGTCGCTGTTTTCGCGTGGGCGATTGCCGTTGCGCGATCGAGAAGCCGACCCGAAACGCTAGATCAGTGGTTGGAGAGCGGATTAGTGCTACTGGTGTTATTGGTGGTGGTATTGCCGGCAGTAGTTGGTTTGGATGTGAATGGCTTCAGTAGAGGCATATTTAATATCGTATTTTTGGCTTATGGCTTGCTGTACGTATATCGCGGCACCCAGTTTCTCAAGGGGCGGATTTTGTCACTGGGGTGCGTGATGTTAGTGCTGCTGGGCGCTGCCCGTTTTACCGATTTATTCCAGAGCTTGCTGGCGCGCTCCGCCGTCTTTTTACTATTGGGGGTGTTACTATTTTTAATCGGCTTGCGCTATTCCAAGCAGAGCACCCGTAAAAAACTGGAGAAGCCCCATGCGTAAAATCCTGGTTGTGCTTCTCGTGTTAGGCCAGGTCGCGGTGCTGGCTTATCTGGGTGGGGAGCGAGAGTGGATTCGGCACAATGGCGAAAGGATATTTTTGCGGACGGCACCGGTGGATCCACGAGATCCCTTTCGAGGCGATTTTGTGCGACTGAGTTATTCGCTGAATAGCATCGATGTCACTCGTTTTAGATCTTCGGTGTCGGCTGAGTCCTTAAAGCGCGAAACTATCGTTTACGCGGTTTTGAAACCCAGTTCGACAGATGTCTACCAGCTGGATTATCTCAGCGATCGCAAACCCAGTGGTGGTCTTTTTCTGCGCGGTAGGGTGAGTCGAGAAGCTAGCGGCGGTCAGATACAAGTTCGCTATGGTATTGAACAGTATTTTGTGCAGCAGGGCAGCGGGATAGAAATTGAGCGCAAGCGGGGTTCCGGCGATGATCTCCAAATTCCTATGGAGGTAGAATTAGCAGTAGGTAGCAGTGGTAGTGCGGTGTTAACGAATTATCGTTGGAGCCGAATTGGAATTCGTCTAGAGCAAATTGCCGGTGCAAATGAAGATCGTGGTGAAGGCGCGCCGACGCGCAGTCCGGTGTTGATTGTGACCTTAAAGAACGTCTCGGATTCACTGCTGCAGCTGGCCGATAATGAAATGCACTGTGGTTTTTCATTGCAAACTGAAGGTGATACTGGGCGGCGTTATAGTATGGCCAACACCCGTTGTAATCCCTTTGTTTTTAAACCGGGTGACGTCATTAATTTGGAGCCGGGCGAGGAGTATCGCGTAGAGTTGGACACGGCTTTGCCGCGTTGGTATGTATTGCAAGAAGGCGTAGCTGGCTCGGCGTCGATTGCTGCCGCTGCGCCTAATGAGCGCTTTAGAATGGTTTATCGGCCACCGGTTGTGATGTCGGGAATGGATAGTAATGCCACGCTATTGTGGCAGGGCGAGTTAGCCTCCCCGGCATTTAATGTGCGTGGTCAAATTGATTGAGCCCCAGATACCGGCGGGAATTTAGGGCTTATTTTGTTCGTTGTGGCCGCGTTTCAGTTGGAGTCCGTTGGACCTTCCGTGAATGCAGTAATGCCCGGTGGTATAACTTCCCAGCTGGCTTTTGACCCTACAAATAAGTGGTAGCCAATTTCAATATCTGGGTCTCCGTTGATACAGCCCAGTGTCACCCCGTGTACTTCCCCGTTGTGGGTGCCGCAGAGTGTTGACCCGCATTTGCTGCAAAATTGTAGGCCGAAGTTGGGCATAGATTCATAACTCGTTAGTAAATCTTGTCCCTGAATCCAACTGAAGTCGTCGACGTCTACCAGAGCGTAAGCTGATGCCTGTGCGCTAAAGGTTTTGCGGCAGCGCGAGCAGTGGCAGGAGCGCGCGTCTTTAAGTTTGCCATCTATTTGATACTTAACACTTCCGCAAAAGCACTCACCAGTAATAAGCATTCGTTTTTTCCTAAGTTAAGGGTTTTAAATGTTTATGAAGGATGATGTTGAGTTGATTAAAAAATGTTGAGATAAGTTGTCTGCTTTAAAGCATCGCTCTAGCCTCAGTTGGGCTGAGGCTAGAGCGATATTAGATATTTGTTTTCGAAAGGGTGTTAGGCCATTTCCATCGTCAGCATTTGCAGACGCTTGCGTTGCATTTTTAGTGCGTACTCTAATTCTTTTAAGCGGCTGCGCAGAGTCGCATGTTCCCATGCGTCGTGTAGGTTTTGCTGCAGGCTTTCTTTTTTGCCGGCCAGATTGAGCTGTAGTGCATCTTTTTGAGCGGCAAGGTTGTCGCGTTTAGCTTCCATCCAGCGCTGGCTTACTGTGTTCCAGTCATTTAAGTGGTCGCAAAACAGTTGGTACTCTTGTTCTAGAAACGCGGTAAATTGGTTGCTATCACTGCCTTTGCGATTGCGCAGGGCTTGCTCCGCCTTTTTGAACTGCATGGTCATGATGGCGCGTTGAATTTTGAAGTCGGGAATCTTGCGCAAATCCCAAGTGAGCCCCATCCACGAAGCTGATTTTATCAGCCACTTAGTCGGGTCGTATTGCCACCAACGGATACCATTGCGATAGTCATTTTGAAATATATGGTGGTAGTTGTGGTAGCCCTCACCATAGGTAAGCAGTGCTAAGAAGTCGTTGTCACGCGCAGTGTTCTCGTCGGTGTAAGGGCGGCGGCCCCAAAAGTGCGCGAGGGAATTGATAAAGAAGGTAGTGTGGTGACTGACAACCAAACGCAGTACCCCAGCTAGCAGGATGTTTTCCAGCATATGACCGGTGATAAAGCCGAGGGCGACTGCGGGCGCAATGTTCATGAACAATACTAACGGGAGATAGTAGCGATGTTGCCACATGACAATTTTATCGCGTTGCAGGTCTTTGGCGTTAGAGAAGTCCTCGCTGCTTGCGGGGTAGTCACGCAGCATCCAGCCAATATGAGAGTACCAAAGGCCTTTTTTTGCTGAGTAGGGGTCTTGCTCAACATGGTCGACATGACGGTGGTGGCGCCGATGTCCAGAGGCCCAAATGAGAATGCTGTTTTGGGTAGCTGCCGCGCCGAATAATGCAAACATCACTTTTAAAATGGGGTGGGCTTTGTAGCTATTGTGAGCCCACAGACGGTGGTAGCCGGCTGTAATAGACATGCCGTTGGCGCCGAGAATAAGGAAAAAGCCCAGCCAGCCAGTCCATGTAAATCCGTGAGTGATTCCGTACCAAGGTACGCCAATCAGTGCAATTAATAAGGTGCTGGAAAACAAAATAGTCTGCATCCACAGTCGTGGCGGCAGAGTTTCAGTGATCTTGTTTTCACGCTGTACGTGCTCGGGCATGGGAGGTAGGCCTCGGGTATCTATTATTCGCGTGGATCCATTTTATAGAAAGCATCTCAGCAATAACAGTTACCGCTTCGTGACAATTTGTCCTTGCAACGGGTCTGATTTTACTGGGCATAAATTCTATTGCCGTTGGCTACACTACACATTGAGAGCGCTTGTAGATATGCGCAATTTCCCTGAGGCGCGCTAGGGCAAGTTGAGGTTCCTGTTGGGCGAGCATGTGGTATTGTTATTCCTTCGCGTAAGCGCTGTTATTTAGACGTAAACCTCAGAAGAACTTCTTAGAATTGGAATGCGATGACATTTAAATGCGCGAATAGATTTCCTCCCTCGGTGAACCTACTTGGCGTCCACAAACCCCTTTCAGCGCGGCCCTTATTATTGCTTAGTACACTAGTAGGCTCCCTGTTGAGCCCCAATATTGGCTGGGCGGCGGAAGAGTTGCGGCTCGAAGAGGTGTTGGTGAGTGCCCGGAAGAAGACCGAGTCTTTGCAAGACACGCCTATTTCACTCACCGTTTTTAATGAAGAGCGCCTGACGGTAGAAGGCATTAGTGGCTTAAAGGATATTGCGAGCAAAGTACCCGGTTTGACTATTGAGCCCTTCCCTATAAATGGTGGAAGCCTGCGAATATATATTCGCGGCATTGGCATTGGTGATGTTCAGGTCACGCAGGACACGCCGGTGGCCTTATATATCGATGGTGTTTATATCGCTAGATCGAGCGGGACCTCGATGGATGTTGCGGAGCTGGCACGGATAGAAATTTTGCGCGGACCGCAGGGCACTTTATACGGCCGCAATACCACTGGTGGGGCTATTAACCTAGTTACTCGTCGCCCGAATACCGAGGCAGCCGAGTTCGCGCAAGTATTGTCTGCGGGCAACCAGGCGCTATTTCGATCTAAGACAAGTGTTAATTTACCTCTTGCTGATACCTTGGCGTTCAAATTTGCTTATCTGACGGAAAGCCGCGATGGCTTTGTAGAAAATACTGGTCCCGGTGGCGATTTTGGTGACCGCGATACTCAAGGGCTGCGTTTTGATTTGGGTTGGGATATTAGCGAACAACTTCGGCTGGATTATAGTTACGACCGCTCAGAGCTTGAATATTACAATTACACCTTTCAGGCTGTAACGCCGCCGGATCCCAATGGCAATAAAGGTCAGTCTAATGCCGTCAAGAACAGTGCCCAAGCGCGCAGTCGCTTTGGCAGTGCGAGGCTTAGCTCATTAGCGACCACTTCGCCGCTCGAAGCGTCAAATAGTGATATTGAAGGGCATGCTCTCATTATTAATGCGGATACTGGCTTTGGTGAATTTAAGTATATTGGTGCTTATCGGGAGTTAAAAGACGCTGCGTACACCGACCTGGGTGGTGGGCTTGGTGCGCCAGATTACCGTTTGGACACCAATAGTTACGATGGGCCAGCGGCGCAGTTTGCGACGGGTGGTGCGACGCCATTGGTAAGGCCGGAAATTCGCCAGCATCAAAGCTCCCATGAATTTCAGTTTAGTGATGCCCTTGATGACTGGGGAATAGAGTATATCCTGGGTGTTTACTATTTTGAGGAGTCGGCGGTTGAGGATAATAGTCCTCTCCATCTGCAGCTGACCTCACCTGTTGATGGTTTTGAGGATGCACATATCGTCAATCTTCTAAGTCAGAAATACGACGTTGATAATCAGGCGATGGCTGCCTTTGGCCAACTTACCTGGACGCCGAATATTCTCGATAAGCGCTTACATATTACCCTTGGCGCTCGCCACTCACGGGATCATCGCTACGCCCTAAAAAACCAGCGTGACGAGGTATTCATTGAGTACTCGCCGCTTAATGGTGTGCCATTGGTGTTGCCGTTGGCCGAGCTTGTGCAAAATCCGGTGCTTGGTCCCGTACTCGGTCCTGTTTTTATGCAGGCGGGTCTTCCAGGTGATCGGCGTTTTGACAATGCTTCTGGCGATCGTCGTTTTAAAGATGACTCTTTCAGTTTATTGACGGAATACGAAATTAATGACGATATCAATATCTACGGCAAGCTAGTTGAGGCGTATAAAAGCGGCGGTTTTAATACTCGGGATCCGCAATTAGACGGTAATCAAGGCCCTGCCTCTGACGGTATCGATTACGGCGTTGGCTTTGCCGATGGTTTTGGAGAAGAAAAGGCGCGCACTGCGGAGCTGGGAATAAAGAGTGAATGGATGGGAGGGCGCTTGCGGGTAAATGCCGATATTTATCGGACCGAGTTCGACGATATGCAAATGAACTTTATCCTCAATGGCACGATAGCCGACACCAAGGTCTTAAATGCGGGTAAGGCCAGCATGTCCGGTTTTGAGTTTGACGTGACCGCACTAGTTAATGACGATCTTGTTGTGACCATGGAGTACGCCTATCTCGATGCCGAAATTACCGAAGTCATCGATAGCTTTGGCAACGATGTAACTCAGCGTTATGCCTTCTCGGCCGCGCCGGTAAATAGTTACACGGCATCTGCTAACTGGATTGCGTGGCGAGGTAAAACTGCGCTGTTACAGTTCAATATCAATACCAGCTATATGGATACCCGTTTGGGTGGTGGTGATGTTCAGAAGGCTTATACCATTTTACGTGACTACCAATTGTGGAATGCCCGCTTGAGCTTAGACGAAATTCGCTTTGCCAAGGGCAGTGTGAGTATCGCCCTATGGGGTAAAAATTTACTTGATAAAGAGTATGAAAGCTACGCGATCGATAATCTGCCGCACGCTGATCGATCGGTGCTGTGGGGTGATCCACTGAGTTATGGAATTGACTTAGCTTATCGGTATTAAGGGATAAATTGCGCGAGAAAATAGTTTGATAGTGTTCACAATAAAAACATATGGAGACGTTGATGTCATTGCGAGTGGGAATAGTGGGTGCAGGAAGTATCGGTTGCTACGTGGGTGCCGCATTAGCCATGGGTGGTGCAGATGTCAGCTTTTTAGGGCGTGAGCGGATCGCTGAAACGGTTGCGGAGCACGGTTTGCGAATTAGTGATTTTCGCGGCTTGGATCACCATATTCCGGCGGCACGCTTGTGTTTTTACACGGATATCGCGGCGATGGGGGATCGAGATTGCGTCATCGTAACGGTTAAATCTGGTGATACTGCTGCGATCGCGGCGGACCTGGCCAAGGTATTAGCCTCAAAAACCACCGTGATTAGTTTGCAAAATGGTGTTGGTAATGCGGCGATCTTGCAGCAAGCGATGCCTAGAAATTCGGTATTGCCGGGCATGATTGCATTTAATGTTGTGCAGGGAGAGAAGGGCTGTTTTCACGCGGGTACCGATGGCGAAGTTATTATTCAAGATGCGCCCGTTGTACGTGAGTTAGCCGGTTTTTTTAAAGCGAGTGGCACGCCCTTTGAAACTCACGATGATATGTTGTCGGTGCTGTGGTCTAAGCTGCTATTAAATTTAAACAACCCTATCAATGCCTTGTCCGGTATTGGGCTAAAAGATCAACTTTCGCAGCGAGCTTACCGGCGTTGCTTAGCTGCCTCTCAGCGTGAGGCCTTGGCGGCGATCAGTGCAGCGAAAATCCCAGTACAAAAATTAACGGCGGTACCCGCGCAGTGGCTGCCTGCAGTATTGAGCTTGCCAGATTTGATATTTAAACGACTCGCGCAACCTATGCTCGCCATTGATCCACTGGCGCGGTCTTCTATGTGGGAGGACTTGGAGCGGGGCCGTAAAACGGAAGTTGAGTGGTTAAATGGTGAGGTAATACGGCTTGCTGCAGAACACGGTATTCCAGTGCCGGTCAACGAGCGGATACGGCACTTGATTCAGTTGGCAGAGCAGGGTGGCCGCCGTGATTATCGCGCGGCGGAGTTGTTAGCGGCTATCCGCACTTAATCTTAAGCCGTCAGCCATATTTGCCACGCGGCGTTTTCCGCCGGGATAGCTCACCACCATGCGTCCTCCCATCAGGCGATAGTTGAATTGCAGGGCCCAATTTTCTTCATTGTCGGCGGTGTATATCTTGCCATCAACGGCTTTCCAGCGACGTGCTTGGGCGTTTAAACATGGATCTTGTTCGACCTGCGGCTTGCGGGTGTCGACCGTATAACTGTCTTCGCATAGGGTGCCATCTTCCATGAATCGAACGGCCCATTGCTCACCAGAGTAAGGCTTGTCTAAATTGCCTTCCGGCTCGGCGATGGTGAGCCAAGTTCCGATGATGGCGGTATCAATAGGGGTTTGCGCGGCATTAGATGTGAAATCGAATTGCTGGCCAGTTTTACCGCTTTTATCCTTTAGGCTGAGGCGGAGACTGTTTTCAGAGAGACGTTTTATTTCAAACCTTCGCTCGCCGTCAAAGGTCGCTGTTGTGCCGAGTATCGGTTTATAACTACCGGAAATTTGATTACCGCTCAGTCCACCCATTAGCAGGTAGCGTTCACGGGTATCGCCCATCTGTAACTTTGCCGTTACCAGGGATTGGAAGGTCTTATTCGGTGCGAGTTGCAGAATCCATGTGCTGCCATTGACCTCGGCAAAATAGCTATCTTGGAAGCCATCTACCTCGGCGCGCGCTTCCTCCGAACCGAGCAGGCTGGCGGCAATACTAACGATAAAGCACGCCGCAAATTGGGCCTTAGTGACCATTCTCATGCTTCCCCTTTGTTTATTTTTGAGTGGGGCGTCGACTCCATAGTGTCACATCATAGAGTATTTATTACACGATATCTAAATTCCGTGGCATTGGTCTAATTGGGCTGCTGTGTGGTGTGAATTATCCCGCTGTTTAATAGTCGTCTAAACGCCAGCCTTGCTCAGTTTTAACGAGTTCTACGCGGTCTTCTTTGACGAAGGCGTCACCGGCCTTAAAGTCACCGTATTGCATGCGCATTGTCATGAGTTTGAAGCCGGCACCGACTGTCTCGAAGGGAGATTCACTTGGCGTATTTATGACTTGCTCGCTGAGTTCTTCAAAGCTTGTTTTAAATGTGAGTTGGTAACGAATATCGGCGATATAGAGCTGCTCGTTTTTAAGCAGACCGTTGGTCTTTTCAAAATCAGAGATAGTGTAGGTTTCGGCACCGCCGTCGCTTAGCATTCGGTCTGAGACTAGTTGCTCAATCTGGCGGTCGCTCGGTTTTCCTGAGCACGCAATTAAGAAAAGGCAGAGGACAAATAGGCTGTTTTTTTTCATTGATGATCCAAGTTAAACAATTTTTGGCCTTGGATTCTAGCGCACTATCTTCGCTTGGCAAAAACAAGCTCAGCTCTGGACTATCCAGAGGGCTAAAAACGGCACGAAGTTAAAGACTAAAATAAGCACTTTATACAAGGCTAAGAACTGATAGATCGTGGTATTAAACGCGTCCTGTGAAAGTTTGAACAGCTGGCCGTGCACTCGATAAATGAAGCCGGGCATCAACGAGAATGCGAGGGAGCTGAACAGCAGTGCGCTGAAATTAATGATGCAGCACCATTTGAGAAAGCTGGTAACTAGGACGATGTCCATTTCGGCTCCTATTTGTGAAGGTTACTGTGTGATGTCATCACACAGCATAGTCCAAATAACAGGAGCCGGGGTTCAATCCCTAAATAGCGCGGTGATTAGAAGGGTATTTTGCCGATCAGCATGTCTTTGGCCATTACCCAATCACCAATAAAGCTATAGAGCGGGTGTTTAAACGTGGCCGGCTTATTGTGCTCAAAAAAGAAGTGACCAATCCAGGCGAAGCCGTAGCCGATCACCGGTATTAGCCATAGTAAGGCCCAGAGCTGGCTTGCAATTACGCTGATTAACAGGGCTAATACCAGCGTACTGCCAATAAAATGCAGGCGTCTGCAGGTAGTATTACGGTGTTCTGCCAAATAGAAGGGGTAGAATTCAGCAAAGCTATTAAAATGCTGTAAATCCTTGTTTGTGGTAGTCATAGTGAGCTCCTTTTATTCTGCGTAGCCGGGGTTTTGGCGGTCTAATTTGCGGAGTAATCCAGGCCAGGCAATCCCGCCGAAAAGTCCGCCGGTAACAATTCTGGCGGCTTCTTTTACGCCATCAACAATGGCGGGATTGATGGGTGTCAAATCGCGATTGCCCGCCAGTGCGCGCACTTGGATCATACAGCTGGCTTCAAATATATACATAGAGAGGAAGGCATCCGCGGGGTTGTTGCCGACGGTAAGCAGACCGTGGTTGCGCAGCATCAGAAAGGTATTATCTGCTAGATCTGCTACTAAGCGGGGTTTTTCATCCTCGCTCAAGGCAATGCCTTCGTAATCGTGATAACCGAGGCTGGCTAATACGAGTGTGGATTGTTGCGACAAGGGGAGTACACCGTCGCGCTGAGCGGACACAGCGACGCCATTTAGAGAATGGGTGTGCATAACGCAGTGGGCATCTTCACGGGCTTGATGAATCGCGCTGTGAATGGTGAATCCCGCGGGGTTCACGGGATAAGGTGAATCTTCAACTTTTTCGCCGTGCAAATCTATTTTTACCAATGACGAAGCGGTAATTTCTTCGAACATCATACCGTAGGGATTAATTAAGAAATGATGTTCTGGACCAGGTACCCGCGCGGAAATATGGGTAAAAACTAAATCGTCCCAGCCGAAGAGAGCGACAAGGCGGTATGCCGCTGCCAAGTCTATCCGCAGCTGCCATTCTTCTGCGGAGACACGATCTTTGAGTGGAGTGTTTGTTGCCATGGGCGTTGATCCCTATTTTTTAGGTGCAATTTTAATCTATAGCTCAGTGTCGACGTTTTGCATCGAAAAATCTGTCAACAAAGTTACACTGTTGGATATCAGCATAACTGCCAACAGACCCTAGCATAACGGACCTATATAGTGATTGATAAACGTGAAATTCTGGCCGCCAATCCGCTTCTGTCAGGCTTGCCCGCAGATGTAGTGGAAGAGTTAATGGCGGTGAGTGTGCTAAAACAACTTAGCGATGGCGAGTGTGTATATGCCCAAGGTGACGATGGAGATGGCCTGTTTGGGGTGGTGCAAGGGCGCATTCGGCTGAGCAATAGCAGCCGAGACGGTAAAGAGTTGCTGGTCATGTTGGTGGAGCCTGGTGATTGGATTGGCGAAGTATCTCTGTTGGATGGTTTGCCACGAAGCCTCGACGCCTTCGCAATGGGTGACTGCGCGGTATTATTTTTACCCAGTGCGCGATTCAATGCCTTGCTCAAGTCAAAGCCAGAGCTATACCAATACTTTATTCCCATGCTGTGCCGAAAGCTGCGTTTGGCATTGAGTTATGTCGAAGGCGTAGCACTTTTTCCTTTGGCTGCACGGTTAGCACAGCGGATTTTGGAGTTGCTGAGGTTTTACGGCGTGGAAGATGACAAGCCCGGCGTGTTGATTAATGTACATCTTCCTCAAGAGGATCTGGCAAAAATGCTGGGTGTGTCGCGGCAAGCCATTAGTCGAGAGTTAAAACGCTTAGAGGCAGATGGCACCATCGCGCTTGCATATGGGCAACTTCGCGTTATGAATACCGTCGCTCTGCAAGATGAGTTAGATCGCTATGTATAAAGTTTGCTAGCGGTAGTAGGGGGGGTAGGGGTGGAAAGGAAAGTTCTTATTGGCGCTGCGCGGCCGAGCCGCTTTTTAAATGTAAGAATGACATGAGTAAATGGCTGACTTCTGCGCAATTTGTCATGTCACTCTTAGGCTTAGATTCTCGATCGCTGATTTGGCTTGTTCGCGAAAATAGCGATCGGAAGTGCGTTTAGAAACTGTAAACCACGGTAACCGCAGTTTCGCGATCCATATGCACGGTGTCGTTGGGCACTATTTCGTTGTATTCCATGGTGTAGCTGATCTTTAGCCCTAAGCCACCAACTATTTTAGTTTTTAATGATGTTATCGATCTTGAAACCGTATTCTCGTCACCACTTTCGACGGTTAGCTTTTGCTCAAATGTAGCGGTTTCTGATAGAGCCCAAGCGAAGTCGGTCGACATGCGAAGAATTGCTTCGGTGATTTGGCCGTCGCCGGCGTCACTTTCGGTTTCAAACTCACTTACACGGGCACCGGGGCCCACTTCAGCGTCCCAGGTAATTCGGTCGCTTTTTAATAGTCGGCGACCATAGCCACCAGCCACCGTTGCTTGATAGACGAAGCCGCTGAAGCGATCCTTAACAGCAGACGCGTAACCAAAGGTGTAATTGAACTCGCTGAAGTCATAAGCCAAGCGGTTGTTTAAAAAATAACGCTCGGCAGATCTCACGCCAGTGGTCTCACTATTTTGTGCCTCTGCAGAAATATCGTAAGTCCATTGACCGTTCTTGCGTTTGCCATTGGCTTTGCTGACAACACTGGATTCTTCAGTATTGCCATCCTGCTGGTAATAGCCAAACTCGACATCGCCTTTCCAGAGTTTAGTTGCCGCGTCTTGGGCGAATGCGGCGTTGGCTGCCACGGTGGCAGCTGCAGCTACCAGAGTGCTAGTAAAATAGTTCATTGTGTACCTTTTGATGAGATAGATGTTGGCCTTGGACTGACAGAGAGCGACTCGCAGGCGCTCTCTGTCAGCGGTTAAAGCGTTTAGTCTTGCTTGTGAAAGTGCACATCCATTTGCGGGTAAGGGATGCCTACGCCAGCTGCGTCAAACTCGGTTTTGATGTCTTCGATCATTTTCCAACGCGTTGGCCAATAGTCGGCCGTGGCAACCCAGGGACGACAAATTAAGTTGACCGAAGAGTTGCCTAGCTCCGATACAGCGACGGTTGACGCTGGGTCTTTAAGGATACGTTCGTCAGCTTGAATTAGTTTTTCTAGAATTTTAATGGCGGTGCGCATGTCAGCGTCGTAGGAGATGCCTATAACTAAATCAATCCGACGGCGGGGCATGACACTGTAATTGGTGATCGGGCCACTCATGACTCTGGCATTGGGAATGACAATGCGTTTGTAGTCGCCGGTAAGTAAAATAGTAGAAAATAAGCTAATGCTTTCCACTGTGCCGGAGCAATCGCCGGCATCGATCCAATCACCTACGCGGCATGGGCGAAACGCGATGAGTAATACGCCCGCGGCGAAATTCGCCAGCGAGCCTTGCAAGGCCAAGCCAACCGCTAAACCGGCGGCACCTAAGGCGGCGATAACGGATGCGGTTTGAATACCTGCTTCAGCTAAGGCCGGAATGGCTACCAAAGCAAAGATAATGCAGAACACTAACTTGGAGATGAAATTGGTAAGCGTGGCGTCGATACTGCGTTTTACCATTGCTTTGCTGGTGAGGCCGGAGACAAATTTTGCGGCCCAGTAACCGACCAGTAGCAGGGTTAGCGCAGTGGCTGCTTGTATCCCGATGGCGGCCGCATTGGGTGCGTACTGTGCGATCAATTCTTCTACTGCTTTTGCGTCCATATTTGTTTATACCCTTGCGGATTAAGTAGAGGAGAAGCTGGCCCGCGAAGCTGGATGAGTCGCGGCAGCAGATGAAACCAGCGACAATTATACACATGGACGCAGCGGCAATCACAATCGCAACGCGACTAAAAAGTACACGTTGAGCTTCGCGGAAGCGGGGGATTTAAAAAAACTGAGGTTTAGAACGGCCAAGTGGTCGATTCGGCACCACCATCTACTTCAATAATTTTACCGGTTACCCAGCGCGATGCGTTACTCGCTAAATATAACGCGGCTGCGGCAATGTCTTGCGGCTCCCCCAGTGCCTTCATTGGGGTAAGCGCCGTCATTTTTTCTTGTACTTCATCGTTTAGATATTGTCCCAGCGCCTCCGTCAATATGGTTCCTGGTGAAACACCATTTACTCGGATCGCGGGTGCAAAATCAGCGGCCAGCAATTTAGTCAGTTGTTCTAGAGCGGCTTTTGCTGTTCCGTAGCTGCTGAATCCGGCCTGGGAATAGCGCGACGAGGCAGAAATAATATTGATGACTCTGCCATTGTGTTCGAGCAAATACGGGTGGCAAAGTCGAGTGAGATTGAACGCACTGGTGACATTGAAGTTAAAGTCGCGATTGAAGGTTTTGGCGGTGGTTTTCAATGGATCGTTGGGGTAGGCACCGCCGGCATTGTTAACCAGAATAGTGATTTTGCCAAAGACGTCGATACTTTTTGCGACGAGGTTTTCCAGCGCACTTTCATCGCTGACGTCGCAGCTTATGGACACGGCCCTAGCGCTGCTGTTGGGGTGGTATTTGCGCAAGGCGGCATTGCAAAGTTCGGCACTCGCATCGATATCCGCCTGAGTTCGTGCAGCACAAATCACTGAGGCACCGCTTTCTGCAAAGGCGATGGCGGTAGCGCGGCCAATTCCGCGACCCGCGCCAGTGACGAGGGCGACGTCGCTGTGCAATGAAAATAATTGTTGAATGCTCATGGTCTTATCCTTTTATTTTATTGCCGTCAGTCTCGCGAAGTGGCTGTGCTAGGGCAATGACTAATTCGGTCTTTTGACTGGTCATTCGCCACTTGTCGCTAAAAGCATAAATTATTAAACCCAGGCCTTTAAATGATAATGATTATCATTTAATATCACTCCCGTATAGAACATGACAGGGGATCACTATGGCGATGCAGTTTTTATGTTCGGCTCACCGGCAGCAGCTTAAACGCAGCAAGATTGTGGCGGAGCACCGCTGGGATGAGTGGATGGAGGCAGGGCGCGAAGCCTTTGCTCAGAAGGATTGGCAGGCGGCGCTTAAATATTTGGGTTGTAGCTTTGAGTTGAGCGAAATGTTGCTTAACAATGACCATTACCCAAGCCTTAGCAATATTGATCGCTATATGGTGTCGGGTCATTTTCTGGCAGAGTGTTTTGGCCGTTGTCGCGACAGTTGCCTGCAACGGCATTGCTTGCTGGCGGTCCACCATCATCTTTTAAAAGTGCTGCGCAGCCCGCAGGGCAGAGGCTTGTCGCTGCACCGCAACGTGGAGATATCGCTGCAGATGTTGTCACGTCACTATGAAGCGGCAGGTGAAGAAGAAATGTTACAAGCCTGCTATCAAGAAAGCATGCGTCTATTGAAGCGAAGTTGTCATTAGTGTGAACAGGCCGAGCGCAAGATTGCCATCTTCGACTGTGCGTTGCCGGTGAGACTTGCTATGCTCAAGGTTAACGCAGCGGAGAATAGCAATGGATCCAAAACACTTGCATGAGCAATTAGTTACGCTCCAAAAAGAAATTGACCTGCTCGCAGTAAATGACGCTAATCGAGCGAAATTACACGCTCTGGTCGACGATATTGACCGCGAGTTAGGCAGCGGCCCCCAATTTGTGTTGGAGGACAGTAGTTTGCAGGACCGGCTTGAGGAGTTGGTGTCTAGCTTTGAGGTAGAGCACCCGACCACGGCCGGGGTATTAAAGGATATTATGGTGAAGCTCGCCAGTATTGGCGTGTGATCATTGGCGCTGACGTCCGTGCTAATGACTATATTGTGCCTCCACCCCGCCGTCAGTGCTGGGTACCCATCAGTTTATTTGTAGGCCTTTGGTTTCCATTCTGGCGTGCCCTGCTGATTGGCAGGGGCTCGCGGTAAAAATGCTATGCAAAACCCCCTAGTAAGCCACTCTAAAGATCTTCTTGGTGTCGGTCGCCTAACTATCGACGCGATTTCCGGCGTCACTAATATTGCCGAAGGTTTACATCACGCGATTCTCAATTTGGGTGGCACTTTAGATTCGGCAGACTCAGCTACTGACTCGATCTCAGGCACTAATACGAAACCTACACCGCGCACTCGTGGCATTACCGGATTGGTGTATCGCAGTATCAGGGGCATAAACGGCTTAGTTGGTTTGGGCTTAGAGGCGTTGATACGACATTTGACGGAGTCCATTGGCGAGCAGGATCGCTCGCCAGGGCACGGTGCGGTAGTGTCAGCTTTAAACGGCGTTTTGGGTGATCACTTAAACGACAAACGAAATCCCCTCGCCATTGCGATGAGTCTGCGAAGCAATGGCAAGAAGTTGGCAGTCGAAGATACTGCCGAGTTTATGACTAGGGCCGGTGGTCGAGTTGCTATTTTTATCCACGGCTTATGTATGAATGATTTGCAGTGGCTGCGTCGCGGCCACGATCATGGCGAAGCTCTGGCGCGGGATCTCGGCATTACACCTATTTACCTCCGCTATAACTCTGGCTTGCATGTATCGCAGAACGGGCGTCAGTTAGCGGATCTTTTACAGACTTTGTCATCACACTCTCCAAGTGGTGCGGAGCTCTATATTATTGCCCACAGCATGGGGGGCTTGGTGTCGCGCAGTGCCTACTATTACGGGGAGCAGGGCGGCCACACTTGGCCCGCGCAGCTGCGCAAATTAATTTGTCTAGGTACGCCCCACCACGGCGCTTTGCTTGAGCGCGGTGGCAATTGGATCGACGTGATACTAGACAGCAACCCCTTCTGTGCACCTTTTGCGCGCTTGGCAAAAATCCGCAGCAGCGGCATTACCGATCTGCGCTACGGTAATATTATTGATGAAGATTGGAATAATCGTGATCGATTTGCGATGGCCGGTGATCAGCGCTGCCTGCAGAGCATACCCGAAAAGGTTCCCTGCTATGCGATTGCGGCGGCGACGATTGGCGACGCGGTGAATTATAGTGACGACGTGCTTGGGGATGGATTAGTGACAGTTGCCAGCGCGCTGGGGCGCCATGAAAAGCCGAGCGCCGATATGGGTTTTGCCGCAGAAAATTGTTGGCTTGCACGGGGCATAAATCATATGGATTTATTGAACGATCCGCAGGTTTATCAAACCCTGCTTATGTATATGAAGCGTGATGAATTTACTGAAAGTGCGGGCAGTGACGAAGTTTAAGTTATTCAAAGGGGATATTTGTGGTTTGCGCGTAGACGCTATTGCGAACGCTGCGAAAAATAGCCTGTTGGGCGGCGGCGGTGTCGATGGCGCAATTCACGCCGCGGCGGGTCCGGAGTTATTGATCTATTGCCGCGGGTTGGGTGGCTGCGACACGGGCGATGCTAAATTTAGTCCGGGTTTTCTGCTTCCTGCCAAGTTTGTTATTCACACGGTCGGGCCTATTTGGCGAGGTGGATTAAGGAATGAGCCGGCGTTATTGGCCTCGTGTTATCAGCGCTGCCTAGACATCGCAAATGAGCTGGGGGTAAAAAGTCTCGCGTTCCCGGCTATTAGCTGCGGAGTGTATGGTTACCCGCACGAAGCGGCTACGCACGTCGCCGTTGCGGCCATCAATGGCAGTGTCATGGGGTGTGGGGATAACGCCACCGTTAACGAAATTATCTTGGTGGCTTACAGCGAGCAAATGATGGCGCATTGGCAGTCAGCCCTGACCGCGTCGGCGCTGACATGGAGTGAATATTAATGGCGGGTAAAACCTAGTGGCACACATAAGCTCAGAACCTTCGGCGGCGGGCTCCGCGCTTGCCCCTGTGTTGTTTATTCCTCATGGCGGCGGTCCTTTACCCTTATTAGGGGATCCGGGGCACCGCCAGCTTAGCGCATTTTTAAAAGGAGTCGCGCCCCAATTGGGCGCCCCTTCGGCCATTGTCTTGGTGAGTGCACACTGGGAGGCTGATCAAGCCTCTGTGACAGGGGCAGCGAAGCCTGAATTGATTTTTGACTATTACGGCTTTCCCGAAGAAAGTTATGCGCTGCGCTACCCTGCTGCCGGAAACCCTGCGCTTGCCCAGAGTGTTCGTGACTTACTGGAGGAAGCTGGAATTCCGGTGCGGATTGAAGCCTCGCGTGGTTTTGATCACGGTATGTTTGTGCCCCTGACCTTGATGTACCCCGCGGCAGACATCCCCTGTATTCAGCTGTCCTTGTTAAAGTCTCTCGACCCCGCCGCGCATATTGCGATGGGCCACGCTTTGCGCAAGCTCCGGGAACAAAACGTGTTACTTATAGGCTCGGGATTGTCCTTTCACAATCTGCAGGCATTTTCTTACGTAGATGCGGCGGCGCGAGCCGTTGAATTTGATGACTGGCTAGTCGAAACCTGCACGGACAGAGCCATAAGTCCAAGTGACCGTGAGCGTCGTTTAATCAATTGGGCGACGGCGCCACAGGCGAGATTTAGCCATCCTCGCGAAGAGCACTTGCTGCCTCTGCATGTTTGTTATGGCGCAGTGGCGCGAGATGACGCTGGCGCGGAATTGATTTTTAACGATGACATGATGGGAGTTCGGGTAAGCGCGTTGCTATGGCGCTAGAGTGCTGGCATTTAAAATTGCCTTGCTCAAGCTGTCTGCCGTTTGAGGCCCGGTTAAGCTTGCCTTCAAGCTGCCCTTTGGGCCGATTAGCAAGGTCGTTGGCAGCACTCGAGGGCGCGGGATTGCTAACTGCTGGGCGGGGTCAATCAGCATGGAATCAAATTCAATGCCCATTTCGTCAACGGCTGCCTGTAGGGCCTCGCCACTTAAATTATCATAGTTGACGCCATAGATTTTGACGTCGCTGCGCGCTGCGCCGAAGTCGTTTAGGGCTGGGATTTCTTCGCGACAGGGACCACACCACGTTGCCCAGTAATTGATTATTAGCCATTTATCCTGCGCGAAATTTCCGTCGCTGCCAGATAAGGTTTGGAAATCCGGCTTGCTACAGCCAGCTAGTCCTAAAAATAATAAGCAGATCAAAGCCAGTAGTGTAGAAGTTTTCATTAAATGCTCAATGACAGTTCGAGTTGGTATCGGGCGTGTATAATACCCGCCATAAATTTGTGATTACTATGTTAGATTGAGAGTGATATGTCTGAGTATACCATTTACCACAATCCGCGCTGCTCCAAATCCAGACAAACCCTTCAGCTAATGACGGATAATGGTGTTGAGCCCGAAATTGTTTTGTATCTTGATACGCCTCCGACCGCAGCCCAGCTCAAGAAAATATTAGCCAAGTTAGAAATGAGTGCTCGGCAACTGTTGCGCAAGGGTGAGGCCGCATATAAAGAGGGTGGTTTGGCTGATACCGGCTTGTCTGAGTCGAAACTGATTGCCGCGATGCTTGCAGAGCCTAAATTAATAGAGCGGCCTATCGTTGTAAAAGGCGATAAAGCGGTATTGGGTCGTCCTCCTGAAAATGTATTGGCGCTAATGTCTGAATGAGATGTCCTGTTTAGTTTGGCGGTAATGTAATTTATGACTTTATTCAAAGGACGTCTTTTGTGAGCGAAGCTTACGTATTGGTACTGTATTACAGCCGTCACGGTGCAACAGAAAAGCTCGCGCAGCATATTGCCCGCGGTGTGGAACAGGCGGGTGTTGAAGCGCGACTGCGCACTGTGCCGGCCGTGTCGGCTGTGTGTGAGGCGACAGCGGATGACATTCCTGAAAACGGTGCCCTGTATGCAACTGAGGATGATTTACGTCACTGTGCAGGTTTGGTGATGGGCAGTCCGACTCGATTCGGAAATATGGCCGCGCCGCTTAAATATTTTTTGGATGGCACATCGGGCCTGTGGATGAGCGGCGCCTTAATCGGCAAGCCAGCCGCGTTATTTACCTCTAGCGCCAGTTTGCACGGCGGACAAGAAAGCACCCTGTTGACGATGATGATGCCTTTATTGCATCACGGCATGTTAATTACCGGCATCCCCTATAGCGAGGCCGCCTTGAGTGCAACTCAAAGCGGCGGTACGCCCTATGGTGCATCGCATGTGGCTGGGCAAAATGGACGCCCAGTCGATGAAATAGAACTTGAATTGGCTGCGGCGCTGGGTAAGCGCATTGCTAATTTAAGTAATCAATTGCAACACTGAGGTGCTCATGACGGCATTAGAAAAACGCGCTGCTTTTGCAGGAGCGCTGATGAAGATAAGTTACATTGGCTTTTTAATTACGCTGACTCTTGGGACTTGGGTGTGGGTTCAAGAGGGCCGCCAACCGAGTATTACTATTTGGGTTATTCGTGTCGCGCCTATGCTTATGTTTGCGCCGGGTATTTTTAAGGCGCAATTGCGCGCAATAGCCTGGATGTGCTTTGCCAGCTTGTTGTACTTTGTGATGGCGGTGACTGAGGCTTTCTCATCCCTAGCTATTTGGTTTAATTATATTGAATTGGGCATGGTGGTAGTGCTGTTCTGCAGTGCGACAGTGTTTATTCGCTGGCAGGCGCAAATGCTGCGCGAAAGTGCAGCGCAGGAGAGTGAGCCGGTATGAGCGATAATAAAAAACGAGGATTTTTCTCCAAGCTTGGTGGCTTTATTGACGGCGCCAGACGTTGGACCTTGAATATCATTTTTCTGGTGATTGTTGTCGCAATTGCGACGGCCCTTTTTACGTCGGTAAAAGATGTCACTGTACCCGATGGCGCGGTCTTGGTGCTTGCTCCGGAAGGTGTTGTCGTCGACCAATTATCTGCAGTTGATGCATTAACTCAGCTCAGTGCTCAGGGCTTACCGAGAGAAACGCTGCTGGCAGATTTAATCGAAACGGTTTCGCTAGCGGCGGATGATCCGCGTATCGAGGTTTTGCTTTTGCACCTCGACGAGCTTGATCATATCGGCATGAGTAAGACCTTGGAACTGGCCGAAGCAATAAAGGTATTTCGTCAAAGTGGTAAAACCATCGTTGCCAGCGCGAATCACTATAATCAAGATCAGTATTTATTAGCGAGTTTTGCCGACCAGATTTTTGTTCACAATATGGGCGGCGTCGGTATTGAGGGTTTTGCCGTCATTCGCAATTACTTCCGCGAGGCGATTGAAAAATTAAAAATACGCTTCCATGTATTTAAAGTTGGTAATTTTAAGTCTGCGGTCGAGCCGCTGTTGCGCGACGATATGTCTGACGCGGCCAAAGAGGCGAACAGGGCGTGGCTTGATCAACTTTGGACTCTGTATCGCGACACCATCGTTGAGCGGCGTGGTATCAGCGTCAGCAAATTTGATTATTACGTGAACCACATCGATAAGGTTATGGCTGAAGTCGGTGGCGACGCTGCGCAGGCCGCTTTAGATTACGGATTTGTAGACGGCATTATTAGCCGGCCAATGTTGCGAGAAATACTCATTGAGCGTGTTGGTGAAAACAAAGACGGTAGTTTTAAGCAAAGTTATTATCGCGATTATCTCATGTTGAATCGCAGCCTCTTAGTTGAGGTGAAGGAGTCAGTAGGGATTATTGTTGCCAGTGGCAATATTGTCGATGGTGAGCAACCCACTGGCACCATCGGTGGTGATAGCCTGGCACAGTTAATTCGCAAGGCGCGTCGCGACGACGATATTAAAGCGCTAGTGCTGCGTATCGACAGTGGCGGCGGTTCGGCCTTCGCATCTGAAGTTATTCGCGCGGAGCTGCAAAAATTACAAGAAGCCGGTAAACCCCTGGTTATCTCGATGGGCAGCATGGCGGCCTCGGGGGGATACTGGATCGCAGCAAGTGCCGACGAAATTTGGGCGACACCGGCAACCCTGACAGGATCAATCGGTATCTTTGGCGCCTTTCCAACGGTAGACAATTTGTTGCAGGGTCTCGGTGTTAGTACCGACGGTGTTGGCACTGCGGCGGTGGCGGGTAAATTGCGCCCTGATTTGCCGCTAGATCCGATCTTGGCGAGGGCTATTCAATCTGGTGTTGAATACGGCTATCGTCGTTTTATCACTCTTGTTGCCGACGGTCGCAATAAGCTAGTTGAGCAAGTTGAGCCCATTGCCGAAGGGCGAGTGTGGAGTGGCATAGATGCACATCAGCTTGGTTTGGTGGATAAACTGGGCGGCTTAAAGCAGGCGGTTGATTCTGCGGCGAACTTGGCTGGCATTAGCGCAGCTAATTCGCGGCTGCTGACCTTGCCACTCAGTCCTGAAGAAGAACTGATGCGCATGATACTTGGCTCCGGCATGGTGAAAAGCGCTTTTAGCCTGTCGTCACCGCTTATCTCCGTTCTCAATAGTGTCCTGCCAGCCTGGAACGACGTATTAAAGCTTCAAGATAGTCGCGGTGTTTACGCCTATTGCCTCATGTGCGTTGCGCCGTGAGATAATTAACTTCGAATGTCTATTGCTGTGCGAAGTAGCGTATTTGAATGTTTACATCGCTAGGTTATCTAGTGATGTAAACAGGTTTGCGTCTACGGCTTTAAACCTGTCGTGCAGTGCTCAATCTTTTTCATGTTATAGGCCACGATGTTGCGCTTGATCCTAGCGTCGCCGTTCACAACCCTGATGAATAAAGTCAGTCTGGCCTGATAGCGCGTGGTTTTGGAAGGAGGCCGCGATAGGTATGCGCTACTTGCTGATGAAGGTGCATCGTTATGATCATATGGTGTATGTCGATATTAGTGAGGTGATTGAATTTCGCGATCCTGCCATCGAACGGCGTCAGCAAGAAATTGCGCTGCAGCATAACGTCGACTTTGTTAAGCATGTCGTGGTTTTTGCGTCAGAAAAAATAGTAAAACGGCGATAGACAAATGCATAGTGACTGCCTCACCGTCATCGTTGATATTGAGCGGCAGGGCAGTGCAAATTCAATTACATCAACTGCGCTCCTCGGTGGTTAGTTGGCAACGGTATTCTGCGGATATAGCTGGCGCCACATTTCAAATCCCCCATCCATGCTGTAAACCTCGGTAAAATCCTTTTCAACAAAATATTGCGCTGCACTTTGGCTGCTATTGCCGTGATAACAATAAATGATGAGTGCCTGGTCGGGGTCAGCTTGCTCAATAAATCGCTGCAAATTGTGGTTATCTAAATGATCCGCCTTGGGAATGTGGCTTGTGGCGTAGGATTGTTCGTCACGAATGTCGGCGAGCTGACAACCGGCCTCTATCATTGCGTGAGCATCTTGTGGTGAGATATGTTTGAATTCAGGCATGATCACTCTTTCCGCGCAGATTAAAATGGGTATGGTACCGCGATGAAGCAAAAAACAGAACGCCACCGTCGTGAAGAGCATGGCTTTTCACTGCCGGCGCGACTTGCCAGTTTTCGTTATGCCTTCAACGGCTTGATGACAATGATCCTTGAACAGCGCAATGCGCAAATTCATTTGGTGGCGACAATTGCCGTGCTGGCCTTGGGGGTGTTGACCGGTTTGAATTCAGTAGAGTGGATTATGTTGATGCTGGCAATTACCTTAGTTTGGATAGCTGAGGCTCTAAATACGGCACTTGAATATTTGGCCGATGCCGCCGTGCCAGAAACCCATAAGTTGGTGGGCAAGGCTAAAGACGTTGCCGCAGCGGGTGTGCTAATCGCTGCGGCGTTTTCGCTTATCATAGCCCTGTGGGCGTTTTGGCCCTAGTTACTATCGCCAATTAATGACTTGTCTGGCGATGGGGCGGTTAGGCGCTTAACGTCTTCTAGCACGATATAAAGACAGGGTATTAGGATTAGCGTAATCACGGTGGCGAAGATAATACCGAAACCCAGTGACACCGCCATGGGAATCACAAACTGCGCTTGCACACTGCTTTCTAACAGCATGGGTAATAAGCCGAAGAACGTAGTTAACGAGGTGAGCAGGATTGCTCTAAAGCGCAGGCAGCCAGAGTCGACCACTGCCTTGAGAATGTTTTCGCCACGGGCAATTGCGGAGTTTATAAAATCGACCATTATTAGGCTGTCGTTAACCACCACGCCGGAGAGCGCAATGACTCCGAAGAAAGACATCATGCTAAACGACATATTCAGCACGATGTGACCCACCACCGCGCCGATGATACCGAAGGGAATAACGCCCATGATGATAAGGGGTTGTAAATAGGAGCGCAGTGGAATGGCAAGTAGCGCATAAATGCCGAACAATGCCAGTACAAAGCCAATGGCTAAACTTTTCATTAGCACACCACTTTCTTCACTTTCACCACTTAGCTGTACTATCACGGAAGGATACTTATTTGGGAAGGTGTCCTTAATCAAGGTATTCATAATTGTTGATGTCACTTTGTCAGGTGCAGTGAAGGTTTTGTCCACTTGCGCAGTGACTGTGATGGAGCGCTCACCATCGATACGTTTTAACTGGCTAAAGCCAGGCTCGATGCTTAAATTGGCGACGCTGCTCAAGGGAACATAGGCATTGTCGTTGGAGCGGATATACATATTTTGCAAATCAGAAATCGCAGTTCTTTCATCAGGTGGGTAGCGCACCATCACCTTCACTTCGTCGTTGCCGCGCTGAATTCGCTGCGCCTCGGCGCCATAGAATGCGTCCCGCAGTTGGCGTCCCAGTGAGGCTGAGGAAATACCTAAAACTTCGGCGCTGGGTTTAATATCTATCACAATCTCATCTTGTATCGAACTGGCGCCATTGCGAATATCAAACACACCTTTGTAGTGACTTAATGTTTCTTCTATATCTTTAGCTGCTGCGTCGAGTTCCGCGCTTGAGTTGCTGCTGAGCTTCAGAGAAATAGCGGGACCTGATGTTTGGTCAGCGCTGCTGACCGAAAGGGTTTTGGCCCCTGGTATATTGCCAATCTCAGCGCGCCAGCGTCGCGCTATCTCATCGCCATCGATGTCGCGTAGTTCGTTTTTGCTCAGTTCCACCATAAAGGTCACCATGCGGCCAGATGATCCGTAGGCGAGGGCGTGATTGACTAAGCGCTTATTAGACGAGTCGGGGTGGCTGCTCTGATAGTCGGCATCGACATTCCGCAGGGCTTGATCCATATATTCAAAGGCTTTCCGCGTTTGCGCTTCTGGAGTGCCCTCAACCATTTCAAGGTTGGCTCTAACAAAGTCCGCCGGGACCTCGGGGATCATCACAAATCGCACAATTCCGCCAGCTACCAATCCCAATGTAACAATCAACATAGCGGTGAAAACAGAGCCGGTGAGATAGCGATTGTTAATTGCCTTGTGAATAAAGGGGCGGTAGCTGTTTTCTACAAAATTATTAAGTTTGGCATTGCAGTAACGCGGAATTTTATCGAGCTTGAGCCACACGCCGCTGGTGCCAGGCCTGCTGTGAGCAAGATGCGCCGGTAATATCCATTTCGATTCGACTAGGGAGAATATCAAACATAAAATAACGACCCAACCCACCGCTTCGGGAAACGGCGAAAATGCACCTTCGGTAAATAAGGTGGGTGAGAAAGCCATGATGGTGGTGAGTACGCCAAAGGTGGCCGGTGTCGCTACGCGCAGAGCGCCAGTGATAACCGTGTCGATGGAGTGACCTTTGTCCTCTGCTTCTGCGTAGGCGCTTTCACCAATAATAATAGCGTCGTCAACGACGATACCGAGTACCAAAATAAAACCAAATAGACTCAGCATGTTCAGGCTAATGTCGACAATTGGCATCATTGCAAAGGTGCCAAGAAAACAGATCGGCAGTCCGACCATTACCCAGAAAGCGAGTTTTATATTGAGGAATAAGCCCAGCACGATGAAAACCAATAAGGCACCCATGCCGAGATTTTTCATCATCATGTCCATGCGACCTTCCAGGTAAAAGGTCACATCGGCCCATGTTGAAATACTTACTCCCTCGGGCAAACTTGGGCGCTTCTCTTCAGCATATTTTTTGGCGGCGGTAGCGACTTTGATTAAGTCCTGATCCCCCACTGCAAAAATTTGCAGACCGATACTGATTTGGCTGTCAAAAAACGCGAAGCCATCTTGTTCCACAAAGCCGTCGTTTATCGTTGCAATGTCACCGAGGGTGAGGCGGGTGCCGTCGGGATTCGTGATAAGTACGACATTTTCAAATTCGTGCTGGTTTCGCGCCTGGCCGCGGGTGCGGAGTAAGATGTCCCCGTTGACAGTTTTTATAGCTCCGCCGGGCAAGTCCAGTGAAGAGCGGCGAACGGCCTCTGCGACTTCGTTTAATGTTAATCCGTATTCAAGTAGGGTGTGTTCGGGCACCTCAATGCTAATTTCAAAGTCGCGAGCACCGTTGATCTGCACGTAGGCGATATTTTCATCAAGGGTGAGCTCTTGTTTTACCTGCTGAGCCAGCTCCTTCATGCTTCGTTCGTCAATGTCGCCAAAGAGCTGAACGTTGAGTGCGTGATTGTTAAATTCAACCCGATTGACGATGGGGCGCTCGGCTTGTTCTGGAAAACTGACAATGCCGTCGATCGCGCTTTTGATTTCGTCCATTACCGCAAGCGTATCGTAGCCGTCATAGACCTCGGCAGATAACGTCGCCAGCGATTCGTCCGCGGTGGTTTCAAGGCTTTGGATTGACTCGATATCTTTTAAGGCTTCTTCGATTTTTAAGACTACACCACTTTCAACCTCATCCGGTGTTGCGCCAGGGTAGGGCACCGTAATTCGAACGACGTTGATTTCAAAGTCGGGTTGGGTGGTACGTTGGATGCTCAAGGCGGAGCCCAGACCTACCCCAATAATAATGAGCATTAAGAGGTTAGCGGCAACGGAGTTACGGGCAAACCACGGAATGACGCCCATAGTGGTGTCCAGCTCAGGGGTAGCACTCATAGGGCTGTCGTCTTGCTGTGGGCGGCAGCGACCTGTTCGGCAGCCGCGCTAACTAGCGTGCTGGTTCTGGTTGTGTTGTTGATCTGTACTTTAGTGCCAGCTACGGCATTTGGAATGGTCGATAGGCAGATAATATCTCCGTCATCGAGACCTTCGTATACGTAGACGAGCTTCCCTTCTGTGCGCAGGGTTTTGATGTCACGGTTGCGGATACGCTGTTCATCGTCCAGAACCCAGACTTTGTTGCCCGTTCGCAAAATGTGGCGCGGAATGGCGATCAAGCCATCCATTTGCCGGCCGCTGATTTCTGCTTTGACAAAGCTGCCCATAAGCAGCGGCTCACCATTGCTTTCGATACCGTAGGGGTCGTTCACATTGGCAATAGCAAACAGTACTCTGCTGCGTTCATCCAGTACGCCTTCAGTGCGAACAATCGTGCCGCTCCAAGTGCCTCCGAGTTCATTTTCCAAGGTTACCCGCGGAGTTTCAGTTGTATTGCTATCTGGGAGATTTAAGTAGTTGAGACGGTCGGCTGGAAGCGGCAGGCGAACCTCTGCAATGTCGACGGCGAAGATCTGCCCAAGCTGGCTGCCAGAGCTCACGAATTGGCCAAGGTCGACGTTGCGCGCCTTAATAATGCCGCGATAAGGCGCGCGAATTTTAGTGCGATCCAAATTATTTTTTGCGTGCGCAAGGTCAGCTCTAGCAGAGTCTAAGCGCGCCTGGGCTTCTTTTAGCTGGGGTAGCCGCAGTGCAAGGTAGCGCGCCTCTTTACTCGCATAGTTGCGCGGATACTTTTTAATATCCTCTTTCGCGACGGCCGCGCGACCTTTTTCTTGTATCAAATTACTAAAAGAGGTCGCCACATTCGCTTCAGCACGTTTTACCTCTACCTCGTAATTACGCGGGTCAATACCTAGTAATAAATCGTTTTTCTCTACTAATCCGCCACTTTGAAACTGTGGGGCGACCGCCATTATTTTGCCGGACACTTCGGTAATTAAGATGGTTTCTGTACGCGGTTGAACCGTCCCCTGTGAGTTAACGGCGATAGATAAGGTTTGTTTTTCGGCAATTGCGACATCGATGTTGAGCGCGGGTGGCGCGATCGTGACGGTTTCAGGCGGTGGTTTTAAGGCGAAGATGATGATTGCGATGACAAGAGAGGTGGCGATAACCGCTGCAGATAGTAAAGTTTGTTTTGATGGTTTTAACACACTGACGTTCTCTAATTGCGTGATGGCACCCAGGGTAATTTGCTGCGTCATTGGAAACGACATGTGCACGTGAGTTCGCGCGCACTGGGTGTCATGGTGGGCCTATTGTATCGTTATCTGCGTAGCGATGTTGTGAAAACTTGTTAATCCGCACGCAGCCAGTTCTCACCTGTGTCGGCTTCGTTTGGCAAAGAAATTCGCGGTGTCCAGTCTAGCCATTGTTGGTCGACTGATTGATGCAGCACAAAATTATTGCCGTCGCTGACAAGGGGGCCTAAGTCGTCGCCACCGGGAGTCGCAAAGGCAATTCCGCCCTCCAGCAGTGACTCAATGGATTTACTGCGTATTGTGGCGCCACTAAACAGACCGAATTTGACGGCGATACCACTTGAGTTCCAAAACTGGGAGTTCTCTCTCACCAGGCTGGCATAGCGAGGCTCGATATTGATGTGAATGAGGGTTTGGCTTGCATCCTCAGCCAATTCATAGCCAAACACTTCACCTACCGGAATGTCGCGGTAAAAAACCTTTACTCCCTCCTTTATAGACCCGCGTTGGGCGGCGGTGAGAATTAAGTTCAGGCCATTGCTGGGTTTGCTTAACGGCGGTGGTTTATCTAAGGCGACGAAGTTGGTGGTGATGCTGCCGTAGCCAGGTCTAACACTTATATAGCTACCTGTTACCAAGGTCTCTAGGTTGCGTGTGCCAATCAGTCCCAGTTGCGGGCGCACTACCCAAAATTGACTGCCGGTGCGAGCGAGAGCCTTGGCCGAAGGCGCAAGCCGCGCGCTCACTTTTACGCGATCCATATTGCTATCTAGCTCAACGGAAACGACATCACCTACCTTGATACCTTGGTATTTGATTTCAGTGCCTTTACTTATGTTACTGCCGGTGGCAAAAAATAAATTGATATCGCGCCCTTTCTCCGCGGAGGTACTTTGGAAGTCTGGATAGAGCGTGAACCCCAGGCCTTCCCATGCCAGTTGTGGCTTGCTGACTTGTGGTGTGTGGAATGCAATGCCGCCTGCGACAATGGTGGCCAGCGAATCTGCTTGGATATCTAAGCCACCTAAGCCGCCGCTGATACTCAGACCGCTGGCATTCCAAAATTGGGATTCGCGGTGCACAAGGGTGGCATAGCGTTCATGGATAAAGATGCCGATATTGACACCGTCTTTATCAAGGTCAACCGACTCAACTTGGCCAACCGCAATTTTACGATAGTAAATTTTGCTGCCAATACTGACGGAGCTGAGTTCATCGCTGCGCAGGGTTAGTCGCAAACCAGGTTGTTGAATGCGGCTGTCTGGCGCCTTGAGTAATGCGGTGTATTGATCTGGTGTTGCGCCACCTTTCCCCTCGACCTTCACATTGATATAGGGTCCGCCAATCAAGGCATCCAAACCGCTAACGCCGCTGCTGGAAACCTCGGGCTTCACTAGCCAAAAGTCAGTTTTCTCATTGAGGTAGCGATGATGCGGAGAGTAGATCGCAAGGTTCACTTTGGCGCCGAGGTTGGGATTGTTGTCGACAAACTTTAAGCTCTCAACTTTGCCTATATCCATACCCAATAAGCGCACATTGCTGCCGACGTTTAAACCGTCAGGGTTGCGGAAGTAAACACTGACAATTTTGCTACCTTTCGCGCGATCTTGGTTTTTGAATAATTTGAATTGCGCGTTGTTATCGACAACGCTGTCGTCCTTTGTGGGCGTGTCGAAGGCAATGCCGCCGGCCAAGATACTGGCCATTGAGCCTGTTTCAATATCGATACCTTGCAGGCCAGCGTTTATTTTAACGCCGCTATGGGCCCAAAAGCGGGAACTGCTATTGACTAAATGGCTGTATTGCGGATCGATGCGTACATTTATTTCAATGCCGTCATTGCTAAGCTGGTAGCCCTCGATATCACCGACATCGATTTGTTGGTAAAGCACCGGTGCCCCAACTGACAAGGACCCAAGCTCAGTCGCGTTTAAAATCAAGCGAAGGCCGGGTAAATTATTGGTTTGCGGTGGCGGCGTGTTCAAGGCGACAAAATGTTCGGCGACCTCGCCATCCCCGGGTTTAAAACTTATATAGTTGCCCGCCACCAGGGTGTCTAGGCCGGATACGCCGGAAAGTGAGATCTGCGGTTTCACTAGCCAAAACTCGGTGTTTTTCTTAATCAGCGGCTCTATTTGACGAGAGAGTTCGAGGGTGGCGGTGACCCCTTCTAGATCGTCATCGAGCTGTAAACCTTGCACTTGACCAACATTGATCCCCTGATAAATGACTGGGGTTTTACCGACATTAATACCGCTGCCATTGTCGAAGGCGACAGTGACGCTAAGCCCGCTGTCATTTAGGCTTTTGTACATCAGCCATACCGCAATGCCTAAGGCGATAAGTGGTAGCAGCCAAATAGCAGATAGTCCGCGCTTTGGCGCGACGACAGCGGACGATATATTGCGATCATTCATCATCTAAGTCCCATATTAAGCGCGGGTCAAAACTGTTTGCGGCCAGAAGAGTGAGTACTACCACGGCGGCGAAGGCAGTGGCGGCAGGGCCACTCTCTACGGTGGCGATATTGCCGAGGTGTACCAGTGTGACCAAAATCGAGATCATGAATAAATCTAGCATGGACCAGCGGCCGATAAAGTGGATAAAGCGGTAAAGTACGGTGCACTGCTGGCGATTTAGCGGCAGCTGTAGTTGCACGACGAGCATTAAAATAATCAGAATCACGAGCTTCAATACCGGCACTGCGATACTGGCGATAAACACAATTGCGGCAATGGCTTGCAGATCTGATACCCATAGTTTTACTACGCCGGACATGATCGTGTCGGGGTCGCCTTGTCCAAAGCTAATTACAGTGAGTATGGGTAAAATGTTCGCAGGTAGTAATAAGGCGATGGCGGCCACGGTGTAGGCCCAGCTGCGCTGTAAGCTTTGCGGCTTACGAAAGCTCAGCGCGACATTGCAGCGGGGGCAGCTAGCTACCGAGTTGTCTCCTAGATCTGGCAGGTGGCTGAGTTTGCCGCACTCTGTGCAGCGCGCTATGCCGCGTTGTTGGGCGCTAGTGGTCATGCCGGTTTATTTTGCTCCCAGTGCTGCCAAGCTTGTTCTTCGTAGAAATATTGGCTGCTTAAAATAACACAGAGCAGAAGCGCACATAGGCAATAGGTGCCGCCAGACACGCTCACATCACCGTCGTGCATCATTTTCACATAGGCGACAATAATCCCCATCGCGTAAACCTCAAGCATACTCCAACTTTGCATCCAGCATTTGTATTTGAGCCACTGAGGGAAATGAGGTGGAAAATGATTCAGTCGAATACTCAAACACACTACCGCGGTGAGCAGTAAATGCATTAGCGGGGCTATCAGCGAGCACAGCAAAATTAATATCGCGAGCATCTTCTCCTGCTCAATCCACATGCGATAAATGCCGCCGATTAGAGAATTGCTGCCATTCTGCCCGACCATGCTGAATTTTAGGATTGGCAGCGTAATGGCGGGGTAAAATAATATCAGGCCACTGATGGCCGCAGCGAAACTAATCGTGTCAGTATGCTTGGCTGAGTGCCATAGCACCGCTTTACAGCGCGGGCAGCGACCTTCCATGCGATGATGGTCCTGCGTAGTTTGCAATAGTAAATCGCAGTCGGGGCAGGCGGTCAGTTGTTGAGGTATGTGACTGGCTTCGGTCATAGAAATACGTTATTGCAGTGGCGCGAAAAGATAGGCACAACGACTCAAAATGCGGCGTTGGAGGGACCATTGCGCCACTTCCCTGGGCAGCAATTGGGTGCATTTTTGAAAATCGTCTTTCAGCATATCTTCTATTTTCTTAGCAAATTCGGTGCTGTGATTGATAACGCAGAGTTCAAAATTGAGGCGAAAGGAACGGTTATCTAAATTGGCCGTGCCGACCACGCTGATATCATCATCTACTAACATGACTTTCTGATGCAAGAAACCGTCTTGGTAGTAATAAAACTGTACACCCCGATCGAGGGTTTCTTTGATTGCGGTATAAGAAGAAAGTTGAATTATAAGCTTGTCGGGTTTCGCGGGGAGCATAATTCTCACGTCGACCCCGCGCATGGCCGCTAACTGTAAAGAATGAATCACCGGTGCGTCGGGGACAAAATAGGGGCTTACAATCCACAGCCGCTGCCTTGCTTGATGGATCATATTTAAAAAGTACAGAGCGCAGCTGTCGGTATTGTCGGCGGGACCTGTGGCGAGCACTAAGGTGTTGAGCTGCCTCTTTGCTTGGCTGGTCTGCCAGTTTAATTTTGGCAGAGACTCGTTTGCCCAAAACCAGTCTTCGGCAAAGGCCAGCTGCACTGCTTGCACAGCCGGTCCGGTAATGGCGATGCCAGTGTCGCGCCACGGAGTGAGTACCGGGTGCATATCTCGATACTCATCGCCAATATTCATGCCGCCAATGAACGCGTAATTGCCGTCGCAGACAACAATTTTGCGATGGTTGCGAAAATTAAGTTGCAGGCGATTTCCCAAGCCCTTAGTGCTGTTGAAAGGGATTATATTCACACCGTGCACACTTAAGTTTTGCAGGTAATGCTTGCTGAGCTTGAGACTGCCAATTTCGTCATAGACGACGTAAATTTTAAGACCTTGCTGTGCCTTTTTTATTAGTAATTCGGCGAGTTCATTGCCAATTTGATCGTCGCGAATAATGTAAAATTCGAGCAAGATATAGTCTGATGCCGCCTCAATTTTGGTAAATATTTCATTGAACGCGGCTTTGCCATTGATCAGGAGCTGGCAGTCATTTCCGGAGCAGAATGGCAGCGTGGTGAGTTGCTCCAGGGCAATTAGTCGAGGGTCATTGCTGCTTGTCTCTGCTCCGAAGGCTGGGAAATCTCTAAGTAAGTCGTGTGCGACTTCATCAATTTGCAAGTGATTATGGCGTTTCGCTAGCGCATAGCCGCGGAATTTGCGGCGACCAAATATCCAGTAGAGGGGCACAAATACTGGGGGGAACCCGACGAGAACAATAGCCCACGCCACGGCGCCTTGTGCTGTTCGGGTTTTTAGAATGGCTTCTAAGGCCGATAGCACACCGAGTATGGCAAAAATGGCCGCGAGCAGTGCGCCTAAGCCAGCGATATTGCCAGTGAGCCAGCTCCAGATTTCTTGCGGACTGAGCGTCGTCATACTGTATTGTCGCCCCTCAATTATTTTTAGTGGCAGGTCCTTACATTTCCCCAGCGTTACCTTAGGAGCACGGCAATGCGTATAAGTTGCGGCACAGCTTACATTGTAGCGGATAAAGTAGCGTAGAAATGGGCGCTAAAAAATGGTCTTGTCGTCCTGATAGACTATGCCGTGTTTTTAAGCTCGAGTGATAAAGTCACCTTAGAAACCCGAGTTATTACATCCGATCTGCTTTTGTGAATGCTACGGCATTGTAAAGTAAGGAGTCGGTCAAGCACTGGAGCATATATGACCACCGTTTTTAAACAGCCCAAAGATCTGATTTCCGCGGTAGGTAGCGCACTGGGAAGCAGTGATTGGCTAGAGATAGATCAGCAGCGCATAAATTTGTTTGCCGACGCGACTGGCGATCATCAGTGGATACATGTTGATCCAGAGCGGGCAAAAGATGGCCCATTTGGAAAGTGTATTGCCCACGGTTACTTAACCCTGTCGCTTGTTAACCTATTTTTGCCACAGATAATTGATGTCCAGGGTGTTTCGATGGGCGTCAACGTGGGCTGTGACCGTATTCGGTTTCCGTCCCCTGTGCCGGTGGGGTCGCGAGTGCGCGGTAACGGTGAGCTCGTGTCGGTAGAGGAAATAAAGGGCGCGATCCAGTCGGTAGTTCGAGTTACTGTAGAGATTGAAGGCAGCGACAGGCCAGCCTGCGTCGTTGATACCATTAGCCGCTATTTTCCTGCCTAGATTCGCAGCTATCTTGACTTGCAGTGCTGGTGGCGGTGAGCTTTTTTGTCACCGTCGAGTGATTGCTGCGGTTAATGAGTTCTTTTGTGACCCGGCGTAAAGTGAGCTTGCGTCTGCGACAAGGAGCTGTGCCATGAATCCACTTCCCTATTCTTTAATAGATTGCGATAACCATTACTACGAGCCTGACGATTGCTTTAGTCGGCATATCGAAGCCAAATTTCGCGATCGCACCGTATGGGTTGAGCGCGAGCGCGACGATGGCTTTGGGGTAATGAAACTGGGGGAAGAGCGCTTAAATTTCTTTAGCGTCGGTGTGGGTGATTACGTGGGGCCGCCAGGTGCCATGAAGGCCTTTTTTAAAGGCGATGTTGATACCGGCGGCGCCGTTAATGCCAATGCTATTCGCGCTATCGATTGTCCGGAATTTATTAATAAAGCCGCGCGCCTTAAGCGTATGGATGAGCAGGGCGTAGAGGCCTGTGTGATGATTCCAACCTTGGGCTGCGGTGTTGAATACCAGCTTCGCAAGCCTCAACACCGCGATATCGCCTACCCGAGTATCCGTGCATTTAACCGTTGGGTAGCTGAAGACTGGGGCTGGGGCGGCGACGGCCGAGTTTTTTCAACGGCCATGATGAGTTTGCTGGACGTCGGCCAGGCTTTGCTGGAACTGGAGCGCATATTAAAAGAAGGCTGCCGCCTAGTTCATATTAATACTGGTCCCATTGAGGGGCGTTCGCCAGCTGATCCGCATTTTGATCCTTTTTGGGCGAGAGTCCAGGAGGCGGGCGTGATCGTGACTTACCATATCGGTAGTGGCCCGTTTACAGAGCTGTATGCAGCGCCGTGGGGCGAGCCAGCGAACCCACCTTCGCATCGCTTTACGGCTTTTAATATGTTTGTTGGGATGGGGGAGCGGACTGTGGTCGATCAGCTTGCCGCGACCATATTCCAAAATCTGTTTGGTCGCTTCCCGCGCCTGCAGTTTCTCATTGTGGAATTTGGTGCGGCGTGGCTACCGCATTTGCTCAAAACGATGGATAAGATCTACCGGCTTGGCGACCATAAAAGCCGCTGGCCATACGGAAAACCGGGGCTTCCCAGCGAGGTATTTCGCCAGCACTTTAAAATTGTGCCTTTTCACGAGGATGACTTCGGCCGCATAGCGAAAAGCGCTGGGGTCGAGACTATCGTCAACGGTTCAGATTACCCGCACCCGGAGGGACTTTTGTGGCCCTCTGAAATGACAGAGGAAATGGACGGCTTTTCGGAGTCTGAAATACATCAAATGATGAGAGGAAATGCGGCGAAAATGCTTGGTATCAGCAGCTAAATAGGGTCGTTTTATTACTTTTTGTTATGAAATAACTGAGTAGTTGAAGCGCTTTGATCTAGAACGGGGGGGATGAATTAAGCTAGGGCTATGGTATAACAGAGCTACTGGCACGGATGCTATAAGTTAAATTACGTATTTTGGTGTGAATTTATATATAGCATGGAGTTAGTCAATGGATTTGACGCATGGCAGTGTATTACTCGGTGATCGGGAATTATTATCTGATGTTCCCATGTATATCTCCTCAAGCCGCAATTATGTGAAGTGGGGCGGTTGCTTACACCTGAATAAGCAGATTAGCGAACGTTTAGACGGAACAGAATACCGTATCCGCCTGCGTGACGGGCGCTTGGGTGAAATTCGTATTCGGAAAGTCGTCAATACTAATGGATCTTTGCATGTAGAACTGCTCTTTGAGGGGGTGGGGCGCTTGGATGATGAGGTAGCTTAAACTTGCCTGCGGAAGGCTGCGGTCGCACCTGCAGTGATAATGTGGATTCCTAGCGTCTATATTCCGGTGCGACTTTATTTCCCTCGGCGGTTGTGCCCCCAGCCTCAATCTCTTAATGTTTTTGAATAGCGCGAACTCCCTGTCTTAATAAAATGTCCGCAACTCCCCGTCGAATCCCCGCAGGCTCAATGATATCTGTTAGATTGTTTCATCTGCGGCGTCTTTTGTGGGCAGTTGAATCCAATTGTTGCAGTCAGTGTTGGTAGTGCATCTCGCAAAATAATTAGGATGGTAGCGGCATAGTGTATAAAGGCGAGCGTTTTAACGGGGTTTCCCATTTGCTTGGCGTGTGCGCGGCGCTGATTGGCAGTGTGGCGCTGATTGCGCCTGCGGTGCAAAGTGGCGATGTATGGAAAATATTGGGATTTTCGGTGTACTGCACTTCCCTGTTTGCCCTCTATCTGTTTTCTACCTTGTACCACAGCACCCAGGGGCCTTATAAAGCGCTCTATCGGCAGCTTGATCACTTGGCTATCTACCTTCTTATCGCCGGCACCTATACACCGTTTTTAGTCGTGACACTCCGTGACGCTGGCGGTTGGTGGATGTTCGCGCTGATTTGGTCACTGGCGGCGGTCGGTATGATTTTAGAAGTTATCCCCAAAGCGGGGCGGCGTGCGTGGTCGATCGCGGTTTATCTATTGATGGGCTGGCTTGCCATGTTCTTGATTAAGCCTTTGGGAAGCGCCTTACCTGCGGGTGGTTTTAACTTGCTCTTGGCGGGTGGGGTTGCCTACACCGCGGGTATCGTCTTTTATGTTTTTGACAAAAAGGTCACTCATTTTCACGGCGTGTGGCATCTATTCGTGTTGGCGGGAAGTGTATGCCATTTCTTCACCATCTATTACTATGTCGCCTGAATAGTATATTGGCTGAGGATCTAATATTTTGATTTTGTGCCGTATTGTCATGGCTTTTGGTCTGTTAAATGGACTTTTCTTAGCGACCGCGCTGTTTGTGCCTCTGACCTTCAAGAGTCATATTTATGGCTGGCAACAAGCATCATCCCTCATGATTTTGCATGCCTTTGTAACTGCGGCGATGCTGTATGCGGCGGTCGAAAAACAGCGTGGTAGCGCGCTAGGGCTAAAGGCTTTACCCGCGTCAATTATGAGCTATATCCTTTGGCTGTGTATGGTTTTGCGCTGGTTGGCGTTCTAGTCCTTTTTTAATATTGTTTAGGAATATCTAAAATGTTGTCTTGTACGATGGAGCCCCGGTTCTGCGAAACGGATGCGCTGGGACATATAAATAATACGGTAGTACCGATGTGGTTTGAGACTGCGCGGGGTCCTATTTTTGAAGTGTTTAATCCAGGTCAGGATTTAAGCAAGTGGAATGTTATTCTGCGCAAAATCGATGTTGATTTTATTGCGCAGATCTACCATGGCCACTCTGTCGAAATCAGAACCCGTATTGGGTATGTTGGGAGTTCTTCGTGTGTGTGTGAGCACGAGGCTTGGCAGCGTGGCGAACTGGTCGCCAAGGGCACTGCGGTCATGATTTATTTCGATTTTGCTCAACAGTGTAAACAGGAAATTCCCTCGGCCTTGCGCGCAGAGTTGGAAAAACTGAGTTAATAGCAAGGTTTAGCGGTGTCTTCCAGGCGGCAATGCCAAAAAAGGCCAAAGGTTTCAGGGTATTTGTAGTCACATGCCGGTATAATGCGGCCTCAACGCCATATCTGCGTTCGGCCGAGTGTGAGGTCTAATGTTGCGGCGACTCTTGCATTTTTTACGGTAGCGATTATGCCCTCTGATACGGCCGCGGCAGCGGAAACTATTACTTTTGATGATTTGGGCTTAGCGCCCATGGTACTGGCCGCGGTTAAAGCGGTTGGTTACGAAACTCCCTCGCCAATTCAGGCGGCGACCATTCCCTTTATTCTGGCTGGCCGAGATCTCGTTGGTCAGGCGCAAACCGGTACGGGCAAAACGGCGGCGTTCGCGCTTCCCCTGTTGTCTCGCCTCGACGTAAACAGTCGTCGTACCCAAGCTCTAATTTTGGCCCCAACACGTGAGTTAGCTATCCAGGTAGCGGAAGCGCTGCAAAGCTATGCGTCGCATATGCCCGGATTTCAGGTGCTTCCTATATACGGTGGGCAAGACTATCGCGGCCAACTAGCGGCGCTTAAACGCGGCGTACAGGTTGTTGTGGGTACACCCGGACGAGTAATGGACCACATGCGTCGCGGCACGCTTAAACTCGATGATCTGAGTCATTTGGTGCTAGATGAAGCCGACGAAATGCTGCGTATGGGCTTTATCGATGACGTTGAATGGATCATGTCGCAAATGCCGGAGAAGCGTCAAATAGCGCTGTTCTCTGCCACTATGCCATCGGCGATTCGTCGCATCGCAACGACCTATTTGAACAACCCCGAACACGTGACTATTCAAACTAAAACTTCCACCGCGGTGACTATACGTCAGCGTTATTGGATGGCGCGCGGTTTGAATAAGCTCGATGCCTTGACCCGCATTTTGGAAGCCGAACCCTTTGATGGCATGATTATTTTCGTGCGGACCAAGCTGGTAACCACCGAGCTGGCAGAAAAATTACAGGCGCGCGGATATACCGCTGCGGCACTGAACGGCGATATCGCGCAGGCCCAGCGTGAGCGCACCGTTGAACAACTTAAAAACGGGCGTTTAGATATTGTTATCGCAACGGATGTTGCCGCCCGTGGTTTGGATGTCGAGCGTATTAGTCACGTTATTAACTACGATATTCCACACGACACGGAAGCCTACGTTCACCGCATTGGCCGTACCGGCCGCGCTGGACGCAGCGGCGATGCGATTTTGTTTGTTGCGCCGCGTGAAAAACGCATGTTGCAGGCAATCGAGCGTGCAACTCGGCAATCTATTGAAGAGATGGGCTTGCCGACGGCAGAGAATATCAACGCTCTACGCGTTGATCGCTTCATGCAAAAGATCACTGACACCCTCGCTGGCACAGACCTTAGCTTCTTCCGCAAAATGCTGCAGGAATACGTCTCTAAGCACGACGTGTCAGAAATGGACGTGGCGGCGGCGTTGGCTAGCCAGTTGCAGGGTGACAAACCTTTACTCGTTAAAGACGCCCCTAAGCTTATGACCGAAGCGCGCAGCCGTGACAAGCTGAGCACCACCGGTGGCAAGCGCGCGCCAGATTCAAGTTTGCTGCGTTACCGTTTGGAAGTAGGCCGTCAGCACGGTGTGAGCGCGGGCAATATCGTCGGTGCAATCGCCAACGAAGCGAATATTGATAGCGCACACATTGGCCGTATTTCAATCTACCCGGAGTTCAGCACCGTCGATTTACCTGCAGATTTACCTGAAGGTGCAATGGCGTGTTTGAAAACAACCCGCGTTGCTGGGCAAGCCTTAAATATCTCCGTTCACGAAGGCGGCGATATGCCTATTGAGCGCGAGCGTCCACGCAAGCCTCGCATTAGCAAAACCGGTGATGTTAAAGGTGGTCGCAAGCCGGTGAGTAAAGTGACCAAGGCCAAACCTAAGTCCTCAGCGCCACGAGAAAAACGCGGCAAGCTATAAACCGTCATCACCTTTGTTTACACTCTTTCTGAATTATTAAGGCGAGAGTGTAAACGTGGTTTGGCGCGTATTTCTGCAATTCCTCTATTTGGGCTGTATTAGTTTTGGCGGCCCTGCAGCACACATCGGCTATTTCAGAACGGTTTTTGTAGAGCGCAAGGCCTGGCTCAACGAACAGGAATTTGCCGCCGATCTTGCCCTATGTCAGTTTTTGCCAGGCCCATCCTCTAGTCAACTTGGTTACGCTATTGCTTGTCGGCGCGGCGGCATTGCGGCTGGTGTCGCAGCCTTTATTGGTTTCACGCTGCCTTCCTTTTTGCTTATGGTTGCGCTTGCCGTTTGGCAGCTCGAATTGGTACAGGGTTCGCTCCAATATGGTGTGGTCAGCGGTTTAAAGTTACTGGCGGTAGTTGTGGTGGCGGATGCGGTGTGGGGAATGGCGCGGCAGAGCTGCCGTAGCCCGCTGACTATTGCTGTGGCCGTGTTTAGTGCCGTGGTCTTGAGTTTGGCGATGAGTCCATTGTGGCAAATAAGCTTAATGGTGATTGCCGCTAGTCTTATGGCGTGGCGTGGGCTGCCGACACGGCATAGCAGTTTGATGAAAGTCGATTCTATTTTCGTGGCCTGCATGCTCGTTTTTCTCCTGCTCGCCGCCGTTTGTGCTTTATTTTCTGGCAGTATCTTTGCAATTTTTTATCAGGCAGGCAGTTTGGTGTTCGGTGGTGGTCACGTGGTGTTGCCGCTGTTAGAGCCTCTGCTTAATGGTGACGTAAGCAACGACCAGTTTCTTTTGGGCTACGCTGCTGCTCAGGCCGTGCCAGGACCGATGTTTTCATTTGCCGCCTATCTGGGTGCAGTCCTTCATCCTGACGCACCTTTGTACTACGCCCTTGTCGCGACTCTAG
Organism: Zhongshania aquimaris; assembly: GCF_019312595.1. Classification (GTDB taxonomy): domain Bacteria; phylum Pseudomonadota; class Gammaproteobacteria; order Pseudomonadales; family Spongiibacteraceae; genus Spongiibacter; species Spongiibacter aquimaris. Next base: position 1,007,422 of record NZ_JAHWDQ010000001.1, on the reverse strand, counting down.
CAGTATTCACTCCCGGTTTTGTATTGCTCACTGGTATAAGGGGTATTTGGCTGCAGCTATCTGCTCGGCCTAAAGTGATTGCAGCTATCGCTGGGGTAAATGCCGTGGCGGTGGGTATGTTGGCTGCCGCTTGGATCAACCCTGTGATCAGCAGCGCTCCGCACGATGTGATTGCGTTGGGCTTGGCGGTGGTAGGGTATATAGCGGTGCGGAGTAAGCGGGTGCCGATCCTGTTGCTGGTAGTGGTATTCTCGGCATGTGGTGCGATCCTATTTTCAGCATGAGTTCCCATAAACAAAGACGATAGGCTCTAATTACAGCGCCAGAATATTCACCAGCGCCGTAGCTGGTGCCGAGAGTTCGAAGTCCTGGCGGTAAGCGCAGCAAACGCTCAACTTATCTGCAGTGGTAAAGGCGAGAATATTGAAACGCTTTAAAAACTCCTTATTTCCTAAATAGGCTTGGCCAACGGTGGCGACGGCGTCCGTGGCAGCGACAACTTCGCATGCCAGGGGGAAGTGGCCGATAATATGGGTTGGATGATCACTGGGGATTTCAGTTTCTCCGAATAGGCGATTAGTGATCTCAGGTGATGAGCCATCTCGTTCTGGTAGCACAAGGGGGTAATGTAAAATGTGCTTCGACGTCACCGTGCGCTTTTTACTTAGGGGATGGTCGCGGCGAGTGAAAAAATAGGCATCGAAAGGCTTAAGTGGCACAATTTTGAATTCCCGTTTTTCTTCAAGGGCACGAGTTGGCCCTATGATAAGATCTGAATCGCCGGTTCTTAAATGGCTTATTGCCTCTCCTGTAGAAACTGACTTCACATCGACTTTTAATTGCGGGTAGTGCGCCAGTAACTGCGGCAAGGCTGGGTTCATTAGGGTGATTAGGGGCGGTGGCGAAATGCATACCCGCAAATGTGCTTCGCGGTATTCTCGGAATTCCCTAGCATCCATATCAAGGCGTTCGATGTCGGCAAGAATGCGTGCGGCGCGATCAATAATGCTGCGTCCTTGCTGTGTTGCGATTACCCCGCGTGCGCGGCGTTCGAAGAGAATTACTCCCAGCTCTTTTTCTACCTCCGCGACGGTTCTGGTTAAGCTTGGCTGCGATACGTGAATTGCGGCGGCAGCGGCAGTCATTGAGCCAAAGCGATCAACTGCCACAATGTAGCGTAGTTTGGTGGTATTCAAAGGTATACGTTTTCCAAATATTACAGGGAAAATAGTATTGGACTGAATATTTGATACGTTGTCAAATGAAGTGATATGTAAATCCCATTGAATAAGCGAGGAGCTACACCTGCATGCGTCCCTATACTGAAATTACGGCAGAAATAGATAATGCTCCCGCTGGGCCGCAAATTGCCGCACTGTTTGATTTCGACGGCACGATCATCGCCGGATATTCAGTTTTTAGTTTTCTTCGTGAGCAGGTGCGGCGCGGAGATCTAGCACCTTCAGAGATAGTGGCAACCGTTGATGCGGTTGCGCGTTTCGGCCTCGGTAAAAAAGATTTTGCAACGCTTATGACGCTGTCAGCGCAAAGCATGAAAGGGCTTAAAGAAGATGATTATCTAGATGTTGCGCAGAAAATATTTGAACGGGATTTAGCGAAAAAGATCTTCCCTGAAACCAGAGCGCTGATCGAGGCTCATATGCGCAAAGGTCATACAGTTGCGATCATCTCCTCTGCCACACCTTATCAAGTGACGCCCTGTGCTAACTATCTCGGTATCGACAAGGTGTCCTGCAGTACAATAGAAGTGAAGAACGGCATTTTTACTGGCGAACTGGGTGGCCCATTGTGTTTTGGTGTTGGCAAAGTAGAGGCGGCACTTACCATTGCTAAGGAACATAATGTCGACTTGGCAGATAGCTATTTTTACTCAGACAGTACTGACGACATAGAGCTTTTAGAATATGTCGGCAAGCCCCGCCCGTTGAACCCAAGTACTAAATTGCGAGAAATTGCCGGAGCACGCGGTTGGCCGGTGCGGACTTTTCACAGCCGGTCAAACCGTAGCTCAGCGATAGGCCTGACACGAAATATCGCAAGTAAAGTCAGTCTTGTCGGTTCGGTGCTAGCAGGTCTTCCAATATGGGCCCTAACCGGTTCTAAGCAGGAGGCGCGAAATTTTTCGATGTCTTTGTTCGCGGATATATCTAGCGCCGTTACCGGCCTCAAACTCGATATTGTTGGCGAACAGAATCTTTGGGCGGCGCGACCCGCTGTGTTTATTTTTAATCATCAAAGCGATATCGATGTCATGATCTGTGCCAAGCTTTTGCGCCGTAACTTTGCCGGTGTGGGTAAAGCTGAGATAAAACAGATGCCGCTGATCGGCATGGCAATGGAATACTCGGGTATTGTATTGATTAATCGCAGCGACAGAAGAAGTGCAATTAAGGCGATGGAGCCCTTAATTGATAGAATCAGAAATGAGCGTATTTCAGTGGCGATGGCCCCTGAGGGCACGCGAACTCACTCAAAGCACCCCAAGCCATTTAAAAAGGGGGCATTTCACGTGGCCATGCAGGCGGGTGTCCCGATCATTCCCATCGTGATTCACAATGCCATGGACGTATCGCCCAAAGGCGATAGTGTGTATTACCCCGGCACCGTTGAGGTGGAAGTACTTGCTCCCATCGATACCAGTCGTTGGACGACGGCAAATCTCGATAAGCAAATTGCAAAAATCGAAGCGCTATACCGAACTGCTTTGGACAGGTCGACCGCGGTTGAGTAGTTTTCAGAAATGATATTTCAGAATGCCCTTATTATAGCGCTTGGATTGGGTGGTTTACGTCCCCATCACAATGACATTAGGTGATAGCCGCAATGGAACAAATAAAACCGCAAGATGCACAGTTTTTATATACCGAAACGGACGATAATTTTAATCACATCACACTGCTACTTAATTTTGACGGTGCGTCAGAAAAAAGTGGTGGTGCCTTAGATTTTGAAAATCTGAAATTATTTGTCCAGAAAAAATTAAAACATCATCCTGTATATTGCCATCGTTTGGTGAGATTGCCCGCAGAGTTAGATTATCCCTATTGGATCGTCGATGAACTGTTTGAACCGGACGCGCATTTTAGTATAAAACCGCTTCCCGCACCGGGCATGTGGCCGGAACTAAGGGCTGCGACCTGCGATCTTCATTCACAAGCGATGGATATGAGTCGTCCTCTATGGGACGTAACAATATTTTCCGGCGTTAATTGCAATGGCGAGATTAAAGGCGGTTTTACTGTTGCGGTCAGGCTACATCATGTCGCGGTAGATGGTATTGGCCTGCTAAAAATTTTGGCGAATATGGCCATGCCGTTAAGCGAAGCTGATGAAGAACTCAATGACGAAATTAGCGATGATAGCGCTATGATGTCGTGGACGAATTTAGCCGGTCGAGCGCTTAAAAACCGTTTTCGTCACACCGTAAACCTTGCTGGTACGCTGCTGAAAGGGACGTCCGTGGTTGCGCCTACAGCGCGCCGATTTCTTAAGACCAAACCGTCGGAAAGGATGCGCGTGCATCCCACTCGATTTAATTCCAGTGTCGGTGGTGACAAAATATTTGATGTCATCAATGTAGATCTTAAAGCGCTCAGTGCCATGCGCAGCTTATATTCTGGCGCAACGGTTAATGACGTAGTGCTTGCGGTTTGCTCCGGCGCATTACGACGCTATTTGCAAACGCACAATGAGCTTACATCGACGCCTGTGGTTGCGTGGATACCTGTTAATGCCAGAAGCGTGGCCTCGACGGGCGAGCGCGATAGCGGTAATAATTTAAGTGCGTTTACGGCGCCAATCTATACAAATATTGCCGATCCCGTGGCTAGATTGGCCAAAATAGTTGCGGCGACCCAAAGTGGAAAGGGCGGGAGTTCGGCAGCAGGCCTTCTTTTAAATGTGACTAAGTGCTTACCGGCGACCGAGCAATACTTGTTCTCGCGAGCAATAAATGCAACCTCTGCCGCAAGTTCAACCTGTAATTTGTTTGTATCCAATGTGCCGGGCCCCGCTCACAGCGTTCATATCGCAGGGCATCGTTTAGAAAGTTTGGCGGGCTTACCACCTTTGGGAGAAGGCATGGGCCTTTTCATCGCGACGCCAAGTTACAATGGCAAATTGTATTTCAATGTTATTTCGACGGCGGCGATTTTGCCAGATATTGAATTTTTTATGTCATGCCTGCAGGATTCCTTTGCTGAGCTGCAATCCGTGATGAAGGTGTGAGATCGAATATAAATTATATTGTTGTCAGCGGTCGAGTGTCGCTGGGGCAGCTTAATTTGACTCTATTCTTGAAAAAACTGGCTTGGTAGATTTTTATGAGTATTGAAGATCAAAAGAGCGGCGAGATTATTCGTCGACAAGTTATGGGTAGCGCTCATGTGGATGCCTCCTTGGGCAATGCCACCGATTTTGATATGCCGCTGCAAGAGGCGGCGATGGAACATGCTTGGGGAGGGGTTTGGACACGTGATGGCCTAGATTACAAAACCCGGAGTATCGTCACCGTTTCTATGCTTATTGCATTGCAGGCACACGGAGAGCTAAAGGGCCATGTGCGCGGGGCACTGAATAATGGTGTGAGTCCAGAAGAAATTCGTGAAATTATTATTCACGCGTCGGCTTATTGCGGCTTTCCCGCGTCTCTTTCTGCAATGCGAGTGGCGAGAGAAGTGATCGACAGCTACCAAGCATAGTGCTGTGTAGCATTTATTAGGCTTCGATAGGTTTGCATAAACCCATTGTTTGAAATGGGCTTATGCAAATGATGGTGCTGGTTTAGCTACTATAAAAATTACGTGTATTTGATACTCTCGTGGTGCTTTCAAAAATATAACTGAGAACTCGTTTTCTGCTCTAAATCATTTAGACGGGTTGATCAGGAATTTCCTACCGGTCGCTTGCTGGCTGTATGCCGCAACGGTGTCTTTGTCTAATGCCTCGCTTAAAGAAATCTCGTCGCTGTAGTGACTTTTAAATGTCGAGTGTAGTTCGTCAGCGACACGCTGACGCAGTACCATGGTTTTTTCTAAGCCGATTTTTTGCGTAAACGGCGTAAGAAGCCAGCCGTTGATACCCCAGCTAAATCCAAAATTGCGACTAATATAGGTTGGCGAGATATCCAAGCCGCCATAAATATACAGTTGCTTAAACGTAGTCGATCCATACGGGCCTGGCCGCTCCACGTCTTTTAGTGCCGCTTTTTCCATGCAGCTGAGGATTCGGCTACCTAGATCGCCACCGCCGGTGGCATCGAAGGCGATATAGGCCCCAGTTTCTTCAATAGCAGCGGTTAGATCGGCCATAAAAGTATCGTCACTGGTATTGCAGACATATTTTGCGCCCAGGGATTTTAATATTTCAGCTTGCTCTTCTTTACGCACGATATTGATCAGGTCGATATCGTCCTCGATACAAATCCGGTTTAGCATTTGGCCTAGATTTGACGCAGCTGCAGTGTGAATAATGGCTTTGTAGCCCTCCATACGCATCGTTTCCACAAATCCCAGTGCGGTGAGCGGGTTAACAAAGCACGAGGCGGCATCCCGCGCAGTAGTGCCTTGGTTCATGGGCATACATTGCATCACATTCAGTGTTCGATACTGGCAGTAAAGAGCGCCCTCTAAAACAGCCACTATTTTCCCGAGTAGTGCCTGTGCTGCATCACTGCTGCCGGCTTTGATAACCGTACCTGCACCCTCGTTGCCAACTGCAAGGGGTTTGCCTATTCTGGCCTGCACGCGGCTTTCGATACCCTTGCGTAGTTTAGCGGTGTAACGGGTCTCTTCGCCGCTGCCTGTTGTTACGCCTGTGCTAACATCTGCCGGCATGATGAGCGTGGCCTGATCAGAAGGGTTGATAGGGGTAGCCTCTATGCGCACAACGACCTCGTCCGGGCCGGGCTCGGTTATGGGTGCTGATTTTAGGAATAATTGCAGATGCCCATCGTCGGTCACGAGTGAGCGTAATTGCAGGCCTGAAGTATTTGTGTCGTTGCTCATGTTGAGAGTCCCTTATTAGCTCAATTTAAATTTGTTTTTTATATTGAGAATTACTATAGCGTATTATCAGCAGTGTAGTCGCTTCGCTTGCTATTGGTGGCAATGGAGCAAAGCATGTGGTTCTTAAACAGACCCTAGCCAATTACTTAAATGAGAGTGCATGAAAGATAATACTCCGAGACCAGTGTTTGGGCGTTTCCTTAAATTTTGGCGCGGCGTACATCAGCTTAGCCAGGAGGATCTTGCAGATCGTTTGAATAGCTCTCCGCGTCATATTAGCCGTCTCGAGAATGGCAATAGTCGGCCCAGTGAGACCATGGTACTTGATATTGCCCGTGCTCTAAGTCTTGGGCGGCGGGATTTAACCCATCTGCTGATTGCGGCGGGCTTCGCTCCCCGGGAGGAGCGGGTAGACTTTAATGCCCCCGAACTCAAATGGCTTCGCAAAGCCTTGCTGATGAACTTGCGGGCTTTAGATCCGTTTCCCGCATCGGTGATAGACAGCTCGACAAATATCCTAATGGTTAATCGAGGTTGGGTTCGTTTTTACTCGCGAATAGTGAGTGCAGAGGCGTTGACCTCGGTCACTAATTTTTATGACTTTATATTTAGTCACTCTGGCGCCGGTAATATTGTGAGTGATTGGCCAGATACCTTGTCGGCGATTCTCATGTCCATTCAGCAGACGGCCTTGTTTACCGGTGATGAAACGGCGCTTAACACGATAGAACGCCTGCAAGCCTACCCAAGCGCGCCGGCTGATTGGCGCCAGCGCGCGGCGCGTACAGAGCCCATGGCGAGCTTTCGGGTGCAGCTGGATATCGAGGGCGAGTTAAAACGGTTTTTCAGCGTGGGGACGATGGTGGGTGCCTTAGGGCCAACCGCCTTTGCCTCTGAGCCGCAGCTAAGTATTGTGACCTTGTATCCCGAGGATGAGGCCTATGATTTTGGTGACTCATTAGATCACGACCTAGAGCATCCTCTGCTGTTTTATTAGTCGCTAGGTAGTGGATATTCGCCACCTGGACATTCGGTGTCGTGGTGGATGAATCTTTAGTTAACCAGAATGCCTGAAGAATCTTAATGAGGTCAGGCAATATGACAGCGGCAATCCTTTCTGAACGCGATATACAGTTCATGCTCTACGAGCTTTTTGATGCTGAGGGCTTAACTGCCAGACCCCGCTATGCAGATCATTCTGTAGACACGTTTAATGCGGCAATCAATACAGCCCAGCATATTGCCAGCAAATATTTTGTTCCGATTCGCAAGAAGGTGGATGAACAGCAACCGACCTTTGATGGCGAAAAAATTTCGATGATCCCGGAAATAAAAATTGCTGTTGATGCGGCGATTCAAGCCGGCTTTGTATCCTCTACAGCCAACTACGAATTCGGGGGAATGCAGTTACCCTTGCTGGTGTCTGCTGCGGCTAACGCATATTTGTGTGCCGCTGGCAGCACTACTATGGGCTACCTCGCCTTAACTTCCGCCAATGCTAGTCTTATTGAGCATCATGGTACTGCCGAGCAAGTGGAGAAATGGGTGAAGCCCATGCGCAGCGGTCGGTTTGCCGGCACCATGGCGATGACCGAGTCGAGTGCTGGCTCAGGGCTAGCGGATTTGTTGACAAGCGCTGTACCGGCGGACGATGGCAGCTACCGAATTAGTGGCAGCAAAATATTTATATCCGGGGGTGATCACGACCTCAATGAGAATATAGTGCATTTGGTTTTGGCGAGAATTAAAGGTGCGCCAGCGGGTGTGAAGGGGATTTCCCTGTTTATTGTTCCTAAAATACTTGTCAATGAAGATGGGTCTTTGGGCGAGCGCAACGATGTGGCGTTGGCAGGGCTCTTTCACAAAATGGGTGGCCGTGGCCAAACCTCTACGGTGCTAAACTTTGGTGAAAATGGCGGTGCCGTTGGCTATTTACTGGGCGAAGCTAACCGCGGTCTTAGCTATATGTTTCATATGATGAACGAGGCGCGGGTTATGGTCGGCACCATTGCGGCCTGCACGGCGTTAACCGGATATCAATATTCATTGGACTATGCGCGGGAGCGTTTTCAAGGGCGACTGCCGTCGAATAATGATCCACTGTCGGCGCCGGTGAGTATCATTGAGCACGCTGATGTGAGGCGTATGCTACTTGCCCAAAAGGCCTACTCGGAGGGTGCGTTTGCCCTCTGCCTGCTGGGTGCGCAGTTGGCGGATGATCGCCACACCGCCCTCAGCGAGGACGAGCGTGCCAAAGCAGACACCTTGCTAGATTTCCTAACCCCGATTATTAAAAGTTGGCCATCGGAATACGGCCCAAAATCAAATAGTTTGGCGATACAAGTGCTTGGTGGGCACGGCTATATCAATGAGCACCCGGTAGAAATGTTCTACCGCGACAACCGCCTTAACCCTATTCATGAGGGCACTACGGGCATCCAGTCACTTGATTTGTTGGCTCGCAAATTGCCGATGAATGGGCAGACGGGCTATTTATTTTGTCTAGCGGAAATACAAAAAGATATTGATGCGGCAATGTCGACTAATTTGTCGGGCCCAGCAATGCAGCTAAGCGAAGCGGTATCGGTACTCAAGAGCACCACCGAGTTCTTATTGCAGGCCATGATGACAAAGCCAATTGATCTGGTGTTGGCGAATTCTGTCAGCTATTTAGATATGTTTGGCCACGTTGTGATAGCTTGGTTGTGGCTGCGTCAGGGCCTAGTTGCGCAGGCGGCAATGGCCGCTAAACTTCATCCGTCTGATATGGATTTCTATCAGGGAAAGTTGCAGGCGATGACGTATTTTATGAATTTTGAATTGCCATTAATTGATGTTTGGTCGATGCGCTTAACGGAACTTGATGCGACGTTTTACGATATGAAAAATAATTGGTTTTAATAACGAGTAAAAGGAGATGTGGTGTGGCGACATTAATAGATAAGCAGGATGTGCAGAATTATATTGGCTTCGAGCCTGAGGCCACCGACTGGCTGACGATAGACCAAAATAGAATAAATCAATTTGCAGATTGCACGATCGATCATCAGTTTATTCATGTTGATCCAGAGCGAGCGAAAGACTCCCCCTTTGGCACCACCATCGCTCACGGCTTTCTCAGTTTGTCGATGCTGTCCTATTTTTCTGAACAGTACAGTATTCTGATCAATGGCTTCTATATGGGGATTAATTACGGCTTCGATAAAGTGCGTTTTCTCTCTCCGGTCAAAGTCGGTAGTCGTATACGAGCAAAGGCCAAAATATTATCAATTGAAGAAATAAAGCCCGGAAACTTTAGGGTGAGTACCGAAGTCACCGTTGAAATAGAAGGTGAGTCTAAACCCGCTCTAGTTGCGGAATGGATCAGCGTGCAAATGGTCGCGTGAAGCGAATTGACGGGACAGCGAGCCCAGAAATTATTAGGAGAAAGTGATGAGTATTCGTTTTGATGGCCAGGTGGCAATAGTAACCGGTGCGGGAAATGGCTTGGGTCGCAGTCATGCCATCGCGCTGGCCGCCCGTGGCGCCAAGGTCGTTGTGAATGATTTAGGCGGCGCGCGCGATGGCGCGGGTTCGTCTTCTGCGGCGGCCAAAAGCGTAGTGGAAGAGATTAAAGCCGCCGGTGGTGAAGCCATTGCGCACGGCGCCAACGTTGCAAACTACAGTGACGTTGAAGACATGGTTCAGCAAGCGCTGAACGCCTGGGGACGCGTTGATATTTTGATTAATAACGCAGGTATTTTGCGTGATAAATCATTTACTAAAATGTCGATAGATGACTTTAAGTTGGTGATGGATGTTCATCTTATGGGGTCGGTAAACTGCACAAAAGCAGTGTGGGACCTCATGAAAGAACAGCAGTACGGTCGTATCGTTATGACCACGTCGTCGAGCGGACTATATGGTAATTTTGGTCAGACCAATTACGGTGCCGCCAAGATGGCGGTGGTCGGCTTAATGAATACCTTGGGTTTAGAGGGCGCTAAATACAATGTCAGAATTAACGCCTTGGCACCCACAGCGGCAACGCGCATGACGGAAGATATCATGCCGGAAGAAATATTAGCCATGTTGGTGCCGGAAGCCGTAACTGCTGGTGCACTGATTCTCTGTCATGAGGGTGCACCCAGTCGCCACATTTTATGTGCCGGTGGCGGTGGCTACGCAAGTTCAAAAATATTTGAAACCGAGGGTGTTTATTTAGAGCCAGCTCAGCAAACACCCGAGGCGGTAGCTGCGCATTGGGATGAGATTTGTAATACCGATAAACAATCACCCTTGGACAATGGCGCTAAGCAGTCAGAGAAATTTTTACTGAAGGCTCAGGCATTTTTAGCGCAAGACAAGGCGTAACTTTAAGTAAAAATTGCAAGGTAATTGGAGAAAATATAATGAAAGAGGCAGTGATAGTATCGGCGGCGCGGACCCCGATAGGAAGAGCGTATCGCGGCGCATTTAATAATCTAGAGGCACCGTCATTATCGGCTTTTGCGATTAAAGCTGCGGTTGCGCGCTCTGGAGTAGATCCCAAGGAATTGGACGACTGCATAATGGGTGCCGCGATTCAGCAGGGTACGCAGACGATGAATTTCGGCCGCATTGCGGCAATGGCATCGGGTTTGCCTGTATCAGTCGGCGGCATGACAATTGATAGGCAGTGTTCTTCCGGTTTGATGGCGATTGCAACGGGTGCCAAGCAGATCATTTTAGATGGCGCACCGATGCTCGTTGCCGGTGGCTGCGAATCGATTTCATTGGTACAGAACGAGCATATGAATATGCACCGCTTGGTTGATCCTGCAGCGATCGCCCAAGTGCCAAATATTTATATGGCTATGCTGGATACCGCTGAGGTCGTGGCGAATCGCTACAATATTTCCCGCGATGCCCAGGATGAATACGCGCTGCAGTCTCAGCAGAGAACTGCAGCTGCACAGCAGGCAGGGAAGTTCGCCGATGAGATCGTGGCGGTCACAGCAAGCAAGTTGGTGAGCAATAAAGAAACCGGTGAAACTTCGCAGGAACAGGTCACCTTGAGCCAGGACGAAGGTAACCGCCCGTCGACGACGCTGGAAAATTTATCGTCTTTAAAAGCAGTTCGTGACGGCGGTAGCATTAGTGCAGGAAATGCGTCTCAGCTTTCTGATGGCGCGGCAGCGGTCGTTATGATGGATGCCAAATTAGCTGAACAGCGCAATTTAGCTCCCTTGGGAATATATCGTGGTGTTGCGGTTGCCGGGTGTGAGCCCGATGAAATGGGTATTGGGCCTATCTACGCTATTCCAAAATTGCTTAAACATGCTGGGCTAAAAATGGATGACATCGGTCTCTGGGAATTGAATGAGGCCTTTGCAGTGCAAGTCATTTACTGCCGCGACAAACTGGGCATTCCCAATGAGCGTTTAAACGTTAATGGCGGCGCTATTTCAATTGGCCATCCCTACGGTATGAGCGGCGCAAGAATGGTGATGCACGCCTTGCTAGAGGGTAAGCGTCGCGGTGTGAAATATGTTGTCGTCACCATGTGTGTCGGTGGCGGTATGGGCGCGGCGGGCTTGTTTGAAGTGTGTCTCTAGTCGCAAGCTTGCGGCGATGCGTTAATTAGCTGAAATCGCACGCTGGTGATAGAGCAAAAATATCACCAGCGTGCGATCTAAGCGGGCTTATTGGCTGTTGTTCACTAACAGCGGCAAGTCAACGGTACCACTCATGGCCGCCGGTATGGGGGCTTGGGTGATACTGCTAATGTGGGTGAAGTAAGGATGGAATCCATACACCATAAGGCCGAGGGTATCCCCCGTGGTGACGGGCTCCGAAGCCCCGATCATTTCCTGCGCGATCAAGCCGCTGCCGCGTATTGGCAACACTTGATCGTTAATTAAAAAGGCATCGCCGCCATCAGCGGGTATTTTGCCCAAGCCTATATACAATAGATTGCCGTCACCATTGCCGCCACTGACATTCAGCATGGCTAAGGGAATGCCTGCGAGAACACCATCATTTGTCACAATTTGCAGGGGAATGAATTTTCCCTTAGCGACCAGCTGGCTTAGCAGTTCGCTTGGTAGCAGATTGACGATATCGTCTAGATAATCGACCAGTGACGTAGGATCAGTGCTGGCTGTTAGTACTGCAATCAAAGTGCTTGATGCTTCTACCGGCAATGAGGATAAGGTCGCGAGAACGGTTTGTAACGGCAGAGCGGTGAGCAGATCGACAACATTGCTCAGGCCGCCGGGAATAATCTGCGTTTCGTCAAAACTAGTGAGTGAGCCGCCGCGTTTTACTTCGCTGCTGCTGGTGCCGGATTGCTGGGCAGTCAGACTAAAACAGACGTCGGGAATGGCTGGGGCACTTGTGCCTTGTAATTTGGAGACCAAAAAATTCAAGGCTAGATCGTCTGTTTGAAAAACTTGGCCATCGCAATACAGCGTGCCTTCGGTGCCGAATAAGATTTGCCGACCGGCGGTTTGTAGTGCCGGTAAAATATGACCGTCTTTCTGTATAAACAAGTGTGCCTCGTTGCCTTGGCCTTTCCAGCACTCGTAATTTTCTACCGCTTCATTAATGTTAAAAAGTACGTCATTGCTACCTTGAATAAATAAGGCGTCGGCGGTGGAGAGCGTTCTGCCGTCTTCGCGTTCGCCTTCACAAAACGACAGTGGGCTGTGACCCGCTAAGCGGGTGACGGTTTCGGCTGCGATTTCGCCGGTGGTGCTTGCGCCAATAATGGCCTCGAAAAGATAGGGTTCAAGCTTGCCCATCGATGCGACTGATAAAATGTCTAACCAGATATTCTTCGGCGTATTGTTGGCGTACAGGCTGTAGGGCAGGTTGCTCCATGTTGCCAAGGGCACAATGGCGTCAAAGCGTTTATCTACACTGGAGCACACTGTTTGGAAGCCGCCACCGTAAGACAGACCAACGGCGCCAATGAGCGGGTCGTCGCCCTCAAAACTCAAATTAACCAGATTCTCTTCGGCCCAGTCTATTATTTGCGACACATTGCGGCAGTCGATATCGGGATCCATTACGGTGATATTGCCAGTGGTTTCACCAAAACCGCGCTGGTCAAAACTAATGACATAAAAGCCCTTTTCCAGCCATGCTCGCCTGGCGACATCACCAGAAATATCATTGGTGAGAAAGGATTCGAGTGGATCGGGGCTTTCGAAATTTTTGGCGCGAGAAAGACCAAAGCCGTGGCTGTGAAGTATTAAAGGGACGCGCTTTCCCTGGGGGTTTTCCGGTGCGTATACCGTAAATGCCACTGTCTCGCCGTCGAAGCCGGTGAGCGTTTGATCGAAGTGGTTTTGGCTTTCGGGCTGGCCGTTATTCCCGCTACCGGGATTATCAGTGGGTCCGCCCCTGGATGACGAGCTTGAGCTTCCGCCGCAGGCTGTGAGTACCGTGATAGCACTAATAAGTGTGAGTTGGGTGATTAAGCGGGCACTGGGGAGCATGATATTGCCTCTTTGTTATCGTGGCGGATTACTCGGTTTGAATGCGACAGCAGAAGTCACTTCGTTGAAGGTAATCCGTTTATTGAGGGGCAGTATAATGTTTTCAGTGCAAATATTAAGGGCGGCAGCATTAAACTTTACGCTTTCGTGAACTATCGCACTTAGTGCTCGTGAACTGGCGCGGCAGGCCATGTTGTGACGCGTCGCGATGCAACTAAAGATTTAGCCAAGTTTTTGCATGTCGATGGCGAAATAGCGGTGCTATATATTGTGCTCTTCCTGCGGTGACTGCTTCCAGCCATATTGATTCGGTCGGCTGGATTCTATTGCCAGTGTGCCAGATACCAGCCAGTCGTAGATCGACAGTAGATTGCACATGTTTTTTGCCGAGTTTTTGCCGCGGGCGTGATGGTGGTGATGTTGGGTTGGGAACGTCAGTACATGGCACAGCCCATATATGGTTTTGCGCACCCAAACCCAGCGGTGATTCAAAAAAAACAGATCGTAATTCCAGTTCACGTGGTTGTGGGCAGCCCATAAGCCTTTGAACGCGGTGCCAAAAAGAAATATTTCGGTTAAGCCAAGGTATAGGCAGATAAACCAGAACAGGGAGTACTCAACAAAGGTTTGGGTAACGGAGATTTCACCTTTGCCGTCATTTGTGCCTGAAAAATGGTGTGGGCGATGACCAATTTTAAAGAGTTGTTGCAAATAGAATAGTGGTTTCCAGGTCATCCGACGAGCGTGTGAAACCAGTGGCCGCCGCCGACCGCATCGGCTCGAGCCAGCCCGCCATGAGCGCGGTATTGCAGAGATGGCGGTTGACCTTTCACGACGAGCTTTTCGTCCGCAGCCGGCAAGGCATGATGGCGACACCACGCGCCATTTGGCACAGCAAGTACCCTGATGAGGGTGGGCTTACACGTGAAGATATTCGACCTTACCGGCACGGCTTGTTATTGTCACAGGCAGTTAATTCCCGGATGGAGTAAGGAGTATCATGCCTACATCGCTGACTCATATCGCCATGCACGTGCAGGATCTAGCGGCTTGTGTCGATTTTTATCATCGCTACGCTGAGATGAATATTGTCCACGAACGACCGCACCACAATGGCAAAGTCATTTGGATGGCCGAGCACGGTAGAGAAAAAGAGTTTATTTTAGTGCTGTTGCCCGGTGGGCCGGGTAGGGCGCAAAGCGATAGCGACTTCTCGCATTTGGGTTTTGCCGTCGCCAGTAGTGATGCTGTCGATAGCATCGCGGATCGCGCTCGCGCCGACGGCATTTTGGTGTGGGAAACCCGTGAGGAAGATTACCCGGTTGGCTACTACTGCGGTTTGCGAGATCCCGATGGTAATTTTGTCGAATTTAGTTACGGCCAGCCACTGGGGCCGGGTGCTGAAAATAGGGAGTTTTAAGGGTGATTGATGAAGGCCTGAAAAAAGCTGGAAAAAAGTCAGTGGATGGTGCGCGCTGATGCTAGTCAGTCTTGCAGACTACAAACAACCGCGGGATCGCGCTGCGATAGAGTTGCTGATGTCCCACTATGCCTTAGATCCAATGGGTGGTGGTGAAGCGTTGCCAGATAAGGTTTTGTCTGGCCTATGTGACGCCTTGGCGGACGTCGCAAATGCCGAAACGATTTTGATTTTCGATGGTGAAAAGCCGGCGGCACTGGCAACGGTATTGCAAGGATTCTCAAGCTTTAAGTGCAAGCCCTTGCTAAATATTCACGATGTGATTGTATTGCCGGCCTACCGTGGCCAGGGTTTGGCCCAGCGCTTAATGTCTGAGGTAGAAAAGTTAGCCAGGCAGCGGGGTTGTTGTAAAGTAACCCTCGAAGTCCTGCAGGGTAATACGGTTGCGCAGGCTGTTTACCGGCGCTGCGGTTTTGCCGCCTACGAACTTGATCCTGAGCTGGGGCAGGCCCTGTTTTGGCAAAAGGAATTATAGCGAGCTAGTCGTAGATTGGCGTGCTCAACTTTTGGTGTGGTTATCGAAAAGCGGCCGCGCTATGCTTAAACGTAATTTATCTCACGCTAAGGAAAGTACTTTATGAAAGGCAAAATTCTCGATTTCAACGCGACAACATCGCAGGGTGTCATTGCTGGCGAAGACGGCAAGCGTTATAACTTTGGCGCTGCCGAATGGAAAGGCGAAGGTTTCGCGGGCGCCGGATTGGCCGTGGATTTTGTTGCTGAGGGTGACACGGCTAAACAGCTGTATATGGATAAAAGTATTGTGCCCGCCTCGTCTAAAAAAGTCGCTGCTGCGTTACTGGCGTTTTTCTTCGGCGCCTTTGGTGTTCATAAATTTTACCTTGGTTACAACAAGCAAGGCGTCATTATGTTGCTGACATTTTTATTTGGTTTTATCCTTCTCGGGCTTCCCTCTATTGCCATTGGCATTATCGCGTTTATTGAGTTTATTTTATATATCACCAAGTCAGACGAAGATTTTGAACAGACCTATGTTATTGGTCAGCGTCCGTGGTTTTAAGCATCTATAAGTAAAATATTATGGCTTACAGACGCATCGTTGTATTAACCGGCGCAGGTATTTCCGCAGAGTCTGGTATTAAAACCTTTCGAGCTGAAGATGGCTTGTGGGAAGAACATCGCGTTGAAGATGTGGCAACCCCTGAAGGGTTCGCTGCTGATCCGGAGCTGGTGCAGCACTTCTACAATGGTCGGCGCGCGCAGTTGATAAGCGATGCGGTAAAGCCCAATGCGGCACATATCGCCTTGGCGGAATTAGAGCAAATTTATGGGGCCAGTTTGCTGCTGGTAACCCAGAATATCGACAATCTTCACGAGCGAGCTGGCTCCCAAAATATTATTCATATGCACGGCGAATTGCTCAAAATGCGCTGTGCGTATACCGACAAAATATACCCCATTCACACTAATATCAAAGTCGATGACCGCTGCCAATGCTGCGGCATGCGCGGTGCACTTCGACCCCATGTGGTGTGGTTTGGCGAAATGCCGCTGCAAATGGACGAGATCTGCGATGCACTCGACGCCTGCGACTTATTCATTGCCATTGGCACCTCTGGCAATGTTTATCCCGCTGCGGGTTTTGTGCGGCAAGCGGCGCTGTCTGGCGCGCATACTATGGAAATAAACCTGGAGCCGTCCGCCGTGGAGTCGGCATTTGCTGAGCATCGTTACGGACTGGCGAGTGCAGTGGTGCCGGCGTTGGTTGCGGAGCTAGCGGAGCGTTGAGAGCTCTTGAAGCAGTTGGCAACCTTAATCTAGGTTATAAAAATATTTGAATCAGTATTGTGATTTGGTGCGACCTTATGAGCCTTTTTAAACTTTATTAGCTATTTAACGACGCCTTCACACATTTCAAAATAGTGTAATCGTACTCGCCATCTAGGGATTCAAACACGGTTTTCATTTTGCCGTCTTCGCTCAATTCAAAGGCAAATAGTATTTCCTTTATTTGCGTGTCGTCGAGGGTGATTACATCGCTAAGTACGAGTTCGCCATTGCTGATACCCTGGCAAAGGTGGCTATAGATGGTGTTGATAGACAGCTTGCGTTGGCTAGCGATATCTTCCGCTGTGTTGCCCTGTTTTAACAGCATGATGCTATTAGCCGCAGTGTCGTTAACATCATCGTTTTGGTCGCCGCTATTTCCCGCATTGGCCAGAATGACGTCTAAAAATCCTTGTCCATAGTTGTCTAATTTTTTCTCGCCAATACCGGATATGCGGCCTAGCTGCTCAAGCGTTTGGGGTTGGCGCTCGGTCATTTCGGCGATGGTGGCGTCGTGGAAAATCATATACGCGGGAATGCCCTGTTCGCTGGCCAGTGCCTTGCGGTGTTCGCGCAGGGCGTCCCACAAGGTGTTGCTCTCCGCGCCAGAGAACGAGCGATTTTTGCGCTCTTTGCTTTTTTTGCTGAGCTTGACCATTTTCCGTAAGGTCAGTTGTTCGTCACCTTTTAGAACGGGTCTGGCGCTATCGGTGAGCTGTACGCTGCCATAACCTTCTACGTCTACCTTGAGTAATCCTCGGGCAATTATTTGTCGATACAGGGTGCGCCATTCGGTGGCGTTTAGTTCGCTGCCAATGCCGTAAGTCGAAATTTTGTCGTGACCAAATTGGCTAATACGCTCGTGCTCTTTGCCCAGCAAAACGTCGACTAAATAACTTACGCCAAAACGCTGACCGGTTCGATATACACACGACAGCGCTTTTTGGGCGGCGAGGGTGGCGTCCCACGTTTCCGGCGGTGTGAGACAGTTGTCGCAGTTACCGCAGGGCCGATCTAAATTGTCATCGAAGTAGCGCAGCAGCGCTTGGCGGCGACAGGTGGTGAGTTCACAGAGGCCGAGCATGGCATCGAGCTTGTGTTGCTCCAGGCGTTTGCGGCCTTCTTCAGCGGTGGAGTTGCCCTGCATTTGCCGCAGGGTAATAACGTCTTGGAGGCCGTAGGCCATCCACGCATCGGCAGCTAAACCGTCGCGACCTGCGCGACCCGTTTCCTGATAATAGGCTTCGATGCTTTTCGGTAAGTTTAAGTGCGCCACGAAGCGCACATCGGGTTTGTCGATACCCATGCCAAAGGCGATTGTCGCAACGATTATCACCCCGTCTTCGCGCAGAAACCGCTCTTGATGTTGTTGGCGCACGTCGTTGCCGAGGCCTGCGTGGTAGGGTAGCGCGGTCAACCCTTTGCCGCTAAGCCACTGCGCGACTTCGTCTACCCGTTTGCGCGACAGGCAGTAGACAATGCCCGCTTCGCCTTCGTGTTCGTTCAGAATAAAGCGCAGTAATTGTTCGCGGGCATTACCCTGGTTTTCACTGATACGGTAGCGAATATTGGGTCGGTCGAAGCCGTCGTTAAAAACACGGGCTTGCTGCAGTGAAAGCCGCTCGATAATTTCCCGCTGTGTCGGCCCGTCTGCGGTGGCGGTCAGTGCGATGCGGGGAATGTCGGGGAAACGTTCGTGCAGAATAGAAAGCTTGATGTATTCCGGCCGAAAGTCGTGGCCCCACTGTGATACGCAATGCGCTTCGTCGATGGCAAATAAAGCGAGGGGCGCTCGACTCAGCAGGTCGAGCATGCGCGGCATCATCAGGCGTTCTGGTGCGACGTAGAGCAGGTCTAGTTCGCCATTCATAAGCGCAGATTCTACGCCGTTAACTTCGATACCACTTTGGCTGGAGTTTAAAAACGCCGCTTTTATACCGTTCTGGCGCAGCGCCATGACTTGGTCTTGCATCAGCGCGATCAAGGGTGAAACGACAATGGCGGTTCCGCTTCGGACGAGAGCCGGTACCTGGAAGCAAAGCGATTTACCCCCACCGGTAGGCATTAGCACGAGGGCGTCGCCGCCGCCTATCACGTGATTTACGATCTCTGCTTGCTGGTTGCGAAAGGCGTCGTAACCGTAAATGCTTTGCAGAATGTGCAGGGCGGCATCTGCGGGTTTTTGGGTGTCAGTGTGTAAGATAGCGGGTTACCACATTAAGTCGTCGGGAATTTGATACGCTGCGTAAGGGTCATCTTCAGCCACGATGTCGCTGGCAGATTGGGTGTTGTGAACGAGTACGGCACTGTCGTCGCGTTGTTTGATTTTGTCGGCAATGATGGCTGGCACTAGCTCGTAACCGTCTTTCAGTTTGACGAGGGCGATTACGCCCTTGATTAACTGGGCCTGTAATAGAGCGTCGACGTAGAGTTTTTTAATTTTCTTGCCATCGGTAAATTGATAGGCGATCTCGCCATTTTTGCGGTCAATTTTATTCAGTGTTATTAGCTGAATAATCTGCGCTTGAATGGCCTTTTTGTCGGCTTCGGCCTGGCGCTGGCGATTAAGCTCGCGATCGCGCTCGGCTTTGTCGGCAAGCGCGCGCTTGGCTGCTTCCTTGCCTTCATCAACAAGTACTTGGCCCGTACCCTTGGCCTGTTTTACCTGCTTGCGTTTTTCTTGATTGAGTTGCTTGGCCTTTTTTTTGTCGACCATGCCGGCTTTAAGAAGCTGCTCTTGCAGAGATGCCATGCAATAACCTCTATTTGCTTGTGTTGAGTTGGAGTTGGGTTGCCTGTGTGTATTCTATGCTATTCGTGGCCGCGGAGCTTGGGCTTATTGTTTGATTATACGCGTTGGGGCTGATGGCTTGGTCTTGGGCTAATTGTCAGGTGCTAGAGTTTTGCAACTTCTACTTTTCTTGATGATACCTTACACTGAGCCCCTCTTTTCGCAGACTAAAGCCACTTATGAAATCAAATATCGCCACCTTACTAGTAAGTTCTGTTCTCGCAACTGCGACGATTAATGCCCAAGCAGATGCGGATAATGCCAATCAATATCGTTACCTGGAAGCCGCCGTTGCCTACCAAAGTACCGATTGGGGGCCTTTCAGTGAAGAAACCAATGCGACCTTTTTAGCGAGCATCGATTTTCTAAAGTATGTGCATGCCCATGCACGGTATAACAACGGCGACACGCATTTACCTAAAGGTTATCAGCAAGACGGCTGGCTGACCTACGGTATCGGGGCGCATTACTTCATTTCCCCTAATACCTCTTTATTAGTAACGGCTGATCGCCACGAGCTAGGTTCTAACAACAAAAAGCCCGATGAAACGGCAAGAGAGTATCGCGTCGGAATTCGCCATGATCTCAACGCCCAGTGGCGGCTTACTTTGGAAGCGGGTGAGCACGATCTGATTGTGGGCAGCGACACCACCTTTATTTTTGAGACGATCTATTCCTACAACGAACATCTCGGCGGCAGCTTCCGCGTTCGGGACTATGACGAACTTGACCTTAGTTCTTATGAATTAGGTTTTCGTTACAGTTTTTAATTAGGTCTTGTTAGAAAAGGCACTATGCCGATAGTTTTAGTGTAGTGCCTATTGCTTTGTTGTCCCCAACTTTGCGCAACAATACGGTGATGGCTTTAGCGGCCATCCGGTATCGCGATATCTAGTTTCAGCAAGTCTATGGCTAGCGCTTCCGCCACTTTGATTCCGTCTATCCCCGCCGACAAAATACCACCCGCATACCCTGCGCCTTCGCCCGCTGGATAGAGTCCGCGGGTATTTAAATTTTGATAGTCCCTGCCGCGTTTGATGCAAATAGGCGACGAGGTACGGGTTTCAATGCCGGTGAGAATGGCGTCGTTCATAGCGAAGCCTTTGATTTGTTTGTCGAAGGCGGGGATGGCTTCGCGGATCGCCTCATTGGCGAAATCGGGAAGCGCTTTGGATAGATCACCCAGCGATACTCCCGGTTTGTAAGACGGTGTGACGCTGGCGAGGGCGGTTGATGGCGTGTTGCGTAAATAGTCACCGACTAACTGCGCCGGCGCATTGTAGTTTTCGCCGCCGAGTTGATAGGCCAGGGTTTCTAGCGAGCGCTGCAAATCGATACCCGCCAATACATGCTCTGGGTAGTCCTTATCCGGTTCGATTCCCACTACTACGGCGGCGTTGGCATTGCGCTCATTGCGGGAATACTGCGACATGCCATTGGTAACGACGCGGCCCTCCTCAGACGTGGCCGCAACCACGGTGCCGCCCGGACACATACAAAAGCTGTAAACGCTGCGACCATTCTTGCAGTGATGCACAAGCTTGTAGTCGGCGGCGCCCAAAATAGGGTGACCAGCTTGTTCACCAAACCGCGCTTTGTCGATGACGGATTGGGGATGTTCAATTCTAAAGCCGATGGAAAACGGCTTTGGCTCGATATACACACCTTGGTTTAGCAGCATTTCAAAGGTGTCGCGCGCACTGTGGCCAATCGCCAGAACGACATGGTGAGTTTGCAGGTGCTGGCCATTGCTCAGGGTGAGGCCAGTGATTTGGCCTTGCGCGTCGCTGCTCTGCTCGCGGTGAATCACATCGACCTTGGTGTTAAAGCGTATTTCGCCACCGAGACGGGTAATTTCGGCGCGGATGTTCTCCACCATTTTTACCAGCTTAAACGTGCCGATATGCGGTTTGCTGACCATCAGTATTTCTTCGGGCGCACCGGCCTTCACAAACTCAGTCATGACTTTGCGGCCGAGAAAACGACGATCCTTCACTTGGCTGTAGAGTTTGCCGTCGGAGAAGGTGCCCGCGCCGCCTTCGCCGTATTGCACATTCGATTCGGTATTGAGTTTGCGTTCGCGCCACAATCCCCAAGTGTCTTTGGTGCGTTGCCTTACATCTTGCCCGCGCTCTAAGACAATCGGCTTGAGTCCCATTTGGGCGAGTACCAAGGCCGCCAAAATACCGCAGGGGCCAAAGCCGATAATGACAGGGCGTTGTTGCTGCTCGTTAGGGAAGTCGCTCTGCGCATGGGCTAAGAATTTATAATCGGTATCCGGGCTGGGGCTAAGGAATGATTTGCCTTCGAAGCGCGCCAGCAATTCGGCTTCGCGTTTGGCGTCGAGGCTAATATCCAATTGATAGATTAACTGGATATCTCCTTTTTTACGGGCGTCGTAGCTGCGCTTAAAAATGCTTACTGTCTTGAGTTCATCGTCCTGAATAGCCAGTCTGGCTAAAATGGATTTGCGGAGTGCCGTTTCATCGTGGTTGAGCGGCAATTTCAAGTCGTTGAGTCTGAGCATTGGCGGGGGTCGCGGTGTACTGGAAAGCGCGAGATTCTACCACGGAATCGTTTTGTGCTCCCAGTCGATAAAAGTCGCTTCTGCGGCAGAATGGTCAAGCGATGACGCGGTGTTCTGCATTAGGGTGATTAAGCTCTCTGCCACAAAGGCGGGGGAGAATAGTTTTCCCTCAGGCACAGAGGTCTGAAAAGGTCGTGACAGTGGTGAATCTGTGGTGCCCGGATGAAAAGCCATAAGACGGACATTTTTTGCGCGGCGGCCATATTCGATGGCGGCAGTGCGAATCCCCATATTCAAAGCTGCCTTCGACATACGGTAGCTATACCAGCCGCCGAGATGGTTGTCGCTAATGCTACCAATGCGAGCACTGAATACCGCCATCACACAGGGCTGCGATGATTTGAGAAGTGGTGTTAATGCCTTTATCCAAAGCAGCGGCGTTAACGCATTGCTTTGCATAATGCTGAAGAGGGCGTCGGCCTTAATATCCTCAAGGCGCTTTTCGGGTTTGATTCCGTCATCGTGCAAGCGGCCGTTGCAAATGATAACGCGATCAATATGCCCGTCGATTTCTTTCAGGTCGTTTACGCATTCTTCAATGCCCAGCTCTGAGTTATCGCATTGCCAATAGCGTACGTCAGCGTGCGCAGTGCTGGATAATTTGCGTCGACTTATGGCAATGATTTGGCTGCCATCATCCAATGCTTCAATGGCATTTATGCAGGCGGAGGCGAGGGCGCCACTGGCGCCAATAACAATGCTTGTTGACTGCATGGGGCATCACTGCTTTTTAGCTAAACGGTGTATACGCTGTCGCCGAGTGAGTAGATGACGAGATAGCTGGCTTGTAGGTTTAGGCTACCAGTCCAGCGCTATACCCAGACGACCATGCCCACTGGAAATTAAAACCACCCAGCCAACCTGTCACATCGAGCACCTCGCCAATAAAATACAAGCCGGGCTGGTTCTTGGCTTCCATGGTTTTGGAGCTGATGTCGGCGGTGTCGATCCCACCGCGAGTAACTTCTGCGGTTCGATAGCCCTCGGTTCCCGAGGGCTTTAATACCCAGTTATTTAGCCGCTCGGCGATGCTGATTAGCTGTTTATCTGAGTATTCCCCCAGCGGTTTTTCAGCCAATTCCTGCCACCAAAGAAATTGCAGCTCTGCCACGAGACTCTTTGCTAAATTGTGGTGAAGTACGGTTCGCAACAGGCTCTTAGACTGACTGTGTTTGGCCTCTAGCAGCCAGTCGCTAGCGCTTATTTTTGGCAGTAAATTGATGGTAATAGCGTCACCGGGGTTCCAGTAATTTGAGACCTGTAGGGCGGCTGGTCCCGAGATTCCGCGGTGGGTAAATAAGATGTTTTCAGTAAAGCTGGTTTTGTTGGCCGACATGTCGACTTCCAGCGCCAGTCCGGAAAGTTTCTCGCAGAACTGTTTCATGCCGTCGCTGAACATAAAGGGGACTAAACCGGCGTGGCGTTTGGTAAGCGTTAAGCCGAACTGCTTGGCGATATCGTAGCCCATGCCGCTGCCGCCTAGTGTGGGTATAGATAGCGCGCCTGAGGCCACCACAAAAGATTGGCAATGTAGCTCTAAAAGTGAGTCTTGTTGATTGACTGAAAGTTGATAGCGCAGTGACGATTGGCTGCTGGCGTCGCTTGCCGCAACGGAAATGAGATCAGTGTGGCAGCGTATCTCAACGCCGGCGTTGGCGCATTCATCCAATAGCATATTGAGGATGTCTTTGGCCGAGTTCAGGCAAAATAATTGACTGTGCCGGCGCTCTTCGTAGGGGATTTGATGGCGCTCTACCATGCCGATGAAATCCCACTGGGTGTAGCGACTTAGGGCGGCCTTGCAGAAGTGGAGATTGTCGGAAATGAAGTTGTCGGCCTCGACAAAATGATTGGTGAAGTTGCAGCGGCCACCGCCCGACATCAGAATTTTTTTGCCGACCTTATTCGCCTTCTCGAGAACTAAAACTCGGCGCCCGCGCTGCGCGGCGGTCAGTGCACACATCAAGCCGGAGGCGCCCGCACCGAGAATGATCACATCGTATGTATTGGGGTTGTTCGCCACAGGTTTGGTTTCACCGTCTATTAAATGAACTGCATGCGGATGCGTCGGGCGCGCAGTATACCGCCTAATCCCAAGTGTGGCAGCGCCGCCATTGTCTTCGATGCCGGCGCTGGGTTCATTTGAGCGGTTTTTTGCCCATGGCCTTGTGTGGCGCAAAAATAATTTATTAGATCTGGTGTTTTGCGTCAGACTGGTGCAGATTTTGCTAGTGTTCTGGCAGTCATTTCAGTTCCTGATCCCCTCAGTAAGCTCAAGTGATACCCATTAGCTAATTTCTTATAAGGCGAGGTCTCCTTAATGAGTCGCAATCAAGCGCGTGTTCAAGCTGTTTCCCAGATAGTTAATCGTAAGCCAATTGACGTTACGATGCCTGAGCCTCTCAGTAAAATCTGGGCAAGTGATGTTTTCAATCTGTCAAAGATGGAAGAAGCACTGTCTAAAAACGCATTTAAGGCATTGAAAACCACCGTGCAAACCGGTGCGCCACTCGATGCGGCGACTGCCGATGTAGTCGCTGCTGCCATGAAAGATTGGGCACTGAGCAAAGGCGCTAAGTTCTTCTCACACATTTTCTACCCAATGACCAATGCCACCGCTGAAAAGCATGACGGTTTTATTATCACTAATTCCGATGGCAACCAAATCACAGAATTTACTGGCAGTTTGCTGATTAAAGGCGAGCCTGATGGCTCTTCTTTCCCCAACGGCAGCCTGCGCATGACCAATGCGGCGCGTGGTTACACCGCGTGGGATCCAACCAGCCCAGCTTATATTATGCACACCGACAATGGTTCGACGCTGATGATTCCAAGCGTTTTCATGAGCTGGACCGGCGAAGCCTTGGATAAGAAAATCCCGCTATTGCGCTCAAATTCGGCAATGAATAAAGCTGGCCAGCGCGTATTGTCTCTAATGGGTGAAACTGACGTTGCGGCGCTGAATTCTAGCTGTGGCGCTGAGCAAGAATACTTCCTGATCGATTCGAATTTCGCCAATAGCCGTCCAGATTTACTGTTGGCGGGCCGCACACTATTCGGTTCTTCGCCAGCGAAGGGCCAGCAGTTTGACGATCATTACTTCGCTGCTATTCCAGAGCGTGTGCAAGTGTTCATGCAGGATTTAGAGGATAAGTTGTACCGTTTAGGTATTCCGGCTAAAACTCACCACAACGAAGTCGCACCAGGTCAGTTTGAAATCGCGCCCTATTATGAGGCAGCGAATATCGCGTCTGACCACCAGCAACTTCTAATGACACTGTTAAAGCTAACGGCTAAGCGACATGGTTTTGTATGTTTATTACACGAAAAACCGTTTGCAGGCGTTAATGGGTCGGGAAAACACGTGAATTGGTCGGTTGGTAACGCGACTCAGGGTAACTTGCTTGACCCTGGCAGCACCCCACACGACAACATTAACTTCTTGCTCTTTTGTGGTGCGGTAATTCGTGGCGTGCACCTTTTTGGCCCATTATTGCGCGCGGTTATCGCTTCCGCCTCAAATGACCACCGTTTAGGTGCCAATGAAGCCCCACCTGCCATCCTGTCTGTTTACCTTGGTGACCAGTTAGAGCGCGTATTTAACGACATCAAGGAAGGCAAATTGTTGAAGTCTGAAGTGGGCGGCTTTATGGATTTAGGTCTAAGCCAAATACTGAAATTTGAGCGTGATCCAGGCGACCGTAACCGCACTTCGCCATTCGCATTCACTGGCAACCGTTTTGAATTCCGCGCGGTGGGTTCATCTGCCTCGGTTTCTGGTCCATTGGTTGCGATGAATACCATGTTGGCTGACTCCTTAAACTGGATTGCCGACAAGCTGGAAGCAGAATTGGCGACCGGTACTAGCAAACCAGTAGCGGCTATCAAAGTATTGAAAGAGTTGATGGAAGGTCACAGTAACGTGATTTTCGGCGGCGACGGTTATTCGAGCGAATGGCACCGTATTGCTGTTGAAGAACGTGGTCTGAAAAACCTGCCGACGTCAGCTGATGCACTACCTGCCTTCCGCGACGAAGCGGTTGTTAAATTGTTCTCTAGCACTGGCGTATTAACGCCAGTTGAGCTGGCGAGCCGCTTCGAGGTGTATTCAGAGCAGTACTTGCTGTCCATTGAAGTAGAAGCCAAGCTGGTAGTTGATATGGCAACGACCATGATCTACCCAGCGGCTGTTGAGTACTTGTCGCAAATTGCGAGCACTGCGTCGTCTATGGCTGCCTTGAACATCACCCTTGATAGCAGTGTTGCGTCAGCGGTTGCCGGCGAAGCGAATGCGATGATGGCGGCAGTAGCGACATTAAGCGCAGCGTTAGACGCGCATGACTTTGATTCTACCGAAGCGCATATGCAGTACGCTGCAAGCACTCTGCGTAGCCTGATGGTTGAAGTGCGTGGCCACGCTGATACTTTGGAAACATTGGTTGCTGATGATCTGTGGCCGCTGCCTAAGTATTCGGAGATGTTATTTATTAAATAATATTCGCGCAGTCCCTCGGGCTGCGTATTATTTTTTGAAATGACTTCGCTTGAAATAAAAACGCCCTCTTTGTGAGGGCGTTTTTACATTGGGCTATACAGATTCAAATGCCGTGACGCGCATTTGAATCCTAGTTCACATCTTTTAAACGCGCTTTAGGTCGCCTTCAATGTCCGCAGTTTTACGGCGGGCTAGGGCGAGATTTGAGTTCTTTTTATCGAGTACGAGATAGATAAATAGGCCTTCATTGCTCGCGCTTGGACGGATGATATGAAGCTGTGTGTCCAGTGTGATCAAAATATCTTCGATCTTTCCGGTAATGCCCAGTGATTTCATGGTTTTCATTTTTGCCTTGACCACTTCACTGTTACCAGCTGCAGCCATTTCAAGGTCAACCCCAGAGCCAGCCGAAGCTAATAGCATTCCTGAAGTGTAATCCACAACTGCACAACCCATTGCGCCGTCGATTTCCATCATGCTTTTTACGGCGTCGTTTAAATTACTCATAGTTTTTACTCTCCTGGTTAAATCTGTTTTGTTTTGGCAAATTAAATTCTAACGATTTGGACCCTTTGACTTTCTTATTTTGCCTTAGCATGGGTGTGTCGATTCCGGCGCCAGAGTGTTCTGCTGGCTAAGCAACATTGGCTAAATCGAGATCGCCAATTTCAACTGCTAAGCGGTTTATTAGTAAGCGTAAACTAGCGATATTCATGGCGCCTTTAGCCGACATGGACAGTACAAAGTCCTTGTCATTCAATTGCAGCGCAACAAAGGCGACATTGCCCTGCTCTGATTCAATGAAGGTGATTTTGAAGCTTTTCGACAGAATCTGTTTGGTCACGGCATTGCTTACGGAGTACAGGGTGCTTGCCGCTGCGGCCATAGTTTCGACATCAAATCCTTCGCTCAGGCGTGAAAAGTGATGAACGGGAAATCCGTCTGTGGTTGCCAGTGAGATAATCTCTATCGCGTCATTGTTGCTCGAATATTCATTGAATAAGCCAATTAGCTGCTCACTCAATTTTTTATTATCCGACATGTAGTTGTGCTCCTTCGGGCTCTTCCGTGTTGCTGATTGCATCGATCATTTGCAGAAGCATGAGAGAAGACTCAACATCGCGTGGATCAACAGGCATGATCGGGGCAGATAAACCGTGCCCTTGTAAAACGTGTTCTAAAAACTCCATCAGTACGTCTAATTCCTCAGCCGTGGCGTTTTCGGAGTGGCTGATTCCGACTACAACTGGGACGTTATTTTTTAATGGCTGGAAATGGCTGAGAATATCGTCGATGGCATCGATATTAATACCTTCACCGTATTTGACTAAGATGACCAGCCCCCACAAAGCAGTGTTGACCATGTCCCAAAGCAGTGAAAAACGCTTTTGTCCGGGTAATCCAAAAAGTCCCAGTGCGATATCGGCATCTAGACTCAAGCGGCCATAATCAATACCAACGGTCGTGAATTCCTTGCCTATATCGACAGAAGACCTCGCTTCTGTGGCGAAGGGAGAGATTTCACTAATAGTGTTTATGAGCTGGGTTTTACCCGCGCCCACTTCGCCCACTATCGCTAATTTATTATAAATTTGATCCATAGTTAGCGAAGCCCTAGGATTTAGCAGATGCGATAAAGCGTCGGAGAACTCGGCTAAATCGGTCTGCGGTTTTATTTACTGCTTGTTCCGTCGTATTGGCTGCTATCGATGGATTGCTAACTACCCTCAAGTTTGGGACTCCGACGCTTGAATGTGTTTTTAATAGACCCAAGCTCTCTAGTACTGACAAGTAATGAGTTAATTTTTCAGTAGATGAGCACAGCTTCAGGGCTAAAATGCGTTCGAAATGTGCGGGTCTTTTTGTCAGGTTGGAGCAAAGGCGGATAAGTTCTGGTGTCATCCTCATTTGCGTTGGTCGCGGCCACGCAGATACGGATACAACGCAGTCATCGTATATTTTTTGGCTTGTGCTGCTAATGTTCGCTGGCGCGGGGGCTGGTGTGGCTAATATTGTGGTCGGTGTAGGAGTAGGTAACTCAGGTCGACCAAAAAACCTTTCTAGCCGCGTTTTATCAGTACTGCTTTTTGCCTGGATCTTGTCCGCCAGGCTTTCTTTGAGTCTTGCGATGAAATCTAAATGCGCATCGGTTCCGGCGCCTATGATACGAATCTTCCAACCGGCAAATTCCGCCGCGTCGGCATTGCTATTCATTACTACACTGAAGTCACTGATACGAGGATCACGCCCAATGCGGTAAATGGCGTTGGCCAAAGACTCGGCATTTCCTTCCATAATTTGCAGACAGCTGCTATCTGACACAAGGAATACGCCGGTGATATCATTTTCTCTGTTGTAAACTCGAGTTGAGTTATAGAGCGCCATGAGTTGAGTAGAAGCGTCCCCTTCATCGGGCTGGGTCGTGATCGTGCTAATACACGCTATTCTTTTCATGGCTTTCGTTCGCTAGGCTAAGTGCATTCTGTGTTGCTGAACGAGGCGTCTAAGCAGAACGATGTCTTGTTCGATTAAAGTCACGTCAGCAGCAGACTAGTTTTTAGGTTATTCTTCCCTGATGTGATCGAACTATGTCGTAGTCACGCTGACTTCCGTATTCGTATTAGTACTCATTAAGTGGCTGTGGTAGTAAAAACGAGAAATACATCACTTTTTTCAGGCGAAGCTGTCTATTGTGGAATGACTGGGGAGTATTGCTGGCCCCAAATTGCATATTCATCTTCTCAGTTCCAATAAGGGCCTACAGATATTCTATAATTCACCTGGCTAGTGCTTGGATGATACTTAAAGCACCGCAAGCCTTTAGTTACCGTAGTGAGGAAGTGGTTTTGGCGCAGCATCCAGTTATATTGCAGATAGCGCGGGCAGATGAAGCAATAGTGAAGGAGGATTTTGATACGCTCCTCGATATTTACTCAGAAAATGCGGTACTTGTCGTTGAACCGGGGCGGAATGCTGTTGGTAAAGCAGCGATACGAGCAGCTTTTAAGAAGATAGCGGTGTATTTTCAGAATGGATTACAGCTAAGACAAAAGGGTATGCAGCTACTTGAGTCGGGGGACACTTGCCTTGTGTTGGCGCTGACCGAAGTTGCCGCACCGAGCTATCCGGCCGTTGAGCGCAAAGCATGCTATGTGTTCAATAGATCCGCTGACGGCACGTGGTTATGTTGTATTTATAATTCTTATGGCCACGATATTGTATTTCATGATATTTAGCTTGCAGTGACGTCACTGGCTACAATGAAATCCTGTGACGAGAAGCGTGTGTGAGTGGGGCTGGGTAGATGTGACGAACATCTACCCAATTAGAGCGAATAACAAGAGTAGATAGTGTGGATTTTGATAATTACAAACAGGCATTTTTAGATTTTTCTGACCACGTATTTGCCGTTCTTTTGCAATCGGAGACCTACGCTCAGCTAGCACTGGTGCTGGTGGTCTTTGCTATTACCTATTTTTTTACCACTTACATTCGCAAGTTTGTGCCGTCTTTTGCTGACGCGCCGGCAAATGCACCCCTCAAGCCACTGCGCAAGCTTACTGGCAAACTTGGTGTAATGATTTTCCCTTTACTTACCATTTTAGTGTTGAGCTTTGCAGTTGAAATTAGTGAGCGCTTGCTCGGTGAATACTGGCTGGTGCGAACGGCTCTAATTGTCGCCATGATGTTGGTGTTTAGGTCAATAATTCGCGATTACGTCAAAAATGATTTTATTGCGTTTGTTTTTCGCTGGGTAGGACAGCCACTGTTATTTTTGCACCTGCTAAATATTCTTGAGCCGATCATTGCCGTGCTGGAATCGGTTGAGGTGGCCGTCGGTAATATTGAGATTTCAGCCTATGGTGTAATGCGGGTGATGTTGGTTGGCTCCATGTTGTTTTGGTTGGGGCGCGTCTCAAATAGTACCGGTCAGGAGATGATTCGGCGCCAAGAAAAGCTCGATTTCCGAACCAAAGAGGTTGCCGCAAAGTTACTTGAAGTAGCGATTTTTGTCGTGATCTTTCTTCTCCTGCTGCAGGTTATGGGTATTAATCTAACCGCGCTGGCGGTCTTTGGTGGTGCTCTCGGGGTCGGTTTAGGTTTTGGTCTGCAAGCAATTGCGTCTAACTTTATTTCCGGCATTATTATTTTGTTGGATCGCTCCATTTCCCTGGATGACTACATTGAACTGGAGGATGGCCGCACCGGTATTGTGCGCGAGCTGACTCTCAGATCGACCACCCTGGAAACCTATGATGGCAAAGACATCATGGTGCCAAACGAGAAGTTTGTAACCGAGAGTTTTACCAACTGGACGCACAAGAATAAGAAGCAGCGTTACCGAGTGGATTTTTCGGTGGCTTACGACTCAGATATACGCAAGCTAGTAGAAATAATTAAGGAAACCGTCGCCTCGCATGAGCAGGTCATTAGTGGTGAGGATATCCCTTTTGAAGAGCGGCCGGATTGTGAAATAGACAGCTTCGGTGATTCCGGGGTGAATATGTTTGTCGAGTTTTGGATGATGGGTATCGACGATGGTAAAAACCGTGTCGGTGGCGATTTGCTGTTGATGATATTTGAGGCTATGCGCGAACACGGTTTCCAAATTCCATTCCCGCAGCGCGAAGTGCGGGTATTAAACGAGAAGTACGGCAAATAGCGTTGTTTACATTACATAGACAGTCTGAACCATTAGTGGCGGCTGTCTATGTAGGTAGTTTATGACTGCCTCATAGTAATTCTAGCGACGCGGCAATTTCGTAAGACCGCAATCGCGCCTCGTGGGAATATATCTGCGAGGTAATCATCAACTCGTCAGCTTGGGTTCGCTGGATAAATTTCTGCATCTCTGCTTGTACTTTATCTGCGGTGCCAATGGCTGCGCAGGACATAATTTGCCGGATTAGCATTTGCTCGCCGGCGGATAATTGTTCTAGATAGTTGTCTGTGGGTGGCTGTAATTTACCCGGTTGCCCGCGTCGTAAATTCACAAAAGCCTGTTGCATTGAGCTCGCTAGATAATGTGCTTGGGCATCGCTGTCGGCGGCGAAAACATTGTAGCCGAGCATGACATAGGGCTTATCTAGTTGCGCAGAGGGGCGGAAACGTTCGCGGTAGAGGGCTATCGCGTTCAGCATTTGCTCTGGCGCAAAATGTGAGGCAAAGGCGTATGGCAGGCCGAGAGAGGCTGCCAGCTGCGCGCCAAATAGACTTGAACCTAAAATCCAAAAGGGAATGTTGAGGCCGTATCCTGGCACAGCATGAATTTTCTGATCTGGATGAGGTTCGCCAAAATAGCCCATTAGCTCAACGACATCTTGCGGAAATTGATCGACATCGGCGTCGAGATTGCGGCGCATGGCGTAGGCAGTCGCTTGGTCGGTACCCGGTGCACGGCCAAGCCCAAGGTCAATGCGGTTTGGGAAAAGCGCCTCTAAGGTACCAAATTGCTCAGCAATAATGAGCGGGGCGTGGTTGGGTAGCATAATACCGCCAGCGCCCACGCGGATGCTTTTGGTACCACCGGCAATATGAGCAATAACCACCGCCGTCGCCGCGCTGGCGATACCTTGCATATTGTGATGCTCAGCTAGCCAGTAGCGATTGAAACCCCATTTTTCTGCGTGTTGCGCCAGTGACAGGCTGTTATTGAGTGATGTGCCCGCATCGCCGTCGGCGGTGATGGGTGACAAGTCGAGGACTGAAAGTTTAACCATGAGTAAATCCGTATTGTTTGTTGCGCAGGGTGTTGGCGAGATGTTACTCGCTTAGCATTTGCCAGAACTGCTGCAGTTTCGCTTGGCCATCACTACGGTGTGTTTGAAATTGCACGTGACTATTTGGCGAATCTGGTGACAGTTCGATACTCCAAAGTGCATCCAGTTCATTGGGCAGGAGAGAATAGCGAATATCAATAATGCGCGACGGGTTGTTTGGGTCTAGTGCGATATAGCCTTTAGAAAACCAGCGAAAGCGCTCAATATCTGCGGCTTGGCGGCTTGTTGAAATAAGCCACGGTAAGTCTGAGTTCAGTGTCAGCACAGGGATGCTGTCGCCGGGGAAAATCTTTGTTGTCCTGCCGACGCGGACTGCGTCCACGTAAAAGGCATCGTCAGTGCGATACACAATTTTCCAGAGCAGGATGTTGCCGAAGGAGGGTTTTGCCTCCAAGCTGCGAACGAGATGGCCGCGGCTGGAGGCCAGTTGGTAGCCAAGCGCTTCGGCGCGATCTCGTTGCCACCAACCCAGGCATGGATAGGCAATGACCCAAAAAAGTGCTACCGACGCAGCCCACTGCCAGTGTTTACGTAGGCTGAGCAACAGCAACCCGGCGATGGGCAAGGTATAGAGTGGGTCGATAATCGACATGACGTTCCACGCTACGCGCTCGTTACTAAACGGCCAAAATAGTTGGGTACCATAGGTGGTGCAGGCATCGAGTAGTGCATGGGTGGCGTAACCCAGTGTGCAAAATAAAACGCTTTGCGGCCAGCTGAGGTGGCCTCGCCGCCCTATCAAATAGTGCAAAACCAAGCCGCAAATTAGGCCGCCCAAGGGAATAAAAGTAAGCGAGTGGGTGAATTGGCGATGGTATTCAAGAAACAATAATGAGTCACTACTCGAGCGAATAAGCACGTCTAGGTCGGCGGCCATACCCGCAAAAAAACCGAGTGCGACGGCGACGCCGCGTTGTGCGCTGCGATTGCGGGAGTTGCGAACAGCAACCGCGCCAAGTAAGCCTTGGGTAAGGGGATCCATGTGGTGCTCTGATTTTTGGGCGAGACGAGAGTGTAGCTGAAAAAGGACGGGTAATTCACGTCATGTCATTAATAGTATCCCGGTCGGAAATAGGGTGATGGCGAGCTATTTACCGACCAGTATTTCCTAGTAATCAGCCGGCAACAGCTTCTTTTTTGCATTGTAAGACAGTAATCAGGCTGTCTAAATGGCGAATGACTTCGACACCACTATTAGTGAGGTAGCCACCGTCTGGCAGGGTGATTAAGTCTTTGTCAAAAAGCCGCTGGGTGGCCGCAATGGTGCTTGCGTCGGCGGTATGATGTACCTTGATGCCTTCCAGTGCGGAGGCGGGGTTAAATTGGGTGAGTACGCGTATTTCGTCAAGAACGTCATTAGATAGCGGCATAGCTACAACCTTGTATTGTTATGAAGTAAAGGTCTTGCGTATAACATCCACACAGGAATGTTAGCTCTGGGGAGATTGTTTTTCCGTATACCCAGACTGAATACTGTAGCGCGATTTTGTCTGTTCGGCCAAAGGCATTTTGATTATTTAATTATTCTTGGCAAACGGGGCATGCCGGTGGGCATTAGAAGAATAAAACGGGGAGTAATGAATGTTTAAAGAATACGGTGAATACGATGCCCTGGGTATGGCGAATTTAGTCAAGGCTGGTGAGGTGACACCTGCGGAGTTGCTCGATGCAGCCATTGCCCGCGCCAATGAGATTAACCCTGCGATCAACGCGATTATTCATCGTTTCGATGACCGAGCTTACCAGTATATTAAAGATGGCCTACCCCAGGGGCCGTTCACCGGGGTGCCTTTTGTACTAAAGGACTTACTGGCTGCGTTTGCCGGTGAACCTATGACCATGGGCAGTCGGGGGGTGGCGGTAGTGCCTGGTTATGACAGCGAGATAGTGCGTCGCTACAAAGCCAGTGGTGTGAATATATTCGCCAAAACCAATACCCCCGAATTTGGACTCATAATCACCACCGAACCAAAAGCCCACGGGGCTAGCCACAATCCCCGCAAGTTGGGCTATAGCACTGGTGGTTCGTCGGGTGGCAGTGCGGCTGCGGTGGCAGCTGGCATTGTACCGATGGCACACGGTGGTGACGGCGGCGGTTCCATCCGGTTTCCCGCCTCTTGGTGCGGCGTGTTCGGTTTAAAGCCCTCCAGAGGCCGTAACCCCTTGGGCCCTGATCAAGGCGAGGATTGGCAGGGCGCCGTTGCGGAGCATGTGTTGACGCGTAGTGTGAGAGACAGCGCGGCAATGTTGGATTGTAGCAGCGGCCACGAGATTGGCGCTCCCTATAATATTGCGCTGCCAAGCGCTACGTTCTTATCGGCGACTACCCGCGATCCAAAACCGCTTCGAATTGCCCTGAGTCGCAAACCGCTGGTAAATACCTTACTCGATCCCGAGGTAGACGCCGCGCTGAGTAAAACAGCGCAGCAGCTGCGTGATCTCGGTCATGAGGTCATTGAGTGTGAGCCTGATATTCATATTGACCGGTTTTGGCGCGACTTTTTTGTGGTGGTCTGTGGCGAGGTGGCAGCGATGGTCGCACTCTACAGTCGACTGTACGGTAAAGCTTGTGTCGCAAAATTCGAGCCGGCAACTAAAAATATGGCGATGATCGGGCGCTCTTTAAGTGCGGCAGATTTGGTAGCCGCCAAAAAAGGGTGGCATGACATTCAGCTTGCGATGGGACGGTTGCTGGAGCATCACGATGTCATGCTTTGCCCAACCGTGCCCACGCCCGCAGTGCCCCACGGCGTATTGCCTAACAGTCGTATTGAAGAGCTACTGATGTTGGCTTCTCATCGAATTAATGTGGGTAAATGGTTATTTAGCGCGGGATTAGTTGAGCAGATGGCCACACCGGTACTCGCAAAAATGGCGTTCACCATCATGGGGAACATCACCGGCTTGCCGGGCATGTCAGTGCCCCTGCACAACAGCAGTGACGGTTTGCCGATAGGGATGCAATTTACTGGTCGGATGAATGACGAGGCGACGCTGTTCGGTCTTGCCGCGCAATTAGAGCGCGATATAGGCTGGTCTTGAAACCGCGTCGTGATGGATTGTGGCGGCGAGGCCGGCGCCATCGTTACCCCGCATCGCCATCGCGATAGCTGTCTATAAACGTGTTTACCGAGCGGAGGCGCCGCCATCAACGGCAATCGCTTGTCCGTTAAGATAGCTGTTCTCCGGCGCCACCATCATTACCATGGCGGCGACGATTTCGTCTGGTGCTCCTAGGCGCTTCATGGGCGAGCCTTTTGCTAGCAAACCCTGCATAGACTCATCCATGCCGTCGGTGACTAAGGGTGTCGGGCTGAAATACGGACAGATCGCATTGACCCGTATATTGTGTTTTGCATATTCCAGCGCTGCAGTTTTGCTAATCCCAACCACCGCATGTTTAGCTGCGCAATAGGCCGTTAATTTGGGCGCGCCACCCAAGCCTGCCATGGACGCGACATTGAGTATCGTGCCGCCCTCAGACTGAGTTAGCATTTGTCGAATTTGGTACTTCAATCCGAAAAAAACGCCTTTGGTGTTAACCGCAAAATTAATATCTAGGTCGGCTTCTTCAGTGTCAATTAGCGACTTCATCGGGCTCGACATGCCCGCATTGTTGATGGCGATATCTAGTCTGCCGTAGCGCGCCACAGCGGTTTCTACGAGGGAGCGAACATCCGCCTCTATAGATACATCACAGCGCTGCGTGACGATATCGCAACCTCGATTTCGGAAGGGTTCGGCAAAATCGTCGAGTGATTCAAGGATTTGGTCCGAGAGCACTAACTTGCTGCCCGCATTGGCAAAGCGCTCCACAAGCAGCCGACCGAAGCCGCCAGCTGCGCCAGTGATTAAAATAACTTTGTCGTTAAAGTCTTCAGTGTTCATGTTTGACTCCCGTGCACCATTTGTAAGAAATGCTTGAATCCGCGTGGCTAAATTGTCAAACCACCATCCACAACAATACATTCGCCATTGGTGTAACTAGCGGCATCCGACGCCAGATACAGCACGGTTCCGGCCATCTCCTCGGGTTCGGCGTGACGGCGCAGAGGGATCGCGCCAACCACTTGTTCAACTAATGCTTGCTGTTGAAACAGGGCGCCGGCAAAGCGAGTTTTTGTTAAACCGGGCAACAGGGCGTTGACGC
The DNA here is from genome assembly GCF_019312595.1 of Zhongshania aquimaris. GTDB lineage: Bacteria > Pseudomonadota > Gammaproteobacteria > Pseudomonadales > Spongiibacteraceae > Spongiibacter > Spongiibacter aquimaris. Next base: position 970,862 of record NZ_JAHWDQ010000001.1, on the reverse strand, counting down.
GGATTCCCAGTGGTCCGCACTCTTTGGCAAAGGATTTAGTCATATTCACCACGGCGGCTTTGCTGATGGAGTAGATGCCTTGCAGTTCGGCCGGTTGCAGCGCGTTGACTGAGGCGGTGTTAACGATAGCTCCGCGGCCTTGTTCGCGCATCAATTTGCAGGCCTCGATCGTCATGAAGAAATAACCGCGAATATTGACCTCGACGGTTTTGTTAAAGGCATTGAGGTCAGTGTCGAGAATATTGCCGTAGTAGGGATTCGCTGCTGCATTGTTGACCAAAATGTCGAGCTTACCGTGACGCGTTTTAATTGTTTCAAACAGCGTGGCAATATCTTCCATTGACCCTACGTGACAGGCTATCGCCTCAGCTTTACCAGCTGACGCTCGGATAGCTTGAACTACCGACTGACAGTCATCTATTTTTCGACTTGAAACAATGACGTGGGCACCATGTTTGGCTAGTAACTTTGCGATGGCTTCACCAATACCGCGACTGGCGCCGGTGACTAGGGCTATTTTGCCGCTGAGATCGAATAGGGATGTACTCATTATGATTTTCCAATTACGTATAAATTTGGTTTAGATATTCAGTATTTTAAGTCTTAGGGCAGCAGAACCACTTTGCCCTTCACTTTGCGTTCAACCATCATTTGCAAAGCGTCAACGGCTTCGGCTAAGGGCAATTCGGCGTCGGTAATAACCTTGATTTGCCGATTGCGATACCACTGAAATAACTCTTTGAGATTGTTGGCAAAGACCTGGGGTTCATGCTGGGTAAAGCTTCCCCAAAATACACCGATAAGCGAATATTCTTTTACTAGCGTTAAATTAACGGGCAGCTTGGGAATCTCGCCGCTGGCGAATCCGATCACCAGTAAGCGGCCATTGCGTGCCATGCAGCGCGAACAAATGTTAAAGGCATCGCCGCCAACTGGGTCAAATACGACGTCTACACCTTTGCCTTGGGTGATGCGCTTCAATTCAGCTTTTAAATCTTGCTCGCTGTAATTAACCAGCTCATCAGCACCATTGGCTTTGGCAATTTCCAGCTTTTCTGCGCTAGAGCACACGGCAATTACTCTTGCGCCGATTGCTTTGCCAATCTGCACCGCGGCGATGCCTGTGCCACCCGCTGCACCGAGTACGACCAGGGTTTCACCAGGCTGAATGTTTGCGCGTTGCCGGAGTGCGTGCTGAGCAGTGCCGTGAGCACAGACCAAATTGGCTGCGTCGACAAAGGGCATATCATCGGGGATGGCAACAACGCTGGTCGCATGGCATTTCACCTGCTCGGCATAGGCGCCGTAGCCCGCGCTAAAACCGAGTACTCGGGTGCCGGCGGTGAGTCGTGTCACATCCTTTCCGCAGCTTAGAATTTCGCCTGCGAATTCAAGGCCGGGGGTAAAGGGCAGTGCGGGCTTATCTTGATATAGGCCCTGTACGATTAGCGCATCGGGGAAGTTAACGCCGGCTGCTTTGACCGCCACCACCACTTCGTTGGCCTCAGGTATTGGATCGGGTATGTCTTGGTAAACAAGTTCCTGGATTGGCGCGTAGTGTTTGCAAATAATAGCTTTCATAATTTTCAACTTCGATCGTGTATAAATAAAAAGGGGACGCTGCGCATACCCCGTTGGGTTTTAGTCGCGCAACTCGCGACGCAGTATTTTGCCAACATTGCTTTTAGGTAGTTCATCGATAAGTGCTATATGTTTAGGCACTTTATAAGGCGTGAGCTGGGTGCGTAGGTAATCGCGTAAGCGATCGGCGTCGAAACGATTACTCGTGGGCACCACAAAAAGTTTAATGGCCTCGCCAGATTGCGAATCGGGAACACTGATGGCGGCGCACTCTAAAATATCTGGGTAACTGCTCGCTACCTCTTCAATCTCATTGGGATACACATTAAATCCAGACACCAGAATGATGTCTTTTAAGCGGTCGACCAATTTGAGATAACCATCTTGCTGACGAATGGCAATATCGCCGGTGCGCAGCCAGCCGTCATCCGATACTACTTCTGCGGTGGCTTCGGGACGCTGCCAGTAACCTTGCATGACCTGCGGGCCGCGTACACACAGCTCTCCGGCTTTCCCGTCTGGCAGCGTGTTACCTTCGCGATCAATAATGCGAACCTCGGTACCGGGTACCGGTATGCCGATGGTCCCCGACTGGATACGCCCTGGTGGATTGGATGAAATAACCGGTGACGATTCTGTCATGCCGTAACCCTCAGCGATTTCAATGCCAGTCAATGCCTTCCATTGGGTGGCTACTTTTTCGCTGAGTGCCATGCCGCCGGCAGAGGTGCTTTTTAAGGCGCTAAAGTTCAGTTGTTGAAAGGACGGATTGTTACAAAGGCTGGCAAAGAGGGTGCTAATGCCCGGAAAGCCGGTAAAGGCATAAGGTTTTACCGCCTCGACCAATGCGTCGGTATTCCGCGGATCAGGTATTAGTATGTTGTGGCCACCACGGAATATGAGGGTGAGCATTTGTACTGTAAAAGCATAGATATGATAAAGCGGCAATGCCGCCACATAGGTTTCTGCCCCTTCATTGAAATAGGCGGTGGATTGCGCGATACATTGGCGCGCATTGGCGACAAGGTTTTGGTGGGCGAGCATGGCGCCCTTGGCAACACCCGTCGTGCCTCCGGTGTATTGAAGAAGCGCGAGTGAGTGAGGCTCGAGTGCTACAGCAGTAAAGTCCGCATTTGCGCCAGCTGCCAGAGCATCGCGAAACCCCACCTCACTGAGCAAACCCGATTTGGGCATCGACTGGCTGTTTGCGCCAGCTGCGATGGCACTGTGCAAATCGCCTACGTCGGTAAGGATGACTGTCTGAATTTGGGTGTTTTTGGCGACCGTCTCTAAGACTGCTTTTTGCGATGCCAGTGTCACTAGCGCTTTGGCGCCGGAATCAGAAAACTGGTGTTGCATTTCTCGCGGAGTGTATAGCGGGTTGGTGTTGACGATCACAATACCCGCGCGCATAGCACCGAAAGCGGCAACCGGGTACTGTAATAAATTGGGTAACTGAATAGCGAGTCTGTCGCCGGGTTTTAAATCTGTTTGGGTTTGCAGAAATATAGCGAATTGGCTACTTAGGGAATCCAGCTCTTTATACGTTAGCGTTTTTCCTAGGCATGTAAATGCCGGCTTATCGGGGTAGGTGGTAAAGGCGTGTTCGAGTAGGTTAACTACAGTATTGGTGTCGTTCATTGCTAGCTACCATCGGTTGTGGGTCGCGTTGAGAAGTGCATTTTTGATAAGATTTTTGCGAGGTAAAAAGCGCGGTGTTTCTCTTTTGTACCTAACAATAGAATATGTTGTCAGGTAAAAAGAGAGACGCCGCGAATGGCCTTCCTGGGAGATCTAAACTTACTTAGCGCAGCTGTTTAAAATTTGTAGGTGACCTCAAGCCCAAGTACTCGACCTTTGGCGAGCGGTGCAAACGTGCCACCGATGCTGGCTGGTAGCTGCGTATCACCGCCGTGCTTCACGTCATCCAGTAAATTATTACCGTAGATGCCGACCACCCACGATTCATCATTGGTGTGGAAATCTACGCCAGCATTGAGCATTTTTTGCTCGGTGATAAAGCCTTTATTATTGTCGGTATAGGCTGATTCATCGCGAAATGCGTAGCTAATACGAGACGCGATATAACCAACAGAGCCGAGGCTGAGGTCGTGATTTACTCCCACGCTGTAGGTCAACTCTGGCGCACGGGGCAAGTCGAGATCTTCGTCCTGACTGTCGATATTGCCGTCGCCATTAAGATCGGCTTTTACATCTTGATACTCGGCATCTAGCCAGCCGATCGACGCCGTGAGAAGGAGGCTGTCTGTCACCGCGATGGCGCCGTCAATTTCGATCCCGAAAATCTGTGCGTCGGCTGTATTTCGGATCAGCTGGTTGGTACCCAGCGCACCAGGGAAGTTAAGCTCGCGTTGCATATCTTTGATCTGGTTATAAAATACCGCCGCATTTAAACGGCTGCGACCGAATTCAGATTTAAAGCCAAGCTCAAAGTTGTCCACGGTTTCTTCATCAAAGGGACCGGGAATGTCAGCTGGATCTTCGCTATCGTAGGGCGCAGGTATTGTGTCAGTGGGTAGAGCGGTATTGCGAAGATTGTAACCACCGGAGCGGAAGCTTCGAGTCCAATGTGCAAAGAGCCTCGCGTCGTCTGACAGCAGATAGGTCATGCCAATTTTAGGAGACCAGTTACTCCAGTCTTCACTGTCCTCAAAATCAAACTGACAAGATGCTGCATCGCTTGGCGATGGCGCAACAATATTGCAGGTCGGGTCGCCAAATAATGGCGAGTTGGCGGGCAGCGTGGCAATCCTAGCTTCTTTTTCTTCGTAGCTATAACGCAGACCCAAGTTAAGAATTAGCGATTCTGTGACATCGTAATCTAAAGAGCTGAATATCGCCCAGGTTTCGACTCCGTAAATGCCGCCGCCGTCGAAGGAGATTGGGGAAGCAGTAAATACATTCGGTCCAAATAAACGGCGCTCGTGATAGTCGAGGTCACTATTGAAATAGAATATTCCTGTGGTTAGGTTGGCTTTTTCGGCAAAACGCCCGGTGTAGCGCAGCTCATTACTGACTTGGTCTTGTTCGGTCCAGCTACTTGAGTGAAAAATCCAGAACGGTTGTGAGTCTATATCACCGAGGCTTTGTGCTTCGTATGTACGCCAGCCGGTGATATTGGTGATAGTGCCGTCGCCAAAGGCGACATCGTGATTAATTTCCAAGGTCATGAAATCGGTTTTAGTATTGTAAAAGCCGCGTTCATCAATCGAGAAATCGTGGCTGTCGCGGTCCCAACTAGAGGTGACGCCGGGGATGGCATTTGTCGCTGCTTCAACACCATCGCCATTGCGGTGGTTTTGACCGGCAGGGCCATCGCTATCATTTTTGGCATGCTCCCAACGAAAGATAACATCCGTGCTGTCGGCGGCTTGCCAAGTGACAACGCCGCGTATCATTTCCTGCTCCGCCGCACCAAAGTCTTCGCCGTCTAATTGGTTTTCGAACCAGCCGTCATCGTCGTTTAAGTACATGGTAAATTTGGCGCCAACGGTGTCGGTGACAGGGCCACCTATTGTGCCCATTAGGTACTTGTTGAGGCCACCAGGTCCGCCGCCATCAACGGCTGCTTTGATGCTGCCGGCAAGCTCATCTCCTGGCTTTTTGGTGTTCATTAAAATGGCGCCACCGGTCACATTGCGGCCGAACAGGGTTCCCTGCGGGCCGCGCAATACTTCGACACTCTCTAGATCGAATACGTCAAACACCATGCCGCTGGAAACGCCCATGTAAACGCCGTCGACAAAAATGCCGACGGTTGGGTCAATTGACAATATCGAACTATTTATGCCGAGGCCGCGTATCGAGAAGTTAGCGTAGCCCTTTGCCGTTCCAGCATCGTCTAGGGACACGTTGGGTAGGCCGACAGATAGGCTTTCCATATTGCGGACTTTAAGTGCGTCGAGTTGATCTGAGTTGTATGCGGAAACGAGAATCGGCACATCCTGCGAGTTCTCTTCTCGTTTGCGGGCGGTCACAATCACTTCCTCCATTAGTGTGGCGGCGCTTCCTCGCATTTGGGTTTGTGCCACTGCGGTGGTGTTGCCCAAGCTAGCGGCAATCCCCGCGGCCAATGCTAGGTGTTTAAAGCGAAGTGGATGTCGTGACGAAAAACGGTGTCGAGTTAACGGTAAGCTGCATGGTAATTCGGTAGATTTCATTTTGTACTCCTTATTATTCTCAGAACATAAAATGTGACTGTCATGCTCTGGAAATGTTAATTATTGTTCTAAGCTGCCGGGCCGACGGTTCTGGTAAAAGCTCGTCCTGATCCAGTTAATGGAGAGACTAGCGAAGGGCCTGTATAAAAAAAATAACAATTCCCGCCGAAGTCAGTTACCAAAAACGCCTATCGCTAGTGAATTGTCAGTGAAGTGGCCGTTGAGCGAGCTCATACTGGGTGGGGCGAGCTAATTTTTGCAGCGCGACACATTGCGCTTGCAAAACAACAGGGCTCATTCGATTGGCTAGCAAAGCTCGGCCGCTATGACGTATATTGTTTCCTGTGTGACGACGCGGCTCAATCCACTCCCATGCAGGTTGAGAAAAATGATGTTGAATGAAGAAATAAAAATACCGACCAGCTATATCCAGACACTGTTAAACCGTGTGCAGGAGCGAGGTTACGACACGGAGCAACTATTAAAAGAGGCGCAGATCGACCGCGCCGAGCTTGAGCAACATCGTTATTTTTCTGCGGTGCGTTTCGGCAAGCTTTACCAATGTGCGCGCGGAGCCATGCAGGACGAATGGTTTGGTATGTTGACCGGTGGCAAAATTCATAAAGGCTCTTTTCGCTTGTTATCGCTGTTGATGGTGCAATGCAAAACCCTGCGCCAGGCATTGCGGCGAGCTAGAGAGTTCGGCCATATTTGCCGCGGTTTCAAAATCACCGTCGGCTTAGACGAGATCGACGATGTCGCGCGCGTGCGCATGGAAGCCTTGGATCATGTCGACCCAGATGAATACAAAGAAATCATCACCAACTCGAATCCGGCGACGATCCGCACCACGATGGCCGCTTGGCAGCGACACTGGAGTTGGCTTATTGGCAGCGAAGTGACGGTATTAAAGACCTATTTTGCCTTTCCAAAACCCAAGGACGATTGGGAAATGGCACAGTTTTCTAGTAAAGAAACAGTGTTTGATCACGACTTCAACGGGTTTGAGTTTCCGCGTGCGCTACTCGACTATTCGATTATTCAAACAGCTGAAACTGCCGAAGAGTTTGTGCGAATAGCCCAGTTCAGCCTGATTGTGAACATTGGTGAAGAGCACACCACCAAGTCGCGTATCAAAGCGATGTTGAATCAGAATGTTGGCCACAATATGTTGTGTGCAGATCGTGTGGCCGAGCGTCTGAATATGTCACTCACCACCCTGCGACGGCATCTGCAGGTGGAGGATACGTCGTTCCAGCGTCTTAAAGACGAGTGTCGGATGGAGGCCGCATTCCACTACCTGGGTTGCCCTGACATAAGTAATCGTGAAATCGCCGAGCGTTTGGGCTTCGACGAGGTCAGTGTATTTTTCCGCGCTTTCAAAAAATGGACGGGATTAACGCCTGGTCAATATCGCACCTCTCATTCTGTTGGCGATTAAGTCCGCAGGCTACCTTGATTATTTTTGCATATATCTTGTTGCCGTGCCGTTCCTCCATGAATGGTATTGCGCCCTTGCTTAATTTTCCCCGCGTTTACACGTCGACGCTTTTGGTAACTCACATCGGCGGAAATGGCAATTGCGTGTAGCGTGTAATTTTCTAGAATCTCTCCTATATAAAATTAATTGCGCGCGCTGCTCTATCACCTGCTGAGAGCAGCCGTGCGCAGCAAGCTGGAGAGCCATGCGCAATTTCACTTTTACTACCAGTAAGTCAATCATCGTTGAAGTCGGTGCGGCAAAACGCATTGCTGAGATTTGTCGCGAGCAGGGAATTTATAATCCGCTTATTGTCACTGATCCGGGAATTGAGAAAGCTGGCGTATTAGATGTTTTGTGTGATTGTCTTAGAGCTGAAAAAATGACTTTCGCCACCTTCGCTAAGGTGGTGGCCGACCCACCTGAAGTCGTGGTGAAAGAGGCGCTTGCCTTGGCAGCATCTGAGCGCGTCGACGGTGTGATAGGCCTCGGCGGTGGAAGCTCGCTAGACACTGCCAAGCTAGTTGCGCTATTGGCCAAGTCCGGTGAATCCCTGCAAGCTATTTACGGTGTCGAGCAAGCGCGCGGACCGCGACTACCTTTAGTGCTTATACCCACCACCGCGGGTACCGGTTCAGAGGTAACGGCAGTTGCAATTGTAACGACTGGCGCGACCAGCAAAATGGGTGTGGTATCAAAATTTCTCTATCCGGATGTTGCTATTCTAGACGCTGAGTTAACGCTGGGATTGCCGCCCGCTATCACTGCTATGACCGGTGTCGATGCCATGGTTCACGCTGTGGAAGCCTACACAAGTGTGCGGCAGAAGAATCCTTATTCGGATTTGCTCGCCGGTGAGGCGCTAAGATTGATGTCGACCCATATATTAAATGCGACTCGAGATGGCAGTAACCTGGAAGCTAGGCAGGGCATGATGTTGGGCGCCTGTCTGGCGGGGCAGGCATTTGCTAATGCCCCCGTTGCCGCGGTGCACGCTCTGGCATACCCCCTTGGTGGCCATTACCATATTCCCCACGGCTTGAGTAATTCCTTGATTTTACCGCAGGTGCTGGCCTTCAATGCGCCCGCTGCAGAGGAGCTGTATGCGGAGCTCGCCGAGTTTGTTATTCCACCGTTGAGCTTAGATCTAGGAAAGCCGTCGAGCACATCAGAACGTTGTCAGCAATTCATCGACTACTTTGTGAGCTTGATCAAATCCTTGGCGTTACCGTCGCGTCTGTCGGAAATGGATATTCCAGAAAAAGACCTCCCTATACTTGCGGAGGATGCAATGAAGCAACAGCGTTTGCTGGTGAACAATCCTAGACCCGTTACCGCCGCGGACGCATTGGCGATATATCGCGCTGCGTATTAGATGCGCAACGTAGATCTATACCAACACCAAACTTATGCAGCAGGGTAAGCAAAAATAATGACAAAGCCGATTACTGCGTCCGAATCGCCGGACTCAATGCACCGCCAACACTATCGCTGGTTTCTGCCGATTAGTACTCGATGGATGGACAATGATGTGTATGGCCACGTTAACAATGTGAATTACTATTCCTATTTTGACACGGTCGCCAATACCTATCTTATTGATCATTGCGGACTCAATATCAAACTCGGTTCCGTCATCGGATATATAGTGCACTCCGAGTGTTTTTATAAGCATGCGCTCGCATTTCCTCAGCAACTTGAGGGCGCGTTGCGAGTAAATCGCATTGGGAGTAGTTCAGTTCAGTACGGTATTGCGATTTTTTCTGCGGGTGCGCAGCAAGCCAGTGCCTACGGTACATTTACCCACGTGTTTGTGGATCGGCAGACGGAGCGGCCGGTCGAAATTCAGGGAGAGCTTAGAGCCGGATTGGATCACCTGTTGCACGCGACGTGATGTGCGTGGCAGAAATCTATCCTCCTGTCTTTACTAATAATATTTGGGAATATCACGCAATGACGTCAATAAAAATACCTCGTCAAGCCGACAATGATTACACTCGAGAAGCAGCCGCCGAGCGGCGCCGCTTTATTGAAAATAACACGCCAGCAATTTTGCATCATACCTCCCAGTTTTCTTTTGATCCAAATATTCTGCCTGGAAATATTGAGAATTTTTCTGGCGTTGTGCAAATGCCGATGGGCTTTGCAGGCCCACTATTAATAAACGGGGAACATGCGCAGGGCGACTTTTACGTGCCTATGGCGACTACCGAAGGAACCCTTGTCGCCAGTTACAATCGCGGCATGGGTTTAACGCGCGCGGCGGGTGGAATTACCACTACAGTAGTTGACGACGCTATGCAGCGCTCACCGGTTTTTGTGTTTGCGAGCGCGCGTGGTGCGAAACACTTCGACGAATGGATGCGCGAGAATTTTACGGCGATTAAAGCTGCTGCTGAAACCACCACCAACACCGGTAAATTGCGCAATATAGAACACTATTTTGCCAGCCGCATGTTGTACCTGCGATTTAACTATAGCACTGGCGATGCCGCTGGGCAGAATATGACCGGCAAGGCGACGTACATTGCCTGCCAGTGGATTATCAATAATTACCCAAAGAAAATTGTGAATTATTATTTGTCGGGAAACATGGATACCGATAAAAAGCACTCTCAACTCAATACACTGCACAGTCGTGGAAAGCGCGTTATTGCCGAAATTACCTTGCCCAGAGCGTTACTTCAGGAAAAGCTAAGGACCACGCCTGAATCCTTGTACCAAGCGCGAAAGACCTCGCAGCTAGGCGGGCTAATGGCGGGGGCGGTTCACAATGGTGTTCACCCCGCAAATGGCGTTGCCGCGGTGTTTATTGCAACAGGGCAAGATGAAGCTAATGTCGCAGAGTCCCATGCCAGCTTGGTGTTCTCGGAAGTGACTCCTGAGGGTGACTACTATTATTCGGTGACGATGCCGTCGCTTATTGTCGCGACCTACGGTGGCGGCACCGGATTGCCGACGCAGCGAGAATGTCTTGAGGCTATGGATTGTTACGGCACCGGCAAGGCACGAAAACTGGCAGAAATAATCGCCGCTACAGTGCTCTGCGGTGAAATATCTCTGGGCGCTGCGGTAGTCTCAGAGGAGTGGGTGAGTAGTCACGATGAGCTGGGGCGAAACCGCCCTTAGGAAAGGCGACGCGCATTTATTGGTCATTTTAATATCAGATCAATAGTCATAAAAATAATCTAGGAGAACTATGTGATGGTGTCACTGCAATCAATAAAGAAAGAACGGCTCGTATTCGGAGCTTACCTGATCGTACTTATCATAATGTTAGAACTGTTTCTGCATCACTTTCATTTGCCGGCATGGCCGGTATTTTTGGTGATGATCTTTTTCTTTGAGTCACATATGGACCGCACCAAAGCACCCCATTTAATACTGGGTGGGATCACAGGTATCGCTTGTTATCTACTTACTCTGCAGTTTGTTGAATTGTTTGCTAGCAGCCTCGGCATTGACACGGCGCGCTTGATTTTTATTTGTATGGTGGTTTACGCGATTGTCGCCTTTGGCGAAATGTTGCCTATGATATTCAATAATTACGCGTTTATGTTTTATCTAGTGAGCGGTCTAGCCGCGAAATTGGACGGTATCCCTCCGCAGCCGTTGGTCTGGATGAGTCTTGTGGTACTTGGCGGCGGTCTGGTTATAGTTAGCATTTTGGGTATTGCTCGCTTGGTTGCGCTCACACTAGGTGCCGCAAGTGCCGCCGCCGAGCCCGACGGTTCGCGGCTTCCCTGACAGGGGGCGCAGTGGTGCAGAACAGCTGACAATAGCCCCCACAATAGAATGTCGCTATTTCATCCCTGTGGTGTGAGTAGGTGCCGGGAATGGTCGCGATCGCCTTAAAACTAACGCATTACCTCATGCGCAGTATTACTTATATCCATCAATGCAAAGGCAGCTTATTGTGATTTACGTCCTACTGTCTTTTGCTATTTAGCAATGGCAGCGGTATTTCATTCGAATAATAACGCGAGGTTGCCATGCCAGCGAAAAAAACAACGACGTCTGAATACGCTCGTTTATCAAGCACATTCGACGCGATCAGCGCTTCTCAGGCAATTATCGAGTTTGAACCTGACGGCACTATTATCACCGCCAATGCTAACTTTCTAAGTGTGACCGGATATTCAGCTGGGGACTTAGATGGCGCGCATCATCGTATATTTGTAGATCCCAGCTACGCGAAGAGCGCGGAATATCGCGAGTTTTGGGGCGCACTGAGTGAAGGCCAAGCCCAGACTGGCGAGTTTTGTCGGTTTACCAAAGACGGCGATATATTTTGGATACAAGCTTCCTATAATCCGGTATTAGACAAAGCGGGCAATGTTAATCGTATTGTGAAAGTCGCCAGCGATATCACCGCTCAAAAGCTTAGAAATATTGACTACAAAGGTCAGATTGAAGGAATTGGCCTGAATCAGGCCGTTATTCAATTTGATGTTGGCGGTACGATTACACTGGCAAATGATAATTTTTTAAATGCGGTTGGCTATAGTCGTGATGAGGTTGTCGGAAAACACCACAGCATGTTTGTTGACCCGACCTATCGCCAGTCTTCGGAATACCGCAATTTTTGGTCAGAGCTCGGTAACGGCCAGGCCAAGGTGGGCGAGTTTAGCCGCGTAAGAAAAGATGGCAAAACCATTTGGTTGCAAGCCTCATACACACCGATAAAAGATTTGGAAGGTAAGGTCTTTAAGGTTGTAAAGTATGCGTCAGACATTACCGCGCAAAAGCTTCGCAATGCCGATTTCCAAGGTCAAATTGAAGGAATCAGTCACTCTCAAGCGGTTATTCAATTTGAAACTGATGGCAAGATTATTGCGGCTAACGATAATTTTTTAAACACCATTGGCTACAGTCGCGATGAAGTTGTTGGCAAATACCACAGTATGTTTGTCGAAGCGGCTTACGGGAAATCGGATGACTATCGACGGTTCTGGGCGTCACTCGCTGCTGGCGAAGCCCAAACCGGCGAGTTTTCGCGCAAACATAAGCAAGGCCACGAGGTTTGGATCCAGGCCTCTTACACACCCATTAAAGATATGAGTGGCAAGGTATTTAAAATTGTTAAATACGCCACTGATATCACGGCGCAAAAAATTCAGAACGCAGATTTCCGCGGCCAAATTGAAGGCATTAGTTCATCGCAAGCGGTTATTCAATTCGAGACCGACGGTAAAATTATTTCCGCCAATGATAATTTCCTGAAAACGCTTGGGTATCGAGCGGACGAAGTGGTCGGCAAGAGCCATAGCATGTTTGTCGATCCCAGTTACCGTCAATCCGAGGAATATCGTCGCTTCTGGACGGCTTTAGCAGCGGGCGAGGCGCAGACCGGAGAGTTTCGTCGTGTTCGTAAAGACGGACGAGATGTTTGGATACAAGCTTCTTACACACCGATAAAAGATATTCAGGGCAAGGTTGTGAAGGTCGTGAAATACGCGAGTGATGTCACTGATCAAAAGTTACGAAATGCCGATTTTGAGGGACAGATTCAAGGCATCAGTTCGTCGCAGGCGGTAATTCAATTTGAAACCGACGGCACGATAATTACCGCGAATGATAACTTTTTGAATACCTTGGGTTATGACTTGGGCGCAGTTGTCGGTAAACATCACAACATGTTTGTCGATTCATCGTATCGTAAATCCGATGACTATCGTCGTTTTTGGGAGGCGCTAGGTGCGGGTGAGGCGCAGGTTGGTGAGTTTTGCCGAAAACACAAAGATGGCCGCGACATATGGATTCAAGCCTCTTATACGCCGATTAAAGATTTCTCTGGCAAAGTATTTAAAGTGGTGAAATACGCCACCAATATTACCGAGCGTAAAGAAACTGTTGCCGAAGTAGAGGCTTTAATTCGCGCGACACAGGAAGGTCGTTTAGAGAATCGCGCAAAACTTGATGGTGCTAGTGGCGACAACCTGAGATTGCTAGAAAATATAAATGCCATGCTTGACGCGATTACCGCGCCGATAAATGAAGTGTCTTCGGTTATGCAGGCCGTTGCTGAAAATGTACTGAGTGTCCAGGTTGCTGGTGATTATCGCGGTCAGTTCGACGAATTGAAGCATTCAGTGAATACTGCCGTTTCCCAGCTGCGTGATTCGATGTCCCACGTTCTTGAATCGTCTAAACAGGTTTCTGCGGCGTCGGGCTTAATTGCCTCAAGCAGTCACTCGGTTGCGGTTGGTGCCTCTCAGCAAGCGGCATCGCTAGAGCAAACTACCCGTTCCTTAGATGAAGTGGCGGAACAGACTCGGCAAAATGCCGAGAATACTCGCCACGCGCAGCAACTCGCACGGGAAACTCAGGATTTGGCCCAGTGTGGTAGTAACACCATGGGTCAAATGTTGAGTGCGATGGAGCGAATCAAAGCCTCAGCCAAAGACACCCAGACCATCATTAATGATATTAATGAGATTGCCTTCCAAACCAATTTACTGGCGCTGAATGCCGCTGTAGAAGCTGCGAGAGCAGGTGAGTCAGGACGCAGTTTTGCGGTGGTCGCGGCCGAGGTGCGCAACCTCGCGCAGCGTGCCAAAGAGGCGGCAAATAAAACCGCCAGTTTAATCGCGCAATCGGCAGAATCTGCTGAAGATGGCGGTCGTTTGTCTAGCGATGTGAATGGTCAGCTAACGAACATCATGGGTGCTGTCGGCAAGGTCGCGAATATCGTCAATGAGATCACCACGGCAAGTGAAGCCCAAACCAGCGGTATTGAACAAATCCACTTGGCTATCTCGGATATGGATCAGGTGGTACAACGCACCGCTGCAGATTCTGAAGAGTCTTCCAGTGCCGCAGAGGAGCTATCTGGACAGGCGCAAGAATTGAACCACATGGTGGGTCGATTTGAGCTTGGAGACGACAAGCGGGTTAGCGATGTGCGACAAAATAAGGCTCCTGAAGCAGCGCCAGCTCGTGGCTGGCAGCAGCGCCGAGCGTAGAACCGCAGCTAAAAAAAGCCAGCGCATGCGCTGGCTTTTTTATATCCCTTATTCAGGGTGCTCTTCTAGCTCGTCATTGGGTCGAGGTGAGCTTATCGACTCCGACGGCGGGGCTTGGCCACTTTCTGGCGGATTATTTTCTGGTTCAGGATCTTTCGGTTTATCTGTCTTGGGTTGATCCACCAGCTGAGAGGCATTGCGCGCCGCATCTTTTACAGCTTTGCGAGCGGCGGCGCTGACTTTGGCTGGATCGTTGCTGGTTTTAGCTGCAGTTTGCGCTGCTTCCCGCGCCACTTCCTTCATGTTTTCAGCGACGGGTTCAAGTGCTTCTGCCACGACGCTGTCCGCGACCTTGTCCGCAGCGACTTTCTTCTCATCAGCGGCAATACCGACATGGTAGGCGGCAAAGCCTGGCATAACCATTTGGTTTAGCGCGAGACCGATAATTTGGCCGTCGACATTAGATCGAATGACCGAGCTGCGGTTGGTAATCGGGTCTGTAACGCTGCCGAGTATGTCGCCTTTTTTAACATTCTGGCCCAGCTTGGCCTCGGTGAGAAACACACCGCTTTGATCTGCACGCAGCCAGGTCGATTTATAAAAGACATTTTGCTTGGGTGCGCGACTCGGTTTAGTAGCAATCATATTCATGTGGTACATCACCGCTTTTATGCCGTTCACACTTTGTATCACTTCTTTAAGCTGCAGGCGCAAGGGTTCGCCCGCCTCAAGAGTCACCGCTGGTATGCCCGCATCTACCGCTGCACGGCGAAGTGTTCCGGGCGCACCGGCGCCGTCTAAGACTGTGACGTCATGGAACATCTTGCTAAATTGCATCACGCTTTCTTTACCCAAATTGCCGCGTAACTGGGTGAGGTTGGTGCGGTGAAATGAGCCCGTGTGAATATCAATGAGGCGGTCACAGTGAGTGATAACTTCGTTAAAAAAGCTGTGGGCAATTCGACCCGCCGAGCTGCCCTTGGGGTCGCCGGGGAAGTAGCGGTTGAGGTCGCGGCGATCTGGCAGATAGCGTGATGTGCGACGAAAGCCGTGCATATTGACGATGGGTACGCCAATAACAACTCCGTTCAATTTGTCGCTCTCTAAACTAAACATCACTCTGCGTATAGCTTCTACCCCGTTTAGCTCGTCGCCGTGTACCGCCGCGGTTAAGCACAGAGTGGGACCGGGTTGATTGCCTGCCGCGACAAGGATTGGCGTTGGCATGGCGAGCCCGGCAATGGCCTGACCAGCTGTCCAGTAGAGCCGTTCAAAACTGCCCCGTAAAATGTCTTGCCCCAGCAAATTGAAAGCCACTTCCGGGGTGCCCTTATTACCAGAGTTTGTATCAAATTTGCTGTTTAAATCGGGGTCTTTGCGCCCATTTGAGGTAAACGTCGTGCCGTCCTCAGCGCTTTTGGTTTCACTGACGGTGCTTGAGTTAAGGGATTTAGATTCGTCCAGTGTCTTTGGAGATTGCTCGTTGGCCGCAGCAGACTGAGTGAACAGTGGCAGACTTAGCGCTATGCAAAAAATAAAGATGCGTCGCATGATACAGCGGATTACTCCGTTATTGTTGGTAAGCAAGCCTAGGCTTGCGCGTTAATTACATTTGTTACAACTAGTAAGGCCAGCGCTAGCGAGTAAATTGTATACAAAATCACCAGCGGAAACGCCTTTAAATTGACGTTTGCGCAATTTCATTTGCTTTGCGCCTCTCGGAGTTTGACGTTAAGGATGGACTAAGTTCATTTGCCGGTCTTGGCATTTTTACCGAGTTTGGACAGTAGTACGGAGAAAAAACGGCGCTGGATGGTGAAAAGAGCCAAGAACTCTGGCCCATGTCCGACTATAATTGCGAGCATTGATTGTGCTGTGAGCATTATGTCACAGCAAATAATGATAATTTGGGGAGTTATTCATGGCTATAGATCGGTTGATTATATTCGACACGACACTGCGTGACGGTGAGCAAAGTCCAGGTGCGTCGATGACGCGCGATGAGAAAGTGCGCATCGCCAAGATGCTAGAAAAAATGGGTGTCGACGTTATTGAAGCGGGCTTTGCGATAGCCAGTGTGGGTGATTTTGAATCGGTGCGAGCGGTCGCTGAGGCGGTGAAAGGCAGCACGATATGTAGCTTGGCGCGCACCGGCGCAGAGGATATTGATCGCGCTGCGGAAGCTCTGCGCCCGGCTGAGTCGGGGCGTATCCACACCTTTATAGCCACCTCGCCAATCCATATGGAATACAAGCTGAGAATGGCGCCAGACAATGTGGTTGAGCGCGCCGTGGCGGCGGTTAAGCACGCTCGTAACCTTATTGGCGATGTTGAGTTTTCCTGTGAGGATGCTTCCCGCTCAGAATATGACTTTCTGTGCCGTATTATTGAACAGGTTATCAATGCCGGTGCGCGCACCATTAACCTTCCAGACACGGTTGGTTATGGTGAGCCCGGAGAATACGGCGCCATGGTGGCGCGGTTGATGAACTCGGTACCCAACGCTGATAAGGCCATTTTCTCAGTGCACTGCCACAACGACCTCGGTTTGGCGGTGGCGAACTCACTGTCTGCGGTTATGCACGGTGCGCGACAAGTGGAATGTACAATTAATGGCTTGGGCGAGCGTGCCGGTAATGCCTCCCTGGAAGAGCTGGTGATGGCAGTGCGGACCCGCGCTGACATTTTCCCAGTTGAAGTGAGTGTCGATGCCACCCAAATTGTGCCCACCTCGCGTCTGGTGTCGTCGATCACCGGTTTTCCGGTGCAGCCGAATAAGGCCATTGTCGGTGCCAATGCCTTCGCGCATGAGTCCGGCATTCATCAGGACGGGGTTTTAAAATATCGTGAAACCTACGAAATTATGCGAGCCGAAGATGTCGGCTGGAACGCCAATAAATTGGTGCTGGGCAAGCACTCCGGTCGCGCTGCCTTCAAAGCCCGCTTGGAGGAGCTAGGCATTACCCTGGAAAATCAGGCGGCCCTGAATTTGGCGTTTACCCGCTTTAAGGAATTGGCGGACAAAAAACACGAAATTTTCGATGAAGATCTGCAAGCCTTGATGAGCGATGTGCAGCCCGCGGAGCGCGAGTTGCGGTATAGCTTTGCCGGCTTGGAAGCGCTATCAAAAACGGGCTCAAAGCCCCGAGCGGATATTCAGCTGCTTGTCGATGGTGAATCACAACAGGCCTCTGCCGAGGGCGACGGGCCTGTGGATGCCGCATTTAAGGCAGTTGAATCCCTGGTAAATAGCGGCGCTATGCTCTTACTTTACTCTGTAAACGCCATTACCAGCGGTACAGATTCTCAGGGTGAAGTGCAGGTACGACTAGAAAAAGACGGTGTTATCGTGAACGGTAACGGCGCCGATACCGATATTATTGTGGCCTCTGTTAAAGCCTATTTGGACGCTTTGAATCTTCTGGAAGCGGGCGTCTTAAAAGCCCATCCACAGCGGGGCGTGTAAGTGAACGAAGCACTGCGCTTAGATTATTTGCAGGCGATGGGCGTGGACAGCTATGTGCCACGCTACGTGCTGGATGGCGCGGCAGAATCACCGCTTTGCGACATGGGTTTTCCGCCTGCGGATTATGACGATGGCGGCGCGGCATCGGCGGACAACTACGATATTGAAAGCGAATATCAAAACCTAAGTGCGCAGCGCGACAGTGAAAAGTCAGCGGCCGGTAGTTCGCAAGCTAGGGCATTGCAAGACAGTTCCCCGCAAAGCAATGGCGAAAGCCGGTCGCGCATTGCGTCTGAGCTTGAGGGTATTAATTTAGACGGCAAAAGCGCAAAACGCGCTGCTAACGTTGAAGAAAAAGACCAGCTTAATGCAGAGAATGATGGCGCGGCGCAAGCCAATCCCCGTTTTAGCGTTGATCTAGTCGGCACAGATATTGGGCTGTTATTCGTGGTGGACACGACGGCATCAGCGCTGATCCCCAGCGAGAAGCGGCTGCTCGCCAATATTGCCGTTGCGGTGAAAACCCACCATCACATCGAGTCAGCACCACGCTTTTCTAGTACTAAATTCCAGTGGCCGGTCGTTAAAACCCCCAGCTTTGCGCAGGGCGCCAATGCGGCGAAAGACGCACTCTTAGGGAGTGTGATGGCGCATGCCGAACGCCAAAATGCGCCTTGCATAGTGGTGTTTGGTGAGCAAATACAGCCGTATTTCGATCACGATATCCTGGCCAGCGCTAGCTTGACTGTCCTGTTTAGCGCCAGTCCGGCAGCGATGATGACAGATGGCGCTTTAAAAGCCGCCTTATGGCAGCAGTTGCGTGGGCACGCCTTTCCCACTCAGGATAGCGAATAACATCATGCCGCGTGTCGCTATGCTGGGTATTCATCACCTTGAACAGTGCTTATTAATAGAAACACGATCTGATCCGCATCCCTGGGGGCGGGTCAATTGGCTGCGCAGTCTTCGCGACGATCACTGCCTTGGTTATTGGCAAGACAATGAATTACTGGCGATTAGCGCTTATACCTTGGTCTTGGATGAGGTCAGCCTTCTGAATATTGTGGTTGATACCGACAGCCGTGGCGGCGGTGTAGGCAGGCATTTGCTCACCGAGGGTTTGGAGTGGATGCAGCAGTTCGGTGGCCAGCGCTGTTTACTCGAAGTACGGGTATCTAATACAGTAGCGCGAACCTTGTACAGTAAGCTCGGCTTTGTCGAGGATGGCATCCGCAAAAAGTATTATCCGCTAGGCGACGGTCATGAAGATGCCGTTTTGATGTCAGCCGATCTGCCGCTGTTTTGAACAGCATCAAGCCGCACTTAAACCCTATTTATTGAGATTAAAATTATGCAGGAAGTAGAATCTGATTGGTGGTTTATTGGATTACCTGAAGAATGGCGTACCGAACAGGACGACGACAGTATTCTGATCTTCGACCAGGATGAACTCGGCTGCATTAGTTTGAGCAGTTTACAGGCAGAGAACGGCAAGGCCGCTACCGAGAAAGACCTGCTCGACTTGATCAAAGACGTCGGAATTCCGATAAAAAACGGCAAAGTTTGCAAAATAGGTGACGATTATCGTGGTTGGGAGTTTGAAACTGTTGAAGAAGGAGATTATATTCGCGAATGGTTCTTGCATGGTGGAAGTCACTTATTGCTAGTGAGCTATGCTTGCGCGGAAGATGATAGGGATATGGATCGGGCAGCGGTAGATCAAATTTTGGATACTTTGCGGGTTAAAAGCGAAGAGTAAACAAATTTGTATAAATATTGAACAGGTCGGCAGTTTTGCCAAAATGGCTATGATAACTTCCGCTTAATTATTTGGTTAGACGGTGAAGTAATGACAAGAATAATGATTACGCTGTTGGTGTCACTGCTGTTATCTCCAGCAATGGCGGGTACTTCAGCGACAAACCCCGCCACCGGGAATAATCCTGCAAACCTGCAGTTAGCCTCTGTTAGCGCGATGGTTGTCGATGCCGACACCGGCGAAGTGGTGTACCAAAAGTACGCAGATATTGTGAAACCGATTGCCTCGCTTACCAAAGTGATGACGGCGATGATCGTGCTTGATGCTCATCAGCCGATGCGAGAAGTGATTCGTTTTTCTAAAGATGATCGCAGAGCGGTTAACAATTACTATTCGCGCATACGTCTAGACTCTGAATTACCTCGCAGCGAAGTCTTGCGTCTTGCCTTAATGTCGTCTGAAAATCTGGCAGCCGCCGCATTGGGAAGAAATTATCCGGGTGGCATGACGGCGTTTGTGGCAAAAATGAATGCCAAAGCGAAGTCCTTAGGTATGAAAAATACCGTCTTTGTGGATAGCAGCGGTTTATCGCATCACAATGTCTCAACTGCGTCAGACTTAGCTAAATTAGTTGCTGCCGCAGCGAAATACCCTGAAATTGCAGAGTTCTCAACGACCACAACTCACACGGCTAACTTTAGCCGCCCGGCTTATAGTCTCGCCTATGTTAATACCAACTCCCTGGTGCGTTATAAGCGCTGGGATGTGGATATGAGCAAAACCGGCTATCTCAACGAAGCTGGACGCTGCCTAGTGATGAAGGCAAACGTCGATGGTAAGTCTTTGCTGTTTGTGATGTTAGACTCTTTTGGCAAAACCAGCCCCATTGGCGACGCTGGCCGTATTAAGCGTTGGCTAGAAACCGGTAAGGGCGGTAATGTGGCCACGGCAGCACATGTGTATCAGAAGAAGAAAGTATCTGAATATATGGCGGCTCGCGCGACAGCCAGTATTCGTTAAACAGATTTGCTAGCGAACACCTCGAAGGGCCTTCCTGCCGACAGGAAGGCCCTTCTTGTTTTCAGTGATTGGCAATCGAATTGAACATTCGTGGCGAGCGATTCTAGAACAAAAGGCTTGAATATAATGCGAGTAAATTGGAATATCACGCCGTCTGAGCTTGGCTCTTTGGCGGAATATGTTTGTACTATCGACAGCGTAGCTAAGCTTGAGGAAGAGCTTGAACCGCTGATTATCGCGTGTACAGACAAGGCAGTCAGCTTGATGCACGACAATATCGACGACGATTCCCAGTATTTGATATTTGAAATCACGGCTGACGGCATCTTAAAAATTGTGGTAACGGACGACACCAAACAGCGCGAAGCGGGACACAAAGTTATTTGTGATATGTCTACCGTTGAGCCGTATCTCGCAAAATCCTCGCACTGGAAGTTTAAAGATGAGCGCTTTGCAGATGTTGTTAAATTCTGTCTTCGCGACTATTTGACCACCTGTAGCGGCTTTATGCGCTTCTCCTTGGTGGCGACTTTTTCGGAAGGTGATAGGGCTAAAACAGAGTTACTTTAAAAGACCTCTACACGGTTGTTATTTTATCCGCTGTCTGCGTCGCTTAAAGACACCTACTTTTGGCAAAGTCGTACCCAATAATGCACTCGCTCCTCTTGTATGGATACTCGGTCGTGGCCGATTCTGACGGGGATTTGGTATGTGTACTCGGTCGCTGCAGAGTATGGCGGACTTTGGTTTGCGTACTCGGTCGCTGCTCAATATGACGGTGCTTGAGTATGCTGTGCGGGCTCCCACCGCTGCCATCCCCGACCCCGATCGGGGATCCATAAACCGCGACTATTCGCTGTTTCCTAGGTCGAGAAAAGCAAACGGGATCGCTGTGCTCTCCTAGATACTCGGTCGTGGCCGATTCTGACGGGGATTTGGTATGTGTACTCGGTCGCTGCCGAGTATGGCGGACTTTGGTTTGTGTACTCGGTCGCTGCTCAATATGACGGTGCTTGAGTATGCTGTGCGGGCTCCCACCGCAGTCATCCCCGACCCCGATCGGGGATCCATAAACCGCGGGCTATGCGCTGATTCCTAGGTCGAGAAAAGCAAAGGGGATCGCTGTGCTCACCTAGATACTCGGTCGTGGCCGATTCTGACGGGGATCTGGTATGTGTACTCGGTCGCTGCAGAGTATGGCGGAGGTTTGGTTTGTTTACTCAGTCGCCGCACAATGTGCAAGGCCTCCGCTGCGCGGCGGTTCGTGAGATTTCTCCTTGCCAGAGAACAACACTCCCGCTTGCTGACCTTCCCATTTTCTTCTTTTACGTCAATATCGGACCACCTATTGCGGTGCGAGATATGTTGACTGACGTATATCTACACCTTGCCTATGTTTGGCATTCTAGGTTTCCGACACAGGCTATTGTCCATCTAGTAGTTTGTGCTGCCAGCGTGGATGGACCCTGGCATCAGTAATTACGGAAAGTGGGGGAAGGGATGAAGCTTGTTTCAATAAATCGAGCGCAGAAGCAACAGATAGAATTCGACGGTAAATTGGTCGAAACCGGCATATTCAAAAAGCCTGTCGCGTCGTCGGTCTACGTGAGTAGTGCAGGAATTGAGAGTGATAATATCGTCGACCTGAGTGTGCATGGTGGTGCAGATCAGGCCGTTTATCTTTATAGCCAGGAAGACTATCAGTGGTGGGCTGACTTTTTGGGTAGAGAACTTGAGCCGGGATTGTTCGGCGAAAACCTCACCACACAAGGCATTGATCTGCGTGAATTAGTTATTGGCGACCGCCTTATGATAGGCAATACCATTCTCGAAATATCTGCACCGCGTACCCCCTGTTTTAAGTTGGCAGTGCGCATGGGAGACAGTAAATTTGCCAAACAGTTTATCTTTGCGGGCAGGCCGGGCGCCTATGCTCGGGTGTTGCGAGACGGCAATATCAGCGCCGGTGACCCTATCATATTAGTAAAGACCGACCAGGCCTACGCCGGAGTGCTGGAAGTGTTTGAGCTCTGGCACGCTAAGCAACGCTGCCCGCAATTGATCCGCAAGGCTTTGGCATCGCCTATTTCAAATTATCACCGCAGTGTCATTCACGATTGGCCGCTTACGTAGTAAAAGCCGAATTGCCCATAGGATTTACCTAATTTGATCTGCATCACGTACAATAGCGCCTCTGATAGATAAGGGCGTGGTTAATGGCAATTCAGTGGTATCCGGGGCATATGCACAAAGCTCAAAAGGCGATTGCCGAGGTTTTGCCTCAGGTTGATCTGCTCATTGAGGTCTTGGATGCACGGATTCCAAGCTCCAGCGAAAATCCCGCCATTGCTAAATTGCGCGGTGAAAAGCCATGCATCAAGGTGCTAAGTAAGTCTGATTTGGCCGACCCCAAGGTGACGGCCGAGTGGCAAGAATACTTAGAGCGTGATCGCGGGGTAAAAACCTTTACCACCACCACCGACGAGCCCGGCAAAATTCGGCAGATAATTGATCTCTGCCGCAAAATGTTTCCCGCAAAAGACGCGAGTTTAAAAACTATCAACTCGATGATCGTCGGTATTCCCAATGTGGGCAAATCCACGCTTATCAATATTCTCGCAGATCGGATTATCGCCAAAACCGGCAATGAACCAGCGGTGACAAAAAGCCAGCAGCGAATAAACCTGGGCAGCGGTATTGTGCTATTTGATACTCCCGGTATTCTGTGGCCAAAAATTGAAAACCCAAATAGCAGCTATCGTTTGGCCGTCACCGGCGCAATTAAAAACACCGCTATGGAGTTCGACGATGTCGGGTTTTACGCCGCTGAATATTTAATTAAGGCCTACCCAGAGTTACTCAAAGCGCGCTTCCAGCTCGATAGCATTCCCGACACCGAACTGGCTTTTTTAGAGGCGGCAGCGCGTCGGCGTGGCGCACTTACCGGTGGCGGCCGCATTAACTTCCACAAAATATGCGAATTGCTGATTAACGAATTGCGCGCCGGTACCGTGGGACGGATTAGCCTGGAAACGCCTGCTATGATTGAGCGCGAAAATTTAGCCGTTGCCGAAGCAAAGGCAAAAAAAGAAGAAGAGAACCAAGCCCGTAAACGTCGTTTTAAAGATGGCTCTCGCCGTTCAGATAATTGAAAGACAAGTAAGTAATAGGAAAACACCATGGTAAATAATGATGTCTTGCGCCGAGTGCGTTACATCTTTGATTTTAATGATTCAAAAATGATGGCGATCTTTAGCTTGGCTGATCACCATGTTTCCCGCGAAGAAGTGAGTGCGTGGTTAAAAAAAGAAGAAGATGACGGCTTTGAGCATTGCGATGACTTGTTGTTAGCCGCATTTTTAAACGGCTTAATTGTTGATATGCGCGGCGCCAAAGACGGGCAAAAGCCGGTAGTAGAGAAACGCCTGACAAACAATATGATCTTCATGAAGTTAAAAATTGCCCTAAGTCTAAAAGCGGAAGACGTGATGGCGATACTGGCACTGGCAGATTTTAAGATTAGCAAGCATGAGTTGAGTGCCTTCTTTCGCAAGACCGATCACAAACATTACCGCGATTGCAAAGATCAGATTTTGCGGAATTTCTTAAAGGGTTTGCAGTTGAAGTTCCGCAATACTGACGGCGACGAATCGTAGCACTACTTTTTTGATACCGCCTGGTTGTCTGAAAAACTAGAGTGATCATACGTTATCTAACTTCGCCGAATGTAAGTCGATACTAAACCTGATCGTTAATAAACTCATTAGCGGTCAGTCACGGGTATTGTAACTTTCGATGTAAGTCGTCAAGGCATGTGAATAAGAGAGCACTTCCCACTATCTACCTAACTAGCAAGCAGTGCACCCCTGCGGGGCCGGACATCATAACCGCGCGTTTTCAGCGCCGCTTTTGCGTGTGTTAGACCTTCTAAGAGAAAAGGCTATAGTGTGCGAAAATCAGACAGACTTTTTCAGTTAACTAATATTTTGCGTAAACATCAGCCCATTACTGCAAAGCAGTTAGCTGAGAAATTGCTGGTGTCTGAAAGAACTATATATCGCTATATTGATGATTTATCTTTGTCGGGAATACCGATATATGGCGAGCCAGGTGTTGGGTATCGGTTGTCAGAGGGCTTTGAGTTACCGCCGATACAACTATCTTCGGGCGAGTTGGAGGCGCTCATTACGGGGGTGAGCTTTACAGCGTCTTTAACTGGAAAGCATCTTGCGGCTTCAGCGCACTCACTGCTGTCAAAGATCGAAGCTGTATTACCGAAGGCATCAAATCTGATTCCTGATGAGGAGCGCGTGGTAAGGGTGCCGGTAAGTCATCGTGATTCTGAAACGTATCAAGTTTGGGGGAAAGCGCACTCGGCGATAGAGAGAAAGCGTTGGCTGAAGATCGCTTATAACTCGCTTTCAGAGAGTGTGACGTCGAGAACAGTTTATCCTTTGGGTCTATTTTATTGGGGAGGCAGATGGACGCTAGGCAGTTGGTGCGACCTGCGCGGCGACTACAGGGACTTCAGGCTTGACCGTATAAGCGAGCTAACCCTTTGTGAATATACCGCTCCTTTACCAGAAGGTGTTTCTCTATCGGCATATATTGAATCAAAAGCAAAAGTGGACTGACACAATGCTGTCAGTAGCAACGCCTTACAGTTGGCATTCAAGCAATAACTGGGGCACTAATATGATAAAGAATGGCAATATTGATAGCATTGGCGGCATGGAGTTCGCGACCTTCAGGCTTAAAGACGGTGTGACAGAGGCAAGATTGGTAGAACTGTCTAATAACGTCGAGGCAGATTTTCTTAGTCAGCAAGGGGAGCTAATTCTCCATTTTTTGGTTCGTGGTGCAGATGGTATTTATGCAGATGTGGCTATTGCCAGCTCGCAGGAAAAGGCAGAGGAGTATTGCCAGCAATGGTTAGATAACGCCGTTGCACTTGAATATTTAGAACTTCTTGAAAAAGACTCTGTGAACATGACGTTCTGGACGAGAATCAACTAAAACTTTAACAGAATAAGGCTGCGCAGGAAGCGAGAAGCTTTGGATCTGCGCTACTTTAACGGGTAGTAAAATAGCTGTCCGTACTTCTCTGAGTAATCTAGATAGTCCCTCGCTATTTGTAGTTTGAAGAGTAAAGCTCCGTATTTTCTCTATGTAAAAGCAATTTAAGTTTGCGCCCACTGCCGCAATAAGTTGTGGTAAACCCCGGTGAGTTGAATGATGGCGGGGTGGTCTTCATTACCCTGACTTAAGTTCTGAATACTCATATCCATGTCGTATAGCAAGCTGCGTTTTTCATCGCTGGCGACCATACTTTGCAGCCAGAAAAACGAGGCGAGGCGTCGGCCTTTGGTGACAGGTGTGACTCGGTGCAAGCTAGTGGAGGGATAGAGAATCATATCTCCGGCAGCGAGCTTAATACTTTGTGTGCCGTAGGTATCTTCGATGACGAGTTCGCCTCCGTCGTATTCTTCCGGCTCTGAGAAGAACAGGGTCATTGATATATCTGTTCGCACTTTAACCGCCGTACCCTTTACCTGCCGAATAGCATTGTCGACGTGCACGCCAAAGGAGTGACCACCTTGGTAGCAATTGAACAGTGGCGGAAAAATTTTTAGGGGTAGGGCGGCAGACATAAATAAATTGTTCTTGGCAAGGGCGGCCAAAATAATATCGCCGAGCTGATTTGCCGCGTCGGAATTCTCTGCCAACTGAATATTGTTTTTATTTTTTGCTGACTGGTAACCCGCAGTTACTTTGCCATCTACCCACTCTGCTGCTTCCATAACACGGCGGCAGTGTGCGACTTCTGCTTTGCTGAGAACGGCGGGTATTTTAACTAACATGTATTTAGACCTTTAACGGAAACGCCCCGCATGTGCGGGGCGGTAGGTTTTCTCTGGCGCGTATATTATTGCGTGTTGAGAATTAGAACTCCAGACTAGCGGTAAGTGCTACGCTTTTGCCGGCGCCTGGTACGCCGCGACTGCCGCGAGGTTTAAGCAGGTATTTCTCGTCGCTTAGATTATTCGCATTCAGTTGTAACTTGAGGTTATCAGTCGCTTGGAATGACGCAGCCGCATTTAGCAGAGTGGTAGCGTCTAGTTCAGTGGTGCTGCCATTCTCGTATTCGCCAATGTACTGCAGGCCTCCGCCCACTTGCCACGCTCGATCAATTTGGTAGGTCGTCCACAGGCTTGCGCTGTGCTCAGGGGTATTGAAAATAACTTCGCCAATTTCTTCTGGATCGCCAGAGTCTTTGATTTCGCTATCGGTATAGGTGTAGTTGGCAATAATGACCCACTTGGATGTAATCGTGCCGTTAATGCCCAACTCAAGTCCTTGTACTACTTGCTCGCCTTCAAGTACTAGTACGTCATCATTATCCACGTCATTGGTGGAAGCATTGGTTTTCTCCGAGCGGAAAATGGCTGCACTGGCTAGCACTTTGGCGTCGAACAGTTCCCATTTGGTGCCGAGTTCGAGGATTTGATCTTCTTCAGCATCGAGGTTTTGCTCATCAGAACTCAGCGTTAAGTTGCTGCCAAGTGGCGTTTGAGAATTGCCAACACCGACATAAATACTGCCATTTTCTGCCGGTTTATAGGTAATTGCGGCGTTCCAGCTGATCAAGGTGTCACTCGATTTATACTTGAATGGGTCGGTGATAACACCACCACGACCAGTTGAAGAATAGTCTTGTGAATACTCTTGCTCATAGTCTTCAACTCGTACACCAAGGGTGACCAACCATTGCGGTGTAAAGGTTAAAGTATCGCTTACGAACAATGACAGCGCGTCGTAGGTGCCTTTGCGCTGGCCACCGGCACGGGTAATAGAGCCGCCGTATGGATCGTCGGTGACGGGGTTGTATAGGTCGACATTGGGCGGATTATCGTTGGTGGCCAGCAGCTCGTAGTTGATATATTCCTCTTGGGTAATATCAATGCCCGTGACTAGATTGTGTTGGACGCTGCCGCTGACAAAGTCGCTGCGCAGGGTGGTTTGGTTAGAAATGATATCGCGGTCTTCGTCACGTCCTTTAACGCCTCCGCGGCGTACGTCGCCGGTAGATGAATCAAAGCTCGGGCGGGTGAAGGCGGCGGAGGTTTCGGTTGTGCCGATAAATGTTTGGTTGCGCAGGCTTAAGGTGTCGCTGAAGTTATGTTCAACGGCCACTTTGAAGGTGGTGATTTCATTCTTGTCGTAATCGCGATTTTCAACACCGTAGTAGTTTTCTGCGGTGGCTTCATCCAAGTAGCGCTCGCCGTTGGCGTTGGTAAGTAATGGCACACCGCCATCGGGAATATTGTCTTGGTCGAGATAGGTGACGCCACCAGATAGTGTGGTCTTTTCAGATAATAAATACGTTAACGCGCCGGCAAAGCCGCTGCCTTTGTTTTCGGTAACATCGCGGCCGGGTACGCCGCTGTCTTGGGTCATAACATTAATGCGGCCGGCCAAATTATTGCTCAGTGCACCGTTGATGTCTGCGGTGGCACGTAGTTGGCTGTCGCTTCCGACCAACACGGTGCCACGTTTAAAGTCTTCAAACTTAGCGGTTTTACTTACCAAGTTAACCGAGCCACCGGCTGAACCGCGACCGCTGACGGTAGACGAGGGGCCTTTGGTTACTTCTAACTGCTCCAGGTTAAATGTGTCGCGACTATACGCGCCGATATCTCTTACACCATCTACATAAAGATCGTTGGTAGCGTCAAAACCACGGATACTCAAATTGTCGCCGGCCGCAGCGCCGCCTTCACCGGCCTGCATGGTAATGCCCGATACATTGCGCAAGGCGTCACGTAGGCTAGTGACCGCCTGGTCGCGCAGCACTTGCTCAGGTACAACGCTAATAGTCTTTGGCGTGTCGGCTAATTTTTGGGTGTACTGCGGAGACGATGCTTTCTCTGCTTTGTAGGGCGAGATTACCGTCGATTCAACCTTTACTGCAGGAAGGGTCTGTTGGGCTTCTTCGGCGGCTAGGGCTGTCAATGTTGTACTGGCAAGTGCGACGCTAATCGCCTGCGCGAGAAGTTGGCGCCGCGGCTGGTTTGGTTTGTATCTATCTGTCACGTTGAATGTCTCCTGGTAGGTTCTCATGTTGCTGATCCCATATGCCACTGTTTATAAATAAGATGACCGAGTGGTTAGCGGGCTTTTGTTTGGTCAACTCGTGAAGTCGAGGCACATAGTAATGAGAATCAATATCAAATACAAATGGTTTGTATTTAGATTTTGCTTCGAGAGGGTTCGCCAAAGCCTGTCGCGGTGTCGTTAGATTCAAATAACTGATTGGGTAAGCGTCGGGTTTTGCATGAAATTACGCGCAGCTTTAGTGCATTTTTCGCTAAAAATGGCTAATTCATAAACGTCGACGCAGGCTGTGCAAATCGGCGTGTTTTATCGATTGTCTTTCCTAGGAATGTCCCGTATTTTGTGTGTTTAGAGCTTGGTGACAGCAGTCCAGCTAGGAGGAGCGCACTAAGCACGAGGCAAGGATGCGTCTTTATCTGTAGTAGATAGGATTAAAATAATGATTAATGAAATCGGCCCCGTTCATTCACGTCGCCACGGCAGAGTCCTACACGTCATTTTAAGCCGCCCAGCATTAAAGAACGCCATAAATGAAGAGATGGTGACCTCCTTATATCGCTGCTTGCGCGATGCGGCGCAGGATGACACCGTCGGTGCCGTTGTGCTTGAGGGCGCGGGCGACGCGTTTTGCTCTGGAGCAGACATCAAAAATTTGGCGCTGGGTGTTGAGCACACCCGTAAATACTCTACTGAAGTGTTGTTACGGGTGGGGGCTGAAGCCGCCATGTTATTGCATGAAATGCCAAAACCGACCATCGCAATGATTCGTGGTCCGGCGGTGGGCGGGGGTTTGTCGCTGGCTTTGGCCTGCGATTTTCGCTTGGCGGATAGCACCGCAACGCTGGGCTATGCCCACACAAAAATTGGCTTGTCCGGCGACTTCGCGGCGGCCTATTTTTTAAGCAAATGGATGGGGGCGGGCAAGGCGCGGGAATTCTGTTTGTTATGCCCAACCTATAGCGCGGATGAGGCCTATAGAAACGGTCTGCTCAGTAAGGTCTGTGATGTGGATTCGCTATGTACTGAGGTAGAAGCGTTGGCCACGCGGTTAGCGGAAGGACCAACGAATGCACTGGGCTGCATTAAAAACAATCTAAAAAATGCCGAAGAATTAAGCTGTGAGAGCTATATCGCTGAAGAAATCAAAAACTTCCAGCGCTGCAGGAATAGTGATGAGCACCGCGAAGCGTTAGCGGCCTTTTTGGAGAAACGAGAACCGGTATTGCCCAGGGTAAAGCTCGCAAAGTAATAGCTGGCAAGCGCCTGTAATTAAAGTACCGCCACCAGCTCACACTGCTTGGCGGTATTTTTTTGTTTGGCGATTTTAGCGGGTAAATTCTCTGTGTGGTTCTGGCCATATTTGATTGCGCTTTTTTTCACTGCAAATCAGTCTGATTCTCCCAAGACTATGATACCTTGCCGGTTATTAATAATACGGCGCGCAGTGCGATGGTAGATAATTCCCCAGTGTATTTTCCAGACGTTACGTCTTCAGAGTGGATGGCGATGCCCATGCCTGAAGGCGATAGTTTTGACAGTCAGCTCGCTCCCTATGAGTTTCGTAAATCCGGTGATGGCAGGGCGGAGGCGCGGTTTGAAACCAGTAGTGCTAGCCAAAATGGGCAGAATGGACTTCACGGTGGTTTTTTGGCAGTACGCGCTGAGCAAGTGTTGTATCTCCCCCTTTATATTAATCGAAGCGTTGCGTTCGGTAGGGTGGTGACGATTGATATGACGCTGCAGTTTGTCGGGCTTGCCGCTGTTGGCGGAAATTGAGTTAATTCACGAAACCGGACGTATGGGGTTCACGCGCGGCGTGCTCAAACAAGAGGGACGGGTGTTAACGAGTTTTACCGCTACTCTGCGTAAATTAGCTGCCACCTAAATTAGCCATATTTTGTTTTTTCACTGCGAACATGCGATGCGTACACACTGGGATATTTTTTGTCAGGTCGTCGATAATTACGGCGACATTGGCGTTTGTTGGCGTCTGGCCCGGCAATTGGCGGCGGAATACGACCTCGATGTGCGCTTGTGGATTGATGACGTCGCGAGCTTGTCCCGCTTGGTTCCCGCCGCGAACACTGCGGCAGTCGAGCAACAACCTCAGCTGATAGACGGCGTTTGGGTACATTTCTGGGCCGCGCCGTGGTCGCCAGTGTCAGCGGCAGATGTGGTCGTGGAAGCGTTTGCTTGCGAGCTGCCCAGTGCCTATATTGCAGCCATGCTAGCCCGGGAGACGCCGGTACTGTGGTTGAATCTAGAATATTTGAGCGCCGAAGACTGGGTCGCAGGCTGTCATACCCTGCCGTCCTTGCAGGCAAATGGCCTGCAAAAATACTTCTTCTTCCCTGGCTTCAGCGCAGATACTGGCGGCTTGATCAGAGAGTCTGGTCTGTTAAAAGACCGGCGAGAATTTCAGCGCAGTGCCACCGCCCGCGAGGTGTTTTTAAATCGTATTGGGGTCCAGCTAGCCACAGATAGCACCTTAGTTTCGCTGTTTTGTTATGAAAATCCCCAGCTGGCAACTCTCTTAGATCATGCTGCAGTGGCGGGGCACCCTTGTCATGTTTTGGTGCCCGAGGGGAGAATCGTCGGTGATGTTTGCCGTTGGTTGGCAGTGGATAAAATCGAATTTGACGAGGTTTACGCGCGGGGCAACGTCACGATTCAGTTGATTCCGTTTTTGAGCCAGCAGGACTACGACCGTTTACTGTGGAGCTGCGATTTCAATGTGGTTAGGGGGGAGGATTCCTTTGTTCGAGCCCAATGGGCAGGCAGACCCTTTTTATGGCATATCTACCCGCAGGAGGAAGGGGCTCATCTTATTAAAATGGAGGCATTTTTAAGTCACTATTCA
The DNA here is from genome assembly GCF_019312595.1 of Zhongshania aquimaris. Taxonomy (GTDB): domain Bacteria; phylum Pseudomonadota; class Gammaproteobacteria; order Pseudomonadales; family Spongiibacteraceae; genus Spongiibacter; species Spongiibacter aquimaris. Next base: position 939,435 of record NZ_JAHWDQ010000001.1, on the reverse strand, counting down.
TGTCAGCTAAGCGCTGGCGCCAAGCAAGAATTGCTAAGTCATTGGCGGGCTTGGAATTCCGCTGATCAACGTGTGCAGTGGGATGGCTTTATGTTTGCGCCATCGGCAGAGCTGGCGGGCCATGCGGAGCGATGGTGTGGGGTTTTAGAAGGGCAAAATAATCTTGCGGAATCGCTAGTGCAGTTTTATCAGAATTGGGTATGATACGCAGCCAAAAAAATTGCTGGCTTAACTCAATTTCCATTCGGATAAACCTATGAAAACAGCACAAGAAATGAAGCCCAATAGTGTGATTCTGATCGACGGCCAGCCTTGGATGGTTCAGAAAGCAGAATTTACGAAATCTGGTCGTAACAGCGCCATTGTTAAAATGAAGCTAAAGAACTTGCTTAGCGGTTCGACGACAGAAACCGTATACAAGACCGACGACAAAGTTGAGCCGGTTATCCTCGAACGTATTGCCGTAACGTACTCCTATGTTGCCGATTCGGTCTATGTATTTATGGACGAAGATTACAATCAGTACGAATTAAATGAAGACGATATCGAAAGCGTATTGCCTTATATCGTTGATGGCATGTCTGATATTTGTGAAGCGGTATTCTTTGAAGGCAAAGTAATATCTGTTGATCTGCCGACCATGATCGTTCGCCAAATTACCTACACCGAAGGCTCTGCTCGCGGCGACACCTCTGGCAAGGTTATGAAACCAGCGAAGTTGAGTAACGGCACTGAAATCAAAGTGGCTGACTTCTGTGAGATTGACGACTGGATCGAGATTGATACTCGTACCGGCGAATACAAATCACGCGCTAAAGCACCGGTTTAAACCCGCTTAAGCAAAAAAGCCCAATGTTTAGCTCATTGTACTGAGTCAAACATTGGGCTTTTTTATGCCTGCGGTTTAGGGCTGTTAGTTACTGGCCAGCGAGCTCTTGCTGTGACAGCGGCTTAAAGCCTGTTCCCGCGCTTCGTTAAAGCCCTGCATGGAGAAGCGATCGTTGCCAGCGTCCAAGTGCTGTGCCATGGCGTCTGTGGTCGGTATCAAGACATTGACCGCGTCGGAGTGAGTCATTAAGTTCAGCAGTTCTGCGTTCGCAAATACATGGCCCATAATAATTTCATGGCTATCTCCGATGCCTGGCTTTATGGCGACAACTTTTAGCGGTAAGGATATAGAAATACCATCAAAATTGGCGTCCATGGTGACGGTTTTACCTGCTAAAGACCAGACATCTGGACTTGAACTAGTCCAACTGAGATACAGTTCATCGCTGCCACAGGTGTTGCTGTGTTTCACTAGGCCAAAGTGGTGGCTGGTTTGACTGTCTGCAGCAACCGTATAGCCAGTGGAATGAGACAGTTCGCCTACTTTCCACATGGGTGTGACTTTGGCAAAAACGCTAGCGGACAACAGTGCGGTACTTAGCAATAAGGGATAAGAAAGATTTTTATTCATATTAGGCCACCATATTCAGAATGCATTACAGCGTTGGATTGTAATGATACTGGCGGCAAAATGCCTTGCTATGTATACGTAATCGCCGCAAATGAGAACACACTCACAAAATCTAACATATAATGTCAGCTTCTGTTTTCGCGAATGACTGTGCATGTTATGGCAACTGAAAAAACAGGCGTTTAATGGGAGTGCTGGTCGACGTCGGCAGCCTAAACGGAGTGTGAAGCCGGTTTGGCTTGGACATCAGTATCCCGAAGAGTGGAGAGACAAAAAATTTATTATGAGCTTTAATTGGGTCGGTGAAATAGTCAGTGTTAATGCCCAAAAATTGACCATCCCGTTTTTTGCACAAGCAATTCCAGCGCCTGGGTTCCCAGCTTGCTGTTGCCGATGCTATCGAGTCCGGGCGACCAGACCGCAATAGAGGCCTTGCCCGGCGCGATTGCTAAAATACCGCCGCCAACCCCACTTTTTCCAGGCAAGCCCACTCGGTAGGCAAATTCGCCTGAGCCGTCGTAATGACCACACATCATCATCAGTGAATTAATACGGCGGGCGCGCTGTGCAGATACCACCCTAAATCCGGTGCTTTCATTAATGCCGTCCGACACCAAAAACAAGCCGGCCTGCGCGAGCTGCTCGCAACTCATGGAAATGGAGCAATGGTGAAAATACGTGCCGAGCACCTGCTCTACGGGATTCTTCAAATTTCCAAACGCGGCCATGAAATGGGCTAGGGAGGCATTGCGATCGCCGGTAAGTTTTTCTGATTGGGCCACTTTCTCGTCTATGCCGATACTATTGTCATCGGCGATAAAACGCACAAACTGCAAAATTTCGCCCAGGGTTTCTCTGGGTTTATGGCCCATCATAATGGCGTCGGTTACTGCAATCGCACCGGCGTTAATGAAGGGGTTGCGGGGTTTTCCGCCCTCGTGTTCTAACTGCACAATGGAGTTGAATGGGTCTCCCGATGGCTCTCTGCCAACACGAGACCAGATCGCGTCACCGAGCTTGCCGAGGGCGATAGTCAGGGTGAAAACCTTTGAAATGCTTTGTATCGAAAATAACTGATGGGCACTGCCGGCATTAAACACCTGGCCATCCGGCAAAGCGACGCTGATACCAAATTGCTCGGGGTCGATGCAGGCTAGCTCAGGGATATAGCTAGCGACCTTTCCCTTGTTTGGCTCGGCGGTGATGGTTTTACAGATATCGTTGAGAATGTCTTGCATCGCAGTGTGAAAGATTTTCTAGGAACAGAAGTGGATAGTGTAACGCGACTTGCGGGGCAGAGATATTATAGGTGCTGTGATAAGCAGCTTTAGATAAAAAATTTGCTAAACCGAGTTTAGGGGAGGCTCACTGATGGCCCTTGCTAGAAAAAACAATGTGGTCGCAAGTGACGACCACATTGTTCTGCTTATCATATTGGATCAGCTTCACGGATTCCGCCAAAGCGCCGCAAGCGTATTCACCGCTAGGCATCGATGAACTTAAAGCAGCGAGCCAAATCGGTAGGTCACATCAATACCGAAGGTGCGAGGCTCTCCCCACTGGTTAGTACCAACGCGTGCGCCGCCCCCTGCATCTACCTCAAAGCCGCCGATTTTATATTCCTCGTCGGTGATATTTTTCCCCCAAATTGACACCGCCAGTATGCCGTCGCCAAGGGCAACATCGTCAAAGGTGATGCGAGTGTTTAGCAAGTCGTAGCTGTCTTGGTTGATATCGTCATTGCCGCTGATTTTTGGTGTGACGTATATTTTGCTGGTGCCGGACCAATCCAGGCGCGCTCGCAGTGTGCCAATGCTGGTAAAGCTGGGCACAGTATAGTTGAGCGAGAGGTTGTAGCTGTTCTTGGGGCTAAACTCAAAGGCGCGATCTTCGGCAATATCGCTCACCGCGCCAGTGTTGATATCGAAAGAGTTGAATTTATCGTATTGGGCATCGATGTAGCCGTAGCCTGCACTGATATCTAGTCCGTCAACGACACGCATAATTAATTCGGCTTCGGCGCCAGCGATGGTAGCTTCAGCGGCATTTTGGATAACAATCGAAAAGCCGCCCTGCGTATTGCCAGGGTCTACCGCATTCACTTGCGCCTGCATGTCACTGAGGTTTTGGTGGAAGGCCGTCATATTAAATTGCACGCGATTTTCCAGCCAGTTTGATTTCATGCCGAGCTCGTAGCTATCAACCTGCATATCATCGTAGGGTCCCCATTGCAGCGGCGTATTGGCGCGGGCATTAAAGCCGCCACTCTTAAAGCCTCTGGCATAGGTTGCAAAGGTCATCAGGCTGTCATTCCACTGATAGTTGATCGACACCCGTGGCGATACATTGCTTTCAGTAATGGTGGTGGGGATTTGCTCAGGCGCGCCCAGGTAGGTTTGATTGTAAGTATCCATAACCACAAAACCGGAGCTCACATCGATTAGGGTGTGGTGTTGTTCGCGGTCTTCCTCGGTGTAGCGAATGCCCAGACTGAAATCGAGCTTGTCGGTCAGGTGCGAGGTCACCTCAGTGAAGAGGGCTTTGCTGGTGTTATCTATTTCGGTGTTTAGCACAACGTGTGAGGCGAAGGCGTCAATTTCTTGCTCGTTGCTATAGTCACCCTGTTCATTAAAGTAGAACACGCCGACAACAAAATCGAAGAAGCCGTTAAAGGCTGTGCCGGTTAGCTGAACTTCTTGGGTCAGGGCGTCGTAGTCAAATATATCTCTGTTGTAAATAAACGGGCTGCTTGCGCCGGTGGCATTGTTGAGCAAATCGTTTTCTACTGTTCTATAGCCAGAGATTGATTTGAGCGCGAGATCCTCAAAGGTACCGATGCTGTCGAGTTCATATTCTATGGTTAAGCCGTGGGCGTTTAAATCGATGTTGCTGTGTGAGGCGCCGAAGGTAGTGACATTGCTTTCCCGGTTTGGGCGAACATCTTGGCCATACATTGCGGCCAGCCAACCAGTGGCCGAGGTCATTTGAGACGCCATCGGTTGTTCGCGTTTCTTCTGCCAGTCGTAGGCGTAGTTAAGGGTCATCCTGTCTAATGGTGTCCACTGCAATGCGCCATGGAGGGCTTGATTGTCTTCGTCCCAGCGGTCGTCGCCAAGGTTGTTCTTCACAAAGGGGTCACGATTTTTAGTCAACGCTGACACGTTAGCTGCGAGCTGGTCTGTTACTGGAAACTCAATATAAGACTTAGTGTCGATGCGATTGTAATTGCCAGCGGTTACCGTCGCCTTGCCGCCGAGCTCGCCCGAAGGTTTGCGGGTGTGCAGGATAACTGCGCCGCCCAAGGTGTTTTTGCCGTACAAAGTACCCTGTGGTCCGCGGAGCACTTCAACGCGATCGAGCTCGGCAACATCGAACAGAGAGCCAATGGATTTGCCTACGTAGATACCGTCGACGTAGACGCCAACCATTGGGTCTTCGGTAATAGTAAAGTCGGTGCGGCACAGACCGCGCATACATATTAGCGCCCCATCATTGCCGCCGGAGTTTGGCAGAATAACGAGGTTGGGCGTTAACTCGCTAATGTGGGAAATATCGCTAATACCGATTTCTGCTATATCTGAGGACGTAAACGCGGTAACGGAAACAGGTATTTCCTGCATGTTTTCAGATCGCCGCCGGGCAGTCACCATAACTTCTTCTATAGTAGAAGTTATATTGCGAGAACTTTCTTGCTGGGCATGGACGTGTCCACTACCTACGCTGCCGAACAGTGAAATCGATACCGCAGCGCAAAGTGGTGTTAGCGATAATGTGTGTTTCATGGTGAGAGTCCCTTATTATATTTGTAAAACGGTGGTCACTGTTATGGGCGGCACGGTCGCAGCTGTGCCGCTAATTGTTAATTTGGTATTTCAACGAGCCACTAGCTAGTGGCTCGCTTCGAGCGACCTTCAGAAGCTATTTAGGCAGTGCCGCTACCTTGATACGCGGCCGAGATTTCTTTTACTAAATCGCGAATCTGCTGCCGCTCATACGCTAGAAATGTTGCGTCTTCCGGCTCATAACGCACTGTTGCGCCAGCACCTGCAAACATAATGATATTGGGTAGCAATGGATGATCTTCTTCCGATACCTCAAGACTCTGAGTGTTTCCGGCAGCGTCAAACCACAGTTGCAAATATTCCTGCCAGCTGTAGTTTTCATCGCCGAGAAGATACGCCTTGCCCGATTCGCCCTTTGTTAATGCCACTAACGTAGCCTGCGCTACAGAGCGAGAACTGATGTGATTGGAGCCACCCTTGGGAGCAAATACCGGCAGATCTGGCAGTGCGCCGCTGGCATAGGCGACCAATGCACCAATATGGGGTATGTCTAGGCCGGGGATGTGGCCTAGTACAAACGGTAGGTTTAGGCTGCAAACCGAAAAGCTTTCAGTGCTAAGTGCTCGCACGGCCTCGTCGGTTTTGCTGCGCGAGGTGACATAGGGGCAGACGCCAATTTGCTGCGGTGCCACTTGAGGGTAGAACGTGCCGATATACACTGCGCTCTTCACACCGGCGTCGCGTGCAGCGGCAAAAAATTGCGGCACGGCCTGATCATTTACTTTGCTGTAAAACTCTTCGGGGCTGACACTGCCATCAAACGGTAGCTGACGAATATCTGCGGCAGCGGCAAACACAAGCCAGTCAAAACCCGCCAGGCGACCGTCGCCAACATCATCGTTCACGTAGTCGCACTGTAAAAAGGGCATTGCCGCTAAAATCGGTGCAAGGGGCTTTTTGCGCGCCATAATCGTTACGTCATGACCTTGGTTCTGAAGATAAATAGCGGCGTCGCCGCCCACCAAGCCTGAACCACCAACAATGAGTACTTTCATATTTTTATCCTTAGTTAATTTAGTGTTCGTGACCATTTGGTCTACTGATGTAAAGACTGGTCACTGCTCCATACAACGTTTACATCGCGACGTGTATAACAGTAGCGACCATCGATATACTCCACGCGCTCTTGATAGCGAATCGCCATATCCAGCTTTCGGCCTTGGCCATCTTTTTCATAGATATGAGACGCGATACAGTAGGTTTCCCCTTCGTAGTGGTCTTCATGCCATTGACCTAGTTGATTACCCACCAGATGGAATGTGGCGCTGTAGGTTTCTTTTAAAAAGCCGAGTGTTGCAATAAAGGCATTGGCATTTTCGCACTGCCAGTGAGGCCCCTTTTGGGTAAAGTCATCGCTGATGATGCCGCGCATATCGTCAAACGTGCGGTCGTCGACAATTTGCGCATAGCGCAAAGCCAGATTCTGGGCGTCATAAAGCGTGTGCATGCCGTTTTAGCCTTTTATGAGAAGTAATTCGCTACAGTGTACAAAATTAGATCTGTTATAGTTAGTTCAATAAAAGCACATTAACTGTGAGAAAATGTACAGATGGATTGGGACGATATTCGCTATTTTCTAGTTCTCGCACGCACCGGCTCGCTTAGCGCGGCGGCACGCGTGTTGGGGGTTACGCACGTTACGGTGGCTCGGCGTATCACTCGTCTCGAAACTGAGCGCGGGGTGAAATTGTTTGATCGGCGCCAGAAAGGGTATTTACTCAGTACCGCTGGCGAGCGCTTGATGGCTGAAGGCGAAGCGGTTGAAGAGAGCTGTCTGCATTTCGAGCGGAAAATACGGGGCCAGTCAGATGTGCTCTCCGGCCCCCTAACCATATCTATTCCGGAAACATCCCTCATAGATCTGTCGGCTCCCATTGCCGCCTTTATGAAGAGTTATCCCGACGTCCAACTCACGGTACTGGCGACCTCGGAGCAGCTCAATTTAAACCAACTGCAAGCAGATGTCCTTATTCGGATGACCGATACTCCACCAGAGCTTTTAGTGGGGCGTCGTTTGGCAGAAATTCCCCTCTATGCATACGGTAGAGAAGATTATGTGGAACAGATTAACGGTGACTACGAGGGCGCCAACTGGGCTATCTGGCAGGCGGTATTTGGCAAAAGTGAGGGCGATAAATATTTTCGCACCCTCGTTGCCGAGCCGCATATCACGCTGCGCACCAATAGCAATAGCCAGCTATTAGCCATGGTTAGGCAGGGCGACTCACTCGGCTTAATGTCGGCCCAAATTGCGGCGCAATACCCCGAATTAGTCCCTGTGTCAGATACGCCATTAGTGACAACAGGGCTGTGGATACTGACCCACAGCGACCTGCGTCACTCAGCCAAAGTGCGTTGTTTTATGCAGTTTATGGTAGAGAAGTGTTAGACATTATGTCGATGCAAACCACAGAAGCGTAATACGAAAGACGTTTATTGGTCTATTTTTGAAACCTCTTGCCCTAAACGCCTGAACATGAAGTTCGTAGCTTGGGTTGAGAAATAAAGCCCAACAGGGTGGGGTGCTCTACCACTATGTTGGGCATGACTCGGCGCATTCGCGCTTCGGCCTCACGGCCAGCAGAGCTGCCCAAATTTGTTCCATACAGCCTTGTCGCTACCGCTCCACCCAAGCTACAGAGTCACATGCCATTTAAAATTTAAAATTTGAAAGAGTACTAGTGGTGTGCTCATTCAGCTTAATAATTCAGTGATGGTGTTCCCCACCAATATCATTGCCCTGCGCGTCATACATGCCTGAGCTGCCGTGTTCGACAAAGCCCAGATTGATCATCTTTCTTAAAAATGGGTCGGACTCGCTATCGCCAATATCGGCGTAGTCGGTGGTTTGATAATCAAGGTGTTTACTAAAAAACGCGTCGATGATTTTGCTGTCGCTGCTCATTTCCGTTAGTGACCAATGCGATATTTTACCTTTGGCGCGGCGCTTATAGGATTTTACAATTTTGTAGGCGGGAAGCCAGACCACTGTGATGGTTTCGTTGTCATTCTCTAATGTGTAGATTTCTTCGCGCTCACAGGCTTTGCCCGATTTTCTACTCAAGCTCATTTTAGATAGCAATGAGTTCGCGATTAGCTGGTTTTTCATGCTCCAGTCGTCGTCGGTTTTTACCACTTTTAATTCGTTCGGTGAGTATTCAATGCCACGCTGATACGCATCAAAATAGCGATTTAATTTTATGCTATTGCTGTGGTTGCGCTCCCATAACTCGGTGATGCCTCGCTCTGGATACTGCTCAGCCACGCTATTGGCGCGACGCCACAATACCATGTGAGAGACGGTTTCAGGCTGGGCGCTATGTTCATAATGGCTAATTTGGTAGCGCGCACTAATAGGTGTATTTGCTGTGCAGTCGGCTGCAAATACTGCGGGTGCGGATAAGGCCGATATAAAAAGACTCGCTAAGGCGCAGATTAATCGACCTGAGATGTTCGGGAAAACGCGGTGCCGCTTCAATGTTACTTCCTCTTTATAAATCTGTTTACATCTACTTATTTATAAATAAAGGCGCCGGTTTTCACCGGCGCCGTCAGGCTTTTATATTATTGTTATCATGGTGCTACTTGCTTGCTATTTGCTTTATTCGCAAGGTCTGCAGCGTAGTTCATGACATGAAATATCACGTTTTGCTCGTTGGTGCCGCTAACTAGCGCAGCGCCAGGGCCTTTCGCGTAGACGCCGACATCTTCACCGGCGTGGGTTTCAGAACCGAGCGGCACTAGGGCCTCTTGGTGGAATCCTGGCGATTGCGTGTCGACTAACAACAGGTCCTGGCGACCAGCATCGATTGCGGAGTTGTAGCCCTCGTCGGCATCTGTTTCATCACCGAGGTCGCGAAAGCCTAGCCCGTTAGTGTAACCAACGGTGGTATAGGGCATACCGTCTGCGGCAAGCGAAGGTGATGTGGAACCGATGTCTACGACTGTACCCAAGATGGGATTGCCGCGCTTCGGGTAACCCGCAATAGTAAATACATGGCTGTGGTCGGCAGTGACGATAATTAAGGTCTCATCACTATTCGTTAGTTCAACCGCTTTAGCCACCGCTTCAGATAGCTCTACTGCATCAGTTAGGGCATTGTAGGCGTTGCCTGCGTGATGAGCGTGATCTATACGTCCCGCTTCTACCATCAAGAAAAAGCCTTCGCTGTTCTTGTTCAAGATCTCGATTGCTTTGCCAGTCATATCACGCAGCGATGGCTCACCGGCAACGTCATTTTTACGATCCGCCTCGTACTGCATATGCGATTCATTAAATAAGCCGAGTACCTTGGTGGTGGTTTCGGTGTTCAGCGCATTGAAGCCAGCTTTATCAAAAATATAACTCCCAGTGGGGTTGAGTGCTTGCCATTCAGCGGTTAAATCGCGACCGTCGGTGCGATCACCCTCTACGCTACTCACTGCATCTGGGCTGTTAAACGCGGCGTCTTTAGGCAAGAAACTGCGGCGACCGCCACCCATCACAACGTCAACGCCATCGACGGTTACGCCGCCAATGCGGGCCTCTAAGTTAGCTTTGAAATTAATTAACTGCGAGGCGATATCTTCGCAGCCAGCGTCTTTAGCGGCGGCAGGCATATCGCCGTCGTCTTCCCAATCGCGGTCTGCCGATTTAGCGTAGGTCGCTGCTGGGGTGGCGTGGGTGATACGGGCGGTAGACAATATACCCGTCGATTTCCCCGCAATTTCCGCCAGCTCAAGCGCGGTTACCAGCTCATTTCCAGCAACCGTGCTGCAATCACCGCGCACAATATTTTCGTTTACGCCAATCACGCCAGCATCGGTTTTAACACCACTCATAAGCGCCGTCATGGTGCCCGCGGAGTCGGGTGTTTGGGCGTCTACGTTATAGGTTTTTGCCAAACCGCTATAGGGAAATAGATCAAAGCTCAGGTTGTGGTCTTCGCCTAGTTCGCCGTTGAGCTGCCCAGCTAAAATGCGTGCAGCGGTTACCGTTGAGATCCCCATGCCGTCGCCGACAAATAAAATGACATTCTTAGCGGCGCCACGGGTGAGATTTGGCGCGGTAGCTGACGCAATTTTAGCTTCTGCATCACTGAACCAAGTATTGTTGCGGGTGTTGCCGATAAGATCGGTTTCCGCTGGCCCGGTAAAGGGTTCACACACAAACTTGGTGTCGGTGATTTCGCTAGTTTCTAAAACGCCATTGCTATTGCTATCGGCACCGCTGTCAAACTGAATACCGCCACCTGGGCAGTTACTGTCGCCAGCTGCTAGCTGTGTTTGGGTGATTAAACTGTTCACGCCGTTGCTGCCATCAGCACCATTGCTACCGTTTGCGCCGTTGCGGCCATCATCGCCACCACAAGCGGTTAAGCCTGCTATCGCGCTTGCTAAAATTGCTAATTTAAACTGTTTCATTGCCATTCTCCTTATTCGCTGTCCAGCAGATCAAGCGCTTGGTTAATCAGGTGGAAAACCATGTTTTGCTCAACAACGCCGCGAACAAATTGTGAACCGGGGCCGCGCGCGTGCAGGCTAATATCTTCTCCGGCATGGGTTTCAGAGCCCAGTGGTACTAATGCTTCCTGATGAAAGCCCGGTGACTCGGTGTCTACACTGGCGAGGTCAGCGCGTCCTGCTTGAATACTTTCTGAGTATACTGCGTCGGCATCTGTCACCGCGCCAAGGTCGTGAAAGCCAAGCCCGTTAGTGTAACCCACCGTGGTGTATGGCATGCCATCTGCCGCGGTTGTCGGCTCAGTTTCACCGATATTGACTACCTTGCCCAAAATCGGATTGCCACGTTTTGGGTAGCCCGCAATAGTGAATACATGACTGTGGTCAGCGGTAACCATAATCAGGGTGTCGTCGGGGCTGGTTGCATCTGCTGCCGCTTGTACTGCGTTTGATAATTCAATGGCGTCGCTTAGTGCGCTGTAAGCACTGCCAGCGTGATGACCGTGGTCAATACGACCTGACTCAACAACTAACAAATAGCCATTGCTATTCTTATTGAGAATGGCGATGGCCTTACTGGTCATTTCAGTCAGTGAAGGCTCGCCGGCAACGTCATTGCCGCGGTCTTCTTCGTACTGCATGTGTGACTCGTTGAACAGGCCAAACAACTTAGTAGTGGTGCTGGTGTCAACCGCGTCAAAGCTGCTCTGGTCAAACACATAACTACCGGCTGGGTAGCGTGTTTTCCACTCGGCAGTTAAATCGCGGCCGTCGGTGCGATCACCCTCAACACCGCTCACGGCGTCATTGCTATTAAAGGCGGCATCTTTAGGTAAAAAGCTGCGGCGACCACCGCCCATTACTACATCGAGACCGTCTACATCTGCGCCGTCTATGCGTGATTCCAAATTGGGTTCAAAGTTAACTAATTGCGACGCGATATCTTCGCAGCCTGCTGTTTTGGCAGCCGCAGGCATATCTCCGTCGTCTTCCCAGTTGCGATCAGCGGATTTAGCGTAGGCGGCAGCGGGGGTGGCATGGGTAATACGCGCAGTAGAAATAATACCTGTCGACATGCCTTTCATTTCCGCCAGCTCAATGGCGGTGATTAATTCATTACCGCTCACGGTGCTGCAGTCGCCACGTTCGATATTCTCGGCAACGCCCAATACACCCGCGTCGGTTTTAACACCAGACATCATTGCTGTCATGGTACCCGCAGAGTCTGGAGTCTGTGCATCAACATTGTAGGTTTTAACCAACGCGGTGTGGGGGAAGGCCTCAAAACTTAAAAAGTTTTCCTCACCGAGATCGCCGTTTTGTTGGCCCTGTAAAATACGTGCTGCAGTCAGGGTAGAAACCCCCATGCCATCACCTACAAATAGGATCACATTCTTTGCTTTGGCCGGGGTAGTGGCAGTGGCTTTAGTTTCTGTGCTTGTCGCAGCATCGGTATACCACGTGTTGTTGGTTTGATGAGAAGGCAACACAGCGGCAGCTACCTGAGTGGCTATTGTAAGGGGTAAAACCCCTGACAATATGGCGGTTTTAATACGCATTTTAAGGCTCCTGGTCTGGAAAATGACTTTTCCTATATAGGTATGTTGTGCGTGGGTGAGATCCCAGAAAAAATGAGCAGTGGCACAAAGCCACTTACCGGCACAAAGACTAGAGCCTTAGCCTTACAGTTTAATTGCGCTTATATTGAAGTTTTAAGACGATAAGATGACAGCGCCAAGAGCCGCTCTTTATTTGTTTTTTTATTGTTAGTGGAATGCATAGCTAGCAGCCTAGTGCTGAATAGGGCGTATATACATTTTGTGGGAAGGGCTGCGGACTAGGTGAAACTATGTGGCAGCACCGAGATATTTACTTAAGCGGCGATGCCTGTGGTTAAAAAAGGCGGCTATTACCTTACTGAGTAGCGGCCCGGCGAACTTAGGCTCAAATGACACCTCGTCCGTTAATATGCATCCCTCTTTATCCGGGCTTATGGTGCGCACATGCCGCCACGACCGCATAGATCCCATTTTTGATTGCTCTACAAAGCCAGCGCCCTCATCAAGGCTTTCCAGTGTTAAATCTGAGTAATCAATCGGTATGATCTTTAAGAAGCAAATCCAACTCCTAAACAGTCTTTTACCCGGCGTAAAATCAATTGTCGCTAAACTCGCAACCCCGCGAGGTGAAGACATTCGCAAATACGGAGACATCTCTTTCGATATTCCGTCGATGGACGTAATCCACTGCCAAACATCGTTTTTGGACGCAGTAAGGTGCGTCGAATTTCGTATCGTGTACTTCATGTATAATCTTGCCTAATGCGAGCTTACCGCAGTCACTGCAGGATATCGTGGCGGCGACTGCGGCGATAGCAGTGCCTTGATATGTAAACTCTAAACGCCAAAACTGTCGAAGACCTGCTGTTCAGTCAAATTCTCTGTTTGGTTTGAGAATTCGTAAGAACTCGGTTTCTGATCAATAAATATCTGCCGTTTAAAACTGATGCTCGATTCCTCGTTAAACAATCCTAAGGGAACGATGTACTCATCAGTTGGCTTTAGATGGTAGTACAAATGGGTGCCGCAATGACTACAAAAAGATCGTTCCGCCCACTCGGAAGATTCATAAACTTTGATTGAATCCTTGCCAGTAATACTGATATTCGAACCACAGTGCACAGCTAGAAGAGGGCCGCCTCCCCAGCGACGACACATGCTGCAATGGCATGCTTCAAATTCAGCTACATCGTCTGACTCGATGGTGACGGATTCGCAAAGGCATTTTCCTTTCATAATGTTTCCTCTTTTGTGGTTTGGATTTTCATTTGCTTAATGTTCTAGGGCAGAGGTGGGAATTTTTCTTGACAGGTATTTAAAAGGCAACTGCCTGCTATCTTGTTTTCTCCTCTCTCTCTTGAGGACAGGCACTCCAAAATTGACAAAACAATAACACTGCTTTATTTTCAATTCACCCATTCGTAAAAGGAATTACGATGACCTTACCCAGAAAATCCTTAGTCTGTGTCAACGACACGCCCTTCTACCACGTGACTTCTCGCTGCGTCCGACGCTCGTTTCTTTGCGGTATAGATCATGCAAGTGGCAAAGACTATTCCCACCGCCGGCTCTTTATTGAACAGCGCATTCATTTGCTCAGTAGTCTATTTGCCATTGATATCGCCGCCTACGCGGTGATGTCCAATCATCTGCACTTGGTTGTTAAACTCTCGCCCGATGCGGTCAATGACTGGTCTGATCAGGAAGTAATAGCGCGTTGGACTAGCCTATTCAAAGGGCCGTTATTGATTCAGCAATATCTTAAAGGTGTCGTGCTCCCAGCGGCAGAGCTGGCAGTATTAAATGACATTATCGCCCTCTACCGCCAGCGATTAGGGGATTTGGGTTGGTTCATGAAATGCCTTAACGAACCGATTGCCCGCATGGCAAATCAGGAAGATGGCTGCACCGGCCATTTCTGGGAAGCCCGCTATCGGTCACAAGCACTGTTAAGCGAAGAAGCACTACTCACTTGCATGGCTTATGTCGATCTCAATCCCGTGCGTGCTGGAATGGCAGCGTCGCCAGAAGAGTCTGATCACACCAGTATTAAAGAACGTACTCGCCCGTCATTAAACTTGGCCGAGGCAATCGCCAGTCTACTTCAATCCCACCAGCTCAATCACTTTACTGTTCCCCATAAACCCCTATTGCCCTTTGAGGGTACTGTCACTGACAAAGAACAACACGGCATTTTCTTCCGTCTCAAAGATTATCTGGAGTTGGTTGATCACACCGGCAGGCTAGTCCGCAAAGATAAGCGCGGCGCGTTTACGCTGCACCTCCCTCCTATTCTCAAGCGATTAGGCATTGATCAAAAGACTTGGCTAAATAATGCCGCCGCCTTTGAACTGATTTACCGCAAGCGATTTGCCAAAAGACAAAACCAAAAATTAGAAAAAAGAATCGCATAATCTTTCTAGACTTACTGATTATCTAGTCGGCGATTTAGCTCAAGAAAAGCTATTCCTCAAAACCACCCATCGCTAGCTATTTTTTTAAATATTTCCCCCTAAGGCAGCATTCGGTATAAAAACGGAGATCAATCGAGACCATTGGCTAAAATAATTTATGAAGTGCCTGTCTAATAATTCCAGTTGCGTGTGGCATTGCCAGTAAAGGCCCATGGCGCAGCTCTAAAACACCGGGGATTAATCAGGCATTATCCAATGCCTATTTAAAATCTCAGGGGCTTTATGAATTGCGCGATGGTTGGGTCAAGCTTCACCATTCTCAGTGAAACGCCCTGTGCGGACCAGGCGGCCCGACGTCTCGGTGCAGGGTGTTGTGGGGGCTGAGGGTTAGAGACCCTCGGCTACCCGATTAGCTTATACGATTAAATTTTGAATAGTATTCCCTCGTAGAATCCTATTATTTCTATCGTTACTACCCTGCAGAGCAGCTTTATAATAGTCGTTAGCTACTGGGTCTTTCTCTTTGTTTTCAGAAGCTTTTTCAACTTTTTCGAAAAACTCGTCTATATTATCCCTGGTTTTCGAGATATCAATTTCTTTCTTGTGCAGATACAAAGCCTTGTAAACTTCAATAAAAATACTATAGAAATCCGCCTTTTTAAATGCTCTGGATGAAGCAGGAAAATTTAGCCTTTCAATGCTGTTAATAACTTTACTAACACGTACTTCGAATTCTTTAGCCCTATCAAACTCCTCATTGTAACGCTCCAAAAGCGGCTCTATTTCTTTGTCTCGATTAAAATAACCTACGATAATTGCAGATAGCATTCCTAGGCAAAACCGAACATCATTCATTCGCTTGATATCTGTTGTTGTGAAAATTCGATAAGTGCTAAAAAATTCCATCTCAGACATCGTCTCAGCAAAAGCCTTAAATCCCCCGGCATACCTTGAGTTGTGGATTTCCATTGTGTTAAGACCATAGCTAGTAGAATTGATTCTCTGAAATATTTCTTTTACTTCATCGATAGGTTTGCTCCCCAAATCCCTGACTACAACTTCGTACTCCAAAAACTCCAATTGTTTTTGCTCATCAAGATTTGAATATTCGACTAGCTCTGCAGGTAATTTTAAATCCTCTGAACCTTTAAAATATTGGTATAAAGTGGTTATTCTTTGCTGGCCATCGACAAGTAACTCGCACCCCTCCCCAGTTTTCGGGTCGACCTTTCCAGCAGCAATATATATTTCTGGAAACGGAAAACCCTCTAGAACAGTTCGCACGAACGCCACCTTGTCTTTATTTGACCACACTAAACGTCTTTGAAAATCTGGTTGAGGCACAAGGGATTTATTACTTATTGCCGTCAACAAAACACGTAAACGCCGATTGGTTGCGGATGTTCTCATGTCTTCACCTCAGTTATGCACTGTTCTATGCATATTTTTTGATACTCTTGTAAGAAAAACCACGATTGATATAAACCACCCCTAATTTTGTAAGGACCATATCTTTCAGAGGTTGTTAGCTCATTAAAGAAATTCCACCAATTTTCCGTAAAACTAAAGTACTTACTCGATGGTAACTTATCTGGCCTAATCCACCCCTCAGAAAGATATTTAAAGAAATCAGCTGATTTTGGCCAATATGCCCCACTTCTTTGATATAAATATGCCTCTTTCCAAATCTTTTGGAATAGCTCTGTTGAAACAACCGCTATATCAATATCAGATTCATCATTAAACGCACCGTAACGTCTTTGGGGTTTTATGCTAAATCCTAATTTTCCAGATCCAACAATTAGTACATCATTAAATTCAACATCAAAATACTCACATATTTCCTCTTTTAGTTGATAATAATTAGCGTTATCCAGAAAGTGGCATGCACCGTTAAATATATGCTTTCTTACAATCTGAAGACTATTTAAGACCCTTAAATCGTCTTTGAATTCATTCATATATCCAGTTTCTCAAATAGGAGCTACAGTTTTGTTATGACAACTCAGGCTATATATTACTTTGGCCCCCTTATCACAGAGCTGGCTTTTAGCTTGATTGGGAAAATGATGGGAATTCAATGAGATGTCGACCTCGCTAGTAGCGCGTGCCGGCCAAACGAAGAACATTTCCCTATATTTCTGCCATGCATTCCTTTCCCTTGATCATATAGTGGTTTTTATAAAATTCAATGACTTATATAACTCGTCAGCTAGATAGGGGGAATGGCTCTATTGTTCACAGCGCTTAAACACGAGTGAATAGCGAGTCTTCGCGAGGCATTATCACTATATAGCGTAGCGGTGAGGGCTCTTAACCCCGCTCTTGCTGATACTCATCAAAATCAACGGTTTTCATTTCACGACCAAAGCGCGTTGTGTTGTAGGGCCAGTTGTTGATGATTTTGCCGGATTCATTTTTATACCAACTACCACAATCGCCTCCCCATACTGTATCAGCTAAGGCGTCTTGCATTCGCTTGTTAAACGCTTGTTGCGCAACGGCCGTTGGCTGAAGGCTGCGCAGGTCTTCCTTGAGGGTTTTTGTAATGCATTGCATTAAGTAGCCCACTTGTTTCTCTACCATATAGATAATGGAGCTGTGGCCTAGGTTGGTGTTGGGGCCGTAGAGCATATAAAAATTGGGGAAGCCTGCTAGGGCAACGCCGCGATGGGCTTCGGCGCCGTCGCGCCAAACTGTATTGAGCTCTATGCCGTTCTCGCCATGCACGATGAGTGGCACTAAAAAATCTGTGGCTTGAAAGCCGGTTGCGTACACAATGACATCGACCGGACGCGGAATATTATCGCGAGTTATTATGCCGTCGGAGTTCATGCCACTAATCGGTGATGTAACCACCTCTGCGTTGTCTTCTTCGAAGGCTTGATAAAAGTCGTCGCTGACCAATACTCGTTTACAGCCTAGGGGGTAGTCCGGGCGTAATACAGCACGTAGATCCGGATTACTGATGCTGGCGTTAAGGTATTGGCTTGTCATCCATTTTATAATTTTGCCGCGGAATGAGCCCGCTAACATTGCGCCGAAGGTGAAGCAATCTTGGCGGAGATAGTAATACAGTCGCAGTACTTTCTGTGTCCACGGCAGTTTTCTAAAAAGGCGTTTCGTCTTAGTAGGGTATTCTTGGTCTCCTCGCGGAATGATGTAACTTGCGCTGCGTTGGTAG
This sequence comes from Zhongshania aquimaris, assembly GCF_019312595.1. Classification (GTDB taxonomy): domain Bacteria; phylum Pseudomonadota; class Gammaproteobacteria; order Pseudomonadales; family Spongiibacteraceae; genus Spongiibacter; species Spongiibacter aquimaris. The sequence continues at coordinate 921,535 of NZ_JAHWDQ010000001.1, read as the reverse complement.
ACGTATAGTTTTTCGGCTTGTTTTGCCAAAACAGGGATGAGCTGAATAGCACTGGCTGCGCTGCCAATGACGGCAATACGTTTGCCGTTTAAATCTAGGTCATGGTTCCATCGCGCGGAGTGAAAGGTCTGACCGGTAAATTGCTCCGCGCCGTCAAAGTGGGGGATGTTGGGCCGGTTCAATTGGCCGATGCCGGAAATTAAGATACGGCTGCGTAGTTGCTCGCCATTTGCGAGGGTGATCAGCCAATGGCCTTCTTGTTGATAGTCAGCACTCACCGCTTCGCAATTAAAGTGGATATGGGGGCGCAGTGCATACTTGTCGGCGCAGTGCTGAAAGTAACGTTTAATTTCTAGTTGCGGCGAGTAGGTGCGGCTCCAGTCTGGATTGGGTTCAAAGGAAAAGCTATAAAGCGCCGAGGGCACATCGCAGCAGGCGCCTGGGTAGGTATTCTCATGCCAGGTACCACCGACGTCGCTGTTCTTTTCGATTATTTCAAAATTGCTAATGCCAGCTTCGCGTAGCTTGATTGCCATGCAGAGGCCTGACATGCCTGCGCCTAAAATGACGACATCTAAATTCTTCATTGCCTTCCTTATTATTTTTATTGCTCTATCTGTCGTTTACCTGCCGCAGTCAGCGATAGGGCAGCTTAGCTATAAAATGGTGGTGGCTTCTTACAGAGAGATAAGCCTAAGCACGAGCTACGAGCATAAGATGTGCTATCGCAAAAATATACGGGTAAACCGCCGATCTTATTGCCCTAAGTGGGTATTTTGGTCGCATCGCGCCACTAGCTGCCTACCTAGATCTAAAACGTAATAAAATTGTTTCTTATTTGTCTTTGATAATCATTATCATTTATAGTAATCTTGCGCCCTAGGTTTGGCGCTGCGGTTATTGCGCGCTGTTTTGGATAAATACCACGGAATTTAAGTGATAAATGCGCGCTGCGGACTGGCAATTTAATGGGGGAGGAGCTGCTTGCGGGTGCAAGGGTAGCGATAACGCCGTTATAGATTTGCCTTTCTCCCTTGGTGATATCTCTTTGTATCAAGGCTTTGGCAGATGAGAAGAAGGGATTCGTGGCTAGGCTTGTTCTTTGTGCTTTTTTTACATGGTGGAGCCATTGCCGCTGTATTTTGGTTGCCGTCACCTAAGAATAACGTATTGGTGATGCCCACTATTCAGGGCGTAATAATCCCGGCTCCACCTGCCGAGGCAGTGCAAATTCCCAGCGCAAGTAAAGCTCCCCCGCCGCAAAAGGAGGTCGAACCACCACCTAAGCCGCTTCCTAAACCGAAGCCAAAGCCAAAGCCCAAGCCGCTGCCAAAGCCAAAACAGAAATTGCCGCCGCTGCCAAAAGCGCCGCCGTCTGAGAAGGCGATACGCCGTGAAGATCAAGCTGAGGAGCCGCAATCTCCGCCTCCGCCAGTGCAGAAAACGGTGAAGCGAGCAGAGGAAGACAATAAGGCCTTGGGAGCGCCGATTACGCCGCCGCGCCATGACGCGAACCCTTTGAATAATCCTGCGCCGGCGTATCCGACTATTTCTCGGCGTTTGAAGGAAGAGGGCATCGTGATTTTAGAATTGCTGATTTTGCCTGATGGCAAGGTCGGAGAGGTGCGAGTTAAAAAATCCAGCGGTTTTAAGCGTTTAGACAAAACCGCGATGAAGGCGGTAAAGCGCTGGCGATATTTACCCGCCAAGCGCGGCGACGAGGCGATTTCTTATTGGTATTTACAACCTTTGGAATTCTCGCTGAATCAGTAACTGTAGTCATTCACAGCATTAGCCATTTTGAAGCGGCGTTAGCCCATGGCAAGATCGATTGAGGAAGTGGATTTATGGAAAACCCCTATGGCGTAGAAGCGCTCTGGACCCAGGGCGACATGGTCATCAAGGTGGTGGCAATGATGTTATTGGCGATGTCGATCGCCTCTTGGTATGTCATTGTCATTCGCTCTTGGCGTTTATTTCGTTTGCGCAAGCCGACCCGCGCGCTGGTGGATTTCTGGCACGCCCAGAGTTTTGCCGAAGGCTTGCATTTGCTTGGGAATCAGCGCGACAACCCCTTCCGTCATTTAGCAGAAGAAGGGCAGTCGGGCTTAGATCACCACGTAAATCACAAGGCTGATTTACACGGGCATTTGCCCCTGGCGGAGTGGCTCACTGCGTGCTTAAAGGGCTCCATCGACGAGAGTTCAGAAAACCTTCAACGCGGATTAGCCGTCTTGGCATCGGTAGGCTCTACGGCACCGTTTGTTGGCTTGTTCGGTACGGTATGGGGCATATATCACGCGCTAGTGAATATTGGTGTTTCTGGCCAAGCGGGCATAGACAAAGTTGCTGGCCCAGTCGGGGAGGCCCTGATCATGACGGCTTTTGGTTTGGCAGTCGCGATTCCAGCGGTATTGGCATACAACACTCTGGCCCGCGGTAACAAGGCGATTATCAGTAAGCTCAATCGATTTGCGCATCAACTCCACGCTTATTTAATTACCGGCGCGGCACCCGCTAATCGCAATGCTGAGTCTATTAGCAGTCTAGCCAAGGCGCAGCAAAAGCGCAGCGAGGCAGTCTGAGATGGCGTTCGGTGGTGGTCTGGATGACGACAGCAGTGAGGTAATGAGCGAGATCAATATGACGCCGCTGGTCGACGTGATGTTGGTCTTACTGATTATTTTCATTATTACCGTGCCGGTGATTACCAACTCGGTAAAAGTCGATTTGCCTCGCGCTGACAATACCCCGAATGAAATTAAACCGGATGCGGTGACCTTATCAATAACGGCGGACGGATTAATTCACTGGGACAAAACCGAGTTGTCGATGGAGGACTTGGAGCAGCGTCTTTACCTTGCTGCCGAGAAACCCGTGCAGCCAGAGGTGCATATTCGCGGTGACCGCAGTGCGACCTACGAGCATGTTTTAAAAGTCATGGCGGCGGTGCAGCGGGCGGGCATTTTAAAGTTGGGTTTTGTAACCGAGCCAGAGAGCTAATCGCGATGTTGGGATATTTTCACCGTGCGGCATGCTTGCCTAGAGTCTGTCATATATGAGTTTGAAAGGGTTTAGCGCGCCATGGCATTTGGGCTCATTGCGGCAATGGCATTGGATCAGCTCGGCGGTGTGCCTAGTCGGTATGCTGCTGTTTTCGGTCACCGGAATCACTTTAAACAATGCTGCAATCATTCCGGCTGTACCGGTGATTACGTCAATAGAAGCGGTGTTGCCACAGCAAATTTTAGACGACATCGAGTTACCGAACGCCGACAAGGCGCCACTCAATGTCGAGTTGCGAAGCTGGCTGGAGAGCGAGCTAAATATTTATATAGCAGGCTCGGTGCGCGGTGAATGGAGTGATGAAGACGTGTATGTGGCGTTGCCACGACCCGGTGGTGATGCCTGGTTGAGTTTGGATTTAACAAGCGGCGATATTTTGTACGAGCGCACCGCCCGAGGTTGGGTTGCGTATTTAAATGATTTGCACAAAGGGCGCGACACGGGTGCGGCGTGGAGTTGGTTTATCGATGTATTTGCGATTGCCTGCGTGGTGTTTTGTGTATCTGGTTTGCTGCTATTGCAGCGCCATGCAGCGAGCCGTCCCTCAACCTGGCCGATGGTGGGTTTGGGTTTGGTGATACCGCTGATACTGATAATTTTGTTTGTGCATTGAATGAATTATCTGTGAATTAATTTTTTAAATACTTTTTAAGAACGTAGTGAATAGGTGTGTTGATGATTAAGAAAATGACAGCGATGGGCCTAGTGGGCATGGCGATGACGGTGTCGGCGCAGGCGGGTGATATGGCGCTTTCCCTTGAGTTGCCGCGCATTGATGTTGCCGAGTATCACCGCCCCTACGTGGCGATGTGGTTGCAGAATGACGACAGCGGCGATGTAACGAATTTAGCCGTGTGGTATCAGCTAGATAAACGCGATGACAAGGGCGAGCAGTGGCTTAAAGATATGCGCCAGTGGTGGCGTCGCAGCGGACGTAGCGCAAGCATGCCGCTTGATGGGGTAAGCGGAGCAACACAGCAACCTGGTGTACATAGTGTTGATCTTGCCAAGGTGGCCGATTCCCTCGCCCCCGGAAGCTATAAATTATATGTCGAAGCGGCCCGCGAAGTTGGTGGTCGTGAGCTGCTTAAAATTCCGTTTCAGTGGCCGGTGACATCCTCAACGACCTTGGAAACTGAGGGTAAGACCGAGCTGGGCAAGATTCTTTTGAACTTAGCACCTTAATTATTCTGCTGACGATTTGGTATCGAAATACCGCGTCTGCCTTGGGCACTAAATAATATTTTGGAGACTGTATATGAAGAAATCTAAACTGGCGATAATTGCTTTATTGGCATGCTCACTCCCCCTTGTCGCGAATGCTCACCGTGCATGGGTGCTGCCCGCAGCAACGGTATTATCTGGTGAAAATGCGTGGGTGACTTTTGATGCGGCGGTGTCTAACGATATTTTTTTCACCGACCACGCGGCGATGCGCTTAAACGGCATGAAGGCTGTTGGCCCTGACGGTAACGAAGTCGAGTTGCAAAACCAGCACACTGGCAAATACCGTAGCAGCTTTGACTTAGAGTTGAGCAAAGAAGGTACTTATAAAGTATTTAGTGCCAGTAGTGGCTTGCGTGCGCGCTGGGAAACAGAAGACGGAAAACGCGGCTTTTGGCCCGGCCGTGGTGAAACGCCAGCACCGGGTGAGTTTAAAAAAGCCGTGCCTAAAAATGCAAAGAATCTGCAGGTGAGTCAGTCTTCCCGCCGTATGGAAACCTTTGTGACAGCAGGTCAGCCAAGTAAAACGGTATTTGCTCTGCAAAACCAAGGTTTAGAAATGGAGCCCATCACTCATCCCAATGATTTGTTCTCCGGCGAAAAAGCGCAGTTCCGTTTTATGATCGACGGCAAGCCTGCGGTCGGTGTTGACGTAACTGTCATTCCAGACGGTGGACGTTACCGCAACAGCCCGAATGAAATTAAAGCCACCAGTGATAAAAAAGGGGTGGTCAGCATCGAGTGGCCATCCGCAGGACGTTACTGGCTAGAAGCTGAATACCAAGATGATAAAGCTGCGAAACCGGCGACAACTCGTCAAGGTAGTTACTCGGCGACGTTAGAAGTGCTTCCCCAGTAGTACTTTACTGATCTAGCGCGGTAATTTTAGGTGGTGCTCACTGAGCGATTGCTACTCGTACTCGCCGTTTTGCTCGGGTATGCCGCGCTGTGCCTATGGCAATTTCGGCGCGGCAGTAGTGGGCGTCTGCAATCCGTTGACTCGTCCGTGTCTGCGGCGTCGATGCTGGTCGCCTACGCCAGTCAGAGTGGGGTAGCGCTAGCATTGGCGCAAAGCAGTGCTAAGGCATTACTGGCGATTGGGCCGGTGCGAGTGTTGCCATTAAATCGAGTTGATGACGCGGTATTGGCCGGTACTGAGCACGCCTTTTTTGTGGCCAGTACCTACGGCGAAGGCGAGCCTCCGGATAACGGCAACCGCTTTGCGCGGCGCTACTTAAACGGCAGTTCTGCGCAATTTTCGCATTTAAAATTCTCTGTGTTGGCGCTGGGCGATAGCGCGTATCAACATTTTTGTGCCTTTGGCCACAAGTTGCACGAGGGCTTATCCAGCCATGGTGCCGCACCCGTGTTTGCGCCCTTGGAGTTAGATGGCAATACCGCAGGCAATGCCGATGCGGTTTTGCAGCGCTGGTATCAGCAGCTCGCTCGTTTTGGCGCAGAGTCTTCACTGCCTGATCTCACAGAATTGTCTTTCCATCGTGATCACTACCAGTCATGGCATTTGGATGCCCGCAAGGTCGTTAATGTCGGCAGCGTTGGTGAGCCACTGGTTTATCTCAAGTTTTCGCCAGCTCAGGTTTTAGGTGATGTTGCGCTGGACACGCTGTGGCAGGCCGGTGATATCGCAGAAGTGTTGCCGCGCAATAGCGTTATTCGCTGCGCCGAATTTGCGGCAATGTACAAACTGGATTTTGACGCTAGCTTATTGATCGACGGCAAGGCCAGTAAGTTGATCGATGAGTTACAACGCCGAGCTTTACCTGCAAGCGATATCGCGGGCCCAGTGGTAGGCGATCCGGACTCGGTGTCGGCGTGGGTTATGAGTCTGCCATTACTGGCGAAGCGGGAGTATTCCATTGCGTCTGTGCCGGAAGATGGCAGCCTCGATTTACTGGTGCGGGTGCAGGGCCGCGACGGTATTCCGGGGGTGGCATCACACTGGCTGGGTAGACATTTAGCTGTCGGTGATTCACTCGCCTTGCGGGTGCGGCGCAACCCTCTGTTTCATGCGCCCGAGTCGAATATCCCCGTGATATTTATTGGCAATGGATCTGGTTTTGCCGGTATCCGCGCTCATCTTCGCGCGCGGCAGTTAAGCAATAGAAAAGACAATTGGTTGATGTTTGGTGAGCGCAGCCCCCGCGCTGATCGTATTTTTAGTGATGAAATTGCAGAGTGGCAAGATCACGGTTATTTGCCTCATATCGACTTAACGTTCTCGCGATGCAGAGAACAACCCGCCTATGTGCAAGATGCAATTTTAGCCAATGTAGCTGATTTGAAGGCATGGCTCAGCGCCGGTGCGGCGATCTATGTTTGCGGTAGCCGCGAGGGTATGGCCGCGGGTGTTGATCGGCAATTGCGCCGAGTATTGGGTGATGAACAGCTTGATGACTTGGCCGATGCGGGTTTGTACTGTCGAGATGTGTATTGAATACACCGCTATTGTCCACCGTGCGATCTCTTTGCTGATTTGATGCGTAGGCAAAGAGAGTGCGATTTGAGAGTATACTCACCCTAACTTTTTCAATTTATAGCGAGGGATTTTTCCCTTCGCTGTGTTTAAACATTATCGATATTTTTTCTGCTGAGTGACGAGTGTTGAATTCTTGCTGCAGCGTCCGCAATGGTTTTTTTATAAATGAATAATTCCCCACGTTTGAGTAGTTCTCGCAAGGCCGTCATTTGGGTGGTGTTATTGCTGCTATTTGTTGTTGGTATTTGGTATCTATTGGGTCGTACACCGCCGGCACCGGAGCAAGTCATGCGGAGGGGCTGGGGTGGTCAGACCTCGTCCGTGCGTGTGGTGCCTGTCCAAAAAGGTGGCTTAGACGTGCAAGTGCGTTCCATTGGCACTGTGACGCCAATGAACACGGTGGTGGTGCGCAGTCGGGTGGGCGGAGTTTTAGATAGGATTGTCTTCACTGAAGGGTCTGAAGTGAGCAAGGGCGATTTGCTCGCGGTGATTGATCCCGCTCCCTATCGTGCGCAGTTTGAGCAGGCACAGGGACAGCTTCAGCAAAATCAGGCGCAGCTTGCCAATGCCAAGGTTGATTTGAATTTGTATCAAGGTTTGTACGCTGAAGACTCAATAGCCCGTCAGCAGCTCGACAGTCAGGCTGCCCTGGTGCGGGAATTAGAGGGTGCAAATAAAAGCCAGCAGGCGCAGCTTGATGACGCGCGTTTGCAATTGTCGTGGACTCGTATTGAAGCGCCTATATCAGGGCGGCTTGGATTACGTCGGATCGATGCGGGAAATTTAATTGCCGCCAATGATAGCGAAGGCTTGGTGACTATCACTCAAACCCATCCGATCGCTGTTCTGTTTACCGTTTCTGAGGTAGAGGTTCCTGCGCTAGTTAAAGCGTTTAACGGTGGCGACTCCCTGCGCGTTGAAGCGTTAAATCGCAACGAACAAAATATCATCGCCACTGGCAAGTTGGTGACTTTGGATAATCAAATTGATACCACCACAGGTACGTTGAGGGTAAGAGCAGAATTTGAAAATTTGGATAACAGTTTGTTTCCGAATCAGTTTGTTAATGTGCGTTTGCGTTTGAACAGTATTGCCGACGCGTTAACTATACCTGCCGACGCTGTTCAACATGGCTCGCAGGGTAGTTATGTGTACGTGGTGGAAGACAGCAAAGCGTATATTCGGCAGATTACCACCGGCATCGTTGATAGCGATCGCGTTGCGGTTATAGACGGTTTGCAAGCCGGCGATCGGGTAGTGATAGAGGGCTTGGATCGTCTGCGCGATGGCCGCGATGTCACCGTCGATGGTGATGCGCCGGTGCCCGCTGCAGAGCGGCGGGCGGGTGGCGCAGCGGATTCACGCTCTCGCGAGGGTGGAAAAGCACCCAATGGCGCGGCAGCAGGTCAACGCCCAAATCGTGATGGCGGCGCAGCCGCGCCGTCACCGCACTAAGGCGCGATCATGAATAGTATGTCGCGCCCTTTTATTTTACGGCCGGTGGCCACTTCGCTGCTGATGCTCGCGCTTTTGGTGGCGGGTGTGTTGGCATGGCGACTGCTGCCGGTAGCGGCATTGCCGCAGGTGGAATATCCCATCATTCAGGTCTTTACCTTTCATCCAGGCGCGGGGCCAGACGTAACAGCGCGCACGATTACGGCGCCTTTAGAAAGACGGTTGGGGCAAATTCCAGGCCTTAAACAAATGGCCTCTACTAGTTCGGGCGGTGCTTCAGTTATTACCTTGCAGTTTGCCTTAGAGGTGGACCTAGGTGTTGCCGAGCAAGAAGTTCAGGCGGCACTTAACGCCGCAGACAGTCTATTACCCAATGATTTACCGACACCGCCGATTTATCGCAAAGTGAACCCCGCTGACGCGCCAATTATGACCTTGGCGATTAGCTCAGAAAGTCTGCCGCTGCCCGAAGTTCACGATTTGGTCGACACTCGTATGGCGCAAAAACTAGCACAATTGTCGGGTGTGGGCTTGGTCAGTTTAGCCGGCGGCCAGCGTCCGGCACTGCGTATACAGGTTAATCCCACGGCGGTGGCAGCTTACGGTTTAAGCTTGAATGAAATTCGTTCGGCAATTGCCGCGACCAATGTTAACCAACCCAAGGGCAGTTTTGATGGCCCCAATAGAACCACCTTGCTCGATGCCAACGATCAAATACGCTCGGTAAAAGATTATGAAAAGCTGATTATCGCTTATCAAGAAGGTGCACCACTGCGCTTGGGTGATGTGGCAAAAATTAGCGACGGTGCTGAAGACCGCTTTCTTGCGGCGTGGGCAAATAGTCAGTCAGCGGTACTGCTAAACATTCAGAAACAGCCCGGCGCCAATGTGATTGACGTTGCTGACCGGGTGCGGGCACTGTTGCCGCAGTTGTCCGCAACCATGCCAACGGCGGTTGACGTCACGGTGTTGAGTGATCGCACCGATAGTATTCGCGCCTCTGTTCGCGACGTGCAAAAGGAATTGCTGTTTGCCATCGGCTTGGTCGTGCTGGTGACCTTTGCCTTTTTGCGCAGTGTGCCGGCCACCATTATTCCCAGCATTGCCGTACCGTTGTCGTTGGTGGGTACTTTCGCCTTTATGTATTTGGCGGAATTTTCCATTAATAATTTAAGTTTAATGGCGCTGACCATTGCGACCGGCTTTGTGGTCGATGATGCCATTGTGATGTTGGAAAATATTGCCCGTCATCGTGAAGAGGGTGATACGCCGATGGCGGCCGCGTTAAAAGGCGCCAAAGAAATTGGCTTTACTTTAATTTCTTTAACACTGTCATTGATCGCCGTATTAATTCCGCTGCTGTTTATGGCAGATGTCGTGGGGCGGATGTTTCATGAATTTGCAGTGACCTTGGCGGTGGCCATTGCTATTTCGCTGGTGGTTTCGCTAACGCTAACGCCGATGATGTGCGCGAGAATGTTGCGCGAGCCACTGCAGTCTGAGGATGGTGCGCCCGGTGCAATGGATCGTTTTATTGCTCGCTACGGTGAGATGCTGGACTGGGTCTTGGCTCGTCAACCCGCTGCCATGATGGCGATGTTAGCGACCATTTTATTGACGGTCTTACTGTACTTTGCGGTCGATAAAGATTTCTTTCCGGTACAAGACAGCGGTGTCATTCAAGTCGTGACGGAGGCGCCGCAAAACACCTCGTTTGCGGCGATGTCCCGTCGTCAACAAGCACTGGCAGCCGCCTTGCTTGAAGACCCTGGGGTCTCGAGTTTGTCGTCTTTTATCGGTGTTGATGGCAGCAATACCACGCTGAATAGCGGGCGCATGTTTATTAATTTGCCCGCTCATCACGATCGTAGTGAATCGGTTTTCGATGTGATGGCGCGCTTGCGCGAGCGCGCCGACGATGTCGCCGGTATTGAAGCCTGGTTCCAGCCAGTGCAAGAGCTGAGTATTGAAGATCAGATTACCCGTACCCAATACCGCTTTACGCTTACTGCCGCCAGCACCGCCGAACTTGCCGAGTGGGTGCCCAAACTTATGGCGGCCCTGCAGCAGCGTTCGGAATTGGTCGACGTTGCCAGTGATCTACAGCAACAGGGCGACGAAGCGTATATCAATATTGATCGTGACGCGGCGGCGCGCCTTGGTGTGAGTGTATCGTCGATTGCAGACACGTTGCAGAACGCCTATGGTCAGCGCCAGATAGCGACCCTATTTACCCAATCGAATCAGTACCGCGTGGTCTTGGAAGTTGACCCCGTGCAGAGCAGTGGTTTGGCTGCATTGAACAATTTGTATGTGCCGACGGCCTCGGGCGTGCCCACACCACTGAATAGCGTGGCAACGGTGGAGCAGCGTTCAGCGGCCTTGCTCATTAATCATCAAGGCCAATTTCCCGCAGCCACCTTGTCATTCAATTTGGCTGAGGGAGCCTCGCTTGGTGAAGCGGTTAAGGCAATCGAAGCGGCCCAGCTAGAGATTGGTTTACCGCTGGGTATTGAAAGCCGCTTTCAAGGCGCCGCCGAGGCGTTTAGGGCCTCGCTGTCTAATACCTTGTGGTTGGTGTTGGCGGCGGTCGCCACCATGTATGTGGTGCTGGGCGTCTTGTATGAAAGCACGATTCACCCAATTACTATTCTGTCGACCTTGCCATCGGCAACCGTTGGTGCCTTGCTCGCGCTGCTTATCACCGGCCGGTCCCTGGATATGATCGCGGTCATTGGTGTGGTCTTACTGATTGGGCTGGTAAAGAAAAACGGCATTATGATGGTGGATTTTGCCCTCGACGCTCAGCGCAATCAGGGAATGAGTCCGCGTGAGGCTATTCATCGTGCGGCACTACTAAGATTTCGTCCGATTTTGATGACAACCTTGGCGGCCTTGTTTGGCGCCTTGCCGTTGATGTTAGCTGGTGGCTCGGGCGCAGAGTTACGTCAGCCATTGGGTTTGGTGATGGTGGGCGGTTTGCTGGTGAGTCAGGTATTAACGCTGTTCACTACCCCGGTAGTGTATTTGTTTTTTGATCGTTTCAGCGGTGAGGAATATTCAGGTTCAGATTTAAGCCTGAACGATGACGTCGATTCACCGAGTGGCAATGCATGAATTTGTCGCGCCCCTTTATATATCGTCCGGTTGCGACGGGCTTGCTGTCCTTGGCGTTGGTCCTGGTGGGTTTGCTCGCGTGGCGGCTGCTGCCAGTAGCGCCGCTGCCGCAGGTCGATTTTCCGGTAATCAGTGTCACCGCTAGCTTGCCCGGTGCCAGTCCGGAAAGTATGGCGAGCACGGTGGCGACACCACTGGAAAGGGCGCTCGGTAGTATCAGTGGTATCTCGTCAATCTCGTCATCGAGTAATCAGGGATCGACGCAAGTTGTGCTCACCTTTGATCTTGATCGAAACCTGGATGAGGCTGCCAGAGATGTGCAAGCGGCGATTAATGTGGTGCGCGGTGAGTTGCCTGCAGGTATGCCGGGCAACCCGGAATTTCGCAAAATAGATCCATCGCAGGCGCCTATTATGGGCCTGGCCTTGAGTTCGGAAAATCGTTCGCCCAGTGAATTATACGATGCCGCATCGACGATCCTCGCCCAGCGCTTGGCGCAAATTGTTGGGGTGGGTGAAGTTGGTGTAAGTGGCGCGTCTTTGCCTGCGGTGCGGGTGCAGCTAGATCCGGGCGCGCTATTGCATCGCGGCATTGCACTGGACGAAGTGCGCAACGCCATTACCCAGGCAAATGCCTTGCGTCCCCTAGGCGTTATTGAAGACAGTCGTCATCGCTGGCGAGTGAGTACCAATGACCCACTGCGCAAAGCCAGTGAATATCGCGATTTAGTGGTTCGTCACAATAACGGCGCAGTGGTGCGATTGGGTGATGTTGCTGAGGTTAGCGAGTCGGTAGAAAACCGCTATAGCAGCGGCTTCCACAATGATCGCCCGGCCGTAATCTTGATGGTTAGCCGTCAGAGTGGTGCCAATATTGTGGAAACCATCGACGCTATTTATCAGGAGTTACCGCGCTTGCGCGCGTTAATGCCAGCCGATAGTGAACTGTCTGTGATTATGGATCGCTCGCCGGTGATTAGGTCGACCTTAAGTGAAGCGCAACTGAGCCTGTTAATTTCCGTTGCCTTGGTCATGTTGGTGGTGTGGCTATTTTTGGGTAGCTTTCGCACGGCCTTAATTCCGTCAATTGCCATTCCCGTGTCATTGATCGGCGCCTTTGTCGCCATGTATTTCTACGGCTTTTCGCTTAACAATTTATCCTTAATGGCCTTGGTCGTTGCCTGTGGCTTGGTGGTCGATGACGCCATTGTCGTGCTCGAAAATATTGAGCGACATATTGAAGCCGGCTTGTCGCCACTGCACGCATCGCTAGTGGGAGCCAAGGAAGTAGGCTTTACCCTATTGGCGATGAACTTGGCATTGGTGGTGGTCTTCGTCTCTATTTTATTCATGGGTGGGGTGGTCGAGCGCTTATTCCGCGAGTTTTCAATTACCCTCGCGGCGGCTATGCTCATTTCGCTATTGGTGTCGCTCACCTTGACGCCGAGCTTATGTGCGCGCTGGCTGCGACCCCGCCGTGATTCACACTCTGTGGACGAGGAAGGCGGTGAAAAAGGTTTCGAGAACCGCATGGCTGCTTATAGCCATGAGATGTTTGAGTTCCTTAAAAATGCTTATGCCAGCAGTTTAGACTGGGCCTTGCGCCACAGCATTGTGGTGATGTTAGTGTTGGCTGGGGTGATTGCCTGCAATGTCTATTTGTATATTGCACTGCCTAAAACGACCTTGCCGCAACAAGATACCGGACAAGTGCGTGGCTTTGTTCGCGGCGATGACGGCTTTTCCTTCCAATTAATGCAGCCCAAAATTGAAGTGTTTCGCAAATACATTTTGACCGATCCAGCGGTTGCGGACGTGACAGGCACCAGCGGTGGCAGCGGCGGTTTGACCAATGCACAGCTCACCTTAAATTTAAAGCCGCTGTCTGAGCGCGCTGTCTCTGCACAAGCGGTCGTCGACCGATTGCGCGCTAACGCACCTAAAGTGCCGGGCGCGATGTTATACATGATGGTTGATCAAGACATTCGATTGAGTTCGCCGTTTAGTCGCAGCGAACATGAACTGTTACTGCGCTCGGATTCGCTGGAAGCCTTGGATATATGGAGTCGCAAAGCGTCGTTAGTCATGCAGGAGCTACCCGAGTTAACCGACGTTGATGCCATTGGTATGGCTGATGCGCGGCAGATCACCCTGAACATTGATCGCGAGCTAGCCAGACAGTACGGCGTTGATATGAGTACGGTGGCGTCCATGCTGAATAACGCCTTCTCGCAGCGTCAGGTTGCGACACTATACGATGATATGAATCAGTATCGCGTGGTAATGGAGCTGTCCCCCGGCTATACCTCGCAGCCTGCGGTACTGAGCCAGTTAAATGTATTGACCAGTGATGGTGCGAGAGTGCCACTGTCGACTTTCGCAACCTGGGATTACGGTATGGGCGAAGATCGCATTCGCCACGAAGCCCAGTTTGCATCAGAGGGAATAGGCTATGCCCTAGCACCGGGCGTAACGGCTGTCGAGGCAGAAAACGCGATAGCGGAGGCGTTAGATAGCATTATGCTGCCCACCGCAGTCCACGTTGCACCGGATGGCGGGCGCCCCGATTTTGGTGCCGATCTAAGTCAGCCGTGGTTGATTCTATGGGTTCTATTAGCGGTCTATTTGGTACTTGGGGTTCTGTACGAGAGCACCTTGCATCCGCTCACTATTTTGTCGACCCTGCCGTCGGCGGGAATCGGCGCGTTACTAGCGCTGAACATTAGCCAAACCCAGCTCAGCTTAATTGCCTTGCTGGGGCTATTTTTATTGATCGGCATCGTAATGAAAAATGCCATCTTGATGATCGACTTCGCGCTGCAAGCTCAGCGTCGCGATGGTATGTCGCCGGATTTGGCGATCAGACAGGCCGCGCGTTTACGTTTGCGGGCAATATTAATGACAAATCTCGCCGGCTTATTGGGGGCAGTGCCCTTGGCGATAGGCTTTGGTGAAGGCGCGGAATTACGTCGGCCCTTGGGGATTACGATTATCGGCGGGCTGGCTGTTAGTCAGTTCTTAACGCTGTATACCACACCGATTATTTATCTCTATTTAGAGCGTTTACGCCAATACGTATTGGGTGGCAAATCGCAGGGTGTGAATAGCGGCGAGAAGCGTCTCGCGGCGGACAATACCGATGCGGCTTATGCCGAAAAGAAGTGATGAATTTATGAATTTATTAAAAGTTAAATGTATTTCTGTGTTGCCGCTGCTACTTGGTTTGGTGGCATGTAGTGTTGGCCCCGATTATCAGCCGCCGCAGTCTAGCGTTCCCGCGGCCTTTAAATACGAGGCTGGCTGGCAAACGATTTCGCCGCAAAGTTGGGCGGCGCAGGGAGATTGGTGGACGGCGTTTAATGATCCCGAATTAAATTTATTAATTACCCAGGCGAACGAAGCGAATCAAACCCTGGCCCAGGCGGAAGCTCGCTATCGTGCTGCGCAGGGACAGTGGCGACTGACACGCGGTGATTACAGCCTGCGGCTCGAGGCGTCCTTAAGCGGCAACCGCAGTGGTGGAGACAGCATTAGTGTCAGCGAAAGTTATTCTGCTCGGCTAAACGCGAGTTGGTCACCGGACTTGTGGGGGCGTGTGCGCCGCAGCGTAGAAGCTAGCCGCGCGAATATGCAAAGCAGCGCAGCCAATCTCGTTGCCGCTCGTTTAACTATTCAGCTCGCCGTGGCGCAAAGTTATATACGCTTGCGGGCACTAGACTTACAGAAGATTATTCTTGAACAAACCATGGTTGCCTACGAGCGATCAAGCAAGCTAACAAGCAATCAGTATGAGGCGGGTATCGTACCGCGCTCAGATGTGATTCAGGCTGAGACTCAGCGTCAGTCCTTAAAAACGGATCTTATCGATTTAGAAAATCAGCGCGCGATAGAAGAAAACAGCATTGCGGTACTGCTGGGTAAAGCGCCGGTAAATTACGCCTTAACGCCTACAGAGCAACTGCCAGAGCTGCCGGTGTTACCTGCGTCGCTGCCGTCAACGCTTATATCAAGACGTCCCGATGTAGTGTCTGCCGAACGTCAGCTCGCCTCTGCCAGCGCGCAAATAGGTGTTGCGCAAGCGGCGTGGTTACCCAGCTTTAGCATCACAGCAGGTTACGGTGCAAGTGCTGCACGGTTTAGCGATTTGTTTGATGCACCGGAGGCTATTTGGTCAGTGGGGCCATCGTTGGTACAAACCCTGTTTGATGGCGGCGCGCGCAGGGCGAGCAAAGATATTGCCATTGCCCAATACGACGAGCAACTCGCTAACTACCGGCAAACCGTTTTGGACGGCTTGGCAGAAGTAGAAAATGCCCTGGCCACAATCAGCTTGTTAAAAGATAAAGCCGAGCAGCAAGATATATTGTTAAAGCTCGCCGAAGAAAACGAACGCATCGTCAATAACCGCTATAAGTCTGGTCTGGTAAGCTTTTTAGAAGTGGCCACTGCGCAAAACCAAACCCTTAATGCACGCCGTACAAGACTGAATACCTCTGCAGATCGCCTGCAAGCATCGCTGCAATTAGCAGCGGTGATTGGCGGCGGTTGGGATTTGAATGATCCCGTGGTGCAGTCGGTTAGTTTGGGGGCTGAGGCTGATGACGATTTGGAAGATGCGCAATAGTCATCGTATTATTGCTTATTCAATAAAAATGATGAAGTTTGATGTCTTCTCCTCCCTTGTTGTTTTTAGTCAGTGATGTAATTAGTCAAATTGGATATTATTTAAAAAAAATGCAGCCAGACGTTGGAGTTTAGGTTAAGTTCGAATCACCAAACGAATTTGGAATATATATGAATAATAATTTAATTTTGATTCCGGTACTGATACAGGTTTTACTCACGATAGTTTTGTATATTTCGCTTAACGTAGTTAAAGTTCGCGCAGTTAAGGCGGGTGAAGTAAATGAGGCACGACGCAGCTTGTATGAAGATGCATGGCCTGAGTATGTATTAAAATTAAACAACTGCATTCGCAACCAGTTTGAAGTACCTGTTTTATTTTTTGTGCTCTCGATTTCCTTCGTGGTTATTGAGGCTGTTAGCTATCCTGTATTAATTCTTTCTTGGCTATTTGTAATTAGCCGGGTTGCTCATGCATACATTCATACAGGATCTAACTACGTGCCGCTTAGACGGAGAATATTTACCTTTGGTGTCATTGTTGTTCTGTTGATGTCGATAATGCTCGCTGTTTCGATTTTGTGACGATTAGAGTGTGGCGTTCTAGTATTAGGCAAAGAGTGCAGTGTCACTACGATACCCGCAGCTTACCCCAATCCACCGTCAATACTGCTGAGTACTGCAGGAAGTAACGGTTTAACTGGTAGGCAGTTTGAGCCGAAGGCGAATTTACTCACTCGCCTCATGTGCTTTTACAAACTCAATACCGCTGCGCTCGGCGCCGTTGGCTATGGCGTAGGTCAGAATGTGACCTAGTAAGTTCACAGTGTATGTTTCAACCGGGACGTTTTGTTTCTTTAGGGCCTCGGCCATCAAGGCCATTTGTTCCGGTTCGACAAGGCTGTCCAACTGGCCGTGGTATAAAAATACCGGCGGTGAATTTTTAACGACGTGGTTGACGGGCGAGGCTTCTATCCAAGTTTCTTCGGCGTTCGCTAAAGGTTCGCCAATTAGTTTTAATACTAGTGGTGAGTTCGGCCAGCGAGTGAGATCGGCAGGGGTGCCACCGGCGACGATGCTGCGTAATTGCGGTGACTTATCGCGATCTAAGCCCGCCATTAAGATTAAGTGCGCCCCAGCTGAATAACCCCAACCGCTGATGTTGAGGGGGTCAATTTCATATTCGTCGGCGTGCTGGTAGAGCCATGAGATAGCGTCTGACACATCCTCAACCTGCGACGGATAGCGGCTTTCAGGTGCGAGTCGGTAGGTGATGTTGAAGACTACAAAACCGTCTTGGGCGAGTTTTTTGCTAATGCCTTCCATTTTTCCGCTGCGGTTTGTCCAGCCGCCGCCGTGAACCACAATCACAGCGGGTTTGGGGCCCGCAATGTCAGGGATATACATATCTCCGACCAAGGCGGTCGTGTCTATTTCCTTGAAAACGATGTTGTCGATTTTGCGAACGTCTACGGATTTAGTGAACCCCACTGTGGAGCAGGCTAAAACGAAGAGTAGGGCAAAGGCAATGAGCAGTAGTTTCATAGTCGCTGTCGTGGTTTGTGTGGCGTAAATACGCGCTGGGGCCGCTGAATATGTTAGTAAGTAATTATCTGTGCTGTTTGTACGGATATTAACGACAAGTAGATTCTGATCGAGCCGCCTTTACGGGCTTTTACCACCTTGGCTTCGGCCGGTGGTGCGATTTACCAGCGATGTTTAGCAGCCGTAAAAATGTAGGGCATTCAAAATGGCTATCAGCCTTGCAGACAGCGGCGTGCCTAAGTCCATTGCGAATACGGCTTAGCTCAGCAATTTTTTTGTCGAGTTCGTCGGCTTTTTCTAGCAGAGCTGCTCGGTTTATCTGTGGACCATTGGCTGTAAATACATCGCTAATGTCGGCGAGTGAAAAGCCCGCCGCTCGCCCTAGTGATATAAGTGCTAAGCGGTCTACTACATCTGCTTTAAAAAGTCGTCGCAATCCCTTTCTACCGGTGGATTGGATAAGGCCTTTTTCTTCGTAATATCGTAGCGTAGAGCTTGGCAATCCGGATGCCTTGGCAACCTCAGCGATGTCCATGGATGACCCCATTATTGGCAGTGTGATCGCGACACTTGACTTCAAGTCGACTTGAACTTGTATGCTATCTGTCAGCCGTGATGCTCGCAAGCACAGCTACCGATATACATTAAATGGTAATAGGAGTCGTTTATGGATGCAGAGTTTTGGCACCAGCGCTGGGGCGCTAATGAAATAGGGTTTCACCAGGAGCGGGGAAACCCCTTACTTAAAGCGCATTTTTCTAAACTGAATTTGGCTGCGGGTAGTCGGGTTTTTATTCCCCTGTGCGGCAAGACTAATGATATTGCTTGGCTGTTAGCGCAGGGTGTCCACGTTATTGGTGCCGAGCTTAGTGAGTTGGCGATAGAGGCCTTATTTGCGGACTTGGGGCTGCGTCCCGATGTGACAGAGCTGGGCAAACTTCGTCGCTATCGGGCGCCATATATCGATATATTTGTTGGCGATATTTTTGAGCTGTCGGCGGAGCTAGTCGGCGAGGTAGACGCTATATACGATCGCGCAGCATTGGTGGCCTTGCCTGAGAGCATGAGGCGCAGTTATACCGTTCTGCTGACCGAAATTTGCCGCGCGGCACTGCAGCTCATAATTTGTTTTGAATACAACCAAGACCTGCAAGAAGGACCGCCGTTTTCAATTGGCGAAGCTGAGCTGCGTGATCACTATGAGGCAGTTTACGCTCTGCAATGCCTGGATCGGGTGAAATTAGAGGGGGGGTTCAAAGGCGGTGCTGCGGCCAACGAAGTGGTTTGGTTGCTGAACAAAACGGAAGTGTCATTGCTGTGAGCAGTTTGGACATACACCGACTAAGGTGTATGTCCAAATGAACTACTTAAAACTCACCGAATATTGAGCTAAGTGGTAGACATTGGCCACCAAGCAGCGGTATTTCGTCGGGTGCACACAGAGATTCTGTGCTGCCGCCACCGGTGCTGCCTTTACAGGCATCGGCATTGTCATAGCTGTCGTCCACCACCTCATTGATCCACTGGGTCACCAAATTAAACGCGGTGCCGTGAACGGTGCTGCGTGCAATCGGAGGCATGCGCGCGGCGAGGGTTGTCGCCTCGGGCCCCAGACGATAAGGCAAAATAGAGTCTAAGGCACTGCCGGGCACGATGTCATATTCGCGTCCGCCGCGGCCTTCGGTGCCACTCGCGGTTGGTCCCTTGCAAATACCGAAGGTGTCGTTAACTGAGCGGAATACATCGAGGTAAAAGCCGGTGTTCTGCGCTAAACCACGAGGGTTATGGCAGTGGCTGCAGTTTACTTCTAGGTATGAGCGCACGCGCTTTTCAATATCTTGATCGCTGCCAGCGGCGAAGCCCGCATCACCGGGAACATTAAATTTGGGGTTGCGCTCAACGGCGGTTAAATACTGCGTCGTCGAATCCAATGCTAAGTTGCTGGGGCAGTTTTTCATCAAGCCATTTTGGCAGAGATACAGTAGTTGGTTCTTGCCATTAATGGGGTGTGAATCAATGCCGCTAGGCAGCGGGGACTCACTGGCAAAGGGACGGTTCAAATTACGCGCTTTAGGCCCAATCGGAGCGGTACCTGTTTCGGCGTCGTCGTTGGCATGACAGCTTTGACACTGGTTGGCGTTCGGCAATGAGTAACTGTCGGTAGATCCCACGTAGTGCTCGCCACTGTCGACGTCGTGGTAGTCCCAGCTGCCGCTAACGAGGTCACCTTGTTGTAGCAATCGGGCGACTTTTTGGCCATTCTCTACTGTCCACTTATATTCCAAGCCTTCCCAGTAGAACTGACCGCCACTGGTTTGACGCTTTATTATCAAGCGCGTTTCAACAGCTGTTTCAGTTTGACTTGGTTCGTTAGTGAAAGAGAACGTCTTGGCTAATATAGTGCCTAGCGGGAACAATATGGCGGCGTTGGCATTGTCCTCGCCATCGCGGTAGATGGCTTGCTCGCCTTCTGGAATATAGGCCACGCGATACTTTGTGGAATAATCAGAAAACAATTTTGTATTCAGCACAAACGGCACGCCTTGGCCGTTAGGTAGACTGGTTGGATCTTGTGGATCGCTGAATAAATGATACTGATCCAAGCGCGGGCAATTAACTCGATAGGCGTCTGCATTAATTTTTCCATCAGCCACATTAGTTTGGCAAAGCTGATCGATTAATGATTGTGGTGGCGCCGGATCAATATTACCCGAGGCGACAAACTCCGGTATCACAATTGGCGGCAAGGCTGCCATATTGCTGCCATAGCTTTGTTCGCACAAATGGGGGGTTAAATCCGTGTCGGCCGGAAAGTTTGGAACACTGGTAAGAATATCTACAATATCTTCTGGTCCGTCTGGTGGTAAGTTAATTAATACTTCTAAGCCTTCTGTGCCGTGGAAATTAGCAAAGGTTGCGCTGTCACTGTCGAAGTTGTTATCCGCGTCGATACACGAATACCACCACTGAGGTTTTTTGCGCTCGCCGGCGTCGTTAAATTTGTAGGCGTTATAGCGACAAGACGGGTTAGGGTATTGGTTGCCTGAGATAGGCTTACCTTCAGCGTCGGCGGGTATCGGCTGGCCATTGCTGTCTGTCGGGTAGCCACAGTCGGGATTGTATTCGTCCTCATAACCATCCCAAACGATATGCGCACCGCGATATTCTCCCGCGCCAGCGAGCATTTTTAAACCGACCAACATGGGGAAGGCCGATGTGATTTGCTCGCCGCCGGTTTCTAAAATGGCGGCAAAATCTGGCTGCGGCAGATCGTTACCGTTGTCCTTAAAAGTGTTATTCCAAATGTGTACGCCTTCGCTGTACAAGTCCATACGACGATCGCCAGGCACACCAAATAACTCGTAGCTGGTGTGGACAATGCCTGCGGTGCCGTTGTTCTCGAAGGTGTTTTCAAACACATCTATTTTGTCGTAGCCCATGGTCAGCATGCCGGTACCACGGGGTACGTTGGAGACAATGCTGCCGGGTTCGGCAAAGTTGTAGCTATTGTTGTTGCGAGAGGTATTGCGGTACATACGGGTGCGGCTACCGTAGCGTGTTAGGCCATCTAAGTCGTATACCAAGAAACCACCGGTATTACATTCAGATAGATTGTCGACGTATTCGCCACCGCGCACGTTTTCTATTTCAAAACCAAAGACGTTATAGGCCGCTCGGCTATTGCGAATGATGGCGTTGTCAGTTTGGCCAACATAGATGCCGGCGTCTGATGCCCCCACCGATTCCGTTTCTTCAACCAAGATATTTTTTGAGTTAACCGGATAGATGCCGTAGCGCCCCGATAGCTTGCTCACGTTGTAGTCGGGAGAGGTGGTGTCTGTTTCCAGTGGATTGGGGTTATCCGGGTTGTGGCGCGCAGGGTCGGTACAGGCAACGTTGAGTTTACTTGTGTAGTTGGCTGCGGTAATCGTGTCTTCGTTAGCGGTATTGCGGCCACTTGACCAGATGGCGCGAACTCGGCGCAGTGTGCCGTGGTCAACGCCCTGCAGTTTAAATGCGTCACCTGGGGAGTCGAGTACGGTTAAGTCTTCTACGGTAATACCGCGCACGGTAGTGGCTAAAAAGCCTTCTTGAGAGCCGCTATTTTTAAAAGATAAAACGGTTTTGTTTTTGCCTTGGCCTTTTACCAGAATATCTTCAGTGCCAGAAATTTGAATGCCGGATGTCAGTTCGAAATAGCCTTCGGCGAATTCGATAATATCTTTTGGCTTGACCTCAATCATCGCCAACAACATTTGGTTTGTGGCGTCTGCTCCGGGATGGATCACGAAGGTCCGGCCCGTTGCAACTTCATCTGGGTTGCCGGTGTCTGGGTTTTCAGTGACGGGGTCGCCGCCAGATGACGATTTACTGCTTGAACCTCCGCAGGCGACAAGCCCAAGTATGGCGGCCATGAACGTAATTCTGATCAACTCTCTATTTAGCATTTGCATTAATTTCAGCCCGTAATGTTTGTCTAATCAAAGTAGTCACTAGTATTGTTTTCGACTTCTTTGATTTGGTACTCCCCAATATCCTATGCTAGCGAGTTTAAATTTGCGTACAATGCAAATTCGCGCCGGAAATAGGTTAATTTGTGACAAAAAGCTCAACGACCATTACGACTAATCTGCAATGGGCGCATATGATTGCCCAGGTCATCGCGGAGGGCTGTCATGTCGACCGAGAACGCCTCTTTAAAGAGGCGAAGTTAAATCCAGATGCTTGGCAATCGCTAAGCCGTGTCAATCAAGACGACATTACCGCTCTGTGGCGAGCGGCAGATCGCTTGGGTGCTGCCCCCGATATTGGTCTTGGCGTTCTAGAGCGTTTCCATTTTCGTACCCTTGGCCCACTGGCATTTAAAATGATGGTGGCCACGACGTTTCGGCAATCTATTATTGAGGCACTTCACCAAATAAGCGTGGTCAGCGAAGCCTGGCACTACACGCTAAGTGAACAGGGCAGACTTGGAGTGATGAGCTTTAAGCTCGCCAACCCTCGAATGCAAATAACTCACCACTCCTATGATGCCTTTATTAGTGCCTGTATCCGTACTATGCAGGACTGCTTTCCCGGCGAAAATTATCGTTTTGCAGAGGTCCGGTTTGCCCATCCAGACTTCGATTTGCGCGATAAATACGAGCGGCTGTTAGGCTGTCCCTGTAAATTTAATACAACTAGCTATGCCATTTGCGTAGAGTCGCGGGTACTCGATTTGCCTTTGGTGTCTGCTGATCCGCTACTTTACGAATCGCTGGACTCCCGTTTAAAGCACCAAGTCCTTAATCTTAAAAATCTCAGAGGTAGTATCGAGACCGCGATCTTATCGCTGATCGATAGCGACCTAATCCCAAGCCGCAAAACCGTTGCTGAAAAGCTGGGCTTGGGTGAGCGCACCTTGCTTCGTCGATTGCAGGGCGAAGACATTAGCTATAAAGAAATTCAGGAGCAGGTCTTTGAAAAACTTGCACGGCACTGGCTAAAGCGCAGCGAATCCATGAATTTTATTGCTGAGAAACTATGCTACTCCGATGCCGCCTCGCTTAGAAAAATGCTTAAACGCAGAACCGGACTCAGCGTCCGTGAGCTCAGAGCGTCCTTGCTCGATTAACGCGGCCATAGCAGTCGCATTACGGTTCGTCGCTGTATTAATTCACGCCATATAACTAATGGATTTTTTATAAATTGGTATTAAGCATTAAGCGCTTAAATACCACTGCGTTGTGATCTTCTAAATCGCGCTCTGGCTCTTCTGCAAGTGAGATATTCGGGAAGCGCTTAAACATTTCTCCCAAAGTTAAGTAGAGCTGACGTTTGGCTAGTGCCGCGCCAATACAAAAACGTGGGCCGTAGCCGAATAGCACGTCGGGCTCGAACTGGCGTCTTACGTCGAGTTTTTCCGGGTTGTCGAAATGGGCCGGATCGTGGTCTTTTAGGTGTGGCATCATCAATACCATTTGGCCTTTCTTCACGTCTTGACCTAGTAGCTGCATGTCGCTGGGTGCGTAGCGCGCAAAGCCCATTTTAGAGTTGCCGGACCAGCGCATAATTTCGCTGAAGGCATTTGAAAACGCATCGGCAGATTCCAGTGCATAGGGCACTTGATCAGGGCTTTTTAATAAGGCGTAGACCGACCATTGCTGGGCGATCAAGGTGGTGTCTGCCCCAGCGCCGATTAGCGCGAG
This sequence comes from Zhongshania aquimaris, assembly GCF_019312595.1. Taxonomy (GTDB): domain Bacteria; phylum Pseudomonadota; class Gammaproteobacteria; order Pseudomonadales; family Spongiibacteraceae; genus Spongiibacter; species Spongiibacter aquimaris. Next base: position 897,821 of record NZ_JAHWDQ010000001.1, on the reverse strand, counting down.
AATGAGGGTGATAATATCCCACTCATTGAATTTCTCATTTTCCGCTTCGATTTTTAGCAGGGCGCTGAGGAAGTCGCCTTCCTGTGGATTCTCGCGGCGCTCGGCAATCACCACCTGTAGTATATCAATGGCCTTATTGCTGTCTTCCTGGGCGCGAAGACGGCGCTCATCCGATATGGTGGGGTTCCATGTTTCGGTGAAGGTTTGGGTAACGCGTTTCATTTCCGGCCAGTATTTTTCTGGTACGCCGACCATCGCCGTAATAGAAATAAAGGGGATGTGTTGGGCAATCTCAGTAATGTAGTCGAAGGACTCCGGCGTGCCGATGTCGTCAAACAGGCGCTTAACGTGGGGCTCTATTTGGCGCTGAATGTTTTCGACCACATTGCGCGAGAACGCCGGCGAGGTAATACGGCGCACCAGGCGGTGATGATCGGGATCGGCTAGCAGACTGTGGCCTACCAGCGCTTTCTCGAACTTGTTCCAGTTCTCCTCGGTGGGGCGCGGCGGGGCAAATTCCCAGTCGTAAAAATCAGAGGAGAGGTATTCGCGCTTCCAGCAGTCCATGATGTCGGGCATCTGGGTCATGATCCACGCCTGCCAAGGGGCATACCAAACCAAAGGGCCGCGCGCGGCGATGGCCAGGCACTGCGGCGCGGGGTTTTCGGCATAGGACTGCGAGTTAGGATCGAATAATGACTCGATGGGGGGCAGAGCAGTTGCACTTTCTGACATGATTGATCCTCTCTGGTGACGCGCTTAGCGGCTCAGATTGTTATTGATGCGATAAAATTTTAGCTGCTTGCAAAAAAATATACTCCAGTGTAATTTTATTCTCAAGTTACTTAATAAAAATTAACATCTGGAGTCCCAAGCTATGAAAGATTTCAAAGGCAAGGTAGCGGTTATTACCGGTGGTGCGAGTGGTGTAGGGCGGGCAATCGCCCATTTACTCGCCAAGGAGGGGGCAAAGGTCGTTGTCGCTGATATCGAGGCCAAGGCCTTGGACCGCACCGTGTCTGAGCTAGCGGCACTGGGTTGCGAATGCATGGGCCAGCGTGCCGATGTGACGGACGCAACGTCGATGAATTCTCTGGTAGACGCTGTTATGGCGCGCTTTGGTGCAATTCACCTGGTGTTTGCTAACGCGGGTGTGGGCACCGGTGAAGCCGGCAATATGTGGGACTATGAGTTAAACGACTGGGAGTGGGGCTTTCGGGTGAACACCTGGGGCTTAATTCACTCGATCAACGCTTTCTTACCTAAATTGGTTGCGCAGAACGAAGAGGCTCATTTTGTGGTGACGGGCTCGGGCAATGGCGCCTTTTTAATGTTGCCAAACACGCCGATCTACACTGCGAGCAAAGCCGCTGTGCAGGCCATTACGGAAAATCTTCACTATCAGCTGCAGGCTAGCCAGTCGCCGGTGAAAGTGAATGCCCTGTTCCCCGGCCCCAATGTGGTGAACACCGGTATCTTTAATTCTGAGCGCAACCGTCCGGAGTCGCTGCCGGGTAATCCTGATAAGCCCGATTCTGGTATTCATTCCGTAGAGGATATGAAGGCGATTATGGCGCAGTACGATATGCAATTGCAGACCACCGAGCCAGAGGAAGTGGCTGAGTTTGCCATTCAGGGCATTCGAGACGAGCGCTTTTGGATATCGCCAATGTCCGATAAAGCTCGAGCCGCCTTTGTGGCCAGGGTAGACAGTATTTTAAATAAAACTACGCCGACCGTTCCCGACGTTTTGTAGTTGTCTCGCGCTGGCGCCCAGTGCGCCAGCCTCGTTTGGTTCTCTGCCTAAGCTTGCGTTACTATCGCAATCCAAATCGGGGTTTTGAGGTGAATATTTTGCCAGTAGTGCAGCTTGGACGTAGAGAACGAAAGAAAAAGGCCGTTCGCGAGAATATTTGTGAGCAAACCCTGCACCTGATTAGCCGATACGGCGTGGATGGCATCACCATTGATGCGATATGCGATTGTGTCGATATCGCCAAAAAGACCTTCTACAACTACTACGGTTCGAAACACGATCTATTAGTGGATATTTGTCAGTCTGAGTTACTGCAGCGCACCGACGACCTGATTACCGAAGCCATCGAGCAAAGCGACGATTTGGCACTGCAACTAGATTTTATTCTCAGCGTGCTGGCTACCCGCAACAGCACCGCCAGTAAATTAGAACGCGAATTGATTGGCTATTTAGTGGGCTCGCTGTCAACGAATATGAGTCAAGGAGCCGGGCAGTTACAATTTATGAGCAACTGCTACAACCGTTTATTCAACCACAGCAAAGAGCAATTGAAAGCGGGGCTTAGCCCGCAGTTTTGCGCGGAAATGACGGTGGGTATGACCAATGTGATTACCCTTAATTGGCTGCACGATGATCACTACGACACCTCTGCGCGGTTTCAGTCTCTGCAGCGCTTTTTGAAAGACAGTATGCTGAAGTAATTCTTTATTTGAACAGTGCTCTTATTGCTGGCAGCTATCCTAAGCGCAAAAGCTGAGTGATTGCCTTCAAGCGATTAATGACCAATGACAGTAAAATAAATAAGCAGCCTACTAGCTGGCTCGCGTTCATGCTCTCACCAAACCACGCCATCGCTATTAGTGTCGTCCACAGCGGTTCTAGCACCATAATAACGACGCCGTGGCTATTGGCCGTTAGGCTCTGCGCATAGGTTTGAACTAAAAAGCGCAGGGCGGTACCAATCGTCGCTGAGAGAAGAATCCAAACAACTAATTCGCCATGCATATCGGAGACTGTGGGTTGCCAGGGCTCAAGAATAGCTGACGCTAGCCCGGTTATTACGCCCGTAGTCGCCAGAACAATCGTCGTTAAGGCCAGCACTGGAACCTTGTGCGTTTTACCTTCTTCACCATCGTCACGAACAAATGATTGAATATTGGTGACACGCGCATTTAAGTTGAAATACAAGGCGAAAAGCGCCGCGGACGACAGTAATAGAATATGGGAGGTTTCTATTTTTAAGGCGTGATCCATTGGCGCACTTAGCGACAGAAAACCGAGACCGATAAGCGCGACCGGCAGGGCAACCCAGGTGCTGGTGGGAATGGCTTCCTTAAATAAAGCTCGTCCAATTATCGGCACCATCACTACGCCAAGGCTGGCCAAAAACGCCGCTTCACCAACATGGCTTGCTTTAGCGAGACCAGTAACCCAAAAGCACATCGCAATACCAAATACTAAGCCAACCCGCGCTGAGTGCAGCCATGCGTGAACAGCCAGCTTGCCCAGGGCACGGTAAGACGCGCAGCTGAGAAGCAAGGCCGCTAGAAAAAACCGAATTGACATGAATAGCAGGGGTGGCATCTGCAGCACAGCTTCTTTTGAGAACATCCAGCTGATAGAGGCTAGCAGGGTCACAAGCACCAGTAGCAGATCGGATTTATGCGCGTTGTTCAAAAGTTCGGCCTGACGCTGTTGGGTGCGCTAGTATAATAGGTCTCTAGTGACTTCGCATTCACCGCAACTTGTAGAGGGTGTGAGTGTCTACTCTCGCGTATGGCATTGTGCTGCATCATCTCTCAATATTGCGGCCATAAGAGCCTCTTAACCTGAGTTTTATTTATCGAGTGACAATGAAGGTCGAATTAAAATACCTCGCCATTGCGCTGCTTGGCCTTGTGATTGCTGCTTGTAGCAACCTTCCGAAGGATACGGCTAGTGCCGATTCAGGCCCGCTTGACGGCCGTGAACGCCTCAGCCCGGATTCGGGCTCAGAATCCACTGCGTACACAGAGACCGGCCGGGCGTCTTTTTATGCGGATAAATTTCAGCTTCGAAGAACAGCAAATGGAGAATTTTATAAACATGAGCTAAATACCGCTGCTCATAAGACGCTCCCCTTTGGCAAAATTGTCAAAGTGAGCAATGTAGCGAATGGCAAAAGTGTCATTGTAAGGATTAATGATCGAGGCCCATTTATTCGCGGGCGTATTATCGATTTATCAAAATCAGCGTTCAGTAGTATTGGCAACCTCGCGAGTGGCATCATTAAAGTAGAAATTGAAGTCATTGAATAGCTCAATAAGGAGGCGTGTGAATGACGCTTGTAAATCGCAGTGCGGATTGCGGTAACTCGCCTAAAAATAAGATGGCCGAGAATATTGCGGTAGCACTGGAAATACGAGACGGTGAATTCCTAGCTACAATCCTCGTATCAGACGCCTTGTGGAATTATGTGGGCGGTACGCTGAACACCGCAAAGGGCGTTCTCGATCACCTTGCAAGCCTAAATAAACCCAAAAGCCTGACAATTGATCTTGTTATGTCCCACGGTAAGGTCGGCGCCGTGAATGGCATCGCCACATATGGCAACAGCGCGCATCGCTTTTGCTATGTTATAGAATTCACTTCAGCAAAGTGTAATCAAGTTTGTCGAATCGAGTCATACGACGGTTAAAGAGACATACACAAATAAGAATGAAATTTAATCTGGGCCGCTGTTAGCGGTGTCGTTCCTAGCATTGTTAAAAATGGGAAAGGTTATTGTCAGCATTCAGGACGAGATAAATGGATGCTGGCATTGACCCATCGAAGGAGTTGAAACTGAATATTCAAATTTGCACTGAAGGGGCTGGTGATGCGCTAATAATACATCAGCTTACGGAGAGGGCATTTTTAAATGCGCCTCACACCGACCATACCGAGCAGTTCGTTGTTGATGCGCTTCGTCGTGAGGGCGCGCTAACGATATCTCATGTGGCTAAAGTCGGTGGTGACATTATTGGCCATGTTGCCATTTCCCCAGTCACTATATCGAGTGGCGCTGCTGGCTGGTTCGGGCTCGGGCCAATATCTGTTCTTCCAGAGTTGCAAAGAAGCGGCGTTGGGTCGAAATTAATGGATAGTGCTCTCGCCGCGCTTAAATCCATGGGTGCTTCTGGCTGCGTGGTACTGGGCGATCCTGCTTATTATGGTCGCTTTGGGTTTAAGGTTGTTGACGGGATAGCGTATCCGGGCGCGCCGATAGAGTACTTCCAGGCGCTGTCGTTTAGCGATAAATACCCCCGTGGTGAAGTGTCTTATCATGAGGCGTTTTTGGCACAGGGTTGATAAATAGAGTGTTTATCGCTTTTCGGTGAGTGTTTCGATTATCGCGCCTTTTTGTTTTTGTACATTGCGGTATCAGCCTCTTTGATCATCTCCTCAGCTGATTTCTCGGTGTCATAGTCGAAGCGCTCTATGCCAACGCTGTATTCAATCTGGTAGGGCTTGTTCATGGACGAGTTGGTTTCCGCTACTGCTTTTGCCAAACGGTCTAAAATATCTTGGGTGTTTTGTTGATCCGAGTCAGTGATCATGGCGACGAACTCATCGCCACCTAGTCGACCGATAACGTCGGTGTTGCGAAAGGTGTCGAGCATTATTTTGGCAAACGTGCTTAGCACAAAGTCGCCTTCAGAGTTTTCTCAAAGGACTGCAATCACAATCAAGTAACTTGAACTCTTGATCGCGAATTTGGAATGATGAAAGCGCTATGGTTTTAAGGTGTTTGCCGCTTAATGAGTTTAAAAAACGTGTAGGAAGGGTCATCGGCCCCGGGGCAGCCGATATGAGAGCCAGCGACAAAAGGATGCTCTAGGTTGACGATGCTAGGGTCTTGGATATTTACCCAGTCTGCCACCACTACGCGGTGAGAGAATTTCCATTCGCCATCCCGCTTTTCGTACTTGTCAAAATAGCGACCACCTATCAACACGTCGATACTGCCGTCCGGCCCCGCTGCTTTGTGGAACGCTAGAATGTAGACTTCGCCCTCCGCGTAGTCGCCATCAATCTCGATATTTACGGTGGTTACATTGTGGTGAAGTATTTCCATGGGCGCCTGAATGTCAGGCAGTTTGTCGATAAAGTCGGTCGCCAGCCCCTTGAAGAAAGCCCCGTGATCGTCAAGGGCGTCAGCATGGTAGAGCGCTCGCATCGCATCGTGGTCATGCCTGTCAGCTGCTTGGCAATACCGATTAAGCAACTCCAATATTTCCTGTTTATCGATGAAATAGTGAAGTCGTTCGTCTGTTGATTTTGTCATTTTCATTATTTCACTTTATCGGAGGTGTTTTCATTACGGCATCGTCTATAAGCACTAGTACTCCTTCAATATCGTGTTGCGGAGTACTTCAAGACCTCTTAATTTCGTCGTAGATAGTTTGTCGTGCTTGCGATATGAGATCACGGTGGGTGAAAAGTGCTCGCTTGCTTTGCGTTGTTTAGTTTTGGACGATTAACGGCTAAGCAACGTGCGATTCGAGCTAATTTGATCGCTCATTTGCTCAGTGAATGATCTTTCATGTGCCTATTTGTAATCTCTACTTGACCTACAAAGGGAAACCTTATACTTTTTTTACACTATGGTTACCTTTTTTATGGTCATGCTATTCGGTAGGGCCGGTGTGGGAGAAAAGTATGGGTACGCGTTATGACAAACCAATCCCATTTGGGTGGTTTGCGATTGAATATACATCGCAATTACAGATTGGCGATGTAAAACCGCTGCGCTATTTCGGCCGGGATCTGGTGCTGTTTCGCACTGAATCTGGGGTGGCGTCGTTGCTCAATGGCCACTGCCCGCATTTGGGCGCGCATCTCGGTCATGGTGGCGTGGTAAAAGGCGAGAGTATTAGCTGTCCCTTCCACGCCTGGGAATACAACGGCGAGGGCTTTTGTACCAAAGTCCCTTACGCGAAGAATATGCCACCCAAGTTTGACGGTAAGCAGGCCATCGTCCGCTATCCGGTCGTGGAATGTAACCAAATGATTTGGGCGTGGTATCACCCCGAAGGGATTGAGCCGCTGTGGGAGGTTGAACCCCATCCTGAGCTGCACTCCGCCGAGTGGACGCCGATGGATGTCTACGACTGGAAATTCAATTCGATTATTCAGGAAACTGGCGAAAACGCGGTGGACATTGCCCACTTTGTCACTGTGCATTCCTCACCCGAAATGCCGGTGGGTGAAGTCACCATCTCTGGCTATCAGCGCAGCACAGTGATGGACAGTTTAACCGAGGCCATTGATGAGTTCGGCAATATTGACCGCAGTGGTGAAAACTTTGATATGGGCCGTTTGGTAACCTCGTCATATGGGCCGGGGCAGACCTATCAAAAATTCTCGCGCTTATTTGAAATCGTCATGATGGGTACCGTCACCCCCATTGATGATCAGAGTATGCACATGCGCTTTAGCTTCAGTATGCCTAAGCAGCAGTCAGATGAGCACAAGCTATACGCCAATGCCTTCCGCGATGAGATCGTGCATCAGGTGGAGCAGGATATCCCGATTTGGGAAAACAAAGTCTATTTAGACGACCCAACACTGTGTGATGGCGACGGCCCCATCGCCAAGTATCGTAAATGGTTTCAACAGTTCTATGTTGCTTAACGGCAGGCTGTGAATAGCAGAATAAAAACCTGAATCTTAAATGCTAATAATAATGAGGAAATGATGATGACAAATGCGACTAAGCCAGTGGGCGTGCCGGGCGATATTTTGAATTGGCCAATGCTGAAAATAAGTTACCTCACTGACCCCGCCAGTATCGCCGCTTTATTGCCGCCCGGTATCACGCCGGGTAAAACACCGAAGGTGACCTTAACCATTTACAATTTTCCGGTGCTCAATGAGCCTGAGTATGGCTGCGTGGTAAATATCGATGCCAATTACAACGGTATTGAAGGTGAGTATACCTTGGGTATTGCCATTGATCAGGAGGCTGCCATTTACGGTAGTCACGAGCGCTGGGGACAGCCAAAGTATTACGGCGAAACCAAGTATTTTCGTTTAATGGATTACATCAGTGCCAGCGTGACCCATCGCGGTTACACCTTTTTAGAATACAGCGGCCAAGTTACCGGCGAAGGCGACATTCCGCCTGAGTTTGAAACCAATGAATGGTGGATTAAGTGCCTGCGCGGTGTCGATATGGCGTCGACTGACTATGACTTCCCTCCTCATGTGGTGCGTGTATACAGTAAGTATGGCACCGCCTATGTGGAGAAGTTGAGCGGTAAACTTACCCTTAACGACAGCCCTTGGGACCCGGTGGCAAGTAAGCTACCAGTGCGCAGCGAGCCCGAAGCTCATCTGTGGACGCCGATATTTTTAGATCGTCGTATCACCCTCGAAGGGCCGCTAGATCCAGACGGATTCCAGCCCTTTGCCGACACCATCGGCGGCTCTCGTTGGCCGGGTGAGTTTGGCGCGCCTAAGAAAGGCTAGGGTCGTGAGTAGCGGGCGACTTGTCGTGTGAAAGTTGCCCGCTTTCACTCTCGGTATTTTCAGCACCACTTTTCATTTAACAAGCTTGGGAGGCGGCGTCTAAGGTCGATCCTTATAGTGTTCAGGTTCTGATAGTATTGTGCCGCCAATAACATCGTCTAATGCATTGATTTCTCTTAACTAGTCACTTTATCTCCCCTCGGCATTTTTCTTCTCTTCATTTCAGGTTCAATTCAGCCCTGTGCGGTTTCATGCCACTATCCCGAGGTAGTTGGATGTGCAGGTGTGGAATCAAAAACTAATAAATATATTGCGCTGGTCGCGCTCGGTGCTTTTGTTCTTCTCGTCATTGTTCTTGCTGCGGTGTACGTATTGGACCGTGATTATCCCGAGCCCAGGGCTCTTGACGCGCTGAATGCATCGCTTGAACAAGGTGAGTACTTAGCGCGTGCGGGAAACTGCTATGCCTGTCACACCAGTGATGAGCGTCAGCCCTTTGCGGGTGGTGTGGCGTTTAAAACCGATTTCGGAACGCTCTATTCGACAAATATTACCCCCGACCCTGAAACCGGTTTGGGCAAGTGGCAGTTTGGCGATTTTTATCGAGCCATGAAATATGGTGTCGGCCGGATGGGGCAGCATCTTTATCCCGCTTTTCCTTATACCGACTTTGCCAAATTGACAGACGACGACATCGCGTCTTTGTTTTTGTTTGTACAAGAGTTAAAGCCCATTTCAGCCACCGCCAAAGCGAATGAGCTTCGTTTTCCCTATAACCAGCGATTATTGCTAGCCGGATGGAAGTGGCTATTTCACGACGCTCAGACTTTTGAGCCAAACATGGATTCGTCCGAGGAGTGGAATCGCGGTGCCTATCTCGTTGAGGGACCGGGTCACTGCGGCGCATGCCACACACCGCGCAATGTATTGGGCGCTGAAAAAGAAGCGTGGGCCTTGAGTGGTGGTATTCAAGAAGATAAAACAAAGCTGGGGCATTACCGGCGTTGGTCAGCGGTCAATTTAACCAGCGCAGATACCGGGCTTGCTAGCTGGAGCAAGACTGATATTGCGGCGTTTCTCAAAACTGGCAAGAACCCGCTGGCAATAGTGCATGGGCCAATGCGTGAGGTTGTGATGCACTCAAGCAGTTATCTTTCGGAGCAAGATTTACTGGCAATGGCGGAGTATATAAAAAGTTTACCTGCTAAATCACCGCCAAGTGGCAGTGAAGGCACGGCTGAACAATTGGCAGAAGGGGAAATTGTTTATACGGTGCATTGTGGTTCATGCCACTTGCCAACGGGGCTTGGAAGCGAAGGCTTAGGGGTAACACTGCACCAAAACCCCATTGTGCAGGCGGCGGATCCCGCATCACTGATTAACGTCATTCTCTATGGTCCGCACCTACCTGGGCCGCCGTTCTCTGTAGATAGAAGCCCGATGAAAATGTTTGGTAAGCGTCTGTCCGATGTCGATATTGCCGCTGTCAGCACGTATTTGAGGGCAAATTTTAATAATAGGGCCGGCGCTGTTTCTCCAGAGCAAGTCAAAGTGCAACGCTGAGGAATAATTAGATGAATAAGACCTTTATATTTATTTTATCGCTGTGCGCACCACTTACCTGGGCTGATGCCGCTATTCAGAACGGCACACTGGGATTTGTGGTTTCTGAATTTGCCTATGCACTAGGACCCGATGCAGAGGAGACGGGCGCCTGCCCCGATGGGCTTGCCCGCAATTTGCAGGAGATCTACATATTGGAATCCGGTGCAAAACGGCGCCAGAATGAGTCTGAGGCGAAGTTTGAAAAGCGCTTGCAGGCAGCAGCTAAAGCACTAGGTACTGCAGAAAATGGTCAAGACCTATGTCAAAACCCGGAGGCTGGGAGTCCTGACCCGTACTTTAAAACTGTTCAGGGTTCAGGCTTTGTCGTCGAGGGTATTGATTTAGATGGTAAAAATAGTCCCGAGGACTTCAATGACCAGGCCGGCAGCAACGGCGTAGATAATCAGTTTTATCGCACTGTGGGTTGTAGCCGTTCCTTCCAGTCTACCGGGCAGTCTAATGGCTTTAAAATTGAAATGTTAGCTGGATCTTGGGGCATCGTATTTGAACTGAGCAACGTCGATGATATTTACAACGATGAGCATGTCGACGTAACAATCTCTGCGAATGCAGACCCGATCCAGCTCAGTGCCGCGCGTGTGCCATTGGCATTTGCGACATACGCAAAAGATCAAAGCGCTGATTTTCGAGGAAGCACTACGGGGCGAATTGTGGCGGGTGTGCTGACCACAGATCCGGTGGATGTTCGTTTTCACAGCGTGGTGAACAGCATGAAGCTTGAGCGGCCGTTATTGGATGCTCGCCTGCAAGCTAGCTTCAGCGACGACGGCAGCCTTACTGGTATTTTGGCTGGCTATACCCCTGTGGAAGCGCTGTACGATGTTCAGTACGGTTACCGAAACGCTATGGCGGTTGACGGCCAATTGGCGCCCTTAGCGCTTCGTCAAGGCTCTGCAAACGGTGCTGCGCATGTTTTAGGGCACACTTGTCATGGTGTATATCACGCGCTTTATAAAAACGCCGACGCACGACCAGATCCGCAGACAGGTAAGTTTACGGCTATCTCCACCCAATATCGGTTTAGCGCTATTCCCGCCTTCATCGTCGACATTGAAACCGAAAGTGCAAATTCCGGTTTGAAACAATCCAGGGAGTACGGCAGTGATTACTAAGCGACTCTTTATTATTCCTTTTGTGCTTCTTTCTGTCATATCTGGCTGTGGCGATTACGGCAGTCGAGATGCACTATCAGAACCAGAGCCGGTCGGTGGTCCGCCACTACTTAGGCGCTTAACGGATTCCCAGTATCACGCTACCGTTGCAGATATTTTCGGCAGCGATGTACCGGTGGTGGCCCGTTTTGGCCGAGCATTGCGAAGCGATGGTTTAATTTCGGTCGGCACGGGTGAGGCGGGCATATCACCATTTAGCTTGGAGCAATATGACTCGGCCGCCAGAGGCGTTGCCGATTATATTTTGGCGGCCGAGAGGCGCGACAAATATCTAAGTTGTGCACCGGAGAATGTGAGTGAATTTGACGAAAACTGCGCTACTGATTTTGTAAAAAAATACGGTGAAAAATTATTTAGACGGCCATTGAGCGATGCGCAGATAGCGCGTTATGTCGATGCCGTAAAGCAGGGAAGTGCGCATCTAGGTGATTTTTATGCCGGCTTGAAATACGGTTTGGTCGGATTAATGACGGCGCCGGAATTTACGTTTCGAATTGAACGTGTAGATCAGGATAGCAACGGTGTAAGGCAGTTGGATGCGTATTCAAAAGCCACTCGATTGAGTTACTTTTTAACGAACTCTACCCCTGACCAAGAGCTGTTACGGGCAGCCAAAGATGGCGAGCTAGATACGCCAAGTGGTGTAGAAGTGCAGGTCAGACGTCTGCAGTCCTCAGACAAGTTTGAGTTGGCCGTGCGCGCATTCTTCACTGATATGCTCGAGTTTGATCTTTTTGACGATCTAGCGAAAGATAGTGAAATTTATCCCGCGTTTAATTCAAAAGTGGCAGCCGATGCGCAGGAGCAAACTCTGCGCACAATCACTTATCAATTGCTTGAACGACACGGCGATTACCGAGATTTATTTACTACCCGAGAGACGTTTTTAACGCGGGCCTTGGGCGTTGTCTACCGTCTTCCAGTGCCGTCGCGGAGCGGATGGGAAAAGACCGAATTCCCTATTGAAAGCGGCCGAGCGGGAATTCAAACTCACGTTTCGTTTCTTGGTTTGCACTCACACCCTGGTCGCTCATCCCCTACCTTAAGAGGTGCAGCGATTCGCGAAGTGTTTCTTTGCCAAGAGGTACCTGATCCACCGCCAGACGTCGACTTCAGTGCCATAGATGACCCTGAGGGTAATCCTATGCCTACTGCCCGCGATCGTCTATGGGCTCACAATAGCCAAGCAGCCTGCGCCGGATGCCATAAAATTATGGATCCACCGGGCTTTGCTTTGGAGAATTTTGATGGCTTGGGAAGTTGGCGTCAACTTGAAAACGGTGCAGAAATTGATGCCAGTGGTTCTCTTGATGGTTTGGATTTCTCGAAACCATCCGAGTTTGGTGTCGCCTTGAGTCAGCATTCTGAAACGCCGCGTTGTCTAGCTGAAAAGATGTATCGCTTTGCTGTGGGAAGAGACACGGTGTGGTACGAACGCAGCTATATGGATTATCTGATTGCGAAATTTGAAGAGCACAATTATCGCGTCCCTGAATTGATGCGAACTATTGCACTGAGCAAAAATTTCTTCGCTATTGCAGCCCATCAAGAACACATTGCGGAACTAGCAGACAGATCGGAGTAATGAAAATGGCTAAGTTATCTAGACGTAGTTTTTTGCGTGGCAGTCTTCAAGGTGCGATGGTCGGTATGGGCCTGCCATTGCTAAATTGCTTTCTCAATGATTCCGGCAAGGCTATGGCGGCCACAGGGCAAAGAATTCCGGTGCGATTTGGGACATGGATTTGGGGATGTGGTCATATTCCAGAGCTATGGGTGCCTGAGCAAACGGGGAGAGAATACGTTATGCCGGCCCACTTGCAGCCTATCGAGCGCTATCGAGAAAAGCTTGCGCTGCTAAGTGGTTTTGATGTCAAACTCGACGGTGTACCGAATAAACCGCATGTGACAGGATGTTTCGGATTGCGCACCGGTATTCCGGTGCCAGACCGTCAAGTGAAGGCGCCAACCTTTGATGTGCTTATTGCTGATGCGATTGCCGATACGCGTTTTAGATCGGTAGAAGTGTGTTCGGCGGGTATACAGCGATCGTATTCTTATCGGGACGCGGGTTCGCCGAACCCCAGTGAAACCTCGCCCTTAGCGTTGTATCAACGCCTATTTGGCGAGGGCTTCCAAAACCCGAACAATGCGACGTTTACACCGGATCCTAACTATATGGTGCACAAAAGTGTGCTCTCAGCCGTGCAGGAAGAGCGTCAGGCCTTGATGCGGGCAGTCGGAGCGGAAGACCGTCAGCGATTGGATGAATACTTCACCTCGGTTCGCGAGTTGGAGCAAAAACTGGCGCTGCAATTACAACCCCCTGCGCCGGTGCAAAATTTTCTCCTACCAAATTCGCCCAATGAAGCTGCGGTTGATTCGGAAATCTCGAATGTATTGGAAAACCATCGCATTATGGCTGGTCTGTTGGCGCGGGCTCTGCAGTGTAATCAGACCAAAGTCTTTAATGTTTTATTTTCAGACACCGCATCTAATTTGCGGCGCCCCGGGGTGAGTTCAACCCATCACACCCTAACTCACGAAGAGCCGGTAGATCCGAAGCTTGGCCATCAGCGAGAAGTGGCGTGGTTTGCACAGCAGAGTATGCTGGCTTGGCGTGATTTCCTTGACGCCATAGATGGCATTCCAGAGGGCGATGGCACGCTGCTAGACAATTGCTTGGTACTTGCGCATTCGGATTGCTCAATCGCTAAATCCCATGCAGTTGAAGGTATTCCCGCCATGATTGCAGGGGCTGCCGGCGGCCGTATACGCACGGGCTTTCATTTAGCGGGGAACGCAGATCCGATTACGCGTATTGGCCTAACAGTGCAGCAGGCGATGGGTTTGCCAGTGGCGAGCTGGGGTGGCTTATCGATGGAGACAAATCGTACCATAACGGAATTGTTGGTCTGAGACGTACTTGGTGAAAGTGTTGTAAATAGGGCTATCATGACGGTATAGACTTGGTGGGAGAGGGCGGTGCGAATACTGCTAGTTGAAGACGATGAAATGCTTGGCGACTCGGTAAAAGGCGCGCTATCTGCAGAGGGCTATGCGGTAGATTGGTTTACTGATGGCAGTCTTGTGTTATCGACCTTGAAAACCGGTAGCCACGATTTACTTATTTTGGATGTGCGACTGCCGGGTAAATCCGGTATAGACGTGCTTGTTTCTCTGCGTGCGGAAGAACTACAAACGCCTGTTTTGTTGTTAACTGCTTGCGATGCCATTGACGATAAAGTAAAGGGCTTGGATGCCGGCGCCGACGATTACCTGACTAAGCCTTTTGAAATGGATGAGTTGTTTGCCAGAGTGAGATCACTCTTGCGACGCGGTGGAAGTAAAGTACCTACCTTAAAGGCAGAGGGAATTGAGGTTGATCCCGCGAGCCATTCAGTGATGTATTTGGGGCAGAAAGTTGACGATTTAACCGCCAAAGAATTTGCAGTGCTGGAATTGTTGTTGCGTAATCGCGGTCGTTTTATGACGAAGGCGCGCTTACTTGAGTGCAGCAATAATTGGGGCGAGGAAGTCGAATCTAATACCATAGAAGTGTATATATCTCGGTTGCGAAAACGTTTTGGTCGCGAGCGAATAGAAACAATGCGCGGTGTTGGATATCGGTTTCGCTGATGGCTATTTCACTGCGTCGTCGCCTACTCACTATATTGCTCAGTTTGATTCTATTGATCTGGCTATTTGCTGTTGTGCTCACGGTGTTGCACTCTCGTAGCGTGGTGCTCAAACAAATTGATGAGCGCCTAATACGCTACGCGGATATGGGGCAGCACACGATAGAGGCGGTGCTAGGTGACCCACAAGTACGACATTATTTTCAAAACAGAGCGACTCATTCTGAGAGCAATCCCTTTGCGAGGATGACAGGATTCAATGAGGGGCAGGAGCAGGTAATAAACCTGTGGTTTGGCGAAAGTAATATTCAGCTGAGTGAAAACTCTCAACGATTACCCAAACCGGAAAGCACGGGTTTAATAACTAAAATAGTGGCCCGCGATGATGACAGTTCGGAGTGGCGTATCATTTACCGTCATCTTCCAGCGTTTAATGTCTGGCTGGCTGTGGGGGTGGATTTAGAACATGCAAGAAGGAATGGCGCGGCTACTTTCTGGCAAATAGTGCTACCGCTTTTAATTGCAATGCCATTAACGGCGGGATTTTTAATTGTCGGTGTAGAGCGCGGTTTGGCGCCACTACAAGTTTTGGCGGAAGATATCGCCGCGCGTAACCCGCATGCAATGACACCACTCAATATCGACGATATTCCGAGAGAACTCCGTCCGGTCGTAAACGCGTTAAACGGCTTATTAGAGCGTTTGGAAAGAGCGCTCGCCAGCGAAAGCCGGTTTACCGCTAACGCCGCTCACGAACTGCAAACACCATTGTCCGCAATTAAGGCCGAGGTGCAGCGCTGCCTTCGACTTGAGACCGATACTGCCACGCGCAGTATGTTGCATGGCATAGAAACCCGTGTGCGTCGCTCGGCAGATACAGTGCAGCAATTATTGACCTTGGCGCGCCTTGATCCCGACCAAGAATTTAAACGCAATCACTTCGATGTAAGTGAACTCCTGCTCGATGTGATTGCTGATATGGGAGGCATCGCCCACGACCGTGACTTAGAGCTGGATATGGATTTTGCGCCAGCGATTAGCTTGACGGGCAATGCGGAGTGGATGCGGGTGTTATTGCGTAATTTAATAGCCAATGCCTTTAAGTACGCAGATGCAGGAAGTGTGGTGGGAATCGCCATAAAGCAATCTGAAAGCGATGTTGAATTGGTGATCGAAAATGCATGTTCGCCGCTGCCTTCCGATGTGTATCAACGATTGAGCGAGCGCTTCTTTCGTCCCGCTGGTCAGCGCGCTAATGGTGTTGGCTTAGGTCTGTCGATTGTGCAGCGTATTGCAGAGCTTCACGATGCCTCCGTTCAGCTGGGGGCGGTTAGTGAGCGAGGTGGATTTAGAGTTATGGTCAACTGGCCTATAGGCTGAAAAGCAATCGTGATTAGTGCCGCCATGTTACAACGTGTACCGTCGTCTTTTTCCCTGGCCTCGCCAATCGCTTTTGCCGCAGTGCAAATTAGATATCGATTGCTAAAACTCTCGTAATCGCTATGTGCACATTCCGCTGCTTTAATTAGGTTTGCGCTTATTTTTAACTGAAGTATTACAGAATTTTAACCCATTTCAGGTTCGATTCAGTTTTCTACTCTTTACTGTGAGCTGCCGTAGTAGTTGGGCAGCTGTTGTAAGCGGATGTTTTGAATCGGTTGGAGTTTTCTGATTGAGCCAAAATTGATGTCACCAAGTGACGGAGTACATCCGTATGTAGCGAGCAGCTAAATAATAATTGACGACATTGTGTCGCACGGAGTAGAAGAGATGCGAAAGCTGAAGAGTTTATTTTTGCAGCCCATGCAAAAAGGCCAGATTGACAAATTAACATTTATTGCATTAACACCACTTTTAATCTTAGGCGGAAATTCAGTATTCTCGCAAGAAAATACCGGTGTGAAATCTGTTAAGAATGTAGAAATCGAAGAAGTGTATGTCACCGCAAGAAGAAAGTCTGAAACTGCTCAAGATGTCCCATTGTCAGTGAATGCGGTGTCATCAGAAACGTTGCAACAGTTAAACGTAAGAAAGCTTGAAGATCTATCTTCGATAGTTGCTGGCTTGACGTTACAGGAAGATTCTATTGCTCCGAATGCGTCTGTGCGTGGGGTGCGGTTTGATACCTTCGCCAGTGGCTTTGATCCCACCGTTGAGTTTTACTTGAATGACGCACCAATAAACTCGTTAGCAGCTATGCAAGCTACCTTTGATATTGGTCAGATTGAAGTTCTGCGTGGACCTCAGGGCACGCTTCGTGGGCGCGCATCTCCGTCGGGTGCAATCACTATACAAACTGAACGGCCTGATATGCAGGCGTTTGGTGGCTACATTGATAGTACAGTAAATAATATCGGAGGTCGCAACGGACGTTTTGCGGTGAATCAGCCAATAATTGAAGATGTACTCGCACTTCGGATTGCTGGCTTCTATGAACAGAATGACGATAACCGCGTCGATAGTATCAACAGTAATAAGTCGTCTGAATACGAAGGTAAGGGCTATCGTTTCTCTCTTCGCTATTCTCCTGTCGATACCTTAGAAATGAATCTGATGTATCAGCGGATTACCCCGGACCGATTAAGTTTTACCCAAGTTGAATCTGCAAATTATGAAGATGCTACGATAGCGGCACCAGCGCAGGGCGATTTTAGCGCCAGCGATAGAAAAGCGGTGAGTGATATTGGTCAAAAATCAGAGCAGGATATTGAGCGTGCTGGATTAGAGGTAGAGTGGGAAAATGCGGGACTTCGCTGGAATTATGTTGGCGCGTTAACCAATATGAACATCGATCGAAAAGACGTAGGTGATACTGGTGATGTGTTTTTCGGTCCGGGATCAGATCCTCGCTTGTCTAATGTAGGTCAAGAACTAGAGACCGATACCTCAGGTTTTACCCACGAATTGAGAGTCTCTTCAGCTGAATTAATCAATGATGCGTTTGATTATGTTGCCGGTATCTTGTACCAGAAAAATAATCCCGATACAGATTTGATCCAGCAAACTTCTGTATTTCTTCCCGCATTTGCAGGTGGCGGCTTGGCTGTGGTGAACGGAACGCCGGTAGAGCGTAGAAGGGAATCGGTAGAAAAATCGCTGTTCGCCAATTTCACCTGGAAGTTTAATGATGCCACCGAGCTATCTGCAGGATGGCGGTACATCAGCTATCACGATGAGGATTCCACAAAGGTGTCTGGGCGTATAATTGCGACGCGTGATGAAGACTGGAATGAGTTTATATACTTAATTTCGGCGAAGTACTATGTGACCGAAGACGTCATGAGTTATGTCACTGTGGGTAACTCCTGGCGCCCAGGTGTTAGCGCGGTTGGAAACTTTAGCTTTGCGCGTAGTGACCTAGAGAACAGTTTTATTACGCTAGACCCTGAAGAGTCAGAATCGATTGAGATTGGTGTTAAGTCTTCGTCAATGGATGATCGTTTGCAGCTGAATGTGGCTGCGTTTTATCAAACGTTTGATAACTATCCCTATCGCTCAGGCGGTAGTGGAGTTAACTATGTGTCTACCGATTCAAATGGTGTGCGTTCAGTAGAGCAATTCAATTTTGTTGCCGCGGTGCCAGTCAATGTCTACGGCTTGGAGGTGGAATCTCGTTATCAAGTGACTCCTAACTGGAATGTTGGCGCCTTGATGAGTTACGCAAAAGGGGAAATCGACAACGGTCTAATTCCTTGTAATGACTATGCTCCTGTTGACGGACGCCCTGATTCTGGCGCTACCGCCCCGACGGTTGCCGATATTGATACGGCAACGGGTAATCAAAACGTAGGGTCTTGTAATGTTAGTTACTCCTCTAATTTTGCCCCAGATTGGACGACAACGTTAACTACATCATATAGCTATGATGTAGCTGGAAAAGAAGTATTTGTTCGAGGTCTGCTGACCATGTACGGTGCGTCGAAAAATGATCCCAGCAACGATATAGATGATGTAGGTAGATACGATATTCTGAATCTATATACCGGTGTCAGAGATCCAGAGGGTAAGTGGTCAGTTATGTTGTACGCTAAAAACGTATTCGACAAAGAAGTTGTGCTTTCACGTGAAATAGAGGCGGCCAATATTGGTGTCCAAGTACTTCAGCCCCCTACATTTCAAACGGCTGAAGGGGAAACACGCTCATCCACCTATCGTCAGATCAGTATGAACGCTGAACGAGAGATAGGAGTTAACTTTAGATACAATTTTTAAGGTAACGCAACCCTTTGCCGGGCCTTCAGTGCCCGGCATTTTTTTGTAAGTCTATTTTAGCAATGCTTCCTCAAGCTCAAGTTGTGATTTACTTTGGTGCGTGGTCTGATTTATTTTGGTGCGTTATTGAGGGCCGCGAATAAGGAGATTGCTTTGCTTCATTCTCGATCGCCGGTATAGCTGGATATGCGGGGCTTGGCACGAAACCTGTATTAGTGCTAATGTCCGCACTCTTGGTGACATTGGACGACCTACAATTTAGAAATGGAAAGCTAGGGTTCCGATCTCAGATAATTTGAGATGACTGGTCCGAGAGCTTTCGACCTTCGGCGATGCTAGCAGCTATGCTAAATCACAAGGTTACACGGCGGGACAAAAGCCCGGGAGACGATCGGCGATATTCGCCAGGAGTGCTCTATGAATCTGTGTAAAACCGCTGGAGGTTTACCTATGAAGCGAATTGCCGCTTTACTACTTACCCTGACGTTCTCGTCATTCTCTTCTGCTGCTACTGACAGCTTTAAAATCTGCTGGTCTATCTACGTGGGTTGGATGCCTTGGGGCTACGGCGCCGAGCAAAAGATCGTGGATAAATGGGCTAAAAAATACGATCTCGATATTGAGGTTGTGCAGATCAATGATTACATCGAATCCATTAACCAGTACACCACAGGCGAGTTTGCGGCCTGTGCCATGACCAATATGGACGCGCTAACCATTCCCGCTGCGGGCGGCGTGGATAGTACTGCGCTGATCGTGGGTGACTTCTCTAACGGCAACGACGGCGTGGTGTTGAAAGGTTATAAAGACCTAAAAGACATCAAAGGCCAGAAAGTTAATTTGGTCGAACTCAGTGTTTCTCATTACTTGCTGGCGCGCGGCTTAGAAAGCGTGGGTATGAGCGAGTCTGACGTCACTGTGGTAAACACATCTGACGCCGATATGGTCGCTGTCTTCCCAACTGCCGGCGTGACATCGGTAGCAACTTGGAATCCGCTGCTAAGCGAAATCATGAGTATGCCGGGTTCGAACAAAGTATTCGATTCCTCGCAAATTCCAGGCGAAATCATCGACTTGCTGGTGATTAACACCGATGTGCTAAAAGCCAATCCAAACCTAGGTAAGGCCTTAACCGGCGCGTGGTACGAAATTATGGCGACCATGAGTGACGCGGGTAAAGCTGGTATTGCTGCGCGGACCGCAATGGGTACGGCATCTGGCACCGATTTAGCTGGTTATGAATCGCAACTAGCGAGCACAAAAATGTTTTATACCCCAGCCAGTGCTGTTGAATTTACTAACAGCGCAGCGCTAAAAACCACCATGAAAAATGTTGCTGAGTTCTCCTTCGCCCACGGCCTTTTGGGTGACGGCGCGCCGGACGCGGGATTTATCGGTATCGAGACACCTGCCGGTGTATACGGCAATAGTGAAAATATTAAATTCCGCTTTGACCCGAGCTTTATGCAAATGGCCGCAGACGGTAAGTTGTAAGGCTGTAGAGCGCCATTTGTGCGGCGATGAGCGACGCAAAATCGCCGCACAAATGAGCAAAGCAGCTTACACAAGAATTACAGTCAACAAGGCAAGAAACCTATGAAGCGACTTATCAATTTTACACCCTCGAGAATATGGCGAATCGGCTTAGCTCTGCTGCCCTTCGCGGCAATTATTCTGCTGTATATTTCAGCGTCAGATGCGCGGCTGGCAGAAAACGCTGCCGATAAGTTGCTCCCTAGTTTCTCGCAAATGGGCGACGCTATTCAGCGTCTCGCATTTGAACCCAGTAAGCGCAGCGGCGATTACCTGTTTTGGCAGGATACCGTGAGTAGCCTCCGTCGCTTGGGTCTGGGCATGCTAATAGCAGCATCGCTGGGTATGTTCTTTGGATTAATGACGGGCGCATTGCCGGTTTTAAATGCCAGCTTCGCGCCCTTGCTTACCGTGGTGTCGCTGGTACCGCCGATGGCCCTTTTACCGGTTTTGTTTATTGTGTTTGGTTTGGGTGAAGTGTCAAAGGTGGCACTGATTGCCATTGGTGTTACACCTTTTATTGCCAGAGATATCCAAAAGCGAACCTTGGAAATTCCCCGAGAACAATTGGTTAAAGCCCAAACCCTGGGTGCCAATAGCGGACAAATTATCTTGCGGGTTTTGATTCCGCAATTGATGCCTAGGCTGATCGATGCAGTGCGCTTGTCACTTGGTTCTGCGTGGTTGTTCTTAATCGCAGCCGAAGCAATTGCCTCAACCGACGGTCTGGGCTATCGCGTGTTTCTAGTTCGCCGTTACTTGTCTATGGATGTCATTTTGCCCTACGTCGCGTGGGTCACTGTCTTGGCATTCACGATTGATTATTTACTCGCCCAACTGAGCCGTTTTGCCTTTCCCTGGCATGCGCAGCAGGAGGGCAAGTCATGATCGAGATTAAAAATATTTGGAAGCGCTATGGCGACAATGTCATTTTGGAAAACATTTCTGCCACGGTAAAAGAAGGTGAGTTTATTACCTTGGTCGGCGCGTCCGGCTGCGGGAAAAGCACTTTTTTGAAAATGCTGCTGGGTACAGAAACGCCGTCGCAGGGCAGTATTTTATTAGATGGCAAGCCGATACCGTCGGAGCCGGATGCAAATCGCGGTGTGGTTTTTCAGCAGTATTCGGTCTTTCCCCACTTAAGCGTTTTAGAAAATGTAGTAATCGCCCGTGTTTTTGAAAAAACACGCTTAGGTTTTTTATGGGGCGGGGCAAAAAGGGCTGCTCGTCAGGAGGCCGCTGAATTACTAAACATTGTCGGTCTAAGTCATATGCAACATAGCTTCCCCGATGAGTTGTCGGGCGGTATGCGACAGCGCTTGGCCATCGCGCAGGCCTTAATTTTAAAGCCTCGAATTTTACTATTAGACGAACCCTTTGGTGCGCTAGATCCGGGTATTCGTGCCGACATGCATGAGCTGGTATTGGATCTATGGCGCAAGCATAAGCTCACCGTCTTTATGGTGACCCACGACTTAAAAGAGGGTTTTCATTTGGGCACACGGCTGTGGGTATTTGATAAGCGTCGAGTGGATGCGCAGGCACCCAACGCCTACGGAGCGGGGATAACCTATGACCTGCCAGTGGGCGCTTGTGAGCAGGAATTACTCGATGAAATTGACCAGAGCCTGGCTGTAAAAAGTCAGGTGGAGCACGTTTAAAATGCAAAATTATCAAACCGAGTTGCCCGCCGGAGGGCATTGGTCATTTGAGGCGCGGCGCGGTACACAGCTTACCCTGCGCGATATCGATGGCGGCGGCAATGCCGGTATGTTGTTTTACAATCCACGAAATTTATTGGAGCGCTATAACGCGCCAGACACCTTGAAATGCCAGCACACCTTTAAGCTGACCAAAGGCCATTGCCTGTACTCAGATATGGGGCGGATTTTTGCCTCGGTGATTGCGGACGATCACGGTTGGCACGACACCGTCTGCGGTAATACCCACGCCAGCCATGTGGCTGATCGCTGGGGTGCGCGGGATTATCAAAATGATCGCAACGAGTGGCATCAAAATGGTTACGATGCATTCCTAACAGAGCTGGCTAAATACGGTTTAGGTGCTGCGGATATGGCGGCCAATATCAACTGGTTTAGCACGGTGATTACCGACGCCGAAGGCGATATGTCCCTGGCTTCGAATCCAAGTGAAGCGGGCAGCAGTGTCACCCTGCGTTTTGAAATGGATACTCTGGTTGTCGTTCACGCCTGTCCGCATCCACTTCGACATGATGCGCAGTATCCTCGCCACCGTATTGGTATTGAGTTGGGTCTCGCTGCGCCGATGACAGAAGACGATGTGTGCTTGAATCACTGTGATGAAAACCGTCGCGGTTTTAAAAACAACGCACTGTACTATTTAGGCAGCTGAGGGGAGGGCCGTAACATGATTAGAGAAAGTAGTTTGTTAGTAGACGACGCGGTGTTTCGCGAAGTGGTTTGGGCGGGGGATTACTATTTAGGTAAAGTTGATGCCGGCCAAACATTCCGTCTTCTCGATTTAGAGGGCAATCAGGCTGCCGATACCCTATTTTTTTGTGCGGACAATCCCGCTGAGCGATACAGCGCCACCGATACCATTCGCGAACAACACAATGTGTATTTGACGGCGGGCTCGCTGCTGCGCAGTAATGAAAATCGCGCCATGCTCGAGATTGTGGCCGACACCTGCGGTCGTCATGACACCCTCGGCGGCGCCTGTGCCACGGAGAGTAATAGCGTGCGTTACGATCTGGAAAAGCGCTGTATGCACGCGTGTCGAGATAGTTGGATGTTAGCGATCGCAGAGAAACCTGAATACGGTTTGAGCAAGCGCGACATAAGCCACAATATTAATTTCTTTATGAATGTGCCGGTGACCGAAGACGGAGGTTTGAGTTTTGCAGACGGTATTTCCGGTGCAGGTAAATACGTGGAGTTAAAGGCCTTGGTCGATGTATACGTATTAATTTCCAACTGCCCGCAGTTAAACAATCCCTGTAATGCCTACAATCCAACACCCATTGAATACCTGGTGTGGGATGCGTAAGGGAACCCTCAGACATCTGACTTCCGACGTCTGACTTTTGTAAATCATCTTCAGTGGACGGCCACTGTCGTATGACATAACGGGACGGCCCGTTACCGGATTGCTATGTTCCAGAAAGTATTAATCGCGAACCGTGGCGCCATCGCCACCCGTATTATTCGCACACTCAAAAGCTTCAATATCACGGCCGTCGCGGTTTATGCCGAAGCCGACGCGCGCAGTCTCCATGTTCGCAATGCCGACGAAGCCTATAGCTTGGGCGACGGCGCAGCGGCCGACACCTACCTGAATGCCGATAAAATCCTGGCCATCGCGAAGGAGTGTGGCGCAGAGGCAATTCACCCCGGTTACGGTTTTCTTAGTGAAAACGCGAATTTTGTTGGCGACTGTGAGACAGCTGGCATCACGTTTATTGGGCCGACCGCCCAGCATATGCTCGACTTTGGTTTAAAGCATCGCGCGCGTGAAATCGCCGAATCGGTCGGCGTGCCGCTGCCACCCGGCACGGGTTTGTTAAATGATTTAGATAGCGCGGTTAGCCAAGCCTCGGTTATTGGCTACCCGGTAATGTTAAAGAGCACCGCCGGCGGTGGTGGCATCGGTATGCAGGTCTGCCACAGCGAGGCAGATTTGCGCAGTGGTTTTGAAAAAGTTAAAAAATTAGGCGGCAATAATTTTTCAAACGACGGTGTATTTTTAGAAAAATTTATTGCCCGCGCTCGCCATATCGAAGTGCAGGTGTTTGGTGATGGCTACGGTCAGGTCGTTGCCATTGGCGAGCGAGACTGCTCGGCGCAGCGCCGAAACCAAAAAGTGGTGGAGGAATGTCCGGCACCGAATCTGCCTGATTCAGTGCGGCATTTGCTGTATACCCAAGCCGAAGATTTGCTGTCGGCGGTTAAATACCGCAATGCTGGCACGGTGGAATTTATTTACGATCAAGACAGTCGCGAATTTTATTTCTTAGAAGTAAACACACGCCTGCAAGTAGAGCACGGCGTGACGGAAGCGGTTTGGGGTATCGATCTGGTGGCGTGGATGTTAATGCTGGCCAGTGGTGATTTACCCGACCTTGCCGATTTGCGCAAAAAACTGGTTCCTAAAGGTCACGCCGTACAAGTGCGGGTTTACGCCGAAGATCCCTATCAGCAATTTCAGCCCTGCGCGGGCTTGCTCAGCAAGGTTAAATTTCCTGAGGCTGATGGCTTGCGCATAGATCACTGGTTGGATAGCGGCATTGAGGTGTCGCCGTACTTTGATCCGATGTTGGCTAAGATTATTTTTCATGCCCCCGAGCGGCGTTTGGCGCTGCAGGGCGTGGCGGCGGCGCTAGATAATACTGAGCTGTATGGCATTGTCAGCAATAGGGAGTATCTGCGAACTTTGCTCGATGATCCCTTGCTAAAAGAAGGTTTGGTCACCACGCGCTATTTAAATGATTTTCAGTGGCAGCCAAAGCGGATCACGGTGTTGCAAGCGGGTACTCAAACTACCGTGCAGGATTTCCCCGGCCGCAGTGGTTACTGGGATGTTGGCGTGCCGCCGTCTGGCCCCTTCGACAGTTACTCTTTCCGCTTGGCAAATCGCTTGTTAGGCAATGACGAGCGCGCCGCAGGTTTAGAGATAACCCTGCAAGGCCCGAGTCTGCAATTTAGTATTGCCACCGATATTGTCGTGGGTGGTGCAGACATACCCGCTACGGTGTTTGGTGGTTCGGCCGGCTCGCAGGGACTGGCGATAGCAAGCTGGCAGGTCGTGCGCATTGAGGCTGGTCAGACCCTAACCCTTGGTCGCATTAGCGCCGGTGCCAGGGCGTACTTGGCTATCGCCGGCGGTATTCAATGCCCGGAGTATCTGGGATCACGCTCTACCTTTACCCTGGGGCAATTTGGTGGTCACAGTGGCCGTGCCTTGCGGGTGGGTGACGTTTTAGAATTGAGCGACACGCCCGCACAGATTCACAGCTTGCCCGAACAACTCAAGCCACAGATAAGCAATGACTGGACTCTGCGGGTAATCTACGGGCCGCATGGCGCGCCGGACTTTTTTACTAACGCAGATATTGAGGCGTTTTTTTCTGCGAGCTGGGAAGTGCACTACAACTCCAGCCGCACCGGTGTGCGCTTAATCGGCCCTAAGCCAACATGGGCGCGGGACAGCGGCGGCGAAGCGGGTATGCACCCGTCTAATATTCACGACAATGCCTACGCTTTTGGCACGGTGGATTTCACTGGCGATATGCCGGTTATTCTCGGCCCGGATGGCCCGTCATTGGGTGGCTTTGTGTGCCCCGCAACGGTGATAAGCGCCGACCTATGGAAGCTTGGCCAGCTGCGCGCCGGTGATAAATTGCGTTTTGTGGCGGTGACGATTGACGATGCGGTTGCGGCCGAGGCAGCACAGCAAGCTAGTATCAACACCTTGGCAGGTGATATGCCCGCCGTGACATCACTCAAGGAATTACCCTCACCCATCGTTCAGCGCTTGAGTGCTGACGAAGTCGGCGACGAGGTTGTGTATCGGGTTGCTGGCGATCATTTCCTATTGGTTGAATACGGCCCCCTAGAATTAGATATACGCCTGCGTTTCCGCGTCCACGCTCTAATGCAGTATTTGCAGAAGAATCCGGTGGACGGTGTGCGGGAATTAACCCCCGGTATTCGTTCACTACAGTTGCATTACGATTCCCAGCGTATCTCCTTGGCGGAATTACTGGCGGTGCTGAGCGCGGCTGAACGGCATCTCGCAAGCCAACTTGAACAACTAAATGTGCCGTCGAGAACCGTTTACCTGCCGCTGAGTTGGGACGACGAAGCCTGTCGCCAAGCCATTGCGAAATATCAGCAATCAGTGCGCGAAAATGCGCCATGGTGTCCAAGCAACCTTGAATTTATTCGCCGTATAAATGGCTTAGCCAGTATTGATGCAGTGAAAGGCATTGTTTTCGATGCCGCGTATTTGGTGATGGGTTTAGGTGATGTGTATTTGGGCGCGCCGGTGGCTACGCCAGTTGATCCGCGCCATCGTTTGGTGACCACAAAATACAATCCGGCACGAACCTGGACGTCGGAAAACTCGGTGGGTATCGGCGGTTCCTATCTTTGTGTGTATGGCATGGAAGGGCCGGGTGGCTATCAATTTATTGGTAGAACTCTGCAAATGTGGAATCGGTATCGGCGCACGACGGAATTTACCGAACCGTATTTACTGCGCTTCTTCGACCAAATTCGTTTCTACGAAGTGAGTCAGGAAGAGTTGCTACAAATTCGTGATGACTTCCCCTTGGGTAAATATTCGCTGCGCATTGAAGAGGGCGAATTTTCCTTGGCGGATTATCAGCAAATGCTGGCTGATAACTCATCTGAAATTACTGTACATACCGAGCAGCGCGAGCAGGCTTTTGCGGAAGAATTAGCACGCTGGCATGCCGATGGCCAATTCCATTACGAGGCGCCTGAAATTGATGACGCCGCCGATGTGGTCAGTTTGCAAGAGGGCGAAATTCCCGTAGATAGTTCCGTCGCTGGCAGCGTGTGGCAACTGCTAGTCAAAGAGGGCGACGTGGTTGAAATGGGACAGCCATTGCTGCTGCTGGAATCGATGAAGATGGAAATAGCTGTGTTTGCGCCACAGGCGGGACGGGTTAAAAAACAATTATTACGCGAGGGTGCGCGGGTGAGTGCCGGCCAGTCTGTGCTTATTTTGGAGGAGTTGTCATGAACCTTTCACTGACTGAATTACGAGCGGCCTATACTGCTGGCACTGTCACACCGCGAGATGTAATGGCGATGATTGGCGAGCGCTGTGAACAATATCGTGACCATAATATTTGGATTCATCAGCTTACGGCGACGGAGCTAGAGCCATACTTAAAACGCTTGGAAGCTAGTTCGCCATCTGCCTTACCCTTATACGGTATTCCCTTCGCCATAAAAGATAATATTGATTTGGCGGGAGTGCCGACAACAGCTGCCTGCGAGGAATTCACTTACACACCGGAACGCTCTGCATTTGTGGTGAAACACTTGATTGAGGCGGGGGCAATTCCGGTTGGCAAAACCAACCTCGATCAATTTGCGACAGGCTTGGTGGGCACGCGCTCACCCTGGGGCGCATGCAAAAATAGTTATGACCCGAGCATGATTAGCGGCGGCTCAAGCGCGGGGTCGGCGGTGTCGGTGGCGCTGGGCATGGCAACATTCTCATTGGGAACCGATACCGCAGGGTCTGGACGGGTACCGGCCTGCTTTAATAATTTGGTGGGGGTAAAACCCAGTATCGGTTTGCTCTCTGCCAGCGGCATGTTACCCGCTTGTCGGTCTTTAGACTGCATCACCATTTTCGCCCTGCAGTGCGACGATGCCAATGCGATTTTAGCGATCGCCGAGGGCGAGGATGCCACTGATGCCTATAGTCGCAACAACCCCTTTGCCAATCACGCAAGACATTATGGGCTGTGGCAGGGTAGCGTGCGGATGGGTGTATTGCCCGCCGAGCAGCTCGCCTTTTTTGGGCATGAAGAATACGCACAAAGCTATCAAGCGTCTTTGGCAGCGATCGCCGCGAGCGGTGTGGAATTGGTCGAAGTTGATTTCTCACCGTTTATAGAAGCGGCACGTTTGCTATATGAAGGCCCTTGGGTGGCCGAGCGTTATATAGCGACTTCGCCGCTTATTCAGAAGCGTCCGGAGGCCTTGCTGGATGTTACCCGAACTATTATCAGCGCGGGTGACAAAGGCTCTGCGGTCGATGCTTTTCGCGCCCAGTATCGTTTAAAGACATTGCGCAAAGCGGCAACTGCCGTGCTAGAAAGCGTCGATTGTTTGCTTACCCCCACCGCTGGTCGGCCCTATCGTATCGACGAGGTGAATGCAGACCCCATCACCCTGAACAGTAATTTGGGCTACTACACCAACTATATGAACCTTTTTGATTTGGCCGGAGTCGCGGTGCCAACAGGCTTTACTGCAAGCGGCTTTCCCTTTGGCTTAACCCTAGTGGGTGAAGCCTTCACCGATAGGCGTTTGCTGTCGGTGGCCAACCGTTTGCAGCAGCTCTTCCAGTTGCCGCTAGGAAAGGGGCAGGGCGACTACCAGCCCTTGGCTTCAGTGCCTGTTAAAGATCAACAAACTATTTCCGTTGCGGTGTGCGGCGCTCATTTAGAAGGGCAGCCGCTAAACTGGCAGTTGACAGAGCGCGGTGCCTATTTGCTGTCTAAAACCATGTCGTCGCCTGACTACAAACTTTACGCCCTAGCCGGTGGCCCGCCGTTTAGACCGGGTATGGTTGTTGCGTCTGTGGGGGAAGGCCGTGCCATAGAGGTTGAAGTGTGGGCGGTGCCTACCGCAGAGTTTGGCAGCTTTGTTGCGGGAATTCCGGCGCCCTTGGGTATCGGTAAAGTCACCCTGCAAGACGGCAGTCAGGTAAGTGGCTTTATCTGCGAGGCATCGGGCTTAGCCGGTGCTGAAGACATTAGTCATTTCGCTGCCTGGCGGAAATATCTCGCGGCAAAATAAATCCCTGCTAGTACCCATCTTGGCGGCCATCTATGGATGGCTGCCAAGATGAGAGCAATCTCTAATCCTCTTTTTGCTCAAGCGGCCAAAGGCCGTTTTCCTCCAGTACGCCGCGCAGGGTAAGCAGCGCATTATTCATGGCCGGAAAGCCCGCATAGACGCCAATCTGGAAAATAGACTCACTAATTTCCTGAGGCGTGCAGCCAATATTGAGGGCGGCGTGAATATGGAGTTTCAGCTCATCTTGTTTGCCCGTCGCGCTTAGCGCGGCAATAGCTACTAATTGGCGGGTGGTTTTGGCTAATACATCCCGCGCATACATATCCCCCACCACAAAGCGGGACATCTCCTTGGCCAGATTCTTGTCGAAGCTCAGCCATAACTCATAGGGCTTTTCGTCTGCGTAGCCGCTGAATAGCGCAGCTGCGGTGTCTTTGATTTTCTTTGTCTTGTCGTCGGGCATGATGTGATTCCTTGCTGGTCTGCTTCTGCACAGATAGTAACAGGCCCAAGCTCATGATAAAGGAACATTCCTAGCGTATGGCGGCCTCAATCTAAGTCCAAGAGTTAAAAGCTATCGTAATGATTGAAAAGTACAGTTGGATAGCTTGCTAGCATGGGGCTATAACTATGCCTGATAGAAAAATTATTCATCTCAAGGGAGAGCGCTATGTCGAATAACAAATGTCCGGTGAACCATACCGCAGGTGCTGGCACAAGCAACAAGGATTGGTGGCCGAATCAGTTACCGTTAGAGATTTTGCACCAGCAGTCCGCTAAATCTAACCCCATGGGTGATGATTTTAACTATGCCGAAGAATTCAAAAGCCTCGATTACGATGGTTTGAAGGCGGATATCGCCGCACTGATGACCGATTCCCAAGATTGGTGGCCCGCAGATTTTGGTCATTACGGCCCCCTGTTTGTTCGCATGGCCTGGCACAGCGCAGGTACTTACCGTATTGCCGATGGTCGCGGTGGCGCGGGCAGCGGCAGTCAGCGCTTTGCGCCCTTAAATAGCTGGCCAGACAACGGCAATCTCGATAAAGCACGCAGATTGCTGTGGCCGGTAAAGCAAAAATACGGCAAGAAAATATCGTGGGCAGATCTGATGATTCTGACCGGCAACGTCGCGCTGGAAACCATGGGTTTTAAAACCTTTGGCTTTGCCGGTGGCCGCGAAGATATTTGGGAACCAGAGTTAGACATTTACTGGGGTGTGGAAGGGGAGTGGTTAGACGACAAGCGTTACTCTGGCGAGCGCGATCTTGAAAACCCGCTGGCTGCGGTGCAGATGGGCTTGATTTATGTCAATCCAGAAGGCCCGAATGGTCAGCCTGATCCACTGGCGGCGGCGAAAGATATTCGCGAAACCTTTGCGCGCATGGCAATGGACGACGAAGAAACGGTGGCCTTAATCGCGGGCGGTCACACCTTTGGTAAAACCCACGGTGCCGGTGATGCCGCCCTTGTTGGCGCAGAGCCAGAGGCGGGAAGTATTGAACAGCAGGGTTTTGGCTGGAAAAGCAGCCACGCCAGCGGTAAGGGCGCCGATGCCATCACCAGCGGCTTGGAGGTGACGTGGACGAGTACGCCAACCCAGTGGAGCAATAACTTCTTTGAGAACCTGTTTGGCTACGAATGGGAACTGACCAAAAGTCCAGCGGGTGCGCATCAGTGGCAACCCAAAAATGGCGCGGGCGAAGGTGTGATTCCAGACGCCTTTGACGCGACTAAGCGCAAAGTGCCGATGATGCTGACCACCGACTTGTCGCTTCGCGTTGACCCAGCTTACGAGAAGATCTCACGGCGTTTTTACGAGAACCCCGATCAGTTTGCCGATGCCTTCGCCAGAGCGTGGTTTAAATTAACTCACCGCGATATGGGGCCGCGCGCGCGCTTCCTTGGGCCCGAAGTCCCAACCGAAGAGTTGATCTGGCAAGACCCGATTCCAGCGCTAGATCACGTCTTGGTGGATGACAGTGATATAGCCGGATTGAAGACAAAGATTGCCGCTGCCGGTTTGTCGGTTGGCGAGTTAGTCTCGACCGCGTGGGCGTCTGCGGCCACCTACCGTGGTTCAGATATGCGCGGTGGCGCAAACGGCGCTCGCATTCGCTTGGCACCGCAAAAGGACTGGGAGGTCAATCAACCTGCGCAGTTAGCTAAGGTTCTCAAAGTGCTTGAAGGTATTCAAAGCGACTTTAATAGCGGCGGCAAAAAAGTCTCGCTGGCCGATTTAATTGTGTTGGCCGGTGGGGTCGGCATCGAACAAGCGGCTAAAAATGCGGGGCAGACAGTAAGCGTGCCGTTCACTGCGGGACGTATGGATGCCACTCAGGAACAAACTGACGTGGATTCTTTTGCCGCTTTGGAGCCGATTGCCGATGGCTTCCGCAATTACGTTAAGGGTCGCTACTCAGTTCCTGCAGAGGCATTGTTAGTAGATCGCGCACAATTGATGACCTTAACCGCGCCAGAAATGACCGTGCTTGTCGGCGGTATGCGGGTTTTGGGCACCAACGTTGGCGGCACCCAGCACGGCGTGTTTACCAACAAAGTCGGCGCGCTTAGCAATGACTTCTTTGTGAACCTGCTAGACATGAGCATCGAGTGGAAAGCGACTTCGAAAACCGAGGAGGAGTTTGAAGGCCGAGACCGCAAAACCGGAGACCTTAAATGGACGGCAAGCAGAGCAGACCTCGTGTTCGGGTCTAACTCACAGCTGCGTGCAGTGGCAGAAGTCTACGGTAGTTCAGATGCCCAGGCTCGGTTTGTAAAAGACTTTGTGGCGGCGTGGACGAAGGTCATGAATGCAGATCGCTTTGATCTTGCTTAAAACACGCTTAAGAAAATTGCCAATTCACTGAAAGATTTAATCTGTGGTGATTCTGGTAATATCAAAAAAGGAGCTCAGATTGGGCTCCTTTTTTTTAAATGCTCAGCGTAAATTGTCCTTATTTTTAATTCAGCCTAAGTAATTATCTTTGACTCTGTCAACGCCGAAATTTTTTCTTCTGAATAATTCAATATTGATTTTAGAACTTCGCCACTATGCTCTCCAGCCGTCGGCGCTTTGGATGGAATTGGTAGGTCTTCGTCACAAAAGTGAACGGGGAAGGGCAGCATGTCAGCAATATGTTCTTTGGCGTTTAGTAGCGGAAAGCGAGTTTGGAAATGAGGGTCCGCCAATAAACTTTTTGGCGTGTTGACTGGTGCAATAGCGGTGTTGTATTCGCTGGCGAATTGCATCCACTCTTGTGTGCTTCGTGTTTTGAATATGTTTCGTAGTAATAATTGAAGTTCTCTATTGCCTACGGCGTGATCTCCGTATTGCTTGCCGGGCCATTTTTCGAATAGCTCAGAATGACCTACGCCGTCGCAGAAATTTCGCCAAAATTCCTGTTCTGAAGCCATAAAAAGTACATGACCATCGCGACTTTCGTAGTACTGATATCTAACGCCGTGGCGCATGCCGGCGGTGCCTGGCTCTCTTCGTTCGTGATTGTCTGACTTATTTCCACTTACTTCAGATTGGGGGCGCTCATAGGCTTTCCATGTCTCTGAACGCAGGCGATCAATATAGGCTGCACCATCGGATTGGCCGATATCGAGTTGTGCGCCTTGACCAGTACGTTTGCTTCTCAGCAACGCCGCGCAAATTGCCATTCCCGCATATACTGGTGCTGAATGCATGCCGACGGAAGGGTGCTCAGGAATATTGCAGAAGCCTTCGTCATCGTATTCTGGCTTCACTAGCCCGGCCCAGCTGTCGAATGCAATACCGTGGGCGGGCATGTCGCGATAAGGCCCAGTCATTCCGTAACCAGATATACAACAGAAAACGAGATCAGGCTTGATGAGTTTCAGGTTTTCATAAGATAAGCCTCGGCGGGCTAATGCACCCGGACGCATGGCTTCGATTACCACGTCTGACTTTGCTACTAGTTCTTTAAATATTCTAACACCATCCTCCTGCCGCAAGTCGAGTACGAGACTCTTTTTGCCGCGGGAGACTTCGTGATGCATAAGAGAGCTGCCCTCAATAATTGGCCACGTCAACTCCCGTACGTAGTCTCCTCCCGGGGCTTCAATTTTAATGACTTCTGCACCAAGATCAGCAAGATGCGCAGCGGTTGCGCCGGGCGCTAATAGAGAGCAATCAATTACCCGGATTCCTTCAAGTGGTGCGCTCATGGTTGCCACTCCTTGCCCCGGCGCCGCCAAGGGTTATCGTATATTGTTTTGGGTAATGCATAGCGTAGGACACATTCTGTCGCGATGCTTTCTCCTGCGTGTATTTGTAGATTTACATTGACCCAGCCGCACCCGGTACTATCAATTGATTTACCTTCTACTTGGCCGTTAATAATAAATGCACTGTTCGCATAAATTGAATTCTTCATGGTAAAGCCCATGCGCCCAAGTCGACCTCTCGGGCCAGACCAGTCACTTAAAAATCGCTCAAATAATGCGGCTTGGTGTGGTGTGTTCAGAAAAATATCCTGATGCCCAGCTTGCTCGCTTACATAGTGGAAGTCGTGATGCAGTGGCGAGTAGTCGCGGCTCGCTAGTGCCCCACTGACGATATCAGTACAGCTGATATTGACTTCTAGTGATGCTATGTCATCGCCAATGTGCACATTTTCGTAGAGTAAGGTTTTCATGGCGCGCTGGTTTCCGAATCGCGTGAGGGGGTGGGTTTGCAGTACCCATAGCAATTAAAAAGCTCCTCACCGACTAACTCATTTAATTGATTTAGGTACTGCACCTCAATTTGCCAGAACCTGCCTCGTCCGAGACGGGTTGTTTTTTCGTCACTGATTGACCGTAGCGTTTGGTGTGAGCGCAGTCGGTCGCCTACTTTCACGGGGGCGTGAAAAACGGATTCGAAACTACTAATAATAGCGCTAGGATAGTCGAGTAAATGTTTAAGGTCGTAGTGTAGCTGCAATGAATTAAATTCTGTTTGCCTGTCTGGCGACCAACGCTCTGGGCGAGTCCACGTAGATAGCATTGCAGCTGGCGCAATTTCTGCGCCTGCAATCTGATTCGCTGCATCAATGCTCCAGTATGCCGGATTGGCATTTTTCACTGTGGCGCAGAGTGCTCGAATATTGCTGCTGCTCACAATATTGTCTGCAATATTGTCATATTGAGGCTGGTTGATGAGCGCTTGTACCTGGCTAGGCAAGTTCTTCATGGCGAGACTTTCGCCTTTTCTATTACCTGCTTTCCGCCGTCTTGATACTCTGCGAGTAAACGCATTTTCTCGACCTCGGCCCGATGTAGATGTTCCTCTTTAACCACGTCATAACCTCTGATTCGTTCTGGCAGGCAAGCTAATTTTACTGCCAATGCGTGGTTGTCTTTGGTCAACGTTGGCAGAAGGTCCTCTAGCATGGTTTTGTATTCACTTATTAATTGGCGTTCCTGACGGCGGTGTGTTGAGTAGCCAAAGATATCCAGTGGCGTGCCGCGTAAGACTTTTAAGCGAGCTAGTAATTTGAACGCGCTTAAGATCCATGCGCCAAACTCTTTTTTTGCATAGCGCCCCGTGTTTGGATCGCGGCGCGATAGCAGCGGCGGTGCTAGATTAATACTTAGTTTGAAGTCGCCGTCGAATTGATCGCGTACGCGAGCCATAAACTCTGGGCGGGTGTATAGCCTTGCCACTTCGTATTCATCTTTGTAAGCGAGTAATTTGGAGTAGTAACGAGCTACTGCTTTGGATAGCGGGCCGTGGGTGCCGGTAACGTCTATTTCGGTCGCGACCACTTTATCAACTAGGGCTTTGTATTGTTGAGCATAGGTCGGGTCTTGGTAGTCGCTAAGCCACTCTACGCGCTCAGCTACAAACTGCTCCAATGTGTCAGCTTGCACTAAGCGTACTACCTGTGAAGGCGTCAATAGATCTTCTAATTTCTCAGGCGATACCACTGACAATCTGCCGAGTCGGAATGCGTGGAGGTTCATTTCTATTTCGGCGCCATTGAGGCGAATCGCTTTTTCTAGTGACTCTTGCTTTAAAGGAATGAGGCCTTGTTGATAGGCAATGCCGAGTAAGAATGAGTTTGCTCCAATCGCGTTACCAAGTAATTTACTGGCGATACCCGTTGCATCAATGCCCCAAGCTTGGCCATTGCGGGTGCGGGTCTGCAGGGCTACTTCCATTTTACTGCTGTCAAAGCTCAGGTCAGCATTGCTTGCAAAGGCGTTTGTTGGGGCGATATAGCTGTTATAAACCACGGAGGATCGATTTTGAGATAGTGTTGGTAGGACTTGCCCGCTGGATGCGACGACTAAGTCTGCGGCAAGTACTAAATCTGCAGCTCCTTCGGGGATGCGTGTTGAAAGCTCTAATTGACCTTCGATAGCAAGACGGATATGGCTTGTAACGGGACCATTTCGCTGGGCGAGACCGGTTAGGTCTAAGACAGAGCACGCCTTCCCTTCCATGTGCGCAGCGACACCTAACAGCGCGCCGAGGGTAATGATGCCGCTGCCGCCAATGCCAGCCACTAGGATGTTACAGTCACCGCCGGAAAGTTTGCTCACCGGCTCTGACAATGTTGCAAAGAGGGTGGGGTCAATATCGCCGGCCGCGTTCGTGGAGGCGCGTAATTTTCCTCCAGTGACGGTTACAAAACTCGGACACATGCCTTTTACGCAGGAGAAATCCTTGTTACACACAGATTGATTAATTTTGCGCTTGCGGCCAAAGCGCGTTTCTACCGGTTCGATAGCAATACAGTTGGACTGCACTCCGCAGTCGCCGCAACCTTCACAGACATCTTGATTAATGAAAGTCCGCTTGTCGACATCAGGATATTCACCGCGTTTGCGCAGACGTCTACGTTCAGTCGCGCAAGCCTGTTCATAAATGATCGCGGAAGTACCTTTTACGTCGCGAATTTGTCGTTGAAGTTGATCCAACTCATCGCGATGGTGGAAGCTTGTAATTGAGGGGAATTGGCTGCGGTCATGGTGGCGGAGGAGATCATCAGTAACCAGTGCAATGCGCTGTACACCTTCTGCGTAAATTTGCTGTGCCACGTGGGGCGCAGTGATTTCGCCATTGAAACTTTCCCCTTCGATGGGTTGCCCGCCGGTCATAGAAATGGCGCCGTTCACTAATATTTTATAAGTGATGTTGGTCTTTGCAGCGACGTTTGCACGGATAGCTAGTAAACCAGAGTGGAAATAAGTGCCGTCACCCATATTCTGGAACACGTGATTCCGTTTCATGAAAGGCGCCTGGCCAATCCAGGTTGCGCCTTCGCCTCCCATGTGGGTCAGTCCTACAGTGTTGCGACCGGGCAGCCAGACGGCGAGTCCGTGACAACCAATACCGCCATGAGCGACGGAACCCTCCGGTACTTTGGTCGAGGTGTTGTGTGGACAACCGGCGCAGAAACTGGGTAGTCGAGCGAGCACTCCCTGATTTGCAGGCAATTGTTTCTGTGTTGCTAAATTTGTTTCTAGGTCGAATAGATTCTGTTTGAGTTGCTGTGTGTTTTCGCAGCGAGCGAGGATTTCACCGGTTAGTTTTTGCGCGATGATACCCGGTGATAATTCGCCATTAGAGGGCAACAGCGGTTTACCGTGGAGATCAAATTTACCAATTACTTTAGGGCGTAGGCTGTCACTTAAGTTGATAAGTAATGCCGCAATTTGCTCCTCAATAATGGGCCGCTTTTCCTCTATCACCATTAATGTTTCGCAGTTGCTGGCAAATTCTTTAAGGCCCTCAGGCTCAAGAGGCCAAACCATTGCCACCTTATAAACCGCAATGCCTAGCTGCTCTGCCTCGGTTTCATTAATGCCAAGCTGAGAGAGCGCATCCATTAAATCTAGGTAGGCCTTACCTGTAGTGACAATGCCAAGCTTTTTGGAGCCACCACCGAATTTTGTTATATCTAGTTTGTTGGCGCGGACAAATGCTTTTGCCGCTTCCAGTCTTTCAAGCATTAAAGATTCGGACTGAATTGGTATCAGTCCCTGCTGCAAGTTTAAGCCGCCAGCAGGTAGTGGGTAATCTTTGGGCTCAGCAATGCATACGCGCTCGGGGTCTATCGATACTGATGCAGACGCTTCGACGGTGTCGGTGACGCATTTAAAACCTATCCATGCACCGCAATAGCGAGACAAGGCAAATCCGTAGAGGCCATAGTCTAAATACTCCTGTACAGAGGCAGGGTTCAGAATTGGCATACCGAAATGAATAAGTGCGTGCTCACTCTGATGAGCGGTAGTTGATGATCGAGCGGAGTGATCGTCGCCACATAGGACTAAGACACCGCCGTGCTTAGATGCGCCAGCCCAGTTGCCATGTTTGAGAGGATCACCGGATCGGTCGACGCCAGGACCTTTGCCGTACCACATAGAAAATACACCGTCGTAAAGTGATTCACCTATGCTCGAAACCTGTTGGCTACCCCACACAGCGGTAGCGGCGAGATCTTCGTTAACACCGGGTTGGAAGTGGATCTGGTGCTCCTTTAGATATTTCTCTGCTTGCCACAGCGCTAAATCGTAGACACCAAGCGGCGAGCCTCGGTAGCCCGAAATAAAACCGGCAGTGTTCAAGCCTTGTTTAGCGTCTCGCTGATTCTGCATGATGGGTAGTCGGGTAAGTGCCTGGGAACCCGTTACGTAAATTCTGCCTGAGGTTGCCGTATATTTATCTGATAGTGAAAAGTCGCTCACTGTATTACCTCGTTGGCTTGTTTCAGCTTGTTTGAAAGTGTTTTTTCGTTTGCCAGTGCTTGCTCAAGGCTGGACTCACAGCCTGCACTGAGAGCACGCTTTATGTAGGCGACCATGTTGGTTTTACAAGCATCAACACCGCGGGCAATTTCCAGTGCTCTTAGTAGTACTTGATCACTTGGGACGGCCTCATTTACTAGGCCAAGTTGTTCGGCTTTTTTACCGTTCAGCCTTCGGTCAGATAACAGCAGCTGCTTCGCCTGAGGTTCGCCGATTAGGTGAGGCAAAAAGTAGCTCGACCCCAGTCCAGGTAGGATGCCTAGCTCGGCAAAATTGAATACCAGCTTGGAGTCGGTCGCTGCGATACGTATATCAGCCGCCAGCATACCGGTCAGGCCAATGCCTGCCGCGGTGCCGTTAATAGCTGCAATCGTAAGCAGCGGTAGGGAGGCAAATTCTTGAGTAAAATTGGCGATAAAGTCTTCTTCGCCAAGTAGTTTGCCACAATGCCCGCGCTTGCCTTTTAAGTACTCTGTGTCTGCTCCGGCACAAAATGCACTGCCCTGACCGGTGATAACTATTGCATTTATCGCGCTATCCCTTGCCGAAAAACGAAGCGCATGGACAAGCTCCTCACCCATATCTGGCGTGTAGGCATTGAGTTTGTCGGGACGATTCAGCGTGATGATGGCTACATGGCCATCGCGGGAAAATAGTATTTCTTGATAGTTCATTGGTTTTTGCCATCAAGATTTATTCTGCTGTAGCTTTGCCAAACGGGCGGGCGTTTTTCAAGAAAGGCGCGCGCGCCTTCCTCGCAATCTGGGTGCGAATTTTGCGCCATGATTAGATCCCATGCGTTTTGCAAGGCATCATCGAGGCCTTTATTTTCACCACTCCAAATTGCTTGCTTTGTGCGTGCTATAGCGGAGGGGGAGTTTGTTTTAATCATGTTCGCGACGTGCTGTGCTCGCGCCATTAATTCGGCGCTGGTAACCACTTCGCCAACTAGGCCGAGCTCGAGTGCCCGTTTTGCTGACATGCGCTCATTGCCGCCTACCAGCATCATGCGCAATACCGCTTCCATGGGCATCTTGCGGGCTAGGGAGACAGGCTCTAAACCGGCGACTAACCCTACTTTGACATGGGTGTCGAAAAAGGTAGCGCTGTCAGCTGCAATAACGATATCGCTATCGGCGACAAAGTGCAGTCCGCCGCCCACTGTCATCCCGTTTACGGCACAGATAACGGGTTTCCATACTTTGTTTTGCAGAGAGGTCCAGCGGAAAGATTCGAGTGAACCATAGCGTCCATCGCTGTCTGTCTCTGGTAAATCTGACAGGTCGGCGCCACTGCAAAACGTTTTATTTCCATCACCGGTGATAATAGCAACTAAGGCGGATTCGTCTTGCTCGAACATTTGCCACAGCAATGGCAGTTCGCGGCTCATCACTGAATTAACCGCGTTGCGGGCCTCAGGGCGCTGTAGGGTGATTGTTGCTATACCATCTGCGACGGTGTAGTTGAGCGTTTCGAATACCATGAGTTAGTCCGCCTTTGCGGGTGGATACACACCGCCATGGAATGGATACGGGTTTCCTAAAATGCCAAAGTTGCCGAATTGCTGAGGCATGACTTGCTGAAATTGTTCGCGCACGGCCGCGACAGTCCAGCCATTTTTCATGGTTAGGGTTTTTCCGTAGTGCGGTTGAACCATGTGTGAAAGACGTTCACCACCTACACCAAATATTTGGCCACTGACATTGATGGCTTCGTCTGATGCGAGATAAGCCGCTAGCGGGGCATTGCGCTCAGCTTGCCAAAGCGCTTGTGGTGACTGACCGTTTTGATCTGCCATTAGGCCGGCGGTCATTTGGGTCATAGCAACTGGGCAGATACCATTGACACGTATACCAAGTCCCGCGAGTTCAATAGCCCAGGTATAGGTCATTGAGGCGATAGCGCCTTTCGCTGCGGCATAGTTCGTTTGGCCAAAATTACCAAAGTGTGAACCGGAGCTTGTATTGATAATTGCGCCACCTCGACCTGCTGCTTTCATTGCAAGGGCCGCGGCTTGGCTACACCAAAAAGTCCCTTTCACATGTACCTGCCAGACTGCATCAAATTCTTCGTCAGTCATTTTAAGAAATGAGCGGTCACGCAGATTGCCGGCATTGTTCACAATGACATCGATAGCGCCGAAGGCCTCTATGCAGTGATCTATCAGTGCTTCTGCACCGCTGCGACTAGCGATATTATCGATATTGGCACGGGCGTCTCCCCCTGCAGCAAGTATCTCGGTGGTAACAGAATTAGCCGCTTGGGTATTGATATCGTTCACGATAACTCGTGCGCCTTCGCTTGCCATTAACAGTGCGTGAGCACGACCAATACCGCCACCAGCGCCGGTAACAACTATAGACTTATTGGCGAGTAGTCCCATTAGCCGAATACCTTTTGTGCAACTCGATGTTCCAGATAGTCCGGATCCCAATGCATTAATTGCAGGTGTTTCGCGCGACGATAGTAGAGCTGGGGATCTGCCTCGGCACTAAAGCCCATCCCGCCATGAATCTGTACGCTGTCAACAGCACTGCGTCTAAACACGGCAGTTGCATGTAACTTGGCCATCAGTGCCAATTGCTCCCATTCTTCGCCGGCATCGCAGGCCCATGCAGCTTGATACGTTAGATAGCGAGCGCCTTCAATTTCAGTCGCGCGGTCTGCAAGGTAGTGGGCTATCGACTGAAACGAGCCAATAGGTTTGCCAAACTGCTGTCTTACTTTGGCATACTCATTTGCCATAATGAGAATACGGCTTGCGCCTCCTACCGCTTGCGCTGCAGTAGCAATGATTCCTTTCAGCATTGCCCGATCCCAACACCCCGCGATATTCTCGTTGCTACTGAGTCGATTTTCTGCAGACACGTCAACTTCTTCTAACGTGACAGAGAAGAGATTTTGATCTGCATGGTTTGCTTGACGGTGCAAGATTAGGTTGTCGGCAGGAATAAGAAGAAGGTGAGTGCCTTGATCTTCGTCGCGCGCGAGGACGATAAACGCATCTGCACTATTGGCGTAGGGTACCAGCATCTTTTTCCCGTTTATTACCCACCGTTTGTCGCTCTTACTTAGTCGTGTCGAAATGTGGGAGAGATCGTTCCCCGCCTTAGCTTCCTGCCAGGCCGGTATAATAATTTTGTCACCGCTCGAGATTGCAGAGAGCCATTGTGTTTTTTGCGCGTCGCTACCTGCGCCAGAAAGTAATGCCGCGCTGATAACACAGCAGTCTAAGTGAGGAGATGGGGTTAATGTGCGGCCGATTTCCTCGTGGACTACTGCGGTTTCAAGCGCCCCAAGTTCGGCACCGCCATATGCTTCGCTGACCGATAGACCGCACAAACCCAAGTTGGCAGATTCACACCAAAACTCACGGCAGAAACCTGTATCACTTTTTTCAAGTTCACGTACTGACAGGCTTGTGTGGAAATCATCGCACAGGCGAGCCGCTGACTCGCGTAACATGATTTGTTCTTCAGAAAAATCAAGATCCATTCTGCTGCTCTCGTATGCCGACTTAAAATTAATGTTGTGACTGCCGATTTTCTTGTGGTCTATTTTTGTAAAAGTGATGCAAGTACAGTTTCTACGACTTTAGTGATGTACTTTTTAGTAACAGGCTTGTGCATGCTGAGAATACGAAGCTGGACTGGCCCCATGACTAAGTCGCAAATAAACTCGACGTCGGTTTTTTTTTCCAATTCGTTGTTTTCTATTCCAAGCTTGATAATGCTGCGCAGTGGGTCGCGGCGTGCTTCTATTAATGGCCCAAGATATTTATCAAGTTCGGGGTTGTGTTGGCGCTCTGCTTCCAGTGCTGGTAACACGCCACCCAATGCGGTGTTTTGTAAAAACTGACTGTATTGCCAAATAAGCTCTATTAAGCTCTCCACCATATTTTGCTTGTTGGGAATAGTGAGGGGCGTGGTTAATTCGAAGGCGGCAATAACCAGGTTTTCTTTTGTGGGCCAGCGTCGGTAGATTGTTGCTTTACTGGCATTCGCCATAGCAGCAACCTTATCGACTGTTACTTCGGTGTACCCGCCTTTCGCCAATAACTCTAATGTCGCTTGGAGGATCGAGTTCTCTGAAGCTTGGCTGCGCGGTCGACCGCGTCCGCGTTTTGGCGCCGCTTTGGGAGTAGTGTCTTTTGTCATGATGGTAACCCTAGCCCTCGACGGGCAATAATATTTTTCTGAACTTCGGAAGAGCCGCCGCCGATGGTGTCAACGACGGTTGCCCGATAGGAATGTTCCCATTTTCCGTGGGCTGGTGCATCTTCTGATTCATGTCTAAGTAAGCTCATGGGGCCTAAGGCATCCATGGCTAGGTTTGCGAGCCGTCGCCCGAGTTCAGTACTATAAAGTTTGTACATCGCCGCTTCTACTGTTGGAACTTGTTCTTTACGTGCTGCTGAGATGACCCGCCGTTGGAGCATCTTCGCAGCTTCGAGCTCAGCGGCGATACTGGCGATCTTACTGCGGATGATGGGATGTTCCGAAAGCGGTTTGCCGTTTCGTTCGGTATTTTTTAGTGATTCAATCAAGGCGTTAAACTTGGAAAAAATTGGCCCAACGGTATAGAGAGTGAAGCGTTCATAGTCCAGGGCCTCGCAGACATACAGCCACCCCTTGTTAACTTCGCCGACCAGATAGTCGCCGGGCACGGTAACGTTGTCAAAAAATACCTGGTTAGTGCGGTGGTCACCCATGGTTTCAATGGCAGTCACGGTTAACCCTGGATGGTTCATAGGAACTAGAAAAACACTTATGCCTTTGTGTTTGGCTACATTTGTATCGGTACGAGCCGCAACCCAATACCAGTCAGCAAAGTGGGCGGATGTGGTCCACATCTTTTGCCCGTTGAGTACCCAGTCGTCTCCAACTGCGTCTGCCTTTAGGCGTAAAGATGCTAAGTCTGAGCCGGCTGAGGGCTCGGAATAGCCTAGGGCAAACTCGATTTCCGCGTTCAGAATTTGGGGCAAAAATTCCTGTTTAAGTTTCTCTGAGCCGTGAGCAATAAGTGTTTTACCAATACAACCTACACCTTTACCTATCAGTGGCGCGCCAACCGTGGCGAGTTCCTCGTTAAGCAGGTAGTCGTATATCCCTTCTTTGCCTTGTCCGCCGTATTGCTCTCCCCATGACATGCCCAAATATCCGGCTTTTGATAGGCGCCGGTTAAACGCTCGGCGTTCTTCACTATCGGAGAGGGAAGAGTCTGCTTCGCGGTTAGGATTAAATACATCATCCGCCCCAGGTAGTTGCTTCTGCTCTTCAATAAAGGCCTTAACCTCGGCGATGAAGTGTTCTTCACGTTCTGAGAATCGAAAGTCCACTTTAGATTGTCTCCATTAGTTCGACGGTATTTCCGTCGGCGTCTTCAACCTGTGATACGCGAACGCCAGGTCGTAGTTCACGAACGGCGACTGCGATCTTGAAACCGGCGTTTTTAACGGCATCGGTGGCGTCATCTAGGTTGCAAACATAAAGCGTTAAGTAGCGGATACCCGTTTGGGTGGCGAATCCATTGCGACTTCCCTCTGAGTTTGGTTCTTTGGTGGGTAAATAGATTCGAAGCGTGCTATCGCCTACGGTATAGCGGCGCACTAAACCATAACTTGGAATATCGATCTCGCCGGCAACAGTTAAACCCAGTGTTGTGCCGTAAAATCGGTGAGCAGATTCCATGTCTTTGGTCACTATACCCGCATCGAGAACCGGTTTTGCTAGGATGACAGGCATTATCTTTCTGCTCCTTTACTTGCAAGTTTTGCTAGATTTCTAGTAATTGTTTCAGGATCTAGGCCGCGATGCCCCCACAGGTCGCCATTGACGAATTCATGCGGCACCCAATCTTGATCGACCATGACACCATTACAACCGATTTCGACTTCAAAGCCATACGGGCTGGACATGTAGAATGAAAATACATTGTCGTTGGTGTGACGACCTAATGTTGATGTGATATTGATACCAGCATCTACTACACGCTCAAGGCATTGGCAGACGTTGTCATAACTGTCTACTTCGAGCATCAAATGGTGGAGGCCTTTGACATTGCCTACCCGAGTTAAGCCAATGCTGTGGTGGCGACCGTTGCAGTGAAAGAAGTTGGCTGAGTTTTGCTCGCCGAAACGGATATAATCAGTAAGTTCAAAGCCCAGTATCCGGGTGTAGAAATCTTTGGCGTCTTCAAGGTTGGGAACGAGTAAGTTTAGATGCCCCAAGCCGAGATTGCCGGCCTTGAATTCCATTCCCAACGGCGATTCGAAATGCTTGTCGATTGTTGGTCCGTAGAACAACTCAATCATATTGCCAGTGGGGTCTTGCGTGTAGGCAATACCACTGACGGATCTGCTGCGGGCCTCTGTATCACTGCCAAAGCGAACGGGGATATGTTCTGCTTGCAGCTCTTTTACTGCGCATTGCAGATCTATAAGTGACTGTAATTGGAACCCGATATACAAAATACCGCGATTTTCTTGGTCGGGATGTACTGCTATTCGCCATTGCCATTCATCCATCTTTAAAAACACTGATCCGTTTTCAGAGATGCCTGAACCTGCGCTGGCAGGACCGCTATCCAAAACGGCTGGAATACCCCAATCTTCTCCGGCACAGGCTCTCGCGGGCATGAGGCCGATGATGTTGGTAGCGAACTCTTGCCACACTTTGGGGTCTGGTGCGCCGATCCC
This sequence comes from Zhongshania aquimaris, assembly GCF_019312595.1. Taxonomy (GTDB): domain Bacteria; phylum Pseudomonadota; class Gammaproteobacteria; order Pseudomonadales; family Spongiibacteraceae; genus Spongiibacter; species Spongiibacter aquimaris. The sequence continues at coordinate 853,380 of NZ_JAHWDQ010000001.1, read as the reverse complement.
GACATAGCCTAATGACTGTATTTTCATTCCATTCTATTCCTTGAGTACGCGTGTTCGTCTTTACTTTTATTCAATAGAAGCGTTACTGCTTGTCGAAAATAACTCTTTCTATATCGGCTTGAAAAGATGGCCGGCATAGATGTCATCGATAGCACTTTTCTAGAGATTAAACCTGTTCATATCGATCCTATTATTCGCAAGCGAAACGCAGTTGCTAGGGCATATAGAGCAGTTGTAGCTCAAATAAAAGTGACGGATTTGTATTTTCAATTGATTGAATCATTATCTCGCTTGTTAATAGCGTTCCGCGTCGATGTGCTTCAACACCGAGCAATCGACTGCGAGCATAGATATGGTTGCCGCTGGCTACAGGCTGCAAAAATCGCAGGGCGCGGATACCGTAAGTTGCCGCAGATGACCAACCCGCTAATTCAAATTTGTTCACGGGGCGAATGGCTGGCAGCATGCTGAGAATTAAGAAGCCATGCGCAACGGTGGTACCAAAGGGACCGTTGATAGCTCGTTCACGGTCAACATGAATCCACTGCTGGTCAGTGGTCAGCACGGCAAAACTATCGATGGTTTCTTGATCTATCGATATCGAGCTACCACGTGGGCCAAACTCGTCTGAAATGCACGCTTCTAATTGTGCTATATCATCGAATGTTATTTTTGGGGCGCTAGTCGTGCTCATAGCGTCACTCTGATCGGAACTGTTAGGTAGCCGTTGAGAAATTCACCGTAAGATCGCTCGCATTGGTCTTCAAGTACTTCATAATCGCTAATAGATTTAAACAACTCGCTTACTAAAATTTCTGCCCCCATTGTTGCCATATGCATGCCTAGGCATTTATGTCCGCCGGCGCCATAGCTTAGGTCACGCCGACGTTTTCGAAAGATGTTAAAGGTATCTGCTTGCTCGAACTCTTCTTCGTCTCTGTTTGCCGACGCATAGATATAAAGTAAATTCTGCCCCGGTAGGATATGGGCGCCGTTTAGATCAAAGGCGTTAACTGCGCGTCTGCATAGCATATTTGTCGGCTGGTCGTATCGACAGGTTTCGATGTAGAGTTCTTTAATAAGGCGGTGATCGTTCAAAACACGCATTTTTACGTCTGTGTTTTGCGCTAAGTGATAGAGCATTCCGGCTACCACCATCGGGGTGGTTTCGGAGCCCACAATTAAGAAGTTTAATAACAGCAGTGCGAGTTCTTCGTCATCGAGTTGCTTGCCATCTATATCTGCGTATAAGTAAGCCGCAGTATGGCGAACTGCTAAGTCTGGGTTTGCCCGAACTTTCTGAACAAAATTAGCTAGGAAGGTCATTAACTCCGTTGCAGCTTTTTGGTTGCGAGTAGAGCCGCTACCAACCTGTCCGGAATCACGATGCAGCATTTCATCGATCAATCTTCGACATGAAATAGATTCACTGCTACTCAGTCCTAGGTTGTAGCCTGAGTTAAGACAGAAAACCTGATTTGCATAATCGTGGTAGACATCGAATTCACCCTTATCCAAAAGCGGTTCCAGAATATTTCTAGCGAGTTCCGTAAATCGCTCGCGGTGCTCTTCAATGCCTTCTGGCGTGTAATTTTTACGGATAACACCTCGCCATTTTCTATGTTCTGGCGCATCCATTGTGGTAAATGCTTTCAAAACTGGTTCGCCCAGAAGAAGTTGGCCGGGTGTTTGTCCTGCGGTGAAAGTAACGTCTTTCTCGTGATGGGTACTGGCTTTCATGACGTCTTCAAATCTTGTCAGAGCCCATGCATTGTATTTTTCAATGTAGTGCGGTTTCCCTTCTGCGCGAAGAGCTGAGTACAACGGTAGCGGGTCCTTCATGGCTTTTTCTGAAAAAGGGTCGTAGTTAATGCTCATTCCGCTACCTTTTGATTTTTATTTGTGTACTAACGGTACCTATTTTATTTGTTGCGATAAGATTGTCAAGGCTATTCTCAGAAACATTGATTCGCATTGTGGTTTTTATTAGATAATTTTGTTTTATTTCAAGCGCTTATAATTTTTATTGCGTTAAATAATTGTTCTTTCAGCTTATTCTAGAATATTATTTTCTTTTAAAGTACTATTGGTACCCTTATTTTTAATACCACCTTCCCTGTATGAATTGAGAGGCTTTCTATGACTGAGGCGTGGATAATTGATGCTTGTCGTACACCGCGTGGCATTGGTAAGTCCGGCAAGGGTTCCTTGGCGCATGTACATCCTCATAGGATTGGCAGCGCGGTGCTTTCTGCTATTCGGGATCGCAATAATATAAATACGGCTGATGTGGACGATGTTATTTGGGGGACAAGTGCACAAGGCGGCGCGCAAGCCGGTGATATTGGGCGGATGACGGCTTTGGATGCAGGCTATGACATAAAGTCCAGTGGTGTAACTTTAGATCGATTCTGCGGTTCTGGTTTAACCGCCGTCAACTTTGCAGCGGCATCAGTTATGTCTGGTATGGAGGATCTGGTAGTCGCTGGGGGTAGTGAGAAAATGTCTGCACCTGACCGAATGGCGGGGCGTCTACCAAGTATGGATCAGGGAAACTTGCATCTTCGGTATTTGCATCCACAGATTCATCAAGGCATGTGCGCGGATGCGATTGCAAGTATTGAGCATATTAACCGCATGTCTTTGGATCAGTTTGCGCTTCGTTCGCAGCAGCGGGCAGCGCATGCTCAGATAAATGGGTATTTCAATAAGAGTCTAATCCCGGTTTATAACGAGGATGGGTCACTTGCTCTTGCTCATGACGAGCATCCAAGGCATGGAACAACGCTCGAGGCTTTGTCGCAACTCGCTCCCTCATTCGATAACCTTGATCTGTCTATAGATGGCAGTGGTGATACTTATCGCCGATTGCTCGCAATAAAATACCCTGGTCTTGAAATACCACATGTGCATCATGCAGGTAACTCGTCTGGTGTTGTCGATGGTGCCGCAGCTGTTCTTTTCGCATCCCCTGAATATGCTACGCGAAATAGATTAGCCCCTAGGGCTAGAGTAGTCGCGGTAGCGAATATGGGAGGCTGCCCGACATTAATGCTTAACGCGCCGGTGAATTCAGTTGAAAAGGTTTTGCTAAAAGCCCGGTTGCAAATAGATGACATTGATCTGTTCGAAATTAATGAGGCGTTTGCAGTCGTCGTCGAAAAATGCATAAGGGATCTAAAGTTAGATCCAGAAAAGGTAAATGTAAACGGGGGGGCGATTGCCCTTGGGCATCCGATTGGCGCGACCGGAGTGATGTTGATTGGTACATTGCTCGACGAGCTGGAGCGTCGCGATATGCGCTATGGCCTTGTGACATTGTGTGCGGGTGGGGGGATGGCTCCGGCGATGATTATTGAGCGCTTGTAAGGTAGTTAGCTAGATTGTGGCCGAGTTTTGGTCGCGAAGTTACGGGTCTTTGCGGATTATATTTGAGTTATTTTGAGGCTTCATCATCATTTATTGAAATTCTAATTGACAATTATGGAACTGTGAGTATCCTTATTAATAAATAAAGGTACAGGCAGTACTCTTATTTGTTGGAGCCTGGAATTGTGTATGTGAAATTTTTCTAAACTTAAATTGGTCCATAAGAATAATTACGGAGAGTATCAAATGTACCCTAAGATTCATGCTAGACCCCTGTTAAGCATAGCCGTCATTGCCGCGTTAAACTGCGGCTCGCCTGCCACTTTTGCTGCGGAGAGGGTTCTTGAAGAAATATTGGTTACGGCTCAGAAGAGAGCAGAAGGATTGCAAGATATCCCTATTGCGATCTCGGCGATTAGCGGCGATGAGATTAAAGATCTTGGTGTTGAGCGAAGTGATCAGCTCGGTAGTGTTGTGCCTGGCTTAACGACTAGTGCGACGATTGGTGGCGGAAGTATTGTAAACCTGCAAATACGGTCCGTTGGCGGAGGCGATATCCTTGCCGGCGTTGAAAGTCGCGTTGGTCAATATTTTGATGGCGTATATTACGGTAGTACCGTGGGTAGCATGAGCGGCCTTGTTGATTTGGAACGGGTCGAAGTTCTACGTGGTCCGCAGGGTACATTGTATGGACGAAATAACACTGGTGGCGCGGTAAACTACATAAGTAAGAAGCCTAGCGGTGAATTTCATGTAAAGCAGCAATTTACAATAGCTAATTTTGGTGAGCGGAGAAGTATCACCAGTGTTGAAACTCCTATAGTTGAGAATCTAGCTGCACGTATTAGTTATGCCCACGAAGAACAGGAAGCGTACGAGAAGAATAATTCCCCGATACCTGAAATTGCTGATATTGATATAGGAAGCTTTGACAACGACACTGTCCGTGCGGCACTGCGCTGGACGCCATCCGACACCTTTATTGCAGACTATATTTTTGATTATACCGACCAGACCACTGCACCTCATCCAGGCCAGTTGCTTGCAGTTGGGCCAAACTCGCCATTCTTTCAGGCAACAAACTCGGGTGCTATTCAAAGTGGTGCTTCTCGGCTTACACCATCGCCGGGCACTGGGTTCCGTGTCGATACAGAGTCTCAAGGCCACAGCCTGACACTAGCGATCGATATTGGAGACGCAACACTAAAGTCTATTACCGCTATTCGGGAAACGGACGTGTTTAATACTGGGAATGAGCGAGACGGAACAGTTCTAAATGCCTTTTTTACAAAAAGTAATGAAAGTAACACGGTTGATCAGTTTACTCAGGAAATAACACTCACCGGTGACGTCAGTGATCGCTGGAGCTATATAGCCGGTATTTTTTACTACGACGCAAGTACAGATAGTAAAGAAGTGTTATATCAAGCGGATACCGAGAATGGTCCTGTCGACATGACCAATTTCCCCGGTGACTTGAAGACAACAAGTCGTGTCCAAGATATCAAGTCGTTGGCTGTCTATGGCCAGACTACCGTCACGCCCCCAGTGTTGAATGATCAACTGGATATTACATTGGGTTTACGCTGGAGTGACGACGAAAAGACCATGAACTATTATGACCCGTCGATTATGAGCGCTGGATTTACGCTTGCCAATCAGTTGAATGTCTCGGACTCTTGGAACAGCGTTGATCCAATGATAACGCTTGATTATCGGTGGAATGAGGATCTCAGCACTTTTATAAAATGGTCGCAATCATATAACTCTGGTGGCTTTAATCAGCGTGCAAGGGGATTTGTGACAGGGAACGTTCCACTGGCGTCAGTAACCTTTGACGAAGAAAACCTAGAGGCTTGGGAGTTAGGTCTTAAATCTGAGTTAATGAATAATCGGGTTCGTCTCAACGCCGTTGCTTTCTTCTATGATTATAGTGATCAGCAGGTAAATGGGCCTATAGTGCAAGAGGGAGTTAATACGTCATTTTCGCTGATAAATGCTGGGAAATCAGAGATCAGTGGAGTAGAGGTAGAGGTTTCTGCATTACTTACTGATCATTTGAGCGTGAATGCTAACTACGCTTTCTTAGATTCAAAGTTTGAAGATTTTCCTGGTGCCGCGCCGGGTGAAAATACGGCGAGTATGAATACACCGGCGTTTTCTCCGAAGCACTCTGCCTATGTGGGCATTCTTTATGAGTTTGATCCCATTGAGATAGGTCAGTTATCTTATCGGCTTGGCGCGGATTATCGTGACGACATGGTAGGAGCTAACGCTGAAAACGATGCTGGGCGCATTTCGCGTCGTGCTGTTGTCGAGTCGCGTACTCTCGTGAATACGCGCCTAAGCTTATCTGAGATAGATATTGGTGGTGGTAGTGGCAAGATCTCATTGTGGGTCAACAATATTTTTGACAAAGATTATCAAACTTGGATTACTGATGTAGGCGCTTTGGATTTGTCTCTTGTTACATTTTCTGAGCCTCGTAGCTACGGCATTGACTTTACCTACGAATTTTAATTGATCTAGCTTTCACTGCGCCTACTGGGAATCGTTGTTCCTTGACGCTGTAGGTGCATTAGAGTGTGTTTGTAGTACTTTTCGCTTGGTGAAAACGTAATCTTTCATGTTCTACCTTATTTATCGAAAGTTATTATTTGCGGGATATATAAAATGAGTGTTTTAGGTAGTGACCTTATCGGCAAAGTGGCAATTATCACTGGTGGCGCATCTGGAATAGGCCGTGCGGTCGTTAAGGGTTTTGCTAGTCAAGGCGCCAAGGTCGTTATCGCAGATATAGACGAAGAACAGGGTGAGAAGGTTTTGAATGACATGGTTCAGATGGGTGGAGAAGGGATTTTCTGCCGAACCGATGTTTCCTCTAGTAGTAGTGTTTCAGGATTGGTTCAAAAGACGATTGATACCTACGGACGACTAGATTTCGCCTGTAACAATGCAGGAGTTGAAGGTGTTACTGCTGCGATAGCAGACGCTTTGGAAGAAGACTGGGACAGAACGATTAACATAAACTTGAAAGGTGTTTGGCTATGCATGAAATATGAGTGCGAGCAAATGCTGAAACAGGGTGCTGGCTGTATAGTTAATATCTCTTCCGTTATGGGCTTGGTGGGCAACTCCGGTATAGCGCCATATGTTGCGGCAAAGCATGGAGTTCTGGGGCTTACCAAATCAGTTGCTCTAGATTACGCGCGTAGTGGAATTCGGGTGAACGCGGTATGCCCCGGCGGGATATATACCCCTATCATTGAACGGCTGGTAGATACGATGCCAGAAGTGGTTGAGGGTTTAAAGGCGCTTACTCCGATGGGAGATTTGGGTTTCCCGGAAGATATAGCAAACACTGTGATCTGGCTTTGCTCTGATAAGGCGAACTATATAACAGGCCAGTCTATTCCGGTGGATGGTGGATTTACCATTCAGTAGCACCTTCATAGAAAGTGCAGTGTTGCGGAAATTTAGCATTATGTGATCGTGTTATGACTAAGTGCGGCGTGTATTGACGCGTAAATATTCTTGATCTTTTTTCTCCCTCAGCTACTTGTCAGATCTGAACTTGGCCGGTATTACCGGCTCTTTTTTAAAGCATATAGGCCTTTCATGAACTTGAAAATATCGCTGTTGATAATTTCACTCGTTGGGATGTGTGTCTCAAACAGTATTTTTGCAGATGCAGACCGTGCGAAGCTTGGTCGACCAAATATATTACTCATAGTCGCCGATGATTTAGCGCTTACAGATTTGGGAAGTTACGGTGGTGAAATTCAAACTCCCAATATTGACCAGCTGGCATTAGAAGGCGCGCGATTCACTCATTTTTATGCAAATCCAAGTTGTTCGCCTACGAGAGCTACCTTGCTAACGGGGATTGATAGCCATTTAGCTGGGCTTGCTACAATGCAGCATACGCAAACTCCAGGGCAGAAGGGCCAGCCAGGCTATGAGGGGTATCTTAATAAGCGAGTTGTGACCTTGCCGACCTTGCTTAGAGACGCGGGCTATCAGACCTATATGGCGGGGAAGTGGCATTTGGGAATGACTGAGGATAATAGTCCCGCCTCTCGCGGATTTGAGCGCTCCTTCGCGCTGCTGCCTGGCGGTGGGGGGCACTTTACTAATCAAGGCTTAACGTCCTCGTCACCCGCCCTGTACCGTCGCGATGGTGCGTTGGTAAATCTACCGAAAGATTTCTATTCGAGTAGATTCTATAGTGACCAGATGGTTGAGTATTTGACGAGACGTGATAAGACGCGCCCCTTCTTTGCATATCTCTCTTATACAGCACCACATTGGCCTCTACAGGCCCCTAAAGAATCAATTGCTCGTTACTCAGGCCGCTATAGTCGCGGATTTGAAGTTCTACACAATGAGAGACGCCAGCGAGCGACCTTAATGGGACTAAGTGACTTGGTTGAGGGGCAGGGTGTTTTTAATCGTCAGTGGTCAGACTTAACTGATATAGAGCGGCAGCACGCGGCACGTACAATGGAAGTTTACGCTGCTATGGTTGACGACATGGACCATTATCTTGGAAGAGTGCTGTCGCTATTGCGAGACGAAAATGCGTTAGATAATACGATGATACTGATTTTGTCGGACAACGGTGCGGAGGGGCATGACTTGTTCGATGCGATACCTGAAATTCGAAATTATGTTGAGCAGTGCTGTGATAATACCCTAGACAATATCGGTGAGCCTGATTCATATATTAGCTATGGCCATGACTGGGCGCGTGCCGGAGTCGGCTCTTTTCGTGGGTTTAAAACCATGCCATTGGAAGGCGGGGTGCGAGTTCCGTTTTTATTACGTTATCCGCCATTATTAGGTTCTGGTGGCCAAATTAATCGTCAGCGATTTTCGGTTGAGGATGTCGTTCCCGGATTGTTGGAATTAGCAGGAGTGAAGCATCCAGATGAGAATTATAAAGGGCGTACCGTTTACCCGCTTACGGGAAAGTCGTTCCTGCCAATATTAAGCCAAGCTGAGTCCGCTAAGGAAGAACACCGATTTACATTGGTGAGGGAGTTGTTCGGTCGAGTCGCTGTATGGCATGACAAATGGAAGTTAGTGCTTTTGCCGTTTCCATTTGGTGATGGTGAATGGAGGCTTTTTAATCTCAGTGAAGATCCTTCGGAAAGTACAGATATTGCCAGTAAATATCCAGATAAAGTAAAAGAACTTATTTTAATTTGGGAAGAATATAGGGATAAAAATAACGTTATAGCGCCAGGTAAAATAATGAATTACTAGTTGGGTGGTGAATGTATTTAACTTCGGGTTTCGTTCTTATAGTCATAATTCAAATCGTGGTTCAATTGTACTGATATGCATATATCAAAGAGTGCGTCATATATTGACCCTATTACGTGTGACAAGAATGGTTATGCTATTTTTGTTGGCGACATATATGAATGCCTATTCGATGAAAACCCCTTGCGTAGTCTATTGACGCTGCTTACTGAAAAATTTCAATCCACTATGGCAACACTGTTGGTATTTTCCTCAGAAGACAGTACGGGAAAGGTGCTTTTTGTAAGTGGAATTCCAGGTGATGCCCATGTATTTTGCAACGATCGAGTTATGTCCTTTGACTTGAATCAGTATTTGTATACAGAAAGAGTGGGACATAATTCTGAATTTGAAGCTTCTTCCCGGTTGGGGAAATGTAGAGTTTACGATATGTTTTTAGAAACATTAGGGCTCTATAGTTTGTACTCAATTGAGATACCGGCATCCGCCGGTGTAACTATAATTCTTAAAATAGGCGTTCCTGTCGCAGGCGGAAAAGTCTCACCTTCGGACAGATATTTGCTGGATTATCTTTCTGGGCATATTGGTAAATTTTTGATTTTGCTAGCTAAAGCGCAATGTTTAGCGTCCGAGAACATGATTTACTATGAGACAATTGATAGATCTTCAATTTGTTTAATTCTACTTGATGCACTCGGAGGAGTCGTTTCCCGTAATAAAAGTGCTGATATATTACTTTCCAATCAGACTGATATTGCGATCTCAGACGGACGGGTTGACATTCGGGATCTTGCATCGAAGAAAGTGTTTGAGGGTGTGGTAAGCAGGATGTTGAATGCTCGGAGCATAGGTGCGCCAGTTCGTCCCGAGGCTTTAAGGCTTTCAAAGGAGGCAAAGTCTAGCTCTATAGGCGTAGTCGTTCGCGCTATTCCGGCACATGATTATACTCAGCAAACTGAATCACCTGCGTTAGCCCTATTTATAAGAGATTCTGATTTACCTACTTATGCTAGTGAAGTAACAGTTAGTGAGCTTTTTGGTCTGTCGCCCACTGAAGCGCGCATTGCATTATTGCTATCAGACGGACTAAGTGTCACAGATATCATGGACTCATTAGGTATGGCCAATTCTACGGTTCGCACGCATCTTCGCTCAGTATTCAAGAAGATGGGAGTAGATAGGCAGGCTTTAGTCGTGAGGTTGATATTAGCGAGTGCGGCCAACATCGTTTAATTCATTGGCCAAAGTCTCCAATAACCCAGTTTGTAGCATCGCAAGCTTAGATGGATGAGGCGTCCGCTAGAGCTTAGCCCTGTATTTTAGCTGTAAGTAAAATACAGGGCATGTAGCTAATAGAGTTACTAGCTCATCGAACAATTGGTTATTACATATGCTTATTATTCAGTGCGAAGAAACATATGATTATTGACCCTGCAAATATTTCTGGGCCTTTAACAAAAACTTCTCGGACTGATTAAAGCCCGTTTCCATTTTTGATTGCTCAGAACTGTCAGAGATCTTATCCCAGTTGGCGAATACCGCTTCGGGTGTTTGTTGATCTGGTGACAGATAGACACCTTCGGTTTCAAAAATAGCACTTGTTGCGTAGCCACCTGCGCCGGCGCAGAGAATATTTCTGCTTGGTGCGTCGTCATGGCAAAGTACGAGTGCGCCTGCGGTAACCGCTTCGGGGACTAGCATGGCTAAGACTTCTGCTGGCATGAGGTCTTCGGTCATGCGGGTTGCCGCAGTGGGCGCTAGTGAATTTACGCGGATATTATTTTTCGCGCCTTCAATACCCAGGGTATTCATTAAGCCGACAACGGCCATTTTGGCTGCGCCATAGTTACTTTGGCCGAAGTTGCCGTATAAGCCGCTTGAGGACGTAGTCATCACAATACGGCCATATTCCTGCTCTTTCATGATGTCCCACACGGCTTTACTGCAGTTGACCGAGCCCATGAGATGAACGTCCATGACGAGTTTGAAATCGTCTAGTGACATTTTAGAGAATGTTTTGTCGCGCAAAATGCCTGCGTTGTTAATAAGAATATCGACGCGGCCCCATTTGTCGATGGTTTGCTGCACCATGTCTTCTACTTCACTGAAGACAGCAACGTTGGCCCCGTGGGAGATGGCTTCGCCGCCCATTGCTTCAATTTCAGCAACAACTGCTTGTGCTGCTGCGGATGAGGCGCCGGTGCCGTCTCTGCTGCCGCCTAGGTCGTTAATAACAAGCTTTGCGCCGCGAGCGGCTAATGCCAGAGCGTGGCTTTTGCCTAAACCGTTGCCCGCGCCAGTGACTATGGCGACTTTGCCATCAAAACGAATGCTCATGGGGTTTCCTCGGTGATGTTTTTTTATAAGGCGTGTATTTTAGAGTGTGGGGCAGTATAAATCGATATGGCTTGTGTTGCTTAGACGCTTTGGAAGGAGAAGATACATGAATGCGATTGAATCGGTCTCAGATTTTTGTCCCTACTGTGGCGAGGCCATTGAATTACTCGTGGACGGGTCTGCGGGCGATGATCAGTACATTGAAGATTGCGAGGTTTGCTGTCGGCCGATGTCCATTGTGCTTTCCTTTGATGAAGAGGAGGGCGTGAGTATCCGAGTATATGCGGAGAACGACGCGTATTGATTGCGGCGCAGTATTTTCTGTCGGTACTGCATGGCCGGGTAGCCGCTCCCTTCCCGCTTAGGGAAGGTGTTCGGTGATAAAAGCCGCGGATTGGCGTAAAGCGCTTCTCGCTTCTGGCAGGAATCGGCTCATTACTGGGAAGGCATGTGGTGGCTTTTGCCATTCTAAGTAGCGACTGCGGCCGCCAGATTTTTCAATTTCATTGTGTAAACGAGAGGCGTCATCTAGTAAGACCTCAGATCGACTAGCAATAGTCAGTATTGGCGGTAGCGCCGCCACGTTGCCAAATAGGGGAGATACTCTTGGATCGTTGCGAGAAAGTGCGGGCGCATACATCTCAACAGCTTCGTCAAGCAGAGCTTTATTCAGTAATACGTCCTTTCTTGCATTGTTTTTAAACGACTCGCTGCTGTGGCTTAAATCTAGCCAGGGTGAAAATAGTACTGCGGCAGCTGGACTTTTTTTCCCGTCATCGCGCAGTTTTTGTAATGTCGTGAGGGCGAGATTTCCGCCAGCGCTGTCTCCGGCAATGACTATGCTTTTTGCTGAATGACCCGCGTCGATTAAAGCTAAATAGACGGTCATGGCATCGTCAGTGGCCGCCGGGAAAGGATGCTCGGGGGCAAGGCGGTAATCCACCATTAGCACTTTTATATTCGCATATGCCGCGAGTTCGCTGCACATTTGTCGATGGCTATTCATGCCACCCATAATGAAGGCGCCACCGTGGTAGTAAACACACACTGGTGCACTGGCTGTGTTTTTTATTCCCTTGGGTATAAGCCATTCGACCTTTACGTCCTTGATTTCATCGGGCTGACAGATAATAGATTTATTGGCTTTGCCGATCTCCATCGCCATGAATTTCCGTTGGCGCTTAAATCGGTGTTCTGGGCTCAGCTTCATCGCTGCTTTTTGTTGACGGCGGATGACGGCGCTGAGAATAAAGTTCTGCCAACTCATAGTTAAATCTCTAAAAAATGAGTGATTGTCATTCGTTTACTTATACCTGCGACGAGCGCGGACAATCGTGGTTAGGGCAAATAGGATTAGTACTCCGACAATAATACTCACGTATAAACGGAGATTGGGTAAACGGGTATTGATGCCATTGATGATTCCTTGGCGTTCATGGTCGTAGCCCGTAGGCATGTCCAGAACATTGTTATCTTTCGCGTATTGCTGATACTCGTTTAGCATTAATGCATAGCGCTCGGGTAACGTTGCTCTCAGGTCTACAGTCTCTCCTGGGTCATTGACTATGTTATATAAATGCCATTGGTCGTCAGCAATTTTGCCACTGACTTTGACGAGCTTGTAGTCACCACGAAATAGCGCCGCATTGCCGCCTAATTCATAACCTATTGAGTCGTTCGGGCCATATGTATGCTCAATGTCACCCTTTACTACGGGTAGTAAACTCCGTCCAGACACGAGTTCTTTAGACTTACTTGAAAATTCAGCACCGGCAATGTCAATGATGGTTGGTGTTATGTCGGTAACAAAACTAAAGCTATTGCTTACCTTTTTTTCAGGGCGTTGCAGCGGTTTCCCTGCAATAATAAGTGGCACCCGCATTCCGCCCTCACCGGCATAAAATTTGTAATAGGCTAGTGGTGAGGCAGCTGCGCTGGCGAAGCTGGGGCCAATCACATTCATGCTACCTTTGAGACCAAGGGTTTCGTAGTCGTTGCGGTAGCCGAGAAACTTCATCACTAAGCGGCCGTAAAGATCTCGGGCGTTATTCTCACCGGTGGCTTCGCTGCCGTTGTCGGAGGTGAAAATAAATACGGTATTGTCAAATTCACCGATGGATTTTAGGTGGGTGATCAGACGGCCAATATGGAAGTCCATTGCGTCTATCATACCCGCATACACGGCCATTCTTTTTGCTTGATATCGCTTCTGCTCTTCGGTCTGCGCATCCCAGTCACCCATGGTGCTCATGCGGACCATATTGCTGTCGTTGGGGATTAGTCCCAGAGCCTTGAGCTTTGCTTGGCGGGCTTCTCGCAGCGCCTGCCAACCATCGCGGTATACCTCGTCGTATTTATCGATAAATTCCTGTGGCGCCTGCACAGGAATATGAACCGCTTGAAACGGAATGTAGGCAAAGAAGGGCTTTTTGTCTTGCGCATTACTGTCGATAAATTCAATGGTTTTATCTACCAGAAATTCAGATGAGTAAAACTTTTCAGGTAGTTTGGCGGCTTTGCCATCGGCAAACCATTCGGCGCGATCGGAAATAGGAAGGTAGGGCCTATCCTCCCAATTGTCTGAACCGGTAGCACCTAGGGCAAAGCTGCGATCGAAGCCGCGTTGACTGGGCAATTTTTCTGGGGTGTTGCCTAGATGCCATTTACCTGCGATGTATGTGTGGTAGCCAACCGAATTGAGTATATTGGCAACCGTATCTATTTTCGGATCAAGGGTGCCTTGGTAGTGGGGAAAGCGCTTTTGCTCTGGGGGAATGGTTTCTGGAATATTGGGTACACCGTTACGATGGCTATCTACGCCGGTGAGTAACATTGCTCTAGAAGGTGCGCATGTCGCAGCGGTATGGTAATTGGTGAATTGCACACCCATGTCTGCAAGGGCAGAGATATTCGGTGTGTTGACTTCGCTGCCATAGGGCGCTGTGTCGCTAAAGCCCAAATCGTCGGCGAGTATAAGCACAATGTTTGGCTGCCGATCCTGTTGATCGACGTGTTCCGCCTGTGAATAGCTTAGGCCGCTTGCGAGAAATGCTGAAAGGATCAGTGCTGCGTGCTTGGCTGCGAATGTCATAACTGTTTCTCGATCTGAAATTCGGCGAGTTTTATTTTGCTCAAGCGGCGCTGCATCTTCATTGTTGTCCAAGGCCAATTCACGCTGTTGCGACCGGTTTTGTCGATAAAATAGCTGGCACAGCCGCTATTCCAAACCGTACCTTGCAATGCGTTTTGTAGTGATTTGTTCAATTTTTCGCTTTTGTCTTTATTGACCGTTATTGTGGCAATGTTTTTCCTGCGCGCTTTGGTGATGGCGCTCAAAATATATTTTACTTGGGCTTCAATAATCACAAAGGCAGACGTATAGGTGTAGAGATTTGGGCCGAGGGTTAAAAATAAATTTGGGCAATCTTCGGCCATGGTGCCCAAATAAGCTGATGGCGAACCTGACCATTGATCAGACAAGCTCCGACCATTGCGACCATAAATGAGCTTACCGATTGGCGGGTCGGACACTTCGAAACCCGTGCCATAAATAATGACGTCGACTTCACATCTGGAGCCATCACTGGCAATGAGCGTGTTGCCTTGAATCTCAGTGATACCCGGGAATACCTCAACATTGTCTTTGCCGAGTGCCTTGTACCAGTTATTCGACAGCAGTATACGTTTGCATCCAAGGGAGTAGTCGGGTTTTAGTTTTTCCCTCAGTGCCTCGTCTTTTACGCCACGATGTATGTGTTTGACTGCGGCGGCTTCCAGCTTTTGTGAGAACCATTTATTTTTCAAATTGTGGTTGAGAAATTCGAATTGGAAAAAAAGCGCCTTCCTGAATAGCTTCTGGGTGAACGGGAAACGTTTAAAATTTTTCCGCCAGCGTTCGGATATTTTGGTGTCTACCTTCGGTAACACCCACGGTGGTGTGCGTTGAAAAAGCGTAATTTGTTTTGTCTTTCTTTGGATGGCCGGTAAAAATTGAATGGCCGAGCCACCTGAGCCGATGACGGCTATACGTTTGTCACTTAGATCATATTCTGTATCCCACGTGGCAGAGTGGAAGGATTTACCGGGAAAGGTCTCTATGCCTTTAATATGCGGAATCAGGGGGATGTGCATAGGCCCGCAGGCCATAATCACGAAACGAGCGCGGTAGATGCCGCCGCTGGTTTCTAGCTGCCAGCATTTGTCTGACTCATGCCAATTACACTTGCTGAGTTGATGGTTGAACTGAATGTGCTGGTCTACCTTAAATCGTTTTACGGTGTCATGGGTATAGGCTTTTATTTCTTGCTGTGTCGCGAAGACGCGTGTCCAATCTGGATTTGGTGCAAAGGAATAGGAATATAGGGCAGAGGGGACGTCGCAGGCGCAGTCGGGGTAGACATTATCTCGCCATACACCGCCCACTTCACGGGACTTTTCTAACACAATGAAATCGATTTTCGCCTGCTTAAGTTTGATAGCGGCACAAATTCCGGAAACACCGGCACCAACGACAATCGTCTCGTGAAAAGTAATCTGCTCGCTCGTATTTTTGGGTGTTTTTAATGTCATATTTATTCCGGTTTTTACCCGTTTCATCGTTATTGTGGAAAGATAATTTGCGGTCTAATTGTTATTAACTTTTTCTGAGTGGCCGGTAAAAGTAACGATAGAGCACACTATTTTCTTCTTTTTCGTTTTTTCGCCAGCCGTAAATTTTTGGGCGTTCAAATTCAATCGCAAGCTTTTTCCACAGTAGCCAATCATACAGTGCCAACATATTTTGAAGATTACAGGCGGATGTTGGACTGCGGCTATGATGGTGATGGTGCTGGGTAGGAAAGGTCAAAATATGGCATAGCGCATACATGGTTTTGGAAACCACGGGGTTGCGGTGATTTAGTAATTTTAGATCGTAGTCTAGATTGGCGTGGGTATGTATTCCCCAGATGCTTTTTATGGCGGTGCCAATGGCCCACACATGGAATAGGCCAAGATAGAGGCATAGATAGCCAAACCAGTAATTGGGCAAGGTGAAGGCCCAGCCCCAGCCGACTACGATGGTTTGGCTGACGCCCAATTCACCGCGATTGTCGGCGCCGCCGTGTAAATGATGGGTTCGGTGGGTAACTTTATACCAGCGTTGTAGTTTGGCCAGTATGGGATTATTCGGGGTGCGCGCGTGGGAAAAATTATGCACCCAGCCGTGCAAAAGTTCGTCAATCAAAATAAAGCCGATAACGCCAGCTATTAGATAGCGGTCGTCTAGCCATGCTAAAACGCCTGCATGTTCTGGCATCAATAAGGTGAACAGGCCAAAGCTGCTTAGTATGAGTAGTGGTCTTTCTACAAAATGCAGCCACGTCACAGCGATGCCTAGCATCTGCCAGTCTTTGCCGGTTTTTTTACCCGCTTTGGTTGCGCCTTTTGCCCATTCGTAGAGAATGAAAAAGGCAATTACCCCCAGCGAATAAGTGGTGTAGCCGTTTGATACGTTTTCCATCTAGTAATGCGTGCTCGGTATGAGATGGTGGGACCTTACGCAATTTGTTAATATTAGTACAATTCAATAATAGTATAAGTAATATGCATGAAACTTAATTTACGTTCGGTTGACCTGAATCTACTCACCATCTTCGATGCCATCATGACCCACGGTCAGATGTCTAAGGCGGCGGCGCAGTTACATATGACCCAGCCCGCCACTAGCCACGCCTTAAAACGTTTGCGCCTAACCTTTGATGACGAGCTATTTATTCGCACCCGTAATGGCATGAAGCCCACGGTTAGGGCGATTGAAATCGCAGGCCCGATTCAAGAGGTCTTGTTAAAAATACAGGACACGCTGGATTCCAATAGACATTTCGAACCAACAGAGTCAGACAGAGTATTTAAAATTGCCTTTGGTCGTTACGGCGAGCTGAGCCTACTTCCGAGTATTCTCGAAAAGGTGAATCAGGTGAAAACCGGCATCAGTATTTACTCCCATTTGGATGATCAGGAAACTGGGCTGGAGTCACTTAAGGAGGGCAAGATCGATTTCTGCTTCGATTTTATTTCTCCGCAAGATAAGCGATTAGATTATTGCGAATTTAAGCCGGAAGAAATTGTGGTTATCGCCCGTCATGATCATCCCCGTTTGGGCGGAAAGTCGTCGATCAGCAACAAGCAGTTTTTTGAAGAAAAACACATTGTGATGAGTTTTGGCAGCGACCGTCGCGAGCTGCTTCAACAGTTTATGGAAGAGCAGGGCGGCACCCGTAAGATACTTACCGAGGTTAATCAGTATATAGCCGTGCCGACGGTGGTAATGCAGTCCGACGGCATCGCTATTGTTCCGCGGCCTATGGCTGAGTTCTTTCTTTACAAAAACAAGCTGAAAATATTTAAGCTGCCCCTTGGTTTGCCGTCGCTACCCATTTATTTAATTTGGCATCGGGCAATGAGCCAAGACAAGGGCCACCGCTGGTTGAAATCGCTGATTATGGAGTGTGTGTAAGCGGTAGCTTTTTTCGTCACCGCTAGGTCTTGTTTAATAGGTGTAGCGAGCCGTTAAACCAAGCGACCTCGGCTGGTTTGTAAATGCCTGATACGAACCGACCGGAGAGTTAACCCGCGAATCAATGGTGGTAAATATATTGGCCGGGGCGACTTGGTCGATATGCACTTCGTCGGTGATGTTTCTTCCCCAGAGCGCGATATCTATATTGGCGGTTCGCCAGCCTAGGCGAAGGTTTAGTGTGTCTGAGGCGGGCTGATCAAACCGAGGGTCTAGCGCAGAACTTGCGTTCGCCTCGCCAGTGTAGGCGTAGTCCAATCGAGAATAGAGATCGCCACTGGCTAAAGGATAGCGCCAATTCAGTGCTATGTTGCCCTTAAGCTTGGTTGCGGACGCGAGCTCCTCGCCATCCAGGCTACATTGCCCTAAGTCGTTGTCCGGTTCGCGGCCGTAGAAGCATTGACCGCCGTCATAGCTGTCAAAAATAGTATCGATGTAAGCGAAGTTGATCGTCGTCGATAGGTTTTCTGTGAAGATGACAGTTGAATCGACTTCTATGCCGTCCACGGTGACTAGGTCAGCATTATTTATTATGAACACCAATCCTGCAAAACTGGCGTTTTGAAAGTTCTTATACTCGGTGTGAAAAATTGAGGCGTTGATCCGCGCTCGGCGATCCAAGAATTCAGTTTTGGCACCTAATTCAAAGTTGATAACTTCCTCTTCACCGAAGGGGCGCATATCGTCGGTGGCTGTGCCATTTTGTAAGCTGAAGCCGCCTGCTTTAAAGCCCGTAGAAATTACCCCGTAAAACATGGTGTCTGCGTTGACGAAGTAGCTGGTAGACAAAGAACCGGTGATCGCATCGAAACTCTTCGATTGATTGAAATTATTACCATCGGGGGTGACCATGCAAATAAGATTGGTATTTAAAGGCGGAATGCATCCAAGTGCGGATAGCTCTGCGGTTTGATTAACTACGCCGGTTTTATCTTCATAGGAATAGCGCAGGCCAAACGCCGCCTTCCACGCGTCGCTAAACTCGTAATCTAGTTTGGTGAATATACCAAAACTGTCGGTGTTCTGAGTGATGTAGTAGTCGCCGCGATCACCCTCAACGCCGAGTAGTGGCAGCGGTAACATGGCGAGATTAGGCGGCAGGAGGCCTCTAGTTAACAATTCGCCGGCGACTGCACCGCCGTAGGCTTCAATATCTTTTTGGGCGATGAATTCAGGCAGTGATTTATCGCCGCGACGGAATTCGTTGGTATATAAAAACACGCCGCCGAGCCAGCTGAATGGGCTGTTAGTATCTGATGCGATTCGGAATTCCTGAGAATAGGATTCACCTGCTTGGCGATCCTTAAAATCGGCTAGCAGCAAACTGGCCTGTTCAACATCGTCTAAAAACGTTAAGCCGTCGTAGTCATCGTAACTACTGATCGACGTTAGGGAGTAGCCATCGCCACTGTATTCCATTGTGAAAATAACATCGTTGGAATCGCCAATATAACCACTGCCTTCGCTGTATTCGATTAGTCGATCTGAAGGATCATTTGGTATTGTTAGATTGGCACCCGCGTTGCTTAAGATTCTCTGCGTGGCGTCACTTAGAAACACGTCGCCGGTGGTCGTGTTCATGTCTTTGTCTGCGTAACCGACGATTAGGCGCGCGTAAAGTGACTCGCTGAAATCCATTCGCAGTTGGCCGCGAATAGCGTAGCCATTTAGGCCCTCACTTTTCGGCCCCGCGACATTATCAATTAATTCGCTTCGACCGGTATCGACCAGGCTGAGGCGTCCTGCAATTGAATCGGTAAAAGGACCGCTAATATAAGCTTTAATCTGTTTTAAATTATCGCTACCGAAGCTCACTTCGGCCATCGCTTCAAAGTTTTCTGTCGGGCCTTGGGTTGCGACGCTGATCACCCCAGCGGTGACGTTTTTACCGTGCAAGGTACTTTGCGGGCCTTTCAAAACCTCTACGGAACTCACGTCTACTAGGTCGCCCATCCCGATACCCGAACGGGATCGAAAGGCGCCATCAATAAATAGACCGGTGGCGGGCTCAAAATTTGGGATATTACCTGCATTGCCAATGTTGCGAATTCTGAAGGTGGTCGCTAGGGGGCTGATATTGGTAAGCACGATTAGCGACGGCACCTGCGCGGCAATATCGCTAATGTCGTTAAAACCAATATCGGCAAGCTGATCTGCTGTTAATGCGGATACAGACACAGGAACGGTCTGCATATCTTCTGCGCGTTTTTGCGCAGTGACAATCACCTCCTCGAGCTGTGCGGCATAGGTCAACTCTACTGGCGCGAGAACGGCGGCGCTGACGCTAAATATAAGTGGTCTTATGGTCGAGCGAATGGAGTAATTTTTGTTATTCATATTGTGTTCCGGGGTAGACGCCCACAAGCGCGCGAAGCTTATAATTTTTATGTTGACCTGACTTTCTACGCTGAACGCTATCACATTGAGGACAGAAGTAAAGTAATGACACTGCTTATGCTAATAGTTACCATCTTTCGATGGTAACTTCCGTAGGCATCTTAGTTTGCTATGACAACGGGTTTTGCCTGATCGCAAAGCTAAGATTAAGGCCGCGAATAGCTGCATATCTTGAGCTAAGGTTAAGCTGCTCCGCTCTTCGGAACTAACGCCTTGGATTATGTTGAATGGTATGGAACACAGATAACTTCTCGACGCGCTGCGTCCGCTTTGGGCCAGTCAGCATTCGATGTAATGACTCGCCGCCAAAGAATTAAGCCCCTGTCGCTTGGGACTTTCACTGCAATGGCGCCTGCAGGCGGAGTGACGTCGGTGTCCTCGTTAGATAGGAGCACCGTGGCGACATCTCCTGTAACAGCACGATCATTGATCGCGAAAACGTTGTCGGTATTGTTTGCAAACACAGATAGCGATGAGTAGGTTTCAGACGTGTTTAATGTTGCTAACACGGGGCCATCGCTAAGATCGTAGGCGCAAATTGCATAGGCAAGATCTGGCGCTGGGCGAACAATCTTCCGAGAATTAGAAGTAATACGGTCTGGTAGGTATAGCTGGTTGACGCCGTTGGCCTCGGAGCTGATTTTGAACACAATGAGTGTCATTAATGCCCTTGGTAAAATGAATATGGCTACCAAGTGAGTGACACCCGCTATTACCGCTATTGATAGTATCCAGCGAACTGCGCGTTTCATTGGCAGTTCTCCCGCAGAATGTTGGGAAGGTTGGCGGCGGCTGGTGCCTCATAAACACGGCTGCTGGGATTGTACAGACGCAGCGTTAAAGAGTATTCGCCAGCGGCGCGACTAGATATCCAGTTTTTAGGCTGTGGCTTCGCCGATACCATAATCTCAAAATGTCCATCGTCGTCACGCTCAACCGTTGTTTTGGCAATGGATAAGGCGTTGTCGTCGTTTTGGGGTAGATAATGATCGTCAGCGTAGGCAGTTAAGCTCCACCAGCGGGCGTCAGGATCTTTCCCTAGTATGCGGTAAGTGCAGTTTTCTTGTAATTGGTTTCCGCTGTTGTCTTCAAAGGCGGTGTAGTAGAGCGTTTCTTGCTTGGATAAGGCCAGTAAACCACCGACGGCTATTCCGGCCCGTTGATACATTCCCGCATCGGCCGCCCCGGTGGTCAATAGTGTTCGCCATGGGCCATTGCGCACTGACGACAAATCTAGCTGGTGTTTTAGCATCAGGCTGGCAGACCAAGCGCCAATCGCTATTCCGAGACCAAACGTGACGGTAATGTTAAGAACTCGCATAGTTTATTTTATTATCGCAAGTGAGTTTTGAATGTGTTTATTTAACCTAGTTCATTGTGAACAGGTAATCTGTAAGCCGCTTATTTTCCGTTATAGTGCGCAAGATAGTACACAAATAAGTCGCCGGCAGCTTACTTTTTGTCGTAATTGGATTTTAATTTTCGACGCGACTGCGTTAAAAATTAGCGGGCTAAGTGCAATATTATTTCTCGTCTGGCATCAACTTAATAAGTAATGTCATCGGCGTTTTTATAGCAAGTACTAGAAGATAGGAATCCATACGCAACGTGTTGAGAGTATGGTTTCAATGTGGAAAACATTTGGGCTTTATATGGCATGGTATTTGATGCGCGCGGTGTAAAGTACGTTTGCGATTAATTATTGTTTCTATTATTGAGCTTCTTGCAAGACCTTACTCTATCTCGCCGAGTGCAATAAGACGCTGATACATAGGCTGAAGTTGCTGTTCAAACTTTTTCCATTGATCTACGCGGCTGGTGTTTATGGGCGATCTAACCTGGGTTGCGGAGGTAGTTCTCACAGGCCTGGGGTTGTTGAAAAAATGCAGGCAGTTTTCTTCCCATGGTAAGTCGAGAAAGTGCAGTAGCGCTTTTACGGTGGCTTCGTAATCGCTGATCAGTGTTTCGTATTCTAGGAAGAACACCTTGTCGGGCAGTGCGCTTTGCCAGTAGCGATACAACTCGCTGGCGGCCTGGTAGGTGTCGGCTAATTCTTCTTGATCGTAGGTGTATCGCAGTCCGTCAGCAAAATACTGGCGATAGCAGCCCCACAAATTATCCATCGGCGCGCGTCGGCAAAAGATGATTTTCGCCTCGGGGTTGGCAAGGTGGATGAGTCCCAATGCTTTATAGTTTTGTAAATTTTTGTCTGTGAAAAATGGTGTGCCGTGTAGCTCACTCGTCATTGACTGGTAGTTGTCACCGATGGTTTTCCAGTCGGCCGGGCTTAAGTCATTGGCCCACAGGGGGAAGGGCTTATCTATTTTCTTTTGCCGCAATACGGCGGCTGTGGCCCGCTGCAGAGCGACTAATTCGTCACCGGCGGTGACCATGGAATGAGTCGATATAATTTGTTCTACCAAGGTGGTGCCGCTGCGTGGCAAGCCGCAAATAAAGATTGGGCTGGCTTTTTTAGTCTCTCTTGGCAGTGGTGTTTGCTTTAGCAGCTCTTGGCTAAAGTGCTTCGGAATATCGCGGGTCTGTTGTATTTCATCGGCGTGATGATATTCGAGTAAGCCGCGTTTTAATTTTGCGCCCTGTTCGATATGGCTAAATTGCTTTTGGGTGTCGCCTTGAAATTCATAAGCGCGGGCTAGGGCGTAGTGAATGCGCGCTTTATTGTGAGCCGTGACTGCGGGCCTGCTCACTACCGCTTCCATGCTTTTTAGTTCTTCGGTATTGATGTCTCGCAGTAAATCAGATCTATTCCAATAGGCGTAGCCGTCCAGTGGCGAGAGGCGCACGCAGCGATTAAAGCTGTCTAAGGCCTCGGCCATATTTCCCATTTCTTTGAGTATCACGCCGCGTTGATTCAAGGCGCTGGTGTTTGCTGGTGCTAAACGCAAAGCCTTGTCGATAGCTTGCAAAGCCTTGTCGTGTTGGCCTAGCAACCTGAGTGCGGTTGTTTGAAATAGAAGCGTAGTGAGGTCGCGAGGCTTGCTACTTAAATACTGCTCGGTGGCGGTGAGCAGCCCGCTGTAGTCGCCGGCCTCGACGAGCCCTTTAAATAGTAAATGCCAGGCGCGTGTGAGTTGCGGAATTTGAGTGAGTAGTTGCCGGCACAGCACGATGACTACCGGCCATTTTCCGTCATTGCCTAGTTGGTTGGCGAAGTTGAGCGCTTGCGCTGCGGGCATTTTATTGTTGCCGGAGCGGCCGGGAAGGCTAATGGCGACGTCTTTTCGTTCGTGCTTGTCGACAGATGGTTTACTCGAGCCTTTTTTACTTGCCATTGGTGACCATATTTAAGTGGGAATAAATGCAGATATGTTTTCGCGGCTTAGTCTTTTTACAGTTAAAGCGGCGCTTGCTAACAGATCGAAGGTTTATTGTAACGGCTGGCCATAGCTGGCGATACCGGCGAATGGGTTTTTTAAATTCCGCGTCAGATTTGCTTCTCAGGGCTTGTCTTTTTAGTAAAAAAATTAATAAAAACAGTGCGTTATGGATTGAGTGCAGCTCGTCTAAACGGAGGATGGTGTGGCTGGGGGGCATGTGTGAGAATTTTTCACCATGCAGAACCCTTATAAAAACGAGTTGGAAGGAGAGAAACAATGAGTCAGGTAGCGCAAGTGCCGCGCCAGCCGCATATTATTGAGGCAGCGGAATTACCCGATCGCTATGCCCGCGGTTGGTACTGTCTCGGTCTGGCGAGCGATTATACAAGTACGCCGGTCAAACTCAATTATTTTGGTACGCGTTTGGTTGCCTATCGCGGCGACGATGGCGAGATTCATATCCTGGACGGCTACTGTCCACATATGGGTGCCGATCTCAGTGAAGGTTGTGTAGAGGGTAGCTCAATTCGCTGTCCTTTCCACGCTTGGCGCTGGGGTGCAGACGGTGTTTGTGACGATATTCCCTATGCTAAGCGTATTCCGGCGAAAGCGGTTATCCGCTCTTACCCGACCTTAGAAGAAAATCATTTGCTGTTTATGTGGTTTGACCCCGAAGGTAATCCACCGATTGAAGAGCAGCGTCCGCCACGTATCGACGATGTATTCAGTGACGATTGGACGATCTGGCAGATGGATTTGATGACCATCAACACCAATGCCCGCGAATTGATCGACAATATGGCCGATGTTGCGCATTTTGGTCCGATTCATGGTGCACCGATTACCGAGTTCAAAAATATAGTCTATAAACATACTTATCGGCAGGAATTAACCGGTGGCTCCGAGTTGCTGGCAGAAGATGGCGCTCTGAGTTCCGAGGCGACCTACTACGGCCCCGCCTATATGAATACCTATATGACCGGGCAGGCTGGTGGTGTGGACATCGCGTCTCGTTTGCTGGTGACGCATGTGCCTATTAATCACGGCAGTTTCGATTTGCGATTCGGTGTGGCGGTGAAGAAAATCGCCGGTATGACAGAAGAGCAGAACGAGGAAATGGCGCGTGAATATGTACAGCAAAACCGCACCGCATTTTTCCAGGACGTTCATATTTGGCATACTAAAACACGGGTAGATAATCCGGTCTTGTGCGATGGTGATGGCCCAATTACGCGTTTGCGTCAGTGGTATAACCAGTTTTATGTCGATGTTGCCGAGGTTCCGCAAGCGTTCAACGAGAAGCGTGAATACGTTGTGGATTATGCGCTTCGAAATACCTGATTAATTTAGTGTAAAAACAGGAAGTAGTAATGGATGTTCGCAGCTTAGCTTACGTAGTGATTGAATCGACAGAGCCACAGCAATGGCTAGACTACGGTACAAATATATTGGGCTTGATGGTTGCACCAACAATGCCTCAAGACGGCAATGTGTATTTGAAATTGGATTCGCGGCCTTATCGCTTTGCGATTGTAAAGTCAGACCAGAACCGTCTAGCTCGCTGTGGCTGGGAGCTGGCAGACGAGGCGGGATTTAATGATGCCAAAGCCGAGTTGACAACGGCGGGTGTGGCCTTCGAAGAGGCGTCTGCGGCAGATGCACAAGCGCGTCGTGTTCGTGGCTTGATTCGCTTGCAAGATCCCTCAGGGAATGGTCTTGAGTTATTTTGGGGTGGCGAGTTGGACTACGCTAAGTTTATCTCGCCAAAAGGGATATCGGGTTTTGAAACCGGCTTTAACGGCGATATGGGGCTTGGCCACGCAGTTCTGCCAGCGGCAAAACTGAAGGAAACCCATGCCTTTTATAAAGAGCTGCTGGGCTTCGGTGACAGTGACTATATGCACTTTAAATTTTCGCCGGACCCCGATGACCCGGGCCAGGGCTTAAACTTCATGCATGTGAACAACCCCCGTCACCACAGCTTGGCCTTGTATGAAGATCCGGCTAATCCCGTAGGCTGCGTGCATTTAATGTTAGAGGTCACTGAGGTCGATGAGGTGGGTTACTGCTTGGATCGAGTTCAAGAAGCTGAGATACCCATAATATCGACCTTGGGTCGTCACACCAACGACAATATGTTGTCGTTTTATATGGCTACCCCGTCTGGCTTTGCCATGGAGTTTGGCACCGACGGGTTGCAAATGGATTGGGAGGGATTCACCCCGACGGTCACCAGTCTGCCAAGTTTGTGGGGCCATAAATTTTCCATGCCAGACGCGTAATTCTGCGCGGCTTTTTGCGGCGAGTAGTCGCATCGGTTTAGGTCGTGGTTTGACTATTTAAAGTTTGATAGTCATCTCGCCATTAAGAATGTGTACAGGAGAAGTGCGATGAGCGTAGCGCAAGCTAAAAGTGACACCAAGGTATTGTCAGTACCAGAGATGATGGCTGCCATAAAAGACATGCAACCGCGTTTGCGGGAGCGGGCGGCGGAAACCAAGGCGCTGCGCAAGGTGCCGCAAGCCTCTATCGACGAATTGCAGGAAATTGGCTTTTTCCTAGCCCTGCAGCCAAAGCGCTACGGCGGCTTAGAGCTTTCGCCACAAGACTTCTTCCGTATGCAAATTGCATTGGCAGAGGGTTGTATGTCAACGGCGTGGGCAAGCGGTATTATCGCCGTTCACGCATTTCAAATTGCCGTTATGGATGACCGTGCTCAGCAAACCATCTGGGGCGACAGTATCCACACACGCGTCTCGTCATCGTATGCGCCTATGGGTAAGGTCACGGTGGTTGATGGTGGCTTTAAGCTTAGCGGTCGCTGGGGTTGGTCGAGCGGTAGTGACCACTGCACGTGGGCTTTGCTTGGCGCTATTATTCCCGGTGACGGCTATCGTACTTTCTTAGTGCCAAAGGGTGACTACGAGATTATTGATACCTGGCAGTCTATGGGTTTGGAAGGCACCGGCAGCAATGATATTGCGGTCAATGATGTGTTTGTACCAGATTACATGACCCATAAACAAACTGACGGCTTTGCCTGCACAAATCCGGGCCAAGCGGTGAACACCGCGCCACTATACCAACTGCCGTGGGCGCAAACCTTTATTCGCGTGGTGTGTACGCCTGCGATCGGTGCCTGCAAAGCGGCAGTCGATCTCTATAAGCACGCCGTACTGAATAAGGCGAGCGGCGACCCGACCAAGCTGGCGGGCGACACCCAAGTGCAGGAGCGTATTGCTGGTGCATTAAATGGCATAGATGAGATGGAAGCGCTGCTGTTCCGCAATTTCGATGCGATGATGGCGCTGGTGGAAGCCGGCAAACCGGTTCCTGTTGAGGATCGTGTTCGCTATCGCTACCACGCCTCGCTGGTTATTACGAAAAGCATCGACATCATTGACTCATTATTTGAAGTGGCTGGCGGTCAGTCGGTGTTCTTGGGTAGCGAAATCCAGCAGCGCTTTTTGGATATTCACACTGCCAGGGCGCATGTGGCCAATAACCCAACCAGCTTTGCGCGCAATCTAGGTGGTTTGGGATTGGGCATGGATAACGGTGACTTCTTCGTTTAAGCCATCCTGTTTTAAATGAAAACCCGGCACAGCCGGGTTTTTTTATGTTCAAAATTTGTACGGCGTTAGTGTTTGAAATTAATAAATCATAAAAACTACACATTTGCTTAGTCGCTGTCTGTTGGATAGAGGTGTAACATAGGGTTTTTTATCACTATTTATTTAAAGGATAGCGCCATTCATGCGAAGAACTAAGATTGTGGCCACGGTCGGACCTGCTTGTGATTCAAGAGAAATGCTCGCAGAAATGATTAGCGCTGGTGTGAATGTCTTCCGCTTAAATTTTTCACATGGCACCGCAGCTGAGCACGCGGATCGTGCAGCCTTAATTCGTGAATTGGCGCTTGAAGCGGGTTGCTATGTTGGTTTATTAGGTGATTTGCAGGGGCCAAAGATTCGTTTGCGCAAGTTGGCTGTCGACCCAGTTGAGCTTAAAAAAGGCACCGAGCTGATTTTAGATACCGAACTAGCCGATGGCGAAGGCGATGCAGGTCATATTGGGGTAGATTACGAGCCCTTGGCGCGCTCGGTCAGTGCCGGCGATGTTTTGCTATTAGATGACGGTCGTCTGCGTTTAAGCGTGGATAAGGTCGTGGGCGAAAAAGTCTATTGCCGATCTGAAAGCGTGGGTAAATTGCATTCTCGCAAAGGCATTAACCGTTTAGGTGGCGGCCTGTCGGCGCCGGCCTTAACTGAAAAAGACATGGAAGATATCAAACTTGCCGCGCAAATTGGCCTCGACTTTATTGCCGTGTCCTTCCCCAGCAGCGCCGAAGATATTGAGGATGCGCGAGTTAAGTTAGAAGCCGCTGGCTGTTTTGCCCATATCATCGGCAAAATCGAGCGGGCCGAAGCCGTTGCCAGCGACGAGCATCTCGACGCGCTTATTCGTGCTTGTGACGGTGTGATGGTGGCACGCGGTGATCTTGGTGTGGAGATTGGCGATGCGAGTTTAATTGGCTTGCAAAAGCATATTATCAAGCGTGCGCGGGTGCTTAATCGCCCAGTCATTACGGCGACCCAAATGATGGAGTCGATGGTGAGTAGTCCCGTTCCGACCCGCGCCGAAGTATTTGATGTGGCCAATGCGGTCCTCGATGGCACCGATGCCGTCATGCTATCCGCAGAAACCGCATCCGGGCTTTATCCAGTTGAAACAGTCAAGGCGATGGCCCGCAACTGCGAAGGCGCTGAACTTTACCCCTCGGCGCGCAAATCCAGCTATCGACTTGAGCGCAAATTTGAGTCAGTCGAAGAAACCTTGGCGATGAGCGCAGTCTATGCCGCCAATCATCAGCTTGGTGTAAAGGCGATCGTCTCAATGACCGAGACGGGCAGAACCGTATTGCTGATGTCGCGGTTGACCTCCGGTATTCCGATTTTCGCCTTTAGCCGCAACCCCGCGACTTGCAATCGGGTAAGTCTATATCGTGGCGTTTACGCTATTGCCAGCCCAGCAGCAGGTATAGAAATTGATGGCTGCGTAAATGCAATTAAAGATCGTGGGCATGTGGTAAGTGACGATTTGATTCTAGGCACTACCGGTGATCAAGTGGGTGTCGACGGTCACACCAATACCTTAAAAATTGTCAGGGTGAGCTAAGGTTGTCGCGCTGATTAATGAGTGATTTAAGGCTCCAGTATTGGGGCCTTTTTTATGGCTACTATATTGTAGTGCCGTGATTCTACCTTGAGTTTTAGCGATGAAAAGCGTCAATACTATTATCTGCTTATTGATTTTATGTTTGGGAATGTCGTACTACCTTGCGTATACACCGCTCCTGCTTAGTGCGTATATTCTGATCATCAGTTTATGTTGCTATTTTTATTACGCTAAAGATAAGAAGGCCGCGATGACTGGTGCTTGGCGCGTGCCAGAAAATACCTTGCATCTACTAGCCTTGTGCGGGGGTTGGCCCGGCGCCTTATATGCGCAGCAACGTCTTAGACACAAAACCCAAAAGACATCGTTTCGAATTGTGCTTTTTCTAAGCGTGTTAGCAAATTGTAGTGGCGTAGTCTTATTGCATTCGCACGATGGGCAGAAGCTTCTGCGCGTAGCGATGAACAGCGTAGATAGTGCGCTTATTCGTTATGTTGATTCAGACAGGGCCAGATTGCCATTATTGTTTATCACAAGACTTCGAACGCGCTAGTGCAATACCTATCAAGCTATCTTTCGTGTAATGAACAGCAAGCTAAATAAGCCCGTGTTTGCTTGCGCTACTGATCGCCTGGGTGCGAGTGCTAACGCCAAGTTTGTGAAAAATATTTTTTAAATGAAATTTGACGGTGTTTTCTGAAACGAAGAGGCTGCGCGCAATATTTTTATTGGTTTCCCCCTTGGCGAGTAGGGACAGGATTTGCATTTCTCGTGAAGTAAGTGCTTCCGGTAGTTCGGTCTGAGGGCTGGTGATATTGTCGCGTTCCTCACATTGACCCAGTAGATTGGTAATATAGCGATTAAGCGTACTTGACCAACTTCCGTTTAAGCGCGCTTTGAGAAGACTGATTACCTTTGGTCCTTCATCTAAAACACTGCGAATGACGCCGTATTCAGCTGCCAAGGTCAGCGCAATTTTTAGTTCGCTAGAGGATTTTTCTGCATTACCTTCATTGCTCTCCAAAATGGCATTGAGCAAGTGAAGCTTTATTTCCCGCGCGATTAGATTGTGGTCTTGGGCTCTTTGAATCGCCAGTTTGAGTTTGCTTCGGGTGTCTTGCAGCGGCTTAGTGTGCACTTCTAAACGTATTCTACTTAAGGTCGCGTCTTCTATAGCGTCGGCAAAACTTAGAAACGAGGGTGTGCTTAATTCTGGTGCCGGGTAGCCCAAGGTTGCGGCTATTGATAGGGCTTGTTGACTATTTTCGGCTAGCAAAGCTCGGCGGACGTTTTCCCATGCGCAGAGACGAACAATCCTCGGCCAGTTTGCGCTGATGGCAATATCTTCCAGTGTGTCTAGTAGCTTTCTGGCTTTGTTTGGCTCCCCTTTGGCGTCGTAGATTCGGATCATAGGCAGGTACGCCGCTGACACAAAGTCGGGAAGCAATCCGGTATTTATTTCCTGATGATACTGTTCAAAAACTTCTACCGCGGTGTCGAAGTCATTATTTTCGTAGAGCGGGAATAAGCAGCAGCAGACCGCCGATGTTGCTGCGTAGGACTCTTCAATATTAAGACCTTTGGCTTTTAATATTGAAATACTGCGTTCGTAGGCGTCGTTGATATTGCCCTGTAGGTAGCTGCTGATAATAGTTAAGCCAGTGTTGTAGCCGGCTAAAAATGGCGCGCTATCACCGTGGTTGTGATTGCGGCCAACCGCAATATGATATCGCGCGGCAGCAAAATTGCCGTATGCAATGCGGCGGCACGCTTGAATGTTGGCCGCCGCACCCAGTTCAAAGGCCCAGAAACCTCTGGCTTCATGATTTTCGGTATTGATATCTGCGACGTTGGCAAAGGCGTGGTCAAGATGATCTAGCGCCATTTCAACGACGGCCATTGTTATTTGCCGTTCAATTGCAAATTGCTCGTCTAGCGCTTGCTCGCCAAGTTTTTTAAGTACGTCGAGGTAGGGGAGTACTTTCGCTCTGCGCCGCAGAAACGTCAGTGCCCATGTTATTTTAACAATCAGTCTGGGGTGCTGAAAAATATGTGCCAAAGGAATTTTATCGGCCCAGCGCTCTACAGAATGCAAGCAGGCATTGGTGATTTGATCGGTTGCCCAGATGTCCATCGCGGTGGTGGCAAGATTAAAATCCTGGGCTGCCACGGCGTGAAATAAGGCATCTTCATATAGCTGGTGCTCTAAAAACCACGTGGCAGCTTTACTATGTATTTGACTGCAGCGCGCGGGGTGGCGTTTTCTAACCAGCTCTTGCAAATAGTGCGCAAAAAGTCGGTGGAACTGGAACCAGTAGCGTTCATTGTCGATATTGTTGAGGAAAAGCCCCTGGCGTTCTAGCTGCTCTAGAATGTCCTGGCTATCTTTTCGCCCAGTGATCTCTTCGCATAGTGGTGCGCACAATTTGGGTAATAGCGAGCAAGTTAGTAAGAATTCCTGCACATCGGATGCTTGCTGCTGTAGTACATTACTCGCTAGGTATTCTGTGATCTGGAATGGTGTGTAGGATTCTAGATTATTCAGAGACTCTTTCACGCTTCGTTTTGCCAGTGTAAGTCTGAATAGTTGCAGGGCTGCCGCCCAACCTTCTGATCGACTATATATGATCGCGAGGTCTTCATCGCTAAGGCATAACTGTTGTTCTTTTTGAAAGAATTCCTTTGCCTCCTGGAGAGAAAACTTAATTTCTGCGAAACGAAGCAACTCTAATCGCTGCTGGACCTGAAGTTCGGTTAGTCCAATTTTTGGCAGCGAGCGTGAACCAATAAATACTTTGACAGAGTTGGGCAAATTGCTAAGTATATTTCTGAAGAGGTGTTCAATTTCAGGCTCGTCGATGAACTGAAAATCATCGAAGAATAAATGTATGTCAGCACCTATTTCGGCAAGCCGATTATTGAAGCGCTCTGCTCGGCCTTTCGGTAGAGAGTTTTCCTTAAGGGTTTTACTGTGTTTTGCCTCTTGGCTTTCTTCAAGGTCGCTTATTATTTTGTCGAGGTGGAGTAACAGCCGATGTAAATCATTGTCGGCCTCATCTAGTTTAAGCCACGCAGTCAGTTTTCCTGCGTCTTTGCTGAGATTAAGGATTTGCTTCAGAAGGGTGGTTTTGCCATGTCCAGCTGGCGCTTGAATAACTACGCATTGGATTGCGCCAAGCTCACTAATTCGGGTCAATAGCTCCTGGCGGAGAACCTGCTTTTGCTCTCCTAGTGGGGCTTGGAACTTGTGATGCGATAGCCCAAGGTCTGAAGTATTACTGCTAGTGAGCATAATTATTATCGTTGCTTGCCAAAATTGGCTGAGGACCAATGAGTGTGCTTATCGTATAAGCTACTCACCTAGTCTACTTGTTTTATTTTGGCCGTGCACGGTGGGTGGCTGTCACTGGCATTTTTGCTAAGTGAGTTTACAGCTTAACGAGAACTTTGCCGTTGTTTTCGCCGGTGTATAGACTCTGCAGCGCAGTCGAGGCGTGCTCTATTCCCTGATGACTGTGCAGTTTAAATTTTATTGACCCATCTTGTATCCACTGAGCTAAATAGCGCTGCATGGCCGGAAACTCTGCCGCGTGGTCGAGTATGACGAATCCTTCTATTTTTAGCCGCTTCATAATGCTGTTGTGAAACATATATGGCCCAGGAACATTTTGCGCAGAATTATACATGGAGATAAGACCGCAAATTACCACACGACCATTGTTGTTCATTAGCTTTAGGCAGCTGTCCAAAATACTGCCGCCAACATTTTCAAATTGAATGTCTATGCCATTTGGGCAGGCCTGCCGAAGGGCGTCCTCAATGTTGGCGTCGCGGTAGTTTATTGCGGCGTCAAAACCTAATTCTTCGACTAAATACCGGCACTTGGCATCGCTGCCTGCGGTCCCGACGACATGGCATCTGCTAAGCTTGGCGATCTGTCCTGCCAGGCAGCCGACAGCGCCAGAGGCGGCGGTGACCACCACTGTTTCACCCGGTCTGGGATGCGCAATATTAAGCAGGCCGTGGTAGGCCGTGGGGCCCGCGATGCTCATTACGCCAAATGCCAGGTCTAGCGGCATGTCTTTTGGTGCGACAAACGCTTGCACCGCGTTGGCGTCCAGTATTGAGTACTCTGCCCACTCTGTCAGTGAGCTTACTAGTTGTCCTTCTTGATATAAGCGGCTGTTGGATTTAACAATCTGGCAAAGTCCAAAGCCTCTCATGCTGTCGCCCAGGCTTATTGGCTCCATATATAGCTCTTCACGCTCGCCCAGCCAAAGGCGGTTGGTTGCATCCATCGACAGTATTAGATTTTTGACAAGCAACTGGCCCTCTTCTAGGGGAGGTAATTCTCGTTGCTGAAGGCTGAAAGTGCTGTCGTTGATGTTCGCTTCTGGACGATTATCGAAGCGCCAGAACTGGCTGTGCGAAGGGCTGGTCATCATTATTTCCTAATTTCTATTTATATGTTTTTTGTTCAAGTGCCGCCCACGCTTATGTGATTCGTATTGTAGCTAGGTGGCGCAAGCGCTTGATGCATCCCTAATTTGTACCCTAAACCCTGGCTTGATTCATCTACCCATGTGGGTAGTGCTAGCTGGGCGCGTTCTTTGCCAATAATAGCGTGATTCTCCTAGTGAACACGCCCATCGCTGAATAAAAATAACTGCTCGTTTGGGTAGTTGGCGCAGGGCGACTCGACGGAGAGAATGCAACACATAAATAGATAAGAAGAGATCTGGCATGGGAAAACTTATCAACATTGATAACGGCGGCACGCTTACTGATATTTGGGTATTGGACGGCGATAACTCGTATCACACCAAGACAATCACTACTCCTTTTGATTTGAGTAAGTGCTTTTTCGAAGGCCTTAAGAAGATTTCAGAGGATATCTATGGTCATGAAGATTTGCGCGCGCTGCTGCAATCTACTGATCACATAAGATACAGCACCACGCAGGGAACCAATGCTCTGGTTGAGCGCAAAGGGCCTTCGCTGGGCTTGCTGCTGAATACTAGCGACAATAACTGGTGCCGCGAAGACGATCATCAAGCGTCTTTATACGCCGATCTTTTGGGCGCTCGAGTCGCAGTGCTCGATACGACGCTCGCCCCTGAGGATTACCATAAGGCGCTGACTGAGGCGGTAGGGCAGCTAGCGGCTGATGGCGCGAGTCGAATTGTGGTTGCCTATACAGGCGATGCGTATGTCGAGCAGGAGCGGGCATTGCACAGGATGATGTTGCGCTTGTTTCCTCGTCATCTTCTGGGCTCCGTGCCGGTATTGTATTCCAATGCCTTGTGTCGGCACGCAAATCCAAATGTCCGTTTGTGGACCGCCCTGTTCAATGCATTTCTGCATCCAGCGATGGAGCGTTTCCTCTACAACACCGAAAGTGAATTGAGTCACTTTCGTACCCGAAATCCCTTGCTTGTCTATCGAAATGACGGTTATTCCGGTCGAGTTGCAAAAACAATTGCATTGAAAACATACAGCTCAGGTCCCCGTGGCGGCGCTGAGGGTGCCTTGGCATATAGCAATTATTACGACTACCGGCGTGTGATTACGGTGGATGTTGGTGGCACTACCACTGATATCGGTTTGATCGAAGATGGCAAGATTGTCGATAGTCGCCTCGGTTTAATCGAGGGTGTGCGCTGCAGCGACCCGCTGGCGGAAATTGTCAGTGTCGGCGTTGGCGGTGGCTCAATAATTCGAGCTGAAGGCGGCGAAATTAGAGTTGGCCCCGAGTCGGTGGGTGGAGCGCCTGGCCCTGCCTGCTTTGGTATGGGGGGCGATAAAGCAACAATTACTGATGCCTTGCTGGTACTTGGCTTGCTCGACCCCAAAACGTATTTCGGCGGCAAATTGGCGCTTAAGTATGACAAGGCGGAAGCCGCCATTCTTCGTCATGTCGCCGAGCCGTTGTCTCTCAGTCTGGAGCAAGCGTGTACGCAAATGCTAGACGCGTGGGCGGGAAAAATCGCCGATGGCATTCGTGAGTACACCACGATTACCGACGATACCGTATTAATGGCATTTGGTGGTGGTGGGCCGATGGGTGTCGCCGCAGTCGCCAAAAGCGCCGGGATCGCTACGGTGCTAATTCCACGCTTATCGGCGGTATTTAGCGCCCACGGCATCGGCTTTAGCGATATTGCTCATCAGGCAACTGAGGCAGTAAGCGATGTGAATAGTGGCACGATTGCCGAGGCCTATGAGCGACTTAAAGATCGTGTTTTGCGTGATATGGGCACGGAAGGCTACAGCGCAGAGCAGTGCGAATTAGAGGTGTGGTATGAGCTTGCAGGTGAGTGCCATGAGTTGGCGGTGGGTAGTGATGGTGAGTTTGTTTGTGCGGAGGTACAAGGCGACAACGTCCTTCTAAGCGTGCGCGCAGTCCGACGCATAAGCCACGCGAGACTAGCCCCGAAAGTCCATTTGGAATCCAGTGAACCGAAGGTGTTTTCTGATCGAGCATTGATTGGTCCGGGCGGTGAGTCTGAGCGCGTACCAGTATTTCGTGTCGAGGATCAAATTGCGGGTGCGGCGGGTATCGGGCCGGTGGTTTTGGAAGAAGCGTTTTGGACCTGCAGCGTACCGCGCGGTTGGGGATTTGAGTTTACCGCAAATCGCGACATTGTATTAAGTGCCACAAGCCACCGAGCGATTTCAGAATAAGGAGAAATAATAATGAAGGTGTTAGCGACGGAATATTTGCGTGTCGATCTTCAAAAAGAGATGTGGGAATGCGATAGGTGCGATCACGTTTTAGGATCGGCAAGAGAGAATTATAAGCGTTTTTTACTCATTCATGATCGTAACCCCCGAGAGGTGCATCACCCATTGCTCGATCCAGAGCGGTATCGGTTTTGTTTTTCTCCGGATCCCGAAGTGTGCGTGATATATGAGTTTTACTGTCCCAATTGCGGCTTGATGATGGACGTTGAATACACCGTCCCCGGCCACGCACCGCTTCATGACTTGGAACTTGATATCGACTCCTTGAAAGAGAAGTGGAGCGGATCTGACTTGCAAGCCAATTCAGCGACTACCGCTGCGTTTCGATCTTAGTTGGAGGCACAATAATGAAACGTATAGCAGTAGATATCGGCGGCACATTTACAGATTGTTTTGTCAGTTGGGGCGAGCAGTTTATTCAAACCAAGGCGCTGACTAGCCATCATAATTTGGCGCTGGGTTTTAATGACGCCCTTGATCAAGCTTGTGAAATTCTAACCATAGATCGCCGCCAGTTGTTGCAGTCGGTAGATTCCGTGCGCTATGCGACAACCTTAGGTACCAATGCACTTATCGAACGCAAGGGCCCTAAAGTTGGCGTTTTGATTACAACGGGTTTCGAAAGCACGATTCCTATTTCCCGCGGTCGCGGCTATTGCGATGGCCTTTCAGACGAGCAAGCCAGGGATATGTCTAGGGCCAAGCGTCCTGATCCCCTGGTGCCAATTTCGCGCATACGTTCTGTAAAGCAGCGTATGGACTATCGCGGCAAAATATTAATGGATTTGGACGAAGCCGACGTTAGAGAAAAACTCAAACAGTTGGTGGATGCCGGTGTTCAGGCCCTTGTTGTTACCCTCATCAACTCAGTAGAAAACCCTGAGCACGAATTGCGTATTCAGGAAATATTCGAAGAAGAATTTCCGTCGTCGATGCTCGGTGCAATACCCATGGTGTTGTCTCATCAAGTGGTGGGGCGCAAGGGTGAATATGTTCGGAGTTCGTCAGCTATAGTTGACGCGTTTTTGCATTCTACAATGTACTTTGCGATGAGTGCGCTTGAACAAAATCTTCGCGAAAACGGCTACACACGTCCCATGTTGTTAGTACACAACTCGGGGGGGATGGCCCAGTTAAACTCCACCGATGCATTAAAAACCTTGCACTCCGGTCCTGTGGCGGGAATACACGCAGCAGGCCAATTATCACTACAGGGTGATATTCAAAATATCGTTTGCGGTGATATGGGGGGAACCTCATTTGATATCGGCTTAATTACTGACGGCGGCACTAAACACTACGATTTTAACCCCGTGGTCGACCGGTGGCGGGTGTCGCTACCCATGGTGCATCTAGTGACATTGGGTGCCGGTGGCGGCTCTATTGCAAGTTACGACACGATTTTTAATACCGTGCGTGTCGGTCCTCAAAGTGCCGGTAGCGATCCCGGTCCAGCTTGCTATGACCGAGGTGGAATGAACCCTACCGTAACCGATGCCGATTTACTTTTGGGCTACTTAGATGCGGAAAATTACGCCAAGGGTGCGATCCCATTGAACACTCGTCGCTCCTATCAGGCGCTCGAGGATATATGTGATGAAATGGATATTTCAGAACTTGATGCAGCCCTCCTTATTAAATCAATGGCCGATAGTGAAATGGCTGCCGGTCTCGTTCGAGAGCTAAATGGCGGCGGCTACAAAGCCAGCGATTTTGTGTTTCTAGCCTACGGTGGCAACGGTCCTTTGCACGCTTGTGGTATTGCCGACAAAGCGGGTATTAAGAAAATTCTCGCGCCGCCATACAGCAGTGTGTTTTCCGCATGCGGCGGCGCGGGTTTAGATCAAATGCATATCCATGAAAAAAACGTGTCGCTGGGTTTTTACAATAAACATACCCGCGCACTTTATTCGGAATACAGTGCCTTCAATCGTTTGGTTGAATCTTTGGAAGAGAAGGGGCGCGCTGATTTGCTCCGTCAAGGCTTCCGTGAAGAGGATATTCAGTACTCTCTAGAATTAGACATGCGTTACGGTATTCAAAAGATGGAAGTGAGTATCGAACTTGAAAATCGACGATTGAAAAAACCGCAGGAAGTGTTGGCGGCGATTGAATATATGAACACAGATTTTGCCAAGCGATATGGGAGTGAAATTGTGTCGCCCGAATCGGGAGTATGGGTATCTACCGTTCGAGTCGTGTCCCGCGTGGATTTAGGTACAGTGAAATTTTCAGACTTGCGACCGCCGACCGAACGGCTATCTCCGCCGGAACCGGTGACCTATCGGGAGTGCTATTTCAATGGGCATTCCGGAGCGATCCGCACGCCGATATACGGTCCTGACGCACTGAGTAAAGGTGTTGAAATCTCTGGTCCGGCAATCGTTAACCCCGGAGAAACCACCTACTTAGTAGAACCCGGTTGGCGCTATGTTGCAGCCGCTCAAGGCGCGGTGTGGTTTATTTGTGAAAACGACACGCTCGAACAGTAAATTAATAATTGACGGCTCCCCAGCATTGGAGTGAGGAAAATAACAATGAGCACAAATTTGGTAAATCCTGATACCGCTGATGATCAAGAATTGGTTGATCGTTTTCTGAGTAAAAATAGGGCCTTCCTAGGTCCCGATCCAGCGATCCAGCGTAATCATCATGTTGCTGCGCGCTCGCTGCATGAAGAGCAAGTGTTAAGCGCTGGGGTGGATAGTAATTTATACGCTGAAATCCGCTCCGGCCTGCGTGCAGCACTTGACGAAACATTTAAAATTGCGGAAATGACAGTAGCTTCACCCGCTGCGCAATGCGCAGATATGTCTACTGGCTACTTTACCGCGGCGGGTGATCTTTCACTCGCGTCTACTCGCGGCGTGGCCGGGTTTACGGTAAGTCTGCATTATCCCATTCGCTTCATTCGGAAATATTTTGAGGCCGATGACACGGTGGGTATCCATGAGGGCGACGGCTTCTTGCTAAATGATGCTCACTACGGTGGTATTCACAGCCCTGATCAACATCTTTTTATGCCCATTTTCCATGACGGAGAAATTGTTAGCTGGTGTGTTTGTGCCATGCATGAAGGAGAAATTGGTGCGCGTGTGCCAGGCGGCATGGGGCCGATGATCGAGTCGCCTTGGGATGAAGGTCTACGTGGCTCGCCGATTAAAATGGTAGAGAACTATGCCCTAAAAACGGATTTAGTGACGTTTTTTCAGAATAGCTGCCGTGAACCACAAACCATGTTGGCAGATTTGAAAGCGCGCTTAGCGGCCTGCTGCCGAATGGAGCGGCGAGGTAAAGAACATATTGCTCGCTACGGCATAGATTCAATTGTTGGATTTTTGCGAAGCAATGTGGAATTTATGCGCGACGAAGGTCGTCGTCGCATTGCGGAATTGCCCGACGGCACTGTGCGCACACAATTCTATATTGACGATACCATGCGCGAGCCCGCCTTATTAAAAGTTATGTATTGCTTCACCGTGAAGGGTGACAAAGTCATCGTTGATTTGCGTGGCAGCTCTCCGGAATTATTTAATCGCCCCATCAATAGTTTGTTGAGTACCCAGGTGCTGGGTGTAGCCATAACGCTTGCTCACCATATTTGGCCTGATATGCCGTGTGCACAAGCGATTATTGATTGCTTTGAATTTATTACTGACCCTGGCTCGATTGCTGATTGCTCAGATCAGGTTCCGGTGGCGCTCTGCATTCAGCCAATGTTCAAGATTATGACGGCTGCAGAATTGGCCTTTGCCAAATTGTATTTCGGTGCACCTAAGAAGTATGGCAAAACCAAAGCGGGCTGGTTTAACCAACCAGCCGCCATAATTTACGGAGGGGTAACTCAGCATCAGGATTCCTGCGGGAATATGTGTGGTGATCTCAATGGCATGGCCGGTGGTGCGAAGTGCGACGAGGATGGTGAACACAGTATTGCACCGTGTTTCGGTGCCAATGTCGATATCGGCGAAAGTGAAGATGCTGAAGAGAAGTTGCCATTCATATATGCGATATCTAAACGAATTTGGCCGGGTAACTGCGGCTTCGGCAAGTTTCGAGGCGGGGCGGCTTATGAATACGGCCTTATGCGTTACGGCGAGCAACCATTTGGCTTTCAGACATTTACTGGTGGCTCTTACTTCCCGTCTACCTTTGGTCTTTATGGCGGCTATGCCTGCCCTACCTACGGTACGGTGAGAGTACGCGGTAAAAATTTGTTTAATGTATTGAAAGAAACACCAGAACTGTTCGAAGCGTCGATGGCAAGCATTATGAATGACCGCTTGATCGAGGGAGCGGAATACAGCAGTCATTCGATGGCAGTTGCATTCGAGTTGTACCCTGAGGGCGAGCTGTTCATGACCAGCCAAGGTGGCGGCGGTGGCTACGGCGACGTGTTAGATCGCGATCCTGAGATGGTTATTAAGGATTTGGAAGAGGGGCTTATCCGCGCAGAGACGGCGAGCGATTTATACGGTGTTGTTTACGACGCCGAAACCTACGCCATCGATGAGGCAGAGACCGCGAAGCGCCGCACAGAAATACTCAAGGGTCGACTTGCCCAAGGTATCAGCTGGGATGAATTTATGGCGACACGTGTCAATCCTGAGCCACCACCGGCGGTGCCGTTCTTTGGTCGCTGGAATAACTCCGAAGAGTTGTATTGCGGGCCATTCGGTAAGGCGCTGC
The DNA here is from genome assembly GCF_019312595.1 of Zhongshania aquimaris. GTDB lineage: Bacteria > Pseudomonadota > Gammaproteobacteria > Pseudomonadales > Spongiibacteraceae > Spongiibacter > Spongiibacter aquimaris. Next base: position 813,504 of record NZ_JAHWDQ010000001.1, on the reverse strand, counting down.
CGTCCGAGTTGCCTCCTATCATCATGCCGGACCCAAAGGATGTAGAGATCCAGCAGCTAAAATCGCAGCTTGCGGCGTTGCAAACGCTATCTTAAGGGCTTTCGAAATTGTTGATAGGTGAATAAAAAATGATAGTAGAAAAAAACAAGACAGGTCCGGCAATTTGGCTTAATGCCCACGCTTTCGCAGAGCATGTACTGTGCGGCGGTAGGGCGCTACCGTGGGCTAATAATACCGAGTTCGCCGAAGTATATAAAAAGCTTCAGGGTATCCTCGAAGCTGATCGAATCAGTGTGCCCTTGATGGGGTTTTTAGACAGCTGGATCGATAGGCATCCCCATGTTTTGCAAACAATGACCGGCAAAAGTCGTGTTCGTTTTGCGATAAAGCGATTTCTGACAAACCAGGATTTACGCGCAGATATGCTGGAGTGGATGACAGTGTGTTGCGCGATGGTAGACTCGGAGGTGGTGCTAGAGATTCCGTCGAATGCCGCCCTTATTTCGTGGGCGCATGCCCGTGCCAACCCCGCCGCGGAAATTGAGTCCTTGTCTGACCTCGATATTGACTCGACCTCAGTGTATCTGGCGGACACCGTGAGACAGCTAAAGCCGTCGGGAATAGCGGGTATTGTCAGCACCTTGTCTGAGTCGGATTTAAATGCGGGTGCCAGCGTTGAGCTTTATAAACCCTTGGCGAATGTCGCTGAAAATTATCATTGGCAATTTGCCTTTCGCAAACCGTTGGTCGGCGCAAAATTTGATAGCCAGCAATACTATTGCCTGGGTGATGATGCCGGTAGTGACAATACAGATTTGGTATCGCTCTCAGCCGAATTTTGGCAGGAGAGTTCAGGTAAGGCGGCGGCGCTAGATAGCAAATGGGCTTACGCAGAGCTACCTGGTTTTGTAGAGCCCGAAGTTGTTCGAACAAAGATCGCCGCACTGCGTCAGCAATAAGAAGGAGAGTCTGATGGCTGTAAAGGAAGGTCAATGCTTGTGGTCACCCACAGAGGAATTTGTTGCTAGCAGCAATATGTCAAGCTTGATGTCCTGGTTGAACCAGCAAGGAATTGCGAGCTGTGATGACTATAGTGCGCTTTGGCAGTGGTCGGTGGCGGAGCCAGAAGACTTTTGGGCTGCGCTGTGGCGATATTTTGAGGTGATATCGGATACCCCTTATCAGCAGGTTATGAGCAGCCGCGAAATGCGGCCTGGGGTGACATGGTTTACCGGGAGTAAGGTGAATTTTGCGGAACATATTCTCCGGCATAAAGGGGATCATCCCGCGATATCGGCGATGTCAGAAAGTGATTCGCTCAGCGTGCTTAGCTGGAATGAGTTACATGAGCAGGTGAGGCGGGTCGCTACAGCGCTGCGCTCATTGGGAATTAAACCAGGCGATAAAGTCAGCGCGGTACTACCGAATCGCACAGAAACAGTTGTCGCGATGCTTGCAACGATAAGCGTTGGCGCGGTATGGAGCAATGCGGCGCCTGAGTTCGGAACTCAGGCGATTCTTGACCGGCTTGGGCAAGTTAGCCCAAAGCTGGTCCTTTTTTGCGATGGTTACACCTTTAACGGCAGCCGGTTTGATCGCACACAGGTGCTGTCGGATTTGCTTGCTAAATTGCCCTCAGTTGAACAGCTGGTGCGGTTAGATGTGCTCGGCGATTGTCCGGCCTTTAATACCAAACTTCCGGTTCAAACGTGGCCGACGCTGCTGAGTACCGAGGACCCTGGTGTTGACGGATTTAAATTTGAACGGGTAGGTGCGCAACATCCCCTTTGGTTTGTTTTTTCCTCAGGTACGACAGGCTTACCGAAAGCCATTGCACATTCGCATACTGGCGTCTTAATCGAAATGTTGAAGTTCATGAGTCTTCATATGAACTTGAAGCCTGGCGACAATAGTTTCTTTTACACAACGACGGGCTGGGTCATGTTTAATCTGCTAGTCGGCATGATGTTGTCGGGAGCAGGAATTATTTTATATGACGGTAGCCCGGTTTACCCCAGTACCGATACCTTGTGGCGTTTGGCCGAAGAAAGTGACGCCACGCACTTTGGGGCTAGTCCCACATATGTACAGCTAATGGAGGCCAACCATATTGTTCCCAAGGATCATTTTGCGCTGACAAGATTATCAACAGTATTGGTTGGTGGTTCGCCGTCAATGCCGTCTACTTTTGATTGGTTTTATCAGAATGTGAAGTCAGATATGTGGGTAACCTCCCAAAGTGGTGGTACTGAGATTGCAAGTGCATTTGTGGCAGCCACACCGACGCAGCCAGTTTATGCTGCAGAAATACAGGCTCGGGCTTTAGGTATGTCAGTAAAGTCTGTCGATGATCATCAGCGTGAATGTATCAATCAAGTGGGTGAGCTAATTTGCGATCTACCATTTCCATCGATGCCATTATATTTTTTAAATGATGAAGATGGCGAGCGCTATCAAAAGTCTTATTTCGAAGATATAGCCGGCGTTTGGCGGCACGGTGATTTTATAAAAATCAATGAGCGGGGAGGTTGCTATATATATGGCCGTTCCGACGCTACTTTAAATCGCTTTGGTGTTCGTATTGGTACCGCAGAAATTTACCGCACTGTCGAAGCCGTAGCGGGTGTAGCTGACAGTCTTATCGTGTGCGTCGAGACTGAAAATGGTGGTTTTTATATGCCACTATTTGTGGCTTTGGAACCCGGGGTTGAGCTAGATGATAGCTTGCGCAATACGATTAAGTCAGAGTTGAAAGTGCAGTGTTCTCCGCGGCACGTACCCGACGAGATTGTCGTTGTTGCAGAAGTGCCCTACACCCTAACGGGGAAAAAACTAGAAGTGCCGGTCAGGAAGTTACTAAAGGGGGCGAAAGCGGCTGAGGTGGCTAGTGCGGGTTCTATGAAAAATCCAGATAGTTTGAATTTCTATATTGATTTCGCCATACAAAGGCTAGCTAAGGCTGTCTGACTTTATATTCCGTTGGTTTAGATTTCGGTAAGAAAATTCTAAAACTGCACAAATGGGTAGTGTGAGACATAGCGGTATTTTACATAAACTGAACTTGCTACTCAGATTGTTCAATGCAGGCTAGATTTATTTCATTGAGCGCATGAAAATATAAAAATAAGGATGAGATAAAATATGTCCCCAAAGTATAGAAGGAAATGTCCCCCTTTTGTTATTAGCCTCGTTTCACTTTCCGTAATGATGGCGGCAGCCACGTTTGCACAGGCACAGGACGGTATAGCTAAAAAGAACCCGCGAACCCGCAATGCCCTGCTTGAAGAGGTGGTGGTTACGGCGCAGCGGAGAGAGGAGAATCTAAATGATGTCCCTATTGCGGTTACTGCGCTGAACGGTGAGCAGCTGGATATCCTAGGCGTAACTGATACCCGTGATCTCAATATCATTGTTCCAGGTTTTTCAGCGTCTGAAGGTGGGTACGGTGCGCCGGTTTATACATTGCGTGGTGTTGGCTTTCCAGATTCAACCTATTTTGCTAGCCCGACAACTGGGGTCTACATCGACGAAGTGAGTATGCCGTACTCCATTATGTCCAAAGGGCCTAATATTGATGTCGAGCGGGTCGAAATTCTGAAAGGCCCCCAGGGCACCCTATTTGGCCGAAGCACAACAGGCGGTGCCATAAACTACATTGCTAAAAAGCCTACCGAGAATTTTGAGGCGGGCGTAAGCGGTTCCTACGGTCGATTTGATCGCAAAGATCTAGAAGCCTATGTAAGTGGCCCGGTGTCGGACAGTTTGCGATATCGTTTTGCTGGGCGCTATATTTTGCAGGGCGATCCTTGGCAATACAGTAATACAGATCGCAGCCGCGAGCTGGGTGAGCAGGATAAGTTTTCTCTTCGATCCATCTTTGATTGGGATGCGAGCGACGATGTGAGTGTGCGGTTGATGTTGGCCGGGTGGCGAGATCGCAGTGATAGCCGTGCCGGACAGCCGGTATATTTTAATGCGCAAAATCCACAAAGCGATTTGCTTGCGTCGCTTAATGTGCAGAATTATCCCTTTATTCCAGATTCTGATGACCCACGTGCCGCCGAGTTTTGTAAGGGGCATTCCTCCTGTGTAGACGTAAATGGTAAGCCCTACGATTTCACCCAGGATGAAACGTTCTATCAGGCGGCATTGCGTCTTTCTTGGATGTTTACTGAGACCGTCGAAGGTATTTTATTGGTTTCATATAATAATTTTGAAGCAGACGGCAGCGAAATTCCCGCCTCGTCTTATTCCGAACGACATATAGAAACTACGCTTTTCTCTGAAATTGAAAATGTCGACGTTGAATTCCGATTAACGGGAAGCGCCGAGCTATTCAATGGGCCAGTTACTTGGACCGCGGGTCTGCATGCTACCCCACATGAAACCGGAACGGATTATCGCCTGTTTGGTGCTAGTGATAACAACAGCGTTTTTTATGTTGTTCCCCTTGTCGGCGCCTTACCGGGGCTTGACGATATAAGTCTATTGGGAAGCTATTACATTGGTGATGGTGAAATGGAATACCGTTCTCAATCTGCCTTCGGTAATGTCGAGTGGCAATTTACTGACACATTAAAAGTGACCGCTGGAGCCCGTTACACCGATGAGGAACGGGATTTCAACGGCTGCCTAGCAGATGACGCCAAGGATAATAATACCAATGTAAACCTCGTGTTCAGTGCATTGTCACTGCAGCGCGCGCTACTTGCGTTAACTACTCCAGATGTCACCACACCCGGTGAATGTATTACGCTTACCGAAGATGGTCAGTTTGATCGTTACACCGATAATCTAGAGGAGCACAGCTTGTCTTGGCGCCTCGTTGGGGATTGGACGCCGAATGACAATGTACTGATGTATTTGTCTCGGTCACGGGGCTTTAAATCAGGTTCATTCCCGGTCACAAATACCACCGATCAGGGACAGTATGTACCCGCCCGCCAAGAGCAGGTTGACGCCTATGAAATTGGAGCTAAATTAAACTTCTTTGATCGTCGTTTGCAGCTCAATACTGCCGCTTTCTATTATGACTATGTCGACAAGCAGCTCTTCTCGCGTATTCAAGATCCGCTATTCGGCTCGCTACCACAGCTACAAAATGCGCCATCGTCCGAAGTCAAAGGCTTTGAAATAGATATATCAGGATCACCGTTTGAAGGCTTATATCTTTCTGCCGCAGGTGCGTATATCGAGACCGAGGTTAAAGAGTTCCCTAATGCTTTTAATACCCGAGGTCAGCCAGCGGATTTAACGGGACGTGAATTTAACTATTCACCGAAGCTGAGTTATACGATTTTAGCGGATTACAGCTTACCAATTGGCAGCGAATATGAGGCCGGTGTTGGGGTAGATTACAGCTTTAAAGATGAAACCAATTCTACCTTGGATGGTGACCCGTTCTTTGCACATGATGATTTCGCTATCACAAATGCGCGTTTGCGTTTTGGACGATCAGATGCGAAATGGATGGTGACGCTATACGGCCGAAACGTATTTAACGAGTACGCGACCACGGGGCATGTTCAGGTGGTAAGTGACATCGTAACGCGATACGTCAGCGATCCTCGCACCTACGGCATTACGTTTGATTATAAATACGATTAATTTTTTTGCCGTGCGAAAAGCGCGGCTTTTTTATTTTCTAGCTCAAAGTCGATACTTACTAGCGCTTTATTAGGGGGTTTAATGAATCAGGTTCTTGTCGCCGGTGTGGGCATGGTGAAATTTGCCAAGCCCGGAAAGCAAGCGCCCTACAGAAGGATGGCTAGCGAGGCAGTAAGTGATGCATTAAAAGATGCGGGTCTAAATTACTCAGATGTTCAGCAGGCATTTGCCGGCTATATATATGGCGATAGCTGTAGTGGTCAGCGAGCGATCTATGATGTTGGCATGACCGGTATTCCGGTGGTTAATGTCAATAATAATTGCTCCTCGGGTTCTAGCGCGATTTATCTTGCTAGGCAAGCAATTCTAAGTGGTGAAGTGGATTGTGTGCTCGCGCTGGGATTTGAAGAAATGCCCAGCGGGGCAATTGCTTCTCAGTGGGATGATAGAGAATCGCCATTTACTATTTTTGACGAAGCCTTAGACAGACTAGATTACCCAGCCGCCCCGTTGGCCCTCCGTTGTTTTGGCGCTGCTGGCCATAGCTATATGGAACGCTATGGCGCAAAACCTGAGTTGTTCGCGCAGGTAGCGGTGAAAACCCGTAATCATGCGGTGAATAACCCCTATGCCTTATTCAATACGCCGCTTTCGCTTACCGAGGTGATGAACTCACCGATGCTATATATGAACTATCTCACCCGACTAATGTGCTGTCCGCCAACCTGCGGCGCGGCGGCTGCGATTATATGCAGCGAAGACTTTGCAAAGCATCACGGTATTACCCGAGGTGTCGTCATTGCGGGACAAAGCATGGCTACGGATAAGCTCGATAGCTTTAGCGATCCGATGAAGTTGGTGGGGTCGGGTATGACTAGACAGGCAGCAACTAAAGCCTATATGCAGGCAGGGATTGATGCGGAGGATGTGGATGTCGTTGAGCTTCACGATTGCTTCACCACAAACGAAGTGCTTAGTTACGAAGCCTTGGGGCTGTGTTCGGAAGGAGGAGCGAGTCGTTTCGTAGCCGATGGCGACAATACGTATGGCGGGAAAATTGTTGTAAATCCGTCTGGTGGATTGATGTCTAAGGGACACCCCATTGGAGCAACCGGTTTAGCACAGTGTTTTGAATTAACAAAACAATTGCGCGGAGAGGCTGGGGCGAGACAAGTTGCCGGTGCGAAGGTGGCTTTGCAGCATAATCTTGGTTTAGGCGGCGCGGCGGTGGTTACTGTTTACGCAAAAAGCATTTGATAGCGTAACGGCATCGATTCGGGTTTCAATAGGAGTCGATGCACGTTTTCTTGTTTTGTATTCAGTATTTCAAACTACATTGGCGCCGAATAACTAACCCACCAATGCCATCGGAACCTCATGGCCCCACTCGGTATGTTCAATTTCGCGATAGCTACTCGCTTCTAGCAGCGTCTCTTTTAACATGGCTAGCATGCTAACCCAGGCGGCTTTAGCATCACCGCTAAAATCGTCGCCAAGCGCCATCTCTAATGTTTCTAGCATGGCTTGTATAAAAAAATCGTAGTGACGATCACTGACGCCTTGCTCGCTGTAGCGCTGCCCCATGTTGTGGGCGACCACTTTGAGTCCATCCATATTGTCCAGTGAATGCACAGTGGTACAAAGCATATTGATGAGTTTGCGATCTTTGCTATTGTCGGTGCAGTTAAATAGGTTTCGCAAATCGGGTGCCAACTGAAACAGACGTGCATAGAAGACTTTGGCAAAAGGCTTGCCGATGGACTTCACTGCCTGTAACTGCGATTGAACGATAGCTATTTGCTTGGGTGTCATGGTGCGCCTCGTTTTTTTTGTCGGCGGCTGGCGATAGTCGATCGTCGCGTCGAGAGAAATTTAACTCCTTACTTGTTGGACAATGTACTCCGGTGATGATGTCGTGATTATTCGAAATTACCGAGGTCTGAATACATAGATTGCGTAGTGAATTGCGGTAATTCACTACATCTTTAAGGGGGGATACCGCAATAAGGCTGATACGCGCTATTTGTGAGGAAAATAGCGCTTAACGGCGAGCTTGATAGGGCGCTTATTCTGCGTTTGCGGCACCTAAAAATGCCGGGTTTTCGCCACCACCATGCACGGTTAGGGTTGATCCGCTGATGTAAGCGGCGAGATTACTTGCTAGAAATAGGCAGGCGTCACCGATATCTTGGGGTACGGCCATTCTGCCCAGTGGAATCGTGTTACCTACCGCAGCGATCCCCGCCTCGTCGCCGTAATGCAGGTGAGCTTGTTCAGTGCGAATGAGCCCGGCGATGATGGTGTTGGTGCGCACCTTGGGCGCCCATTCAACGGCGAGAGAGGTAGATAAGCTAACTAAGCCCGCCTTTGCAGCACCGTAGGCCGCAGTACCTGGCGATGGTCGGACTGCGCTTACCGACGCAATATTGATAATAGCGCCACCGCTGTCTTGGGTTTGCATGACTTTGTTGCAGGACTGTGCGAAGTTCAGCGGAGCCAGTAGGTTTAGTCGAATAATGGATTCTGAGAATCTTGGCGACACGGTGGCGGCGTCAGCGGCTGGCGCTCCGCCGGCATTGTTGACGAGCACGTCGATGCGACCGTAGTCGCGGACAATAGTATCGACGAAACTCTGTATAGCGTCGGCGTCCCGCACATCCAGTGGCAGAAATACAGCGGTATTGCCATCTGCGGTGGGTAGCTCATCAGGCTCACTGCGGCCGCAGATAATGACGGTAGCACCGTTTTCGAGGAAGCGTTCGCTTATTCCACGGCCAACACCTTTGCCACCGCCAGTCACGATAGCAACTTGGCCCTTAAAGTTTAGTCTGTTCTGCATTCCCACTCCGTCGCACATGTGATTTGATAAGCTTTTTTGTAGGCTGTGCCATTCCGCTGCTTGCTTCGGTATAAAACAATTCCAGCTGTTTAAGCTTAGCTAGGCCAATCTGCGTTAAGTTTACCGTATTTTGATCGCGCGGAAATGGAATATACAGCGACGTCAATTTTCTATGCCGGTATGAAATTGCCGTAGTACGTGGCCTGTAGCGTGGTTTGCGGCAGGGGTAGTCTGAAGGGACTAATCTGTAATGCTTAATTGTTTGAGCGCTTGCAACTGATTAAATGCAGCTTGAGTGGGCACTCCTATTAAATGAGAACGATTTGGGCTGGAATACCCGCGTATTGTTATTTTGAATGCCTAAAGCGATCAGATTTGTTTGATGATAGACCGTTTTTGACAGTATTCTCGCTGGGTCAACATGTATACACTAAACCTTATATACACGGTATTTTGCTTACTTCGGCGCTTAAATAATGAGCACTAGACGTCGCAGTTTGCATGACAAACTGAATAACAATGCGAGATTTCTACATGAGTGAAAGAAAAGCAGTAGTGGCAATTTTAGGTGGTACAGGTGGCTTGGGAACGGGTTTGGCGAGGCGTTGGGCCGAGGCCGGCTACCCAATCATCATCGGTTCACGCACCCAGGAAAAAGCCGAGACTGCGGCGCAGGAATTGCGTGAGTTAATGCAAGAGCGCGGAGTAGGGGACGTATCGGTTAGGGCAATGGATAATGTCGCTGCGGCCAATGCGGCAGATATTTCCGCGTTAACTGTGCCCTTTGCTCACCATGCTGACACGCTGCTTAGTGTTAAGGCCGCTTTGCAGGGCAAAATTTTAATTGATGTGACCGTGCCCTTGCTACCGCCAAAGGTTGCCCGTGTGCAGCTACCGGCTGAAGGCTCAGCGGGACAGATTGCCCAGAATATTTTGGGTGAGGGGGTTAGTGTTGTGTCGGCCTTTCAGAATGTGGCGGCAGTGCATTTGCAAGATGGCAAAGGGATGGACTGCGACGTCTTGGTGTGCGGCGATAATAAAGAAGCGCGTGCAAAAGTCATTGAGCTCGTCGAGGCGGCGGGTTTGCGTGGTTTTCACGCCGGTAGCATCGCTAATGCTGCCGCAGTTGAGGCAATGACCTCGCTACTGATCTTTATCAACAAGCAATATAAGTGTCACGCTGGCATTAAATTAACGGGCTTGGACCATTAATCCCACATGACGTCGTCACTGCTTATTCACGCGCTGGCTGGGATCCCAATGGTGGAACCCGGCGATAATCTGGCGGATCTTATTCTCAAGGCCTTGGATGACTCCGAATGGGCGCTAGAGGATGGTGATGTTTTGGTGCTGGCGCAAAAAATTGTGTCTAAAGCGGAAGGCCGTTACGCCTATTTAAACGAAGTAGAGCCGGGGCCTGAGGCGATTGCCTTGGCGGCGCAGTGCGATAAAGATCCGCGTCATATGCAGGTCTTGTTAAATGAATCCCGCGAGGTTATTCGTCGCCGACCAGGGGTGGTGATTGTTGAACATGTACTCGGCTATGTGCACGCCAATGCGGGCATTGATCGCTCCAATATAAGTAGCGATGACGAGAATCCGCGTTTGCTATTGTTGCCCGAAAATCCCGATGGCAGCGCGGCTGCATTGCGTTCGTCGCTATCGGCGAGCACCGGCAAAAACGTCCATATTTTGATCAACGACAGCGCCGGCCGCGCCTGGCGCAATGGCACCATGGGCTTCGCGATTGGTACCGCCGGATTTGAGGCATTGGAAAATCGCGTTGGCGAGCAAGATTTGTATGGCCGACCACTGGAAATTACCGAGGTTGCTGTGGCCGATGAGTTAGCCGCAGCGGCGTCTTTTATGATGGGGCAAGGTGACGAGGCGCTGCCGGTGGTATTGATTCGCGGTGCAACACTGCGCCCATCAGCGCTTGGCTCCGCGTCTTTAATCCGCGACCGAGAGAAGGATATGTTTCGCTAATGGCTGAGGTAAGTCTCCCCGCGGGAACAGCATTTAGCGGCGGCGTATTGGCCTTGAGTGGTGGTGTTGGTGGCGCCAAGCTATGCCGAGGTTTAGCGGCAGTGTTAGCTGCTGAGCAACTGACAATCGTGGCAAATACCGGCGATGATTTTGATTATTGGGATTTGCGCATCTGCCCCGATCTTGACTCGGTGATGTATGCCCTTGCGGATTTAAACGACGAGGAGCGCGGCTGGGGCTTGCGGGACGAGACCTGGCGAACGCTCATTGCCATGCGCAGATTGGGTGGTGATGAATGGTTTCAAATTGGTGACCAGGATTTGGCAACCCATATGCTGAGAACGAAGCTTATGGCTGCCGGCGAAACCTTGTCTACCGCAACGCAGCGCATAGCGACGGGCTTGGGTATTTGTCACACGCTGTTGCCTATGACTGAGCAGCCGGTAGCGACCAAGGTGAATACCGCTCAGGGTTGGCTGGATTTTCAGCATTATTTTGTGCGCGATAAATGTGAGCCCGAAGTACTTGACCTGCGTTTTGAGGGTGTGGATTCAGCTGAACTAAATCCATTGGTAAGCCAGATGTTGACGGATGCAAGCTTGGCGGCCATTGTAGTTTGCCCGTCGAACCCCTTTGTCAGTATTGATCCGATATTGAGTTTGCCTGATTGCCGGCGTTTGCTAAAGGCGTCGTCGGCGCCTGTTATCGCGGTGTCACCAATTATTGCAGGCCGTGCAGTGAAGGGGCCTGCGGCGAAGATGATGCGGGAATTAGATATGCCAGCCACGGCGCTGGCGGTGGCGGAGTATTACGGTGATTTGCTGGATGGCTTTGTATTGGATGAGGCCGATGCGGAGTACATGGATGACATTGCGGCCATGGGCTTAGCGGTTTGTGTGGCGCCGAGTTTAATGACGGATATGGAGAGCAAGATTTCCTTAGCAAAAGAGGTGTTGGCATTTGCGGCAAGCTTGCGGGCTTGAGGGTTTTCGCATAACACCTTGGCAAAACACATTCATAGAGATCTTTGCAGGAAGCGGCGTTTTGTTTTCTGGCGGAGGATAAAATAGCAATCGTGCAAAGCTCTCTCATAATAAAAGTGAACGGACAGAAGCGTATAACACTATGTGGGCACTATTGCCGTTAAAAGATTTTGTGCAGGCCAAGCAGCGTCTTGCCGGATGTTTGACCGTATCGGAACGCCGAGGTTTATTTCATGCGATGGTGGAAGACGTTCTGACGGTCTTAGCTGCGCATCCGGGATTTGAGCGTATTGTGGTGGTGTCGGATGATCCCGCTGCGCAATTATTGGCGGAACATTTTGGTATAGAGTGCTGGTCTGAGCGCGGTCTTGGTCACACTGGCTTAAATGGCGTCGTCGCGGCGGCGCTACAGGAAATGGCGACACACACACAGAGCCAATCTAGGGTGAGTGTGGCAATGGTGGTACACGGCGATTTACCGCTGCTGGGTGAGAAGGAGTTGGATTTACTGATTTCCCAGCACGCTGCACTAACACAGGTTCATCCTTCCGCAGTGAGTATCGCCACGGATAGACATGGTCGCGGCAGTAATATTTTGATGTGTGATCCGGCGCGGGTTCCGGCCCTGTCGTATGGCCGCGACAGCTGCGCAGCGCATCAAGCGTCAGCCATGGCAATGGCGTTGCCCGCACAAGTTATTTCCCTGCCGGGCATTGCCCAGGACATTGATACCCAGGAGGATCTGCAGCGCTTGCTGGCTATGAATGCCTTGCCCGCCGCAGAGCGAACCTTGGCCTATTTATATCAAAATGGCATCGCGCAGAGACTAAAACAACTGGCTAATGGCGCAGCAAATACACCTGTACCCGCGTGGAGCGTAGTATGAGCAAAGGGCTAGCCGTGGAACACGCACTTGCGGCAATACTGTCTCACGTAAGCGATGATGGCCTGAGCACTGAACAGGCATTAGCGCTTGCCGACATGACCGAAACCCAGGCGCTGATGACGGCCGCGGCAGGCTTGCGCGATCGCAGTTTTTACAATGGCATCAGCTATTCCCGCAAGGTATTTATTCCGCTCACTTATCTGTGCCGCGATGTTTGCCATTACTGTACCTTTGCGAAAACCCCTAAAAAAATAGAGCAGGCCTATTTGCCGGTCGATAACGTTTTGGCCCAAGTCAAAGTGGCAGAGAGCATGGGCTGCAAGGAAGCGCTATTTACCTTGGGTGAAAAGCCTGAACTTCGCTATAAGGCGGCGCGGGATGCCTTGGCGGCGATGGGCTTTGCCAGCACACTGGAGTATCTCGCTCATGTTGCTGCTCGAGTGGTGGCAGAAACCAATGTACTACCTCACATAAATGCAGGTTGCATGGACGATGCGGAAATCGCGATGCTTCGGCCGGTCTCGGCCTCAATGGGGATCATGCTTGAGTCTGCTTCAAGCCGACTTTGCGAAAAGGGCATGCCGCATTACGGCTCTCCAGATAAAGACCCCGCACTGCGTTTAGAAACAATTGCGCGAGCCGGTAGAGCATCGGTGCCATTCACCTCTGGTATTTTGATTGGTATTGGTGAAACCCGTCGCGAGCGGGTGGAATCTCTCTTGGCACTGCGTGATCTGCATCAGCGCTACGGCCATATTCAAGAAATTATTGTTCAGAATTTTCGCGCTAAACCCAATACCAAAATGGCGACGGCGCCTGAGCCAGATTTAAATGAGTTGCTGTGGACCATCGCGGTAGCGCGTTTGATTTTTGGCGCACACATGAGCATTCAAGCGCCGCCGAACTTGAGCCCAGGTGTATTGCCGCAATTGGTGGCAGCGGGCTTAAACGACTGGGGCGGCGTGTCGCCGCTTACGCCCGATTTTGTCAATCCCGAAGCGCCGTGGCCGCACTTGGAAAACCTGGCGCAAGAAACCGCCGGCGCGGGTAAATTTCTGCACGAGCGTTTGACCATCTACCCTTCGTATGTGCGGCAATACACGCGCTGGCTGGATGCCGCGCTGCATACCAAGGTTTTACAATTAAGCGATGGTCAAGGTCTTCCCAAGGAGGATGACTGGGTTGCGGGGCAGGATGTGGCCGCACCAACTGCCGACTTGGCACTGCTGCGATCCGAGTCTGCTTCATTAAAGAACTACGGGCCGGTATCTGCAGATATTGGCCACTTAATTGACCGGGCACTTCAGGCGGAAGCGTTAAGCGAAGCTGATATTGTGCGCCTGTTTAGCGCCCGTGGTAGTGATTTTGCTGCGGTGTGTCGCGCGGCGGATCAGCTGCGGCAGCAACGCTGCGGCGAACGAGTGAGTTATGTCGTTACCCGCAATATTAATTACACCAATGTGTGTTATTTCAAATGTCAGTTCTGTGCGTTTTCTAAGGGTAAGCTAAGCGAGAATTTGCGCGGTCGGCCCTATGATTTGTCAGGCGAAGAAATATCGCGACGCGCAATTGAGGCATGGCAGCGCGGTGCCAGTGAAGTGTGTATGCAGGGCGGAATTCATCCCGAGTACACCGGCCAAACCTATCTCGATATTGTGGCCACGCTGCGCTCAGCTACACCCGATATGCACATTCATGCTTTCTCGCCCTTAGAAGTGTGGCAGGGAGCTGAAACGCTAGGCTTAGATCTAGAAAGTTATTTGCAGAAATTAAAGACAGCTGGCTTACACACTCTGCCGGGTACTGCAGCAGAAGTGTTAGATGACGAAGTGCGAGCTGTATTATGTCCAGACAAAATAAACTCTGAGCAGTGGCTGACGGTGATGCGGACAGCTCACAAGGTGGGCCTGCGCTCAACGGCAACCATCATGTATGGCCATGTTGATAGTTATCAATCGTGGGCGCGGCATTTATTGCGGGTTCGACAAGTACAGGTGGAAACCGGCGGCTTTACCGAGTTTGTGCCGCTGCCCTTTGTGGCGTCAGAAGCACCGATTTACCTGAAAGGAAAATCACGGCGCGGGCCTAGTTTCCGTGAGGCGGTGCTGATGCACGCCGTTGCGCGACTGGTGTTCAATGGCTTGATCGACAATATTCAAGCCTCGTGGGTGAAGATGGGCGAACAAGGTGTAGAGGCGTTGCTAAATGCCGGGGTAAACGATCTTGGTGGCACCTTGATGAATGAGACTATCACTCGCGCTGCAGGTGCTGTGCACGGCCAGGAAACGGCGCCAGATCAGATGGAGGCGCGTATTCGTCGCGCTAATCGTCAACCGTTTCAGCGCAATACTCTATACGGGCCCGCAGATGAGCAGCAGAGTCAGCGCTCTCGCGTTGCCGCTCCGCTCGATGAGATCGTTAATACACCCGCACATAAATATGAGCGCAGTAAGTTGGCCGCTGACGAGGCTTTGATTGCGGTCGGATAAGTCTTGTTGCCAAACATAAAGGAATAAGGAATGGGCATTTATGCATTAACAGGCGGCGCGACTGGCATTGGCGCGGCGATTAAATCGCAACTTCGCGACGCGGGTCACAAGGTGATCGTGGTTGACCTCGTTGAGGGTGATGTTTGTGCAGACTTGTCGGAGTTGGCGGGTCGACAAAAGGCCATAGATGGCATTCGGGCGCTGGCACCAAACGGCCTCGACGGTTTTATTCCCTGTGCCGGTTTGGGACCATCAGTACGACCTTTTTCACTAATCACAAAAGTAAATTACTTTGCCGCCGTAACCGTCACTGAAGGGCTTCTCGATTTACTCGTGAAACGCAAAGGCAGTGTAGTGATGATTTCCTCTAATTCCGCGGCCATGGTTGGGCACGATGATTACGTCGAATTATTGTTAGCTGATAAAGAAGCGCAGGCCTGCGAATTCGTCGACGGCAAAGACGGCCACACTGCTTACGCGGGTTCAAAACATGCGTTAAGTTGTTGGCTGCGTCGCAATGCCCCTGACTATGCGCGGCAAGGTGTGCGTATAAACGCGGTGGCGCCGGGCATTATTAATACGCCGCTTAGTGATAAAGTTCTCGCCGATAAAGATCTTGGCCAAGTGATGAAAGATTTTGGTGACAGTGTACCGATGGGTTCAATTGGTAAGCCTGAACAAATCGCCGATGTGGTGTGCTTTATCTTGAGCAGCAAAGCCAGCTTTATGGCTGGATCGATTGTATTTGTCGACGGCGGCCACGACGCCATGTTGCGCCCAGATCAGTTCTAGTTAATGTGTTAGCACCAGCCCGCTTGCCAGCGGGCGGTGTTTTTTAAATCCCGCCAGTCAATTTCGAATTCTCGCTTGGTCATGATGGCTTCCACGAGGCAGTGAATCACTTGGCCATCCTCATCAAACTCGACTTCTCGAATCAAAAAGTGCTTTTCTTTGCGCTCGGGCTTAAGCGCAGTCCATTTACTGTTGAGGAGCTTTTTGGGATTTAAAGGAGTCATGAGTAGTAGTTGTATGTAGCTTGTTATATAGATTTGCGATTGCTCAGTGTACGTTGAACTCGGCGTTCTAGATGAACGTAGACATAGCTGCGTAATTTTCCGTGCAATAAATGCTTCACTTGGAAATGTCCTAGGATACGCTGATAATACTGCCTCGCGAGCTGTGTTGGTAATCGCGATGTCGGAGTTGTCATGTCGCTAGTTTATCCACTTATACCCATTATTTTGCCGATTATATTGTGCGCCGCTATCGGCGTATTTTGGGTGCGTTTACGCCAGCCTTTTGATCATGACTTTGTGCGGGTGCTGGTACTGAGTGTGGGAACACCTGCGCTGATCGTGGGTACGCTGGGAAAAACAGAGATTAGCGCTGCGCAACTCCAGCACGTCTTGTATGCCAGTATGTGCATGCTAGGTTTTAGCGCTTTGTTTGCTGCGCTGTCCTGCGTGATCTTGCGCGTTGATTTGCGCAGTTTTCTGGTGCCATTGGTGTTTGGCAATTTTGGCAATATGGGCTTGCCGCTGTGTCTTTTTGCCTTTGGTGAAGAGGGGCTGGCAATTGGTTTGGGGATATTTCTGATTACCACCATTGTCCACTTCTCATTGGGGGCGGCGATATTAAGTGGCAAGGCGATGGTCAAAGGCGTGCTTAGTTCGCCGATCATATACGCGGGTGCGATTGCCTGCGTGCTAATTTTAAATCACTGGAGTTTGCCGCTCGCGCTACAAAATACCTTGAGCCTCTTGGGTGGGCTTGCCATTCCACTGATGCTAATTACCTTGGGTGTATCCTTAGGTTCGCTGAAATTGCACGCGGCGGGAAAATCAATTGGCCTGGGCGTGCTCCGCTTAGTTGTTGGGCTTGCCGGTGGGTTCGCCGCCGTGTATTTTTTGAATCTCGAAGGTGTGGAGCGCAAGGTGCTGTTGCTGCAGTCCGCTACGCCGGTTGCGGTGTTCAATTATTTGCTGGCAATGCAATATAAGCGTGAAGCCGATGTGGTGGCGGGAATGGTGGTGAGCTCAACCTTGATCAGCTTTATTAGTATTCCGGTGTTGTTGTATTTTCTCGGTGTTTAGGTGGGCTAGCAAAGCAGCGATGGGCTTCGCTGCCTTTGAGTTCTAGCATTAGCGCACAATGATTTTCTTTTTAGCTCGCGCAATCTCAGATTCTAGTCTTTGGTATATCGCCTTGACGTCTATGTCGCCGCCAACCGCTGCGCGGCTTGATATTTGGGTGACAGGGAATATCGCCTCGTCTTTGAAGGGCACCTCAAGGGCGCGACTGCGACCTAATCTGTCGATGTAAATGACCCATTTGAGGCTGTGTTCCTTGCGCAGATAGTCGCCCATGACGATGCCCATTGCCTGTAGCAGGCGGGTTTGATCGCCGGTGACGATTTTACGGTCCAGCAGGGTTTGTATCAGGCGAAGATCATTGTCGCGGCTTTCGCCGAAACTGCGCCCGAGTTCAATGCGGCTGAGGTCATTTAGCTGGGTGCGGCTATCCTCCATATACTTTTCATCTAAGGGGGTCATGGGGTCAGTGCGCCAAGGATCGGCTATACTCAGCGGCGCCAAAATAAGCAGAAGCACTAGGGCTGGGAAACGCATTGGATTTTCTCCTGTCTCAAGTCGGCAAAACGTTGGTTTTCTAAGGCGTTTGATTGCAATTAACGCAATTTGTTTCGCAAAAGTGGCTAAGCCTAACCGGTTTACAGTGATTTGTCCCTTGAGCTGTGTGGCACTGGCCAGTACCATTAGCGGCTTGCACCAAATTTGGAGATAGCGGCATGATTTCGGGTAGTGTAGTTGCCCTGGTAACCCCGATGCACAGCGATGGCAGTATTGACTGGCAAGCGTTGTCGCGTCTTATCGAATGGCATATAGAGCAGGGTACAGACGGTATTGTCGCAGTGGGTACCACTGGCGAGTCTGCGACCCTTGCAATGGATGAGCATAAAATGGTCATCAAGGCCTGTGTTGATCAAGTTGCTGGCCGCATTAAGGTGGTGGCAGGTACCGGTGCCAATTCGACTGCCGAAGCGATAGAGCTGACTAAAGTCGCCCGTGAAGTAGGCGCAGACGCGTGCCTTCTGGTGACGCCATACTATAACAAGCCTACCCAAGAGGGGTTGTATCGCCACTATATGGCGATTGCCGATGCGGTAGATATTCCCCAAATTTTATACAATGTCCCGGGCCGTACAGCTTGCGACATGTTGAATTCAACGACGATTCGCTTGTCAGAGCACCGCAATATTATCGCGATCAAAGACGCCACCGGTGACCTGGCGCGGGGTAAAGAATTGATCGATGCGGTCGGCGATAAGCTCGACGTACTGTCTGGCGATGATGCCACAGCCGCGGAACTGATGTTGTTAGGCGGCAAAGGTAATATTTCGGTGACCGCCAATATTGCGCCAGCAGCGGTAAAAGCCGTTTGTGTGGCGGCGATGTCCGGTGATAAGGCAGCGACCGTTGCGGCGGATGCACCATTGAGAATATTGCACGAGCGTCTTTTTGTTGAAGCCAATCCCATCCCTGTGAAATGGGCTTTGTTAGCCATGGGGATGATGGAAGATGGCATTCGTTTGCCCTTGACGGTTTTAAGTGAAGCGGCACAACCAAGCGTTAGTGAAGCGCTAACGCAAGCGGGATTATTAGACTAGATGAGCACTTTTATGCGCAGCACCAGTTTTCGATTAACAGTAGTGGGTCTGGGGCTGGCAATGTTGTCAGGCTGCTTTGGCGGCGATGGGATGTTTCGCGATCGCGGACAAGATTATCGTCGCGCAAAATTAAGCGCGCCAATTGAGTTGCCGCCGGGAGTGCGTTCCGACACCCTTGACGACCAATATGTGGTGCCGGGAATACAAAACCACAAACCCCTCGAAGGCGAGTTTGAGGTTTTACGGCCGGAACCACTCGCAAAGAATGTGGGGACTGCCGAGGTTAAAATTCAGACCTTGGAAGACCGCAGCTGGATATTGCTAGATGGCGACCCGAACCAAGTATGGCCGCGTATGCGGGTTTTCCTTGGCCGTGCAGGGTTAGAAATTGCAAAAGCCGACGGTGAGACTGCCATTATTGAAACCCAGTGGCGCGATCCCAATGGTGATGGCGCCAGCCGCGAGCGTTTTCGTTTCCGCCTAGAAGAGGGTGTGCAGCAGGGAACCAGCGAAATACACGTGTTGGTCCAAATAAACGGCAATGAGCGATGGCCGACGAAGTCGGATAGCTCTGAGCGTCAGTCTCAGATGGTGCGAGTGGTAGCACAGTACTTGGCTGACCAAGAGACAGCTGGGTCGGTGTCAATTTTGGCGCAGCGCAAAGATGGTCAGGGTAAAATATTTATAGAAGGTGGCGAAGGTGGTCCAGATAGTCGCCACTTGCGTTTGGAGCTTCCAGTTGACCGTGCATGGGCTGCGCTAGGGCTTGCGCTGGTGAAAGCCGGATTTGAAATTGAAGACGAGCGTCGCGAAGTTAATAAGTATTGGCTTACTTACGTTGATCCAGAGGCTGAGCAGCCGGGTTGGTTTGCGCGTACTTTTGGTGCTCGCCGTAATGGTTTGAGCCGCTATGTGGTTGAAATGCAGGAAGTCGGCCCAGAAAAAGCCCGTATTTACTTAAATTACCAGAAGGGGCGTCGTCTCCGAGAAGCAGAGCGTGAAAGATTGCTTACTCGCATTATGGGGTATTTGTATTAGTGCGCTTTGCATCGCTGGGTAGCGGCAGTAAAGGTAACGCTACCCTGCTTGAAACCGATCAAAGCTGTGTGCTGATTGACTGCGGATTTACCATAAAGGAAACCGAGCGGCGCATGGCGCGTCTGGGGCGGTCGCCGACGGACCTGGCGGCAATCTTGGTTACCCATGAACACAGCGATCACATCAAAGGTGTGCTGCCACTCGCTCGAAAGTATAAGTTGCCGGTGTATTGTAGTCATGGCACCGGTGAATACGGGCAGCTTCGGCTTTCGCATCACTGGCAACATTTAGCGCTGGGAACTGAAGTGGATATTGGCGGTATTGCTGTGACGCCAGTCGCTGTTCCCCATGATGCCCGTGAGCCCTGTCAATTTGTGTTCAGATACCGAAAAAAAACATTTGGGCTGCTCACGGATTTAGGTAGTATTACGCCCTTCGTTCGGGAGCACTACCGGCGCTGCGATGCCCTGCTTTTAGAATGCAATCACGATGTCACCATGTTGGCCAATGGCCCTTATCCGTATTCACTAAAACAGCGGGTGGGCGGCGATTGGGGGCATTTGAATAATCAGCAGGCGGCTAGCTTGCTGGCTGAAGCAGAGGTGGAGCATCTCCAGCACGTGGTGATGGCCCATTTAAGTGAACAGAACAATACCCCCGCCTTGGCGAGGGCAGCGATAGAACCGATGTTGGCAAACAGTGACGCGCTGCTGTCTGCTGATCAAGAGGCTGGTTTTGACTGGCTTGAAATAGCGTGAATTTATTGTGCTAATGAGGCAAACCATGGAAAAACGCGAAGAGTTGTATTCCGGCAAGGCAAAATCAGTCTACAAAACTGATGATCCTGACCGTTATATCCTCAATTTCAGAAACGATACCTCAGCCTTTGACGGTTTGCGGGTAGAGCAGCTGGATCGCAAAGGTATGGTGAACAACAAGTTCAATGCCTTCATTATGCAGGCACTGCAAGCGGCGGGTATTCCCACCCATTTTGAAAAGCTGCTATCAGACAACGATGCCTTAGTGAAAAAGCTCGATATGTTACCCATCGAGTGTGTGGTGCGTAATATCGCTGCCGGTTCGATCGTTAAGCGCTTGGGCGTGGAAGAGGGGAAGGAGTTAAATCCGCCTACCTTTGAAATGTTCCTTAAAAATGACGCCCTACATGACCCGATGATCAACGAGTATCACATTCGGTCTTTCGGTTGGGCAAACGACGCGCAGCTAGATCGGATGAAGGAACTGACCTTTAAAGTGAACGACGTACTGAAGAGCATGTTCGCTAATGCCGGAATGCTTCTGGTGGATTACAAGCTGGAGTTTGGCGTATTCAGCGACGGACAAATTCATCTCGGTGATGAGTTCTCACCAGATGGCTGCCGTTTGTGGGATGCCGATACCCGCGAGAAACTCGATAAAGACCGCTTCCGTCAAGGTTTGGGCAACGTTGTTGAGTCATACGAAATTGTTGGTCGCCGTTTAGGAATAGATTTCGACGCCTAATTTAAACACAGCGAGTTGTAGGATGATTGTCATAAACGGGCTTTATCCTACTCCCCGCTAAACACCCTCTTCTCAAGATCCAAGTTTACATGACGAGATTAGTCCACAAACATCGCTTATCGCTGCTGGCAGTATTATTACTGTGCCTTAGCTGGTCGGTGTGGTTGCAGGGTAATCATGTCCATGTTGCGGAACACTCAGCGATTGATGCCTGTGTGGTCTGCCACTACAACGCGGCAAGTTTGCCGTCCACGACGAGCAGTCCCGATATTATCCGCACGGCAGTCGTGTTTTCGGATACGGTGTCGCTTGTCGTATTTGTACTCCTTGTCACATTGCGCCCACCTGCGCGCGCGCCACCTGCAAAACTCATCGTTTAAATCTCTGGAAGTGTCGAATTTATTGAATGCGCACAGCGAGGCTTAGCTCCTTTTTTACTGTGCGCGCGATTATTTTATGGGCGCGTGCTAGTTGCTAGCAGCGCGTGAGTTCGATGTTTCCTGAATAGCATGTTGATTCGGTGGTCGCGTGACTGCCGATTGCGATGACTTGATACGCAGGATGTTCTCTGATGAAAAAATATATTCTATCTTCGCTGGTAGCAGTAAGCGCTGCGCCGGCGATGGCCGCAAATGAAAATCGTATGGAGCATGTGTTGGTGACTATGCCAATACATAAAAAGGAAGCGCAAACCGCCTTACCGGTAACCGTTTTAGATGGCGCCGAGTTGCGACGCCGAGCAGCGGCAACGATTGGCGAAACCTTAAATAATTCGCCGGGCTTGAGTAGCGCAAGTTTTGGTCCTGCGGTAGGGCAACCGGTTATTCGCGGTCAGCAAGGGCCGCGAGTACAGGTTCTACAAAACGGCATGCAAGCCTTAGACGTTTCTACCAATAGTGCAGATCACGCTGTGTCAGTAGAGCCTATTTTGGCAGACAGTATTGAGATACTGCGCGGGCCGGCGACAATGCTTTACGGTGGCGGTGCAATTGGCGGCGTGATTAATGTGGTAGACGGACGTATTCCTACTAAGCCGGTGGACGGTGTTGAGGGAGTCGCAGAGCTGCGTAGTAGCAGTGTGAATGACGGCCGCAGTGGCGTTTTTAGAGTGGATGCGGGCGACGGTCAGTGGGTTGTGCACCTCGACGCCTTGTACCGAGATTGGTCTGACCCAGACATTCCGGGCTTGGCGATAAATCCCCGTAATGTTGACGATGTCGATGAGAGCACTGACGGTAGTATCGGCAATGCCAGCGGGCGAACCCGCCGCCTAACCTTGGGTAGTAGCTATCACTTCGATAATGGCTACTGGGGTCTAAGTTATTCCGAACTGAGCAATCAATACGGTATTCCCTCCGGCGTTCATCATCATGGGCACGAGGAAGAGGAAGATCATGACGACCACGACCACGACCACGACCACGACCACGACCACGAGGAAGAAGGTGTAAGTCTCGTTATCGAGCAAAAACGCTGGGATGTAGCCGGTGATTTACATTTCGATGGCCCAATAGATCTCATGCGTTGGCGTCTAAGCTACAGCGACTATCAGCATAAGGAAGTTGAGCCCAGTGGTGAAGTGGGCACCACGTTTAGTAAAGAGGCCTGGGCTGGTCGTGTCGAGCTGTCCCATGCGCCGTGGGGGCAATGGCATGGTGTATGGGGCTTGCAGTGGCAAGATGCCGATTTTTCGGCCTTGGGCGAAGAGTCATTTGTGCCTGAAAACACCACGCGATCTGTCGGTCTGTTCTGGCTGGAGGATTACCACGCCAAGAATTGGTCGCTGGAAGCTGGACTGCGTGCAGATGTTGATCGCTTAGAGATATCGCAAGCGATTGCTGATGATCAGCAGGACACGAGTTTTAGTGCGTCATTAGCGGGTATCTACGATATTAATGAGGTGTGGACGCTGTCGCTTTCGCTATCAGAGTCACAGCGCGCTCCGAACGCAGAGGAACGTTTCTCTAATATCGGCAATACCTTGGAACAATATGTTGTTCACGGTGCAACGGGCGCTATTGAAGTGGGTGACGTAAACCTATCAACTGAAAAATCACGTAATGCCGATTTTAGTGTGCGAGCAGATTTTGGTGGTTTAAGCGGGAAGTTGACTGCGTTTCACAATGAGTTTGCAGACTATATCTACCTTGATAATACTGGTACCGAGAGTGATGACGTGGAAATTCTGCAATATCGCCAGCAGGATGCAAAGTTTACGGGGCTCGAATACGAGTTTAGTTATAATCTGTCTCCAGCCAGCACAGAGCAGCAATATGTGGTGACATTATTTGGTGATCGCGTGAGTGCTGAACTAGATAGCGGCCAAAATGTGCCACGTTTGCCACCGGGGCACGATGGTTTGAGCCTAGCGTGGTTGTGGCAGCAGTGGCGGGCTGATGTGAGCTATGTACACGCCCATGCGCAGAATAAAGCAGGTGTAAATGAGGCGGCCACCGCTGCATATAATCGCTTTGACGCCAGTATCTCGCGTGAGTTTAACATGGCGGGAAATGACTACACGATTATGCTTTCTGGGCACAATTTGGGCGATGAAGAGATCCGCAGCAGTGCATCTTTTATTCGCGATTATGCGCCTGAGGCGGGAAGAAATATCGAGCTTGCACTGAGAGTCAAATTCTAGTTTTTTATCAAAAATACGTTAATTTCAATCTAAAAAAGGCCGTTAAGATGAATTTCTTAGCGGCCTTTTATGCTCTATTTCAGTAAAAATTGAAAATTTCCAGTTAAGTTCATTAATTGTAATTAAGTCGTAATTTAATACTACTAAGGAACAATTAGGAGTCAGCTCTTGTCAGATCACCTGAATACGGACGTAAGCGGTATGGATTAACGTTTGTTGCTGTTCTAATGGGTTTAACGGAGTAAAGCACCATGAATAGAGATCAGGCTGAAGGCCGGTGGCGTGAATTTACCGCGAAAGTGAAGCAGGAATGGGGCGATCTGACGGATGATGAAGTATTGCAAGCCGAAGGCAATATTGACGCGATCGCAGCTAAAATTCAGCAGAAATACGGTGACTCAAAACAATCCGTAGCAAAAAAGCTGAATCAATTAATGGAGAATTTTGAAAAATGAAAAAATTATTGGAAAACTTAAAATCTACCCAAACCAGCAAATTGTTAGTCGTATTTTTCTTGTTGTCGACTACCGTTTTTGCCATGAGTGCATGCGAACAAAAAGGCCCTGCTGAGAAGGCCGGTGAGCAGATTGACCAAAGTATGGATAGCGCTAAAGATTCATACAACGAGGGTGTTGAAGAAGTGAAGGACGAAATAGACGATCATAGCTAACCCTAGCATGATTTAAATAGATCCGTATTTGGTTCTTTTCTTTAAGTGCCTAGAAAGCCAGTTGGAATGACACTAGTCTTAGTGGATTATTTCAGCTGGCTTTTTTTATGGGTTAATTTATTGCTAGGCAATACAATGTCGCCACTGTCATTAATTCCTTGAGGCAAGGTGTGCTATCTAATTCCGCCCGTTTAGATCGATTTCTCAGCGTCCGTCTAGGGATTAAGCGAGGGGATGTTCGTCTACTTCTCGCGCAGAAGAGAATTGAAGTGGACGGTGTTTTTGCCACTGATATCAGTCAGCTTGTTGGAAAATTTTCTCGTATTTGTCTGGACGGCGAAGTGCTGACTAGCAGACAAGCACGCTATTTGATGATGAACAAGCCGGCAGGTGTGGTGAGTGCTACCAAAGACAATAAGCATAAAACCGTTCTCGATTTACTTTCGTCAGGTGAGGGCACGGGCTTACATATTCCAGGTCGTTTGGATTTTAATACCACTGGTTTGTTGCTATTAACTGATGATGGACGGTGGTCGCGGCAATTGAGTTTGCCCGAACGTAATATCGCCAAAGTATATACGGCGCTATTGGCACAGCCATTAGATGATTCCTATATAGCAGCATTTGCCGCAGGTATGTACTTCTCCTATGAAGATGTAACTACTCGACCGGTGAGTTTAGAAATAATATCGGATTATGTCGCAAGGCTTCAGCTCGTCGAAGGGCGCTACCATCAAATAAAGCGAATGTTTGGGCGCTTCCAGAATGAGGTCTTAGCATTGCATCGCGACGCGATTGGGTCTGTCGTTTTAGATTCCAGTTTAGCGCCCGGCCAGTATCGCAATTTGACGCAGGACGAGGTCTTAGCTTTGGCGTGTTAGCGGAATTTTTAATTGCAATATCAACAAGACGCTATTATTGCGCTTCTTAATTTATACTTCACCACCTACATAAAGATGACTCGCCAACGTGGAGCGATAGCCGTTTATGGCTGATTTACCCATTCAATCTGTGATTGCAGATATTCGTTCAGCATTGGCGAATGTCAATGAACTTGTCTTAGAGGCACCGCCCGGCGCGGGTAAAACAACTTGCGTACCATTGGCCTTGCTGGCGGAACCATGGCTTGAAGGGCAGCGTATTGTGATGTTGGAACCCCGCCGGATAGCGGCGAAATCCGCTGCGGAGCGTATGGCCGAGCTGCTGGGTGAGCGCACCGGGCAGACCGTAGGCTACCGAATGCGAATGGAAACGGTGGTCGGTCCGACGACGCGCATCGAAGTCGTGACCGAGGGCGTTCTCACTCGCATGTTGCAGGACGACCCCTCGCTAGATGGTATTGGCTTATTGATTTTTGATGAGTTTCACGAGCGAAGTTTAGATGCCGACCTCGGCTTGGCACTTACATTGGAAAGCCGAAAATTATTTGCTGATCTCCGCACAACACCGTTAAAGCTATTGATCATGTCGGCGACCCTTGACGGCGATCGGGTATCTGAATTATTAAACGGCGCGGCCATCGTACGCAGCCTCGGTCGTCAGTTCCCCGTCGCATTGCGTTATGGTGACGCTTATAGCCCGCAACAAGATCTAATAAGCCGTGTGTGCTCTACCGTTCGCCAAGCGCTGGACGAAAATACGGGGAGTATTTTAGTATTTTTGCCAGGGCAAGCAGAGATCCGTCGCTGCCTTAGCCGTCTTTCTGAGGATCATTTTGGGGTGTCTGTGGTGCTAGCTCCGCTGTACGGCGATTTAAGTCTTGCTGATCAGCGTCGAACAATAGCGCCGGCAGAAGAGGGTTGTCGTAAAGTCGTGCTGGCGACGAGTATTGCTGAAAGCAGTTTAACAATCGATGGTATTACGGTTGTGATTGACTGCGGTTTGTCGCGGGTGCCGGCGTTTGATCCACGCACGGGAATGAATCGTTTGGATACTCGCCGTGTTTCGCGTGCCTCGGCTGAGCAACGCGCTGGTCGTGCGGGGCGTTTAAGCGAAGGGGTGTGTTATCGGCTGTGGAGCGAATCGCAAAATAATGATTTATTGTCTTATAGCGAACCAGAGATAGCACAAGCGGATTTGGCCAGTCTGTGTTTGCAATTGCATCGCTGGGGAATGACTGATCCAAGCGAATTGCAATGGATGGACACGCCGCCGAGTGCGGCATTTCAGCAGGCGACAGATTTACTGCAAAAACTAGGTGCTTTGACGACAGAGTCCGGGGTACGCTCAATTAGTTCACATGGCGAGTTAATGGCCGGTTTGCCGCTTCATCCGCGTTTAGCACATATGCTTTTAAAGGGGCGGGAACTCGGTCACACAGCGCTCGCGTGTCAGCTGGCAGCCTTGCTGAGTGATCGCGATTTCGGCCCTAGAGGCGATGCCGATATTCAACTGCGACTGGATATATTGAACGGTGATGTGGCGATTGATCGGCAATCTAAATCGCTAGTTAGTCGCTTGCAAAGACAGCAGCAACAGTATTTAAAAATATTGTCGCGTGTTCAGACGAGGCTCAGCCCTGTTCCGGAGACTGTGGTAGACCCCGGCTTATTATTAGCCTTCGCGTATCCAGATCGTATCGCTAAGCAGCGGCGTGAGCGGGGCTGTGATTATGTATTAAGTAACGGTCGAGCTGCGGTGTTGCAGGAGTCTGACGGCTTGTGCGCCGCCCCTTATATTGTTGTCGCGTCTCTGGGTGGGACGGCCGGAAGTCGCGACGATACTATTTACTTAGCGGCGTCTCTGCCGGTATCTCATTTTGATGTAGCGCTAGCGGAATTAGTCGACGTCAATTGCACCGCCGAGTGGAGCGAGGCTAAGGCGCGATTTGTCGCAGAGCGTCGACGCTCAGTGGGAGCAATTGTTCTACATACCGAAACACTTGCTAAGGTATCTGAGGAAGAAAAGCGTAGAGCCTTACTCGCCTTTGTGCGCAGGCGTGGTCTGGCGGTATTTGAATGGCCGGAGCCGGTATTGCAGTGGCGTGCGCGGCTTAGTTTGCTAAGACAGCTAGCCTGCCAGCCGGGCAAGTGGCCTGATGTAAGTGATGAGGGTTTGCTTGAAAGTATAGAAGACTGGCTGTCCCCCTATTTGATCGGTGTGAATACACTGCAAGATTTTAAGCGTTTAGATCTGGCGAAAATAATGACGGGCTTGCTAGATTGGCCACAGCAGCAGGCCCTAAAAACATTAGCACCTGAATCTTTCGCGGTACCATCCGGTTCTGCAAAGAAAATTGATTACTGCCAGTCGCCGCCAGTATTGGCGGTGAAATTACAGGAAATGTTTGGTTGCCAAGACACGCCGCGTGTTGCCGAGGGGCGGCAGGCTCTGGTAGTTCATTTGCTTTCTCCCGCGCGTCGACCTCTGCAGGTCACTCAGGATCTTGCTGGATTTTGGCGGGGTAGCTATCACGATGTAAAAAAGGAAATGAAGGGGCGTTACCCTAAGCACCCCTGGCCGGATGATCCAATGACCGCCGTCGCTACGGCGCGCTTAAAACCCAAGCCTTCGCCTAAATAGCAAATTTGCTACATAAAAAAGGCCCCATATGGGGCCTTTCGTTTGCATAGTGATTAAGGCTTAGAAGCGCACTGCCCCGCCGATGATGATGCCATCGGAGTCTGCATCGCCGCCAACATCAAATATACGGGCAAATAGCTCAACTTGCTCATTCGGGAAGAAGCTAGCTTCAATGCCAATCTCATCTGAACTGAAGTTGCCCACGTCTACCAGTTCTGCGTCTACGCCCAAGCCAAACATATTGCTGAAGTAATATGTGCCGCCAACACCAATACGGTAGCCATCGTCACTATCAGCATCGATGTAGCCAACGCTAACATCATAGGCGACGGAGGCACCTTGATTCAGTGAATTTACGCCATGGAAATCGACATTCAGATAATCAACGTCGTTATTGTTGTCATCGTCCTGGCTTGTGTAGCTGACAACAACGTCGCTAGTTTCGCTAAGATAAGTACCCACGCCGATTCGAACTGCGTCGGTGTCGTTGTTGCCATCATCTTGTGTAGTCCAGTCGGCCTCGATGATAAGGTTTGTCGCTGTGACGAAGCGACCGCCAATATTGGTGGTGTCTTCGTCATCGGCATTTGGGAAATCTGGCTCGACAGTTAGGAAAGCAAAGTTAACGAAAGAAGATTTATCGAGAAAGGCAGCTTCCGCCAGCGGCCCTTTGCTGGTATCGACTTTGTCGAAATGGAATTCGCCGGCAACACCAAAGCCGTCATAGTCGACACTTCCAACTTCGCCATCAGTGTAAACTGCGCCCACTTCAAATTGGTAGTCTGCATAGGCTTGACCAGTCGCTGCTATGGCGATGGCGCTTGCTAATAGTAGTTTTTTCATTTTGTTCACTCCCCGTAAGAACTGAGCACCACGATAAAGATCGTCTGTGACACAGCTGTTTCCATTGTGTGATATTTTTATATTTCCATAGTGATGCACCGAGATAATGCGATTGCTTTATTTTGGTGCGATCGAGACGGAGATTAACACAGTATTTTCAGGGGAGGGAGTAGGGACGGGCTGGTATTATTGCCATAATGCGCTGCTGCCGAAAGACTATTTATTACTGTCTTCCGTAGTTTGCGTATTGTGCCAAGACCTCAGCCATTTCCTGTTCGCTTAGCAATGTGGGGCCGCCCTGTTGTAAGCTGAAATAGTAGTTTGCTGCTAACTCTTCAACTTCTTTTGCTAAGGCTAGGGCTTTGATCGGATCGCTGCCAAAGGCAATTTGACCGTGGTTTGCCAACAGGCAGGCTTTGCGCTGTTGAAGGGCATGACTCACCCGTTCCGATAGCTTCTTACTGCCATATAGCGCGTAAGGCGCACACGGTATGGATGACCCGCCCGCGACCGCAATCATGTAGTGGAAGGCCGGTATCTCCTTGCGTTGGCAGGCTAGTACTGTGGCGTAGCGAGAGTGGCAGTGAACAATGCCGCCAGCCTCGGGGTGATCTTGATATATTTGCCAGTGCATCCGCCATTCGCTGGACGGTCTTAATTGGCCGTCGGTGATCTCCCCGTCCGGTTTGATATAAACCAAATCGCTTGGCCTCGTATTCGCGGCTATTTGGCCGGTGGCGGATATTAGCATACCGCCATCAGCCGTTTTTACAGACGCATTGCCACTGGCGCCGGGACTGAGCTCGGCTCTGCTTAGCCCGTGAAGCGCGCTAACGAGCTGAGCGCGCTGTTGCTCCCATTTCACTACGCCGCATCTCTCAGTGCCTGAATCCGCTTTTCTAGCGGGGGGTGAGAGCTAAACAGGGCAGCTAGATCGGTTTTCTTTTGGCTGCTAATGGCGAGGGCGGTCATTTCACCGGGCATGTCGTTGGGCAGCCCCTGTTGCGCTTGTAAACTTTGCAGAGCCGCAATCATATCATTGCGACTGGCTAGGCTGGCGCCTGCGGCATCCGCACGAAATTCTCGCCAGCGCGAAAACCACATTACGATGGTTGAGGCGAGAATCCCTAAGACCATTTCGGCAAAAAACGTCGTGACATAATACCCAATGCCGTAGCCGCGTTCAGTTTTAAATACCGCGCGGTCAACCGTGTGCCCGATAATGCGTGCGAAAAACATCACAAAAGTGTTTACCACGCCTTGTATTAAAGTGAGGGTAATCATATCGCCATTGGCAACGTGACCAATTTCGTGCGCGAGTACGGCGCGTACTTCGTTGGGCTTCATTTGCCGCAGTAAGCCTTCCGACACCGCGACCAAGGCCGAATTTTTGTTCCATCCTGTAGCGAATGCGTTGGCTTGGGGCGAGGGGAATATACCGACCTCAGGCATACCGATCCCTGCTTTTTGAGCTAGCTCCGCAACAGTTTCTAAAAGCCAGCGCTCGTTGCTGTTTGCTGGTTGGGTAATAATCTGAGTGCGGGTCGAGCGTTTCGCGATCCATTTGGAGATCAGCAAAGATATCAGCGAGCCGGCCATACCGAAAACGGCGCAAAAGATCAGGAGGGAGCCCAAATTCAGGTCAACACCGTTTTGCGCCAAAATACTTTCAACCCCGAGTAAACTCAGGGTAATACTGGCAACCAGCACAACGGCCAAGTTTGTGGCTAAAAACAGAAAAATACGCATCATGGGAAATAATTCCGGTAAGTGGATACTGCCTATTAGATGGAGGTTTGTGCGGCTAGTTTCAAGTTACTGACGACTATTTTCGTCGCTATCCTCAGCCAATATGATGTCGTCCGTTGCTTCCTCTATATGGTCTGGAGTGCTTTCGTCATTGCGATCATCGTCGGCCAGTAAATCGTCGACTTGGCTCATGATAGCCGGGCCGGCCTCCACTTTAGGGTTTGCAGTTTCGTCCGTTTCACATTCGAGGGGGTGGGCGCGCAGTTCAATATTTTTGCTGCTTTGTTCAAATACCACGTTGATGGCCTCATCGCGGTGAACCGTTCTGTACAGTGCGCGTTTGTCGCGGCCATCAACCCATTCCAATTGTTTGTTTAGGTAGTGTCCGTGCTGATTCTGAATAACAAATACAGTAGCCATTATTGCCTTACATCATGTTGAAATTGTGTAACAAGAGGGTAATTTTAAACTGTTTGGCGCGGGGCTTGAATACATTCCTCGTCTTCAAACTTTAGGGTCGTCGAGTAGTATATCTTTGGCGTCATTGATCTGGCTGGCTAGGAAGTCGTTGCCTCCGCGGTCAGGATGAATCTTTTGCATAAGCTTGCGATGCGCAGCAATTATGTCGTCTTTGCTTGCGTCAGCTTTCAGGCCAAGTATTGATAAGGCTTGAGCTCGGTTCATTGCGCTGTTTGATTTTGGCTTTGATTGTCCCTGACTATTTTCATCTTGCTGCTTGCTAGCCCCAATTTTGTTGTAGGCGTATTTCAATGCTAGCTGCCGTATAAATGGCAGCGCGCCGCCTATAAGACCGGCAATCCAGGGTACTCGACCGGTTAGTGATAGTAGCACTAATGCTGCTGCGCTGAGGCCAATGACCAAGGTAACGTAATAGGCACGTCGCTCCTTGGCGGGTTTACTTTGCACTAGTTTTACAAAACGATATAGGCCGTACAAAACCACGGCGGCAAAGAGCAGACGAATTATCATGTTTATCCTTAAGTCGAAGCGGCACGTTATTTTGCATGCCATCGCAATTTTTAGCTGTGCTAAAGTATAAGGCCTCGAGCGTCATATACCCACAGTTGTGACGACGGTGTTTACCTTCTAATAACGGATTTGTAGATGGCTTCTGGTTTTTCACCCGCGCAACGCTTTGTATTATTTCAATCTTTATATCAGGCCAGTCAGTCCGGCGAGAATAACTGGGATCAGGTCGTTGCTTTGTTGAGCAAGGGGCAGCAAGCGGCCCGGCGCGCAAAGCTCGACAGCGTGGCGGCGCAGTTTGCCGACGGTCAGCGGGTGATGCTGGAGGAGTTGCGGGAAGGCGGTGTTTTTTTAGAGTGGGAACTGCAATTTTTGCAACTGGGTTTGGCCGTGGGGAATCTCGCCAAAATGTATTTGCGCCTTGCTGAGCACTACCGCTTAATGGCCGAATTTCAGCAGAGTGTAAAGCGTCACACGCGCTGGCCTTCAGTCTTAGTGATTGCGTTTGCGGTGATATTGCCGGCTTTGGCTGTGAGTGCAGGAGTCACTGCCGGACCATATGCGGGGATCGCTATGGTTGCTGGTGTATTGCCACTGGTATTGGGTTTTGTGTTTTTAAAGATAGCGGCTGGTGTGCCGTTTTTGGTGCGTGGTATGACCTCACTTTGCTATCGTTTGCCGGGCTTGGGAAGGGCCTTGGCACAATACCAGAGTTACCACTATATGAATCACCTTGCCGATTGTATTGCTGCCGGTTTCAGCTTGCCACAGTCTTTGAAGCAGTCAGCGCGGCGCTTACCCGAGTCGCCGATCAATAGACGATTTCATAAATTAGCAGCAGAAGTGGAAGCCGGTGAACAGTTTTCTACCGCGCTGTTACGAAGTGGTATTTTGAACGGGGTGGAGTTGCCGTCGGTATCTAAGCTGGGGGAGGCTAAACAAGTGCCAGCCCAATTAGGGCTGGCGATACATCGGGTTTGCGAGGAACAACTGACTTTCTGGTCGGGCTATTTGCCCTGGTTACTACTGGGTTTACTGCCGTATATTGTCTTGCTTAATGCATTGTTTCTCGGCCGCTGAGCTGTTCCAATTCTTTCACATAGTGGCGGCGATCTGACAATTCGCTTTCGATGGCGAAACGTTCAGTGTTGCTTTGCCATTCGGCGTTCTTCAATAATTCCCACAATTTGCGGCTACATAGGTTTTTAACATTCATATCATTACTTTGCTTGTTCATCTTCTTCTCCTTACTTTGCGCTCTCTGCGCCTTCTTCCATCATCACTTTAGTTTTGCATCGGTTTGCTTACCGTTCACTACTATCTATGCTGTCCGTGACAGCCTTATGACAACGCCATTTTTTTGTCTGTTTAGTCGAAATTTATTGACCCATACTGGTGCGATGTCAAAAACATGGTCACTGTGGGTCATCAAAACAGCGCTTTTCCAGACCTAAGACTTAGGTGTGCTGGATGAAAGCGTCCTATTTTGAGCAACTGATCTAGATAATGGGTGCTAGTACTGTATGTACTGGCAACCGTGCTGCGCGGGGTTTTGCGGGTAAAGCTGGCCCAAATGCGGATACTATCAATTGCTTAGATCGACTGTTTATTTACCTTGAATAATTTTTGTGTTTCGTCAAGGTTAATGCTCAGACACCTTTAAGCTAGCAAAGTTCGGGCCAGTGTGTAAATAGGTTTTTGCGCGGTTTTGAAAAAATAGTTTGGCTGAGTATGCTCGGCAGTGTGCCCGAGCATACTCAAGCTAGCTAGAAAGTCAGGTGAACCCGCCAGAAAAAGTCGGCTTCTAGAGAGTCTAGCTCACTGCTGTTAACGACGTCATCGTGGACGGGCAGTGCGGCGACAAACTCGGTGAAGAGGTACTCACTGAATTCGATTCTTAATTTTACCCCCGCGTCGGCAATACTTTGGGTGTCGCCGAGCTCACTATTGGTATTGTTAAACCAGCTAGCGCCATATTCGGCAAACACAGAAGGCGATATTTTGTACTCGTTCCATGTAAACGTTTTTTCTAGGCTGGCGTTGATGTAGTAACCCTCATCACCGATTAAAACACCCGGTAAATAGGCGCTTAAGGTATTCATACCGCCTAAAACGAATTGCTGTTGTTGTGGCACTTGTTCGTCGGTAAATTGGCCATTTGCAGAGAAGGAAAGCAAGGTGTCCTCCGCTACACGCACCAAATAGCGAGCACTTGGCTGCAGTGCAATGAATTCAGCGGTTCTGGCTGATGGGACAACATCTGGAGCGGTAACGCCAGGGTTTTGCGCCATAAAGGCAGCTTGATATTCGGCGTAGTTGTCTAGTGTGCCGCCATCGCCATAACCCGCTAAGAAGTTGAGGCCCACATTGAGTTGCGCAGCGGCTAACTCTTCGGTCTGGTAGCGTACTTTTTGGTATTTAAGTCCGATATCGACAACTTGATAAGTCTCTTCCAGTAGCTTGCCATTGGCTCCCGCCTGCTGAATGGTGGAGTCGGTATGTGACAGCCTTTCGGTGAGAGAGATACGTGATTCAAGGTCGCTGAATAGTATTTGTTCGCCGTGGAATGCAGCTTGTAAAATCTCGGCATCCAGGCTCACTGTCGTCATTACCGTCGTGGTGCTGCAGCCGAGCAAGCCAAGGAGACACAAGCCTTGTTGTTGAAGCTGCGCAAATTTAGGGTCGCGGCTGTATTCAACGTAGGATAAATCAACGCCGTAAAGTCCGCTGGTAAAGGGGCGGTCGATACTAAGGCTAAATTGATCCAGGTTTTCACCGTCGCGGGATTCGCCCAAATCGGTAAATGCGGTTTGGTAGGCAACTGATAGTTCAGTACCACCTTCAAAGCGGTGTTTTATACCTGCTAAGCCAAAGTAGCGTCCTAAGAAGCGACTACCTTTGTTGTTGGCCTCAAGAATGTAGTCAGTGCTGTCGTAGTTTTCGATGTCAGTTTTGGTCATTACCAAGGCGACAGCGTCGTTGCCAGCTTCTTGGTAGCTCATGCTGTACTCGTAGCCGCCGCGTTCCGCTTTAAGATTTGCCAGAATGCGGGCGCGATCAAACTCAGAGATACTCAGGTCTGTGTCGCCGACCAGTTCTTCGAAAAACGGTTTGATATCAGCGTCGACAAGAATATCGGCAAGCGTCAGTTGCTCTACAAATACGACAACGCCGTCGCCTTCCCGAGCATAGCGAATTCTGACAAGCAAATGACCGCTTTGGTAATAGCGTTTGGTGAGGTTGATAATTCCTTCGGCAGGTGTCTTTGCGCTGCCTAAAACATCTTGTACATCAGCGTCGGCAAGGTAGCGATTACCTAATACCCGAACATTGGTGCCGTTGATAACGCTAGAAATGGCGGCGTTTGATACTGCGCTGTAGGCACTGACTTGTGCTGGTGTCGCAAGTTGTGGCGGTATTACTGGGGGCAAATCGATTGCCATGTGGAGCTCTCCCTATATAGTAAGTTTCCATAGGCCCGCCACTAGGCGGGCCATTGAAGTTTTTATTGCTCTGTTTCGATAATTGACAATTCGACGCGGCGATTCTCTGCGCGCCCTGCATCACTAGTATTGTCTGCGATTGGTTTACTTTCACCGTAACCTTTAGCGCTTAAGCGACTGCTGGCAACACCGTGCTCGCTCAGGTATTGCTTAACTGACTGAGCGCGGTTTTGAGATAGGTTTTGGTTGTAGTTGTCGCTACCCTTGCTATCGGTGTGACCTGCGATTTCGATTTTCTTAGCCTTTGACTGCTGAATAACGACTGAGGCTTCATCTAAAATTGTAGTTGCGTTAGCGGTCAGTACGGCGCTGTTAAACTCAAAGAATACGCCGTCTAAACGCAGTGGGGCAGCCTCGCTGAGGTGGCAGCCGTTGGCGAGGACCGCGTTACCTAAGGGTGTGTCTTGGCACTCGTCTTTGTCATCACAAACACCATCGGCGTCTTGGTCTGCGCAGCTAGAGGCGGCACTCGCACGACTGGCCATGAGATCGCGATCTAGCAGTGCAACGAGCGCCGGCTGATCGAATGGACCATTGTTCGGGCCACCGGTGAGACCGCCATTATTACTGCCGCCGCCGCCAAGTGCATCGTTTACAATGCCATTGCCGTCACTGGTATTAGTGTCGTTGTTGGTTAGGGCGTCCTCCAGGCTGCCGCCGGTAAGATCGGCCAGCGCACCGTCAAGGGGATCGGTGATTGGGGCAGCCATCTCCAGGACTGGCTCAGTGACCGGCGCAAGCGCGTCAAGCAAGGTGTCGCCAATTTCATTGTCGACAACTTCTGTAAGAGGGTCTAAGCCACCATCAAGGCTATCGATAACGGGTTCTATAGCGTCGCCAACTAGCTCGGTAACTGGTTGTAGGGGCGATATTTCATCACCGTTGCCGTCACTACCACCGAGTAAGTCATTTACAATGCCGTCGCCATCTGATGTGTTGTCATCATTATTTGTTAGTGCGTCTTCAAGGCTGCCGCCGGTGACGTCCGCAAGAATCCCATCAACTGGATCGGTAACCGGTTCTGCGGCATCAAGCAAAGGGTCGACAGCTGGGCTCAGTGCATCTAACAAGGCCTCGCCAACTTGATCGTCAATAGCGTCAGTGACTGGGTCAAGTGCAGTATCCACTGCCGAAATTAAGCTATCAATAGAGTCGCCAAGCGGGCCAGTGATAGGCTCAAGGGCCGAGCTTTCTCCTGCTTCGGTGCCGCTGTCAGTGTTAACATCGCCGCCGCCGAGCAAGTCGTTTACCAAGCCATTGCCGTCTGCGGTATTTTCGTCATCGTTAGTAAGTGCGTCTTCAAGACTGCCGCCGGTTAAGTCTTCGATAATGCCGTCTACCGGATTAGTAACAGGCTCTAGTGCAGCAAGTACGGGTTCTGTTACGGGGCTTAGTTGTTCTAGTACGGGCTCTAGAACTTGATCGTCAACAACATCGGTAAGAGGGTCTAAGCCGGTATCAATTGCGTCAATTAAATCTGAAAGACCGTCGCCTAGTGATGCAGTGATTGGTCCTAAAGGAGATATTTCATTGCCATTGCCATTGCCATCGCCGGTGCTTGATTCATTTGCGCCGCCGAGTAAATCGTTGACAATGCCGTCGCCGTCAGCGGTGTTGTCATCAGAATTTGTTAGGGCATCTTCGATACTGCCGCCGGTGACGTCCGCTAAGAGTCCGTCTACTGGGTCAGTAACGGGTTCTAGGGTGTCAAGCAAGGGTTCCGTGGCTGGAGCTAGCGCGTCTAATAGAGTTTCACCGACTTGGTCATCGACGGCGTCTGTGATGGGGTCTAAGCCGGAGTCTAATGTGCTAACTAAATCGTCTAGGGATTCACCTAGCGGCCCGGTAATAGGGGCCAGAATTGAAGCTTCGCCCGCTTCGGTGCCACTTGCGGTATTAGCCGATCCGCCGCCGAGTAGGTCATTGACGGCACCGTTGCCGTCAGCAGTATTATCGTCATTATTGGTGAGCGCATCTTCAACACTGCCGCCAGTAAGGTCGGCGAGCAGACCATCTACGGGGTCGGTGACTGGTTCAATGGCCGCTAGCAGGGGATCTGTCGCGGGAGCTAAAGCGTCTAGAATAGGCTCTAATAGTTGGTCGTCAACGACGTCTGTCAGTGGGTCTAGGCCTAGATCTATAGCAGTGATGAGAGGCTCGAGTGATGCGCCCAAGCTCGCACTGATTGACCCTAAGGGTGATAATTCGCCCGCTTCGGTGCCGCTGCCAGGTACTTGGGGACCGCCGAGTAAGTCATTGACAATGCCGTCGCCGTCGGCGGTGTTTTTGTCGATATTACTTAATGCATCGCTTACGCTGCCGCCGGTTAAATCAGCGACAATACCGTCGATAGGATCTGTGATTGGCTGCAGTGCACCCAGTAGTGGGTCGGTTAGCGGTGCCAGTGCATCGAGTACCGGAACACCGAGCTGGTCATCGATGGGATCGGTGAGCGGGTCAAGTGCAAGATCGACGGCATCAACTAGCGGTGCCAGCGAGTCGCCGAGCGGCTTTGTGATCGGCGCCAGAATCGATTTGCTATTGGCAACACCTTGCGGATTTTTGGGTGCTAATAAGGCACCTATATTCAAAATTTTGGTGAGTTCTTGTGCGTTGGCCGAAGGGCTAAGCGTTAAGCTGGTGCTAGTTGCTGCAGTTAATATGATTACAGACGCTAGAGTTGACGGCGATCGTAAATTCATCATATTTTCATCCTGAATAGTTAAAAATTGCAATGCTGTAAGGCGCGGCTATCTGTTGTGTCGTTTCGCTCGAGTTTTTTCAGCAGAAAGTATAAACGGGCTCTCGTGCCAATATAAGCACATATTTGGTGAATAATGTGTTGTTATGGTGCTTTGGTTTTGTGAACGGGGTCACAGGTTTTTTGGAAAGTATCGCGTTTAAGCGCTGCCTTTGGGAATCTAACACTAAAATTCAGCGTTAATAGTTTGAGGCAGAAGGGGGCTGGAGTGATGGCGTGTTCTCCAGCCCTGAATTTCACAATTCCCCTGCTTTTTTATTTGGGGGTTACCTCTTTCTAGTTGTCGATAACCGCATCAACAAAGTAGTGGTCTACGCCATTAACTCGCTCTTTAACCAGTCCGTGGCAGTCAGTTTCAAAGCCGGGAAAACGTGAATTGAAGTCGCGCACAAACTGTAAATACCGAACGATGGTTTTGTTAAAGCGCTCGCCCGGAATCAATAGCGGAATACCTGGCGGGTAGGGTGTGACCAGCATTGCAGTAATGCGGCCTTCGAGCTCATCGATGGCAACACGTTCCACTTTTCGGTGAGACATTTTTGCCCAGGCATCGGCTGGGATCATTGCCGCTTCCATTTCCGATAAATACATTTCGGTGGTGATGCGCGCTAGGTCGTACTCTTTGTAGACATTGTGAATATTGCTACATAAATCGCGCAGACCTACCTTGTCGTACTGGGGGTATTTTGCGGCAAATTGTGGCATCACTCGCCACAGTGGCAAGTTTTGATCGTAGTCATCTTTGAACTGCTGTAGCTCGGTTACCATCGAGTTCCAGCGGCCCTTGGTAATGCCGATGGTGAACATGATGAAAAAAGAGTACATGCCGGTTTTTTCGATAATGATACCGTGCTCAGCGAGGTATTTGCTGACGATCGATGCGGGAATACCGATGTCATCAAAGTTGCCGTCGACGTCGAGGCCAGGGGTAATGATGGTCGCTTTGATGGGGTCAAGCATATTGAAGCCCGACTCTATTTCGCCAAAGCCGTGCCAGCTGTCATCAGAGTGAATAACCCAGTCGTCGCGATCGCCAATGCCTTCTTCAGCAAGGGTCTCTGGACCCCAAACACGGAACCACCAGTCGTCGCCATAATCGGCATCGACTTTGCGCATGGCGCGACGGAAATCCAGTGCCTCAAGAATAGATTCTTCTACCAGCGCTGTGCCGCCGGGTGGTTCCATCATGGCAGCCGCTACGTCGCACGACGCGATAATCGCGTACTGCGGGCTGGTAGACGAGTGCATTAAATAGGATTCATTGAAACGGTGGGTATCCAGCTTCCGCTGGGTGCCATCTTGCACCAAAATTTGCGAGGCTTGGGACAGGCCGGCTAGCAATTTGTGGGTGGATTGGGTCGCGAATACCAGCGTGTCGTCCGAGCGTGGACGGCCGGAGCCGATGGCGTGCATATTGTGATAGAACTCATGGAAGGCCGCGTGGGGCAGCCATGCTTCGTCAAAGTGCAGGGTGTCGATGGTCGAGTCGAGAATTTCTTTAATTTCTTCGACGTTGTACACAATGCCGTCGTAGGTACTTTGGGTAATCGTCAATATACGCGGTTTTTTGTCTTCGGCGTGACGTGCAAAGGGATGGTCTTCAATTTTTTTGCGAATTGCAGCGGGGTCAAATTCGCTTTTCGGTATTGGGCCGATAATGCCGTAATGGTTGCGCGTCGGCATTAAGAATACCGGAATGGCGCCGGTCATTATAATACTGTGCAGGATTGATTTATGGCAGTTGCGGTCAACCACTACGATGTCGCCAGGGGCTACCGTAGAGTGCCAAACCACTTTATTTGAGGTGGAGGTGCCGTTGGTGACGAAGAACAAATGATCGCAGCCAAAGATCCGCGCCGCGTTGTTTTCACTGGCGCTAACTGGGCCGGTGTGGTCGAGCAATTGGCCGAGTTCTTCCACCGCATTACAGACGTCGGCGCGCAGTAGATTTTCGCCAAAAAACTGATGGAACATTTGTCCAACAGGGCTTTTTAGAAACGCCACGCCACCGGAGTGACCTGGGCAGTGCCAGGAGTAGGAGCTGTCGCTGGCGTAATTCATAAGCGCTTTGAAAAACGGTGGCGCCAAGGACGAGAGGTATTTATTGGCCTCGCGAATAATGTGTCGTGCAACGAACTCCGGGGTGTCTTCAAACATATGAATGAAACCGTGCAGCTCGCGCAAAATTTCATTGGGAATATGGCGTGAGGTGCGAGTTTCACCGTAGAGGAAAACCGGAATATCGGTGTTGCGCTGGCGCACCGCTGTCATGAATTCTGCGATCGATTCTAAGGCTTGGCTCACCGTTTCATCGCTGCCGTCGCCAAACTCTTCGTCGTCAATCGACAGGATAAAGCATGATGCACGGCTGGCTTGCTGGGCAAAGGCAGTGAGGTCGCCGTAGCTCGTTAATCCGACTATCTCCATGCCTTCTTTGCTAATAGCATCGGCAAGGTCGCGAATGCCTGAGCCTGAGATATTTTCGGAGCGAAAGTCTTCGTCAATAATGACAACGGGAAAACGAAATTTCATTTATATGGCCATTGTTGGGTTAAGGCTATTCCCAGTTTCTAGCTGGGCTCGTTTGCGCATTTAGTTGGTCAGATTGAGGGAATTATTTAGCCCAGATTCTGAGGGTTCTCGCGCGCTGATTTTGAAACTTTTTTACGGTTTAGTCCCGCAATATTTCTACCCTACCAATAATCCATGACAACTGTCAGCTATATAGGTGTAATTTGGCTATTGATAGACATGGCGTTGAGGGTTGCAGGGTTGCGCATTGTGGTGGCCTGCTGCAAACAGGCCGCCACGCTTAGCCCAAACTATCCACAAGGTATTGTGGTAGTGCAAAAGCACCCATGTGGAGGGCTGGATTATAATAGCGAGTTTGAATGCCACTATTCATAAAACGACTTGTTAAGGTCGCCAGATCGAGCTCGCGCGCAGCGCTGCTGTCACTAGCCCAGGCGAATGTCATTATGCCGCCTACATAGCTCGGAACGGCTGCGGTATAAAAGGCGGTATCTGCAAATAACGGCGATAGACGTTTGTGGGTGGTGCTCACTTCGTCTGGCTGCATAAAGGCAACGCCGTTTTGTGCGGCAAAGATACCTCCAGACTTTAAGCACCGCTGAATACCCTGATAAAACGGAGAGGTAAACAATACTTCGCCAGGCCCGATTGGATCTGTGCTATCAGACAGAATAACGTCGAATTGGCGCGAGCACTGCTTGACGAAATCAATCCCGTCACCAATCACAATTTCTGCTCTGGGATTATCGTAGGCACCGGCAGAATGATTGGGTAGGTACTCTACACACATGTCGATAACCGCTTGGTCGATTTCGACTTGCACGACACTTTCTACTTCTGGGTGTTTGAGTACTTCACGCAATAGACCGCCGTCTCCGCCGCCAATAATCAATACATTTTTAGCATTGCCATGCGCGAATAAAGGCGTGTGGGCCAGCATCTCGTGGTAAATAAACTCATCGCGCTCGGTGGTTTGAATAATACCGTCGAGCGCCATTACCCGACCGAAACTGCCGGATTCAAAAATAATGAGGTGCTGGTGTTCGGTCTTGCTTTCGAACAAGACCTCGCGAATTTTAAAACCCTGGTGGTACGCGTCGTGGAGTGTTTCGTCAAACCACTCAGACATCGTCCATTCTCCCGCGCAGGTTCTCGCCAACTTCTATACGTGAAGGAGAGAAGGCCTTTTGCAGGATTTCCACGGCCAATTCGGGCTTAGCGTCACCGCACATAAAGACGTCGAACGCGGCGTAATCTCGCTCCGGCCATGTGTGCACGCTAATATGTGATTCAGCTAGTACCGCCACACCAGAAATACCGCCATTGGGGGTAAAGTGGTGCATATGGATGTGCAACAGTGTTGCACCGCATTCTTTGACGCAGTCAATAAATGCTTTTTCCATGCGGGGGAGTTCGTCGAGGTGCGAAGCGCCCCAAAGATCGATAATTAAGTGCGTGCCAGCGTAAGCAACGCCGTCGCGGATGATGAAGTGGTCGAGATTTTCGTCCGACTGTGTAATCGGATTACACGTGGCTGCGCCGGCCTCCAGAGAAGGCATATGATCTAAGCTTTTCATTTAGCATAAATCCTCCGCGTTGGTTAAAGAGCGGGCGATTTAAACGTGTTTTACCCCAAATAGCAATAAAAAATCCCGTAAAATTCCCCCCGTTTGCCGATAGCAAAGTCCTTGAGCCACCAGTGTTTTTCCGCAGCTACTGGGGGTGGCGGAATGTGGGCGAATCAAGGCATAGTAGTACTATTCCGCGAGGCTATTATGAGGAGCATGACAAATGAGTATGTTTGACCGTTACCGCAAGCCGGCAGTGCTTCCAAGTGCTGAGCAAGCCCTTCCTGGTCGCGAAGAAAAAATGCAAGTGCCAGCGGAGCACACCGTGCTCAAAACGCCGTTGCAGGGCCCGTTTCCGGAGGGC
Source organism: Zhongshania aquimaris (assembly GCF_019312595.1). Taxonomy (GTDB): domain Bacteria; phylum Pseudomonadota; class Gammaproteobacteria; order Pseudomonadales; family Spongiibacteraceae; genus Spongiibacter; species Spongiibacter aquimaris. The sequence goes on along the minus strand of NZ_JAHWDQ010000001.1, from coordinate 771,348 downwards.
ATGGCAGAGCTTGTGTTTGGTTTGGGGTGCTTTTGGGGCGCGGAGCGCAAATTTTGGCAGCAAGCCGGTGTGTATTCTACTGCCGTGGGGTACTGTGGTGGCCATACCCCCAACCCCACTTATGAAGAAGTTTGCTCAGGTATGACGGGCCACAACGAAGTGGTGCTGGTGGTGTTTGATCCCGCCCAAGTCAGTTTTCAAACTTTGCTTAAACTATTTTGGGAAAGCCACAACCCCACCCAGGGGATGCGGCAGGGCAACGATGTTGGCACCCAGTATCGCTCTGGCATTTACTGTTTTACGGCTGAGCAGCAAGAAGTGGCCAAAGCATCTTTGGCGGTGTATCAAGACGCCTTGGCTAAAGCGGGGTTGCCAGAAGTCACAACGGAGGTTTTGATGGCGGGTGAGTTCTACTATGCGGAGCCTTACCACCAGCAATATCTCGATAAAAATCCTGGTGGCTACTGCGGTTTGGGCGGCACAGGTGTGAGCTGCGTTTTGTAGTCAGGCGCGTCCGGCGCCAGACGTTGGACGCCAGGCGATTAATTCCCCCGCCATTTCATTTGATACAAATCGTGGCGACGGTCGCGTAGATTCTGCACAGTGCCGCTATTGCGAGCTACCCGCAGTGATTCTGGGCGCAGATCGGCAATAGCGACGGTTTCCACATTGGGAGTTGTGTCGGCGGCGATACCGTCCCGCGCGAAGTGGAAATCACAGGGCGTTAAAATACAGCTCTGGGCGTATTGAATATCCATATTTGCCACATTCGGCAGGTTGCCCACATTGCCAGACATAACGACATAAACCTGATTTTCAACCGCCCGTGCTTGGCAGCTGTAACGCACCCGCATATAACTTTGGCGTTCGTCGGTACAGAAGGGCACGAAAAGTATTTCCGCGCCTTGGTCTACTAAGTGACGGCCTAGTTCTGGGAACTCAGAGTCATAGCAAATCAATACACCAATTGGGCCGCAGTCGGTGTCGATGACTTGTAGCTCGTTGCCGCCTTCAATATTCCACCAATACACCTCGTTCGGGGTTGGGTGGATTTTAGCTTGTTCGTCGACGCGGCCGTCGCGGTGGAATACATAGGAAATATTTTCTACTCGGCCATTGGGTACACGGGTTGGATGTGAGCCGCCAATAATGTTGATGTTGTAGCGCACCGCTAAATCTTGCATGGCTTCAACATAGCGCGGTGTGTATTTGGTGAGCGCCTCTATCGATTGAATCGGTGTCAGCTCTTGGTCTTCAATAGAGAGCAGTTGCAGCGTGATTAGCTCTGGAAATACCACGAAGTCGCCTTTGTAGTCAGCAACCACGTCAACAAAATATTCGATAAACGACATGAATTCGACAAACGAGGTGACGCGACGCTGCATATACTGCACGGTGCCGACGCGCACGGTGTCTGGCTGGCGGCCGCCGTGGCGTTTGGTGTGGGCGACGTTGGCAGCGGTTTCTACTTTGGGGTTGTGCCACACAAGGTGGACGCCATAGCCCATAGAGTCTTTGTCATCGGTTAAGTAGTTCGGCATTAAATCGATGACTTCGAAGTTGTTGCGCAGCTGAAACGATAATACCGGGTCGCGGGTTTTTTGATTGACCACGGCGTCGAGATAATTTTCGGCTGTGCCGTATTTTTTAATGCGTCGCGACAAGCTTGGCAGCCGGCCGACAAAGACGATGCCCTTTAGGCCGAGTTCTTCGCAAAGTTTTTTACGGGCATTATACAGTCGTTGGCCAATGCGATAGCCTCGCACGCTGCTGTCTACACACACTTCCATTCCGTAAAGCCATTCGCCATCGGGGTCGTGACGGGTGCCGTAACCATTGGCGGTGATGGCGGCCCAGCTATGTGGCCGCAAACAGACATCGCCGCTAACGCGAAAGGTTGCGCAATAGCCGACGATTTCTTCGTCGAGGGTGACCGCAAATTTCCCTTCTGGGAAATTATTTAACTGGCCACGCAATTCGGCGCGTGAGTAGGGGTCAATGCCGGTGCCGGTATAGACGCGCTTAGAGAGCGCCGCGATAGCGGAAATATCCGCCAAGGTTGCGGTGCGAACTCGCAGGACTTTGCCAGAGGCAGCAATATTCTTGCTGCCCGCTATTGTGTTTGCCATGTTGATGCCACTCTGAATTAGGTGAGAAGTTGTGTGTTGTGCCAGCAGCGCTGCGCTTAGGTTTTGCTCTTGCTGGAGGCGCTGCGACGCAGTGGTGCAGCTTTATTTGGAGTTGATTTTGAGGTCTTATCGTCAGTTGCCTCCGGTGTTTTACTCGCTGTTTTGTCACTGCCTTTGCGATTGCTTGCGAGGCCGCTCAATGATTTTAAAACGCGGGCCGACAAGTCTATGGTTTTCATGCCTTCGGTAAATGCGGTTTTGGCCATTTGTTGGATCATTTCTGAGTCCCCCTCGCCAATGCGTTTATACACTGCATCCCAGAGTGGTTGAGCGTCGGGAAGGCCGACAAGGCGGCGCATTTCTTCCGGACTAATTTCAACCTCAACATGAATTTTCATAGATCTGACTCCGTCTTATGTTCGCATTCAGTATGTCACTGAGTGACCTGTGTATGCCAGCGCCGAGCGAGCTTCAATGGTTTAATATAGAGACTTTTTCACGATTGTTATTTTGCCGTTCGTCGGCGTCGCTTAAAGGCGCCTACTATTGGCAAAATGGTACCCAAAGCACGCGTACCCGCAGGGCATAAAGGGCAGCCTCTACTCAATTGGTCATTTATAGCAATAAACCCGATGGTCGGCCCCGCCTCATTTACCGTTCCCACTCGTCACTCGCACAATGTGCGTGATCTCCGATTCCTGCGTTTTTTCCTTGCCGGAGAGTAAAACTCCGGCTCGTGTAAGGGTCTCAAATAGTCGCGGCGATGCATAATAACCACGTGAAATCGCCGTTCATTTAGTCCCTTAGAATTAATTTCCTAGCTCGGCCAAAACGTACTGCAAGATGCCTCCGTGGCGGAAATACGCCATCTCCTCGGCGGTATCAATCCGCAGTCGCCCCAACACTTCATGGCGACTGCCATCGCTGCGCGACAATATAATTCTGAGCTTTTGCTTCGGTGCGAGTTTATCGTCGCAAGACACAATATCAACGTATTCATCGCCCTGAAGGTCTAGCATTTCCTGGGGTATTTCCTTGTCGAACTCTACGGGCATGACGCCCATACCGATCAAATTAGAACGGTGAATGCGTTCAAAACTTTCGGCGACTACCGCCTTTATACCCAGTAGCAAGGTGCCTTTTGCGGCCCAGTCGCGACTTGAGCCGGTGCCGTATTGCTTGCCAGCAATAACCACCAATGGCGTATTACTCTCTTGATATTTCATAGCCGCTTTATAAATAGGCACGACACTTTTGCCATCCGGTGACAGGGTGTAACCCCCTTCGCGGTCGACCAACTTATTGCGCAGTCTGGTGTTGGCAAAGGTGCCCCGCAGCATAACCTCGTGGTTACCTCGTCGCGAACCGTAGGAGTTAAAGTCATCTGGCTCAACGCCAATACTCTGTAAATAATGGCTGGCGGGGCTGTCGAGGGCGATTTTACCCGCCGGTGAAATATGGTCGGTGGTAATGCTGTCGCCAAATAAACCGAGAATCCGTGCGCCGCGCAGGCTGGGGAATTCCTCTCCTGCTAACGAGGGCGACTCGAAAAAGTTCGGCAGGCGAATATAGCTAGAGTCGGCTTGCCACTGATATGTATCCGTTTTTTCAATATCGATAGCTTGCCATTCGTCCGTGCCTTGATAGACGTCGTTGTAGGCTTCGCGAAACATGCTGCCGCTGACAATTTTGCGAATGTCATGAATTTCAGCGTTGCTCGGCCACAGGTCTTTGAGAAAAACCTCATTGTTCTTGCTATCAACGCCAATCGGGTCTTCTTGTAGATTGAGTAATGTGCTGCCGGCGAGCGCATAGGCAACAACAAGTGGCGGCGATGCTAGCCAACTGGCCTTCACCTGGGGATGAATTCGGCCGTCGAAATTGCGGTTGCCCGACAACAGTGCCGATACCACCATGTCTTTACTGTCAATGGCTGCGGCGACTGGTGCCGGCAGCGGGCCAGAGTTACCGATACAGGTGGTGCAGCCATAGCCGACTAAGTCGAATCCCAGCGAATTGAGGTCTTCTTGTAAATCGCTGTCGTTTAAGTATCTGCTAACGACTTTTGAGCCGGGCGCGAAGGAGGTTTTTACCCACGGTTTCACGCGCATACCACGCTCTCTTGCTTTGCGGGCGACAAGGCCGGCGGCAATCATCACGTCTGGGTTGGAGGTGTTGGTGCAACTGGTTATAGCGGCTAGCACTACATCGCCATGATGAAGTTTTAGTTTCATCTCCGGAATATCAGCACTTTCCTTTAGGTCGCGGCCGTTTAATTCCAAGTGCTCGCGCATAGCAGTGCCTAAATCGCTCAGCGCAACGCGATCCTGTGGTCGACTCGGCCCAGCGAGGCTGGGCTCGACAGTATCGAGATCTAGTTTTACGGTGTTGGTGAACGTCGGCTGGTCACCGGCATTTCGCCACATGCCTTGCGCCTTGCAATAGGCCTCTGTTAAAGCGATATTTTCACTGCTGCGCCCGGTTAGCTTCATGTAGGCGAGGGTGGCCTCATCAACGGGGAAGTAGCCGCAGGTTGCGCCGTATTCAGGTGCCATATTGGCGATGGTGGCGCGGTCGGCCACACTTAGCTCAGCGAGCCCGTCGCCGTAAAACTCGACGAATTTGCCGACGACGCCTGCTTTGCGCAGAATTTGTACCACCGTCAACACCAAATCGGTTGCGGTAAGTCCTTCATTTAACTTGCCGTTTAATTCGAAGCCGATGACTTCGGGTAGCATCATTGAATAGGGTTGGCCAAGTAGGGCGGCCTCGGCCTCGATGCCGCCAACCCCCCAGCCGAGGACACCTAAACCATTGACCATTGGGGTGTGGCTATCCGTGCCTAATACGGTGTCGGGGTAGGCCATGCCATCGCTGTTCCACACTACTTGCGCGAGGTATTCCAAGTTCACTTGATGGCATATACCGGTGCCGGGCGGCACCACATTAAAGTTCTGGAAGGCGGATTGCCCCCATTTTAAAAACCGATAGCGCTCGTCATTTCGGGCCATCTCATTGGCCACATTTTCGCCAAAAGCTTGCGGGGAGCCGAACTGGTCTACGGTGACGGAGTGGTCGATAACAAGGTGGACTGGAATTTGTGGATTAATAGCCGAAACATCGCCGCCACGCTTGGCAACGGCGTCCCGCATTGCGGCTAAGTCGACTATTGCGGGTACGCCGGTGAAGTCTTGCATTAATACCCGAGCAGGCGAGAAGTTAAGATCTTCGCCACCGCATGGCTTATCGAGCCAGCGCGAGAAGGCGACGATGATATCCGCATTGACCGACTCACCATCAAAATGGCGAAGTTGGTTCTCGAGTAGTATTTTTAGCGATTTTGGTAATTGCGAAAGCCGGTCGTCACCGAGTTTGTTTAAATCAAAATAGTCGTAACTGTGGCCGTCGACATTGAGAGTGGCGCGCAGATGTTCGGTTGTTTGCATGGTGAGCTCCCTCGCTAACTATGTATTGCCTACCCTAGCACAGACCGTCAAATTTGCGGGACTATCCGCGGTGCTATTGCTATTAAATTTAAGAATGCCTCGTTTACTGCCAGTATCAGTCGCGCTTGGGGGTTGTGGCCAAGGCATCTGAAATCTTGTCGGGTATGTGCCTGAATTCAATATGGATAAATTAATAACTATGGCGCCATTTTTCTAATGAATTTATGTTTCTGCTGTGTTGTAATCTCTGGGTTTTGAGGGGTGTCGGTCCCAGCAAGACCACCGACACCTGCTACCCAACTCGCTGTTAATAATAATTTGAGGGGGCGCATTGAAAGCCACTAACACCCATGACCCCGAGTATTTTCACAAGGTGGTCGATTGTCAGTATGCCTGCCCGGCACATACGCCGGTTCCAGAATATATTCGTTTAATTGCCGCTCAGCGTTATACCGACGCGTATATGATCAACTGGGAATCGAATGTGTTTCCAGGGGTGTTGGGGCGTACATGTGACCGTCCCTGCGAGCCAGCCTGTCGGCGCGGTCGTATCGACGAAGAGCCAGTGGCGATATGTCGATTAAAACGTGTAGCCGCCGATAATAAAGGCGACATCACTGACCGCATGCCGATCATTCCCAAAAAGAAAAATGGCAAGCGAATTGCGTTAATTGGGGCGGGCCCCGCGTCATTAACCGTCGCGCGAGACTTGATGCCACTGGGTTACAGCGTCGATCTATACGATGATCAACGCGCCGGTGGTGGCTTTATGCGCAGCCAAATCCCCGCCTTCCGCTTACCTGAATCGGTGCTAAACGAAGAGGTTGATCGGATTCTGGATATGGGTGTGTTGACTCATTTCAACCATTACGTCGATAGCCTCAAAGCCGTATTAGATAAACATTACGATGCGGTGTTTGTTGGCAGCGGCGCGCCTCGTGGTCGCGATTTGGATTTGCCTGGTCGGCAAGCCGCTGATGCCAATATTCATATCGGTATTGATTGGCTGTCCAGTGTGGCTTTTGAGCATGTTGAAGCCATTGGTAAAAATGTCATTGTGCTCGGCGGTGGTAATACCGCGATGGACTGCTGCCGCACAGCCCGCCGCTTGGGCGGCGACGAAGTAAAAGTCATTGTGCGCAGCCCCTTCGCAGAGATGAAAGCGTCACCTTGGGAAAAAGAAGACGCCGCCCACGAGGGTATTCCGATTCTGGATAATCACGTACCCCAGGAGTTTATCGTTGAAGATGGGCGCCTCGTGGCGATGCGCTTTGACCGTGTGAAAGCGGTGTATGACAACAAAGGTAAGCGGAGTTTGGTCTCCACCGGTGAAGATCCGGTGATTGTGCCCTGCGACGATGTCTTGGTGGCCATCGGTCAAGAAAACTCCTTCCCGTGGATTGAGCGTGACGTCGGCATAGATTTTGGCAAATGGGATATGCCGGTGGTGGATGAGACAACCTTCCAGTCGAGTAATCCCACCGTATTTTTTGGCGGCGATGCGGCCTTTGGTCCGCAAAATGTTATTACTGCCGTGGCCCACGGTCATCAGGCCGCTATCTCAATCGATTTGCACTGCCAGGGCGACTCGGTTAGCAAGCGACCACCGCCAGGGGTGACCTTGGTTAGTCAAAAAATGGGTATCCACGAGTGGAGTTACGATAGCCAAGTTGAAAATGACGACCGCTATCATGTTCCGCAAGCTGAGCTTTCGCAGACCCTTAGCAATCGTAAATTAGAAGTGGAACTTGGCTACGACGCCGCGACCGCATTTCAAGAGGCTCAGCGCTGTTTGAATTGCGATGCGCAAACCGTATTTAGCGAAAAATTGTGTATTGAATGTGATGCCTGCGTCGATATTTGTCCGACGGATTGCTTAAGTATCGTTGTTAATAATGGCGACGAGGACAGTGTTCGCCAGACCTTAAAAATGCCGGCGAACAATATTGAACAAGACATTTACGTGTCGGCTGATTTACGTACTGGCCGCGCCATGATTAAAGACGAGAATGTCTGCTTGCACTGTGGCTTATGCGCAGAGCGCTGCCCAACAGCAGCCTGGGATATGCAGAAATTTTATTACTCGGTGACTAAAGCGGGGCAGTGCGGCTGATATGAAACGCATCGAAGCAGTAAACGATTTTGTCATTAAATTCGCCAATGTGAACGGTACCGGCTCTGCCAGTGCAAATAATATGTTCGCCAAGTCGCTATTTCGAATGGGTTTGCCAATAAGTCCCAAGAATATATTTCCGTCGAATATTCAGGGTCTACCAACCTGGTATGAAGTGCGGGTAAACGAGAAGGGCTATCTCGGCCGGCGCGGTGGCGTCGACATGATGGTGTGCATGAATCCGCAAAGTATGGCGAAAGACATACAAGAAGTGGAGGCGGGTGGTTATTTTTTCTATGACTCCAGCAAGCCCTTAGATCTGCGCATGATGCGCAGTGATATTCATTTTATTGGCGTGCCGTTAAAGGACTTGTGCCAGCGTGAATACAGTGATGCGCGTCAGCAGCAGTTATTCCGCAACATCATCTATGTTGGCGCCCTGTCGGCGCTGCTCGATATTGAGTTTGATGTGCTCACCGGTTTGGTGTCGGATCAGTTCCGCGGCAAGGAAAAGTTGATCACGTCGAATGTTCGCGCCTTGGAAATTGGCTATCACTATGCGGCTGAACATTATCAATGCCCTTTGGGGATTCGAGTTGAGCGCCGCGATGCGGTGGGAGATCAAATACTGATTGACGGTAATACCGCCGCGTCACTTGGCGCGATATATGGCGGCGCGACGGTTGCGGCCTGGTACCCCATAACGCCGTCGACCTCGGTGGTCGATGGTTTCGATAAATACTGTAAGCGCCTGCGTATAGACCCAGGTAGCGGCAGTAAAAATTATGCGATTGTGCAGGCGGAAGATGAGCTGGCGGCTATTGGTATGGTGATTGGCGCTAGCTGGAATGGTGCGAGGGCATTTACCGCAACCAGTGGCCCCGGCATTTCTTTAATGAGCGAATTTTTGGGCTTGGCTTATTTCGCCGAAATCCCGACGGTGTTGATTGATGTCCAGCGCGCCGGCCCCTCTACCGGTATGCCAACCCGTACCCAGCAGTCTGATGTCCTCGCTTGCGCGTATGCATCCCATGGTGACACCAAGCATGTCTTGCTGTTTCCGGCGACACCGAGGGAATGTTTCGAGATGACGGCGGAAGCCTTTGATTTAGCGGAAACGCTGCAAACGCCGGTCATTATGTTAACGGATCTTGATCTCGGTATGAACGACACCATGTCGCCGCCACTGGTCTGGGATGACAAGCGTGAATATCAGCGTGGCAAGGTTTTTAACGAAGAACAGCTAGAGGCGATGAGTGAGCGCTTTGGTCGCTATTTAGATGTCGACGGCGATGGCATTCCCTATCGAACCTACCCCGGCACCCATCCGACTAAAGGCGCCTTTTTCACTCGCGGTACGTCGCGGGATGAATACGCGGTCTACACCGAAGACGGCGAAGCCTATGAAAAGAATATGCAGCGCCTGCTGAAGAAGTGGGACACCGCTAAGAACTTAGTGCCAATGCCTGAGATTATTGAGGCTAAGAAGGGCGGCGCTAACGTCGGCGTGATTCATTTTGGTACCAGTCGCGATGCGACCCTGGAAGCTGTCGATGCATTAGCTACTGAGGGTATTGTGGTTGATACCTTGCGGATAAGAGGTTTTCCCTTCCACAAATCTGTCGATGCCTTTATCGAACAGCACGATACCGTGTTTGTGATAGATCAAAACCGCGATGCGCAAATGCGAACATTGCTGGTGAATGAGTGTTTGGTATCGCCACGAGATTTAATTTCAATTTTAAATTACAACGGCACACCTATTTCCGCACGCAAAATTCACGATGAAATTATTGCGGTTCTGCGAGGTGACAACGTGAGGCCGCTGCACAAGAAAAAAATGGCTAAGGAGTCTGTGTAATGACGTATATTCGCCCCGCGTTTCGCCATCCAGATTTGCCGCGCAATGATCTTGGTTTTACTCGCAAAGATTATGAAGGAGCGATATCGACGCTGTGCGCCGGCTGTGGCCACGACTCCATTAGCGCTGCCATCGTACAAGCTTGTTTTGAGCTGTCTATTGCACCGCATAAGGTTGCCAAGCTTTCTGGTATTGGTTGTTCCTCAAAAACCCCAACTTATTTTCTGGGCAATTCCCACGGCTTCAATTCGGTACACGGTCGCATGCCCTCGGTTGCCACCGGCGCTAATCTCGCCAATCGCGACTTAATTTATGTGGGTGTATCCGGAGATGGTGATACCGCGTCTATCGGTATGGGGCAGTTTACCCACGCGGTACGTCGCAACTTAAATATGATGTATGTGGTGGAGAATAATGGCTGCTACGGCTTAACTAAGGGCCAGGATTCAGCCACTGCCGATATTGGCTCGGCCAGTAAAAAAGGCGAGCCCAATCACTTTGAGCCAATCGACTTGGCAAGTGTTGCCTTGCAACTTGGCGCTACCTTTGTTGCGCGCAGTTTTTCAGGGGACAGAGAGCAGCTAGTGCCACTGATAAAAGCCGCGATCAGTCACCGTGGTTTTGCCTTTATCGACGTGATTTCGCCCTGCGTGACCTTTAATAACAATCCTAAATCGACCAAGGGCTACGAGCACGTGCGCGATCACCTGGCGGCGACGGGTACGGTTGATTACGTGCCGTTTAAACAAGAAATTTCCACTCAATACGAACAGGGCAAATCCAAAGAGGTCACATTGCATGACGGCTCTGTTGTGCATCTTCACAAAGCAGATCCGGAGCTCGATTTAAATAGCCGGCGCTCCGCCTTGCGTTTAATTAAGGATTATAAGGCAAAGGATCAAATACTTACGGGTCTGTTGTTCATGGACGAAAAATCCCAGGACTTGCACGAAATACTGGGTACCAGCAAAACTCCGTTGCGGGATCTTGGCGCGGCAGAGTTATGTCCTGGCCAGAAAGTCCTGGATAAGCTTAATGAAAGTCTGAGATAATTTTTATAGTTTCTTGGAGAAGGGTGGCCCGTATATCAGGTGCTGGCTGCCCTATTTATATATTCTTATTTGCCTGTTTTATTGGCGCACAAAAGTTTTTTCCCCGCTACGTCTAAATTTATCGAATTTTTATAAATATATTTTAAATAGTCAGAATTGTTATTTTCTTTTACCAATCTTTATCGCCGGAGCAGTGTTGACCGCTGCGCAATGTTTGATTTGATAAAACTCCTGTGGCCGTGTGAGCGGGGCGGCGTTTAGCCCGAACGTCAATAAAATTAATTTTCCCGCACGTTCTTCCTTATAAGCTCTGACACTATTTGGCGAATGACATTGCAAGGCAATGATGTCAGCTCCCTTCTTTCTTCGCCATCGATTCAAGCACTTTTCCCTAAGTATTAATACCTATAAGTCTCGTGCTTGCGCGTGGCAAATATTGGTGATATCTTCCTGAACACCAGTGTTGATTAAAGCAATAAGAAGCTGGCGGGCAATGTATGATAATAACAGTGCAGAGGAAGCCAATGTTATACGGCTCTTATCTACTTAGTTCGATTTCAATTTTTACTCTGAAAAAGATCCTCTTAGAATAAATTTAAATTCAAAATATGGCAGTAGTGAACTAGTGTGATTCATATTTTATGATGTGGCGCGCAAATTATGCGTGCGTGTTCTGTTGCGTTACTACTTGGTGAAACATTAGTCCGGGTAATTAAATAATAAGTATTAAACAAAAATCAGGAGAGATGCATGCAAGTGCCAAAGCCTAGAATAAAGTCCATGCTGCAAGAGATAAGAAAGGCGAGAATTAATGCGAACTGCCGATTGGGAGGGCTTCTACTTGTCCCCTTTATCATCGCCACTTCTAATATCGGTACTGCTGCGGAAGCCGTCAGTGAAGGCAAGGAGTTCACGATTGAGGAGGTTTTAGTTACTGCTAGACGCCGTGACGAGTCACTTCAAGAGGTACCTGTCAGTGTCGCTGTGGTGACATCTGAAAGTATTGATAAATTAAATATTCGAAAATTAGAAGACATGCAGTCGGTCGTCGCGGGCTTAACATTGGAAGAAAATTCTATTGCGCCAAGTTCATCATTGCGCGGTGTTCGCTTTGATACCTTTGCAAGTGGATTTAATCCCACTGTCGAATTTTACCTGAACGATTCTCCTATTGTTTCTTTGGCAGCCATACAAGCGCTATTTGATATTGGTCAAATTGAAGTGTTGCGTGGACCCCAAGGTACTCTGCGTGGGCGAGCCTCACCGTCTGGGGCGATTACAATTACGACCCAAAAACCAGATTTACAAGAGTTAGGCGGCTATGTCGATTTAACCTCATCCAGCAATGGCGGAGGAAATGCGAAAGCGGCGATTAATCTTCCTCTCGTTGAAGACAAAGTGGCAATGCGTTTTGCAGGATTTTACGAGGAAAATGATGGCAATGGCGTGCGCAGTATTAATAGCACCGACCGATCTGATTATACCGGTGAAGGCTATCGCGCGTCTTTCCGTGTTGAACCCACCGATGTCTTATCGATCAATTTAATGCATCAGAAAATTTCGCCGGATCGCAAGACTTTGTTTCAAATGGAGTCCGCCAATATTGCTGATCCGTCGCTGGCGGCGAGTCCAAGAACTATTCGCAGCGGTGATCGTTTGGCGGTAACCAATTATGCCGAACAAAGCAGCCAAGATATGGCGCGCAGCGGAGTTGAGATAGCGCTTGATCTTGGCGAATTCACCTTGAATTATTCCGGCTCGAAAACCGATATAAAGGTTCGGCGGAAGACGCCGTATGAAAGTGGCGATCTCGGCGATTTCTTTGATGCGAGCTATAATAATCCCGCGCTTGATAATATTGGCCAACAGCTTTCGGGAGATACGAGTGGTAGAAGTCACGAGATTCGTGTGGCATCGAATGAGCCGTTGGCTGGTAGATTTAACGTTATTGCTGGTTTATTAATTCAGGACAATAACTCAGAAAACGATATTCTTAATCCTACCGCCTTATTCGCTCAGGTTTTAAACCCCGCTACATTTGCCGGTAAAACGCTGACGCCGATTACGTCGGTAACTAAATCAAAAGAAAAGTCGGTGTTCGCTAACGTGACTTGGGATCTCACTGAGCAGGATGAAATCTCACTGGGGCTGCGTCGCATCATGTTCGAGGCCATGTCTAGCGTAGATCTAACTTCGCAAGGTGTGACGACTAGAGTGTCTAACTTTGATGAGGACTGGGCAGAGACTATTTATCTGCTGTCTTACCGTCACCAGTTTACCGATGAGTTAATGGCATATGCGACTGCGGGCAGTTCTTGGCGTCCGGGTATTTCGGTGGTGGGTGATTTCAGCGTGACGCCTAGTGCGAGGGAGCGCTCGTTTATAAGTTTAGAGCCGGAGACCTCTGATTCAATTGAGTTTGGTGTAAAGTCAACTTGGCTGGATCGTAGATTGACGGTTAATGCCGCCGCGTTTTATCAACAGTTTGAAGACTACCCGTATCGCGCGCCAGGCAATGGCGTTAATTATATTTCAACCTCGACTCGAGATGGGGTTAATTTCACTGACACGGTTGCTCAGTTTAACTTTGTTAGTGCAGTGCCTATCAATGTTTACGGCATAGAAGTTGAGTCCGGATTCCAGGCAAGTGAAAATTTAAGTGTCGGCGCGCTGTTTAGCTATTCTAAGGGTGAAATTGATAACGGCACAGTGGCTTGTAACGACTATCTACCTGCCGACGGGCAACCCGATTCAGGAGGGAGCCCATCGGTATCTGATATTCGCAACGGTACGGGAGGTGATACTGTCGGTGCTTGTGTTGTCAATTATCGTTCGAATAATGCACCATTGTGGACGGCGACTTTTAGTTCTGAATACAGCTTTCCCTTTGTGGGGCTTGAAGCCTATGTTCGCGGTTTAGTGACAATGTATGGAAACTCAGAGAATGATCCGAGTAATCCAATTGACGATGTGGATGCCTACAATACCGTAAATGCCTACGCTGGTATCCGCGATCCCGAGGGCAAGTGGGAAGTTATGTTCTACGGTAAAAATGTACTGGATACAGAGCGCGTAAGCTATCGTGAAGCAAGCCCGGCGACTGCAGACTATCAGGTTTTACAGTTTGGTAATCCTGGTAATCCCACGCAGGTCACCGGTGCTCAGGGCGGAACTGGAGTAAGTAGCTATCGTCAGATTGGTATGAATGCTCAGCGCGAGCTAGGTATCAATTTCCGTTATAATTTCTAAGTAGCTGTTTGTAAAAAAACCTCGGCATTTGCCGAGGTTTTTTGCATTTAGGGCAGCTAGTTTTGCGGTTGTAAATTAGTTCGTTAGTAAACGCCGGATACGTCCAAAGTGTTGCTTCTCCTCATCTCGACGTTGGAGCAGTGACTTAATCATCGTAGTGATTTCCCCCGCGACCTCTTCGCGAAGGGAGATCATTGTCTTTTGAGCAAGTCGCTTACCTTTGTATTTACTAAGGTCTAATGGCTCACCAAATTGGATATAACACTTTTGCGGCTTCGGAATCAGTGTCCGGAACAGGCCTAGGGGAATGGGTCCCATTAAATCACTTCGGGTATTTTCATTGATAAGGCCGAGTTTGGTGAGAGCGCGTCCGACTATAGTGTTAGGAAGATCTTCTCCTTCAATAAGGTGGTCATAAAAATCTTCTGGCCCAACAATGGCGGTGGGCACAATGGTGTAGCCGTGTTTGGCTGCTAGCTTGATGAACCCGTAGCGTTCCTTCCACAAAAGTTGGTACTTTTTGTCGGCAGTCTTGGTTGCCTCATGTGCACCGCCGGGAAATACAATTAAATCGCTGCCATTTTCCATCAGCGCAGAGCACACCTCGGGATGACCAATTACAACACCTTGGTTTAGCAATACGCTTTCGTTGATGGGGTTCCATAAAAACTTGTCGCTGAGCGCGCGTATAAATCGGCCATGTTCAGCGAGCATTGGCAGGCCAATAATGGGACCGTCGACGGCGTACATCGCGTGATTTGCGACAAATAGACAGGGCTTGCCAGGGATATTCTCAATATCAAGGATTTGAGGCTGAAACATTCGCTTGATGATTTGATAGCTGAAATTTCGCACCTTAGACTGGGGCGGCCTTACTTGTAGGACTTTGTCTATATAGCGAACTAAGTCTTGCCCGCTATAGGGTTCAGCGTTTTTGTCGGTAAATGCCATGTGGTGATCCTACTTGGGGCGTGAACGGCCACGTATCTTAGCAGAGCAGGATGTTTAAAAGTAATTTGCTGACTACATCATTCGGGGTTGGAATTCCCGTGTTTATGACAGACTGTTTTAGCCGTCGCTTTGATTTGAGTTGTGATTCAGGTGGTGGTCTTGACAGTATTGCGGTTGGCCCAAGGGAATTATGTCGTTTTAAAAGAGAGCTTAAATAGGTATTGTGTCGATGGTAAATTAATCGGCACAAGTAGTCTTTGAAATAGATGGGATTTGTAAATGGACATAAATGACGCAATACCAGTAGGTTTTGAATTACTTGATTCGGCCCCTGGCTTTGATACTCATATGGGTAATATTTATATAAAGCACGTGGGTGAGAAGAAAGTGCTGGGGTTTCGGGTTCGAGATCATCATCTTAATATGGCCGGGACCTGTCATGGCGGCGTACTTGCTTATCTTGCCGACATGCAGCTACTGTCATTTGAGGAGCAAATAAGCGGTGAGAATGTTCATTTTCCCACCAAGAATTTGGATATTGATTTTATTGCGCCGGTGCCCCCCGATGCGTGGATAGAAATTGAGGCAGATCTGGTAAGAGAAACTAAAGGATCACTTTATTCGCACGCCGTGATGAAGGTCGACGGCCGCATCGTTGTGCGAACCACCGCTTGCTACCACATTTCGAAATAACTAGCGGCTAACTAGCAATAGCGTTCTTAGCGAGTGCCCAAGTCGAAAAAATACAAAAGCCGATATGCGGAAAGTCATAATGTCGTTAACGGCTTTTACTGGGCAGGAATTCATCTAAATGACCCTGCCAGCTCGTTGCGACCTCAACTTTTATATCTTTTGCGGTAATGGCTTTACCACACACTGAGCAATGTGTGGTGGCGTGCATTTCCTGCCCGCAGGATTTGTGGATATGAATGATGGGTGCGCCGCGTTCGTCGCTCATATGTTTATCGCCCCAGCCAACTAGTCCAAGTATCACGGGGTGGAGCTCCAGTCCCTTTTCGCTGAGCCGGTATTCTTCGCGTAACGGTCGCTCTTGGTAGGGGGATTTGTAGAGCACGCCGTAACTCACCAGCTTTTTAAGCCTATCGGTGAGCACGTGGCGGGTAACGCCAAGGCGTTGTTCAAAGGCGTCGAAACGTCTTACCCCTAAAAAACAGTCCCGGAGTATGAGTAAAGTCCAGCGATCGCCGACCACCGCGAGGGTGCGAGCGAGTGAGCAGGGTTGCTGATCAAGGTCTTCCCAGCGCATAGAACAGAATCCTAAAGAACACAGGCACTAGAATAAATTGACAAGTTCTAAAAAGGAACCTATATTTCGTTAGTTCCAAAAAAGAACTTATGGTGATTTATGAACAATAGCAAACAAGAAAAGCAGGTGGCGGTGGTTATCGGCGCCGGTGATGCGACTGGCAGTGCTATTGCCCGTCGCTTTGCTCGCGAGGGATATAGTGTGGTGGCAACGCGTCGCAATGCGGACTCCATGCAAACACTGCGTGAGGAAATAGAGGCTGAAGGTGGCGTGGCGCATACGCTGGCGTGTGACGCTAGAAATGAAGAGGCCATGGTCGATCTGTTTGCTTCGATTGAGCGGGATATTGGCCCAGTGGGCGTGGTGGTTTTCAATATCGGCGCGAATGTGATGTTTTCGATCACTGAGACGACGGCAAGGGTGTATCAAAAGGTCTGGGAAATGGCGGCGTTTGCGGGTTTTCTCACTGGTCGAGAGGCGGCTAGAGCGATGCTCCCGCGCAACAGCGGTACGATTATTTTTACCGGCGCTACGGCATCATTGCGTGGCGGAAGTGGTTTTAGTGCTTTTGCCAGCGCCAAGTTTGCCCTGCGGGCATTGGCGCAAAGTATGGCTCGCGAACTCGGTCCCCAGGGTATTCATGTGGCGCACTCCATTATCGACGGCGCGATTGACACGGCCTTTATTCAAGACAACTTTCCGGAGAAATACGCTAGTAAAGCGCAAGCTGGCATTCTCGATCCCGACCATATTGCCGAGCAGTATTGGCAAATACATTGTCAGCCCAAAGACTGTTGGACCCATGAATTTGATTTGCGTCCCTGGCAAGAAACTTTTTAAAGGCATTGAATAACATGAAAAAAACAGTGGAATTCTTTTTTGATGTAGGTAGTCCGGCGAGTTATGTGGCGTGGACGCAACTGGCGACATTGGCAGAGCGTACCGGGGCCGAAATTATTTTTAAGCCGATGTTATTAGGTGGCGTATTTAAAGCGACTGGCAATCAGTCGCCGGCGATGATACCCACCAAAGCGCGCTATATGATGATGGATTTACAGCGCGCGGCAGATCACTACCAAACTCCATTTAGCTTTAACCCGTATTTTCCAGTTAACACCCTAACCTTGATGCGCGGTGCGGTGGCGTTTTTAGACACACCGCGGTTTCACGACTATATAACTGCCATTTTTACGGCACTGTGGGTAAATGAGAACAACATGACCACCACGGAGGGCGTGAGTGAGGTTCTCAGTTCAGCCGGTTTTGATCCGGCGGAAGTTCTCGCTTTGTGCGAACAAGATGCCGTGAAAGCGCGCTTAAAAGAGATTACGAATGAGGCGATAGCGCATCATGTGTTTGGTGCCCCGACTTTCTTTGTTGGCAACGACATGTATTTTGGCCAGGATCGCCTGGATTTCGTCGAGCGCGCTTTACAGTAAAGTAAGCCGTAATTTTGACGGGACGCTTGCGATATTCCAAATAGTAATGCCAACGTCCCGCGCCAAAGTTTATCCAGGCTACCAGGCAAGATATGCGACATGTTTTTGGGTATCTAATTTTGTTGTTGTCTGCAGCTAGCCTAGCCGCCTGCAGTGCGGATGATTCCGCGGCGAGAGAAAATAGTTTAAAACCGGATCAGGGTTCTAGTGTATCCGTAAGATTTAAGTGCCAAGACTTTGGGGCGCTTGAAGTCAGATTTCTGGGGCCGGATAGGCTGCAATTATTCAGGAGCGGGGAGGCGGAAGTATTAACAAGGGAGCGGAGCGCGTCTGGAGCTCGCTACGCCAATGCCGATACCCGTTTTTGGAATAAAGGAGACGAGGCGCTTTTAACTATAGATGGGCGAGATTTTCACTGTGTTGTATCAGCTAGATAGTGTGGCTTTATAAAAACAAGCGGCCAATCAAGGTAGAAACGGCAGTTTCGGTTTTTAAAATGCGGGAGCCAAGGCTGAAGCTCTGCAAGCCAGCGTCGATCAGTTTTTCGCATTCGTAGGGGATAAACCCACCTTCCGGGCCAATGGCCAACACACAATCTTGCTGCACTTTTTGAGGTGGACTTTGTTCCGAATAGGGGTGGGCCAGCAGCCCTATTTTGTTTTCTAGCAGGCTGGGCAGCTCGTCTTCCACAAAGGGTTTAAAGCGCTCAGCTCGTCGCAGCGTTGGCAACACCGTATCGCCTGCTTGTTCCAGGCCTTCTAGCATGGCCTTGTGCAGCGTTTCCTCGCTGACGAGGGGGCTTTGCCAGTAGCTTTTATCAACGCGATAACTATTGAGCAGAATGATCTCTGATGCGCCGAGTTCGGTCGCTGAGCGAATAATTCGCCTCGCCATTTTGGGTCTGGGCAGGGCAAGTAATAACGTCAGTGCCAGTTTCGCAGGCGGCGGGCTGTGCAATTCAAATTCAATGCTCACGCTGTCATTGTTAATTGCAGTGATGCTGGCGCTGCCGGTGAGGCCATTTAACATGCCCACTTTGAGGGTGTCGCCAAGCTTGGCGCGCAGCACATTGCGAATATGTGCTGCGCGGTGGTCTGTTAGCGTGATGTTATGCGACGTGGGATTGCAGCCTACGTCTTCAGGCTGCAATAGCAGCAGGTTCATTAGGCGGGTTCAGCCCACAGATCGTAATCGTCAGAATCGATGATATTTACGATCAGGGCATCGCCGGGTTTCACGTCGGTAAAGCCGTCCAAATACACTTTGCCGTCGATTTCTGGCGCGTCGGCGACACTGCGGCCGATAGCGCCTTCTTCATCGACGGTATCGATAAGAATTTCCTGTTGCGTGCCGATTTTGGCGCGCAGGCGCTTGGCGGAGATATCCTGGGCGACCACCATAAAGCGCTGCCAGCGATCATTTTTCACGTCTTCTGGCACTTGCTCGTCTAGTTCATTGGCGGTGGCGCCCTCAACTGGTGAGTATTCAAAGCAGCCGACGCGGTCGAGCTGGGCTTCTTGTAGCCAATCCAGCAGCATTTGGAAGTCTTCTTCAGTTTCACCGGGAAAGCCGACGATAAACGTTGAGCGAATGACTAAGTCTGGGCAAATCTCCCGCCATTTTTTAATGCGCTCCAGGGTTTTTTCCTGGTGAGCGGGGCGCTTCATGGCTTTCAGCACTTTGGGACTGGCGTGCTGAAAGGGAATATCGAGATAGGGGAGAATTTTGCCCTCGGCCATAAGCGGAATGACATTGTCGACATGGGGGTAGGGGTAAACATAGTGCAAGCGCACCCAAACACCCATTTCTCCTAAGGCTTCGCACAGTTCCAGCATGCGGGTTTTTATTGGGCGACCATCCCAAAAGTCGAGCTTGTATTTGGTGTCTAGGCCGTAGGCGCTGGTGTCTTGTGACACCACCAAAATTTCGCGAACGCCGGCGTTGACCAAGCGCTTGGCTTCTTCTAGCACACTGCCGATGGGGCGGCTGACTAAGTCACCGCGCATAGACGGGATAATGCAGAAGCTGCAACGGTGGTTGCAGCCTTCGGATATTTTTAAGTAGGCGTAATGGCGGGGAGTTAATTTAACGCCCTGCGGTGGCACCAAATCGATAAAGGGGTCGTGCTGTTTATTGGCGGGAGCCCATTCGTGAACGGCGCCGACCACTTCTTCGTATGCTGCTGGGCCACTAACGGCCAGGACGTTGGGATGCACGGCGCGAATTTTGGCATCGTCACCCATGCAGCCGGTCACGATAACCTTGCCGTTTTCTTTTAGAGCTTCGCCGATGGCGTCCAGTGATTCTTGCTTCGCGCTATCGATAAAGCCACAGGTATTGACGACAACCACGTCGGCGTCATCGTAATTTGGCACAATGTCGTAGCCGTCGATACGCAATTGGGTGAGAATACGCTCGGAATCGACTAGGGCTTTCGGGCAACCCAAACTCACGAATCCAACCCGTTTTCTTGCGTCTGACATACTCATATTGTGCTCATACCTGGCGGCGTCTAGTGAATTTGGAAAAGCGCGCAATTTTAGCACGACCGCTCGGCTAGCCATATACGAAGTGGGGTGTTTGCCTGCGACGATAGCGTTAATAGT
This sequence comes from Zhongshania aquimaris, assembly GCF_019312595.1. Classification (GTDB taxonomy): domain Bacteria; phylum Pseudomonadota; class Gammaproteobacteria; order Pseudomonadales; family Spongiibacteraceae; genus Spongiibacter; species Spongiibacter aquimaris. Next base: position 751,235 of record NZ_JAHWDQ010000001.1, on the reverse strand, counting down.
GCTGAAAGTGGCCCTAAGCGGAGTGTTGGCGAGGGAATGATATTGCGAAATCCACCAAAGCAGCCATTCATGGGTGGCTTACGCGGCAGTTGTAGCGACGGTAGTGGGGCGGTTCGATTCAATCTTAATATTGCGCCGAGAACGCCTCCTGTTGAGCTCAAAGGCGGCATTAAATTGGGAACTAGGGTGTGTGCTTGCGGTCAACTGCAGGCTTGGGGAGGCGGTTTGGCGCGGATATGACACCAGCAGTTAATTTGCTCAAAAAGCAGAAGGTTTGCCATACCGTCCACTCTTATGGTCATGACCCAGGCAGCGCGTCGTATGGCTTGGAGGCCGCAGAGAAACTCGCTATTGCACCTGAGCGGGTATTTAAAACCTTGGTTATCACGTTGAACACCGGTGATCTTGCCGTGGCGATATTGCCCGTGTCTGCAAAACTAAATATGAAGCAGGCAGCCAAGGCATTGGGTGCCAAGAAGGCCGCAATGGCGGGGCCTGCCGAGGTGGAGAGAACGACGGGCTATGTGTTGGGTGGTGTTAGTCCTCTGGGGCAGAAGAAGTTATTGGCTACCGCGATTGATGAGTCAGCGCGGAAGTACGCTACTCTGTTTGTTAGCGCTGGCCGGCGCGGATTAGAGTTAGAATTGGCTCCGGAGGATTTACGGGCGCTAACTCGAGGTGTTTTTTTCGAGCTCATTTAATAAAGCTTGGTGGTTAAAAGCGAAAATTCGGATTGGAACGGGGAGATTGGAATGACTAATTCTAAAAGTTCGGCGGCCAGTGCGCTGATTTTGGGGATTTCGCTGGTCTTGGGACTTGCGGTACTCGGTGTCCTGCTCGGTACCGCAGTGACGCAATACCGCCAGTTTGAGCGCAGCGTGACGGTAAAAGGCTTGTCTGAGCGGGAGTTTACCGCCGATATTGCGATCTGGCCGCTGCAGTTTACCGAAGCCAGCAACGATCTGCCCAAGCTCTATATCCTGTTAGATGAGCGAATCGCGACGATTAAATCCTTTTTGCGCGACAAGGGTTTTTCCAGCGATGAGATATCTGTGTCGGCGCCAGCGATTACCGATAAATCCGCCCAGCAATATGGCAATAACGGTGGCTCGCCATTTCGTTATACTTCGGAGCAGACGGTAACGGTATACACCGACAATATCGAAAAAGTGCGCGAAGTGAGTCGCGAGCTGTCTGAACTAGGTCAAAAAGGTATCGCCTTTAACGGCAATAATTATCAGGCCCAAACCGAGTATATTTTTACCAAGCTCAATCAGGTTAAACCGACGATGATTGAAGAGGCAACGCGTCAGGCGCGCGCCGTTGCAGAGAAATTTGCCGCTGATTCCGACAGTGTATTAGGCAAAATTAAGCGGGCCTCGCAGGGCCAGTTTTCAATAAGTGACCGAGACAAAAACAATCCGCACATTAAAAAAGTGCGCGTCGTGTCTACGGTGGAATATTATCTTTCAGACTGATTTAACATTTGGTTTGCCTGATTTACTCAGGGTTTTACGGTTGGTGAAATGCAGCAATTTTTAAAGGTAATAAAACTGGTGTTAGCACTTAGCTTATTCGGTGCTGCCACAATAAGCTGGGCTGACAGTGACGACGAGGCGAGTTCAGCGTCGGTAAAAGCATTGCAATGGCGCGGTGCTTATCAGTCTCAGAAATTGAGTCTTGATAAAAAGCTCGGTGGGCGTGTACCCGAAGGCTTTAAAGCTGGGCTTACCTCCCTTGCGTCGCAACAGCAGTTTCGCAGCGATCGCGCCATCATGGGCGTATTGCTACCCGGCGCAAAAATCGATTCAACACAGGCGATAAACCTTACTAACTTTAAGAAAGGCATGATCGAGGTCGAGTTGGCTTTTCGGTTAAAGCAGCCAATAGAGCATGCGGTGGCCGACGTCGCGAGCCTAAAGAAGCTGGTGGCCGATGTTGCCCCTGCGGCGGAATTACCCGACTTGGGGTTTAAAGCCGTTGGCGCGCCAAGTGTTTTTGAGATTATTCGCGCCAATGCGGCGGCGCATAGCTTTGTTGTTGGCGAGCCAGTGGCTATTGGCAGTGTCGATATTGATGCGATAACCGTGGGCTTGCATCACAATGATCAAATTGTTTTTTCAGCGCAGAGTAATTCGCTTATTGGCGGTGGCCAGTGGCCAATGCTGCTTGAATTAATTAACGACCGTGTGGCGCAGGGCTGGGTTATTTATCCTGATCAATGGCTATTGACCGGTGCGCTGGGACAGATGTTGCCCCTGCAAGCAGGGCGTTATTACGCCTCCTTCGGAGAGCTTGGGGTCCTGTCCTTGTTGGTTGAAGCGAATGCGCCGATTGCGCCACTTTCAAACGCGGATTATTGAATCCTCGCAATAGTGCCTAACTGGCAGATGTCGGCGCAGGGTGCTAAGTAGCTGCTGGCTATCGTCTTTATTTAAAAAATCACCAATTGAAACCTGTTCACCGCAGTGGCTAAGACTGATGTGTAAGGGGTCCCAAGGGTGGGGCTTTACCGTAACGAGTATGTAGCTGGTGTTTCTGGGCCACCGCCAGCTGCGTTCGTGGTGTTGATGACCAAGGTCAATACTCAGGGTTTGTGGGCTAAGACTGACAATTTGCTGTATTTGCAGACTTCGAAAAGTTCGGCCCAGTAACAGCCACATGATCAACAGCTCTAAACCCATAAAGGGCAGTACCAGCCAGGCGCCGATGGCAATGAAGCCGGCACCAAAAAGGGTGTTCACGGCCATTACTGCAAGTAGGATGCGGCGGTTTTGATCCCAGCTAGCAGAACAGTTAGGGCGCAAAATGATTTCTGCGCTGTCTTCGTGGTCTTGAATTGCAATCATAATGCTCAGCCTCTTGCCTAATTAGAGTCTAGCAGTTGCGGCGTTTTCTGCGTGTTGGCGCGGCCTACGCTTTTTGGTACACCATTAGTGCGTTGTGCGTTGGGTCGCCACTTTGATACAGTTTTTCGCCACTTCCCCTGAAGCCCGAGCTACTTAGCCATTCGTCTAAAAACCTTAAGCTATAGAAATTTCTCAACTCATTGGCATTGTAATCCCAGCTTTCATCGGTACCCATATTAAACACATCGTGGGCAAGCCCAACGATAGCTTGCATATCCTCATTGTGCGCATCATGGTCGCGAACAATGAGGTAGGCCCCCGGTTTCATCGCATCGCGAATATCGCTAATAAATTGCTCGCGCAGTGCTAGCGGGCAGTGGTGAAAGCCGATATAAACGGTGACTAAATCTAGTGAATTACTCGGAATGCTGTCACCTAGCATGGAGGCGTAGTTTGCAAGTGGAATGTGGGTGCCAGCCTTCATTATTTGACCGCGATCAATCATGTCGCTAAGAGAGTAAGTGGCGGTTTGCTCGGCTAGAAAGAAGCGTTCGCCAACGATATTCAAGTCTTCTTCAAGGGCATCCACATAGCGACCGCTTGAGCCTATTTCTAGATAGCCTTCGTAGCGGCGATTCGTATCTAGTAGTTCGCAGGTTTGAGCGCGCATTGTTAGCTTTTGCTTATTTAAAGCGGGTAGCGCAAATGTTAATTCCGATAAAAACGGCTTAATATTGCCAATATTCTGTTGTAGCTGTTTATAGACGTTTTCATCTGCGCTGTATGATTCTGCAAAACTCTGGATTAGGGCGTGAAGCTCGTGCTCTGGGTAGAGGCGGAATACATTCACCAAGAAGTTAAAAAATTGCTCGCGCAACTCGGTGTTGCGATAAATATAGGAAAAATTGCCGCCAAAACTGTCGATCAGTAAGGGCGGTACAGACGGAAAAGGCGCGGCGGTGCTATCAATATTAGGTGCTGCGACGTCATCTGCTGCTAAAGTGTGTTGTGTCAGTAGTGACGCAGACACTAGCGAAAGATATTTGATAACTTGTCGGCGTGAAACATTATTCATTTTTGTACTCACTGCGCTAACAGGAATTCTGCTGTTATACATTAAAAAGGGAGTTTGAGCTTGTCGGAATTTGCGGGATCAAAATGGGTGCGTCCTTTTAAGGTGTTTTGGGCCTTGCTTCGTAGTTTAGCAGCGCTATTTATTTTTGCTGTAGTGCTTTCGCTTATTGCGACAGCTGTGGTGGTGATTCGGTCTGGCGATGATGAGTATGTGCCGCCGGTGATACCGCAGATTGTGAACGACGTAACGCATTTAAATGCGGTAAGGGTAGGGCAGGTGATTGCCCCGCGCACCGTGTCTGAGATCCAGCAAGCCCTGCGTGACACTGAAGGTCGAGTGTCGATTGGCGGTGGTCGCTACAGTCAGGGCGGCCAAACTGCCTATCCAGATAGCCTTCATATCGATATGCGCAATTTTAATAAAGTGCTGTCGCTAGATGTTCAAAATAAGCAGGTTTCAGTTCAGTCGGGTATTAGTTGGCGGCAGTTGCAGGCGGAGATTGACCCCCATAATTTGTCGGTCAAGATCATGCAAACCTACGCCAACTTTACCGTTGGTGGCTCGCTTAGCGTAAACGTTCACGGCCGCTACATCGGGGAGGGGCCGCTAGTTGGCTCAGTGCTAGGCCTTAAACTGGTGTTGGCAGACGGCTCTATAGTCAGTGCCTCGCCGACGGAAAACGCGGATATATTCTATGGTGCCATTGGCGGCTATGGTGGTCTGGGCGTCATTGTCGAGGCGACCTTGCAATTGGAAGATAATGTGCCGGTTGAGCGCCGCACTCGGGTGATGCCGGTAGAAGATTATGCTAAGTACTTCCGCGAGGCTGTTCGCGACAATAATGACGTGGTATTCCACAACGCCGATATTTATCCCCCTGATTTTACCGCATTGCGCGATGTGAGCTGGTACGCCAGTGACAAGCCCGTGACGGAAGTTGAAAGACTGATAGCCAAAGATCAGGATTACCGAATCGAAGTGGCGCTAGAGAAGTTTGTTGCCGGTTCAGATTTTGGCAAGTGGACTCGGCAATATCTCATAGACCCCATATTGTACTACCCCGCGAAAGTGGTTTGGCGTAACCATGAGGCCAGTTACGACGTTGCGGAATTAGAGCCGGAAGATCGCTCCCAGTACACCTATGGCTTGCGTGAGTACTTTGTACCAGTAGATCGCTTTGATGAGTTTGTGCCAAAAATGCGCGACATATTTCAGCGCTATAAGGCGAATATTATTAATGTGAGTGTTCGCCATGCTAAGGCTGATACCAACACCTTGCTGTCGTGGGCGCGCTCCGAGGTATTTGCCTTTGTGGTGTATTACCGGCAAGGCACCGACGCGGCGGCGAAAGACGCGGTAGGCGCGTGGAGTAGCGAGATGATTGATGCGGCAATCGAAGCTGGCGGCGCCTACTACTTGCCGTACCAGCTACAGGCCAGTACCGAGCAATTTAAGGCAGCTTATCCCCAAGCTAACGACTTTTTCGGGCTGAAGTGGCGCCTCGACCCCAACAATCGCTTTGTGAATATGCTGTGGGCTAAGTACTACCCGTTCAACACCGATTTAATGGCCGCTACCCGCGACGACATTGGCGAATATTATCGCCCTGTCGAGCAAACTTTACTGACTATCCCTGAGTGGTATTTGGTATTTCAGCCCAAGGAATATGCGGATTATTTGGCCGATGGCGGCGATCCAAGCCGTTTTCCATTTCTTGCGAGCATAGATGAGTACTGGGCCTTGTATGATCGGGTAATGAGTTTAAGTGCGGAAAACTACCCCGCCAATTCAGAGTACCGCACCATGCTGCGGGTGATTGGTGTGAGCACCACGCTGGAATATTTAGCGAAAGGCGCATATGAAGCCAGCCTGGGACGGCTGAGTCGTTGGTCAGCTGATGGCGAAGACACTGCCGAAGATAAATTGATTCAGCAGGCGCATCGCGCTTACAGCCAACTTATTTACGATGAGCCCTGGTACGAATTTGATTTTGCCGGCTGGCGAAATAGAATTTGGTCTGATACGCCGCTGTGGGGTGAGCACGCCTTTCGCAAATGGGAGCGAAAGCTATTCTTTAGTGCCGAATTTGGGCTGAAATCACTTTATGCCAAGTTGATTAAATACGCCGCGCAATCTACCTACGGTGAGACTGATAAGCGGATTTACCTCACTGCGCAGCGGGTGCAAAGCAATAGTATTCGTCTACCTAAAGAGCCGGAAGGATCAGAGGTTGTAGCAACCGGTGGCGATGATTACATTATGTCGGTGCCGCGTTGGGGTGGTTTTACCGAGATCCTGCCTAAGTTTTCAATTAGCGAATGGACGATTAGCGATATCTCTGGAAACCATCAAATTGCGGTGTCCTTGCTGGTGGATAAAGACGCAGATGTTTCGTCCTTAGGTGCGCAGGAATTATTTCGTTCATCACTTGTTTCTAAGGAACAGCGCGCCCGCGTTATTCTTATGGTGGCGGTGGCGGATCTCGCGCAACTTATTGTTGATGTGCAGGGCGCGGGATTTGAGCTTGAACATATTTATGATTATTAACAGAGCGTCGGGCGCTTGCTAAGTTTTTTAAAGCTGCTAATCTCAGCGCCATGAATACTGCATTGTTTTATGTTGTTAAAATTTTCAATTTCGGCGCTGTTTGCGCTGGGATTTTTGTCGCCTTCCTCTCCCAAGGCGATTGAGTTTTACTCAGTCGCCCGCCACACACCAAGCTAATCGTAATTCATTAGACGCGGATATTTTTAAATTCCGCAGGGTTTTTGCTATGGAGAAAAGTAATGCAAGATTTAACTCATATCCCTATTTTTGTTAAGCAGTCAGACTATCAAGTCTTAAGTGAATTTCTTCGTCGCAATCGATCAGAGGCAGCGCAGGACTTGCAGTCAGAGTTAGATCGTGCAGACATTGTTGAGGACGGTGATTACAAACACGATTTCGTTTGTATTAATTCCCTGGTCACTTTTATTGATTTAGATTCACAGTCGAAAACGAGCGTTACCTTGGTGATGCCTTGGCAGGCAAACGTCACGACATTGAAAATCTCCGTGCTGTCGCCAGTGGGATGCGCACTATTGGGTTTGCAAAAGGGCAGTGAAATAGAGTGGCCGCTATTGAATGGCAAGGTGCGGCGCTTGTCGGTGCAGAATATCGCTATTCCGGCCTGCAAAAGCGAGCGCCGTCAGAGTGCAAGTGCTGGCTAAGCGCTAATTACAATAAATCTTGGCGAGCGAGCCAGTCACCACACAGTTGAATGGCTTCCTTTAGTTGCGCTTCCTGTCCGAAGTAATAATGGGTGGCACCCTTAATTTCGTGCATTTCTTTGTTGTCGTGAGCTATCGCATCAAAGATTCGCGCGGTGTGGCTCGGTGTGCAGGCGTCGTCAGCGCTGTTGCCAATAACAAGGGCGGGCACGCTGATAGTCTGGGCGCAGCGCAGTCCGTCTGCATTGGAATCGTCGTAACTCCATTGCGATAGCCAGCTGCGCAGCGTGCAAAAACGGGCGAGACCAACGGGACCGTTATTGACCACCTCAGGGTCACCCAAGTAGCACCAACGCGGCTTGCGGTCATTGGCGTCAATAGTTGGGTCTAGCCAGCGCGGATCAGCCATGGTGCCGTGTACCACAAAGGCGAACTCATCGTTGGCTCGGCCGCTATTTTTTAGACTTGCCAGTTTATCCTTTACCCACGCCGTTATTTTGCGGTTACGGGCAATTTGTGCCGCGCGGTAGCGCTCTAAAAACGCCGCAGAATAGGGTGGCTGATTCGAATTTTGTGGATTGTATAGATCAAGTTCCGGGTCGCGGTGATTTGGGTCTTGTTCATCTAAAATCGATGCGTCCATCCACTCGGTCAATGTGTGGGTGCGGCTGATGTGGGCTGCCAGCATCATAATGCCATCGGCGGGAATAAGGCCTTGAATTGTGAGGTCTACCGCATCGCCTGCGGGTGTTTCAGTAATGGTGGGGTTTTCTGCCTGACTTTGGTAGAACATCGACAGCGAGCCGCCGCCGCTCCAGCCCGCCAAGATAACTTTGTCGAAACCAAAGGTTTCTTTGGCGTGACGAATGCAGTTACCTAAATCAATAACGACTTTTTCCATGATCAGTGCGGTGTCATTGCCGGGATATCGACTTTGGCAGTAAATCACCGGATAGCCAGCCTTGGCCAGCTCGGTAATCATCGGTAGGTATTCGCCGCCACCCACGGGATGCATAAACACAATGACATTGTTTGTTTTCGGTTCTGCCGGACGCAGCAGATGTGACTTCAAGGCGCCAAAATCCATTGGCCCGCCGTAGGTCTCTTTAAATGGGCTTTTGTCTTGATAGAAAATTAAATAAGGTACGCGCTCGTAGGCTTTTTTCTTATTGGTCATGACGATACTCGCTGCTTGCTCACAAGAAAAGTATGTGTGGCAGTAGAGCAATTCTTAGATAATATGTCAATTATCTTTACTAAAATAACGATAGCTATGCTGGTTATTCTAGGTCGATACCGCATACAATGGCATGCTTATCGTACTCGTAAATGTATTTACCTTGCGCTTATATGTCACGAGTAGCGGTGCATTTAAGCACCGTATATGCCTGGATAATTGAATGAAAAAAATAGCAGAGCATCAGGATTTTTTGATTGGCACCTTGGCTTACGCCTTGTTCTGGATGGACGAGAGTCTGCAGGCCAGCCTAGAAGCGGCGGGCTGGGAGCGAATGAATCGAACCAAATCAATGATCATGATAAGCGTGACCGTGGGTATCAATCGCCCCGCGTTCCTGGCGCGCAATCTAGGTGTCAGCCGGCAGGCCATTCATCAATTGTTGCAGGGTATGAAGGATGACGGTTTGCTGGAGCTGGTGCCAGATCCCGCCGATCGTCGCGCTAAAATCGTTCAGTTTAGTAGCGCCGCCGATAAAATTCGCCAAGATGCAGAAAAGGCTATTATCGGCATAGAAGACGAGCTCGGTAATCGCATTGGCAAAGCCCAATTAAAACAATTAAAGCAGGCACTGAGTAAGGGCTGGGGCCCGATCGTTGTCGTGCCGCCGGTCTAGTGCTCCTTCAATTTCATGTTTAAGGAGTACCCGTGGAGTGATTGCTAATGCCCGCTTTGTTAGCGGGCGCGTTTATCAATTTTAGCTGCACCAAAGGTTTCTTCTTTAAGTGGGCGAGTTTTTTCGGTCCAAGCCGCCAGTGAACTTCGCGCATTGTTGTTGTGTTTTTGCATTAGCGACGGGTCCGGAGCGCGGCAAGTAATTTCGACTTGTATGCCGTTTGGGTCATACATATAAACCGAGTGCACAAAGCCGTGGTCAACCGGGCCAAGGCAGGTTTTGCCGGCGTCATTGATGTGCTTGTGCCAGGCCAGTAAATCTTCCATGGTTTCTGCTTCTAAGGCTAGGTGCATGTCGAAGCTGTCTTTGCGGCCAAAATCGGCTTCTTTTGAAATGCCGGGTTCGTCAAAAAACGCGAGGTAGTTGCCGTCGCCCATCTCAAAGAAAATATGCAAAAAATTGCGATTGCGGCCGAGTCCTTCACCAAAGTCGATGTCTTCCTCAAAGGCAGCAGCTAGTTTTAAGCCAAGCACGTCCTCGTAAAACCAGCGAGTTTGCTCTGCGTCACGGCAGCGGTAGGCGGCGTGATGAATATTGTGTAATGGCTTTAGTGATGCGTTCATACTGATCTCGCTACTCAGGTAATGGCTATTGTTGTTATTGTTGGTGTATCACAGTGATATTGCCGTTATCATATATAAAGTCAATTTACTTGACAATAAAAAGGCGTCTTGTTTGTATTGCCAATATTTATAATCATAAGAATAGGGGTGTGTTGTGAGCGAATCTTCCGGGTGGTTTGACGTTCGTCAGCGGGCTAAGGCATTTCTGGAACAGCGTATATATCCTGCTGAAGCCGTGTTGCAGGGCGCAGATAAGGTGGCCTCTGAGGCCAAGCTTATGGAGTTGGTGGTCGAAGCCAAGGCTGCAGGTTTATGGGCTTTGGGGCACCCTAAGGAAATCGGTGGGCAGGGCATGCCCTTTCTCGATTACGTTTATATCAATGAAGTGATTGGCCGCTCTGAATACGCCCAGCGCGTATTTGGCACTTATTCCTTGCAAGACTCCTTGATGCTCAAACAATACGCATCGCCACAGCAGCAGGAACAGTATTTGCGGCCCTTGGTTGCCGGTGAGATTTGCCCGAGTTTTGCCATGACCGAGCCAGCGCTGGCCAGCTCAGATCCAACGCAATTGCAGACCAGTGCGGTACTTGAAGATGGTGTCTGGCGTATCAATGGCCACAAGTGGTTTACCACCGGTGCGGATATCGCCGCCTATACAACCATTATGTGTCGCACGGAACCTGAAGCCCCTGACCACAAAGCTTTCAGCATGATTTTGGTTCCCACCGACGCGGCGGGCTATGAGATTGTGAGAGATACGCCGCTACTCGGGTTAAATAGCGGCCATTTTGAAGTGAAATACAAAGATATCCGTGTGCCTGAACATCACCTGCTTGGTGGTCGCGGCGAGGGCTTTGTGATCGCGCAGCGACGTCTTGGGCCCGGACGAATTTTCCATTGTATGCGCTGGCTGGGTCAGGCTCAGCGCGCCTTCGATTTAATGTGTGAGCGCCTACATAGCCGCAGTGCGTTTGGTTCTAGCCTCGCAGATAAGCAGCTCATGCAGCAACACGTATTTGATAGTCTCGCCGAGATTCAGGCTTGCCGACAGCTCACCTTGCACGCTGCGCGTTGCATAGACAGTGGCGACGCTGCGCGGGTGGAGATTGGGGCGATTAAAGTGGTGGGCGCGCGCATGCTCCACAATGTGGTAGACCGGGCTATTCAAGTGTATGGCGCGGCGGGCCTTACCGACGATACGCCATTGAGTCGAATGTATCGCCACGCCCGCGAGGCCCGTATCTATGACGGCCCAGATGAAGTGCATATTCAATCGGTTGCCAGGCAGGTATTAAAGCGCTATCGCGACAATGGTCAGGGCTGGGATTTTGGCGAGCGCGATGCGGAATGGGCGGGTGCTCTGTGAGTGAGGCGGCGGCAGTGACGGCGCCAACAACAAGAGCGGAGGATTTGCTGGCGCCCTTGGAAAAAGCACTTTCAAGGCAGTTTGCTGAGCCTGTTACTATTGCGGAGCTGCGTCGTCTGACGGGGGGAGCGGCGGCTCAGACCTGGGCATTCACCGCCGTGACGTCGCAGGGCGAGCAGGCGCTGATATTGCGCCGCGGCCATGATGCCAGCCAATTTGGCGGAGCGCTTGGCAAGTCGCAAGAGGTTTACGTTCTTGGTGCTGCGGTTGCCGCAGGCGTGCCAGCACCGGCGATAATGCTAGAGTTAAGTACTGAGGATGGCCTGGGCGAAGGATTTATCATGGGTCATATCGCTGGTGAAACCCTGCCGCAGAAAATACTCAAAGATCCGCGCTACGCTGTGGCTAGAGAAAAAATGGCGGGGCAGTGTGGCGGCATTTTAGCGGCTATCCACGCTGTGCCGCTAAAGACCGTGACGGGATTGCATCGCGCTCTGGCGGCAGATCAAATTGCATTTTATCGACAGGCTTATGATGGCTATCAGCAAGCCCTGCCGGTGTTTGAATACGCGTTTCGCTGGCTGGCCGAACATATTCCGCCTTGTACCGAGGAAACCTTGGTGCATGGTGACTTCCGCAACGGCAATTTGATGGTGGACGACGACGGTATTCGCGCCGTGCTCGACTGGGAGCTGTCGCATATTGGTGACCCCATGGAAGACTTGGGCTGGCTCTGTGTAAATTCCTGGCGCTTTGGGCGAATTGACAAGCCGGTGGGTGGCTTCGGCGATCGCGACAGCTTATACCAAGCCTATTCGCAGGCGAGCGGCCGACAGGTTGATCCCAAGGCGGTGACATTTTGGGAGCTATTCGGTGTGCTCAAGTGGGGAGTCATCTGCCTATATCAATGCGATATGCATTTGAGTGGCCGCGAGCGCTCACTGGAGCGAGTTGCTATCGGCCGCCGCGTTTCCGAGTGTGAGCTGGATATTCTCGATTTATTGCGGGGAAAATAGACGTGCCAGTAAATAAACCAAATATTAGTCAGCTATGCGATGCCTTGCAGTCATTTTTAGAAACCGAGTTAGCGCCAGCGGTCAGCGACAGTGCGCTTAAATATAAGCTCAAAATTGCGGGCAATGTGCTGGGGATCATCGCCCGCGAGTCTGAGTTGGGTGAGGAATTTAAGCGCCTAGAGAGTGACCAACTCAATACCTTATTGGGTGATGACGGCTCAGAAGGAAATCAAAACCAGCGGCTGATCAAGCTGATAAATAGCGCGGATATCCTGTCTCAGGAAGACGACATACTCGCGGCCTTGGAGCGCATTACCCTTGCCAAAATGGCGATAGATAATCCGCGCTATGCCAGTTATGTAAAGCATGTTGACCCCTAAATGCTGGCTTTAGGGCCTTATTGTGAGCTCAGGGTAGCCGAGGGGTGAGTGATTGTGGGCGATTTTATTGCTTATTTTTTTCGTAAAAAGCAGAAAGTCGCCCAGCGGGTGCGAAATGAAGTCTCGCGGGAATCTGTAGTTTTTGGCGCTGACAAATACAAACCAATGGTAAGGCCTATGCGCTGGGTTTTAGGCCGACGGGTAATTTAAACTTTAGCTCCGCTTTCGAGAGAATCAGCGCCCAAGCTATGATTATCGCGGTACTGGTGCGGCGTCACCCCTGTCCATTTTTTGAATGATCGGATGAAGGCGCTGGGCTCTGAGAAGCCGAGTTGATAAGAAATCGTTTTAATCTCTCTATTGTCGTGTAACAAATAGCCAATCGCGGTATCCCGGATCAGTTCGTTTTTGATTAATCTATAATCACATCCCTCCTGCCGGAGGCGGCGGCGCAAGGTTTGCGGTGTTAGTCCAAGTGACTCGGCCATGTCCTCGTAGCTGGGAATATCCGGCAGTGATTTTTTTATTATTCGTCTGATTTTTTCACTGTAACTGCTGCCTTGATTTGGCGTGAGGAGAAATTCGTGGGGCACCCGCGATATATAGTCTTCCAGCTCGGCGGTTGATCGTATTATTGGCAAGCTAAGGTATTGGCGATGAAACACGATTTCACTGTGGTCTTGGCCAAAGCGGGTATCGCTAAAAAACAAATAGTGGTACTCGCCACTGTGGGTCGGCGCCGGATAGTTCAGGTTAACTCGATGAAGTGGGATTGTGCTGCCTGTCAGCCAGCTTAAAAAGCGGTGGTTTATCATCAGGTGCTGTTCGTAAACCCAGTCAGTTAATGTCAGTCCCAGGTCTGCCTGGAGTCGGTAACTTATGTAATCGCCGCTGCGGACCAGCGCCAGGCTAAAGCCAAAATCGAATAAATTATAAAAGCTGACATTGCGCTCTATGGCTTGCTTTAAGTTTGCGGCGCTTTGCTGGTAGTGGGCTAGTGCGTGAAACGTACCGTGCTTTTGTGGCTGCCGATAATGCCCCATGCCTTCGTCGCCAGTGGCGTCGGTAATCCATAAATTTAGCTGCGACAGCTGTGTGGGCGTGACTCTGGCGCGCTGGCTATTCACTATTTTGGGGTCTATGCCGGCGCGCTCAAGGAGTTCCTCGCAATAGCGTTTTGGCAGCCCGCAGCCGGACACCATATTGCGGATAAAGGCGATGGAGATGGTTCTGTTTTCCATAAAATACCGCGAGAATTTAGCCTGATTATTTCCCCGCAGACCAGTTTTTAGTCGCAGGCGCACACTTCAGAGTTTTCAATACTAACTTGTAACATAATGTCTATCGTATGTCATTGACGGTCATTGCGGAAAAGGGGTTTGAGGGCGAACCTCTTGACCACGCAATAATCACGTCAGTCAGGGACAAAAAGTATGGCTAATACAGCTTTCATCTACGACGCAGTTCGTACACCACGCGGTAAAGGTAAAAAAGACGGTTCGCTACATGAAGTGAAGCCGGTTGACCTACTTGCCGGTTTACTTAACGGTTTGCGAGACCGCCACAATCTCGATACCAGCAAAGTCGATGATGTCATTATGGGATGTGTCACCCCCATCGGTGAGCAGGGCTCGTGTATCGCCAAAACGGCTTTATTGAAAGCGGGTTGGGATGAGCGTGTTGCCGGTTTTCAGCTGGATCGCTTTTGCGCTTCGGGCCTTGAAGCGGTCAATCTTGCCGCGCAGAAAGTGGCGTCAGGATGGGAAGATCTTGTCGTTGCCGGCGGTGTTGAGTGTATGTCGCGGGTGCCAATGGGCAGCAACGGCGGCGCGTGGGGCGAAGATCCGCAAACCGCGTTTGATAGCGCCTTCGTACCGCAGGGTGTGGGCGCCGACTTGATCGCAACCTTGGCTGGGTTTAGCCGTGAAGATGTTGATGCCTTTGCACTTCATTCTCAGCAAAAAGCAGCGGCTGCAAGAGACGCCGGGTACTTTGATAAATCCGTTATGGCGGTTAAGGACGAGAACGGCGTAACTATTCTTGAGCGTGACGAGTTTATAAAGCCCGACAGCAGCCTGGAGGGCTTGGCACGGCTAAAGGCATCATTTGAGTTCCACGGTTCACTGGGCTATGACGACATCGCGCTTGGTAAGTATCCGCAGGTGGTCAAAATTAACCATATCCATACCCCAGGTAACTCCTCAGGCATTGTGGATGGTGCTTCAGCGGTACTGATTGGCAGCGAGAAAATTGGCGCCGAGTTGGGCTTAAAAGCCCGCGGCCGCATTGTTGCCACGGCGGTTACCAGTACCGAGCCGACCATTATGTTGACTGGTCCCGCGCCGGCTACCTGGAAAGTGTTGGAAAAAGCCGGTATGTCTATCGACGACATCGACCTGTTCGAAGTCAATGAGGCGTTTGCATCGGTAGTGATGCGCTTCCAAAAAGAAACTGGTGTTCCCAGTGAGAAAATTAACGTCAATGGCGGCTCTATCGCCATGGGTCACCCTCTTGGCGCGACCGGTGCCATGTTGGTCGGTACCTGCTTGGACGAACTCGAGCGTCGTAATTTGCGCTTTGGTTTGATCACGCTATGTGTTGGCGGTGGCATGGGTATCGCGACCATTATCGAGCGGGTATAGGGTCAGAATTCACAATTTGAATTGGCGGCTGACAGGTACCTCCAGTTGGCATTGACGACAAAATGAATGAATAGGTAGCGCAATGAGCGGAACATTTAATTACGTAAAAGACAGCAATAATATTGTGACGGTGACCATGGACATGAGTGGTCCAGTCAACGCAATGAACGATGAATATATTGAATTAATGAGTGCAACAATTGAGCGCTTGGAAGCCGAGCGCGCCGACATTGCCGGTGTGATCTTAACATCAGCCAAGAGCTCTTTCTTTGCCGGCGGTGATATTAAAAACATGCTTAAAGCAGTACCCGGCGTAGACGAGCCCGCCTTGTTTGCGCAAGCGGAGTCAATTAAAGGCATGTTACGCCGCTTGGAAAAGTTAGGTAAGCCAGTGGTTGCGGCTATCAATGGCGCGGCATTAGGTGGCGGTTATGAGATATGTCTAGCTTGTCATTATCGCGTCGCGCTGAATTCACCGGCGGTGTTGATTGGTTTGCCGGAGGTGAGTTTAGGCTTACTACCTGGCGGCGGCGGTGTCGTGCGTTTAGTCAGTAAAATGGGTGTTGAAAAAGCGATTATGCCCCTGCTTGAAGGCACGCGTTTTAAGGCCGATAAAGCGGCCGCATTTGGTTTGGTCGAAGAGCTGGCAACTGATACAGACGACATGATGGCCAAGGCGAAGGCCTGGATTTTAGCGAACCCGGAAGCGGCAAACCCCTGGGATATCAAGGGCTTTAAAATACCCGGTGGCGATTTGCGCAAGCCAAATATCGCCCAGATGATTCAAGGTGCGGTGCCCATGTTGGCGCAAAAAACCAAAGGCTTAATGCCCGCGCCTGCGAAAATTTTGGATGTGATAGCGAATACCCTGCGGGTAGATTTCGATACCGCTTTGCGTATAGAAAGTCGTGCATTAACGAGCTTGGTAACCACACCGCAAGCGAAAAATATGATGACCTTTTTCCTGCAAATGAATCAGGTCAATGGTGGTGGTAGCCGGCCAAAAGACATTGCTAAAAGCAAAGTTAAGAAAGTCGGCATTTTGGGCGCGGGCATGATGGGCCAGGGAATCGCCTATGTTTCTGCTCTTGCTGGTATGGATGTGGTCTTGAAAGATATTAGCCAGGATGCCGCAGATAAAGGCAAGGCGTATACCGAAAAGCTGTTGAACAAGGCGCTAGAACGCGGTCGTATGACCGAAGACAAGAAGGCTGGCATTCTCGGTCGCATCACGGCGTCGGTAGATGCGAAAGATTTGCAGGGCTGCGATTTAATTATCGAAGCGGTGTTTGAAAGCGTAGATCTTAAGCATGCAATGACAAAAGAACTGGAGCCACTGTTGGCAGAGGGCGGCGTTTGGGGTTCGAACACCTCTACTTTGCCAATTACCCTATTGGCAGAAGCCTCTGCCAAGCCTGAGAACTTCATCGGTATTCATTTCTTCTCACCGGTCGACAAGATGCCGCTGGTGGAAATTATTGTTGGTGATAAAACTTCGCCAGAAACCTTGGCGAAGGCCTTTGATTACGCGCAGCAAATTAAGAAGACGCCAATTGTCGTTAATGACTCTCGCGGCTTCTTCACCTCGCGGGTATTTGGCACCTTTGTCGATGAAGGCGCGGTGCTGATTGAAGAAGGCGTAGAGCCGGTATTGATTGAAAATCTCGCTAAATTAGTGGGCATGCCAGTTGGTCCATTAGCTGTGCACGATGAAGTAAGCCAGCAATTAACGACGAAGATTGTGGCTACCAACCGCGAGCTCAATGAGCGCCTCGGCGACGATATGAACGTCGATACCGCAACTGGTCGTATGTCTAAAATCTTTGTTGAGGAATACAAGCGGAACGGTAAAGCCTATGAAGGTGGTTACTACGATTACGCAGCAGATGGCAGCAAGGCGATCTGGCCAACAATCCGTGAGCGTTTTGTTAAGCCGGAAATAGAGCTTCCGAATCTGGATATTAAAGAGCGTATTTTGTTCAGGCAGGTTGTTGAGTCGGTTCGCTGTTTAGAAGAAGGCGTATTGAAATCGGTTGCGGATGGCAACATCGGTTCAATCATGGGAATAGGTTTTCCTCCTTACACTGGCGGTGTTTTCCAATATATCAATACCTACGGCGTGCAGAAGTTTGCAGACCGCGCTGCCGAGTTAAGCGCGTTGTACGGCGAACGCTTTACACCACCAGCACTGTTGTTGGAAAAGGCCGCTGCGGGCGAACAGTTCGTTTAATTTAGCTTTTCTATAAAAGAGGCGGTGGGAATTTCTCGCCGCTGAAAAAATATTTAGTAAATTCCGATGTGATGCATCGAAACGTATTTAAACCGGAGCACAATTCCTATGTTGCCACGTAGTTTTACCGAAGAACAAAACATGTTTCGCTCTGCCTACCGCAAATTTTTGGAGCAAGAAATTGCTCCCAATTTAGAGCGCTGGAGGGAGCAGGGCATTGTTGATCGCGAAGCGTTCACCAAAGCCGGCGAGCAAGGGTTTTTGATGATCTGGCCAGAAGAGCAGTATGGCGGCATGGGCGATAATGATTTTCGCTTTGAGCAAATCATTATTGAAGAAACCAGCCGTATTCACGGTGGAGACTGGGCGAATACCTTACACAGCCGTTTGGTCGGTCCTTATATTAATCGCTTCGGTAATGACGAGCAGAAGGCGCGTTTTCTTCCCAAGTGTGCCACCGGCGAAACGATTCTCGCCATTGCGATGACAGAGCCAGATGCGGGCTCGGATTTGGCCGGCATGCGTGCCAATGCCAAAGACATGGGTGATCATTGGCTGTTAAACGGAACAAAAACCTATATCACCAACGGTATTAATTCTGATGTGGTGATTGTTGCCGCCAAGACGGATCCGGAAAATAACCCCTATGCGGTTGGCTTGTTTTTAGTTGAGCGTGGCATGGAGGGTTTTGAGCGCGGCCGCAATCTTAAAAAAATGGGTATGAAAGCACAGGATACCGCTGAGCTGTTTTTCAAAGATGTACGCATTCCAAAAGAAAATGTCTTGGGCGATGCCACTAAGGGTTTCATCTATTTGATGGAAGGTTTGGCAGAAGAGCGCTTGATTGGCGCTTGTGGCTTCTTGTCGGGCGCGCATCGCGCATTTGAAGTCACCCGAGAATTTACCATGGAGCGTAAAGTCTTCGGTAAACCCTTGTCTAAAATGCAGAACACTGAATTTAAAATGGCGGACTTGCGGACCGAAATAGATGTTGCACAGGCCTATGTCGATCAGTGTGTTGTTGCCCACAATGCGGGCTTACTGACTTCAGAAGACGCGGCCAAAGCCAAGTTATACACCAGTGAGTTGCTGTGCAAAATGGTAGACGAAGGCGTTCAGCTTCACGGTGGCGCCGGCTTTATGGATGAATACCCAATCAGCCGTATGTATACCGATGCGCGTATTACACGGATTTTTGCCGGCAGTTCAGAAATCATGAAATTAATTATTGGTCGCGATTTGTACTCAGACAAATTCGTTTCATTCTTTGAATAATTATTAGGAATAATCGTTATGGATATTAATGGAAAAATTGCCGTTGTTACCGGTGGCGCATCTGGCTTAGGTGAAGCGACTGTGCGCGCTTACGTTGCAAAAGGCGGCAAAGCAGCGATCTTCGATATGAATGCCGAGCGCGGCAACGCACTGGTGGCGGAACTGGGTGCTGACAAAGTTAGCTTTCACAATGTAAATGTTGCCGATGAAGAATCGGTAGCCACTGCCATAGCAGAAGTGATGGCAACATTTGGTGCAATCCATATTTGTAATAACTATGCCGGTATTGGTAACGCCGTGAAGACCTTGGGTAAGAACGGTGCCTTTCCATTAGATGCGTATAAGACCGTGATCAACGTTAACTTGGTCGGTACCTTTAACGTCGCTCGTTTGGTTGCTGAGCAAATGGCCAAAAATGAACCCTACGACGGCGCGAATGCCCGCGGCGTTATTATTAATACCGCCTCGGTTGCCGCCTATGAAGGGCAGGTTGGTCAGGTTGCGTATAGCGCGTCTAAAGGCGGCGTTGTCGGTATGACATTACCCATGGCACGAGATTTGGCGTCGTATGGCATTAGGGTAAACACCATTGTGCCTGGTCTTATTCATACGCCCTTGTTTGAAACGCTGTCGGAAGCAGCCTACAAATCCCTGGAGGCCAGTGTGGTTAATCCCCAGCGTCTTGGGCGCCCGGAAGAGATCGCACATTTGTCGGTGATGATGGCCGAAAACGAATATATGAACGGTGAATGTATCCGTCTCGATGGCGCTATTCGTATGCAGCCTCGTTAATAGCGGTGAGCTTTGCGTAGCGTTCTTGGCAGCGAGTTGAATCAACTCGCTGCCACAATAGGTTTATCAAATTCTGCATATCACTTAAAAAGAGAGCTCTTATGCACGCTAAATTCAGCCCTGAGGAACTCGCCTTTCAGGAAGAAGTGCGCGGCTTTATGCGCGATAATTTTACGCCGGAATTGGCCGCCCGTATTCATCATCCCAAAACCTTCCGCGATGCCAGTATAGAGTGGCAGAAGCTTCTTGATGGCAAAGGCTGGGCTGCAAATGGCTGGCCCGTAAAGCACGGCGGTACGGGTTGGAGTGCAACTCAAAAATATATTTATACCACCGAATTAGCTGCGGCTGGTGCGCCCGACGTAGTGCCAATGGGTATAAAAATGGTAGCGCCGGTGCTGTACAGCTATGGCTCAGAAGAGCAAAAGGCGCGCTTTCTTCCAATTACAAAATCGTCCGATATTTGGTGGTGCCAAGGCTATTCCGAGCCTGGTGCTGGCTCTGATCTTGCCGCGCTACAAACCCGCGCGGTTCGCGATGGCGACGACTATATTATTGATGGCACTAAAATTTGGACCACCTTTGCGCAATACGCGGACTGGATATTTTGTTTGGTGCGCACCGACAACACCGGCAAACCGCAGCAGGGCATTTCGTTTTTACTGATCGACATGAAAACCCCAGGTATCACCGTTTCCCCCATCATTTCTGTGGACGATGAACATCACCTGAATGAGGTGAATTTCGAGAATGTTCGAGTGCCGGTGGCGAATCGTATTGGCGAGGAAAATCAGGGCTGGACTTACGCAAAAGCATTGTTGACTTATGAACGTACCGCGCTGTCGGGTGTGGGTTATTGCAAACGTAAGTTGACCAATATTCGTCAACTGGCGAATCAGGTATCTGCAAGTGGGACTCGCTTGATTGATGACAGTGATTTCCGTGCGCGCTTAGCCGACGTGGAAATGGAAGTAATGGCGCTGGAATTTTTAGAACTCAGGGTGTTGAGCGCAATTGATAGTGGTGGTGCACCGGGAATGGAGTCGTCATTGCTCAAATTAAAGGGCACAGAAATGCAACAGGCTGTTCAGTCTCTGCAGTGGGATGTTGCCGCTGGTTTCGGTGGAATATCACCCGACGCAGACGATGAACTCTGGGAAAGCGAAGGCAATAGAGCCCGACGTGAATATATGTTTGGCCGCGCCTGCACCATTTTTGGTGGTAGCAACGAAGTGCAGCGCAACATCATCGCAAAATTTGCGCTCGGTCTATCGGCGCGCTAGGGGATTTAAGAATGGATTTTTCATTAACTGAAGAACAAGTCATGCTCAAAGATAGCGTGACTAAATTTTTAGCAGACAATTACGCGCCGGAGCAACGAGAGGCCATTGTAAAAAATGAGGCGGGCTATAGTGCCGCGCACTGGTCCACGTTTTCTGAGTTGGGGTGGTTAACTATTCCATTTTCAGAAGCTGATGGTGGCTTTGGTGGCAATGTCGCTGATGTGTCAGCGGTGATGGAAGAGTTTGGCAAAGTACTAGTGGTAGAGCCTTACTGGTCGTCAATTGTACTGGCTGGGCAGCTGATCGCTCGCTGCACAAACCAGGCGCTTAAAAGCCGCCTTATGCCGCAAGTGATTTCTGGTGAGACGCATTATAGTTTCGCTTGGCTAGAAGCCCAGAGCTGCTTTTCCTTAAGTTATGTAAGTACCTCGGCTGTTAAAGAGGGCGATAGCTATCGCCTAAGCGGTGAGAAGAAACTGGTTTTAAATGCCGGCGCCGATCATTTTATCATTGCGGCTCGCACGGCCGGTGACGTGGCAGACGAAGCGGGTATAAGTTTATTTGTGGTGGACGCGGCTCATCCTACATTGGAAAAAGAGACCGTTCGTTTAATGGACGGCCAACTTGCCTGCAATATCCAATTTAAAGATCTTGTCCTTGGTCAGGATGACATGCTTATCGCAGAGGGTGAGGCGTATCCTTTAATCGCTGAGGTTGTTGATGAGGCCTTGGTTGCGCTCTGCGCCGAAGCGGTTGGTGCAATGACCTATCTTTATAAAGCCACGGCGGACTACGCGAATACTCGTAAACAGTTTGGCGTCGCTATTGGCAGTTTTCAAGCCTTACAGCATCGTATGGTTGATATGTTTATGGCCACAGAGCAGTGTCGCTCGCTACTTGTTCGAGCCCAGTGTGCGATATTGGATGATAGTGCGGAGCGCAGCCAGGATGTTGCGGTCTTGAAAGCGATGGTAGGTAAGTATGGTCGCAAGGTGGCAGAAGAAGCGGTGCAGATGCACGGCGGTATGGGCGTGACTAACGAGATGCCCATCGGTCATTACCTAAAGCGTCTTATGATGATCGATATGTATTTTGGTGGTTCAGATGTGCATCGTCGTCGCTTTAGCGATATGCGATATCTTTAAGTTGTTTTGTTTCATTTTGAACAATAAATATAACAGTAGGGAAATACGATGAAGCTATTTAATAATTTGAATGACCATACCCGGTTTCATGCGCGTATGCGTGGCGACATGATGATGGCGCGCGATAGTAAAAAGTCCCTGAACTACGCCGAAGCCTGGGACTACGTTAATTTGATTGCCGCCAATATTCAAAGCAAAGGTATTGTTAAAGGCGACCGCGTTGCGATTCTAGCGAAAAATTCGGTTGATAATCTCTGTGTCTTTCTCGCTTGTGCCCGCATCGGTGCGGTAGTAGTGGGTTTGAATTATCGCCTGGCAGCTGCAGAAGTTGAATTTATCGCCAGCAATGCCGACGTGCAAATGCTGTTCTTTGATCAAGAGTTTGACGGACTGCGCGGTGACTATCTGCGCTCCAGGATTGGTGTATGTTTTGACAGCGACAGCAGTGCGGCAAAGCTGGACAGTTGGTTGGATAGCAGCGCGACCTTGAATGAGGTCGAGATCAATGGCGACGACATCCTTTTTCAAATGTACACCAGTGGCACCACGGGCTTACCCAAGGGGGTTTTGATCAGTCATCACAATGTACTTGCTAATACTTACCAGGCGCCGATGGCAACCGGTAAAGGTGGTCGGGTTGGTGAAATTGGTTTGGTGATTGCGCCTACCTTCCACGCCGTCGGCTTAGTGGGTTCCTTGATGGGGGTCATTTACGGTGGTTCAATGATTATCCACAGTGACTATGATCCGGTTGGGATGATCGAAACCCTGGCCAATGAGCACGTTAGTACGGTGGCGGTTATACCGGTGATGCTGCAGTTCTCCCTTGCGATGGTGCCGAATATAAAAGACTACGACTTCTCTGAGTTACACACCATCAATTATGGCGCCTCACCGATTTCAGAGTCCTTGTTGCAGCAGTGTATGGATGCCTTTGGCTGCGATTTTGTGCAAGGCTATGGACAGACAGAATCGACCATGGCGCTGACCTTCCTCACCGCAGATGATCACAAGAAGGCGCTGACAGGTCGCCCCGAGTTATTGCGCTCGTGCGGGCGGGCGGTGTTTGGTACCGAGATGCGAATTGTAGACAATGACGGCCAGGAATTGCCACTGGGTGAAATTGGCGAAATCGTTGCCAAAGGCCCGCAAGTCATGCAGGGCTATTGGAAGAACCCGGAGGCAACGGCTAAAACCGTGGTTGATGGTTGGCTGCACACCGGCGATGCAGGGCGTATGGATGAAGAGGGCTATATCTATATTCAAGACCGCGTAAAAGACATGATTATTTCTGGTGGCGAGAATATCTACCCAGCGGAAATTGAAAACCATCTAATGTCGCACAGCCAAATACAGGATGTCGCTGTGATTGGCGTGCCGGATCAAAAGTGGGGGGAGGTGCCTCTCGCGGTGATCGTTTCCGGCGGTCAGCCAGAACTCAGCGCCGAGGAGCTTACCGAGTTTTGTCGCGGTAAATTGGCGGGCTATAAAATTCCTCGCAAAGTGGAATACATCGCTGCCTTGCCACGTAACCCAACCGGCAAAGTCTTGAAGAAAGATATTCGGACGATGATGGCAGAGAAGTATCCGCCAATCGCTTAGCTCGTTGACTCAATATGCGTCAACGGCAGGTAGTTCATTGCCTTAATACTTTTAATAATATGACGGTAATTTCCTCATCAATGTTAGCTAACGTTGATGAGGAAGGGTTCTGTCGATATAAAATACGTCTGTTATCCGCTGATCGAAAACTATTTTTATATCAATAAATTTAACTCAGATATAAACCGACGTGGAACTTCTCCGACGTTCGGTAATTTTTAACTCAACTCCGTCATTCAGAGTGATATATAAGAATTTACTGCATTCTAAGTGGGTAGAGCCTTCTTGTTTCTGTGCTCGTAGATAAATAGTCAGCTTTGCTTTTGTTCGGGAAGCCTTCATGTTTACAGATCAGTAAGTCAGAAAGCTCCAGAACTTTCTTGCCAAACTCTAAGCTGTCACTCGCAGTTAAATGACTGGCCAGTTCGTTGAAATGGGCTCCAACGATATTCCGTATTTGAAATAAAATGCGAAGATCCGAAATTAACTGCTGTAATTCAGTTTCATAATATGAACCATCTGGCTGTAAATGCTGTACCTTTAGCTGCTTGCTGTATTTATCTTTTAAAGCGCAAAGGTAATCGTAAGCTGTATTTTTTCGTCTAGGAATACTTAATTCATAATGTGAAACCAGCCAGTCACATACCTGTTCTAATAGGTATCCAGCTTGTTGTGCGATCGGTTCAGGCTCGTTTGGTCGAGTATTGATGTTGTCACGCAGGATCTCTACCATAGATCGCGCTGAATCTTGTAGAATTACGCCAAGACTTGGGTTCCATTCCTTAAGCTCGATAAGCTGGCAGTCTGAAAACTTTAGCTGCCCATTTCTTATCTTTGCATGCCAGCGTTGATAATGCGTAGTTACTAACGTATGCATAAAATTTTCAGACTCTGCGTAAATAAGGTTAACAATGCGATCTGCATGCGGCTCATCTATACTTCCCAATACGTCGTCCATTATTAGAATTGTATTGTCTGGAGCATCTCTTTTTGCAAGAGACAGCAATATGCATAGTCCTAATGAATCTAGATGAGAGTTGCTGAAATATGCTCCTGGAGGAGCATTTTTACATTTAAACTCTGATTGAATATCTAATGATGCCCGTCTTTTTGGGTCTAATTGTAATGCAATTTTGTCCAAACCCTCTCCGGGATGAACGACCTCATACAAACGACCAACTTCTCCGGCGATCGAGGAAAGTATTGCATCTATAAAATTTTTCCGCTTTGATTCGTGAATTGCTAATAACCTGTCTATTATCGGTTTCAAAATCTTGTTTGACTTTTGTTCCCGCATGTTGTCAGTGTACTGTGAGTAAGCGGCATCGATAATTGCGCGTTTTCCTTTGTTTTCAAGTAAGCTATTTTTATAAATTTCAAGATCACTACGAACTGCCTCGATATCGTCATAAGCTAGAGTGTCTTTTTTAGACAAGATTGTTTTTAAGTCACTTAATATATCGATTTCTTCGGAGAATTCGCGCATAAATATTTCGATAGCTTTAATCTTATCTGAAATAGCTGATGTTGCGGTGGCTATGGATTCACGGTTACGATCTTTTCTTTGCGTAGCATGATCGAGTTCTTCCTTTGCAGTATTCAGCTCTGAGAAGCTTTCAATTATTGTCGCGATTCGAGAGGGAAGACCAGCAATATTTTCCTTGCTTTCACATAGAGGACATGAGCTAACCTCCATCTTTTTTGATTCGAAGTATTTACGGGCTTCAGAAAGAATTCCCAGTGAATCAGCGGCCCCATCAATAACTTTTGATTTAATTTCAGTATATGATTTTTCTTTAGAATTAAAATCATTTTCAACTTCATCGGCTTCCCGACCCATGCGACGGAGTGTCTCTAGTGCGGAGGTTAATAATTCAATTTTGCGTAATAGCTCAGAAAAGGAACTGATTTCTGCATCAAATTCAGATATGTCTTTGTCTGATTCGATCTTAGCCCATGTAACAGGGTCTGAGTTTGTCACCCCGCTTAAGCGGTATTGCATCTCCAATGTTGAATAGTTCTCTGCTATACGTTCGGATGCAATTCTCAATTGGCTTTCGATATTTCGCTGTAAGTCTCTTACCGTCTTCTCTGATCGGTCTATTTCACCTACGTCGATAAATTCAGATATGACATTGAATCGTTCTGCGGGCTTGGCAAGAATAAGATCCATCATTTGCTTTCGCCGCCAAATTTTAACAAAGGGGATGGAATACAACGAGGATGTAGTAACAACAGGTTTTGTGCCGGAAATGCTTGCTCGCCAGCTTGCTCCATTTTCGTGGGTTAAAGTTACTGACACGTCAGAAGCTTTCTTGCCAACGAATGGCCAATACTTATGTTTTGAGGCACCAATGCTATTGTCGTTTAGAGAGCCGCAGTCGCCATTCGCTAGAAAATCCAATGCATCGCAGATTGAGGTTTTACCTGTTCCATTTTGACCATAAATTAGTGTTAGCGGCTTTTCGAATTGGATTTCTAGCGGAGTTGACACTCCTCGCAGACCAGCAATTGTTAATTTATCAAGTTTAGAGATCTTCGACATTATAGTGCTCCTGCAAATGTGTATTCTCCAAGGCAAGCGCCCAGTCCTCTTCTTTCACCTTCGAAGAAAGAATCAATTTTTCAATGCTCTTAATCTCTGCTTCCGCCAGCAACCCCTCGGCATTAACAGTGTCCATTATCTGTTTTAACAATACTTCAGAATTACTCATAGCAAGCTCCAGCGCGATATATTTTTATATTATTGACGAAAACCCTTTTAAATCTCTATTTTCATGTACGTCATCATGGGCAATCAAAATGTACTCCCATGGCTTGCCGCCATTTTGGGTCAAGTAGTCTGTTGCATTTGCACACCACTTTTTGGCTGCCTCTGCTTTATTTTCTACCAAAGTGTCAGTCATATCTCGGCGAGCTTTGGTTTCTACCATTATGACTCTGTCATCGAGTTCAGCGACAAAATCAGGAAGGTACTCTCGGTGATGAATGCCGTCTTTATAGTAAATTTTGAACTGCCCGCTAACAGGCTTGAACCACTTAATAGCTTCACGTTCCAGAATCAGAGCGAATGTACGCTCTGTGTCAGAATCAAACTTCTGAACATCGTAGAGACATTTACGGAAGCCACCAAAAAGCATTTTTTTAATTTTTCCTTTATCTTGCAAGGTGCTACGTACATTATGAATTTCTTTCTCGCCAGTGGTGTAGGCAGCATCACACAAGGGCACAAAACCAGCTGTAATGGATGTTTCATAACTACTGGCTTTTTCCCAATACTGTTCAGCCATTTGCGCATGTATATTCTCGGCGATTCGCTTGCCAAACCCGAAGAAGATATTGTGCAACTCATCTTCGGTGTATTCACGAATATCGCGAAAGAAGTTGACTGATTGTGTCGCTAAGTCGTAAATAAGCTCCGCATGTTCATCGTAGGAAATGTCGTCATAGTCCACCAAATGTTCAACAATATAGTCTTCTAGGCGGGTATACTTCCGTTCAGGAAGCGAAGAGATACTGACTTGCTCATTGGTCTGTAGACTCTGCGAGATCAACTCTCGGTTCGTCGGTTGAAGATTTAACTGTCCCATTTCCAACAAAAACGGTGTATAGCCATAGGTGATTTCACCTGAAGGCATAACAACAATGCGCGGTATATCAATCGTTTGCTCAACCACTAGCTCTGTCGCTTTTGCGATAACTTCTTGTAGGCTTACTTTTTCCTCGTCTTCTAGCAAAGATTGTTGCTGTCCACTAAGCTGCTCAGAAACAGCTTTATATACCTCTGCCTGAACATCTTTATTCAATAATGCTTTGCTTGTAGGTGCCTCATTCGGCTTGTTTTGATAGCTTTGCAGAACACGTAACGTGGTTAACGCCACCTCCCGTTCGGTCACGCCGCTAAATACAGGCTTAGTAACCTCATCCGGTGACTTACCTGGAGCTGAATAATCGAACCCTGTGGCGCTTTGCACAGACCTACCAGTAAACAAACCTTCCAAGCGAGACGTTACTGCTACGCTATCTTTAGGTTGCTCGGTATCGTCTTTATCCAGAATGACCTGACGTAAACGCAGGGGGTTGTTGGGGTTATTAGCCTCATCAACAATTTCTTGGAAGCGATCATGCGCAACAATGTTTAGACGATCGACGGCGTCCACACCCGTACGCTTACCGTAGGGTAAGCGCAAGCCACGGCCGATCGACTGTTCAATAAGTGTTCGCGCGTTTGCCGCACGTAAAGGGACAATGGTGTAAAGGTTGGTAACATCCCAACCTTCTTTCAACATATTCACGTGGATGACAATTTCGGTAGGTTCATCGACACTTTCAACGGCCAATAAGCGCAGTATCATCTCTTCTTCAGCCGCACCGCTTTTAGAACTATCTACCTGAATGGCTTTACCCTTATAGGCGCCATTAAAAAAACTGTCAGATTCTATGCGTTCAAGCAATTGCGCCGCATGTGTTGTGTTTCGCGCAATGACCAGCATAAAAGGCTTTACCACTTTTACGCTGTTTTGTTTCGCGTAGGTAAACAACTCTAATTTAGTCGCTTCATGTAGGCGCACACCATCTTCGAGTTTTACCGTTTCTAGTCCTTCAGGGCTGTATTGCTTGGGGTCAAAATTGCGCTGAGTGACTACGGCTGGCTCTTTTACGAATCCATCCTCCATAGCACATGCCAGCGGGTAATCCACTATCACATTTTTAAAGGGCACAGGGCCGCGATTTGACTCGGTAAAAGGCGTTGCCGTTAATTCCAAACCTAATCGTGGGTTTAGTTCATTAATGGCACGCATACCGGCACTGGCTCGGTAACGGTGCGACTCGTCCATTAATAACACCAAGTCATCCAACTCAGACAGATAATTGAAATAACTATCACCTAAGTATTCTGATAAGCGCTTCATCCGTGGAGCCTTACCACCACGTACCTCAGAGACTATTTTGGAGATATTAAAAATATTGATGCGCACTTCCTGTGCTTGACCAAATAAGTCTTGTTTAAGCTGTGCGCCTTTTTGTTCGTAATTGTCACCGGTTATGACTATCGGGCGATTGACTGCGAACTCTGCGATGCCTTTAAAAACATACTTAGGCGATGCCGTATCATCAAAATCGGCAATTAATTTGTTATAAATGGTGAGGTTAGGCGCCAATACAAAGAAATTATTAATGCCATGGGCTTGATGTAAAAAGCTAATAAATGCTCCCATCAATCGCGTTTTACCTACACCCGTTGCCAGGGCAAAACACAAAGATGGGAACTCTCGCTCGAAATCCGAAAGGGTTGGAAACGCCGAACTCAAAGTTTTAAGTAAAGACTCAATATCACGAGATTGCTCAAGCGTATCCGGTGCGGACGCAATTGCCTGAGCAAGCGCAATAAGTGAATCTTCTTGAGGCTTTCGCAAACTCAAGCGACCCGTGATGGCTTTAAGAATACGAGTATTTGTTGGGTTGATTGTATTTGTTGTCATTTTTTATCCCGCCCTTAGCCTTGTCCGTTATCGTCAAACATTTCATCTTGAAACAAGCCACCTTGCGATGGGTCGGGTTTAGGCCTTTCCTGCATGGGTAGGTTTTCTACATTTAAGCTGTAATCATCGTGGCCGTACTCACAGCGCGACAACACCATTTTGGGGATTTTCTTTAACGTAAGATTAGGAAAACGATCGGCCTTGCAGCGAAATGCGCTGCAACAAACCAACACACTATAATCTTCGCCGACTTCATCACTTAATGCTTGTAGCTGTTCAACAGAAAGCGTCTGCGTAGTGGCATAAATTCTATCCTGTTCGGTGGAATAGCCATGATTCCACCATTCAGTGTCGGAAGGTGCGTAGGTAAAGCCTTCTAATTTGCATATGGCTTCGGCCAACATGGCGGCATCATAATCTTTGCTAATCACCCAGCGGCCCCAGCGATCTTGCTCCAATAATGATGGTGCTAAGCGGTAATAGCGAAAGCCACCGCCACCAATCCATTTGCATGAATCCGTAATCCCTCCTTTGTGTTCCCCATCTATCACGCTCTTTAGGCGTGGAACAATGTGCGTCGCACAATGGTCCCCCAACTCAACCATAATCCATCTTCGATGCATTTTGTGCGCAACAGCGCCTGTCGTGCCCGATCCTGCAAATGAATCCAACACCAAATCACCAGGATTGGTAGCTAATGTTAAAATTCGCTCCATTAACCGCTCTGGTTTCGGCGTGTCAAAAACTGCTGCGCCAAAAAGATCTACTATCTCTTTCTTTGATTCTTGCGTATGCCCAACTTCTTGATAGTCCCAATAGGTTTGAGGCACAACCCCCTGCTTGACCTCGCTCAAAAAGATTTTGGGTGCGGGTACATTGTTCCCATCTTTGCCCCACCAGATACGATTATCAGCATCCAGCTCTCTAAACTTCTCTTCAGAATAACGCCAATAAGAGCCATGTGGAGGACCATCGACAACCCGTCCACTTGGACATGTTATTGGGTACATTCCTTTGCTGTAGTAATTTCTAGCTGCCAGATTATTGGCTCTCCAAGGACCTCGAGGGTCATTGTCTGGATTTTTATAGGCCTTGTTTTGCTTATCTGATCGAGGCATCGGATTAGGACGCCAAGTGTCTTCATCTTTTGCGTAAACAAGAATATAATCATGGTCAACAGAAAAATGTTTTGCGCTTGACTTGGGTGCATAGTTTTTGCGCCATATTACAGATGCAACAAAATTATTTCTTCCAAAAACCTCATCGCAAAGCACTTTAAGGTAATGCGCCTCGTTATCATCAATTGAAATCCAAATCGAACCATCTTTTGACATCAGGCTATGGAGAATCTCTAACCGGTCTTTCATTAGAGATAGCCAAATTGAATGCTCCATCCCATCTTCATAATGCGTAAATGCACTACCAGTATTATAAGGAGGATCAATAAATACACATTTAACTTTTCCAGCGTAGTCTTGCTCCAAAGCCTTAAGCGCCAGCAAGTTATCCCCAAAAATCAGCTTATTATCAAAGATATCGTTTTCAGAAACTTTGTGGCTTGCATGGTAGGACTTCGACGGGTCTTCCAACAAAATCCTAGGCTCTAGTTTCGGTCGTTTATCTTTACCGATCCAAATAAGTTCTAATTTAGTTTTGTTTTTACTGCTCATGTTTTAAATACCCCTATGTGTTGGCCAATGCGGCCATTACAGGGCCTTTTAATGTTTGTAAATCGTTTTGGTTTTCAAATACTGATTTCGGAGACTTATCAAAAGCTTTCTTGTTAAATTCCGTGATAACTCGATAAACAATGTTTTGCGCCTCAATTCCAACCAGGTTTTTTTGAACCAAGGTCAAAGCAACTTCTTGCTCAAGTTTTAAGTCGAATTTCCGACACATCACCAAATAACAGACCATCCAACGAGAATGAGAAATAATTTCCTTATCTGTGCCTTGCGCACTCTTTACTTCACGCGTAATCACCGAGATTACTTCCTGGCAAATTTGAACGACTCGCCACAAGACTCGAGCCTCTAATGTGTCAGGGAAAATGGACTTGTAGGTTGATTCGTTTTCAGCGGTTTTTGTGCGTGAAAACAACTTCTTGCTGTCTTTTTTTGCCAAAGCTACAAGGTGTAATGACTCATCAGTAGAGTATGAGCAAGCCAATGCCCGCGCTGCGAACTCTAAATTAAATGTTTCGTCATCCTGCAAACCACCTTTGTAGCGATAATTTATTCCGCTATTGGCTAGCGTTTTTGCCCATTGTTGCTGGTTTTCATCCAAAGCTGCAAAGTCCACATCAGAAACTGCATTTTGATTATTTCTAAACTGTGTCACAGATTCACCAAAGCGGTCGGGAGCATTTTCTAAGCTAATGATTGTTGCCATAACCTTAGCTGTTGATTGCTTTTGATCCTCACCAAGGGCATCGGCAATGCAACTAACCGTTTGAGCGCCATTAATGACTGACACGCCTTGTAAGCGAAATTTGCCTAGTCGATTGGTTTCATCATGAGCTGATATTTGCTGTATTTCATCGCAAAGCAACGTTACGCCATTATTGAAGTAAAAGAAGTTTTCAGGCGTGTTCGTTAAGGTACTAACTATATCGATGTTAACCGCTGTATTGCCCTTAAATTGACGTATGTTTGCGTTGAATAGGTGGTCACCGTGCAGCGTTTTAAAGGCTTTAATTTGGTCTGCATCTAGCCCACCGTAGTAACAGGGGTAAGGCTCGGTTAAAAAGCCAAACTGCTCTAGCTCAATATCCAGCGAGATCGGAGCCG
Organism: Zhongshania aquimaris; assembly: GCF_019312595.1. GTDB lineage: Bacteria > Pseudomonadota > Gammaproteobacteria > Pseudomonadales > Spongiibacteraceae > Spongiibacter > Spongiibacter aquimaris. The sequence goes on along the minus strand of NZ_JAHWDQ010000001.1, from coordinate 719,620 downwards.
CTAGCGTTTCACTTAAATGGTACTGGTGGAAAGACTCTAATCCAGCATTGACAAAACGAAGAAAATTTCTTCTGGCTGGAGAGGTGAAGGCGCTTACAAGATCCCCCATCATTCGCCGTCTATCATCCGACAATGCGCTACCGGTATACACCAAAACGGCTTTTACTTGGCACACGCCAGAATCTAATGCGCGATCGATGAGTGGTATTTTTGCTTGTAAGTGTTGATTGAAACGGCCGTATTGCTTACGCAATAAGTCTCGAACACCATTTTCGAATTTATTCACATCACCAAGCGCCGGCTCGCCGACACCTCGATCAATATATTTTGATTGAATTAACCAAATAGTTTCGGTGGCATCCACATAAACTGAATCAACTCCATGATCATCTCCGCCATCAATAGAGGCTGTCACCGCATCCTCAATGGAAGCACCAACCTCAGAAACCAAATAATAAGCAGCCAATGCCCTAGAGAAAAAATTACGTTCCTTCGCAGTATCTCCAGAGCCTGTACCCTCTATGAGCCTATCAAACTTCGAATGAAGCAATTCGCACAACTGCATTAACTCTAATGGCTGAACTCCTTTTTTAGCCATTAAATAACCTCCCAGGTAATGGTAAACAAATGATGTTCTTCGATTTTTTGATTCATTTTTTCTTCTAACACCGTGATTAATTCTTCACGCCTATCATCAACCTCATCTTGCTTATCAAATAAGTCTCTGCGCTTTTTGTTTCGTAGTCGCTCCAAATCTTTTAAACGTTTTTGCCAATGGAGCTTTTCGTTAAGGTCTGGAGCGACTTTCGCTGTTCTGCGAACCTCACGGATCTCACGGTCGGTTTCTTTAATATCCTGCTCCAAAACCACCTTAAGGTCATCTGACCAAGCTTCTAGCTTTTCAACTTCTGCTTCGAAATACTGCAGGTTTCGATTGGTAATTTCCCCCAGTATCTCTGTTTTTCTACGCGACAGTTGATCTTGTAAATGCGGGGACTCTACAAATGATGCGCTATGGATGTTAGAAATTGGAAACGCCATAAGTTTTTCAAGAACTTCTTGGCTCATCGCTTCACTTTTGGCGGCATCATTGAAGCCTGTGAGCACGATATAGTCTTCCGCTCGTTTCATTGACTCTACTGTAAGTTTTGTGGCTTTAAGCTGGCCCGACTGCCCTCGAAGCTCTTGAACCACAGAGACTTTGGTATCTTTGGCGTTCGCGCAAAATACCAAGTGAGATTGCTCTAACTGATGCGATTTAGCCTTTTCAATCGCCCATTGGGCTAAGGGGTGCTTTAAACGATATAGGTGACAATCTCCCTTCCTGCGCGGCAATTCATATTCACCCGTTGGAATATCCTTTGGCGCTTGTGGAGGAAGTGTGTTAACTACAAAGCCACCTTCAATATCGCCTATGTGACCATCTAATTCGCTTCTAGTTAATGCAAGTAGCATCCGTTCGTACTTATCAAGCGATCTATTGGTATCCACTTTAATATTTTGAAGTACATCTTCATCAAAATGTTCAAACAGCTTTTCCCGAGTGTTAACCATTTGTAGGTTAATTTCGTGGGCTAGATCCTCTTGAAGCTTATCAAACTCTCGTTGAATATCATGAGCCTCGCGATAGTTGTCATAGATGTTTTTAATTCTTCGTTCGAAGTCAACACCATTTTCAATAGCGCCAAGCACTTCGTCCGATGCACCAAATACGCCATCAAAAATGTTGAATTTCAGCCTTAATAACTCGTGAACACGTTTGTCAGCTTCATTAGTCGAGTCAATGAAATTTAATACGACAACATCATGTTTCTGACCGTACCGATGGCATCGACCTATTCGCTGTTCGATTCGCTGGGGATTCCACGGTAAGTCATAGTTAATGACGAGCGAGCAAAATTGGAGGTTTACGCCTTCTGCCGCCGCCTCCGTTGCAATCATGATTTTTCCCTGATCACAAAAATACTCGACTAACGCAGCGCGTGTATCGGAGGTTTTTGAGCCTGTTATCTTGTCACTTTCTGCATGTTTAGTTATCCAGGCTTTATATATTTCCTTTGCTTGGGCATCATTATTTGTTCCGTTAAATAGAACAATGCCGTCTTTGTACTGGCTCTTTTTTAGAGTTCTTAGCAAGTAATCTTGGGTTTTTCTCGATTCTGTAAAAATGATCGCTTTTTCTTTTGCACCAATTTCGCTAAGTTTTTGGAATGCAATTTTTAATGCGTCTAAGAGTTTCTCGCCCTTGGCATTATCACTAATACTTTCCGCGAGTTTAATGTACGCACCGAGTTCTTCTATTTCGTCCAGGACAGATTGCCTATCAGCGAGAGGAGTAGAGTATTGGTCGTCGTCATCCCATTCCTCTCTAGTTTCAACAAATGCCTCATATTCGGCTTCAAATGCTTTTGTTAATGACTGGTCGGTAAGTCCTTCAAGCAGTCTTTTTCTAATGGTGTCTAAAGCGCCAGCGATTGCGAATGACGATGAGGCCAACAACTTCCACATCACCATCGAGATCAACTGACGTTGACCATCGGGCAGGGCGTTTAGATTAGGGCGGCGTAAGTAATTAGATACCCTTTTGTAAAGTAACTGTTCGTTCGCTGATGGCGTAAATTCCTCTACCATAGCAATACGCTTAGTGTACTTGACGTAAGCTTCCACATCTTTTCGTAATGTACGCTTGCAAACGGGCTTGATACGTTGCCTCAATTCACTAAACGAGGTTGCGTCATTAATTCGCCCGTATTTAATGCGGAAGCTGTCGAGATCGCCAAATATTTTTTCATCAATGATGCTCACCATTCCATACAATTCAAGTAAGGAATTTTGTAGTGGTGTCGCCGTCAACATCACTTTATAGGTATTGCCGATTGCTTCAGCAATGGCTTTAGCTATTTTGTTGCCTTTTTTGTAAACGTTTCTTAGGCGGTGCGCTTCGTCAATTACCGCTAGATCCCATTGCGGTATCATTTGAATATCGTCTGCTTTAGCTTTGGCGAATTGATATGAGCAAATGACAACGCCTTCTTGCATGTCGAAAGGATTTTTTCGACCGTCTTTTTTTGCTTTTTTGTAACTGTCGCCATCAAGAATAGTAGCCTCAACACCAAATTTTTCTTGAAGCTCTTGATGCCACTGCTTGCGGAGGTTGGCTGGCACAATAATAAGGATACGGCGGCGTCTTTCCGCCCATTTTTGGGCGATAACAAGTCCTGCTTCAATGGTTTTACCTAAGCCAACTTCATCGGCCAATATTACGCCATTAGATAGTGGGTTTCTGAAGGCAAATAGCGCTGCATCAACCTGATGGGGGTTTAGGTCGATTTGGGCATCCATAATGGCGCCCGTTAGCTTATCCTCGTTTTCACTATCGAGGCGGCGGGTGAGTTGCCATGCGAAATACTGGGCTTGATGCTTGGTGTATTGCTCTTTACATGGAATGCCGCTATTTGAGGTTTTATCAATCATGAGCAGCTCCGCTCTCGCTGTCTTCCTTGATGTGCTCTGCGAGGCCCCCAAGTTCTACGCCAAAGAATTCGCACAATTTGTCGAGCACTTCTGTTGTAGTGTTATAGCCTTTTTGATTAGAAACCTTTGAAAGGGTAGTTCGGTGAATTCCCGTCGATTTGGCTACTTCCTCTAAAGTAATACGTCGACTTTCTTGAAATTCCTTTTCCGCTATTAGCTCTTTCAGGCGAAATCTGATCATATTTGCACCGTGCTTGTGTAGATTCAACTATAGTAAAGTGCAAATGTAGGTCAAACAATATAAATGACGCCTTTACTCATCGGTTTTGCCGTCATTTTCAATATGGGGCTCAATTTGAACTTATCGGCTCAGTTGAGTGAGTCCGTAGTGTTATCGTTTCGTAAGCACTTAAAGCGGAGTTTAGGCAAGTTGGAAGTTTCATTAACGCATTTTTCTACAAAGCTCTACCCAAAATTCAACGGCGGCTTTTTTGTGCCGCTGTTTGGGTAGGGCGAAGTAGAAGGTTCGTGTCATATCCCGATTTGCCAAGGTAAGTGGCACCAGGTCACCGTTGCGAAAGTCGTTTTGCAACACCACCTTAGATAAACAGCCGATCCCCAAGCCTGACTCCACCGCGCTCTTAATCGCCTCATTGTGTTTGAATTCACGGTAAATTTCGATGTCGGGCAACAGCCCTGCAAGTGCGCGGTCGAAGGTGAAGCGCGCACCGGAATCCGGTTCCCGCAAGATCCATCTCGCTTCTTTAATATCCTTATCTTTGAGAACGCCTTTTTGGGCGAGCGGGTGCGAGGCGCTGCAAAAGACCACGAGTTCGTCTTCTTTCCAGGGTATTAGCTCTAGTTCGCGGTGCTGAACCTCGCGTTCAATCATGCCAACATCGACTTCATAGTTAAGGACTTTAGCGACGATGTCAGGGGTGTTTGCGGTTTCAAACTGCACGTCGGCGTCGGGGTAGTTTTCTAAATAGTCCGCTAGGTAGCGCACCACTAGATGGTTGCCAATGGTAAAGCTGGCGCCGACCCGCAGGTGGCCGATATCGGCATGGCGCTTTAAGGCGTCGTCGAATTGTTGGCAGTGGGCGAATAAGGTCTCCGCCTCTTTGCGCAGGGTGTGGCCGATGGCATTGAGTTTGATTTTGTTGCCCTGGCGATCAAACAGGCTCACGCCGTAGGACTTTTCCAAATTTTGCAATGAGGCGCTCGCGGCGGACTGGGACAGGCATAGCTGGTCTGCCGCCTTGGACACACTCTGGTGTTTGGCGACAGACAGAAAGATCTCTAGCTGTCGAATGCTGAAGTTCATAGCGCGGTTTCTCCGCTATTTAAACGTGTTGTACAGTGTAAGCGAATATGCTGTCAGTATCGATAAAATCGATACTGACTATAATAATATCCCGTTTTACTTGTGATAAAAATGCTTTTAGTATGGCGGCCTGTTATTGCGCAGGGCCGCTTTGGGCTGCTAGCAGTGAAAGAATGTGATTTAACTCGTTCCCGTGGAGATAAGTGAATGACTGACGTAAAAGCAACGAATGTATACTGGCATGACGGCGAAGTAAGCCGTGAAGACCGCAACAAGCTGCTCAAGCAAAAAGGTGCAACTCTGTGGTTCACCGGTCTGTCTGGCAGTGGTAAAAGCACCGTTGCAGTTGCATTAGAAAAGGCGCTGATGGAAAAAGGTCATCTCTGCTACCGTCTGGACGGCGATAACATTCGCTTGGGTATCAACAAAAACCTAGGATTTAGCGCCGAAGACCGCACTGAAAACATCCGTCGTATCGGTGAAATCTCTAAATTGTTTGTCGACACCGGTGTGATTGTGTTGTCGAGCTTTGTCAGCCCATACCGCGCTGACCGCGACATCGTTCGTGAGCTGCACGACGCGGGCGACATGGATTTCCTTGAAGTGTTTGTCGACGTACCACTCGATGTGGCAGAACAGCGCGACCCTAAAGGCTTGTACAAAAAAGCCCGTGCTGGCGAGATTAAAAACTTCACCGGTATTTCTGACCCCTACGAAGCGCCGCTAAAAGCGGAACTGGTATTGAATAGTCACGAGCAGAGCCTGGAAGAAGAGGTGGAAATTCTGCTGGCGATGATGACCGAGCGCGGAATTATTTAAAGCGTGACGGGTGTCAGATGTCTGACGCCCGAGTTGCATTTATGTTTTCGTCCGACGTCAGACACCCGACGTCGGACTTTCTAACTAACGGAGTGACAAAATGATCAAACCACATGGCGCCGACGAGCTTAGCCCATTATTCGTATACGACACTGAAAAACACCACGCGCTGAATGCCGAAGCAGAAACACTGCCATCGCTGCTAGTGAGTTCTGCCGCTGCGGCTAACGCCGTTATGCTGGGTGCGGGTTACTTCACCCCCTTAAAAGGCTATATGAACCTGGCCGATTCTTTGGCGGTAGCCAAAGACCTTTGCACTACTGACGGTTTATTCTGGCCCGTGCCTATCGTTAACCTGACTAAAGATGCGCAGGGCATCACTGCCGGTCAGCGCATTGCACTGCGCGACCCCAATGTTGAAGGCAATCCTGTTCTGGCGATCATGGATGTGGAAGCGGTTGAAACTGTTAGCGCAGAGCAAATCGACTTTATGGCTGAGAACATTTTCGGCACATTGGATGACAAGCACCCAGGCGTACAAACCTTTAAGGCTCAGGGCAACACCATGTTGTCTGGTCCGATTCAAGTGTTGAACTTCTCTTACTTCCAGGCTGACTTCCCGGATACTTTCCGCACCGCCGTTGAAATTCGCAATGAAATTGCCGAGCGCGGCTGGGAAAAAGTGGTTGCCTTCCAAACTCGCAACCCAATGCACCGTGCCCACGAAGAACTTTGCCGCATGGCAATGGAAGATCTTGGCACCGACGGTATTTTGATTCACATGCTGTTGGGTCAATTGAAGCCAGGCGATATTCCGGCTCACGTCCGCGACGCGTCTATCCGTAAAATGGTTGACGTTTACTTCCCTAAAAACACAGTGATGATCACTGGTTACGGCTTCGATATGCTTTACGCTGGTCCTCGCGAAGCGGTATTGCACGCGCTGTTCCGTCAGAACTGTGGCTGTACTCATCTGATTGTTGGTCGTGATCACGCCGGTGTGGGCGATTACTACGGCGGTTTTGATGCGCAAACGATTTTCGACGAAAAAGTGCCAGCAGGCGCAATGGATATCGAAATTTACCGTGCAGACCACACCGCATACTCGAAGAAACTCGACAAGGTTGTGATGATGCGCGACGCGCCAGATCACAGCAAAGAAGACTTCGTATTGCTGTCAGGCACTAAAGTGCGTGAAATGCTGGGTGCTGGCATTGCGCCACCACCAGAGTTCTCGCGCCCTGAAGTCGCTAAGATTTTGATGGACTACTATCAAATTGAGGATGCCAAGGCTTAATTGCTAAGGCATCATCGATCGTGTAAATAAAAAAGCCGGAGTTAATCGCTCCGGCTTTTTTGCATCTTCAGGGTAATTCTTTGTTGCTTAGTTGCTCAATGGCGGCTTGCTGATACCACCTTTTATAATATCGTCCTGTCTCAGGGTTGGTTCAGTGGGTTCCTTTTCTCTTTCCTTGAGTAAGTCGTATAGCCGGTCTTCATCGTATGGCATTAGCGATGTGAGAACGATATCCATCGGTACATGGCAGCGCTGGGTATAAAAGACTGCTCTGGCACTGATCTGCTGTTCCAGTAATGCAGTAAAGTCGGTTTTGGCTTTGGCAAATTCACGCTGCAAGTCTGCGGTCGATAGCTTCAGGTAGAAAGCCAACTCGTCCTCGGAGCAATGGGCAAACCGCAGTCGTTCATCGATCATCAAGCGGGCGCGTTCCACGATATCCCGGTCGTGGAGTAATTCTTCTTGTAGGCCTCTTATGTGTACCTCCATGCTGCGCAATAGCGCTGGGTCACTGCCGCTAATATTGAACTCTAAGTACTCCGCTGGAAAAGAAATGCTGTCATTGGGCTGATCAAAAATAAGTTCGCAATTAAAGAACTCATGGAAGGTATCGGAAAATTTGGCGCCGGGATCGGAAAAGCTAAAGCAGACTTTCTTTGGTTGCCAGAGGTGACTGGACAGGGTGTTGAGCAGCAAAAACATCTGTGCGGTGCCGAGTAAATTTCTCTGTCGGTAATATGTGCTGCTGAGAGTATTGGCTGACTTGATAAGGGTGACCTGCTCATTGCAGATTTGGTGCCGCCAATATCCGGTGTCTTGGTAATAGGCACTGTATTGACTGGCGTGCTCCAAGCCAGTTTTAAAATCTGAGCTTAGTGACATTACCGTGGTAGGTAGGCCCAGCTCCGGGGTTTGAAGCTTGTTCGCAAGATGGAGAGCAAAGTCTTGGCAGTGGTATGTTTTGGCGATATTTTCAAGCAGGTAGTTAAATAAATGGCTGGACACAAAATGATTGGGCAATGTCAGTAATTTGGCAGGTAAGCCAGATTTACTCGCAGCGTCCTTGAGGTCAATGCCTAGACTTTTGCACGCTTCAAACAACGCGTGGAGGACATCCTCGTCTTCAGTCATAGTGTGTTTCATATCACCTACTTCTTGTCGTTCCTATGGTTTTTTTGTAGCAAATTTTATGCCTAAGGTCTTATCTGCATAGACATATATCAGTTTGCCCGTAAATATTCGCGTAAAGGTGGATGATTTTCGCGGGGAGATTAATGTGATCTATATGTCGCCAGCTTAGCATCTTCCGGGGTGTTATTAGCGATGCGTCGTAGTGGAAACAGGCAAATTTTATTGAAATTAGCTAATTAGGTGTATTCGCTGATAACATCGAGCTACTTTGCGCGCGGATTCAGCGTGCCAAATAATAAGACCGATGTCAGATAAAGGTGATGCTGTGGGATCTACAACTAAACATTTCCGCACCTGTAATTTATGTGAGGCCATGTGCGGTATCGAAATTACCCTGGAAGATAATGCGATCACCAGTATAAAAGGTGATCCGCAAGACTCGTTTAGCCGAGGCCATATCTGCCCAAAAGCACTTGCATTAAAGGATTTGTACGAAGACCCCGATCGTATTCGAGCGCCCATGGAGAAGGTAAATGGCCAGTGGCGCGAGCTATCCTGGGAGCAGGCGTTAGACAAAGTCACGGCGCGCATTACGTCTTTGCAAGCTGAGCACGGTAACGACGCACTGGGTGTGTATCTCGGCAATCCCAATGTTCACAACACCGGATCGTTATTAATGAGCGGCGGGATGTTGCGAGCTTTAAAAACCAGGAACAAGTTTTCTGCCACTTCGGTAGATCAACTGCCACACCATATAGTGTCGTGGAAGTTATTTGGTCATCAGCTGCGAATTCCGGTGCCAGATATCGATAACAGCGATTATTTTTTAATGTTTGGCGCCAACCCCCTGGCGTCCAATGGCAGCATCATGAGTGTGGCCGATGTTAAGCAGCGGCTTAAAGATGTGCGCAAGCGTGGCAAAGTGGTGGTGGTAGATCCGCGGCGCACATTGACCGCCGACATGGCGGACGCTCATCATTTTGTGCGGCCCGGAACTGACGTGTTGGTCTTGCTGGCAATGCTGCATGTGCTGTTTGCAGAGGGCCTTGTTAGCACCGGGAATTTAGCCAAGCATCTAGATCAAGGCCCAATGAGCTTGGCAGATTCTTTCAGCGAGTACACCCCTGAGAGAGTTGCGCCGTTGACGGGTATGTCTGCCGATTTGATTCGCAGCTTGGTCCGTGATTTTTGCGCGGCCAAAGCGCCGGTGATGTACGGACGCCTCGGTGTCTCGGTGCAGGAGTTTGGCACCCTCAGTCAGTACCTCATCATGTTATTCAATATTCTCACGGGTCGACTGGATAGCGTGGGCGGCTTAATGTTTGCCAAGCCTGCAGTCGATATTCTCGCGCAAAGTGGCCGTGGCAATATGGGGCGCTTTCACAGCCGTGTGCGGGGTCTGCCGGAGTTTAATGGCGAGTTGCCGGTGGCGACCTTGGCCGAGGAGATTACCACCCCAGGTGCTGGCCAGATTAAGGGTATGTTGTTAATGGCGGGCAATCCGGTGCTGTCGACACCTAATGGTGAGCAGCTTGATCGCGCCTTTAAAGGCCTGGATTTGCTGGTCGCGATCGACTTTTATATCAATGAAAGCAGCCGTCACGCCGATTTTATCTTGCCGCCGGTGAGTCCCTTGGAGCGGGAGCATTACGATGTGATTTTTAATGTTCTGGCGGTGCGAAACAATGCGCGTTATGCCGAAGCACTTTTCCCTCGGAAAGCGAATGCGAGGCATGATTGGGAAATTTTGTTGGGCTTGCGAGATCGTCTTCAGCCCGCAAGGGGGCTTAAAGACAAGCTCGGACGGCAACTGCTGAGACGTGCTGGACCATCGGGTTTACTCGCCTTGTTGTTGCGACAGGGCCCCTATGGCGGAGGCTTAAACCTGTTTAAAGGTTTGTCCTTGGCTAAATTGAAAAAATCGCCTCACGGTATCGATCTTGGTGCGCTTAAGCCGGCATTGCCAGGGGCGCTGTTTCATCGCGATCGTAAAATCCATCTCGAAGCTGAGTTCTTTCTAAACGATGTGGCGCGGGTGGAAGCTAAATTCTTTAATAGTAGTACCGCGCCAGACCAGCTCTTGTTGATTGGTCGTCGCGATGTGCGCAGTAATAACTCCTGGTTGCACAATAGTCACCGCTTGGTAAAAGGCAAGGATCGCTGTACGGCTTTGATAAACCCCCTCGATGCACAGCGGCTGGCAATTGCCGACGGTGATTTAGTCAGGGTGACGTCGCGGGTTGGCAGTGTGGAGTTGGCGGCGCATATCAGTGATGAAATGATGCTGGGGGTAATTAGTATTCCCCACGGCTGGGGGCACAATCTCAGCGGTACCCAGTGGCAAACGGCGCAGGATCACGCCGGTGTCAGCGTCAATGACTTGACCGATGAAATGCAGATTGATGAATTGTCTGGCAATGCGGTATTAAACGGTGTGCCGGTGACCTTGAGCTTGGTAGCGGCGACTGCAGCCCTTAGTGCTTAACGGCTTATGACTTTTGCGCGGGGCGCTGACTGCGAATATACAGCGCCTCAACTTTTTGTCTTGCCCACGGTGTGCGCCGCAAGAATTTTAGACTTGAGGCTATGCTCGGGTCGTCGGTAAAGCACTTTATTTTGATGCGACGGCCCAATTCCTCCCAGCCGAACTTGGCCTCTAGGCGTGTTAACACCATCTCTAAGGTCAGTCCGTGCAATGGATCTTTTGAGCCGGGGGAGGATGGCGTGGGGTCTTTAGACTTCATCGCTGTCTTCGTCGATGGCTTCTACATCGTCGCTATCCGTTGCGGCAACCGCAGGTTCAGCCTTTTTAACGCGAATTTTAAAGCCGGCAATAATTTTGCCGTTCAGGTTTTGCATGGCCACCTTGGCTTCACCTGCTTTGGGCATATTCACAAAGCCAAAACCCTTGGACAGGTTCGCGTCCTCGTCTCTGACTAAGTTTAAGGATTGCACACTGCCATATTCTTCAAACAGGTCTAAAAGCTCTGCTTCGGTGGTGGTGCGGTTTAAATTGCGAATCAATAATTTCATGGTGCTGCCGTTGTAGTGATATGGCGTGAATTATAGCTGGTATAGACATTATCTGCGCCTGCTATCTTTGCGAGAAACCATGTCGAAGGCTGTTCGCGTCGCGCTAAATATCCTAACATCACGCCTTCGCCCATTGCCGACAGACTTTTCGTGACCGCACCCTCAACGCCGCTCGTTTTGAATACCGCCAGCACCAGCGCCGATTTAGCGCAGGAGCTCGGCCTGCGTATGGTCGATGACTGGAGCGAAAACGCGGATCAGGTGTATGTGTTTTACGACGCCGACCGCTTGGTTGTTGGTCTATCACCAGTCAATAGAGAACACCCGGTCGCCGTCGATTTTGAATTGGCTTTGCGCAACCGCCACCCAGGAAAAGAATTATTGATAAAAGCCGTGGGAGGCAGCCGCAACCGTGCCAGTGTGCTTGACGCGACAGCAGGCTTGGGGCGCGACAGCTTTTTAATGGCGAGCCACGGCTGCACGGTGACCATGTGTGAACGCATGCCGGTGGTAGCGGCACTATTGGCGGATGGCTTGCGCCGCGCTGAAAAGGCCGATGATTGTGTCGAGATTGCGAGCCGAATGGGATTGCATCAAGGTAGCGCGACGGATTATTTGGCGGCGTTGGCTGAGGACGACTGTCCCGACGTGGTGTATTTAGACCCTATGTTTCCGGTGTCTGGCAAATCCGCGCTGGTGAAAAAAGAAATGCGTTTGTTTCATTCGCTGGTCGGCCTGGACGAGGACAGCGATGCGCTGCTGGATTTGGCTCTGCAGCGCGCCCGTCACCGAGTGGTGGTCAAGCGCCCGCCAAAAGCACCGTATTTGGCAGAGCGGAAGCCGCAGTTATCCATTGCCGGAAAAGCGGTGCGCTTTGACATCTATCCTTTAAAAGCCTTCGCTAAATAAGAATGTCGACATTACTTCGCTAACAGCTCTTTCAACATACCTTCGTACATCAGCGACAGCTTATCTAAATCCTCTGCGTTAACGCATTCATCCACTTTGTGAATGGTGGCGTTAACGGGGCCAAGTTCCACAACCTGGGCGCCGGTAGGTGCAATAAAGCGACCATCGGAGGTGCCGCCAGCGGTAGACAAAATGGTGTCGGCGCCAGTGACGGCCTTGATCGCAACTTGCGCTGCTTCAACCAGTGGGCCCTCGGATGTCAGGAAAGGTTGGCCGCTTAAATTCCAGTCGATACTGTAATCTAAACCGTATTGATCGAGTAGCGCCAGGGTGCGAGTTTTTAAAATATCCGCAGTTAATTCGGTAGAAAAGCGGAAGTTAAATACCACCTCTAGCTCACCAGGGATGACATTCGTTGCGCCGGTGCCACCGTTGATATTCGAAATTTGGAAGGATGTGGCGGGGAAGAAATCATTGCCTTCATCCCATATTTCATCGGCAAGGGCGGCGAGCGCAGGGGCGGCTAAGTGAATAGGGTTTTTCGCTAAATGAGGGTAGGCGACATGGCCCTGTACACCGCGCACTGTCATCACCGCGCCAAGGGAGCCGCGACGGCCATTTTTAATGACATCGCCCACGCTATCGGTCGAAGAGGGCTCGCCAACCAAACACCAGGTGATTTTTTCGTTCTGCTGTTCCAACCATTCCACGACTTTGACGGTGCCGTTGATCGCTGGACCCTCTTCATCGCTGGTAATTAAAAAGGCGATGCGGCCGCTGTGATCGGGGTGGGCGGCGACAAAGTTTTCGCAGGCGGTAATCATGGCGGCCAGGCTGCCCTTCATATCGGCAGCGCCGCGACCGCGCAGCATGCCGTCTTGAATGACCGCTTCAAAGGGCTGGGTTTGCCATTTGGCGGCGGGCCCCGTTGGCACTACATCGGTATGGCCAGCAAAGCAAAATATGGGACCGCTGCTGCCGTGGACAGCCCAGAAATTATCGACGTCGCCAAAGCGCAGTGACTGGCACTGAAAGCCAATTTTCTCTAGGCGTGCCATCATAATTGCCTGACAATCAGCGTCAGCAGGGGTGACTGAGGGGCGTTCGATGAGTTCGCAGGCAAGTTGTAAAGTGGGGGATAGCGCTGTCATAAGGTGGTGTCGGCTTCTTTAAAGGGGAATGTATCAAGGCAGCTGCCATTGTGTCAGCGCGGTATTCTAACAGAATCTAACTGTGCATAAAGGCGCTTTAGCCGCTGGGGCTAGGACTGACCGAAACACTCATTATCATCACGAATGAGTGGAAATGTCATAGAGGGTGCTGGGCAGCTTGGCTATTATCAAATGCCTAAATGGTAATGCTGCCCGCAATGCAGATAGCGTAAGGCGGCATGCTTTCAAAAACCATAATGAGAATCAGAGGAAAGGCTATGAGCATGGATTTGGATATCGCGGTCGCTGCCGCCGAATTCGATTTTGCAGATCAGGACATTCCCCAGCGCCTGCGTCATTGGGCGCGTGTAAAACCCGATCACCCATTTATGATTTGGGAGCCGCGCTCTGCTGAAGATCGCAGCTGGACCTACCAGGCCTTTGACGAAGAGACCGGAAAGATCGCGGCGGGCTTATACGCCAAAGGTGTGCGCAAACACGACAAGGTGATGATCCACGCAGAAAACTGCCCAGAAATGGTATTAGCTTGGTATGCGTGTGCCAAGATCGGCGCGGTGGGTGTGACCACCAATACTCGCAGCGTGGGCGGCGAAATTGAATACTTCGCGCGTCATACCGAAGCGGTTGGCGCCATTACCCAGCCCAAGTTTTTAGAGGAAGTGCGTAAAAGCGCTACCGGCTTAAAGTGGATTGTGGTGACGGATGACAACTCCGGTGAAGTTGCCGAAGAATCTAAAAACGGTGCCGATGCGTTTAGCAGTTTATACGGCGACGCTGAATCGTTGCCTGCGCGCCCGGCAGAACCGATGTTGCCAGCGGGTATTATGTTTACCTCGGGCACCACGTCGCTGCCTAAAGCCGTTGTTCATACCCATGCCAATGCTCTGTGGTCTGGCAATATGGGCTCGCAAAGTATGGGCATGAATACCGACAGCGTTTATCTCGGGTTTTTACCTTTCTTCCACGTCAACTGTCAAAGCTGGGCGTTCTGGGGCTCTCTTGGTGTCGGCGCGACGGCGGTATTGCTGCCTAAGTTTTCCGCTAGCCGATTCTGGGAAATTATTGAGAAGCATCAGGTCAGTCACTGCTCAATGATTCCCTTTGTGTTTAAGGCGATTGGTATGCAAGCGGTGCCTGAAAAGCACAGCTTAAAAGTGATGCCGATGGGTATTATTTGGAAAGAAATTGAAGGCTGGCTCAAGGCCAAACCCTTTGCAAGCTGGGGTATGACTGAAACCGTCACCCACGCTACCCGTTCTGATTTTGTGAGCGATTGGCCGCAGGGCTCTATCGGCAAACCCACGCCGGGTTACCATTTGGCGGTGGTGAACCCTGAAACCGGCGCCATGTGTAAAAAAGGCGAGATTGGCGAGTTGTGGGTGCAGGGCACACGCGGCGTGAATATCTTCCTTGAGTACTACAAAAACGAGGAGGCCATGGCCAAATCGTTTACACCCAACGGCTGGTTCAAAACTGGCGACATGGTCAGCGTCGGTGATGAAGGGAATTTCTTTTTCACTGATCGCGATAAGGACGCGCTCAAAGTGGGGGGGGAAAACGTTTCAGCCCGCCAGGTTGAAGAAGTATGTATGCAAGTGCCAGGTGGCGGCGTAGGTGAAGTGGCAATTGTCGCGAAATCCCATGAGATGTTAGACATGGTGCCGGTTGCATTTGTCATTAAAGGTTGGGGAGCGCCGGAGGACGAAGCGGCTTTTGGTCAGGCGATTATCGATCATTGCAAAGCCAATCTTGCCGACTTTAAAGTACCCCGTGCGGTGTATTTTGTGGACGAGTTCCCACGTGCAACTTTAGAGAAAGTGGCTAAGAATAAGCTGCGAGAAATGGCGGACGAAATGCCAGCGGTGTAATTCGTTATCGTTGTTTACAAAGGCCGCGAAAGCGGCCTTTTTTTATTTCTATGTTAGTGTTTTGTCATAAAATCATCCTAATTTTGTCATCTGCTGGGTATAGCATTCGTCTTGCTGAAGAGCGCTAGGGCTTTGGCAATCGATTATTGGTTTCCAATACATGTAGATGAGCAAAAAGGGTTGTGATATGGATCGCTATATTAAGCAACACGGTACCTTCTCTAACTTACATCAACAGCATGCGAGTGCTGAAATTGCTCGACAGATTGATGAGTTCTTACATAATGGCGGTAAAATTGAGAAGTTGAATGGGCCTCAATTTCAGCCGCATCGGGTGGTTCGTATTGGCAATGGCATGATCACAGAAGCATTGTAGACGGGTGTATGCGCGGATATTGTCGTAACACAGCGAGAATGTCCGCGCAGTGAAGATAGTTTAATTCAGTAAAATCATTGCAGCGTTAATAGCCATGATAAGCAAGGCGATAGACGTCAATAAAAATATTGTAAAGCGCAACATCACTTTGTTAATGGTTGCATGTACTAGACTGTGTACGATGCGGCCACCGACGTAAAGCCACGCTAGGCTAAGGTTTAGGCCGTCGCCGCCGCCAATGAAGGCGAGCAAAAATGCCGTGGCGTAAAATAATGTTGGTTGCTCTACTAGGTGGTTGTAGTTATCTGCCTTCCACTGTGTTTTGGGTGGCAACTGTAGCGCAAGTTCGCTAGTGCGTTCACCGGCTTCGGGTTTTAATTTTAGCTTTGCGATCATCGGTAAGCGCACCAGCGCCATCCAAAATAACATCACAAACGTCCATAGAATAAGAACAACGACTGGGGTGAATATGGGTGAGTGTTCTAACATAGTATTTCCTCATTATTATTGAATTCATATTATCGGTGTTATTTGCTGTTGCTGCCATGATTGATTTGCTGGTCACAGAAGCGGGCTTGGCAATGTCTAAGAGGCGTCATTGCTAGTGAATATTTTCCGGCGTATAACAGATTTGCTGCTTTTGTATTTCGATACCGACACTAGCCAAGGTATTCTTAATTAAAGAACTAAGTGGGGCCTCCTTGATGGCTGCCCCTAGCGAGTCGTCTGTGAATACACAGCGAACAAGCAGACTACTTGGGAATTTCTTGTAATCAACGGTATGCGTTAGCCACAGGAAGCCATCGGTATGATCAAGTGCATGTTCACAAACCTCGGTGAGTTTTACACGTATGGCATTGTCTAATTTCTTATCGTTTTTGCGCATAGCTTGAGTGATAGTGAATTTTTACATTGGGGTGGAATACTACGGGTGGAGTGGGTGTACGGCAATGAAATATGCCGATAATGTGTGTAAATCAATATCGGTAGCACTTTCTGCCTTCCTAACGGTCATATTGACGTGGAAACCATAGATAAAAAATCAGAATTGGGAGCGAAGGATGAAAACAACAATCGGAATGCTAGCGCTCGTATTATTGTTTGGAGCTGTTGGTGTGTTAGCCAAGCCTCCGGGTGGGGAGCTGCCACCAGGTTTGCAGAAGAAGATTGATGAGGGTCGCCAATTGCCACCCGGTTGGCAAAAGAAGTTACAGGTTGGCTATCGTTTAGACCCGGATATCTATGCGCATGGTCGTGTTGTCGTGCCGGTTGATAACCGTGGACACGTTATTGTGACGATTGAAGATCGTCGATTACGTTTAGTTCAAGCGACGCTAGAAATACTTGAGATTTTAAATTAAATGGGAGCGGGCTTATGAATGCTCATGGCAAAATTAATTATATTGAGTTGCCCGCTGCAGATATTGACGCTGTTAAGGGGTTTTTTACGAAAGCCTTTGGCTGGTCGTTTACCGATTATGGTGCGGATTACACCGCCTTTTCCGATGGGGTGCTAGACGGCGGGTTTTATCGCGCAGAGCTGTCGTCGACCGTCGCTAATGGTAGTGCACTAGTGGTTTTTTATAGCGAAACGCTTGAGGAAACCCGCAACACGGTTGTACTTTCCGGTGGGACAATACTAAAAGAAATATATGATTTCCCCGGCGGTCGCCGCTTTCATTTTGCCGACCCTAACGGCAACGAGTATGCCGTTTGGTCTGAGCCGGCAAAAACCTAGATTTTTTCTATTAACGGTGATTTCGCAAGTGCAGCTTGCTGATCACCGTATTGCTCATCTACCCATTCCGGGTGTTTGTAAATAATTCGTAAATCTTTATGTCGCCACACATCTTGCGCCATCTCTACCCAGCCGTGAATTTGTAAGTAGAGTGGGTTATAGGGCTTTTCTGGCATGCGAGTAACGCCATATTTAATCTCGCCGGCGTCATCTTCGCTGCGAAACGTACCGAACATTTTATCCCAAAAAATAAAGATGCCGCCAAAGTTGCGATCTATCTGCGCTGCGTTGCTGCCGTGATGAACGCGATGGTGCGAGGGTGTATTCATCACCTTTTCGAGAACGCCGAGTTTGCGTATTTGCTCGGTGTGCAGAAAGAATTGATAAACTAGATTGCCCTCAATGGCCAGCAGCACCCAATTTTTGTCGAAACCGACGAGAGCGGCGGGAATCCACCACAATACCCAGCTGCCTGAAAAGGCAAAGGTGAAATTCTGTCGCAGCGCGGTAGAGAAATTCATGTGTTCAGATGAGTGGTGGGTGATATGCCCGCTCCAGAACCAGCGTACCTTGTGCATCATGTAGTGATTGATATAAAAACAAAAATCAATGAAGACGATTAATGCCAATATGCTGACTGCCGAGGCCGCGGGGTTCCATTGTAGGCCGTATTGGTAAACCCATAGGTAAAAGGCTTGGATGAATAGCGCGACGGCGATGCCGTCGACTATTTTGTAGGAGAAGCCAGCAGCCAGATTGGCGACGGTTTCGCGGGGGTGGTATACACCGCTTTTACCGCTGCGGCGAACATAGACAAATTCTGCCGCGATAACCGCGAGGAATAGCGCGCCGAAGGCAGTGACAAAAAATAGAGCATGAAGAACATCTTGCACGCGAAGACCTCGTCGAGTGTTCAATAAGAGTTATTATCTTAGGGCGCTAAGCTCAAGGTATATTGACTATTCGAGACACTTTTTTGACATTTAGCGCCATCATCACGATGATGTAGCAACAAAGACCAAGACACCTCAGAGAATATCGATGCTTGCACAGTTACAGCTTAGCGGTGATTTGGCCGGCCTGCTTAGAGATTTTTTAGAGCAGGAGGGCGATGTGCATTGTGAGCTATATACAAATTTGCAGAGCTACAGCCTTAGTAGTCGCATGAGTTTTGCGCAGTGGTGGGCTCTGCTGGATAAAATTCAAGCCCGTTTTCCCGATCGCAATATTGGTTTAGCGTTGGGTCAGTGCGTGCGTTCCAAGCATCTTGGCGTGCTTGGCTATTTAACTTTGGCCAGTGATACCTTGGCTGATGCGCTCGGCGCATTTCAGCGTTATCAGCGCCTACTTCACGACGGCGAGAAAGCCAAAGTCAGCATCCAAAATGACATCATGGTGATGAGCTGGACCAGCGATTACGGCCCCTCTACTCAGCTTTCTGATGAGGTGTTGCTGGCGGGGCTGCTGGCCTTTATCCGTCAAATGACAGCAAAGCCAGATCTGTCGCCACTGCAGGTCGATTTTATTTTTCCCGCTCCAGAAACGACTGAGGACTATGACAAGGTGTTCAATGTTGCAGCTGGTTTTTCCCAGCCCGCGACGGCCATTTACTTTCCCCTCGAATATCTGAATTTGCCGATTAGTAATAGCGACCCAGGCTTGCGTAGCTTATTGGAGCGACAGGCGCAGGCATCGCTGGCGATTCTTCCCGATAGCGAAGGGTTTGCCGGCGCCCTGAGAAGTGTATTGCTCAGGGCACTGCAAAGCGGTCGCAGTACCTCCGCCGATGTGGCGGCAATGTTAAATATGTCAGAACGCACCTTGTTTCGGCGTTTGAATGAGCAGGGTTTGAATTTTAAGGCGCTGCTCTCGCAGCTTCGTGTTCAGTTAGCGCGGGAGTATCTCGCTGATTCGAGATTGAGCTTGAGTGAAATTGCGCTGTTGCTTGGCTATTCGGAGCAGAGCGCCTTTAACCGCGCATTTAAGCGTGAAACCGGGCTTACTCCGCGTCAGTGCCAAGTGCGCAAATTACGTGAGTGAAGCAGGTAGTTATGGGGAGGTAGGGGTTATTCGTAATAGTCCTTGGCGCAGCTAAACACTATTATTCGCGATGACATAGTCGTCATTGTAGTGCGTTCTGAATTGCGAAACGGGAAAGTTGAGTGGCGAAAAACAAAAATAAAAGTAAGACCGGCGGTGCGAAAGTTCGCTCACAGGCGTTCAAACGCCCTAGCAGTGATGGGTCGCAAGTTTTGCCCGCGACTGCTCAAAACCTATTTCAGCAGGCCTTATATCATCATAAGCAGGGGCAGCTGAATGCCGCCGCGCAGGGCTATCAAAAAGTGTTGGCTGAGTTTCCTGGCCATGCTGATTCCTTGCATTTACTCGCTCTAGTAGCACAGAGTTTACATAATCCCGCTCAAGCCAGCGCGCTGATCGAGCAGGCGATTAAATTAAGCCCTAAGATTGCTCAGTATCATTTTAACCACGGCGTGGTGTTGCAGGGACTTAGCAATGACCAGGCGGCGATTGATGCCTATCGCAATGCGATACGTCTAAAGCCTGATTATCAGCAAGCCTATGAAAACCTCGGTGTGGCCTTGCAGGACAGCGGTAGCGATGAGGCCGCACTAAAAGCGTATCAGCAAGCCCTAGAGCAAAACCCGCACTCAGTGCTCGCGTTAAAAAACTTAGGTACCTTGTATTTTAAATCGGGTCATACGGCGCTGTCGCTGCAGTGCTTTGAACACGCACTTCGGCTTTCGCCTGTGGACCCAGAGTTGCGCCTCAAACGCTCCGGCAGCCTGCTGCGCTTAGGTCAATGGCAAAAGGGTTGGCGAGAGTATCGATGGCGTTTTAGTGAGCAGTCTTTTCTGGAAAGCAATCCACCGCGTTCAACGGGTTTGCCCCACGCTGAAAAATTTAATATTGCCGGGCGGCGAGTATTTGTCGGCAGTGAGCAGGGCTTGGGCGATGAAGTTATGTTCGCTTCCTGTTTTAGTGACCTGATTTCTTCCGCGGCATCCTGTGTTCTTGAATGCGATCCCCGACTCGTTCCTCTGTGGGCGCGGTCTTTCCCCTCAGCGGAAGTGATTGCTAAGGGGGAACTCGATCCACACGGGCTTGATAGTTTTATCTCTGCCGGCGATTTGCCCATGTATTTTCGGCTAGACGACGCGGACTTTTCCGGTCGTGCTTATCTGAAGCCAGATAGTGAGAAATACGCTCACTGGCAAGGTCGATTTCAGGAGCTGGCGGGCAAGTTGAAGGTTGGTATTTGCTGGCGGGGTGGTGTGGAAGCCCGCGCGGTGAAAGAGCGCAGTATTGATCTAAAATATTGGCGCCCCTTGCTCAAGCGCAAAGATGTCAGTGTAGTGAATTTACAATATCGCTGTGAGTCTGAAGAGCTTAAACAGCTCGGTGAACATATCCATACCTTTGCCGATCTTGATACCTATGCAGATATTGATGGTTTAGCCGCATTGATGAGCAATCTTGATCTGGTGATATCAGTCGACAACACGACCGTGCATTTAGCGGGCGCGCTGGGTGTGCCGGTATGGGTCCTGCTGCCCTGTGGGCCGGAGCGCCGCTGGACCGACGATAGTGATGACAGTGTGTGGTATCAGTCCGCACGTCTGTTTCGTAAACAAGGCGGAGCTAAAGATGGCTGGCGTGATGTCATGGCAAGGCTTGTTGCAGCGCTAGATGAATTTACGCCACCGCAGCGCGACGAGCGTGATTTGATTCGTGTTGAGCGCGAGGCTAAGGCTGATGTGCTCGAAAGCGACGGAGCGAAGATCTGCGTATTAGTTAACGACACCTCTAACTGGTATCACTGGGGCTGCAGTGGCACCAGCTTAAGTATTCATCGCGCCTTGCGACGAAATGGTTATCGGGTAGATGGCTTGCCAATTGCGATGACGCAGAATCTGCCGGCCTTGCCGCAAAGCCCGGATGATTTTGATAGTGAGGAGGTTTACGCAAACTTTGCCGAGCACAATTCGCGTTTACTTGCTCGTCTCGTCAAGGCTGACGTGCTAGTGATTAATGGCGAGGGCAGCCTGCACGGTGGTGGTATGGTGCCAGTCGGCTTGCTGTATATCGCCCACATAGGGAAAACCCGTTTACGTAAAACGGTGCAAATAATTAATCACTCCTGCTACCCGCAAGATGGTGACTTGGCCACAGATGGACCCTTGAATACCCTGTATCAGCGGGTATACCAACAGCTAGATTATGTTGCAGTACGTGAGCCAGTGAGCTTCCGACTTTTACAATCCTTAGCGATTCCCTGTGTGCAGAGCTTCGATTGCTTGCCGCTATTTATTGAGACATTCGCTGAACTGCGCTCCAAGACGGTGACCGATAAGCCGTATATTGTGTTGACCGGATCGGTCGCTTGGGCAGAGGCGATCGCCGAACCCTTAACGCATTTTTTGCAACTGCAAATCGCAAACGGATACGGCATTAAAATATTAATTGGTGCCAGTGCTTTTTTGGCAGCCGATGACGTGGCTTTTGCGCAGTGGATGCAACGCAGCGCGGGGGGGCAGTTCGAGTTGCATATTGCCGATACGGAGCGGCAGTGGCTGGAGTGTATCGCTAACGCTGAGTTGCTAGTGTCTGGCCGTTTCCATCACAGTATTGCCGCTGCCTGTTTGGATACGCCGTTTATTGTCACCGAGAGCAATACCCCCAAGGTATTGGGTTTGTTGGAGTTACTTGGCATGTCAAATGCCTTGCTGAAAACTGACCAGGATTTCGTCACTAATTTACACGCAATGGCGGAGCAGCGGCTGCGTGACCCCGCGAGTTATGTATTGGCTGCTGAGCGCAGGACAATGCTGCTGAACTTGGCAGACAATAATTTTGCAGAATTGTATTAGTGCGCAGAGGTTTATTTTGAGCGTTGAAATTCGCTGCGCAGGGTTTCAATCCGCTGGCGATTGACTTCAAAGTCGTAGTATCCGATGCGGGAAGAACTGCGTACATCGACGGTGTTTTTTGACGGGGTATACAATAATTCCACATCATCTTTATAGCGAATGATTGCGGTGCTGGTGACGGCATGAAGATAATGGGTATCTCGACTAATCAATTCAGTGCGCGGCATGGCCAGCAATAAATTTTGCAAACGCTGCCAGTCGTCTTGCGATTTAACAGAAATCGGAGCGATATATTTCTCGCTATTGTTTTCAGTGCTGGAAACGCAGTGTGGCGCGGCGGGGCATGCTTGAAACTTACCACTGTCAGCGCCAAGCTGTGGCGCGCTGCAGGCGCTGAGCAGTGCGCAGATGAGTAAAGCCGTTGCTGCGTGTGCGATGTGGCGAATATTAGTAGGCATAAAAACCTCGATACGTTGACGTCAATGACAGGTCTACGTAGAAAATCAGCAATTGGAGTTTTATACCGCGTCAGTCAAGAGTGGTCTATGTTGAAGGAGTACTAGCAGTGCTCTATTAAACGTATTTCAATGTTATTTGCGTCATCGGAAAACCACACCGAATCTTCGTCAATGGTGCATTGCAGGCGCATGGTACGCTGAGCTATATCTCTTAAAGCACCAGAGTCTTCGGCGCTGATCTCAATGATTTTGACATTGCTGTGTTGCAGGACTTTACTGCGGTTTTCATCCCACCACATTTGCGCGGTGCGGCCGCCGTAAATAAAAATGATGACTTGCTTTGCAATAGCACGGGCTTTGCGTACGCGCTTTTCACTGGGCAGCCCCATTTCAATCCATAAGTCGATTTCGCCGGTGAGGGATTTTTGCCATAAATCGGGTTCGTCGTCGGTGCTTAAACCCTTGGTAAACTCCAGATGCTCGTCGGCGTATAAAGCGAAAGCGAGGATTCTCAGCATCATCCGCTCGCCGGTTTCTGATGGATGGCGAGCAACGGTAAATTGATGGCGCTGGTAGTAATGACGACGAAGGTCACTGATGTCTAAGGTGGTTTTAAAAAGCGTCGCGTTTAATGCCATTGTCAAATTCGCATATGAGCTGGGAGCGCTATTGTACGCAGATTTGAGCAAAGAGTTTACAGGGCATTTACGCCGCCAATAACCAGCGCGTAGCGCAGTCCTTTGCCTATCCCCACCAGAATAAAAAATGGAACAGCGGATATTCGCATAATACCGCCGACCACCGTAAGGGCGTCGCCGCCGATAGGCATCCATGACATCAGTAGTGTCCACTTGCCGTAGCGGGTAAACCAATTCTGGGCGCGGATAAGATCTGATTTCCGCGCTGGAAACCATTTGCGATCCGAGTAATGGCTGAGCTTCATGCCCATCCACCAATTAATACCGGCACCTAGGGTATTGCCCAAGGTGGCCGCCACCCATAGCCAAGCAGGGCTGAGTCCCGCATTGAGCTGCGCCACCAATAGAATTTCGGAATAAAATGGCAGTAGCGTGGCCGCGCCAAAGGCGGTAATAAACATCAGTAGGTATTGGCTGATCATGTATTTACGCTTGCTACCAGGTGTTTAAAAATATGCAGTTGTCGGGCTTGGAATGGCAGGTATTCTGGGTGCCACTGCACACCGATGTGACAGCGATGAGTCGTTGATTCTACCGCCTGAATAATATTGTCGGCGTCGCGTCCCGCGACCTGCAAGCCATCCCCGAGTTTGTGAATGGCTTGATGATGAAGGCTGTTGATGTGGCAGTGGTCACTGCCAAGTATTTTAAATAGCGAGCTGTTGGGGTCGACGTTCAAGGTTTTCCGTGGAATTAACATGCGCTTGTTCGACGTCAGGCGACGGTGTTCGCGCAGGTCGGTATACAGCGTGCCACCCAGCACGATATTAAAAAGTTGCGCGCCGCGGCATATCCCCAAAATGGGGAGGTCTTGAGCCAAGCTGCGTTCTAGCGCCATCATTTCAAAGCGGTCGCGCTCGCGATTGATTGGCGCAATGTCCGGTGCGTCTGGCATATACAATTGCTGGTCGATATCATCACCGCCACTGATAATGATGCCGTCAAGCGCCTCGGGAATGGCGCAGCGCTGCGGTGTTAAGCGATAAGCCACAGCGCCGCAGCGCCACAGCGCCCAGCGAATAAACCACCACGCTAGGGGTAGGTGGGTATCGTCTCCGGTTACACCAATCAGCGGTTTATTCACAGTAATTCCGGAATTAACCAGCGGCTGACGCTGCTTGCCCAATTGGTAAATAAATTCGCTGTCGGGTTGTCGAGGTATTTTCGGTAGCCTCGGCAGACCATATCCAGACGGCGTTTATCCATAGCTAGGTTGTCTACTTGCAGCCAGTCGCGGTAGGGGTGGATCAGTCCCCACTGCGGATCGTCGATAAGACTATTGGGCAGTCGGTAGTGCAGTGTTGGGCGGGCTTTTACCCGGTCATCCTTAACAGTGCGCCGCAGTCTTTCGTCGTCAATATGCGAGAACAGGGGCAGCATGTCTAAAGCCCGATTGCGTGTTGGGTTGTATTCAAGATAGTCATCGATCAACTGATTGATATCGGGTTCGTAGTCGCTACGCAGCAATAGTCTCACGTAGTCTTTGCCGAAGGGGTCTACGTACGAGGTTAGGCGGCGACTGAAATCGACATCGCAGCGCATTTTTAGCCAGTCGTAGAGACACAAGAAGGCACGGAGATAATCTCTAATGGTCTCTGCACTGCAGTCGGGCATCTCAGGGTTGAGCTGTAGGCCAAAGGCATTCTTTGCTGAAGCGTGGGTGCCCTGAGCGTCTGAGTCGCGCAGTTTTTGAAACAGGGTTTCAAGCTGCCAAAGTTCATTCATCGCAATTGGGGGCGCGACTACTTCAAATGGCACAAGCTGCTTGGCAATGGCACCCACAATGGCCTCGGCGAGTTCTTCTAAGTCGTTATTATCTGCCGATTCGTGACGCTCGCGGCTGATGCGTTTGATGTATGAAAAGTCGAGTTCAACGCCAAACTTGCCGAGTGATGACTCCACGACGTTGATTTCGTAGTCTGATACGGCTTCCGCCTTACCGCCATAGAGCGAAATAATCGTGTCGACAATGTCATTTATTTCCATGCCGGTAAATTCGATTTCCACGCCCAAGCGCCGTATTTTGCCGTCGGCAGTATTGCGGTGTTGCGGCATTGGCCACAGCGACTTGCGATAATCGTCCAATGAATCACTCATTTGTATCTCCAATGATATGGGCTACTGGTAGTAGGCGTTCGGTGTGCTGACAAACCACCTGGAATAGGGTGAGTAAGGGCACGGCGAGCAGTACACCGGGGGCGCCCCATAACCACCCCCAGAAGAATATCCACAAAAAAACGACGATCGGGTTTAGGCTGAATCGCAAGCCGTGGACAAAGGGGTCAATAAATTGACCGGTGAAAGCCGTGAATAAACCGTATGACAGCGGCGCGGCGAGAATGGCCGCGGGATTACTGTAACTAACGGCGCTGACAATAGTGAATAGAGCGAGCGTAATACTCACTCCTAAGTAGGGGATATAGCGCAATAGACTTGCGACTGCGCCCCAAAGCGCCGGGTCGGGGAACCCTGCCAGCCAAAGCCCCAGTGCGGTGATAGCGCCAACGGCGATATTGACGGCGGTAATTGTCATTAAATAACGCGACATTTGGGTCTGAGCGAGCTCTGCTATCCGTGTTACCACGGCTTTGTCTCTCTGGGTTGGAAGGCTGTGAATAAAGCGTTTCATCAGCGCTTCCCCAGATGTTAGTAAGAAGAACAGGAGAATAATACTGAGTGTGCCGTAAACCCCGAAGTTCTTTGCAATCTCCCCAAGCTCAGTACGCCAGCCGGCGTCGGCAATCACAACTTGGGTTATTTGCGGATCGCTGGCATTACTACTGAATTCATTGGCGAGGGAGTCAATGCTGCGGCTAGCCGCATCGACGCTGCCCTTGTCGGTGTTCACGTCATTGAGCTGGTCGCGCAACACGTCAACCGCTTCCGGTACACGTTGCAGCCAGTCGCTGGCCGGTGAGGCTAAAGCGTAAACACCGCCGCCAATCGCGCTCAAGCCAATTGCCATGATGATGGTTGCGCCGATGCTGCGCGGAACGCCAATCCCTTGTAGGCGGCTAACTGCGGGCGCGAGTAGTAAGGCAAAAATCAGTGCCAGGGTGATTGGCAACATGACATCTCTGGCTACTTGCAGGGTGTAAAGAATCGCAAGAATAGCGAGGATCTTGATTGCCCAATCAGATTTGTTATTCAGTTTTGTATCCATAGTTTTATTGTGGTCGTCGATATTCGAGTACTCGCTATTGCTTAAGGTGACGTGTGAGGAGTATCAGTTAACCGTTACGGCTTGGCGGCGGCATTGGCTTTTTCGCGACATCGCAAGCAAGCATGTTTGGCAAACGGATTTCGGTTTAGTGACGAAGTTATTCTATACCCTGAGTTTATTAGCTGCGCTCTCGTGGTCCGGCAAACCACCATATGACGAGGCCTAAAAATGGCAGTAACAGAATAAGTACGATCCATAGCAACTTGCTGGAGGAGGTTTCTCGGCTTTGCACAATGTTTAAGATCGCCCATATATCGGCGATAAAAATAATAAACCCCAAGACGCCAGTAATGTGAAGCTCCATATCACTCTCCTGAATAATTGATAGCTATGTAAATGATTTCTTTTAGTAGAGTAGTTTAGCGGCGGAGAGTTCACCAGCGGAAAATACACGCCCCGCGAGCGCGGGGCGTAGAAGCAAGAAAATAACTTAATTGTGGGCGTGCAACATCTCGTTTAGGGCGATGGCAGATTTATTTGTTAACACCTCAATCGCGCCGTTTTTAGAGTTGCGGCGGAACAGTAAGTCAGACTGGCCGGACAAGTCGCGTGCTTTGCTTGTTCCCGCTACCGCGCCATTGGCATCAATCATAGTGAGCACTGAGCCGGCGGTGATATACAGACCGGCCTCGATGGTGCAGCGATCGCCCAGTGGAATGCCGACACCGGCGTTGGCGCCAATCAGGCATTCTTTACCGACGGATATAATGACGTTATTCCCGCCGGACAGGGTGCCCATTGTGGAGCAGCCGCCGCCCAAGTCAGACCCTGAACCAACCATAACCCCAGCAGAAATACGGCCTTCTATCATGCCTGGGCCTTCAGTGCCCGCGTTAAAGTTAACAAAACCCTCGTGCATGATGGTGGTGCCTTCGCCCAAATAGGCACCCAGACGAACCCGCGCCGTATGCGCAATACGCACACCCGTAGGCACGACGTAATTGGTCATCTTGGGGAATTTGTCCACTGACATGACTTCTAGCATCTCGCCATTCAGACGAGCTTGTAGCTGGCGCTGTTGCAGTTCACTGATGTCGACTGCCCCCTGGTTGGTCCAGGCTACGTTCGGCAGAACACCGAATAAACCTGTCAGGTTAATGCTGTGAGGTTTAACTAGACGGTGAGACAATAAGTGCAGCTTCAAATAAGCTTCGGGGACCGAGCTTGGCGCGTCATCGCTGCTGAGTAAAGTGACTACTAAGGGTTGATTGCCAGTGGCGAGTTGCGCGGCGATTGCGGCTTGTACTGCGTTGTCGGAGGCTGCAATGACATCCGTAATCTGAGCCATTTGCGCACTGGTGACGGCAACGGCGGTATTGCCTTGCAGTGACGTAATGATCGACTGAACCGCGCTGACCAGATCAGCTTTTGGATTTAACAGTGGGCTTGGGTAAAACGTATCTAGCCAGTCGCCTTTGCTATTTTGAGTGCCGAGGCCGAGGCCAAATGCGAAAGTTGCTTGAGTCATTGTTGCGTCTCTATTTGGTGATAAAAAAGGGATGATGATTTAAAGCGTGTGGTGAGTGAACAGCGATTGATAGTCCGCGGCTTTAAAACCGAGATGTAGCGCGCTGCCGGTATCCAATAGGGGGCGCTTCATTAGCGTCGGATGTTCAATAAGTAAGTCAACCGCAGTCTCTTTGCTTAGTGAATTGCGCTGCGTTTCTGACAGCTGCTTCCATGTGGTACTGCGTTTATTGACCAAGGCATCCAGGCCGAGATTGTCTAGCCAACCCATAAGCTGTTTGCTATCGAGTGGTGTATCGCGGACATCGTGGAAGTGAAAATCAACATCATGTGATTCTAGCCAGCGTCTGGCCGCGCGCACGGTGTCGCAGTTTTTGATGCCGTAGAGTGTTGTGCTCATGGGTTTTCTCTTGGTTGCTGACAACAGGTGGAAATTTTCGGCCGTCAAGGATAACAAATTCTAGCTTTGGGATCACGGCAATGTCGCCGATCACCGGCGATGGTGGCGATAGTCGTGGGGTGCTAAACCAATGGCTTTTTTAAATAGGCGAGAGAAGTAATAAGCGTCGTCGTAGCCAACCGCAGATGCAACTTGCTTTACGGATTGACCGGTACTATCCAGCAAATAGCAGGCTCGCTGAATTTTCATGTTAATAAAATACTGTATCGGCGACTGACCGGTATGCGCTTTAAATTTCTTACTGAAGTGGTATTTCGATAGTTTTGCACTTGCCGCCAGCTCGTCGAGGTTGAGCTGACCGTGAATGTGCTCCTGCATGGTGGCGCGCAGCCTTTCCCAGTTTAGTGTCTTACCACTTTGGGGGCGTTGTTGACGCACCAGCAGGGCGACATAGCTCAGCAGTGCTTGCAATTGATGCCCACCTTGAATGTATTCGGCTAGCTGGTAGCCGCTCCGTCGCAACTCGGATAGGCCGTCGAATATTCTCACGACACGCGGTTGAACGCCGATATTGAACGACGGTGTGCTCATCTGAATATGTTGATAGAAATGGTCGGCGAGGCGGCCGTTAAAATGTAGCCAGTAAATTGTCCACGGATCCTTGGTGTCTGCTTTATAGGCGTGGGGGTGGTTGGGGGGGAGCAGAATAATATCGCCGCTATTAATACGATAGCGTTTGTCATCGCACATTAAGGTGCCTTTGCCATCGATGCAGTAGATAAGCAAATAGCTGTCCTGCTGTTGGCGCTGCATGCGGTGGCCAAATGCGGCGGGGTAATAGCCCATGGCAACGGGAAATAGCCCTTCGGTAAGCGGGTGGCCAGCGAGTTGAGTTTGCACAAATTGCGGTGTGAGAAAGCGAATTCCCAGTGGGGGAAGCGGCCAGTCCGAGGTTATATTCATTTTAAGTTGTTGATAATTATTGATTTAATGTATTTTTTTGGGTGGGTAATGCGTTTAAGTGTATGCGCAATATAGTCCATCAAGTCGGCAATATAGTCAATCCTACCGTCTGTGGGGATGTGTTTATATAGGTGCCCTGTTTGTGCGCATGCGACGAGAGTTCGGGTGCGCTATTGTTAGCCACAAAAATAACCCGGAGAAATACCATGGCCGCCGAAACCGCCGTAGCTACTACTGAAGAAGCGAAATTCGTCGCCTCGCTCGTCGAGCGCTCACGCAAAGCGCAGGCTCAGATCGCGAATTATACCCAAGAACAGGTTGACGAATTAATCACGGCAATGGTGTGGTCGGTTGCTCGTCAGGACGTGGCAGAGAAAATCGCTCAGTTCACTGTGGAAGAAACCCAGCTGGGCAATTACGACGGCAAGTTTCTTAAGATCTTCAAGAAAACCCGCGCGGCATTATTCGATATTATCAACGACAAGTCGGTCGGTATTCTGGAAGAAGACAAAGAGCGCAATATCGTTAAAATCGCCAAGCCTGTGGGTGTTATCGGCGCCTTGACGCCATGCACCAATCCAGAGGCAACGCCGGTTATCAAGGCTATTTCTGCGGTTAAAGGCCGCAACTCGATTATTGTTGCGCCGCACCCACGCTCTAAGCTGACCAACAAAATGATCTGCGATTTGATGCGCGAAGCACTCAAGGCCTGTGGCGCCCCTGAGGACTTGGTTATCTCTATGGATAGCCCGTCAATGGAAGGCACCGCTGAGCTGATGAAGCAGTGTGATCGTATTTTGGCTACCGGTGGCGCGCCAATGGTTAAATCAGCCTACTCAAGCGGCACCCCAGCACTGGGTGTGGGCGCCGGTAACGCAGTTATCACCGTTGACGACACTGCTGATCTGGACGAAGCAGCTGAAAAAATCCGTATTTCCAAGACCTTGGATTTGGCGGCATCGTGCTCTTCTGATAACGCGGTTATCGCCTTTGAATCAAACGTAGAAGCCCTGCTTGAAAAGCTGCAAGCGCAGGGCGGCTATATTTGTAACGCTGAAGAAAAGGCGAAGTTGCAAAGTATTATCTGGGAAGACGGCCACATCGCCGCTCGTATCGTGGCCCAGCCTGCAACGGTATTGGCTGATATGTCAGGTATCGATCTGCCAGAAGGCAAAACCTTCTTTATCGTACCCGAAACAGGCACTGGTCCAGAGCACCCTTTCTCTGGCGAGAAAATGTCAGTGGTAATGGCTTTTTACACAGTGAAAGACATTGATGGCGCTATTGCCATGACCAATGCGATTCAGGCTTACCAAGGTCAGGGACACTCTTGCGGTATTTACTCGTACAGCGATGACAACATCATGAAGTTTGCCAACGCGACCAAAACTTCACGGGTTATGGTTAACCAACCGCAAGCGCCGTCTAACAGCGGTAATTTGTGGAATGGGATGCGCCAAACCTTCTCCTTGGGCTGTGGCTCGTGGGGTGGCAACAGCACCAACAACAATATTACCTGGCGCGACCTGATCAACGAAACGTGGGTGTCTAAACCACTGGCTGTCACCAAAGAGATCCCGTCTGACGACGTGCTGTTTGGCAAAGTAATGGACAAGTTCAAGTAAGACGTCGCGTGTAAACGCCGCAGCAATTGCGGCGTTTTGCATTGTTTCTGCGTAAATAAAAGAGAATAACATGGACTTTAACCTTTCCGACGACCAAAAAGCGTTCGCCGAAAGTGCGCGGTCATTTGCCGACGGCGTGTTTAAGCCAAATGCAGCCCAGTGGGATGCAGAACATATTTTTCCAAAAGACGCTTTAAAGCAAGCTGGCGAGCTGGGCTTTATGGGGATGTACACACCAGAGGATGCGGGTGGCTTAGGCATGAGCCGCTTGGATACCAGCGTGATTGTTGAAGAGTTAGCGCGGGGTTGTACCTCTACCGCTGCGTTTTTGACCATTCACAATATGGCCACCAGCATGGTGGGCACCTACGGTAAGCCGGCCTTAATCGAAGAGTGGTGTGGCGACCTGGTAATGGGCGAAAAACTCGCTTCTTACTGCTTGACTGAGCCCAGTGCCGGTTCTGATGCGGGCAATTTGCGCAGCTCGGCGCGCGCCGATGGCGACAACTATATTGTTAACGGCAGCAAAATGTTTATTTCTGGCGCCGGCTCCACGGATCTGCTGGTGGCGATGTTGCGCACCGGTGGCGACGGCCCTAAAGGTATTAGTGCATTTGCCATTCCCGCCGATGCCCCTGGTGTTAGCTACGGTAAGAAAGAAGAGAAAATGGGTTGGAATAGTCAGCCTACCCGCACCGTAAGTTTTGAAGACGTGGTGGTTCCCGCTGCCAATATGTTAGGCAGTGCAGGGGAAGGTTTTAAGATTGCCATGAAGGGCTTGGACGGCGGTCGCATCAATATCGCGACCTGCTCAATCGGTACGGCCCAAGCAGCAATTGAAGCAACCATTGCGTATGTGAAAGAGCGTAAACAATTTGGTCAGGCGATTGCCGATTTCCAAAACACCCAGTTTAAGCTCGCCGATATGACCACTGACTTAGTCGCGGCGCGACAAATGGTGCGTTTGGCGGCGTTCAAATTGGACAGCCGCGATCCGGAGGCCAGTGTTTACTGCGCCATGGCAAAGCGCTTCGCGACCGATGTCTGTTTTACTATTTGTAACGACGCCCTGCAGCTGCACGGTGGCTATGGTTACATTAAAGAATACCCCTTGGAACGACATGTTCGCGACAGTCGCGTGCATCAAATTCTGGAAGGGACGAATGAAATTATGCGGGTCATTATTGGCCGACGTTTATTGATGGATGGCGCCTTGGAGGTGATTAAGTGAGCAACTACAGCCCGACAGAAAAACTAAAAGTAGAGATCATTGACCACACAGCTTTGATTACTATCGACAACCCCGGTGCGAATACCTGGGACTCTGAGTCTTTATGTGGCATGCGCGAGTTAATCGCCAATTTAAACGCCGACAAAAATATTTACAGCTTGGTAATTACCGGCGCGGGCGAAAAGTTCTTTTCGGCTGGTGCAGATTTAAAAATGTTCGCCAGTGGCGATAAAGCAGTTGCACAGGATATTGGCTTGAAATTTGGTCAGGCATTTGAAGCCTTGGCAGATTTCCGTGGTGTGTCGATTGCAGCGATCAATGGCTTTGCCATGGGTGGCGGTCTCGAGTGTGCACTGGCCTGTGATATTCGTATTGCGGAAACTCACGCGCAAATGGCGTTGCCTGAAGCGAAGGTGGGCTTGCTGCCCTGCGCTGGTGGCACCCAGCGTTTGACCGCGTTGGTTGGCCCTGGCTGGGCGAAGCGCATTATTTTATGTGGCGAACGCATTAAAGCCGATAAGGCGTTGAGCTTAGGTCTGGTTGAAGAAGTGGTTGAATCAGGCAAGGCTAAGGAAGCTGCCTTGGCCTTGGCTGCGCAGGTTGCCCAGCAGAGCCCAGTGTCTGTGACCTTCTGTAAAGAGCTGATCCACAAACCTCGCGAAGCGGTCATGCCACAAGGTTTGCTGCTGGAGCGCGAGCGTTTCATTCAGCTATTCGACACCCTAGATCAAAAAGAAGGTGTAAACGCTTTCTTAGAAAAACGCAGTCCAGACTGGAAGAACGCGTAATGACTGGTTATGTAGAAGAAGTTTTATTTGCAGAGCGTCGCAGCGCGAGTGGTCCGGCGGTTGGGGTGATTACCCTGAACGTCGAGAAGACACTTAACTCGCTGACCTTGAATATGGTCGAGTTAATGCTGGTCAAACTCCGGGAATGGCGCGAGCGCAGTGATATCGCCTGCGTATTCATTCACGGTGCAGGTGAGAAGGCGCTGTGTGCCGGCGGTGATGTGCAGGCCTTATACAAGTCCTCCATCGATCAGCCGGGCGGCCCCTGTGAATACGCCGAGGCATTCTTTGAGCAAGAATACCGCGTTGACTATCTGCTGCATCAGTTTGACAAGCCGGTCATTGTTTGGGGGCACGGCATTGTGATGGGCGGTGGTATGGGCGTGTTTGCGGCGGGTAGTTATCGCGTCGTTACTGAGCGCACTCGCCTTGCAATGCCCGAAATTACCATTGGTTTATACCCCGATGTTGGCGGTAGTTATTTCCTAAATCGGATGCCGGGACACAGCGGTTTGTTCCTCGCATTAACGGGGGCGTCGTTCAACGCCGCCGATGCGCGTTACCTTGGTTTAGCGGAAGGCTTTATTGAGCATCAGTACGCAGGAGAAGTACTGAATGCGCTAGCGGATACCGCGTGGTCTACCGGTGTTGCGGATAACCACGAGCGGGTATTCGATTTGATGGCAGGCTTTGTAGCGCGCTCAAAAGCGGCGCTGCCGGCGGGTAACGTTGAAGCTGCGGCGACAGAAATCGAAGCGTTATGCACTGCCGATGATGACGTGACGGTAATCAATAACATTATTGCCGCGCAGTCTGAAAATCCCTGGATTCAAAAGGCTGCTGCAACCCTGGCCTCGGGTTCACCACTGAGTGCGCGCTTGATTGCCGAGCAGATACAGCGCTGTAAGGGCTTGAGTCTTAAGGCGGCTTTCCAGGCCGAGGCCCTGTTGTCGACAACGATTATTCGTCAGCCCGAGTTTGCTGAAGGCGTGAGGGCCTTGTTGATCGACAAAGATAAAAATCCAGTTTGGCAGCATGCCTCACCCGCTGAGGTGCCACAGGCTTTGATTGAGCATCACTTTACCGCACCTTGGTCAGAAAACCCGCTGCACGACCTTTAGAGGAAAGCGCTTCGCGGTATCGGCAGAGGCGATGGTAAACAAGTTTTGAGGCGGTTTCGGTCGTCTCATTTTTTACATCGACCGGGCGCTCATGTGGGCATCCGCAGTCTAATAAACAGGTGAGTATTATGGCTAAGGTAGCGTTTATTGGTTTGGGTAATATGGGCGGTCCAATGGCTGCCAATTTGGTCAAAGCCGGTCACGACGTGACGGTATTTGATTTGGTGGCGGCGGCTATGGATGCTGTTGTGGCCCAGGGCGCAAGTAAAGCCGCCACTGCGCTTGAGGCTTTAGCAGGTGCCGATACCGTTATCACTATGCTGCCGGCCGGTAAGCACGTTGCGGGCTTATATCTTGGCGATGAAGGTCTTGTTGCCAAAGCCGCCGACGGCACTTTGTTTATGGATTGCAGCACCATTGATGCAGATACTGCTCGCCGCGTTGGTGAGGCCGCTGCTGCGCGTGGTTTGCAAATGATCGATGCGCCCGTGTCTGGCGGCGTAAAAGCAGCGCAAGCCGGCACTCTGGCCTTTATGTGTGGCGGTAGCGCCGAGGGTTTTGCCCGCGGTAAGCTGGTGCTAGAGGGTATGGGTAAAAATATCTTCCACGCAGGCGATCACGGTGCCGGTCAAATCGCCAAGATTTGTAACAATATGCTACTGGCAGTGCATATGGTTGGCACGGCAGAAGCCTTGCAGCTGGGTGCCAATAACGGCCTGGATCCCAAGGTGCTGTCAGAGATCATGTTGAATAGCTCTGGCAAAAACTGGTCGCTAGAGAACTACAACCCGTATCCAGATGTGATGCCAACGGCGCCCGCGTCAAACGATTATCAGCCCGGGTTTATGGTTCAGCTGATGTTAAAAGACCTTGGCTTGGCAATGGAAAACAGCTTAGTTACCCAGAGCTCAGTGCCTATGGGCGCTTTGGCGCGCAGCTTGTATGCGTCGTTTTCGTCTAAGGGCAACGCCCAGCGCGACTTCTCTTCAATATTGGAAATGTTTCAGCCTTAGAAATTGACCACTGAGGCTGGCGGCTCTCTGATCGACTTATCTTTTCCCTTCAAGTAACTCCTTTGGCGGTAGCTGTTTCGATGGCTACCGTCTTTTTTTGGTATACCATTCCGTATTTTTCTTGCCGAGCTTTTGTGGCACTGTAAAACGCGGGTAGTCGATTATGAAGAATGAGTCCTTGTATGTCTGACAATGTGTCATCGAGTCTTGTACTCATCGGTATGCCCGGTGCGGGTAAATCCACTATTGGCGAGGCCTTAGCTCTGCAAAGCGGTTTGACGTTTGTCGATACTGATCGTCTCATCGAACAGCGCGAGGGCCGGAGTTTGCAGGCAATCTTGGATGAAGAGGGTTATCAGCGGCTGCGTCGTATAGAAGCTGAGGTGCTGCAGAGTAGTGATTTCTCAAACAAGGTGGTAGCTACAGGTGGCAGTGCGGTGTATAGCTCAGCTGCAATGACCCATTTGCGGCAATTTGGCCCCTGCGTTTTTATTGATATTCCCCTGCGTGAGATAGTGCGGCGAGTGCAGAACTTTGCAGAGCGCGGTATTGCCGGTCCTGTGGGTCAAGATTTGCAGGGTGTTTACGCCGAGCGCCTGCCTCTTTATCGCCGCTATGCGGATATTACCGTCGATGGCAGCGGTTTAGACGAGACGGCGCTGTTGGCGAAGGTGCTGGCGTCAATCGCGGATTCCAATAACTAAGGGGTGCAAGGCTTCGCTCGTGACGTTATGCTGAGGTCTCTAAATATCTTAGGCCGTCGCCAACGTAATTCGGTGAGTCGGTCACTTGATAGCGACAATAATGACCGTATAAGGAATAGTGAGTGTAATGCCTGTAAAAGCCTACACCAGCATTGAAATTTGCAAAGAAGATCTAAAGTTCTCGGGTGCCCATTTTACCATTTTTTCGGCGACGGACCGCGAGCGTCTGCACGGCCATAATTTTAAAGTCAGTTTGTTACTTACCGCGGATGTTGGTGACAACGGCATGTGTTTTAGCTATGTCGAAATCAAATCACGCTTGCGAAAACTGTGCGCGAGCCTGGATGAATACACCTTGTTGCCTGCCGAATCGCCCTATATGCGAGTTGTTGAGAGTGGCGACTTTTATATTGCAGCGTTTAACGGTGAAGAAATACCCTTCTTAAAGTCAGATACCCTCCTGTTGCCAGTGCGCAATACCACGGTAGAAGAATTTGCCCGCTATATACTGGAGCTGTTACTCACTGACGCGCCCTTTATTGAGGGCAACGAGATTCGCGAATTGGTGATGAAGGTGTCATCAGGTCCGGGGCAGTGGGGATCCGCGAGCTGGAGCCGAGATTAGGCACGGTGATGCGAGTATTTCTCTACCTACGCTAAATTCTATAGTGCATCGATCACACACGGGGCTGGACGATCGGTATCCCGTTTGGCATCTATTGCGTAAATTTCAGTAGTGAGTTCATTTTATGACTAAGGTTTTAATTTTGAGTGGCGGCAGCCAGGGTATCGGCTTTGCTTGCGCTAAGCGTTTTATGGCAGAAGGCTATCAAATTGTTAATTTATCTCGTCGGCCAATTGACTTGGATGGGGTGACGCAGCTTTGTGTCGATATGCAAAAGCGCGATTGGCTGGATAATTGCATTGACGCTATAACGGCCGTCGCAGCTGGCGCTGACCAAGTTGTGCTGCTGCACAATGCGGCGCGTCACGACAGCGATACGGTGAAAAATTTATCGGCGGAAAATTTTGCCGACGTGCTGCAAGTAAATTTGGTGGCGCCGCAGCAGTTGAATAATTTGTTGATTCCGTTAATGAAGCCGGGTTCGGCCATTTTGTATATGGGGTCTACACTTAGTGAAAAGGCCGTTAGCGGGTGTGCCTCTTATATTGCCAGCAAACATGGCGTTGTTGGTCTGATGCGAGCGACTACCCAAGACCTAGTGGGGCTTGGTATACACACCGCGTGTATCTGTCCCGGCTTTACCGATACCGCCATGTTGCGTGGCAATATTGGTGATGATCCGGCGGTGATGGCGGCGATAACGGGAATGGTGAGTTACGGTCGTTTGATTGATCCGAGCGAAATAGTCGAGACGCTTTATTTCTGCTCTCAAAACCCGGTGATAAATGGCAGTGTGTTACACGCCAACCTGGGGCAGATTGAGAGTTAGTAGTGATTGTTAAATGAAGCTTGGATGTGCCTTAACTTGGCGTGGTAATTGGGAAAATAGCGCTGTGCTTGGCACGTTATCGCCCTGTATGAGGTCAAGGTATTTCTGCGTAAATGGCAGAGCTTGCTAGGCGGGTATACGCACATCGTGCGCGCGAATAGGTAGTATCCAAGATGGCTAAGTTTTCTTATCCGCAGGATTATTTTTACCATGATGCGAAGCAGTCGTTTGTTTAGATAGCGTAAATTATTTTTTAATATTTTTATCTTAATTATTGATAAACCAGCTGGATGGCAGTTACGTATCAGAGTAGAGTAAAGATGCTTGCACACTTTTAAGGCGTTCTGATTTAAGTCCCAAAACGGTATAGATCGGCGTCAAAGTACAGCACAGAAGGAGATTGCAAAGATGGGCATACTTGATAATGTTCGTGAGCAATACCTGAAGGGGCGTGACGAAGAAATGTCCCTAGAGGCTTATCTTGACCTTTGCCGTCAAGACCCCCTTGCTTACGCAACCCCCGCTGAGCGTATGCTCGCCGCCATTGGTGAGCCTGAGCTAATTGACACGCGCAAAGACTCGCGCTTATCGCGCATATTTTCTAATCGCCTCATTCCTCGATATCCCGCTTTTGAAGAGTTTTATGGGCTTGAAGATGTCATCGCCCAGATCGTCGCCTTCTTCAAACACGCAGCACAGGGCTTGGAGGAGCGTAAGCAGGTTCTGTATTTACTCGGGCCAGTGGGCGGTGGTAAATCGTCTATCGCTGAGCGCTTAAAAAAGCTGATGGAAGCGGCGCCTATATACGCCATAAAGGGCTCACCTATTAACGAGTCGCCCCTGGGCCTATTTGATCCCCTTCGCGACGGTAAACAGTTGGAGGAAGAGTACGGTATTCCTCAGCGCTACCTCACAGGCTTATCGTCACCATGGGCAATTAAGCGTCTGGAAGAATACGAAGGTGATTTAAGCAAGTTTCGTGTGGTGAGAGTTCAGCCGTCGGTGTTAAAGCAAGTGGCGGTCACTAAGACTGAGCCCGGTGATGAAAATAACCAGGACATCTCAACCCTAGTTGGTAAGGTAGATATTCGCAAGCTGGAAGCCTTTGCTCAAGACGACCCGGATGCCTATTCCTACTCCGGTGGTCTGTGTTTGGCTAACCAAGGCTTGCTCGAATTTGTGGAGATGTTCAAAGCGCCCATTAAAATGCTCCACCCTTTGTTAACAGCGACTCAAGAGGGTAACTACAAAGGCACGGAAGGTTTTTCGGCCATCCCTTTCCAAGGTATCATTTTGGCTCACTCCAACGAATCAGAGTGGCAGAGTTTTCGCAACGACAAACACAACGAAGCATTCCTTGACCGCGTCTATATCGTCAAAGTGCCATACTGTTTGCAGGTTTCTGAAGAGGTCAAAATTTATCAGAAACTACTCCGTCACAGCTCTTTGGCCAGTGCGCCGTGTGCGCCGGGGACCTTGGAAATGCTGGCGCAATTTTCAGTGTTGTCACGGCTTCGCGAGCCGGAGAATTCCAGCATTTATTCAAAGATGCGGGTCTATGATGGCGAATCCTTAAAAGATACTGATCCCGCGGCTAAGTCCTTTCAGGAGTATCGTGATTACGCCGGTATTGATGAGGGCATGAACGGCATGTCCACACGCTTTGCCTTTAAGGTTTTGTCGGCGGTGTTCAACTACGATAACTCGGAAATTGCAGCCAACCCTGTGCATCTCATGTATGTGCTGGAACAGCGCATTTTGCGTGAACAATTACCCGAGGATACTCAGCGCGTTTACCTTGAGTTTATTAAAGGTTGGCTGGCAGTGCGCTACGCCGAATACGTGGGCAAGGAAATACAAACCTCGTACCTGGAATCCTACTCAGAGTACGGTCAAAATATTTTTGACCGCTACGTCACCTTTGCGGATTACTGGATACAGGATGAGGATTATCGCGATCCTGAAACCGGTGCTATTTTTGACCGCAGTACTTTGAACGGCGAGTTGGAAAAAATTGAGAAACCTGCAGGGATTGCGAACCCCAAAGATTTCCGTAATGAAATTGTTAATTTTGTATTGCGGGCACGGGCACAGAATGAGGGGCGCAACCCAAGCTGGACCAGCTACGAAAAACTGCGCGAAGTGATAGAGAAGAAAATGTTCTCTAGCACCGAAGAGCTGTTGCCGGTCATCTCGTTTAATGCCAAAGCCTCGGCTGAAGACAAGCAAAAGCACGAAAACTTTGTTACGCGAATGGTGGAGAAAGGCTATACGCCTAAGCAAGTGCGTTTGTTGTCTGAGTGGTATCTGCGCGTCAGGAAGGCAGGTTAATTAGTCGACCGTTTGTAGAAGGGGCGTAATATGTCAATGATTATTGACCGCCGCCTGAATGATCGCAATAAAAACGCGACGAATCGCCAGCGATTCATCAAGCGGTACAAAGAGCAATTGCGACGATCGGTTGCCGATATTGTAGCTGATCGTTCGATCACTGATATGTCTCGCGGTGGCGAGGTTGGTATTCCGGTAAAGGACATTTCTGAGCCAAGGTTTCGTATTGGCCGGGGTGGTGACCGAGAAATGGTTCACCCCGGCAATAAGGAATTTAATACCGGCGACATGATTGCCAAACCCAAATCTGGCGGCGGTGGCGGCAGCGGCTCAGGCGGTGGTGAAGGTCAGGGCGAAGAAGGCCAGGATAACTTCATGTTTACTCTTTCCAAAGAAGAGTTCATGAATTTGTTTTTCGACGATCTTGAGTTACCTCGTTTGGCGCGGAATGTGTTCGGCGATTCTCAGCAGTTTACCTACCGTCGTGCAGGCTATACACCAAGTGGCGTGCCGGCAAACCTGTCGGTGCCGCGTTCGGTTAAAAATGCCATGGCGCGCCGCATAGCGCTGGCAGCGCCTTTAAAGCGAGAGCTTGAGGAGTTAAAACAATCTGGGGCTGCAATAGAAGATATTGAAGCCCTGGAGCAGCGCATTGCCCGCATCCCGTATTTAGATGAATACGATCTTCGATTTCGCCACCGTGTCAAAGAGCCGAAACCTATCAGCAGAGCGGTGATGTTTTGTTTGATGGACGTATCAGCGTCGATGTCAGAACAAAAAAAGGATTTGGCAAAGCGCTTTTACACACTGCTATATCTCTTCCTGAGTCGCAAATACGAGAAGGTTGAGCTGGTATTTATTCGTCATACCTCAAACGCG
The DNA here is from genome assembly GCF_019312595.1 of Zhongshania aquimaris. Classification (GTDB taxonomy): domain Bacteria; phylum Pseudomonadota; class Gammaproteobacteria; order Pseudomonadales; family Spongiibacteraceae; genus Spongiibacter; species Spongiibacter aquimaris. The sequence goes on along the minus strand of NZ_JAHWDQ010000001.1, from coordinate 679,235 downwards.
GAAGAAGTCGACGAGCACGCGTTTTTCCACGACCCCCAAACCGGCGGCACGGTGGTGATGTCGGCCTTAAATCTGATGATCGAAATTCAGCAAGAGCGCTACCAGCCAAATCAATGGAATATCTACGGTGCGCAAGTTTCCGATGGCGATGCCTTCGGTAGCGACCCACAGCGCAGCGCGATGCGGCTGAACAAGGATATTCTGCCGTGGTGCAAATACTTTGCCTATGTTGAGGTGCCTGATAGTCCGTCTACCATTACGCCGCTGGCTGCTGCTTACAGTCAGATTCGCGATGAAACCTTTGCAATGAGCACTGTTATGGATCGGAGTGATGTTTACCCGGTGCTGCGTGAGTTGTTTCAGAAGGAGTCGGTATGACGGTAGCAAAACGAAGTGACACTATTTTATCTCACGGTGGCGATTGGGATTTTGAATTGCTACAGCGTTACGACAAAGAAATTGCAGTCATTGCCAAGGAATACGGCTTAGACACCTATCCAAATCAAATAGAAGTTATTGCCTCTGAACAAATGCTCGACGCTTATGCTTCAGTTGGTTTGCCCATCAGTTACAGCCATTGGAGTTACGGTAAAGAGTTTATTCAAAACGAGGAGGCATACCGTCGAGGCATGAGGGGCTTGGCTTATGAGCTAGTGATAAACTCTGACCCCTGTATAGCCTATTTAATGGAAGATAACAGCATGCCGATGCAGGCGCTGGTTATTGCCCATGCCTGTTACGGTCACAACTCTTTCTTTAAAGGCAATTATTTATTTAAACAGTGGACTAGCGCCGACGCGATTGTCGATTACATGGTATTCGCGCGTAAATATATCTTTGATTGTGAACAGCGCTACGGTGAGCAGCGAGTAGAAGAAACGATAGATGCTTGTCATGCCTTAATGGATCACGGGGTGGATCGTTTTCATCGTCCCTCGCCCTTGTCGGCGGAGGATGAATTGCATCGCCAGCACGAGCGCGAAGAGCACGCTTGGAAACAATACGACGATATCTGGCGCACCCTGCCGCAAAAAGCGGTAGATAAATCCGGTGCTAAAAAGAAGAAGCGTAGCTTTCCGCCGGAACCGCAGGAAAATCTTCTCTATTTCATTGAAAAATACTCACCCACATTGGAGCCTTGGCAGCGCGAAATTGTCAGGATTGTTCGCAAACTTGCACAGTATTTTTATCCCCAAGGTTTAACCAAGGTGATGAATGAAGGGTGGGCAACCTTCTGGCACTACACCTTGCTCAATACCATGTACGATCGCGGCTTGGTTGACGACGGTTTTATGTTTGAGATTTTGCAGTCTCACACCAATGTGGTAATGCAGCCCGGCTTTGATCATCCTGGATATTCAGGAATTAACCCCTATGCACTGGGCTTTGCGATGATGAAGGATATTCGTCGTATTTGTGAAGAACCCGATGACGAAGATCGCGCTTGGTTCCCCGATATTGCCGGCAAGGATTGGCGAGAGGTATTGGACTTCGCCATGCGCAACTACAAAGACGAATCCTTTATCGGCCAGTATTTGTCGCCAAAATTAATTCGTGAATTTCACCTGTTTGCCATCGCAGATCAGCACAAGGAAGATCATTTGCGAGTAGAGGCGATTCATAATGAGGCTGGCTATCGCGAGGTGCGGCGCTTGCTGTCCAAGCAATATAACCGTGACGTACTGATACCTGATATTCAAATAGTGCGCTACGAGCATATGGGTGACCGCTCTTTAATACTGCGCTACAACCAACTTCGCGAGCGACCTCTCACCGAGGATGCATGTGAAGTGCTGAAGCACCTCAGTCGCTTGTGGGGCTTTACGGTTACCATGGAGATATTTGAAGAGGGCCGTGGTGTGGTGGATAAAATAGAAGTGAATCCCGCCTAAGCGCTTGCCACCATTGAAACAATAAGTCGGTGGCAAGTTGCTATACGATATTTCGGTGCAATCTACATTAATTGCCCTCAAATTGCGCAGTGGTCTTCGTTAAGAAGGCGTTAAGTGCGCGTTGATGGTCGTTGGTGTGGTGACATTGACTTTGAACATCGGCGCAAACATCGAGAAAGTCCCCTAGTTCCTGACGCTGAGCTAGCTTCATTAAGCGCTTGGTGGCTCGCAGTGCCTGCGGCGGTTTGCTTGCGTATTCACTGGCGTAGTGCTCAGCTGTCGCGATGAGTGTTTCTTTTGGTACACATTCAAGTAACAGTCCTAGTTTTAGCGCTTCGTCACTGTCAATGATGCGGCCGCTGAATGTAAGCTCCGCTGCACGTTGATAGCCAACCAAGCGCTGTAGGAACCATGCGCCGCCATCGCCGGGAATGATGCCCAGGTTGACGAACGTCTCGCCGAAGCGCGTGTTTTCGCAGCCAATGCGCAAGTCCGCCATGCAGCAAAGGTCAAATCCGGCGCCGACAGCGGCGCCATTTACGGCCGCTATGGTGACAATTTCCGCGCTGTGCATGACCCTAGAAATACGTTGAATCCCGTTCTTGTAGCTTTCGCTGATTTCACTTGAGCTACCGCCAAACATGCCAACTTTGTCGCGCATGTCTTTTACATTACCACCGGAGCTGAAGGCTGAGCCTGCTCCGGTGAGTATTAAACATGATATTTCCTTATTCGCATTCGCCCAGGCTATTGTGGCGCACAGATCGTCGATCAGTGCGGTGCCGGTTAGCGCATTTCGCACATCGTCGCGTTCAAAGCGCAGGGTGGCGTAACGATTGGTGACAGTTAATGTGGCGTCACTTAGTGTGGGTTGCTCAGACATTGTTTCTTGTTTCCATGTTAGGAATAAATTGAAAATTATATCAAAGTTATTGAAACCTAGCCCTCATGTGTGATGTCGAAAATAAGTGTCAGAGGCCGAATATAAGCTGGCCTTGTTCTTGCTAATCATAGATAACAGTATGGCGCTAGTAGCCGCGGCAGAATACAAATGGATCCGTTACTGCCGAGTTAGCGTAAGGATATTGTGTTTGTGTTCTGGAATATGTGTGGCATCCCTCACGCAAATAATAATGGGTGAAAAAATGACTAAAGTTTTTACAGATCAATTAGCCGCCTTGCCAATACGCGAAGTGGAAGTAAGATCTATCGAAGGTGGGCTATATGCTGCCTATGTAGCATTGGAGGGAAAGCTTCTAAGAGTATACGAGGTGGATAATAGCCCGCTAAGCCGACGCAGTGTTGGCGATATCAAATCTGTACTACTCGAAAATGGCTGCGGCGTAAAAGCGTTTTTAGTTCATCATTCAGCTTACGATGAAATGATAGGCATTGAGTCAGCAGTAGAGCCAGATATGAAGATTGCCTTGGCATAATGTCACCAAGCTTATCTTATATGCCCTGCGGCAGAGATAATATATAGAGTCCAGCATCCGTAAAGGCAGTCATTAGCACCAGAATTAGGCTCTATATGGCCTAGCAGGTAAATCTGCCGATAATCCAGCGCAAGCGTCCAGCAGTTGGTGGTACCGAAGGTCATTCCTGACCCGTACTGCGCAGACAAAGTTTCTCTACAAGCATGGAAGCGGGCCGTGACCGCTGATCTCCACTACTTGTATTCACTCCCTTAGCAAGCAATCTCATTAGCCATCTCGAAATCATCCTAGTTATTCAGGAATGGATTGAACCTCCAGCAAATCGCTGCACTTCTTAATATTGTGTGAGTCGACATCCCTGATCTCCTAAGTGAGACTTTAGCCTCGGAGAGCGCTAATATACTGAGTTATATTGTCACTGGTGCGGATTTTTATGTATTTAGCTACGCTGCGCCATAAATGTAAATTTGTGCTTAATACGAGTGGGAGTGCCGGGTGTTGAAAGGCTATAAATCCAAAATAACAAGGTTTCCCTGGCGATACTTATTCATTGTTCTATTGGTTTTTGTCGTGGCTGCTACCGTGATGATTCCTATTTCCGATAGCAAAGTTAGAAATAATCAAGTTCAGGCACTAGAGAATTATCTAGACAACATAGCTGTAGCGAAAAGCAATGCGGTACAAGCCTCTCTTGAACGCTTGCGGAAAGATGTCTATTTTTTATCCGGTACACCACCGATTGCGGGGATTATTCGTGCTAGTCAAAATGCCGGGGTAGATAAACAAGAAGACAGCAGCACCGAGCTGTGGTCTAAACGCTTGCAGGAAATATTTGCTGCTTATTTAGAGACGCATCCTTCAGTCATGCAGGTGCGTTATATTGGCCTTGCAGACGGTGGCCGTGAACTTGTGCGGGTAGATCGAAATAATGGCCGTATTCAAAAAGTTAAGTCGAGCGGCTTGCAGCAAAAATCAGAGCGAGATTATTTTCAAGACGCGATAAATCGCCGACCTGGTGAAGTTTATGTTTCAGACATTAATTTGAATCGTGAGCACGGTGAGATAGAAGTTCCCCATATACCAACACTTCGATTGGCGGCTCCAATTTTCGATCAAAATTTGAGCGTTTTTGGCATTCTAGTCATTAATCTAAATATGACGGAAATATTTCGCACCCTGAGTGCCGACTTAGATGAAAATGAAAATATTTACCTTCTCAATGGCGATGGCGAGTTTCTATTACACCCAAATGAAGAGAAGACCTTTGGGTTTGAGTTAGGTAATAGTTATCGTTGGTCTGATGAATTCAGCACGGGAGATGACGATACCGACGCTGCATTTATCCGATTAGATAATGGTCAAATTACCCACGCGATACTCAGTCAGATTGCCTATGACGGTAACCGCGCGATAGATTTGGTGGTAACCGCGCCAGATACAGTTATTGCCGCTGCAGTTGCAAAAGCCAGATTATTTAATCTTTATATTTTATTCGGGTTTATTACTTTAACCCTGATGTTTGTGTACCTTGTTGCAGCGAATCTTCGCCGTCGAACACAGGCGGAACAGCAGAATGCGACGATGGCGGCTATTGTGGACGGCACAGACGATGCCGTAGTGAGTAAATCTATAGATGGTATTGTCCAAAGCTGGAATCGCGCCGCGGAGGTAATGTTTGGTTATACCGCCAAGCAAGCACTTGGCAAGAAAATGATAGATCTTATTGTTCCCGATTCGCTTTTGGCTGAAGAACGCGGAATTTATAACCGCGTTGTCAGTGGTGAAACTGTTCCTCATATTGTCACTCAGCGACGTCAGCTAAACGGTGACTTAATAGATGTTGCAATTACAGCTTCGCCTTTGAAGAGCGAGGATGGAGAAGTATTTGGTATCGCTAATATCATTCGTGATATTTCTGATATGAAATCAGCGCAAGAACAATTGCAGAATTTGAATGAGAACCTAGAGCAGCAAATTGAGTTGCGAACTAGTGAGCTTCAGGCTGCATCTGCTTTGCAGAATGGAATTTTAAGTAATGCCGGGTACGCTATTTTTACAAATCGTACAGATGGCACCATTACGCTATTCAATCCCGCAGCAGAGCGAATGCTGGGTTATAAGGCCGATGAAGTTGTTAATAAATTGCCGATGTGGGTGCTATTTGAACCGTCCGAGATACAGCCTGAGTTGGAACGCTTGAACAAAGCCGGCGGCGTAGGCAAGCAGATCTCTAGTGATGTTAACTACGAGCGCGAGTGGACTTTTGTTCGCAAGGACGGCTCCAAATTTCCGGTCATGCTAAAGAGCAATACTTTGTACGGAAATAATGGCGAAGTAATTGGCTACCTCGGGATAGCGCGGGATCTAACCGTACATAAGCAGCAGCAGAAAGAGTTAGAAAGCGCCAAGGGCATAGCGGAAGAAGCCAGTAAAGCAAAGAGCGAATTTTTGGCGAATATGAGTCATGAAATTCGCACGCCAATGAATGCGGTACTGGGTATGCTGAATTTATTGAAATATACCGAGATGACTGATCGGCAGTCCGATTACGTTCGTAAAGCCAGCGGTGCCGCTGAGGCACTGCTGGGTATTATTAATGACATACTCGATTTTTCTAAGATAGAAGCAGGTAAATTACTTCTCGATGTTCGCCCGCTTATTATCGATGATGTGCTGCGTGATATTGCTGTTATTCTCAGCATGAATCTCAATGATAAAAATGTTGAAATTCTATTCGATATTGATCCCGCCGTTCCCAAAATGGTCTTGGGCGATGCCCTGCGTATGAAGCAGATTTTGATAAATCTTGCTGGTAATGCGGTTAAGTTTACAGAGCGGGGCGAGGTAATATTATCACTATCGGTTCAGCATGAGCGCGCGCAGAGTTTGGTGCTGGGTTTCAGTGTGCGCGACACTGGCATAGGTATGACAAATGAGCAGCAAAAACGAGTTTTTGCATCGTTCACCCAAGCCGAGGCTGGTACCAATCGACGCTTTGGCGGCACGGGTTTAGGTTTGGTAATAAGCCAGCGTCTCATTCGCTTAATGGGTGGCGAGCTTGAAGTTGAAAGTGAATTGGGCAAAGGAAGTACATTTTCCTTCTCCTTAATTGTCGACAAGGTTCAGGATCAAGAGCTGCTCGAGGCTGAGCGAAGAACACCTGCGCCCAAATATCGGAATTTGCATATTTTAATTGTTGATGATAATAGCAGCGCGCGACAAATCATTGCTGGTATTTGCGAATCTTTTGGCTGGAGCTCTCTCGAGGCTGAGTCTGGTGAAGCCGCGTTGGGGTTGATTCAGGAAAGTATCAGAAACGGAAAACATTTCGATATTGCGTTTATAGATTGGATGATGCCCGTTATGGATGGCTGGCAAACAGCACAGGCGATTCGAGCTTTACAGTTAACGGTAGGCTTGCCCCGCTTAGTAATGGTGACTGCCCACGCTAAGGAAGTATTCGATCAGCGTGTGGATGCCGAGCAGTCTCCGCTTGATGGGTTTCTAATGAAGCCGGTCACCGCCTCTGATATTTATAATTCAGTAGTCGATACGCAGACCGGTAAGCCAATTTCGAGCGGCGATGATAAGAGTGATGCACAAACGGCGAAAAATGCGCTTGCCGGAATGAGAATATTATTAGTCGAAGATAATGTAACCAATCAACAAGTTGCGCGAGAGCTACTCGCGATTGAGGGCGCTGAAGTAGAGGTCGCCGACAACGGTAAAATTAGTTTAGATTGCATCCGAAATGCGGTGCGGCCTTTCGATGTGGTGTTAATGGATATACAGATGCCGGTGATGGACGGCTATGAAGCGACCAAGGAAATTCGCGGGAACTTAGGTCTTAAGCACTTGCCTATCATTGCGATGACAGCTAACGCGATGCCTGCTGACAAAGAGGCATGTTTAGCGGTGGGCATGAACGATCATATCGGCAAGCCTTTTGAGCTAGCGGAATTGGTTAGTGCCCTGCTTAAAGCCTGCGGGCGTCAGGAAGATGTCTCGTCTGCCACGACGGCCAAAGTGAGCTTGGATACAAGCGAGTTGCCGTCGGCGCCAGCAGGGTTTTCGTTTAAAGAAGCTTTGCTGAGGATGGGTAATAATCGTGAGCTTTATGCAAGCCAGGCGCGCATGTTTGCAAGTCGGCACAGCGACGATATTCAAAACGTATTGAGCTTGCTACGCAAGAATAACCGACCCGCTGTCGTCCGAGAGTTGCACACCTTGCGCGGTGTGTCCGGTACATTGGGTGCGCAGGCCTTGGCGGCGTGCATATCGGAGGCAGAGGTTGCTGCCAAAAGCGTGGTTGAAGCTTCCGTTATTGAAACTATATTGATCAGGGGTGATGGTTTGTTACAGCAAGCCTGCAAGGTTTTACTGGATCTTGCAAATACACTGTACCCCATTGCTGATGCGGCTGACGCGGTTATTGAAGATGAGGTGGCGGTGGATTCTGATCAGCTACAATCACTGTTGAGTCTATTGAAGGAAAGTAATATGCGGGCAATGGAAGTGCATGCGGAATTAAAGCCAGGCTTGGCGGGTTATGGTGAACAGGCGGTGGCATTGGACGATGCGATCGCAATGTTAGACTTTGCCAAGGCGGCAGAGATTCTAAATACTATATTGGCGTCGTAGACCCTTTAATTATAGGCGCAGATTTTTATTAAATACATTTTTATTAGGCATTCATTATGAGTGATAGCAAGCCCTTATTCCCGTCAGATGTCGTGCCGGGTATGTCATACCCTGAGCGACCGAAATTGTTGATTGTTGATGATCAGCCGGTGAATATTCAGGTTTTATATCAGGTGTTTAGTGCTAGTTGTGAAGTGTTTATGGCGACTAGTGGCAAGCAGGCACTAGAAGTGTGTCAGCAAAAAAAGCCAGATTTAATTTTACTTGATGTTGTTATGCCAGATATGGATGGGATCGAGGTCTGCCGAGCGCTAAAGGCCGAGCCGGAGAGCCAAGATATCCCTGTTATCTTCGTGACCTCACAAGATAGCCCTGAAGAGGAAACCCTGGGTTTAGAAGTTGGCGCAGTAGACTTTATTAGCAAGCCCGTGAATCCCGCCGTGGTCAAAGCCCGCGTTAAGACACATCTCATGTTAAAAGTTCAAGCGGACGCATTGCGTGAGTTAGCATCCGTTGATGGTTTGACGGGGATAGCCAATCGGCGTCGATTTGATGAAAGAATTGAGGCTGAGTGGCGGGCCTGCCGTCGTGCCGAGCAGCCGCTCTCTGTCATTATGATTGATGTCGACCACTTCAAAAAGTACAACGATCACTACGGACATTTGGAAGGCGATACTTGCTTAAAAGCCGTTGCTAAAGCACTTAAAGAGAATGAGTGGCGAGGGCGCGATATTGTTTCTCGCTATGGTGGTGAAGAGTTTGTTTGTTTGATGCCTGAGACTAATTTAGAAGGCGCAATGCAGAAAGCTGAGGCGATCCGCGAGCGATTATTCAAGCTCGCCTTGCCCCACGCGCATTCTGATACTGCGGATCGAGTCACGATTAGTGTTGGTGTGGCGTGTACTATTCCTGATGAGCGTGATTTGAGTAGTTTGCTTTCTGCTGCTGACTCTCAACTGTATAAAGCGAAGGAAGGTGGACGGAATCGTGTTGAGGGTGCCTCAGTTTAATTTGCTGCCCCCTGCATTTTTCAAGGAAGGAGGCGAGCAAAAGCGTGCTTTTAACTGTCGGCTTTGAGAGTGGCAAGATCAATTACAAAGCGGTACTTGACGTCATTGTTTACAACTCGGTCGAAGGCCTTATTAATTTCCGCGATATCAATCAATTCAATTTCTGAAACGATATTGTGTGCTCCACAGTATTCCAGCATTTCCTGAGTTTCTTTTATACCTCCGATAAAGGATCCAGAGATCACTTTGTTGCTGAGTATCAGCCCCGGTTTAAAGGCGAGCTGCTGATCGGGCAAGCCCACTAGGCATAGCGTACCGTTGCGTTTTAATGCTGATAAATACGGATTGATGTCGTGTAGTGCGGAGACGGTGTCCAGTATAAAATCGAAGCCGCGCGCAGATTTCATCGCCTCTGCGTCAGTGGAGATGATGACATTATGTGCCCCCAATGATTTTGCGTCCGCAGCTTTGGATTCACTGGTCGTAAATAAGGTGACGTCTGCACCAAAGGCATGGGCAAATTTTAGTCCCATGTGCCCAAGTCCACCTAAACCGACTACGCCGACTTTCATGCCAGGGCCAATTTTCCAGCGCCGCAATGGCGACCAAGTTGTAATACCTGCGCAGAGCAGCGGGGCAACTGCCTTAGGATCGAGTGTACTTGGAATATGCAGGGCAAAATCGGCATCGACGACATAATTTGTTGAGTACCCGCCCTGACTGATGACGTTGCTATCCTTGCGCTCTTTGCTACCGTAGCTCATGGTGACGCCTTTTTGGCAGTAGTGTTCTTCGCCATCTTCACAGGGAGTACATGTCCGGCAGGAGTCAATGATACAGCCTACGCCGGCAAGGTCGCCGACCTTAAAGTCACTTACCTGATCGCCAACGCGAGTTACTCTGCCGACCATTTCATGCCCTGGTACGATCGGAAAACGGCTGCTTCCCCATTCGTTCCGCGCATAGTGGATATCTGAATGGCAAACACCGCAATACAGGAGTTCTAGCACAAGATCTTGACTTCCCGGTTCACGACGATCGAAGTCGACAGGTGCCAGTGGCGATGTAGCAGTACTTGCAGCATAGCCTTTAGATTGAATCATTAATTGCTCCAGTTTTAATGTGTGCACAAAATCAGTGTGCCGGTAACTACTGCGGATATAAAAAGTGGGCTTTACCATAGCGTACTTGGTGCAGCTAGCTCAATGCTTGCAATATTGCGGTGTACCCGGATGTTGCCGCCGAAAGTGTCTAAATGACATGCAGAGATTAAATCTAATTAGTCGGCGATTATTGCCGCAGGGCGGCCATAAAAATACCCTTGAAAATAATCTATGCCTATTTCTTTGCAGGCGGCTGCGTCTTCTTCTGTTTCTACGCCTTCGGCCAACGTTGCTATGCCCATTTCTTGGACGAGTCTATTTAGCGATGCGAGCAATCGATACCGTGGTGACTCGCTGTTGCCAACGCCGCGCACCAAGCTGATGTCGAATTTAATTATATCGGGTGGCGCTTCCGTCAGTTCGCGTAATCTAGCCTGCCCAGCGCCAAAATCGTCGTAGGCAAGGCCAATATTCAGCGCACTTAAACCGTTGCGAATTTCTACCATGGCGCCGATATCGGTCACTGCGGCTTCATGGACTTCGAAAAATAACGTTAGGCTGGGGTGCAGCTTGCGAAGCTCGGTTAATTCTTTGAGCAATTTGTCCGGGTTATGGCACTCTTCAGGATGGGAGTTAAAGAACAGTGGCTTGTCGATTCCTGCGAGTTCTGCCTGTATAAAACCTTGCCGGCGGAACAGCACGCTTAGCTCAATTTGTTTATTAAGCGACTCTGCGATTTTGAATAATTCATACGGGCTGGCCCCCAGGGCCGGGTGTTTGCCTCTGCCAAGCAGTTCGTAGGCGTACACATCGCCATTTCGGGAGGTAATGATTTGCTGAAACGTTGTGACAAGTTGCTGTTCTAATAACTCTGCAAACTCCTTACTTTTCACCGCAAAATGTTTTGGTAGGGTTTGCATGCTAATGCGGGTGTGGTCTTCATCGTCATCTGTATCTTGTTCGACCTTGGTGCAATATTCTATTCCGGCAAAATGGACGATATCGCCGACCTGGATTTGGATGTCTGTATTGCTTTCAATACGCTGATGATTCACAAAGCAGCCGTTGGTGCTTGCTAAATCCTTAAGGACCACCTTTCCGTCTTGGTAATCAATTTGGGCGTGGATACGAGATAGTGAGGCACTATTTACGACGACATCGCAGTCTGTGCTGCGGCCAATGGTCATTGGCAGCTTATCTAGCACAATTCGCTGGGGTATACCGTTACTCACAATGCAGCTTTCGAGATAGTAGATAGTATCCATAAGTCCTTTTTATTCGGATCAACGCAATGAAGATGCTGATATCGTTGTCGGTATTGCAATCAAGTAAATATACCTGAGGGCGGCCATCGAGTCATCGCTTGGTATGGCTTAGCGTTATGCAGGATTCTAAGTTCATGATTTTTAATGCAATTTATATTTATCACAAGTCTGCTTAGCACTTTTGCCGACAGAGTGTTAGCTAGGCAGTAAACGATAGTCTGGCGCTAGAGAGCAAGTGCTGGAGTTTAAAAGTTGTTATTTTTGCCGTTAAACGTAGGCAAGAATCCCGCATCTCGTTATGATCAAACTTGTTTGTTTGGTATCGTATCCGATCTTATCGAGCCCCTGATGCTACGAATTGTATTTTCCATGATGCTTTTTTTGCTGTGCACGTTTGCACTGGCAGATAATTCGCGTCATACAGTAAATACTATTCCGAACACTGTCGGGGATGTTGTCGACGTCGATTCCGGGCTATCGGAGACCGCCGACTTAGTATTTACACTGTCTGCTCAGCGTAGCCCAGTAGCTCCTTTTTATGTACTAGAGAGCCGAGCCCTCACACCGCTTGCTCGTGCGTACTCTAAACGCCTATTTGGCAATACCTCTATTCGCGCCCCCCCACTAGACCTCTGAAGTAAAACATCGTCTGCCGCTTAATTGCTGGCGTTCAGTTCTATTATTCAGAGTAAATATCTCATGAGACATTTTGATTTGTATGATGCTGATCAGATAGATCAGTTGGTTCATCCTGAAAATTTCCAAAAAATTAGCAGCGGCTCATCCGCAAAAGTCATATTTACTGATTTTGCAGAACACGAGCCACTCGTTATTGAAGCTAGCAGCAGCGCAATAGAGGCCGAAAACATGATGCGGCGATCACATGTGCGCCTGAAGTTGGTGATTGATGAGCAGGGCCTATTCCTTGGCGTAATTGCGCTTGAAGACTTAAGCGATGGCGAAATCATCAAGAAAGTCGCTAAAGGCTATAATCGTGACGAACTCCAGGTTGCGGATATGATGCGCAAGCGCCAAGACCTAAAGGTGTTTGATTATGCCGATCTCGATCTGATGACTGTCGCTGATGTGTTATCGGTACTTAAACTGTCTGGCCACCAGCACTGCTTGGTGGTTGAGAGAGAAAAACACCAGATTCGAGGCGTCATTTCAGCCAGTGATATAGCGCGTAAATTGAAAATGGATATTTCTATCCAGCAACCACCAAAGTTTGCCGAGTTATATCTATCGTCTTTACATCGCTAAGTTTCTAACGTTAATTTTCCCGCTTCGGCGGGAAATTTCACTTCCCTACGCAATGTCACTCGTTGCATGAAATTGTCAGTGTAGTCTGCGCGATAGCTATTTTCCGAGCCAGCGGCGCCGAACATGGTGATTATTTTTGCAGCCCAAAATTATAAACTAGTGGATTACTGGGTAGGTATCTATTTGATAGGTGGCTATTGAATAGGTGCCTATCTATTTGTTAGTATGGCAAAATGAAAAGCACTAATCACTTACAAATTGCTGCATCGATTTTGGCGGACACCTCTCGAATTCTTAGAATGGATTTTCGACGTCGCGCCCAGCACCTAAACCTCACCCAGCCTCAATGGCAAACTTTGCTTAATTTGTCGCGCGAACCTGGCATTAATCAAGCCAATCTTGCCGAGCAACTTGATGTGAACCCGGTTACCGTCGCGCAGAGTGTTGATCGCCTTGTGAAAGCGGGCTTGGTTCTTCGTGAGCGGCGGCAACAAGATCGCCGAGCAGTTAGCTTATTTTTAACCAGCAAGGCGGAACCCTTATTAGAGGAGCTAAATGTGATTGCGGCTGAGACGCGAGCGGTCGCATTCGCGGGGTTCAGTGCTGCCGAGGCTCAACTGTTTGAAGAGCTATTACTTCGAGTAAAAATGAATTTTTGTAATACCGATAATACTACTAAAGCTGATGTAAAAGCCTCCGCGTCAGCGCGGTCTAGCAAGGAAGATGTGTAATGGATAATCAAGATCAAGCGTCACATGAGTTCATTGCGGCAGAGACAGCAGAAAAACAGCGTCGTTTGCGCCACCGTCTTTTTCTTGTTGTTCCTGTGTTTGCCATTGTTATCGCGGTGTATGTGTTTGTTTTCGGTGGCCGCTATGTCACGACAGATAATGCTTACATAAAGGCAGATGTGGTGAATGTAGGTGCTGAAATCAGCGGCAATATATCCTCTGTGAGTGTTAAGGAAAACCAGTACGTTGAGGCCGGCGACATATTATTAAAAATTAATTCTCGTGCTTTTGAGGTTGAGCTCCATGATGCGCAAGCTGAGCTTGATCAGGCGTATATGCGCATTGAATCGTTAAAAGCAGCGTATGTTCAAAAGCAGTCTAGTTTAGCGGCGGCAAAAGACGACTTCGAGTTCGCTAATAAGCAACTGCACCGAATTAGTGATTTACACCAGCGGGGCATGGCTTCTGGTACTGCCTTAGATCAAGCGCAGCGCGATTTAAATGTGGCTCGAAATACTGTTAATAAACTCGTAAGTGACAGTGCAGAAACCTTGGTGCAACTAGGTGGCAAATATGATTTGGACATCGAAGCACACCCAGCGGTGATGGCGGCCCATGCAGAGCTAGAGAAAGCGGAACTTAATCTTGAGCGTTGTATATTGCGTGCGCCAATTTCAGGTATTGCGTCGAAAGTGCCGCCGCAGGGGCAATACGCGATGCCGGGATTGCCATTAATTAGTGTTGTTGCCCACGATAATCCCTGGGTGGTCGTAAATTTTAAAGAGGATCAGTTGGCGAAGCTAACATTGGGTGCAGAGGCAGAAATTGAAATCGATGCCTACCCAGGAGAGACGTGGCGAGCGACGATAGAAAGTATTGCACAGGCCACCGGGGCGGAGTTTGCTTTACTACCCCCACAGAATGCGACAGGGAATTGGGTAAAGATTGTTCAACGCCTACCGGTTCGGCTAGCGCTTGAGCACCATCAACACGAGTCGCTGTTGAGGGCAGGCTTGAGTGTTAGTGTAAAGGTTGATACCGGCGTGCCCGAAAGAATGAAATCACTATTGGCGCTTTTTGGTCGCAAAAAGCACGGCGAAACTGGTACGTCATCCGATACGGCACTCCTTGCCGAGAAGCGGTAAGTGAGTAGCACTAATACAATACGAGCCAGTGTTCCCGCTGTTGCGGTTGGTGCGACTGGTTTAGTTACCTTTGGTACCTTGGCTGCAACAATGATGCAGGCCTTAGATACGACCATTGCCAATGTGGCGCTGCCCCATATGCAGGGCAGTTTGTCGGCGTCTCAGGAGCAGGTTGCTTGGGTGCTGACCTCGTATATTGTCGCATCTGCTATCGCGACAACGCCTACTGGGTATTTGGCTAATCGTTATGGCGTAAAACGTATATTTCTGATTGCTATCGTCGGATTTACCGTCGCCTCAATGTTGTGTGGCGTGGCTAGCAGTCTTGGCGAGATCGTTTTCTTTAGATTGTTGCAGGGTGTGTTTGGTGCGGCTTTAGTCCCTTTATCGCAAACCACACTGCTAGATAGCTACCCCCCAGAAAAACAAGGGGCGGCAATGGCGGCTTGGGGTGTTGGGGTAATGATTGGCCCTATTCTTGGACCCGCGCTGGGTGGTTGGCTCACTGAATATTATAGTTGGCGCTGGGTGTTTTATATTAATTTGCCTATCGGTATTGCCACCTTTTTTGCCCTAAAGTCAGCTCTGCCAGATCCGGATGTTGAATCACTTCGCGCTGAGCCGATGGATTTTTCTGGCTTTTTGTTCTTGAGTGTTGCCATTGCCGCCTTGCAGTTAATGTTGGATCGCGGACAAAGTTTAGATTGGTTCCAGTCCACAGAAATTCTTATTGAATGCGGTATCGCGATTGCGGCGTTCTACTTGTTTATAACCCATACATTGACAACGGATAAGCCGTTTATACCGCCACAGTTGTTTAGGGATCGGAACTTGGTTGGGGGATTGGTCCTTATCGCCATATTGGGTGTTGTGTTGTTTTCGACATTCGCCTTACTGCCGCCGTTTTTACAACGACTTCAAGGCTACCCTGTCATTACCGCTGGTTTGGTAATGATGCCGCGTGGCGTTGGGACCATGATTGCGATGCAAATATCCGGTTATATACTGAACCGAGTTGACGCCCGTCTCCCCATTTTCTTTGGCATGTTGCTGTTGGCGATCGCGCTGTCTTGGATGTCGACATTTAATTTAGACGTTGGCGCTCAAGAAGTAATCTATAGTGGCCTAGTTCAGGGCTTAGGGCTTGGATTTATATTTGTACCGCTCTCTGCGGTGACCTTTTCGACATTGGCGCCAAAGTATCGCGGCGAGGGCACATCTTTATTTAGCTTGTTACGGAATGTTGGCAGTAGCGTTGGTATCGCCTTAGCATTTGCTTACCAAGATTATGGGACAAAAATGGCTCACTCTGTGTTAGTGGAAAATATTAACCCTTTCAATCCAGCGCTGATAAAATATGTGGATTCCTTTGCCGGCGTTAATAGCGTGAATGCCATGGTTAGCATAGAAGTGGAGCTGCAACGGCAGTCGGCGGTAATTGGTATGCTCGGTGACTTTCACTACATGGCGATTGGTGTGCTATGCGCTATTCCCTTAATCCTGTTATTGCGGCCGGGTAAGCTGGACGAGAGTGGTCATGAGTCGGTGATGGATTAAACTTCTTTAAAACCCTTGCTCTTGCAGAGTGTTGCCTCTCCGTGTTTTCAGGTAGGGGCTTTTTTCTAGGTAATAGGTGCAAACGCAGCGTTGAAATATCTGCGAACCTTGTTTAGCTGCGACGATTTGCCGCATTGGCACACCCTGTGTTACCCCATAAAATTCGGCTTCTTTTTTTAGTGCGTGAGTCGGACCATTCTATGAAGCTGTTTCCATTGGATAAAACAGGCGCGGCGATACTACTTTCTGCGGCGCTTCCCCTTAGTGTGTTTGCCGAACATGCACAGATGGAAGAGGTTTTAGTTCGCGACCATGAGCTGGGTACCAGCTTGCAAGTAGAGCAGTCTTTAACGCCGGGCGGCGTGTCGGTTCTAGATAGTGCGTCGCTTATGGAGCGCAATACCGGAAATTTGGCGGACGCACTTCGATACATTCCCGGTGTATGGTCCGCCAGCACCAGTGGCAGCGACAGTATTTTCTTCTCTAGTCGCGGATCGAATCTTGATGCCACTAATTACGATATGAACGGTATTAAGCTGTTACAAGATGGCTTGCCGGTTACCACGGCGGACGGCAATAACCACAATCGTATAATTGACCCCCTAGCTAGCCGTTACGCGAGCATTGCGCGCGGTGCAAATGCGTTAAAGTATGGCGCCAGTACTTTGGGTGGCGCCATTGATTTCGTTACACCCACGGCGCGTAACTCGGACGCTAAGCAATTGTTCCTCGGCTTTGGTAGCTTTGGACAAAAGCAAGCACGACTAACCCTGGGCTCGGTGTTAAGCGAGTCCGTCGATGGGCTTGTCACCCTCGAGAAAAAGCAGCGCGATGGTTATCGAGATCACAATGAAAGTGAGCGCAAGGGTGTGTACGCCAATTTAGGCTGGCAGCTAAGCGAGAATATTGAATCACGCTTTTTCTTTACTTATATAAAAAATGATGAAGAGTTGGCGGGTGCACTGACTGAAGCAGAATTTGCCGCTGACCCTGATCAGGCAGGCGCGACGGCGGAGTCGGGTAATTTTCAAGTAGATGTAGATACGCGGCGTTTTGCGAATAAGACGACATTCACACTCAGCGACAATAGTAAGCTCGAAATGGGCGTGTATCGGGAAAATCAGCACCTGTTCCACCCGATTGTTGATAAGGTTTTAGTGGACTTTGATGGTCCCGGTCCTGACCAACCCGTCGAGGTTTTTAGCTTGCTGATCGATACCAAGCATCAGGATCAAGGTGTCGTGCTGCGCTTCAGCCACACGCTGGGTGATCACTCGATATTGGCGGGCGTGAACTGGGGCGAAAACAAAGTTGAGGGCGGCAACTACCGCAATGACGGCGGTATGAGGAATGGTCTGACGACGATTGTTGATAATAGCGCTGAAAGCCTGGAAACTTTCGTGATGGATCGTTGGCAGTTTAGCGAGCGCTGGACGTTGGTTTATGGTGTTCAAGCGATCTCTACAGAACGCGACGTGCGCAATACCTCGGTGAGCTCCGGTGCCTTGCGTAACCCGTCCGAGGATTACAACAGTTTCAACCCTCGGGTTGGTGCCATATACCAATGGAGCGACGATATTGAGGTGTTTGGTAATCTTAGCAAGCTCTATGAAGCGCCTACTAATTTTGAGCTCGAAGACGAGGTCAGCGCTTCTGGCGCAACACTAGATGCTATGCAGGGACAGGTCCTTGAGGTAGGGAGCCGAGGACGCCACGAGTTTGGTCACGATAACTTTTGGCGCTGGGACGTTTCTCTATATTACGCGTTGATTGAAGATGAAATCTTGTCGCAAGACGACCCCAGTGCACCGGGTACCAGTGTCACCAGCAATGTCGATGATACTGTTCACGCAGGTGTTGAGGCACTAATTGATGCAAGTTTTGCTATTTCCCACACCGCCAGGATTGAGCCTTTAGTTAGCGTCACCGTCAATGAGTTTTCTTTTGATGGCGATACGACCTATGGCGACAACCGCTTTCCTGCAGCACCTAAATATGTCGTTCACGGCGAGATAATGTACCGCCATGACAACGGCTTTTATGCTGGCCCGACCTTTGATGTGGTTGATGAGCGCTATGCGGATTTTTCTAACTCATTCACTATTGATAGCTATACCTTGCTGGGATTCCGCCTTGGTGTAAATCGCGAGGCATGGCAGGTGTATCTCGATATTCGCAATATCACTGATGAAGAATATGTGTCAGTTCACAGCGTGGTTGATACCGTCGCTGCTGACTCTGCGATATTTAATGCCGGCGAGCCTCCTTCAGCTTACGCCGGATTTGTATTCCGCTTCTAAATCTTCCTAAAGCCAGCTAAGGCCGCTAGTTTGCGGCCTCTCACTTTGGGCCAGTAATATCGTGGCGCCTAAAGCCGATATCGAATTCCTTTGACGGTTCCCTAAGCAGTGCTAAGCGTGCAGAATAGCGCGGTGCTGGCTTGGACGATTCGTTATACCCTAACTGAAATAAACAGGTAGCAAAGCTAACATATAATAATCGGCCAATAGCCGAGCCTATTGATTAAGGGATGGACAGGAAAAGATATGGGACCACTTGCCGGAATACGAATTATAGAAATTGAGGGGCTAGGGCCGGCTCCATTCGCGGGAATGATGTTTGCCGATATGGGCGCAGAGGTTATCTCTATTACCCGTAAATCTGCTGCGGTAGGCAAGCCGGTGGCTAATACAATTAGCGAGCGCGGTAAAAAATCGATTGCCATTAATTTAAAAGACCCGCGTGGAATAGAGGCAGTACTAAAGCTGTGTGAATCTGCGGATGCCTTGATTGAAGGTTTTCGGCCAGGTGTTGCTGAGCGTTTAGGTATTGGTCCTGATGACTGCGCCGCGCGTAATCCCAAGATGGTTTACGGACGAATGACAGGCTGGGGGCAAACGGGCCCTATGGCGCATGCCGCGGGCCACGATATTAACTATATCTCGCTGTCCGGAGCGCTTCATGCAATGGGGCGAGATGGCGATAAGCCAGTGCCACCACTTAATTTGGTCGGTGATTTTGGCGGGGGCGGTATGTTCCTGGCCTTTGGTGTGGTGTCTGCAATATTGGAGGCCAGCCGCAGTGGTAAAGGTCAGGTGGTTGACACCTCTATGGTAGAAGGCTCCGCTGCTTTAATGCATATGATGTACAGTTTCTTTAATCAGAATGTATGGGCTGATAAGCGTGGTGTTAATTTGCTGGATACTGGCGCGCACTTCTATGAAACCTATGAAACTAGTGATGCTAAGCACATTTCACTTGGCCCTATCGAGCCTCAGTTCTATCACATTTTAAAAGAGAAACTAGAGTTAGATGACAGCTTTGAGCCGCAAATGGATTCGGCTCGCTGGCCTGAATTGGAAGAAAAGCTTGCTGCTATTATTAAAACCAAAACCCGCGACCAATGGTGTGAACTACTCGAAGGCACTGACGCCTGTTTTGCACCTATATTGTCGATGACAGAGGCGCCAAAACACCCACATAACGTCGCGAGAAATTCCTTTATTGAAGTGAATGGCGAAATTCAGCCTGGGCCTGCCCCCAAGTTCAGTCGTACCGTGCCGACTGTGCAAGCGGGAGCACCGCGACCTGGCAGCCACACTGACGACATATTGGCATCGCTTGCTGGCTACGACAGCGATACGCTTGCGGCGCTGCGAGCAGATGGGGTTTTAACCTAGCGCTACTTCAAGGTAATAAGTCGGGATTCAGAGGTCCAGGGCGCCTTGCTGCGAAAGCAGACAGGCAAACTGAACTCTAACTGATTACCTTGAAGGAGCACTGCTTTAGGACAAGGTTTAGCAAGGGCCGATTGTAGGCCCTTTTTTTTTGTCAAAAATATTGTCTGCCAAGATCCGTATTCGGTATCGAATCGTAAAAACGCTAATAAAGCGAATCGCTCAGTGACGGAGTTAACCATGATAGACCCAATCATACTTGCCGAACGCGGCTTGGTACCTGACGTGCTGCTCCGGCGGGGGATTCGCCGAGAGCTAGCGGATCGCCTGGTGCAGGAAGCCAGCGATGATTTAAATAGCAACGAAGTCCGCCGCAGACAATTTCGCGATGAACTGCGCCATTCGGAAATAGCGATCAATACCACAGATGCAAACGCCCAGCATTACGAAGTGCCCGCGGCCTTGTTTGAACTTATGCTTGGCCCCTGCCTTAAATACAGTAGCTGCTGGTGGGATGAGCATTGCGACAGCCTCGCCGATGCAGAGCAGGCGATGTTAGAGATGTATGCGGAGCGAGCGCAGTTGGCCGATGGTCAGAAAATTCTCGATCTTGGCTGTGGCTGGGGCAGCTTTACTCTTTGGGCTGCGGCGCGCTATCCCAATGCGCATATTACCGCCGTGTCGAACTCCTCGGGCCAGCGTCTATTTATAGAAGATCAGGCGCAAAAGCGCGGTTTGAGCAATATAAAGGTCATTACCTGCAATGTTGGGGATCTCAGCCTAGATACCCGTTTTGATCGACTTGTTACTGTTGAGATGTTGGAGCACGTTCGCAACTACCGCGATCTGCTTGCCAGCGTCTCGCAGTGGCTAGAGCCAAATGGCCTCATGTTCGTTCACATATTTTGTCACGCCTACCTGCATTATCCCTTTGATGGTGGCTGGATGACCGACCACTTCTTTAGCGGCGGTCAAATGCCTGCCTTCGATACGCTAATGCATTTCTCAGAACATATGCGCATGGTCGATAGCTGGCGAGTTAACGGCGAGCACTATTCCAAAACACTAGAGGCATGGTTAGAAAAGCTGGATGACAACAAAGCCCAAGCGCTTGAAATATTAAAAGACGCACCCAACCCCAAAGTGCAATACCAGCGCTGGCGCATGTTTATGCTTGCCTGTTCGGAGTTGTTTGCTTATCGCGGGGGGCAGGAGTGGTTTGTAGGTCACTACCTGCTAACACCTGGGCAGTTAGCTGACTAAATACTGTCATTGGAAGAGGGGGCTTATTACGTAATCGGCTTATATATCAATATGTTGGTGAATTTTTGAACAACCCTAGGAAATTCACAATATATTGATATAAGTCGTTGACAGGGCAAGCCCGCTTCCATATAGTACGCAGCCTGAAGCGCCCGTAGCTCAGCTGGATAGAGTACCTGGCTACGAACCAGGCGGTCGCACGTTCGAATCGTGCCGGGCGCACCAAACATAAGTCTTTGACTTATATAAAAAAACCTAGACCTTTAGTCTGGGTTTTTTTATGTCTTAGATTTGGCTATGACGCCCGGCTCTAGGCTCTACCCCATTAACGGGGGATGGCACTCATTAAACCCTGTTTATAATCCCGTCCCACCCGCAGTGGACCAGCACTCGTAATCGATAATTCTCAAAGTTTCTAAAACCATACGCTCGCCTAGCTTCCGTTTATTGCCTTGGCGAGCTTGTGTATGTTTCGATGGGAAAACTAAAAGGCGCCAGCGAGCTTTGCTATTAATGTGGACGATAATCCAAGAGAAGCTAAACGTTTGGCTAGCCAATTAATGTGTGCACCCAATAGTGATGAGGAAAATAGCATAGCAATAGCTTCGACAGCGGTGCCCGCCTTGCAAAGCGCATCACTTAGCAATCCGCTCTATTATTTAGAAAACTTTCAAACGGTGATTCGCTGGGTTTTAGCTCATCACGCGGATTTACTCTTGCACGATGAGCGGGCGCTACTAGTGCAGTTGTTGAATCAATCGGAAGCAGGGCAAGCAATAGTTACCCGTCTAGTTATGCGCAAGGGCGAGTTGTTCCGCCGTGATACCTTGGCTTACGATGAAATCCCCTCGATCGACGACGCATTGCACGAGCTTGCGCAATCTGACTGGGTGGATCTAGAGCCTAACCTTGATGCCCCTGAATTGTATAGATTGTGTCGTCGCGCGGAGTTGCACACTTTGCTGTCCGATGCTGGGTATGGTTTTGCAAAAAATATTCGCAAGTCCGAATTACTTGATCCGCTTCTGGAGTTAGGCGAGGAGCGGGGGCCTCGTATTCTTCGTGACTGGTGGTCAGATAGTGCAATACACATTGTCGGCTTGAGAAACGGTGCACTCTTGGAGCGGGTGCGGCTGATGTTCTTTGGAAATCTGTATCAAGACTGGTCGGAGTTTGTTCTTGCTGAGCTCGGACATCAGCGCTATGAGTCGGTCGAGTTTAGTTCGCAGTCCCGCGCTTTTAAATCACGGCGGGAGTTGGATGACTATATTGCGATTCACCAATGTCAGGTGAGGCTTTTTGAAGAAGAACCGGTCGCCGATATTTTGCGTGACTGTCCCAATCAGTTAGATAACCCGTGGCTTGAGCACCGGCGCCAACGCATGATGTTTCAACTCGCACAGCAGACCGAGCGAATGGGCGATCTGGAATTGGCAATACACATTTATTCGAACAATTCTCTGGATGAAGCTCAAGTGCGTTTATATCGCTTGCAGGAAAAGACCCGCAACGATATCGAAGTGATGCTCGTACAGCTAGAAAACACCCTATTAAACATTCGTCGCCCTGAGCCACGGCTACACCTTTCTCGCATTGCCCACCGGCTGCGACGTAAGATCAAGTTGGCAACTGCCGCTCCAGTTAAATCAATAATCCCCACTCATCATTTTCAATTGGTGAAAGGCGAAGACCGTGTGGAGCTGGCGACATTAAATGAGTTTGCAAAAGAGGCGGGTGTTGTTGGCGCGTATTGTGAAAACACCTTGTTTACGGGTCTCTTTGCTTTATTGATGTGGCCCGTACTTTATGCGCCGCTTCCTGGTGCGTTCTTTCATCCCTTCCAAGCGGGGCCTGCGGATCTGTTTCGGTCTGATTTTGCAGTGCTACGACAGCGAGAAATTGATGCGAGATTAAGCCTCCTTGAGACCGGTGAGTATCGCTCCGCTATGCTGGCGTGTTGGGATGCGAAGCAGGGCATTGCTTGCACACTGATACATTGGCCGTCATTGCCGAGATCTTTATTGGAGCACGCGCTAACCTATATTCCCGCTGAACACCTTGAGCTGGTGTTTCGCCATTTGCTAAGTGATTTGCGTAACCACCGCCGCGGCATGCCTGATTTAATCGTGTTTAATCTAAATCAACATACGTATCAACTTGTAGAGGTCAAAGGCCCGGGGGATCGTTTACAAGATCACCAGCGGCTTTGGATAGAGACTATGCTTGCAGCGGGTTTGCCAGTTTCCGTGGCAGAAATACGTTGGGAAGACGCGCCATGATGCGAGTGTCAGTTAGGTCGCTGTGCGAGTTCGCTGCTCGCACCGGAAGTTTAGAGTTTCGTTATACCCCCGCGCCGACGTCTGAAGAGGGCATGATGGGGCATGTTGCGGTGCAGCAGCGCCGCCCCGACCCCTACGTCGCCGAATATGCGCTCAAGGGGCAATGCGCCGGCTTGGAAGTGAGCGGTCGCGTAGATGGCTATTATGCCAATCAACAAGAGTGCTTTTTAGAGGAAATCAAAACCCATCGCGGTAATGTAAACCGTATTGGCCCGGGTCGTCGCGATTTGCATTGGGCGCAGCTCAAAGTCTATGGTGCGCTGCTTTGTCAACGCGATAAGCGAGACAGTATCGCATTGCGACTGACCTATTTCGAAGTGCGCGATGAGCTGGAAACCACTGAAGATATTACGTTTGAGGCGACTGAATTAGAGGATTATTTAGAAGAGCTTTGTCGGTGTTATATAAGTTGGGCGAAGCAGGAGACTGCGCATCGAGAAGCTCGAGACAATGCCCTACTTGCGCTGAGCTTTCCTCATCCAGAATTTAGAGCGGGCCAACATTCACTGGCGAAAGTGGTATACCTGTCTGCCAAGAACGCTGTGCCGCTATTACTGCAAGCGCCAACGGGCATTGGCAAAACCGTGGGGGTGTTGTTTCCCGCCTTACGGGCGATGCCTGAGGTGGAGTTGGATCGCGTATTCTTCCTGACCAATCGCAATACGGGGCGCAAATTAGGGCTGGATGGCTTGCGAATAATTCTAGATTCGCAATCTTTGAGCTTACCGCTGCGAGTGCTTGAGCTGTCATCGAGAGAGGCAGCATGCGACAACCCGGATAAGGCATGTCATGGTGACTCCTGCCCACTAGCGAAGGGCTTTTTTGACCGTTTACCTGCTGCCCGACAGCAGGCAGTCGAAGAGGGGTTTTTAACTCAAAGCACACTTCGCCGCATCGCCGGCGAACACAATGTGTGCCGTTATTTCCTCGCGCAGGAAATGGCGCGCTGGTGCGATGTGGTCGTGGCTGACGTCAACCATTACTACGACCAGTTTGCACTGCTATACAGCCTAACCATCGCCAATGAGTGGCGGGTAATGCCGCTAGTCGACGAAGCGCATAATCTAATTGATCGCGCACGAGGGATGTATAGCATTGCCTTGGGTGAAGCGGAAATGCTCTATGGCATACGCAAAGTGCCGGCCCCACTACTCAAACCCATGTCTGAACTTGAAATCGCTTGGGCGTCAATGATTCGCCCCTTCCTGGATAGCGATGAAGATATTGAGCAACGTCGCTACTACTTAAAGTCCGTGCCGGAGGATTTAAATACGGCGCTTTACGGCCTAATTTCAGCAATTACAGATTACCTCACCGACAACCCTGCTGCCGCAGAAGTACAGAATGTACTGTTTACGGCACTGGGATTCTTGCGGCTTGCAGATAAATTTGATGAGCATTCCCTGTGTACCTTGGAGTTTGAAACCTTTGCTGGCAGTGTGCGAGCAAAGCCGGGCAGCGCAAAACTACTCATCGACAACCTGATACCAGCCGACCATCTCGCACAGCGTTTCATCGATGCCGTAAGTACGATTCTGTTTTCTGCGACCCTGTCACCTGCGGGCTACCACCAAGATCTTTTGGGCTTGCCGCAGACCACTAACTTTATTGACATTGAAAGCCCATTTGCGAAAGAGCAAATCGACTTACGACTGGTAACAACCATTAGTACCAGGCACCACGATCGCGAAGACTCATTGGTGCCAATTTGCGCGCGTATTATTGCGCAATATAAGGCAAAGCCCGGTAATTACTTGGTGTATTTAAGCAGCTTTGATTACCTCAATACTGTCTATAAACGGTTGGGGACGTTGGCGCCGGCGCTGCGACTACTGCGCCAGACTCCAGGCATGCCGCCATTTGAGCGTGAACAATTTATAAGTGATATTAGTGATACCGCGCCAAGTGTCGCTTTTGCGGTGCTGGGCGGCGTGTTCGGTGAAGGTATCGACTTACCCGGCGATAAACTGATTGGGGTATTTGTCGCGACACTCGGATTAGCGCCACACGATGAATTTCATGAGGTACTAAGGGAGCGCCTAGAAGCGCGCTACGGTAGGGGCTATGACTACACTTATATATACCCAGGCTTGCAAAAGGTAATACAAGCGGCGGGGCGCTTGATTCGGACACCTGAAGATCGTGGCGTTATCGAGCTTATTGACGCCCGCTATGCTTGGAAAAAAGTGCGATCACTTCTACCTACGTGGTGGGGTATTTAAGTGTAATTACTTTAGATTTACATGGCGATATGAGTTATGCGACGAAAGCGCTAACTATCAGCTGCGGAGTTAATATCATTGCGCAAGGACTCAATATTGATTTATTTGTGTATTAGAGGTAGTTTCTACGTGCTGAGCTCTGGTACGGTCGTTAGAATAGATCCAAGACGTGGCAAATTGCATTGAGCGCCGCATATCAAGCCCGCAGAATTATCTCCTCGTCGCATTAATGCAAGAGAAGTAAGGTATTTTGGGGACGATTTAAGGCTCTTATTCCAGTTGGTGCCTTGGAATAGGTGATAATAATAATGAATACGGTTTATGTTGCTGGCCATGCAGGAATGGTTGGGTCGGCGATTGTTCGTGAGCTACTTGCGACGGGCGTAGCAGAAAAAGACATCCTTACGAAGGATAAATCGCAGCTCGATTTATGCGATCAGGTTGCCGTGCACTCTTTTTTTGCTGAAAACAATATTTCTCAAGTCTATATGGCCGCAGCAAAAGTCGGAGGAATATTCGCGAATAGTCATTATCCAGCTGATTTTATCTATCAAAACCTGATGATCGAAACTAACGTCATTCATTCGGCATTTCAATCCGGCGTACAGAAATTACTTTTTCTTGGCTCTAGCTGCATTTATCCCAGAATAACAACCCAGCCAATTTTGGAGTCTTCGTTATTAGGCGGGCCGCTAGAGAGTACTAATGAAGCGTATGCCGTTGCGAAAATTGCAGGTATAAAACTTTGTGAGAGCTACACGCAACAGCACGGCGATAGTCACGGCTTAGATTATCGGCGCGTAATGCCATACAATTTATATGGTGCGGGAGACAATTATCACATTGAGAATGCTCGTGCCATTCCCGTCTTGGCTCGCGGGCTATCTGGGGCTGCTTACACATGTTTTGACGAGGTTGGGCTAGTTGAGTCATCCGGCGCTGAGTATTTTAGATCGGCTGAAGTTGTATCGTTGCATTGCGATCCGACAAAAGTACGTAAGAGTTTAGCTTGGTTGTACGTCCCAGGAGCCCAGCAATTATGCGCGTAAATGATCGAAAGTGATTACGAAAATGCGAAGCGGCAAGCATTGTTGTTACAACACCGTTATGCTGTCGCCCTGAGTCAAGAATAATAAATTAATAATATTGGCCTGAAAATAACTATGATTTATCGTAAAGATTTGGATGGATTGCGCGGCGTAGCGGTACTATTGGCACTACTTTTCCACTCCCATACCCCAGGGTTTTCTGGTGGTTTTGTCGGCGTTGATCTTTTTTTCGCAATCAGCGGGTTTTTGATAACTACTATTCTGCTTCGCGAACAGGAAGACGGCAGATTTTCATTGGTTAACTTCTATGAACGCCGGGTAAGACGAATATTGCCCGCGCTGTATACTATACTATTTTTGAGTAGCTTTGGTCTTGCGCTGATCCTGACGCCTGAGCAAATGGAGGAGTATTCTAAAAGCCTTCTGTCGGTGGTCTTCTTTGTATCTAATATTTTCTACTTTAATCAAGGTAGCTACTTTGGTGTGGCCGTTGAGCAAATGCCTTTGCTGCATACTTGGAGTCTTGCAGTTGAAGAGCAGTTCTATATTTTTTACCCGTTAGCACTGTACGTGGCTTTTAAGTATTTCAGACAACATATGTTGAAGATTGTCGTCGTTATAACGATATTGGCCTTCTTTTTTTCCATATGGGCTGGGCCACTGTATCCAAAGGCTAACTTCTATTTTGCGCCTACTAGGGCTTGGCAATTGTTTATTGGTGCGATAGCCGCGGTATTGCTTTACTCCAAAGGAGGGGAGTCCAACGAAAATAATTTGCTCTCTTTTATCGGCCTAATGATGATTTGTGGCGCAGTCTTTTTCCTTGATCGCAGCATGCTTTACCCATCATATAATGCTTTGTTACCTTCAGTAGGAACGTTCTTGATCATTATGTATGGCGGCGGTAACACGATCGCGGGCTATGTGTTGCGTAGTAAACCACTTGTGTTTGTTGGCTTGATGTCTTTCAGTTTGTATCTTTGGCATAACCCATTTTTTGCCGGCGCTAGAATACTCGGCTATGACGAGTCGAATAGATTGTTGTACTTAGGAATGTGTTTGGTTTCCGGTGTGTTGGCTTACTTTACTTGGAAGTATATTGAAACGCCCTTTCGCCATAAGGCGATCATTTCGTCGCGTCGAGTTTGGCAGTCTGCCTTAGTCTCAACATTTGTGGTTTTACCGCTGGGGGTGCTTGGCACATCAGGAAAGTTAGATACCCTGCTTTGGAATGACGCCGAACTGTCTGTTTTGGATTACGCCAAATACTATAAGGCAAATGAATATCCATGTTTTTTAATGCCAAATCAGCCTATCGGTAAGTTCCCGGAAGAGTGTGCTCCGGAGGATAATAAAGAGTGGTTGTTGTGGGGTGATTCTCATGCTGCATCAATATTCCCTGGTTTGAACGAAGTCTGGGGCGGTGAAGTTGCAGAGCAATATACTGTCGCCGCATGCCCACCTATTCTCGATCTTATATCTAGGTATAACCCAAGCTGCAGGGCAAATAACGACGCGATATTTTCTCTAATAGAAAAATCATCTGCAGATAAAGTCATATTAATGGCAAGTTGGTATGGCTATAAGGATGCAGAAAACTGGCCGGAAAAACTTGAAGTTACTATTAATAGGATAAAGGCGACTGGGCGCCGGGTCATCGTCCTTGGCCCTCTGCCTTGGTGGAGGCCAGACCTTCCGCACAGCATTGCTAGGAAAATGCGTGCAGAGGGTGTTGATCTTTCGTCGATTGATGAGTGGCAAGAGGTTACACTCATGCCGGAGTTGCTAGATGCTGAATCGAAGGTTGCAGACGCGGCTAGGCGAAGTGATGTCGAGTTTTATTCCTTGATAGATCTACTTTGCGAAGCTGGCAGTTGTCTAGCGTTTTCGGATATATCAAATAAGCGCGTCCCGCTGTCTTGGGATTACGCGCACTTAACAGAGGAAGGAGCGATCTTTATCGGACGTAAGCTTTCTTCAAAAATTGGCAAAAAAATAGCTGAAATGTAATTTGTACTATTGGGATTTCTATTCGTGGCACTAAAAACTATAAAAAAATTGCTTCCTAAATCAGTCAAAAAGAAAATTCTACATTCGCTTGGCTTGAAGCGACATGTTTATCCACCTGTCGGCGTGATAACGGATATGTTGCCACAAAGCAGAGAGATAATTGATAGGGTTAACGCTTATACCATGACTGGTGAGCTGAGAATCGAATCGTTGCTGAACTCAGTAAAGCATGTTGTTGATGCCGATATAGATGGTGCATTTGTAGAGTGTGGAGTCTGGAAGGGCGGCTCCATCCTTGCGATGATTTTGCAGTTGCAGGCTCTTGGCTGCAATGACAGAGAAATATATTTATACGATACATTCGAAGGTATGTCGCAACCGACAGAAAAGGATGTTTCTGAATACAATGATAATGCGCTGGAAGCTTTAGGGAAGGTGGCAGACGGCGAGCGCCTTTACGATCATTATTTTAACGCAGACATCTTTAATGAAGACCTCGTTAAAAGTCTTATTCTCGACACGGGGTATCCGCAGGAAAAACTTCATTTTGTAAAAGGCAAAGTTGAAGATACGATTCCCGAGGTGGCGCCAGATAAAGTCGCAATACTAAGGCTAGACACAGACTGGTACGAGTCTACTAAACACGAAATGATACACCTTTATCCTAGGTTGAGTAGAGGCGGGATACTGATTGTTGACGATTACGGACATTGGGAAGGAGCGAAAGTGGCTGTTGAGGAGTACTTTTCAGAACTTGGCGCAATCCGACCGCTGCTCCATAGAATCGACTATGCTGGACGAATAGCGCAGAAGCTAGTGTGAGTGGTGCGCGAAGTGATGCGTGATGGACAAATCAAGAAGCCACTTGAGGCGGCAAGCCAAAATATGCCCCAACTGTGGTTGGTGACTGCGGCAAGTAATGCTGCGGTTCTTGTCGTGCAAATCGTCAGTATGGCGATCTTAGCGAGAGCACTAGCGCCCGATAACTTCGGAATTATCGCTATGGTGATGGCTATTCTTGGCGTAGCTTCAATTGTGCAAGATCTTGGTCTTTCAGCCGCCACGGTTAGAGTGGACAATTTGAGCGATTCGCAATCTACGGCCATACTCGGAATTAATATTCTATTCGGTGCAGCCGCGACCGTAATTGCCACACAGTTATCCCCCTTAGTAGGTGAAATTTACAATAATCCGGAAATCGTACCGATCGCAATGGCTCTATCGCTGAATTTTATTTTCAGTGCTTTAGGAGCTCAGCATCTAGCATTAATACGCCGTAGCTTGAGAT
The DNA here is from genome assembly GCF_019312595.1 of Zhongshania aquimaris. Classification (GTDB taxonomy): domain Bacteria; phylum Pseudomonadota; class Gammaproteobacteria; order Pseudomonadales; family Spongiibacteraceae; genus Spongiibacter; species Spongiibacter aquimaris. The sequence continues at coordinate 649,344 of NZ_JAHWDQ010000001.1, read as the reverse complement.
TTGTATCCCTCGCAAAGATAAACCTAACAGCAGTCATTTTCGGCCAAGGTGTCGCAATTGCTCTGGCATTCTCTGGTCATGAATACTGGGCACTTACCATTGGATTACTTCTAACAACGTTGACGAAATCCTTGCTTGGCTGGGTCGCCGGTAGCTTTAAATTGGAGAGACCTTCTTTTGATGAAAATATACGTAAAATGATCAGCTTTGGTGGCTGGCTGACAGTTTTCTCGATTATGGGATACGTGGCTATGCATATACATAGCGTATTGCTAGGTAGCCAGTTTGGTGCGGAGCAGGCTGGATTATATGGTAGAGCTTTTGCATTGTATGGCCTAGCCACTGGTTTGATTACGGCGCCACTCATTACTGTTGTGCCGTCAATTTTGGCAAAGCTTAAATCAAATATCGAACAATACAGAAGGAGCTACTTTGATACGCTGGAAATGCAGATTCTCTTAATGGCGCCACTAGGCGCCTTATGCTTTCTCTGTGCACCGCAGATTGTAATGATCATATTGGGTGACGGCTGGAAGGAGTCTATAGCAATATTTGAAATTATTTCATTGGCAGCGATACCGCAGGCAATATGTGCAAGTAGTGGTTGGTTGTATATGTCTAACGGTGACACAAAAAGCATGATGCTTTGGGGGCTAGGGGGATGGAGTACGTTAATACTGCTATTAATAGTTGGTGTTCAATGGGGTGGGCTTGGCTTGGCTATTTCATATGTTCTGGGAATGTATGTCCTAACTTATCCTTGTATGAAGCTGGCTTTTAGAAAATCTAAGGCGACGTTTAAACAACTATGGTGCTCATTGGCACCGGTAGTCATGTCATCCATATTGTCCGGCGGCGCGACAAGTCTGTTACTTAACAGTATTAACGTAAAAAATAATCTTGCTTCCATAAGTATTGCAACTATTGTATTCGCAATAATCTACTTGATGTGCTTGGTTTTTGTGTTTCGAAAATCAACTATGCTGAAATCGCTACTATTTCAGTTGTCTGGCCGCTTAGCCCTTGGGCGCTAATGGCATGAGAATAGGAAAAATTATGCGAATTCGTTTTCGTGAGTTTCTAAAAAAGTTTGAGTTCAGTAGATATGTTTATCGATCTATAAAACGGAAATCTCCTGAAATACTTGATATTAAGCCGAAGATAATTGCGAGATACTCCAAATCCAATCAGCGTGATTTTTTTGTACAGATTGGCGTCAATGACGGCGATCAACAAGACCCTTTTCAGAGGGTTATTGAGCAGAATGAATGGCGTGGCGTGATGGTTGAGCCCGTCATTTATGTTTTTAATAGATTGATTAAAAATAAGGATCATTTAAAACACAGAGTTAAGTTCGCCAATGTCGCAATATCAGATCAAAGCGGCAAAGCGGATTTTTGGCACTTGCAGGAAGATGCCAAGCTAGCTGAAGAGCGCAGATTGTACGACGCCTTAGGATCCTTCCGTAAAGAAGTCGTGTTGAGTCATAAGTACTTAATTCCTGATATAGAAGAGCGCTTAATAAAAACCGAAGTAGATACCTTAACATTCGATGATTTTTGCGAATTGTATGACGTTAAGAGAATAGATGTTCTTCAGATAGATACTGAGGGATACGATTACGAAATTATCAAAGCGATTAATTTCGACAAAGTAAAGCCGGGACTTTTGATATATGAACACCTCCATTTAAGTGATGAGGATAGAAGAGAGTGTCGAAAAATAATTCAGGGGCACGGGTATCGATACTACGAGGATACGATGGACGCATTATGTATAAAAAGTTCTTCTATTAAAAAAGGTCGCTTGGGTTTGCTACTCAGTTGGTATTGGTTGACGACAACTAGGAATATTTTTGGAGGCATTGTCGGGTGAATGTATCGCGTTATATTAGAGGTAAAATTGGCGGGGTAAAAAGGGCGTATAGAGTAGTTGCCGAAGATCGCTTGACTCGAAAGAGAATGCGCTTGGCCTATGATCCCAAAAAGCCAGTTCCAATAAGTTTGCAACAAGAGTTAACTAGCAATAATCCTAAGTTAACAGAGCTGCGAAAGCGGTATGACAGTTTAGACATCCCTGCGTCGGTGCACTCTCAATGGGGTGAGCGAGCACAAGGTACTATAAATACAAATCTTGCCTATTTTAGAGGTGATAGCCCATATGTGTGGCATTATCGCAAGGGCGAGGAAATTACCTATCTAAAATATTTCATATTTTTGAAGTATGTAGAAAGCGTAGATTCAGAAAAATTACTAGGAATATTAGTGGAAGATGGCGATTTTGGATGTTGGCATTATGAATATCCAGATTATCCGATGGTGTCCAGGGATCTATTAGACTCGATTCTTGAAATTTCGTTTCTGCAAAGAAATCTAGATATCTTCTCTCTTTCAAGTATTAACGTTTTAGACATAGGTGCTGGATATGGTCGATTCGCACATCGTTTTTCTAGCGCATTAGCTAGTACGAAAAATTATATCTGTGTTGATGCTATCCCCGAAAGTACTTTTCTATGTGATTACTATTTAAACTACCGAGGCCTTGATAATACCTGCAAAGCAGTTCCGTTAGACGATGTGGATGCTGGTGAGCTAACAAAGTATTCATTTGATTTAGCTGTGAATATCCATAGCTTTTCAGAATGCAAGCTTCAGGCTGTGCAGTGGTGGGTAGATAAGGTCAGTGCATTAGAAATACCTTATCTTTTTATCGTACCTAATGAGGAGGAAGGATTTTTAACAAACGAAGGAGATGGTGCGCGCAAAGATTATCTGCAATTGATTATAGACGCGGGCTACTCGCTGAAGAAGAGTGAATTTGTTTTTGGCGATAAGGCAGTACGAGACATTGTTGGCGTGTTTGATAGTTTCTACCTGTTCGAACGAGTGTGATTACGACATTGACTGAAACGATGCATGTCGCTTGTGCGGCTAATAAAGGATATTTGCACTACGCAGCAGTCATGCTTAGTTCATTACTGCTGCACAATGCGCGTAGCAATATCAGCATTCATTTTTTGCATGATGATAGTGTGAACTCGTTAGATTTAGAGAAGTTATCGGTAATAGCATCTAGGAGTAAAGCCAACTTTTATAGCTATAATATTGATTCCCATAACTATTATCAGTTTCCAGAAATTGGAAGATTCGGAAAGCTAGCTTGGTACAGACTGTTCTTAGCCGAAATTCTTCCTAGTATCCAAAGAGTGCTATACCTAGACGTTGATATCATTATTCGCGGTAGTATTTCTGACATGTGGGGTATGGATCTTGAAGGAATGCCAATAGCGGCCGTTCATAATCCAATATACCCGTATATGAATAGACACTTTTTGAGATCGATATGCGTGGAAGAGAGTGAATATTTTAACTCCGGTGTGATTTTGATGGACCTCCATCATTGGCGGGAGGGTAACTACGGACAGCGGCTTATAGATTGCGTGCGTAATTCCACGGAGTTGCACCTCCCTGATCAGAATATCCTGAACATTGTATTCAAGGGCTTGTGGAAGCCGCTAGAGCCGAAATGGAATGCGCAGAATTCAATTTATGAAATGAAGGGCAGCGAAATGTTCTTCTCCCCTGAAGCCTTGCAAGAGGCGAGGGAATCACCGGTGGTAGTGCATTTTATTAGCCACTATAAACCTGACCACTATCGATGCAAGCATCCGTTTCGCGGTGAGTTCAGGCGTTTGCTCGCTTCACTAGAATGGGCTGATTCAAGTGTAAAGGGCGTTAGTATCGAAAACATTGTCGTGCGTCTCTTTCCTGAGTCATTTGGGTGGCGGCTTGAGAAGAAAATTGCGAAATACAAGCGCATGCTCGGAATTGAGATATAGTTGTGCGTGCAAATTTTTCCTTAAAGAATAAAATTAAGCGCATTCTAGGACGCAGCCCTGCGCTGTATTTTGCTTATTCTAAAATTGCCTTTCGTCGCGAGGTTAGAGAGGAGTGCCTGTTTAAGCCTACTACTGAGCTTGTAATCGAGGGCTTTCCCCGTAGTGCAAATACGTTTTCTGTTGTGGCGTTCCGTAGTGCGCAAAATAGCAAAATTGAAGTTGCACACCATATTCATTCAGAGGCCCAAATTCTGGCGGCGGTTAAACTATCAAAGCCTGTGGTGGTATTAATTAGGAACCCAGACGACGCGGTGCGATCGCTTATGATCCGCCAAAGCTCCAACTGCCCAACGGATCACTTTGAGAGATACTTTGATTTTTACAATTTAGTATCTTCGACTTTGGATGACGTAGTAATTGCGAAATTTGAAAATGTGATTGCTGATTTTGGTTCGATTATTTGTGAAGTAAATGAAAAATTCGATATGAACTATCGAAGTTTTATTTCGAGCCCAGAAAACATAAGTCGAGTTTTTGAGGAAATCGATGGTATTAACACTAGGGTATCTAAGGGGCTTGCAAGCCACGTCGCGAGGCCAGACGCTGAGCGCATGAACGATACTATAGATCTTGGCGACTCGATATGGCGAAAACGGGCAAATCAACTTTACGTTGAATTGACCGAGATGACTAAGTAGATGCTGGATATCATCGTGGCGAATAACCCGTGTAACATATATATGGCGTGTAAATGATGAAATGGCTTAGTCGTATAGTCCAATTTCTTGTGCCTACGTGGAAAAGCCGTATCGGCTACTATAGCGAGCCTGACTATACTGACAACGCATTCTATATGTATAAATATATATTGATGCATCGCGATAATGTTACACATGTATGGATCGCTAGTGATAAAGACACGGCACAGCGTATAAAGCGTGACTTTGAGAACTATAACTGCGGAGAACATACACTGGTGGTCTTGCCGCGAAAAAGTATCTATTCCTTCTTATGTATGCTCAGCTGCGGGACGATTTTCTATTCACACACAGTATATCGATATCTAAAGCCGACCACGGCGAGGGTGCTGGTGAATTTGTGGCATGGTATGCCGATCAAGAGAATAGGTGTGCTAGATAATGCCAGGAAGTTAGAGAATATTCCCTACGGATCTAGATTCGTCGCTTCGACTGTGTTCTTCCAGTATATAATCTCTTCAGTTTTTAAGGTCGATGTCCGTGATGTCGTCTTGTGTGAGCAGCCACGCTGTGAGGTATTAAAGGGCAATATTTTTCCTGATATAAGCAGGGATTTAGTAAGCAGTTACTTTAGTGCTGCTAATAAAAAGATTGTTATTTGGTTGCCTAGTTTTCGAGATAAGTATAATTCCGTTCATTCGCCCAGTTTTTTAGATGACCTAGATGAAGACATGCTTAATTTTCTTAATTTTGAAGCGGGCATGAGTAATACCATTGTCATAGTTAAGCTTCACAAGAACGATTCGTTGAATAATGATTCAAGAGTTTGGAGTTTTGATAATGTCTTACTGTTGAAGAGTAGCGAATGGGAAAAAGCGGGAATGCAACTTTATGACTTGGTTTCCTTATCCGACGGCATTATGTCTGATGTTTCATCAATTATTATAGATTGCTTGGGGACAGCTAAGCCGATAGGTCTTGTTGGCTATGATGCTGAATCTTATCAGCGCGGATTATTGTTTCCCTACCGTCTAGTTGAAGGACAGCGAGAGTGCTATACATTGAGCGATCGTGAGTCCGTTGCTGCTTATTTTCAAGCGGTCTCGTCAGGTGAAATGGCGATCCCCCCGGATGATATAGCTAGGGAGCTACTGGTTAATCAGTCTGCAGTTAATGGGTGTGAGATAATCTTAAGCTCCGTAAATTTGTAGTGGCCAACTTTTTGGACGCATTGTGAAAAAAAATGAAAGTAGTTCTCTGAAGCCGGTACCTGAAATTAGCGTGATATTGCCGGTTTATAATCGGATTGATGGCGTTCGCGATGCCATTTTCTCGGTTTTGAATCAGTCATTTACTAATTTTGAGCTGATAATTGTAGACGATGGCTCAGAGGTGGATGTCGAGTCACAACTTGCTTTATTTAATGATCCAAGATTGGTATATATCCGACGCCCAAGGAATGGTGGCGTGGCCGCAGCACGAAATACGGGTATTGCCAATGCCAAAGCGCCGTATATTGCATTTCAAGATAGTGACGATCTTTGGTTGCCAGGTAAGCTTAAAGCTCAATTTGCGCTCGTTAAGAAGTATAAGACGTTGGTGATCGGTAGAGTGATTCGGGTTTGTGGCAAGAAAGTAATCCAGTATTGCCCTGACAAACGTTTGACGAAAGGGTATTTAGATTACAATACCGTCGCTGCTATGCGCAGTGCATATGTTCAAAGTTGGATTTTACCGGCCAAGCTGTTGAGTGACGCGGGCGGATTTCGGGAGTCCTTGTCGGTTTGGGAAGACTATGACTTGTTGTTAAGGCTATCGAAAGATAATAGGGTCATCGCTGTCGGGGACTGGATGGTCTTGTCACCGCAGGGCGAGGATAGTCTGACCAAAAATCGCGCCTTATTTGCGCATGCGCTTTCTGATATCCTGACATTCAATAAAGAGAATCTGATCAAGAACAAGAAAGTTTGGGCTTTGTTGAATTACACCTGTAGTCGCTTGTACCTTGCTACAGGTAATGTGGGCTCTTCAAGACGGTTTATGAAGGAAGCATTCTTTAGCATGCCATTCAAGCTGTCATATTATAAATTCTATATAGGTGCTTTGTTTGCAAGCCAGAAAACGCAGATATATCTGGCTAGCATGAATGAAGATTGGAACGGCTAAGAATGCGTAGAGTAATTACTTTTGGTACGTTTGATGTGTTTCACGTGGGGCATCTTCGTTTGTTGCAGCGCGCGAAGGCGCTAGGTGACGAGTTAATAGTTGGGGTATCAACGGATAGACTGAATTTCGAGAAGAAGAATAGATACCCTGTGTTTACGCAGCTTGAGCGTTCAGAAATAATTTCAGCATTGAAGTGCGTCTCTAGCGTATTTCTTGAGTTTTCATTAGAGGACAAAGAGAAGTATATCTTGGAGCATGGTGCCGATGTCCTTGTTATGGGGGATGACTGGAGAGGTCGCTTTGATCAATATGGCAATGTTTGTGACGTGGTCTATTTGGAGAGAACGCCATCTATTTCAACAACTGCTACGATTGAAAAAATTAGTTTCATGAAATAATAATTATAAACTGGGAGATTTTTTTGATCATTTCTCACTCAAAAGAGTTTGTGTTTATTCATATTTATAAAGTGGCGGGAACGAGTGTTCGGTCGGCATTGCGCCCGTACGCCGATGTCACTTTTCGCCGTATAACACCGCGTCGAATACTTTATGTGATGGGATTGGCTTCTGCACCTGCGGACCACGCAACTGCGAGAGATGTCAGGGCATACTGGTTAAACGACGACCGGTTTGACCGCTATTTCAAATTTGCATTTGTAAGGAACCCATGGGACTGGCAAGTGTCGCTATATCATTATATTACAAGTCATAAGCTTCACCCACAGCATCGGCGCCTCTGTGCATTGGGAAGCTTTGAAAAATACATAATGAGTCTGAATGAGGAAAGTGTTCAGACTCAGCGCAGTTTTTTGGTCGACGAATCTGGTGAGTTGCTGGTTGACTATATAGGCAAGTTCGAAACTATAGAAGCAGACTTCAATCTTGTGTGTGAAAAATTAGGCGTGGACACAGTGTTACCGCAGAAGAATGTTACACGAAGAGGTGATTTTGTCGATTATTACTGTGATAGAACGTCGTCAAAAATAGAGCATCTCTTTCGTGATGACATTAAGATGTTTGACTACCAGTCACCTACAATACGGTTGGGCGAGTAATTGAAGGATGGAAGAGTAATTGTGGTATCCGCTATCAATATTGTTGATGGCGGAATGCGCACAATACTTGACGAGTCCATAAATCATTTTCGCAAGATTGAAAATGAATACAAGATCGTCTATTTGGTGTCTCAAGATGTGGCGGATAGTTATCAAGGTATTGAGGGTATAGAATTTGTTTCTTTTCCTCTCAGTCGAAGGTCATGGCTTTTTCGTTTGTACTATGAGTATATCGGGTTTAAGAGATGGCAATTGAGTGCAGGTTATGTAAATGTCTTTCTATGGCTTTCTTTACACGATACTACCCCCAATGTCTTTGCATCTCGGCAGGCAGTATATTGCCATAATGCCGTCGTCTTTTTAAAATTGAATATACGTCATATTTTTTTAGCGCCCCGACTTTATATTGTTTCACTGCTTTACAAGTACATATATAGGCTAGGTATTAGGAAAAACAAAAAGGTCATTGTTCAACAACACTGGTTTGGTGATTTCTTTCAAAGCTATACGAATCGAAATTGTATTCTCGTCGCACGTCCACATTTTGATTTAAGTCGCGGTAATTTCCATGCGAAGGCGGTTAAGTCAGATTCGTTCTTCTACCCTGCTTTCCCGCGCGTATTCAAAAATCATATGACGCTCGTAAATGCTTTTAAGTCTGTGCCAAAGAGTACGCTCGATTTAACGCTCTCTGGAAATGAGAATCGAATTTCGCAGGCGATTCAGAAATTTTGCGCAAAGAATACTTGTGAGAATGTTAGGTTTCTTGGAAGATTGTCTCGAGATGAGACTCTCAGTCGTCTTGCGGGGTGTAAGGCCCTAATTTTCCCATCGACTTTAGAGTCCTGGGGCTTGCCCATTAGTGAAGCTGTAGCGCTCGAGAAAACAGTATTACTTCCTGATCTCCCGTACGCCAGGGAGGCCGCTGGTGATTATTGCAATGTATACTGGTTTGATCCTTATTTAACTGAATCAATTGTGGATGCCGTTGGTCGCTATGAATCGGGAGCGTCGCCGGATGGTGCCACTGGTTATGTAAAAAAATACGATGAAGTAATAACGTGGGATGAGATTCTTCAGGAATTGGTCTCGTGATTTATAAGGTATTTAAGAGTAAATGGGTGTGCCAATAAGTGTCGTCCTTCGATAAAGTGCGGAATTTTAATGCCGTTGATCTTGTGGTCCTCGCTCTTGGGGCGCTGTTGGCGATATATTTCCTTCCAGAGTCTAATGTCCAAAGTGCGGGGGCGCTTCAGGTATCAGGTATATTTTTAACTATTGCCCTGTTGGGTCCTGTTTTTATTGCTTGTTCCCGGGATATTAATCAGATATTTCGTGTTGAATTGCTGCTATTGGTAGGTGTATTTTTTTGGTTGTTAATTGATATCTTGCAGCCTGGATTTACTGTGTTTCCTGCCTCGTACGATGGTGTACATAACACTTTAGTCTCTATATCTTTGTTCGCATTCGGGTTGTTGTTGGGTATTGGGTTCTGGAATAAAGAAACATCGCCGAATAAAGGTCTTATAAAGAAATTTCCAATTGAGGCATATATTTTTCCTGCCATTCTTGTTTGTTTTATTCTCGGTATGATGCGAGTGATTTTTGTATGTGGATTAAATGTCGAATGCTTCGTTGATGGCATACTCGCGCCTCGCTGGTATTCAGTTTGGCGCGGGGTTGATTTTGGTTCTTGGGACACGATCTTAATAAGATTACGATTACTAGGCTATCTTGTTTTTCCTCTTACCGTACTGCTCATCCATTATAAAAGACAACTCAATTGGCAAGCGATAGTGTCCCTGTTTTTGTGCGTTCTGTTTGTGCTGGTGTTGGTTCAGGCAGGAGGGCGCCGACAGCTCGGTATTATAGGTGGCGCGAGTATGCTTGTCTGGCTTTCTCTCAATCAACCGCTGAACGGCGTAAAGGTCCTAAAGGCATTGTTTGGATTATTTTTCCTAATGTCTGTCATGCAATTCATGCTTGAGGTAAGAAATCATGGGATTGGCCGTGTAATTGATGGGGAAATTTCTATCTTTAGTACTGACGACGATGGAGAGGTTTTTCATGTTGATAGGAATTTCCAGTTTTTTTCTATGCTTTCAGATATTGTACCTGAACTTGAGCCTCATACCGGCTTTACAGGTATTTACTCAATTGTTGGATCAGGCATCCCAGGGTCGATTTTACCAGGAAAGCCAACGTATAATGTTATCGATTTTACTAAGTACCTAGGTGCTGGACGCGCAGCGGGCTGGAACTGGACTTGTTCGGCTGTTTGCGAGCTCTACCTGATCGGTGGAAATCTTGTAGTATTTGCAGGTGGAATATTATTTTCTTTTTTAGCATCTCTGGGGAATCGTATTTTAAGGCAAGGTGCAGGTCGTGAAAGCGTCATAGTGTATGGTATCTTTGTGATGGTGCTATTTGTCGGCCTGCGCGCAATGCGCGAAATCTTTATTGTAGGATTGATTTTGGTAGCTATTTATACCTTGGTACAAGGCTACAATTTGCTGTTCCGACGTTGGAAGACCTTGCGCAGTGGTTAGTGACGGCGCGATAAATTCATGCGCTGATTCTTTGCATATGCCATTGTCTGTTATGCATGTTTCGCGTTGGTCAGACGTGCGAGCCGGTGGCGGTGTATCAAGTTATCTCGATGTCTTAAAAGAATCGCTTATAACTATTGAGCATCTCGATCTTCAGTTTGATGCCTTGCTTGATTCAAAGGAATCTTTTGAGGCTTATCGATCGCAAAGGTTTCGAACTGGTAGGCAGTATAAAGCTATCAAGGCGTGCCAACTTCTTTTTCGCTTAGTTTTGCCTAAAAAAAAATATGACATCATTCATATTCATGGTGTCACTGATATCCATTTTATTATATGTTTGCTAGCCAGCCTAATTTCGCGAAAACCACTGGTTTGTTCGCCGCATGGAGCACTCTCGCTGCCAGCGATTGATATCGCAAGAAAGTCATCTGTGATGAATCGTATATATTTCGATTTTATGGTTTCGCCGTTGCTCAAAGGCGTGCGTTCGTTTGTTGTCTCGTCTGGTCTCGAGTTGGACTCTGTAAAGCGATTGTCTATAGCGGCAAAGCCTTATTTGGTCGCGCCTGCGGTAAAGCCTGCTAGTCAGTTTGCAACTGAGGTTGATGATACATTGTCATCTGGTGGATCTTCCGATTCAGATTATTTCATCTTTATAGGAAGGCTAGAGCCTATAAAATCTATCCCGCTGATGTTCAATGCGATTTCAAAGTTAAAGGCTAAAGGTAAGGAAGTGGGTCTTTATATTGTGGGTGAAGGAGAGTCTTCATACACGATACAACTTAAGAATCTGTGTAAGCTTGCGGGTGTTGAGCAACAAGTATCCTGGCTTGGATTTCAAGCGCCGGATCGCGTCGCCGGTTTACTTAAAAGAGCGCGTTGTCTCATTTTGCCCTCACAAAGTGAGAATTTTGGTTATGTGGTTGCAGAGGCGATTCTGCACAGCTGCCCTGTTATCGCAAGTGATCAAGTTGGTGCGGCGGAAATTATCGAAGCCGATGGTTGCGGAATTGTGTTTAAGTCGGAGGATGAGAACGCATTGGCAAGCGCAATTGAATTATTGATTAATGACACCGTTCACGGAGATATGATCCTTGCAGCTGAGAAAAGCGCGTTGAGAAGGTTCTCGCTTCAAGAAATGGCGGCAGGTCTCAAAGATGTCTACTATGCATCTGTCTCCAGTAAGCGCTAAGGCTAATTTGTGCACAATAATAATAATCGGAAAATAGTGTTTGTTAACAGGTATTTTTATCCTGACCACTCGGCTACAAGTCAGCTTCTTTCGGATCTCGCGTTTGAATTGAGTGCAAAGGGGTATTCAGTTCTATTACTGTGCAGTAATCGTCGTTACGACGACAGTGTTGATCTAGGTAAAGGCAATGTATTGTCGTCAAAGGAAACTATCAATGGCGTTAGTGTGGAGCGGGTTTGGTCCACCAATTTTGGGCGAAGTGTGTTGCTTGGTCGTTTGATAGATTACTTTAGTTTCTATTGTTCGATTCTATTGCGTGTGAGCCTGAGGGCGAAAAAGGGCGACATTGTTGTCGTTAAGACAGATCCGCCATTATTAGGCGTTTTCCTGGCTCCAGTGTTAGCAATTAAGAAGGCTAAGCAAGTAAATTGGTTTCAGGATTTGTTTCCTGAGGTAGCTAGCCAATTAAGCGTGCTGGGTCTATCTGACGATGGTTATCTTGCAATTGTTTTGCGCTCCCTTAGGGATTGGAGCTGCAGGGCCGCAGTGTTGAATATAGCGATTAGCGCAGGTATGTCTTCTTATTTGGCGCAGCGAGGCATTTCCCAATCGACAATTAAGGTAATACCAAATTGGGGGCCAAAAGGAGTGAAGCCCGTTGCTCTAAGGGATAATTCACTAAGGAGGTCATGGTCCCTAGATGAAAAGTTCGTTGTCGGTTACTCAGGGAATCTTGGCCGGGCCCATGACTGGAGATGGATGCACGATTTGGCGGTTACGTTCAGCGATAGAATCGATGTGAGCTTTGTTTTTATCGGCGGAGGTGCGGGAATGGTCTTGCTCAAAGCCGAATGTGCTGCTTCGAATCTGACTAATGTTATGTTTATGCCCTATCAGTCTCGCCTACATCTTGCTGACAGTCTTTCCGTCATTGATTTGCATCTTGTTACTTTACAAGCAGGTATGTCGGATTTTATCGTCCCGAGCAAGGTATACGGCATCATTGCTGTTGGTCGGCCTTTTGTATTTGTAGGTGACAGAAGCAGTGAGGTCGTTAGAATCCTTGATGAGAATGGTTTTGGCAGGGCTTTTGAGCTGGATAATTTTGATGACATTAAAGATTACGTCAGTGATATGAGTTTGCGAAGTGCGACGTATATTCAAGCTGAAAAGAACGCGTCTCAGTTTGCATCTGATAAGTATTCGTTCAGTGCGGCATTAGCACAGTGGGAGGCTGTACTAACGGAACTAAGGCTTGAAATTACTTAGGTCGTTTTTATGCCAATGACACATACGTTTCTGCGATCATAGCGAAATTAGAGTGATAAAAGCGGCGAAAAATCACGAAAATGCCTTCAAAGTGCCATCTAATGTTCCTGTTTATACAATTGCACTTAATTTCAATTACGTGTAAATTTAAGTCGTAGTCAGTAATAAGAAAGCTCTTGGCTGATAGCGACACTCGAAAATAATGAATAAATAACGAAATGTGGCGTGCTTATGAAAATTAGACTTTATTTGGCATCAATCCTACTTGTTTTCGGAGGCGCTTCTGTTTCTCTGGCTGCGTCTGATGACTCCGAGCAGACTAGGGCAGAGCTGGCATCTATACTTGCTGACGAGCAAAATACGACCCGTGTTGAAAGTTTGCTCGAACTAGGCGGGGCGTCTGCGACTAATAGCGAAATTATAATAGTTGAGCTCGTAAAGCGAGAATCTCCTCTATTGCCTGAGTTTCTGCAAGGCCTTTTTGACTTCTACACTGCTGAAGTTGTGGATGTGATAATTGGAAATTCGCAGTCTACGATGGCAAACAATTCGAAAGAATCAGCGTACTTCCAATCTGTACTTACACAATTAAGCCGAATAGATAAACGGTTCAAAGTTAGTATTGGTAGCGCGACTAAAGAGCCTGGTGTTTTGAATAGCAATGCCCGTATATCTGAGAATAACGGGTCTAATCCGGGGAATCCGGGGAATCCGGGGAATCCGGGGAATCCGGGGAATCCGGGGAATCCGGGGAATCCGGGGAATCCGGGGAATCCGGGGAATCCAGGGAATCCAGGTAATCCAGATAATCCAGGGAATCCAGGCGAGCCTTCCGGTGGACAGGGGTTAATTGATTTTATTCTGGATCTTATATTTCCTGATCCTCCAGCTAGCCCATCATAGCCAGAAAGCGATGGTGGTGAATGGTCTGTTTCCTTGTGTTGCTGGATGAGAAAAGGTTGTCAATTGTGATCCGAAATTTTTTAAACGCCAGTGTTTATAGTTGCACTGCACTATCTATATGTATGAGTTCGTCAGCGTGGGCGGTCGAAAATACCGGAGGCATGGAGCTTAGTTCGTGGTTGCGAGCTTACCCAGCGATTGCCATTGAAGCCGTGTCCGATTCAAATTTTTATTGGACTGCGGAAAATGAAGAAAGCGTTCAAGGGGCGATTCTTTACCCTGAGCTCGAATTGCGCGGATTAATTCAAAAAACGAGTTTTAACTTGAAAGTCGAAGGCGCTGTCAGTGACTACGATAATGGCAGTTTGGATGATTTTGCCGATAGCGAGGTGGACTTTAGCTTCGACTATGAAGCAAATTCTCGAAATACCCTTGGATTCAGGCTTAATAATACGCAGTCCCATGACGCGTTTGGCACGCGGCGAACGAGGGATTTGAGTGATATTGATCGGGAACTTGATGAATTCACTCTAGACTCAGGGAATTTCCATTATCGATTCGGAGCAAAGGAAGCGCTTGTTAATTTAGAATATAATTTTGATGTGTCCTCGAAGAACTATGATACCAATAGAGAATTGGGTACCGAGTTTCTGGATTACGATTTTGACGCCCATACGGTTTTGCTGACATATAACAATAGTCCGAAATCAGCATTAGCGGTTCGTGCCAGTGTAGGAAATATAGAATACCCGGACACCTCTCCGGGCCTGGCGGCTAGGGACGCAACCGAGACGCGAGTCGCACTTGGTGCGATATGGCGGGCGACAGCTAAAACTAGCGGCAGAGTGTTTATTGGCTATCTAGGACGTGAACCCGACTCATCAGCTTATGAGGATTTTTCTGCGCTAGATTGGGACGTCGCAGTAGACTGGCGGCCAAGAACATCAAGCCAATTTGAGCTCCGCACTAGCAGGCAAACTGAAGAGAGTTATATTTTAGACTCTAGCTTTCTTAATATAGAACGATATTCACTTTTGTGGCGGCAGTCGCTCGGTGCAAAGTTTATAGCGCGATACAAACTGCAGTACGCAAATATCACTTTTGAAAATAGTGAAAGAGAGGATGATGTGCTTAGTCAGTCTTTGTCGCTAGATTACTTACTGACCCGGCGAGCCACGCTCTATTCAAAATATACCTATACCGATCGTGATTCGTCGTTTGGTATCCGAGAGTTTGATAAGCAGTATTTTACTCTGGGCCTCTCTTGGAAATACTAAATAGGAAGTGTGAAATAACCTATGTTCAGATTTACTAGTAAACTAGATTTTCTTCTGGTTGTTTTTGCTTTTTTAATCTGTGTAGCACCTCAACTTCACGCTGCAGAGAAGGGCGTTCCTCCTAGGGATACAGCGAGTTATGTGCTGGGTCCCGGCGACTTAATTGAGATAAGTGTATATGGAGAGAGCGAACTTACTATTAAATTTCGCTTGGAAGAAAACGGAATTTTGAGTTACCCGTTTCTCGGTGATATCCGTGTTGCGGGCGTTACGGTCCAAAAGCTTGAGTCTCTTGTATACACCGGTTTAGAACGGGATTACTTAGTGGATCCTGATGTTCGTGTTTCAGTTGTGGAATATCGACCAGTATATGTAAACGGACAAGTGAAGAAGCCTGGTGGTTATCCGTATATTCCAGGATTAACGGTGCAAAAAGCAGTAACTCTGGCGGGTGGTTTTACTCAGCTGGCATCTAAGAGAAATATGTTTTTAGTACCGGAAGGGTCGGACAATAAGAAGCGGTTGTCGGTGGGGCTGGATTCCAAAGTAGCACCGGGTGATACATTGATAATTGAAGAAGGCTTGTTTTAAGTGCCACAAGAATTGAGCAACCCTACGCTACAAGACGAAGATAACAGCCTTATATTCCAATTGAGAGAACTGCTGGAATATAAGTGGAATATTGCTGGTATTGTTTTGATCTTCGCATTGATCTCAATCGTGCTGGTTTCCATTAAGACGCCTGTATATCGCGCCACCAGTTCTTTGCAGATCGAATTTAGGCAGGGCAGTGTGCAGAGCGTTGGTGAAAATTACGATACGGGTTCTGCAACCCAAGGCTATTATGCGACTCAGATTGCGGTTCTCAAATCTCGCTCTTTGGCGCAAAAGGTTGTCGATCAGATAGATTGGTCCCAATATCCGAACTTTCTTCCAGAAAAAAAAGAGCGCCGGAATTGGTTGAAGTGGGTAGAAAAATACCTCCCTTTTGAACTCGGTGACTTGAATGCGGAAATCGCCGCTCCAGCTATAGCTGAAAGCACCGACCTGACGCTTCGGCGGGAATTTGTCGACCAGTTCATGGCGTCCACGGTAGTCGAGCCGGTGGCGATGACCCAGATCGTGAATATACATTTTTTGTCAGTTTATCCTGCGCTAGCGATGGAAGCGGCTAACGCGCTCGTTACTGTTTATATCAATAGCGGGTTTGAAGCTCAGTTCGATGCCACCAAACGCGCTACTGATTGGTTGAATGAAAGGCTAGGTACTATTCGCGATGATCTGGTTGAATCTGAAAGCGCACTACAGAGTTTTCGCGAAAATCAAGATCTTGTAAATGTACGAGGGGGGCGCGGCGTCCTCGAAGATGAGCTGAACGACAATTTACAAAGGCTACGAGAGGCTCAACGTCGAGCGACGCTGCTACGTAATACCTATGAACAGATTGTAAAAGCGAGGGGCAATGTACTAGAACTACAGAATTTGCCAGCGCTATTAAGTAATGATCTCGTTCGAAAAACGAAAGAGGGCTACTTGGCCGCCCAGCAGAATATGAGCGATGTTCAGACCCGATATAAACACAAGCACCCTAAGATGATTCAGGCGCAAGCGAGACTGAACGAAGCGCAATCGGCGTTTGAAAATCAGCTTAAAAATGCAGCGAGGGGAATTCGTAGCGAATTTAATGTCGCGAATGAAATGGTGAACTCCTTGTCATCAGCGGTGAGTATTACAAAAACAGATATTCGCTCACTTGATAGGAAGGGCTACAAGCTACAAATGCTTACTCGTGATTCAGAATCGAATCGCGATCTTTATGACGCAATGCTAAAGCGGTTTAAGGAAACAGATCTGGCCGGTGACTTCCGCGCCCTAAAGGCACAAATTGTTGACGAAGCAATATTGCCTGAAAAGCCATACTTGCCTCGTAAAAGAAAAAGTGTTGTATACGCTATCATTCTGGGATTAATAGCGGGGATAGGGCTTGCGATTTTACGGCGTCATTTTGACACCTCTATAAAATCTACAGCAGAACTGGAATTGCTCTCGGACGTACCTGTATTTGCGAGTATTCCCAATGTAAGCAAGGGCTTGTTTTCCGCGTCTGTTTCAAAAATGTTACTCGAGAATCCGCGATCTTCCTTCTCTGAAGGCATCAGAAGCATTCGCACGGGAATTGTGTTGTCGGACTTTGATAAGAGTCGTAAACGTATTCTGGTGACGTCGGCGCTGGAAGAAGAGGGCAAAAGTAGTATTGCGCTCAATCTAGCCTATGCATTTGCTGAGTCTGAGAAAGTGTTGCTGATAGATGCTGATTTTAGGAAGCCTAAATTAGCTAAATACTTGGACCTAAAGGCTAACCACGTAGGTACGGGTGAGATTTTGCAGGAGACGGCTACGTTCAAGGACGCGGTGCAGAAAGTGTCTGAAAATCTTCAGTTTTTATCGGTTGGTGATATTGGTAATAGTCCTAGCCAGGTTTTGAGTAATCCTCGCTTTATAAAGCTATTGCAATCAGTCTCGACATATTACGATCGAATAATAATAGATTCGGCCCCCTGCGTTCCTGTAAGTGATAGTTTTATACTAGCGAAATATGCAGACGGCGTTTTGTTGGTTGTTAAGTACGATAGTACCGCGGCGAAAATTGTTTCGTCACTTCATCGCCGATTTAGTCAAATTAACGCGCCTTTATTAGGGCAGGTATTGAATCGAGTTGATCATCGACGTGCCATGAAAGGGCAAGATATCTACTATTATGGCCGAGGTTACTACGGGCAATAGCGTTACTTTGATTCGCCGTCGTGCTTATGTGGTTCTAATGCACTTGCAAACTGCTGGTGATTCAGTTTGAAATTAATCAAGATTATTTTCTCGTTAACTGCGTTCTTTGCCTTGATACTTACGGCTTTTATTTCTGGTCGTATTGCGCTAGCCGAAATCTATACGACTTATCTTCACAAACCAGAGAGTAGGATTTCGGCGTCGTCATTTTCGCGCGTTGTCGCTGAGGCCATCTCACTTAATCCGTGGGCAGCTGATTACTGGCATTACGCATCACTTAGTCGTGGGGAGGGAAGCCACTCAGATAGCGCAATTCGCAAAGCAATAGTGTTTAGACCGACGTGGCCTTACGCCTGGGCTCTTGCGGGTCAGGCTGATTTGAGTAATCTTAATTCGAATCACCGCCTTCAGGAAATACGATCTCGCTTAGCAGTTCTCGGTCCTAACGAAATTGCTATCCACTTTTACTATGCCAATTTTGCGATTGAGAATTGGTATCGGCTCTCTGCGGACTTGCATGATATTTATTCCGAGGACATTCGATTTTTGTTAAAAAATAGGGCTCAGTCAAAAAGGGTTTTTGAGCTAGTGCAGAAGTACAAGCGAGAGAGGATGCTGTGTCGACGGTTTTATGATGTCTCGACGTATAGTCGCGATGTCTGTAAGCGCTGGGCAAAACAGGGGCGAACTCCGGGGTCCCTCAACGCTAGCAAGGCGTCGTCATAGTGAAGTCATACCCGTCGAAATGGGAGCGCTCTAGCCACGCAGGTGCGTTCTCCGGTGCCGATGGCTTCCTTTTTGGTCTTTATATTTTCTTATTGGTTTCTTTTCCTCTAGTCAGGGGTGCGAACAGACTGTGGGTGCTATCGATTGCCGAGTCATTATGTTTCTTGATTCTGGCACTCTGGTTGCTTTTATGGGCGTTTTCGAGGGTTCGAGTCAGTAACTTAGCACGAAGTTGGATACTGCCTCTTGTGTTGTGGGTCTGTTGGCTGTGCTGTCTGGTCGTACAGATAATTCCCTTACCTGACTCAGTTGCGATCCAATACTTCCCACGGCAATTAGCGCTTTATCAAGAGGCTTTTAACTACACAGGAGAGACTTTTCAACAGGTGTATATTTCGGTGTCACGAGGTGATTCTGTCCTTCATCTTTTGGAAACATTTAGTTATTTCTGTAATTTTTTACTGGTACTACTATTGGTCAATAGTCATAAACGACTTAAGTTAATGATGTCTGCGATTGTGGTTTCGGGGGTTTTTCAGGCTGCCTATGGCGTGTTTTTTCTTTTTTCAGGCCTTGAGGTAGGTTGGTTTTTCGAACAGGCTTCGCCATTGAAGGTGGCAACCGGAACCTTTGTAAATAGAAACCATTATGGCGCATATCTGTCGCTGTGTGGTGCTACGGGAATTGGACTGATCTTATCTAGTTTGACGTCAAGTCAAGTAAGCAGTTGGCGACACCGGGCGAGGGCGTTAATCGAGTTTCTCATGAGTGATACTTTTCGAAATCGCATTTTTGTTAGTGTCATTCTAGTTGGCTTAATTTTTAGTCGTTCACGGGGAGCAAACCTAGCGTTCTTTTCCGCCCTATCAGTAATCGGTTTACTTTATGTTTTCCTTAGGGAGCGGCAATTATTTCTGCGAGCCGCTCTTATTTTAATTACCTTTTTTCTGGTGGATCTATGGCTTGTCGGAAATGTTTTTGGTGTCGCGGAGGTTGTTGACCGCATTGCGCGAACGTCTTTACATGAAGAAATTCGAGTTGTTGTATTTCCTCATTTACTTGCAATGGCGCGGGATTTCTGGCCCTTAGGTTCGGGCTTAGGATCATTTTATGCTGTGTTTCCCGCCTATCGACCTAGCGAACTCGTCTACTATTTTGATCATGCACACAATGATTATATGGAGTTCTTGATTGAAGTAGGTGTCGCGGCGTTTTTTCTGGCCGGTCTTGCCGCAACAAGCGCTATACGTAGTGTGATCCTTATGGCAAAGCGTAAGAACAGATTGGTGTGTGGGGCGGCGTTTGCCTCGCTCCTTTCACTGCTTGTGCTCGGGATCCATAGTACGGTTGATTTCAATCTTCAGATCCCCGGAATCGCTTTTACTCTAGTCGCGATAATGGCGCTTCCGTTCACCTGCTTTATTCAGCGCGAATCAGCGCGCGTGCCGGAAAGAGGTGCTAGCGAGTGAAGTTCAAAAGTATGATTCTGGTTTGTACTGGAAATATTTGTCGAAGCCCTTACGCAGCGGCTTTTATCAAGCGTCAGATGCCAGAAATGATTGTGTCATCTGCCGGCGTATCAGCGGTGCTCGGACATGGTGTTGACACACTAACGGCTCAAATTGCACGTGAAAGAGGTGTGGATCTACAAGAGCATATAGCAACTCAACTTACTCGTAGCTTGCTCTATCAACATGATTTAGTGGTGGTAATGGAGGCTCGTCATCAAACCTGGATTGTTGACAGATTTCCTGCGGTTGCCGGCCGTATTGTTATGGTTTCTGGCAGAAAAGAACTGGAGGTTGCTGATCCTATCGGTTTAAGCCCCGATATCTACCGCAAGAGCTTCGATTTGATCGACCAAGGCTGCCAATATTGGGCTGAAAGGCTCGCCTTATAAGCGATATGTGTCACAAAAGTGACAAATTGTAACTTTATTAATACCCTGATCGCAGTTACTATGTCTTTATCCAAGCATTTTGGGAACTTGAGTCTCTGCCTCTAGAGCTGGAATTCTTAAAAGAGCAATAATAATAAATATATAGGTGGACTATGACTGAGATTGTACTCGTCGCGTTCTCGCTGTGTTTTGGTTCGTTGTTTTTACTTATCAAATTTGCCCCGCTTATCGGCTTGTTAGATCATCCCGGCGGGCGTAAGCAGCATACTAAACCGACTCCTCTTGTTGGCGGGCTGGCCATTCAAATTGGTATGTTGGCATTGTTGCTGGTTCCTTCATTCTGGGACTCGTCTTATTTCTGGCTACCCATAATCAGCTCTGTAGTTGTCGCGCTGGGGCTGTTTGACGATCGTTTCGGCATAGACTATCGGGTTCGCTTCATCGCTCATATGCTGGCTGGCTTAATGATGGCTCTCGTCGCTGGTAATGTGCTGTCGTCTTTGGGGGATTTGCTCGGACTTGGGGTAGTTTACCTTGGCCTAATGGGCTTGGGTGCAACCATGTTTGCTGTCGCAAGCGGCATCAATGCACTCAACCTTATCGATGGTCTCGATGGGCTTGCGTCGGGTATGGTTTTTATTCCGATGTTGATCATGTGTTTTCTCTCTGCTGAGGCTGGCTTGGAAATTCAGGCGCTGGTAACTGCCGTCATTTCGGCGTCACTTTTTGCCTTTATGCTCTTCAATTCACGTTTTCCTTGGAATAGTAAAGCGAGAATTTTTCTAGGTGATGCGGGCAGCGGCGCCCTAGGTTTCGCCGTCGTTTGGATAATGATCGACCTAGCGCAAAGCGGTGTGATTCATCCAATAACGGCACTGTATCTACTCGGTATACCCTTGTTTGACACCGCTGGCGTAATTGTCCGTAGGCGACTAGCAGGGCGCTCTCCTGCATTGGCGGGCAGAGACCATATGCATCACATTTTAAAAGATGCGGGTATGTCGACTAACAGTGTGGCGTTTGTGTTGCAGTTAAGTACCCTGCTTTTTGCTCTACTTGGGGTAAAGCTAGTTCAAAGTAATCTCCCTGAGTGGGTGGCGTTTGTTATCTACTTGGGTTTTTTGTGCAGCTATCTCTGGATAACACGGTCGGCAGATCAGCTTTCTGTGAAAGTCGAGAAATTACTGTCACTGTCTACTCGTTACGCTCGTAAAAGTGCTTAAAATTCTGTACTAAGTTCGTTGTTATAAGGTGCATGGCAAAGTGGTGGCTTCTTCTGGGGCCTCTACAGCTTGTTCCATTTGATGCATATATTCTTAGTTCATCCTCAGAATGGAGCTATGTCGCCCAGACGCGCAGTTTGTTTGGGCGATGGCAAGCACTTTCAGTTCTAACGTTCGAGGTTCTCCTCTGCTACGATAACTCGGTTGCGGCCACTATGTTTTGCTTTGTATAACGCTTCGTCAGCTTTTTGCAACCCTTCGTCAATTGATTTATCGCAAGAAGCATCGCACATAGTGAGGCCGATGCTCAGTGTGACGGCGTGTTCCACCCCCTTTATTTTCAGCTTACTTACGCTGTCACAAATACGTTCAGCAATTTCTAAAGCTGACTCTTTTGATACACCCACGAGAAGGACCATAAATTCCTCTCCGCCCGACCGGCAAAGCAGGTCTGCTTCTCGTAAACATTGGTGAAATGCATTGGCTATTTCGATTAGCGCTATGTCGCCGGTAAAGTGGCCGTAATTGTCGTTGATCCGTTTGAAATGGTCTATGTCAAGCATCATAACAGCCATTGCTGAGTGTTTTTGTTTGGCACGGCCCAGTTCCCGTTGCGCGAGTTTAAAGAACGCACGTCGGTTTAAAAGGCCGGTAAGGTCGTCATGCATGGCATAGTGCCGAATGCTTTTTTCGGCTCGCCAGCGTTGTAATTCTAGGAAGCCGATACTGCCGCTGATGGTCATGGCAAACGAATTCAAGAAGGTGAGAACGTGCAGAGGGTGCGCGGTAAAAAAATTTAAGTTAGTTTCTGTTGAAAACCAGATATGTAATGCCCGTGCTTGAAGTAGAAATCCTCCTAATGTGTAAAATACTGCCATCGGAATTCTTGCTGCGGTCTTGCCTAGCCCCCAAGAAAGATATCCCATTATCAGCAGCGGTACAGAGATCGTGAAGGAGCCGAGAAGGGAGTACGTGCGGTAGCTCAGCGGGGTGGTGAGGAATATGAGAAATAGAACGACGGCAGGTATTAATGTCATGCGAGAGGGTGGGCGTTGATATTTAAACTCATAAAATGCGCCGGCCTGTGCAGACAGCGCGGCCACCATCAATCCATCGGCAAAGGCGACTGATATTGCAGGGTGGAGATGCCCACGCGTTGCCATCAGCGACCATGATACCCCCACGCAGACGAGGCCAATAATCCAGCGTTGCAAGCCTTCGTTCCGATCGCGCCTAGGCCCGAGCCAGAGTACGAGTCCTAGAAGCATGGCGGTGAGCGGCAACAATAAAAATATGGTGCGAATGTCGAAAAGTCGGATCATATCCATTGTAAACGCCTGTATATGAGTTGGTCGGCTCAGCAGAGCTTATATTTATTGTTTCCACTAACTTCAGCTTAGCAAAAGATCATTCTCTCACCACTAAGAAGCAATGAAAAAAAGATGTACTTGTCATGCTTAGGTCTTGTATTGCAACCCAGTATTTTTTTAAGACTCATTTCCTTGGGAAAAAGTTTGTGCCTTTGGTTCTTCAATATGATCAAAACTCCTTTCTTGTGACGGATCCTTTCCATTTTGACGGAGATGAGCGGTATAGAGAGTAAGCTGGCTGGCATCGGCTCGGATACTACTGCAAGAAAACAAGAACGAAACTGCGATCGAAAAGAGTAGATGTTGCACCAATTACTTTTAATTCTAAAATCGGGTTGCGAGGTTTTTGAAACACTTCAGATGTAGTATTTTTATATATATTGCGCTTCTTTTCCAACGTACCACCCGGTCGCGCGTCTTTTGCATGACTGTCATCCGATAAGACGGACACATGTTAAGCGGCTAGGTGTTCGTAGATTATCAGTTTGGTATTCGCACTGCCTGAGTTTGCGTACAGTTGTAAAATCCATCAACGTATGACGACAAGGTGAGTCAGCATTATTGAGTTGTCGACCGAGGCTTAGGCCCTCTATTGCGCTATTGAAAAGTGATTTCATGTGCGTGTTGTTGCTGCAAAAGCCTAAATCGGTGGTAGCTTCTCTTGTTAAAAACGGAAAGTAAGCCAGTGTTTCGGATCGGCTACAATGCAGCTAGCAAACTGCCTTTTACACTGAGCGGGTTTGTTTCCAGGGATGATTTTTTGAATGTGAAAATAAGCCCACTTAAGCGCTAGATTTGTTCGCTATTTTATTGGTAGATCTGAATTGCGTTTAAATAACAGAACGTTTCACAGCGTTGCAACAACCTCAGGAGCAGGCTGACCGCAACCGCTCAATACCAGTTTGGCGGGTTTAAAGGAGACGCTAAAACTGTCCACCATTTTGAGCACATTCATTCCCAAAATGTTGCGGGTGGAGCCTGGCAGTATGGCCGCTTCCACATCGTGCAGCACACATCCGCCGCCCAAATCCAAACTGGCAATGGAATACACCGCGAGCGAATTGATTGCGCCGCTGGCTAGCCGGGCGCGAATAGAGCGTCGGTATTGGGCATCACCCTCTGACTTCAAGCGGTCAAGAACTTTTACATTGATGGCCAGGTATCCTGAGCCGGTGTCAAAAAGGAATTCGGATGCAGCGCTATTGCCCAGTTTGGCTTCCAGGTAAAACACATCGGTGTCTTTTTCAACTAATTGAATTTCTGTCGCGGGTGCGGTTGAGGGCGTAACTATGGCGGAGGACGCTTCCTCCGAGAGAGAATTTGCACTAAAAAAGAGCGCTGAAAGCAGGATCAGTACCTTCCGGGTGCAATTCGCTGCACTAAGACTTTGATTATTGCTATCTATATTACTCATAAATCCACCACCACTGCATTTCCAGCGATCACCGGTCATTTAAGTAGGGGAGTTGCAATTATGAGGCCAAACAACAGAAGTGGTAATTAGGAACTTGTGGCCCGCTATCAGTCAGAGTCGGTAGGGCCACAAAAAATGCTTGAGATAGTGTCTGCACGTGATCACTAAAACCTATCACCAATTACCGCGCAATCTATAAGCGAATCAATGGCTCAGCACCTATAATGCCAGCTGTTACCAAGTAAAGAGGAGCTGTAATGATGAAAGCGGTTAAACTTTTTGGCGTACTCGCTGCGAGCGCATTATTTGCCGTCTCGGTTCAGGCCAAACCCCCATTTCTGACCGAACTGTCCTATGAAAAGGAATCTGCTTTGGGGCCAACTGCGATCAGCCAAAATGCTGGGGAGCGTCGCCTTGATAAATATCGCCCTTATTTAGAGCGCAATACTGTTGCTGAGACCGAAATTGCGGCATTTGAAGAAGTGCAGGGTGAACCCGTCGATAAAACACGTCGCAGTTTCCGCCACGATCGAGTGAACTAGGTAAGTTGTTTGCGCCAGTATTTCCGCCGACAAGCTTCATTGCCGGCGCTATGGCGTTCAATTTGCCGCCATCGCGATCATCGACGAGTTGATTGTGTAAATATTCTCGCTTTAAGGACTCTTGCCTCGGCAGGCACCGGCAAACCGGAAAATTATCCTTCTTGTAAAATAGATGGTTCGCTCGGTGCAGTGGTTATTCAAAGCTGATCAATAGCTTACCGCTGAGTATTATTTCCTGTCTGCCACCTTCGCTTGAGGGACACCTTAACACAGTGAGGCAGGTTGGAGAGGAATGCGCTACTTGATCGGTGGAAGCTTTTTGGCCGATTAATGGCACGCTTGGAGCGTAAGCTTCGGTTCTTAGACGGGGGCAAAAAAAGCGAAGCTTGGCCAGGTGCAAAACATCGGTCATCAATAGCAGCGGTGAAACGGTCTGCTGCGAGTGCCGGCCCAGAACACTTTCCAGCTGTTGACGGCGAGAATTCATCCAGTGGGTAAGGCCGTTATCTTGTTTTTCGGAAGTCTGCAAAAACCATCAAGGTAGAGCGAGCATCTCAATAGATTTGAGAGTTGCAATAATCCGTTGCGGAGTTTGCGATTCGCTACCAGTATCGCTTGGTATTCGCGTGGTGGATTTTGCGCTAGGTGCAGCAGGCAAGCGTGAGCTCTCCGCGGTAAGATGGTGCTTGCTCAAACTGTTAATGTCAGAGATGGTGGGACGCGCGATTTTCGAAGGGAACGGTGTGTACCCGATATTGGAGGTCTTGGCAGACCCATCTCAGCCTCAAATCTCAGGGACCTTGCGGTACCCAGACTAAGGTCCAGATTATACGTTCACTCATCTTCAAATCCCCAGCTATTCATTATTACTGCCATCGTTCTCAACTTTGATTTTTGTCAATTTGCCGTAAACCTTTGGAGTTTGGTCCTTAACTGGCGGTGGATGCGTTTATTGGGGACAGCTCAATGTTAGGCTACTGTAAAAAGCCGTCGGGTGGATCTCCGACGGCTGGTGCTTCAGACGGCTGCCGATGTCGTAAAATTTATTCCGATAAATTAAGTGTTTCGACGGTGTCTGCTGCGATATCTGCTTCTAAATAGGGGAATTTGATCCACTGCTTGGCGGAATAGGCCTCGGTCATATTCTTATAATACGGCGAGGCTGGATCGGCAGATTGGGAGTAGGTGATGAAGCCCTCGGCAACTGGGTTACCGGCATTATCCCATGTAACAGTTTGGATGTAGCTGTTGCCATAAGTGATGTTGTAGCCGTCTTCTTCTAGTCCACCACTACGCGCGTTGGCAATGGTGAATGAGCCTTCGAAGCCTTCGCCGCCAAAGATGGGGATGATGCTATCGTGCACTCCCGAGTGCTGAATTTGGCCCATCGGTGTATCTAGTTCGAAGGATGAATCGAGGACTTTCTGTATGCCATCGGCGAAGGCGGTGGCCACAATGGGATTGAGTACGTTCAAGCTGGCGGGGGTGTTAACTGGGTCGCTAGCGGAGAACGGCGTTAACCACAGCAGGTCATCGATAGGGGTGGCGATCGGCAACGGTCCACCAGTGTTACGCCAGAATTCACGCCAGATATGCCCGCCGACAGAATCTAGATTGTTTTTGCCATCCCACGTCGCGAGTACTGAACAAGCCGCGCTGGTGTCTACCGGTGCTCCCCCGGTGCTTAGCAGTGGCAACGGCAGGGCACAATAGCTGCTCAGCAACGACGGGCGTGCAAGCTGCTCAGATAGAACGGCGCTGTCCAGCGCGACTTCCTGCAATGTTTCCAAATCAAAGCGGTCGCCGGGGCGGCCATCGCTGCCATCCAGACGTTTGATGACTTGCTGCATACACAGCCGGGTGCGCAGGGTGCGCTCGGTACCTTCATCGCCAATGATGGCGGCAAAGCCAGTCAGTGGTTCTGCAGGATTGCTGATCCAGTAGCTGTCGTTGCAGTTGTGGACCCAGTCATTACGAGTGATTTTGGGGAGATTTGCCGGTCCAAAAATGCCCGGCCGAGGAGCGTCTTCATCGCTGTCCCATTCGCAGGTTGACCGCGAGCCATCGAGGATGGGTAAGCCGGGCATTAGCTGTCCCAGCACGGCTTGTAAGGGCAGAGCACCACAGGTCTGTACCTTGGCATCAGAGACATTGGGGACGACAGTGACATCGCCGTAATAGGCTGGTTTACCGGGGCCAGTGGCGGCGGTGTTGACCCACGGTACGCCGAGAACACTGCCGTGCAGGTCAACAAACTCCTCAAAGCTTTGCGCCCTGTTCCAGCTAAAAAACTGGTTCATAAGACTGTCGTTTTCAGCATTTGCGTCGCGCAGGGTATACGCCTTAAGGGGGGACCATTCAAGCACTGGTACACCGGAGACCGCGAGTTCAAGCATGGGGCCGTAATGCGAACGATACAATGTGCGGGTTTCGCTAGTACTTGTGCCGTCGTCTTCTAAGATGTCGATCGATACCTCGCTCGACTCCATATCTCGCATTTCGCCGTCATAGAGGTATTGGGTGGGGTCTGCTGGGTTCAGGGTCAGTTCGTAAAAAGTAAAGCGGTAGGCGGTGGAGACGGTATGACTCCAGGCAAAATGCTCATTGAAACCGATTAATACCGCAGGCACGCCATATAAGGATGCGCCCATAATCTCAGCGTCGGGTAGTTCTAGGTGCGTTAAATAGAGGCGTTCGGTGCCTGTCCACGGAAAGTGTGGATTGCCCAATAGCAGGGACTCTTCACTGACGGCATCGGGCCCTAGCGCATACATATTACTGCCAATAGGTAGTCCGCCTGAGAGCGGCAAGGCCCCGGGGTCCAGTGCGAGAATATCGTCCAGGTCAACGGGAAGGGGCAGATTGTCTGGCCCCGGTGGTTTGGCCTGAGAGACCTCATTTACAAACACAGATGAGCTGGCCAGCAGCGTAAGCCGAAAGTATCGGCGGAACATGTCGTCCGCGGTTATTTTCGTAAGCCAGGCCTCATCGCGACACGCCAAATGGCGACCGGGGTGCTCGCCAGCGTTAAGCTCTTTCACGTAGCGGTTATAGCCAGCCACGAAGCCCTCAGTGGCGTCGATCGCCTGTTGATCACTGTTTTTTAGTGGCGCGATGGCTTCATCGGTGGCGATGAACTTCCAGAAGAAATCTGAATCAACGTTATTGGCTGTGGAGCCATTAGCCACAATGGTGTAAGTGCCGTCGCGGCCCAGATATTTGGCGCGTTCACCGCGAATGGTTAACAGGTCTTCAGCCAGAATGCAGAGGTTGTCTTGTGCATGAACGTAGCCGTAGCCGTAGCCCATATTGGCGTAATTGCTGGCCTTGATATGAGGGATGCCGAAGGATGTGCGACGCACTTCCACGTTGTACTGTGGGCTAGCGTTGCCATCTCCACCATTGCCGCTATCCGCGCCGCGAGAGCTACTTCCGCCGCCGCAGCCGCTCACGATTAATAGGCTGATGCAGGTAATAATTAACGCGTGAATACGCATATTGCTTCTCCCCTCAACTATCTTATGCTGTACGTTGATATTCTTATAGTCTCTATACTCGCCGTCCCCAATGGGAATGTCACGTTATAAAAGGTTTAGACTCGGTCATTTTGTGTTGATGATATCGGCTAGATGCGGGCCAGATGGCGGCTAATTTTATTTGCGATCGCCTTGGTCTGTATTGCGCGGACTTGGGCTAAGGCGATGACATGAAATGAGTCGTGAGCAAAGAAATACTAAAGCTAGCCGTTATGTTGCTGTTTAGTTCATAGCCTTCCTATACATCACCCTCGCGGCGGCGGACAAGATATTTTTAGAGATCGAGTCTTGCAAGCAAATGTAAACGCTGCAACGTTGTACCGTTAGAGCTATAGGTGTTGGTTAGATGGAGTGGTGAAAGCCGTTAATTATAGTCGCAAGCCTTATGACGTTCAGGCGCTGCGCGATACCTTGGCTCCCAATGGCATGTCAGCGATCTTGACGTTGCGCTTAATGCGTCTACTGTGCCACTACCTCTGGATAACTCGGTCGGCAGATTAGCTTTCTGTCAACGTCGAGACATGCCGATAGCATTGCCAGTTCAGAACTGATTCTAGGTTCAATGCCGGCTGTTGATTCGTAAGGGCAAACGACAGCCCAAAGTCCTTCAGTTTTTCACAGTCGTTTGCCGCTCTGTCGAAACTAGTCTGGCTGCGAAAAACCTTCATGGTACCGGTCGTGCGGTGCTCATAGTCTAGACTCGGCTTGGTGTGCATTTCGGTCAAGCGCTGCAGACTTTATGACGACAAGGCAAAGTTGGTGCGCATGGCGTTGTCAAAACGCTGTGGAGTGTAGAATTTTAGAAAGCGTAAACCCCAGAACAGGTATTGCCGCATCGCAGTGGGGCGCAATAATAAGGGCACGTCGTTTCGGCCCAGGTATTTCAATAGCGTCCAATGAACGCCCGGCGCATTCTATGGATCGGACATGCTGGGTGTGCACATGCCCGCATTGGCAAAGCTTGTTTCCAGTCCGGAGCCTAAGCGCCGCTCTAAAACTAGCACGGCATGTCCTGCTTTGTATAAGTAATGGGCGGTGCAGAGTCCAACTACACCGGCGCCGATGACGAGGATTTCTGATGATTCTAAGCACTTTTCATGCGCCTACATTTCATTGTATAGAGGTTGTAAGTAGAGCAGTGCGTGCAGGTATTTAATATAAGAAGAATCACCGGACATTGCCGCTGCGGCATCTATTGAGCTTATTTGTTGACCACGAGTGCTCCGGCAGCATGATCTTGCGGTATTCAGTTAGCCCTATCGAGGTTCATTGCGAGGCGCTTTCTCGAAGGCATAGTACCCACAGCATTCGCTGTCGCTGGATCCACGATCGACGCCGGGGATGACTTGGTGTGGCGCCGTTCTCCTCAGCACTGCCGTTATCCTCAACCTTCCTGTCCGTCATTTTCAACTTGCGAAGCCGTTCTCCTTAACTCGATTGAGGATCCCGTCGCCCTGGGCTCTGAAGTACGTCGCATCACGCTGCGCCGACGCCTGACGCTAAGGACACATTCGCTTCTTTTATATAGGCTCGCTACGCTGCACTTCTTCTGCCTCGCTGGGCAAACAAATGACCGCAGCAGAGATAATTAAAGTGGTGTGAAGGTACTAGATAGGCTTGTTTCGTGTGGTACGGATGGTTATAAAGAAGCTCGTGTATGGGGATTAGGCGTACCGCCGACTAGATACTAAATATCAGTTTGAGCTACAGGGCCAACCAATGATTACCTGCTATATCCGTTACGTTGTGGATCCCGAGAAACTTGTTGAGTTTGAGCATTACGGCAAACTCTGGATTCCCTTGGTTGAAAAGTTTGGTGGAAGTCATCACGGCTATTTTTTGCCGTCGGAAGGTGCGAACAATGTCGCCTTAGCCTTGTTTACATTTCCTAGTTTTGCCGAGTATGAGGTGTACCGGAATAAATCATTTCAAGATGTGGCCTGCAAAGAGGCATTCGAATATGCTCGCACCACAAAATGCATTGTCAGCTATGAGCGCAGTTTTTTCCGCCCGGTATTTCAGTAGATCTTGGGTACCTGCTATCAGTCTTATGCAGTAATAGCTAACTGGATAAACTCTGTATTTGGAATGGTCAGATTAAAGACTCGTTTCTAAATTTCAAAAAACGTCATCGTGCTGTGAGCGATGACGATTCACAAAATGGCCAGGTTTTCGGCAGAGATGAAGTACCGCACCAAGGAACTGACGCCTGCCGTGCTAGATGACTCCCTCGATGATTAGTTTTACATGCTTTCGAACAGATCAGTAATGAAAGTGTCTGGTATGGTGCCAGTACTCCTTCAAATTGAAAATGACGTGTGACTCGGTAGCTTGGGTGGAGCGGTAGCGACAAATTTGTGTGGAACAAATTTGGGCAGCTCTGCTGGCCGTTAGGTCGAGGCGCGGATGCGCCGAGTCATACCCAACAAGCAGTGGAGAGCATCTCACCATGTTGGGTTTGATAAACCCATTCGGGACACCCTGACGGGCGTCCAGTCTGAAAGCATGTCGTTCCTCATTCCAAGCTACGAACTGGATGAAGCCCTTGAAGATTTGGTTTAAATTCTTCCGTGCAGATCGGTGGCGAAAGTGCGCTTTAGCGCGTTGTTTTTACCGATCGCACACATTTAAGTTACTGTGTATTAACGATTACGCTGTGGTAATAAAAGTCAGCAGTGCTCGACCTTTCTGCAAGACAGTGCTACTTTTTGAGCCAATTTTAAAAGTGTCTAACCCAGCGTTTTAATTAACTAATTTTTTGATGAAAAGTGCTGACAGATGGTTTTTTTTGTGTACAACATTTTTCGAAAATTCCAAACTTTAGATTGTATAGGGAAAGTTTATGAGCAGGCGGATGGTTATTATGCTGCTGCTGAGCGCAGTATTATTCGGCGGCGTATTCGGCATGCAGTGGTTCGGCTCGAAGCAGATGAACGAATTTTTAAATGCTATGCCGCCCGCCGCGGTGACGGTATCTAGTGCGAAAGCCGAGGCGATGACCTGGGAGAGCCGCTTGCAATCTGTTGGTAGTTTAGTGGCGGTCAATGGCGCTGATCTCACCGCGGAAGTGGATGGTGTTGTCACCAATATTTATTTCGATTCTGGCGATAAGGTCAAACAGGGTGATCTTCTTCTGAGTATGGCGTCAGCCAGTGAGCAGGGTGACTTAAAGCGATTACAGGCGCAGGCTGAGTTGACGGAATTGAACCGTAAGCGCAGCGAGCAGTTGTATAAGGGTAAATCGATCTCGAAATCTGAGTTCGACACGGCAGTTGCAGAAACCAATGTCGCGCTCGCAGCCGTACAGGCGCAAAAAGGTCGCTTGGAACAAAAATCGGTTAAAGCGCCATTTGATGGCCAACTGGGTATACGTCGGGTCAATGTTGGTCAGTATTTAGGTGTGGGTGTCGCTATAGCCACTTTGCAGAAATTGGACCCTATTGATGTTGATTTTTCAATTCCCGAGCGCTACTTGTCTATCTTGGAGCCGGGCTTAACAGTTGCCGTTACGGTAGATGCATACGGCGATGAAACATATGAAGGCCAAGTGCTAGCAATCGAGCCAAAAGTGAATCCACAGACACGCAATGTGGACGTTCGTGCGCGTTTATCGAACGCTGAAGGAAAGCTAAAGCCTGGCTTGTTTGCCACCGTGGTAGTGAATTTGCCAAACAGCAATGAGGTGACGGTGATCCCCCGTTCTGCGGTGAATTATACCTCCTATGGTGACTCTGTTTTTGTGGTGCAAAAAAATCCCGAAGCGCTACCGCCGCCAGATGAGCCCAATCCTATGATGGGCCCTTATACGGATCTTGAAGTCATTCAACGCTTTGTCACTTTGGGCGATGCCCGAGGCGACTATATAGCGGTTAGTAAGGGACTTGAAGTGGGTGACGAAGTAGCTAGTAGTGGTTTGCTTAAATTGCGAAATAAACAACCGGTTATTATTGATAATAGCAATGCGCTAGCGCCCCAGTTAAATCCGAGCCCACCTCAGGGCTGAGGTGGGTCGTTGATACGGTGCGTGGTAAGCACACCATAAAATCCCGAGCATTGCGTGCGCTAGTAAGCTGAGAGAATAGATGAATTTCACAGATATTTTTGTAAAACGTCCAGTGCTCGCTGTGGTGGTGAGCCTGGTTATTTTGTTCCTTGGTCTGCGTGCGGGACTAGATTTAACCGTGCGCGAATACCCAGAGTTACAGAACGCCCAGCTTACCGTAACGGTTGCGTACCCCGGTGCTGACCCAGAGCTGGTTGAAGGGTTTGTGACCACGCCGCTAGAGAGAGAAATAGCGTCTGCGGATGGCATTGACTTCTTAACCTCACAATCTGGGCAAGGTATTTCAACTATCACTGCAAATTTGCGCTTAGATAAAGATGCCAATGAAGCCTTAACTGAAATATCTGCAAAAGTGGGTAAGCTTCGCAACCAGTTGCCGGAAGGTTCTGAAGATCCAATTATTCAATTGGCGGACGGCAGCGCCACCGCCGCTATGTATATTTCGTTTTTCTCAGACATTTTAAGTGAGAGCCAGATTACCGATTATCTGGTTCGAGTCGTTGAGCCTGAAATTGCCGCTATTGCCGGTATTGAAAAGGCCCAGATTTTGGGTGCACAAAACTACGCAATGCGCGTGTGGCTGAAGCCGGAAAAATTAGTGGCCTACAATTTAACTGCCAGCGAGGTTTTTGCCGAGATCCGTAAACAAAACGTGTTGTCGGCGGTTGGTACAACCAATGGTAATTACGTGAAGGTGGGTTTGTCGGCGGCAACGGATCTGCGCAATGTCGATGAGTTTCGGCAAATGGTAGTCAGCTCAAGCGACGATGCCTTGGTCCGTCTTCAGGATGTGGCCGATGTAAAATTAGGTTCGGAAACCTACGATAGCAGTGCTAGATGGGATGGTCGCCCCAGCTTGTTTGTCGCGTTGACGGTCCGCCCCAACGCCAATTTGCTCGATGTGATGGCAGAGGTGCGAGAAGTACTTCCGGCCATATTTAGAGCGCTTCCAGAGGGGCTTGAGGGGGAGGTTGGCTTTGACAGTACAGTCTACGTCAGCAACGCCATCAGTGACGTTAGGGCCACGCTGATTGAAGCAGTCTTGATTGTAATTGTGGTGATATTCCTATTCCTCGGCTCAATTCGAAGTTCCTTAATTCCCGCCGTTACGGTTCCCTTATCTTTGGTTGGCGCCTTGTTTTTGATGTATAGCATGGGTTTTTCGATAAACCTGCTTACACTGTTGGCGATGGTCTTAGCCATTGGCATGGTCGTGGATGACGCCATCATAGTATTAGAAAACATTCACCGACATATTGAAGAGGGCTTGGAGCCGGAAAAGGCTGCGTTGATAGGTGCGAGAGAACTGGTTGGGCCAGTTATTTCAATGACCATTACTCTGGTTGCGGTGTATGCCCCGATTGGTTTTTTAACGGGTATCACGGGCACCTTGTTTACTGAGTTCGCCTTTACCTTGGCGGGCGCTGTTTTAATTTCGGGCGTTATCGCGCTCACACTGACCCCGATGATGTGTGCGAAGATTTTACAGCCGTCCAGAGACGATACTTCCGGTAGCCGTCTGGTGCATTTCCTCGATGAAAAATTTGAAAATTGGCGGCAAGGATATCGGCGGAAATTGCACAGCGCCCTAGATCAGCGGCATGTTATTGGGGTTTTCGGCTTAATTGTGTTGATTTCGTGCTATTTCCTTTTCACGTCAAGCCAGTCCGAATTAGCTCCCGCGGAGGATTTTGGTTTTGCAGGATCTTTACATGAAACAGACGGTTATTCATCGCAGCAGTACCTGGAACACTACTTTAAGCAGAGCCAGGAAATTGCGCTTGGCAATGACTATGTAGAACATATTTTTGCCTTTACTATGAACACCGGTGGTGGCACGAATACCGCGTTTATGGGAATGATCGCTGACGAGTGGGATAATCGCGATAAATCCATGGGGCAGATTACCGATCAGGTGAACGCGGAATTTCAAAAAATCCCTGGCGTTCGAGCGGCAATATTTCAGCCGCCGCCGCTGCCAACGCCTGGTCAGGGCTACCCTGTTGAGTTTGTACTCAAGTCAACTGCCGACGCGCAAACCATGGCGAATGTCGGCAATAAAGTTGTTGAAAGGGCTTTGGCGAGTAATCGATTTTTCTTCGTCGCTCCCGGTTTGAATATTGATCGCCCTGAGGCCGCCATTGATATTAATCGTGATAAAGCAGCGCTGCTAGGTGTCGATATGGATGCCTTGAGCGCAGACCTGGCCGCCATGATGGCGGGTGCTGAAGCGAATCGCTTTGCATTTCAAGGACGGTCTTACAAGGTGATTACCCAAGTCACTCGAGATGCCAGATTAAACCCTAAGCAGTTAGGTGAGTTTTATGTGCGCACTGGTAGCGGGGATTTAGTGCCGTTATCAACCATCGCCACGTTTAGTGATAAGGTCAAACCGCGATTCTTATCTCATGCACAGCAGCTGCGCTCGAATACCATCGTTGCGGTACCACGCCCTGATGTTTCGCAGGGCCAAGCCTTAGCGCTGCTGGAAGAAATTGCCCGCGATGAAATGCCCGCCGGATTTAAAATCGATTACGCGGGGAGTTCACGTCAGTTTAAGCAAGAAGGGTCGGCGTTACTGGCGACCTTCGGTTTTGCCTTAATCATTATCTATTTAGTATTGGCGGCGCAGTTTGAGTCTTATCGTGACCCCTTGATCATCCTGGTTACCGTGCCAATGTCGATTTGTGGGGCTCTCCTTACGCTGAATATTTTTGCTATGACCAACGGGATGCAGCTAACCAATTTCTCAGGTATGACCTTGAATATTTACACCCAGGTTGGTTTGGTAACCCTCATCGGTGTAATTTCAAAGCACGGGATATTGATTGTCGACTTTGCCAACCGTCTGCAGGAGCAGGGTTTGTCTAAGCGTGACGCGATTGAGGACGCGGCGTCTATCCGCTTGCGGCCGATATTGATGACCACTGCAGCATTAGTTGTGGCAATGATTCCGCTGTTACTGGCGACCGGGCCAGGTGCGGCATCGCGATTCTCACTCGGTATGGTTATCGCCTCTGGTATGAGCATAGGTACCTTGTTTACTTTGTTTGTGGTGCCCGCGATGTATATGTATCTCGGCCGTGATCATCACGCTGTCGCAGCGCCAATGCCGGCCGTGACCGCCGAATAGTTGCGTCGCCGCGCACTGGTGCCTGAGGAAAAGGCCGCGTATGATGACGCGGTTTTTTTGTCCCTTTAGGATACGTATATGATTAAGCACAATAGCTATTTTGATGAGAAAGTTCAGTCTCTGGGTTTTGCGACAGAAACCAAACCTGCTTCAGTTGGCGTGATGGCAGCCGGCGAGTATCGTTTTGGTACCGAGGCGGCCGAGCGTATGGAAGTGATTAGCGGCGCCTTAACCGTGTTACTACCGGGGCAAAGCGACTGGCAGACTTTTGGCGCAGGCCAGGGCTTTGATGTTCCGGCTAATAGTCATTTTGATCTGCAGGTGGGTGTTAACACCGCTTACCTTTGCATATACGGTTAAATATTCTGAATCAAAGAGCGCCTTGGTTAGGCGCTTTTTTTGCTCTTGGACTCGCGTCTTTTGAGTCTCGCCAACGCTGCTTGTGCTACTCCTACCTTGTTAAGTTCTGCTGGCTTTCTGACCCTTGCTTAAGGCACGAAGGGCTAATTTTGTGAAGTCGGCTCGTATTTTGCTATCCCCGGTTGTGATCTGCATTGGGTCACACATTTAGTCACAATTTATTTGAAGCTTTTTAGTGCGTTAAGTCGTTCAGATTATCGTTTGCTTACACGTAATCGGCGGCGGCGCTTCATGACGGGGGTCATATGAAGAAAATGAAATTTGGGTTATTGATAGTAGCAGGGGTGTTCGCGTGGGCGCCGTTTAGTTTTGCCGCTGGTGGTTTGTGCAAAGCGCCAACGGCGAATTCGGCGCTGGAACTCGATGGTTGCAAGCAGGGTGACACCTTAATCTTGCGCGAAATACATTTCGATACGGATTCTGCACGTATAAAAGAAATGTCCTTTGCGTTTCTTGATAAGGTCTCAAGTGAGCTAAAAGAAAATCCAACGATTAAGGTCGCGGTGCAGGGCCATACCGATTCAATTGGTGCCGCCGATTACAATATGGACCTGTCGCAAAATCGGGCGCAATCTGTGCGATATTACCTTGTTTCTGCGGGGGTTAACCCCAATCAGTTAGTCGCGCAAGGCTTTGGTTTAACGGAACCTTTGGCTGATAACGCGACGTCGCAGGGCCGAGCCAGCAACCGTCGTGTTGAGTTGAAACTGGTCGGCACTTTGGTACTTTCTGAGCCCAAACCAACGAATGTGTATATCTCTACCTTCCACGCCAAGCCAATGGAATTGGTGGTGCCGGTTGGTACACAGGTAACGTGGACGAACTACGATGAGATATCCCACGACATTACCTTTGACGGCGTACCGGGCACTCGTATTTGGACTAAAGGCTGGAAGGGCGACACCTACAGTTTGCAGTTTGATAATCCGGGTACCTATAGCTACCACTGCGATGTTCATAAAGATGTGAATGGTCGAATCGTGGTTAAGTCGGCGGTTGATGAATACGTGACTACTGAGTCGCCAATCTACCCAGGTCAAACTACGAGTTCCTATGAGGCAAAGCAAACTGTCCAGCGAGTAGGTGGCTAATGACGGTTTAAATGCAGCAAGTTGGTGCGTATAAGCTGAGTGCGATTTTATGAATTTGCACTAAAATGTAGATTAATGCCCCACATTGGGGGCAATAGAAGGCGGCTTAGTCCGCCTTTTTTATTGGCTATTGAGGTACGAAATTAGTTTGCTCAAATAAATTTTTGAAATGTATCTGCACGCGCTCCAAGTCCAATAGCGACATGCCACTCGAAAATCCAAACCACACGTATAGACCGTTAATATCTCGAAACATGGGGGGTAAGTAGCGGGGCGCTTTGATTAAGCCAGCTTGCTGGTATTGATGGAGTACGGGTATATCGTCCAGTGCAACTTTGCCGACAAAGAGCATGGGGAGTAACTCTGGTTTGTCGGCGAGAATGGCGCTGCGAATAAAATTCACGGTTTCCACAAAGCCTTTTACGTAAGACAGATCTTTGGTGAAGCAGCTGCCGCCTTCGACCATACCGCCGCGGAAAACCCGCTGTGCGATTTTGTAGCTGTCGTGATTACTTAAGCCCTGTGCGACAAAGTGGCGGTAAACCTCTAAAAAATCTGCGCCGTTTTCCGCCATATCAATGGCGACGACACGGTCGCTAATCCGCCGCGCGCGATCAGGGAAGGAGCTAAAGGTCAGGGTTTCAATTAATACCGCCAAGCCTTCTTGAAGGGCGGTAATCCGCGGTGACCCAACACTTAGCCACGTTGCCCAGGGCTGATTGCGACCATTTAAGGTGGTGCCGACGTGAACCCAGCCTTCGTGTACTTCGAGTACCTGCAAATCCAGGGTGGAGAAGGATGAGTGGGTGTTGACCTTGATGCAGTCGCCACCCGCCGATGCGTCGGAGACGATGCCATCGGTTTCCCTAACGGTAAATGCACTCTCGGCAAAGTAAGGTTGTAAGCGCTGTTGCAGGGCGGTCACGGCCGCCTCGGCGTTGATATTTTTAGGGTAGGCGGCCGCGAGGTGTTTGGCAGCGGGCAGTGAGAAAATATGGCAGAGGCGCTGCCCCATTTCGATGAGGGTCAGTTTATCGCCGCGCAAGTGGTCGCGTGCCGAGCCGTACAGCTCCCGACTGGCCTGCAAAAATTCTGGCTTGCCGCGATTCTCAACCAGCTTGATTACCGTCAGGTACTGTTCGATGGTTTCCGCCAGTATATTGCCCAGCGGATCATTCTTGCCAAGGCGCTGTTCAACTTGCTTATGCAACTGGCTAAGCTCAGCACTTTTACTCGCAGGGTCAAAATTTAGCGGGTTGCGTAGATAGTAGTCTCTGTCCACGGCGGGTAATTTCTCCGCCTTGTCTTTAAAGTATTGCTGCTCAATCGTTTGTGGCCATTTAATTGAATCGAGAATGAGGATGGGCTTTTGAATAGCAATGAGCGATTCAGAAAGCTCCTTGAGCGACTCTTGATACTGTCGATCTAATTGATTACTCATGCGCTATGGGTCACTCCGAGTCCGGGGTTTGAATGGCGAGCAGGCAGCGCAGCCGGTTGCGTCCAAAGCTGGCCATATTGATGAAGGCATTTATGCTGATGGGCACATGCATAAAGTCAGTCTCGCTTTGCCAGCGGCTATCATTGGTATCTGGGTCACTGATATACACAAAGTGTTGGTCTGACTTACTGACATAGACCCAGTGGGGAGCCCGATTGCGGTTTAAGGCCCAAGTGCTGATAAGGGCAATGACGTGGTCGTGACGTTCGAGAATCTCGCGAAACTGTGCTGGCCCCAAAGGATTAATTTCGAGGCTGGCGGGGTAGTGCTGCAGCTGCTCGCTAAAGTCTTGGTGTACTAGCTCGATGACCTGACGTTTCTCTTCGCTGCGCACGCTGTCGATAAACGGCGTGCCGCTGCGGTTAATATATAAACGCGCATTAAAGCCGCGCTTTAACGCTGATAGCGCCAGGCCGTGGGGCGAGCTGCCGCCGTGTCCGGTGGTCATGAAGATGGTGGTCGCTTCGCGCCATATTTGTAATTCCTCACGGCGACTGATGGGGTATGTCGTGTCGATATTGCGCATTGCCATCATCAGCGCGGCTGGCCCACAGCTGAATTCGGTGGTTTGCCGGTAGTAGACCGGTGGCTCGGTAATAAGCGAACCGGTTTCTGCCTGTAAGCGTTTTTCAAAGCGCAGCGCTGTGCAGCCGTCTTCGTAATAGTCCTCAATCCGGTCGAATGCCAAATAGCCCAGCTTTTCATAGAGTGCAATGGCCGCGGGGTTGTCTACGCGGACTTCCAGGCGCATAAACAGGCAGTCGCGTTCGCGGGCCTGGGTTTCGGCGTGGGCTAATAATTGTTGGGCAAGCCCTTGGCCACGAAAGTCGGGATCTAAGGCAACGGAGTAAAGTCTCGCCAGGCTGGTTCCGGTGCGGAATAAAACGATGCTGTAACCGCTTGGCACACCGTTACTTAAAATGACGGAACTGGAATGAGCGCCAGGTTTAATGAGGCTTTTAAAACTGCGGCGCGAGAGTTTATCGCCACTAAAGCAGCGCTGCTCTATGGCTTCGAGGGCATCGAGATCTTCTTTGGTGGCGGCGCGAATAATATTCATTAGGCAATAGTACATGAGCGCATAAGAAGTTCGCCGCTATTAGGAAGAGTGTTGGCAGGGGGACGTGAATAAACCTAAATACATCGTACGCATAAGCCCCGCTAAAGAGTGGATCATACTGCGCAATATTTACTGGACACAATCATCATCGGCATATTGTTAATGGTATAAATTGGTCGCAGAATGCCGGTCATTGTTTATTCCCTTAGGATTTGCCGGATGTCGCGTTTTTTTGTTGTAGTTGATGACCTAAAAGATTGGTCTCCCTACTATCCCAGTCAGGATGTTATCACCTTTGATGACTATCTAGAGCGCGTGACGCAGAGTAGCGGTGAGCGGGTGCGGGTCATTAATCTTTGCAAAAGCTATCGCTATTTAGGCACCGGTTACTATTGTTCGCTATTGGCGGAAGCTCGCAGCCACAATGTGTTGCCATCGGTGAATACCCTGAGTGAGCTGGCGCGAAAATCGCTGTCGGATATCTTGTTGGAGGGGGTGGAACCCTTGCTCGCCAAATTGCCTGCGGCCAAGAGCGGTGACACCTTGAGTGTCAGAAGCTGGTTCGGCGAGTGTTTGGCTCCAGAGTATGCCGCGATAGCCAAAGCGGTATTTGAGCGCTTCCCGTCACCCTTAATTGAAATTTCCTTAGAATATAAACACCGCTGGCAGATTAAAAAACTGCAAATGATTGGACTCAAATCACTTAAGCCCGGCGGTGAACAGGAAGCTTTCGCGTCGACCTTTGAGCGTTTCAGCAGCAAGATGTGGCGCAAGCCCAAAGCCAGAAAAAGCTTTCGCTACGATTTGGCGATACTGGTTGATCCTGAAGAAAAACTGCCCCCCAGCGATAAAGGCGCACTGCGCAAATTCACCAAGGCGGCGGCGCAGCTGGGCATATCGGCGGAGCTGATTACCAAAAAGGATTATTTGCGTGTGCCTGAGTACGACGGTCTCTTTATTCGCGAGACCACATCCGTAGACCATCACACCTACCGTTTTGCTAAAAAGGCGGCGGCAGAGGGTTTGGTGGTGATGGATGATCCCACCTCTATTTTGCGTTGCACCAATAAAATCTATTTGGCTGACTTGCTTAGCAGCCACAAAGTGCCGACGCCACGCACCGAATTTTTGCGTCGCGATAATCCTGAGGAGCTGCAGCGCATCGCCGAGACTTTGGGCTATCCCATTGTATTGAAGGTGCCAGATGGCGCGTTTTCTCGCGGGGTGGTAAAGGTGGAAGATTGGGCTAGCCTCGTCAGTGAAAGCCAGCGCTTACTTGATAAATCGGCCCTGCTGCTCGCTCAGGAATTTATGTACACCGACTACGATTGGCGTATTGGCGTGTTAGACGGCAAGCCCTTGTTCGCCTGTCGCTATTATATGGTCCGCAATCACTGGCAAATTTATAAGCACAGCAGCAGCAAAAGTCAGTCTGGTGGCTTTGACACCATGCCAACTTACGAGGCGCCAAAGAAGGTTATCGATGTAGCGGTAAAGGCGTGCAAATTAATTGGCGATGGTTTCTACGGCGTAGATGTAAAGCAGTCTGAAAACCGCGTTGTGGTGATTGAAGTGAATGACAATCCTAGTATTGATTCAGGGGTGGAAGACCTGTTTCTGGGCGACGGCCTTTACGACTCGGTGATGGAGGTTTTTCTGCGCCGGATGGAACAGCGTCGGCGTTAAATCCTTAGGTGCCCGGAGCCAATCCGCATTGGCTCAGCAGGGCGCCGGCGCGCTCTACATGTTGGCGCTGGGCGTCGGTGGCCTTGTCCAGGAGCTCGCTGCGTTTCTTAAGCCAGTCTAGGTAAGCGGTGGGGACAGGCAGTTCATTCGCGCGCATGGCCGCCAGCAATTCGTTTTCGATTGGCGTCATTTCGCTCAGTATGGCGAATTGATGGCGATTTATCAGGCTGGCTTGCTGTTGAATCTGCGTAATAAAATAGCTGCTTAAGACATTGCGAAACTGATTGGCGGCGGGAGTTGGCGACGCTTTCAAGCATAGCGGGCGACCCACTAGACGCTGCTCAATAATATCTGCGGCAGCCTTGAGTTTGGCGGTGTTAAGTTGCTGGGCTTTTAGCAGCGCGCCGCCATCTCCCAGCCTTATTTTTCCCAAGGTGCTGAGAATCTCGTCCGTGTCGTGCTGCCAATTGCCTGCTAACCATTGCTGTTGCCAGCGATTCCAACGCGCCAGCGCCGCTATACTTGGATCGTCTCCGCGATCGGGGTGGTAGCTGCGCAAATCTGGCGGTGCCTGCCAGAATTCACGAAACTCAGCACCGGCGATGCCAGCGGCAAAGAGCCGGTTTGGAAGCTCACGCTGTTTCAGGTTTGCGGCCTCGCGCAGCGTTGCGGCAAGGGATGCCTTGCCTTCGCTGTGTAAAATGTCAATACACGTTTCTGCCTCACTGAGAAAGCGCAAATCAAATATCAGTTTCGCACTCGCGTCACCGTGTCGGCCAAGGATGCTGTTGCGTTCCGCGATAGTTTCCCGCAGCGCGCACTGCCGCATGCGAAGGAAGTCCAAGAGATCGATATTGCTATCGGCAAAGGTGATTGCGATGTCCCGCGGCCGAGGGAAGTGCAGAGAAGCTTCTTGCGGCGACGCGCTCGCCTCTCTGTCGAGAACGCGAGCAAGCCTGGTGAGATAGTCTCGCCAGTGATTTTCTAGCTCGCTGCTATCTGAACAGCCAGAGAGGAAAAGGGGCAAACAAAAAGCAATGGCGGCAACATATTTCCAGAACGGTTGGCGGTAGCTGAACATAATTCCGCTGCGTTACTCGCTCGGCAGTAACTTGCTTACGGCGGCGCGTAGTGATTTTGAGTCTGGGGTTGTCATTGAACTAAAGCTTTCTGTCTCTCCAGTCGCAGGGTCAAAGACGTATTTATAAAAATTCCATTTGGGCGGGGTGCCGCTGGCATCGGCTACCAGTTTTAGCAGTGGATCTGGCTTGTCACAGCGAATACAGGATTTATGAAAAACAGGAAAACTAACACCGTAATTCGCATGGCAAACTTTGGCAGTTTTCTCGGCTTTTTCATACTCCTGGCCACCAAAATCGGCGGTGGGTACACCTAATACCAGTAAACCCTGTTCTTTAAATTCCTGGTATAGCGCTTCAAGGCCCTCAAACTGAGGAGTAAAGCCACACATGCTTGCGGTGTTGACTACCAATATTGCTTTCGCACTTTTTACCGTGTCGCATAAATTGAGATCGCCGGCTTCAAGGGTGGGGCGAGATTGCTTTAGATCGTCGGGGCATTGCCAGCCTTTCTCTGCGGCTTGGGAGCGTGAAGAGATGGCGATCAAAATGAATAGCAGCACTGATAGTTGGCGCATAGTGTTAATCCCGTGTTGGTTTGATAATTTCGATAGCCATGTCTTAATCTACCGAAAGGAGCATCTTCTTGGCATTTTCTGTAATTCGCAACTCAACACGTCGATATGCCAAGGCTGGTGAGTTAGATACCGATTACTCATAATAGCGTTTTAATACGTGAATGACTGGAAAATAGATGCTTAGTTTGCTGCTCGATGAACATGCGTGTAACTGTCGACGAGGTTTTGCGTGCTAGATGATGTGCGTTTTGCGCTGGTCGACTTAGAAACCACCGGGGGCCAAGCTGCCCATGATCAAATCATGGAAGTGGCGGTTCGCCAAATCGATTTTAGTGGCGGCGAAGAGTGGGCGTGGCAGTCACTTATTGATCCGCAGTGTAGTATTCCGTCTTTTATTCAGGGGCTAACCGGTATTTCTCCCGCCATGGTTAGGGGCAAACCGGTATTCAGTGATGTGCAGGATGTGCTGTGGTCTCACCTAGAGAATGCAATATTGGTTGCCCACAATGCGCGGTTTGATGCGGGTTTTTTACGCGCTAACTTTGCCCGTTTTGGTCGCCAATATGATCCGCCTGTGCTGTGTACGCTAAAGCTTGCGCGCACCCTTTACCCAGAGTGGCCGAAGCATGGCTTAGAAGCCATTTGTCACCGGATTGGTTTTCATTCCGAAGTTCATCACCGCGCCATGGCCGATGTCGATGCGATGAAGGCGTTTTTGGATTTTGCGCGGCGAGATGTTGGCGAAGCGGTATTTAATTTTGAGGTCGGTTTATTGCTAGGTCTGCCAGTATTGCCGCCATCTATTAGCCAAACGGAATTTGATGTTATTCCCAGCCGGGCAGGTGTGTATCGATTGCTGGGAGAGGCGGGGGAGCTGCTGTATTTGGGCGCTGCCAGCTCTCTGCAAGAGCAGATACTTAGCCATTTCACCAATAGTGCCGGCGATAGCAAGGCGACAAAGTTAGCGCGCAAGGTGGCCGGACTGCAGTGGCAGGCGCACGCCGGTGAGCTGTCGGCAGGGCTCTACCTAAGCGCTGCCTTGCGGCATGAAAAGCCGCAAATGCAGCGCAGTGCCAAGGCGGTGGGCAAGCCCTGCTGTGTTCGTTTTGTGAGCATTGATAGCGGCGGCCATAGTCTGCGTTTGCGCTCGGGACTGCCAAACGATATTGCTCAGAGTGGTGAATCGGTGGTGTTGTTTCGCGATCGAAAACAGGCCAAAGCCCGTCTTGTAGTCTTAGCAAAAGACCATGATTTATGCCTTTCGCAGTTGGCGCTGCTAAGCGAGGTGCAGCGCTGTGACTGCTCTGTTTGTGATGACATTGATTGTCGTGATAGTGATGGTAAAGAGGATGTTGAGAATAGTGCTCCCGCTGATTTAGCTGTGCCGATTTCACGGCTAACGTCTGCGTTCGCCGACTATCTATATACCCCCTGGCCTTTTGCGGAAGCCGTGTTAATTTACGAGTGTAATGACGCGGGCCTCGCCGAGTGGCATCTGGTGAATGACTGGCGGCATTACGGCTCGTT
Organism: Zhongshania aquimaris; assembly: GCF_019312595.1. Lineage (GTDB taxonomy): Bacteria > Pseudomonadota > Gammaproteobacteria > Pseudomonadales > Spongiibacteraceae > Spongiibacter > Spongiibacter aquimaris. Next base: position 604,762 of record NZ_JAHWDQ010000001.1, on the reverse strand, counting down.
TATCTTGGATGCGAATCGTCAAACACTTTCGCCGTGTCAGCGCGGGGAAGTAGATGGATCGGCGGCGCTGAGTCTTGCTGAGGCGGCCGCGAGATGCGAGCAACAACTGGACTTCCACTACGACCATTACCGATTGCTACGGGCCTTTTTGAATGAGCTAGAATGGCGGCCACTATCTGCGTTTGCAGAAATATAAGTACAGGCAGGGCGGTTTCTAAAACGGCCCCGTCTTCAGGTATAATCACCGTCAACTTTCTTGGCCCAGTTTATTCTGCATCGATGTGATTGGGCGTGGCAGATCAGTGAGATTTTACTATGGCAATTTCCTCTTTCCATCCTCCTCGTCGTACTCTGATGGGGCCGGGTCCGTCCGATGTTCATCCACGTATTCTTGAGGCGCTCGGGCGGCCAACGCTGGGGCACTTGGACCCCTTGTTTATTGGCATGATGGATGAAACCAAAACCCTGCTTAAGTATGCGTTTCAGACCAGCAATGAATTGACCCTGCCGATATCCGCCCCTGGCTCCGCTGGTATGGAGGCCTGTTTTGTAAACCTGGTCGAGCCGGGGGACAAAGTATTGGTATGTGTAAACGGGGTGTTTGGCAATCGCATGATTGAAAACGTGACCCGCTGTGGCGCCACCGCAGTGCGTGTTGATTTTCCCTGGGGTGCAGCGGTCGAGCCAGCTGCAGTGGAAGAGGCGCTTAAAGCGAATAGCGACGTTAAAATTCTCGCCTTTGTGCACGCCGAGACGTCAACGGGTGCCCTGAGCGATGCGCAAGCGCTGTGCGCTTTGGCCAAGAAGTATAATGCCTTGAGCATTGTAGATGCGGTGACATCAATGGGTGGTGTGCCCTTGCTGGTAGATAAGTGGCAGGCGGATGCTGTGTATTCAGGCAGCCAAAAATGCCTGTCGTGCACGCCGGGTTTGTCGCCGGTGACCTTTAGTGACGCCGCTGTTGCCGTTATAAAGGCGCGCAAGCATCCCGTGCAAAGCTGGTTCTTGGATATGAACCTGATACTGGGTTACTGGGGCGAGGGTGGCAAGCGCGCTTACCACCACACCGCGCCGGTCAACGCACTTTATGGCTTGCACGAGTCATTGGTCATGTTGCAAGACGAAGGCTTGGACAATGCATGGCAGCGTCACGCGGCGATGCACGGCGCCTTAGCTGCCGGTTTAGAAGCGCTTGGTATTAGTTTTGTGGTTAAGGCAGAACAGCGTCTGCCTCAGTTGAATAGTGTTTATATCCCAGAGGGTGTGGATGACGCCGCCACTCGTCAATATCTCCTTGCGAACTATGATTTGGAGATTGGCGCAGGTCTAGGCGACCTCGCGGGTAAAGTGTGGCGTATCGGTTTGATGGGTTACAGTGCCAGAATGGAAAACATCAGCTTATTGCTTAAGGCTTTGGCTGAGGCAATGAACGCACAAGGCTATACGTGCGATGCCGCAAGCGCGCTTGCCGCCGCTGAAGCCACGCTAGCCTAACTGTAGTAATGGTGTGTTTACCTGAAATGCCAGGCCTTTTAATAGGTCTCGGCATTTTGTTTTGCACATAAGTATTTTTAACACTGATGGCTTTGCTAGGCATCTGCTAGTCTCTTTCTATATCCCCTTGCGAGCGCGTCAATGTGTCTTTAAGTAATCCCTTAATCGAACAGGTTCGGCTTGATTTGTTGGACGCGATTGAAAATGACTCCATCGTCTTGCCGACATTGCCAGAGGTCGCCTTAGAAATTCGTGAGGCCGCAAGTGACCCAGATGTCAGCGTGGGGATGTTGGCGACGATTATCGAAAATGACAGCTCAATCGCAACGCGTATTCTGCGCGTTGCTAATAGCTCCTTATTGCGTGGTTTTCAGCCTATTCACGATGTGAAGTCGGCGATTGGGCGCATAGGTCTCGGTTATACCAGCACGCTGGTAACGACCCTAGCGATGCAGCAGATATTTTTGTCGACTAAAGAAGCGCTCAATCAGCGAATGCGTGCCATCTGGATGCACAGCACAGATGTCGCCGCCATTTGCCACACCCTTGCTAAATCCCAAACTAAACTAAAACCTGAGATGGCGACCCTTGCCGGTATTGTTCACCAAGTCGGCACCTTGCCGGTATTGAATTATGCAGTAGGTCGAGGCTTTTTACGTGATCATCCGGAATTGCTTGATCAAATATTAATCAGTTTGAGCCCGGAGGTGGGCAGTCGCATTCTTGAGGCTTGGGGTTTTGCCAATGAGTTGGTTATCGTGCCGACTCAGCATATGGATTTTAACCGCCAAGCGAAGGAGGGCGACTATGTGGATTTAGTCACTGTCGCCAATTTGCACAGTTATTTTGGCACCCAGCATCCTTTAGCGAGTGTGGACTGGTCAACCGTAACGGCATTCGAACGGCTGGGATTGCCGGTCACACTCGATGCGACCGACGATTATCATCAGCAAATTGAAGCGATGCAGGGCGCCTTGCGCGGCTAGTGGATTTTTGCCGTTTAGGATAAGTAGCCGCCGTCGACGGTAATACAACTTCCCGTGGTGTAGCTCGATGCAGCGGATGCTAAATACAGCACTGCGCCGGCCATTTCGTCTGGCTTTGCGACGCGGTGAAGTGGCACATCCTTCAGAACAGTTTCCCTAATTTCGTCGTTTTTAACTAAAGCCGACGCAAATTTGGTGTCCGTTAAGCCAGGTAAAAGGGCGTTTACTCTTACACCCATCGTCGCGCATTCTTTTGCAAACGCCTGGGTCATTGAAATAACGGCGGCTTTGCTGATCGAGTAGATTCCCTGCAGGGCGCCGGGTTTGACGCCGTTGATCGACGCGACATTGATGACGCTACCGCCGCCATTTTTGGCCATCAGTTTGATCCCAATGGACGACATAAAGAAGTAGCCGCGAATATTGACGTCTATGGTCTTATTGAAGGCGGCTAAATCTGTGTCGGTGATATGGCCGAAATAGGGGTTGGCGGCGGCGTTGTTGACTAATATATCTAAACGGCCGTGTTTGCGTTCTATTGCTTCAAATACCGACTCAATATTTTCCATATCGCCGATGTGGCAAGCCATGGCTTCGGCACTGCCCTGTTCCTGACGTATTTCCTCTGCAACTTGTTCGCAGTCGGCTGCTTTGCGGCTCGCCACAATTACGTGCGCACCATGGGCTGCCAACGCTTTGCAGATGCTTTTACCAATACCGCGGCTACCACCACTGACCAAGGCGATTTTGTTGCTAAGATCAAAAGAGACATTCGTCGTTGCGTTCATTTTATTTTCCTTGTTACTTAGGAGACTTTTGGTTTTTCGTGCCGGTTCAAGTCTATTCGCAGGCGCTATATGCTTTGTTGCTTCGATGACGGCAATTAAAAGGAGGCTGAGATTTAGTAAATTATTATTGTCTTTTACTGCTAGGATTCAGGCACGATGCACAGCAGTTCAGTCTTAGGGCACCTCTATAAATTGATTGTAGCCTCTGCTCGCCCTTCGGGGCTTACGGGCATTTCCCCCAGCGGCGTTGCGCTGCTTCGACGGGCAACCAGCGGAAGGCCGCCCCACCCGTCTGCATCGCGCGCCTTACTGGAGAAAATGCCCGTAAGCCAGAGGCCGCAAGCAATTTATAGAGCTGCCCTTAATAATGCAGTAAGCCATGTCGTGCCTTTATACCATTACGCCTTTGGCTGGGCATCAAATTGTTGGCCATTGACAGCTTTACTGTCGTCGCTCATTAAGTAGAGGTATAGCGGCATGATCACTTCTGGTAGCGGATTGTCCTGCGGGTTTTCGCCTGGATAGGCGGTACGGCGCATGACTGTTTGGGTGGCGCCGGGGTTGATGCTGTTCACGCGCGTATTGTTAAGGTCAAATTCTTCGTCAGCCAAGATCTGCATCATGCCTTCAGTGCCAAATTTCGATATGGCATAGGCTCCCCAAAAGGCGCGCCCTTTGCGGCCGACGCTGGAGGAGGTGAGAATGATGGATGCGTTCTCTGCGGCGGCTAGCATTGGTAAGAGCGCTTGGGTCATCATAAATGGCGCACTTAAATTGACGTGTAAAACTTCGTCCCAGCTGTCGACGGTGGTTTGGGCCAAGGTACGACGTTGGCCAAGTACACCTGCGTTGTGCAGCAAGCCATCTAGGCGTCCAAATTCCCGTTCTATGGTGTTTGCCAATTCTTCATAATCTTTCATCACTGCGCCGCGTAAGTGCAGAGGGTAGATGGCCGCCTGCGGATAAGCCGCGGCTTCGATTTCGTCGTAAACCGCTTCCAATTTCTCGACTGTACGTCCCAGCAATATCACGGTGGCGCCGTGTTGGGCATAGCTTAGTGCGGCGGCGCGACCAATACCGTCACCGGCACCGGTCACGAGAATGATTTTGTTCTGAAGACATTGCGGCGCGGCGATATATTCTGGGGGAAGGCTTAAAGGCACGTAGAATCCTCGGATTTATGACTGCTGTAATTGACTGATCAGTGGAATAAGATCGCTGGCTGTGTCGACAATATAATTGGCGCCCCAGTTATCTGCACTGTCATTTTCAGAGATATAGCCATAGCGGCAGGCGACGGTGCGCATGCTGGCATTGCGACCGGCGTCGATGTCGCGTTTATGGTCGCCCACGTAGATGGTGTTTGCTGGCAGGCAGTCAATTTCTTTGCAGGCTAAATAGATCGGTTCTGGGTGAGGTTTGCGATGCGTTACGTGGTCGGGGCAAATAGCGGTGCCGCAGCGCGTTGATAATTGCATTGCTGAGAGCAAGGGCTCGGTAAAGCGCGACGGCTTATTGGTGACGATCCCCCACTTTAAGCCCAGTGATTCTATGTGTGTCAGCACCTCTGCCATGCCAGGAAAGAGGGTTGTGCTTACCGAGAGTTGGGCAAGATAGCGGTCGAGGAAATCATTCAGCAAATCGGCAAAGCCATCACTGTCTTCCGTTTGCTCAAATCCTAAGCTAACGACGGCGCGAGCGCCGTCGGATACTTTGCGGCGCACCGCGTCATAGCTTTGCGGCGCGCGGCCGTGCTCGTCGAGCATGCTGTTTAACACCGCTGTGAAGTCGGCAGCGGTATCAAGTAGCGTGCCATCTAGATCAAACAATACACCGTGCAGCATTAGGCGGGCTTCTTAACGTGGATCATATAGTTTACATCGACGTCTTTGTCGTTAAGTCGATAAGTGCGCAGCAGCGGGTTATAGGTGAGCCCCGTCATATGTTGCATTTGCAGGCCGGCATCGCGAACCCAGTTTCCCAGTTCGGCGGGGCGAATGAAGCGGCTGAAGTCGTGGGTGCCCTTGGGCAGCATTTTCAGTAAATACTCGGCGCCGACAATCGCAAACATAAAGGCTTTGGGGTTGCGGTTGATGGTAGAAAAGTAAATGTCGCCACCCGGTTTGCACAGCGCTGCGCAGGCGCGAATAACAGAGGATGGGTCGGGAACGTGCTCCAGCATTTCCAGGCAGGTCACGATGTCGTAGCTGCCGGGTTCATCGGCGGCGAGTTCTTCGGCGGTGGTTTGAAAGTATTCGACCTTGGCGCCGGACTCTAGCTGGTGGAGGCGGGCAACGCTCAAGGGTGTTTCGCCCATGTCGATGCCTTTAACGCGGGCGCCGCGCTGAAACATGGCTTCCGATAAAATGCCGCCACCGCAGCCCACATCCACGACCCGACGTTCGGCGAGCGGTGAGCGCTCGTCGATATAATTGACGCGCAGCGGATTGATGTCGTGCAGGGGTTTGAACTCGCTGTTGCGATCCCACCAGCGGTGAGCCAGTTCTTCAAACTTGGCAATTTCTGCTGGGTCGACGTTGTTTCTATGCTGTTTCTGCGATTCCGCGTGCTGCATTTTATTCTCCGCTAATTCTTGTGCGCCAGAGTTCAGCGCGAGTAATGATGTCGCGGCGGTCTAGCGTGGTCAGTTCGCCATTATCCAGTACCTTGCGGCCCATGATCCAGCTATAGCGAACCTGATGACTGATATTGGTGTAAACCAGTTGTGAAACAGGGCTGTAAATAGGTTGCTGTTCCAGCGCTGATAGATCGATGGCGATCACGTCGGCCTGTTTGCCCACTTCCAGGCTGCCGACTAGGTGATCTATGCCTAGCGCTTTGGCGCCGTTTAGAGTCGCCATTGTGAGTGCGAAGTGGTCGGGTAGGGCGCTGGCGTCACCGGCCACGACTTTGCCGAGCAGCGCTGCACTGCGCATTTCGCTGAATAGGTCGAGGTCGTTATTACTGGCGGCGCCATCGGTGCCGAGCGCGACATTAATGCCGGCTGCGCGCATTTTCTCTACGGGAGAAAAGCCGCTGGCCAATTTCATATTTGATTCTGGGCAGTGAATTGCCTGACAGCCATAGTTAGCGAGGGTGTTGATGTCCTCGTCGTTTAACGCCGCGAGGTGTACGCACTGGGTTTTTGGCCCGAGCAAACCTAATTCGGCGAGGCGGGCGATGGGGCGCTTGCCGGTTTGGGCGACGGCGTCGTCGATTTCCTGCTGGGTTTCGTGCAGGTGAATTTGAATGGCGGCGTCAGCCTCGGCGGCGAGGGTGGCCACCCGCTGCATGGCGTCGTCACCCACTGTGTAAGGCGCGTGGGGGCCGAAGGCTACCGTAATCAGTTTGCTGTGTTTTAGCTCGTCCCGCAGGGCGAGACCCTTGCGCAAATAGTCGTCGGGGCCGCTACCCCAGGCGCAGGGGAAGTCAAATATAGGAAAGCTGAGCTGGGCGCGAATGCCTGCCTTGCGAATGACGGTAGCGGCGGCCTCGGGGAAAAAGTACATATCGCTAAATGTGGTGGTGCCACTGCGCAGCATTTCAGCAATGGCGAGCTCGCAGCCGTCGCGAACAAATGCCTCGTCGACCCAGCGACCTTCGGCGGGCCAAATATGGTCATTGAGCCAGGTGTGCAGCGGTTTGTCGTCGGCCATACCTCGAAATAAACTCATGGCTGCGTGCCCGTGGGCGTTTATAAGACCGGGCATGAGCACGTGATTGCTGAGTCGCAGCACTTCGCCGGCTTCAATACTCTCCGCGTCTTGAGCGGGCAGCAGGGCGCATATCTCACCATTGCGAATAGCTAGCGCATGGTTAATTAGCGGTGTGCAATTGGGTGCGACGGGAATAATCCAGCGTGCAAATATAAGGGTGTCGACGACTTGTGGGCTTTGGGCAGGCATGAGGCTGTCCGTATCTGTTTATGCAAAGGCGCAAGTATACCTGTTAACGCGGCGACTGTGGTCGCCTTTGTTGCGGTAGCACATTGATTTACGGCGATTTTGAACTGTCTACGGGCTTGAGATTTATGCTATCATTGCCGCTTTATTTTCCGCTTAGACCAGCTGCGCCGTCGGCGGAGACGGTGGCAGTGGTGAGTTAATACCGGATAAGGCCGATTTCGAGGCGACACTGCCGCGTGACGACTATCCATAATAAGGAACTACCCCGTTCATGGCTGATATAGCTAAAGAGATTCTGCCGGTAAATATCGAGGACGAGCTAAAGCAGTCCTACCTTGATTATGCAATGAGCGTTATCGTCGGCCGGGCACTGCCCGATGTGCGAGACGGTCTAAAACCAGTTCACCGCCGTGTGCTGTTCGCCATGAGCGAACTCGGCAATGACTGGAATAAAGGCTATAAGAAGTCCGCCCGTGTGGTGGGTGACGTCATTGGTAAATACCACCCGCATGGCGATTCTGCGGTATACGACACCATCGTTCGGATGGCGCAGCCGTTTTCGCTGCGCTATATGCTGGTCGATGGGCAGGGTAACTTCGGTTCTATCGACGGTGATAATGCGGCGGCCATGCGTTATACCGAAATTCGTATGCGCAAAATCGCCCACGAAATTCTCGCCGATCTAGACAAGGAAACCGTGGATTGGGTGCCTAACTACGATGGCACCGAGCAAATTCCGGCGGTGATGCCCACTAAAATTCCCGCGCTATTGATCAATGGCTCCTCGGGTATTGCGGTTGGTATGGCGACCAATATTCCGCCACATAATTTAACCGAAGTCATTAACGGCTGTTTGGCCTTGCTGGACGACCCGGAGATTACGGTTGACCAGTTGATGGAGCACATTCCTGGTCCAGATTTCCCAACGGCGGCGATCATCAATGGCCGCGCTGGTATTGTAGAAGCCTATAGAACGGGCCGTGGTCGTATCTATGTTCGCGCCCGCGCTGAAGTGATCGTCGATGAAAAAACCCATCGCGAGACCATTCTTATTCACGAGCTGCCTTACCAAGTAAACAAGGCGCGCTTGATTGAGAAGATCGCCGAGCTGGTTAAAGAGAAGAAGATCGAAGGCATTTCTGAACTGCGCGACGAGTCTGATAAAGACGGTATGCGCGTGGTAATAGAAATGAAACGCGGCGAAAGCGGCGAAGTCATTTTGAACAACCTTTACGCCCAAACCCAATTGCAGAATGTGTTTGGTATCAATATCGTGGCGCTGGTCGATAATCAGCCACGTATTTTAAACCTGAAGCAGCTGCTTGAGTATTTCATTCGCCATCGTCGCGAAGTGGTTACTCGGCGTACCGTGTTCCTATTGCGCAAGGCGCGTGAACGCGGTCATGTGCTGGAAGGTTTGGCGGTTGCGATTTCAAATATTGATGAAATTATTGCCACTATTAAAGCTTCTGCAACCACGCAAGAAGCCAAAGACAGTTTGATCTCGCGCCCTTGGAAATTGGGCGATGTAGCTGGCATGTTAGAGCGCGCTGGCGAAAACGCCTGCCGCCCTGACGATCTTGAAGATCAGTATGGTATGCGTGACGGCCAGTATTATTTGTCGCCTGTGCAAGTTCAGGCGATTCTTGATTTACGTCTGCAAAAACTGACTGGCCTTGAGCACGAAAAACTGCTGGGCGAGTACCAGGAGCGTCTGCTGGAAATTGCAGAATACTTAAATATTCTGGCGAATCCCGATGTGCTTATCGCGGTTATTCGCGGTGAATTAGAGCAAGTGGTTGCCGATTACGGCGATGAGCGTCGCAGTGAAATCGTTGCATCACAACTTGATCTTAATCACGAAGATTTAATTCCAGAAGAAGACCGCGTTGTCACTATTTCTAATGGCGGTTACGCCAAGTCGCAGCCATTAGATACCTACCAAGCCCAGCGCCGCGGTGGTATGGGTAAGTCGGCAACCTCGGTTAAAGATGAAGATTTTGTTGAACATTTATTGGTGGTGAATACCCATACCACGATTTTGTGTTTCTCGAATATCGGTAAAGTATATTGGTTGCGTGCCTACCAAATTCCTGTAGCGGGTCGTAACTCTCGCGGTCGTCCGATGGTAAATTTATTGCCGTTAGACGCCAACGAGCGCATCACATCAATTTTGCCTGTTAATGAATACACTGAAGGCTATTTCATTTTTATGGCTACCGGTTTCGGTACCGTGAAAAAGACGCCATTGGAAGCCTTCTCTCGTCAGCGCAGCGTCGGTTTGCGCGCGATTGAACTGGACGAAGGTGATGTGCTGATTGGCACTGCAATCACCAACGGCGAAAATGATATTTTGTTATTAACCAGCGCCGGCAAAGCGGCTAGATTCCCCGAAGCGGCTGTTCGGGCGATGGGGCGTACAGCGCGCGGTGTGCGCGGTATTCGTATGGACGAAGATCAGCGTGCTATTGCGATGATTATTCCGCAAGAAGGCGGTCGGGTGCTGACCGTTTCTGAGAACGGTTACGGTAAGCGCACATTAGTAGAAGACTTCCCAGCAAAAGGCCGCGGTAATCGCGGTGTTATCGCCATGGCGATGAGCGAGCGCAACGGGCCGTTGGTCGGTGCGGTTCAGGTCTTCGAGGGCGACGACTTAATGCTGATTAGTGATCAAGGCACTTTGGTGCGTACCCGCACTGACGAAGTCTCGATTCTCAGTCGTAACACCCAGGGTGTTCGGGTTATTCGTTTGAAAGAAGACGAACATCTGGTGGGTGTGCAGCGCGTTGAGGAAGAAGACGAGAAATTGCTGCAGGTCGATGAAGATGCTGACACTGACACTGCGACCACAGACGATGTGATTGCCGGCGAAGCCGTCAGCACTGACGGTGACGATGCAGCAGCGCCTGCGGATGATAGCGGCGAGGAGTAATCCTTGGCACTATTCCCTGTTCTAGCTAAGTAATGAGTAGCGACGCCGCTGGCGCCGTTTGTTTTTTTATTTTTTAATCTTTCGGAGTGGCGATTCAAGATGGCGCGTCGTTTTAATTTTTGTGCAGGTCCGGCTTCAATTCCAGAGTCAGTGTTGAAAGAAGCCAGCGAGCAGCTAATGGATTGGCAGGGCCGAGGTTTATCGGTCATGGAAATGAGCCATCGCTCCGATGAAATGGTCGGTATCGCCAACGAGGCGGAAGCCGATTTGCGCGAGCTGATGGGAATTTCTGACCACTACGCCGTATTGTTCTTGCAGGGCGGCGCCAGCAGTCAGTTCTCTGCTGTGCCGTTAAACCTGATGGGTGAAGGCAAGGTCGTTGATTATGTCAACACCGGCGAATGGTCTAAAAAGGCCATAAAAGAAGCCAAGCGCTACGCCAATGTGAATGTGGTTGCCAGCTCCGAAGACACTAACTTCACAACTATTCCGGCTTTTGACACTTGGAAGCTTAGTGAAGATGCGGCGTATTTGCACTATACGCCAAACGAAACTATTGGCGGTCTGGAGTTTTTCTGGACGCCAGAAAGCAAGGTGCCACTGGTTGCCGATATGTCGTCTACCATTTTGTCGCGTCCAATTGATGTAAATAAATTTGGCTTAATTTACGCTGGCGCACAAAAGAATATTGGGCCTGCGGGTTTGACGATCGTCATTGTTCGCAAAGATTTTCTGGGCAAAGCCAGCTCGATTACGCCGACCATGTTGGATTATAAAACCGCCGCCGATAACGATTCTATGTACAACACGCCGCCGACATTGGCGTGGTATTTGGCTGGCTTGGTCTTTAAGTGGTTGAAGGCGCAGGGTGGCCTGGAGGCGATGGAAGTGGTTAACCGTCGCAAGGCAGAAAAGTTGTATAGCTATATTGATGCCAGCGGTTTTTACAGCAACCCCGTTGAGGTAGCTAGCCGCTCTTTAATGAATATCCCCTTTGTGTTAGCGGACGCAAGTTTGGATAAGGCGTTTCTTGCCGGTGCAGAAGAGGCCGGCTTGCTGAATTTGAAAGGTCATCGCTCGGTAGGTGGTATGCGGGCAAGCGTGTATAACGCTGTGCCGGAAGAAGCTGTCGACGCGCTGATTGCTTACATGAAAGATTTTGCACAACAAAACGGCTGAGACTATGAGCGAATCTAAAACGCCGCCAGTGAGTCTTGATGATTTACGTCAAAGCATTGATAGCATCGATACCCAGATTCATGATCTGCTAAATCGGCGCGCAAGCTGTGCCCAACAAGTTGCCGAGGTTAAGCTGCGGGAGTTTGCTGCGGCCCAGCAATTTGAGTCGAGTGCCGATAGCAGTAGTTCACAGCAATTACTATTTTATCGGCCCGAGCGCGAAGCGCAGGTGTTGGCGCGGGTGAAGGCGGCGAATAAAGGCCCGCTGGCAGATGACACCGTGGCGTTTATTTTTCGCGAAATTATGTCGGCGTGTTTGGCTCTAGAGAAGCCGATGGAAGTGGCGTATCTGGGGCCGCTGGGTACCTTTAGTCAGGCGGCGGCGCTCAAGCACTTTGGCCATGCTGTTGTCAGCGTGCCACAAGCATCTATTGATGATGTGTTTGCAAAGGTCGCCAATGGCCAGTGTCATTACGGCGTGGTGCCGGTAGAAAATTCTACCGAGGGCATGGTTTCTCACACTCTTGATGCGTTTATCAACTCCCCATTAAAAATATGTGGTGAGCTAGAGCTGCGTATTCGCTTGCATTTGCTGGTGAGTAAAGACGGAAAAGATAAGCCAATAACGCGGATTTGTGCGCATCAACAAGCTTTGGCACAAAGTCGTCGCTGGTTAGACGCACACTATCCAGGTGTTGAACGTTCGGCGGTGAGCAGTAACGGTGAAGCTGCCAGAATGGCAGCGGAAGAAGAGGGCGTTGCCGCTGTTGCCGGTGAGTTGGCTGAGCAGCAGTATGGCTTGACGCAATTGGCGGCAAATATTGAAGATCAGCCTGATAACACGACGCGCTTTTTAATCATCGGTCGTGAAGATGTGGCCGCCAGCGGGCGTGACAAGACCTCCTTGGTAGTGTCGGCGCGCAATCGTCCGGGCGCCCTGTTTAAATTATTGGAGCCTTTTCAGAAAGCAGATGTGATGCTCACCCGTATCGATACGCGACCGTCGCGAACCGAGCCCTGGACTTATGTTTTCTTTATCGAGTTTGAAGGCCATCGCGACGATGCCATTATCGTCGATATTCTGAAAGATATTGAGCAGCATTCCATTATGTTTAAAGTCTTGGGGTCTTATCCCAAGGCGGCGATATAACACCGTGTTTGGCCTATTTGTAGAGGGTGAATTGAGTGGCGTGTGATGTGTTTGCATTGGCAAATGTCGGCGTTCAGGGTTTGCATCCCTACCAGCCTGGCAAGCCCATAGAAGAGCTGCAGCGTGAACTGGGTTTGGACAGCGTCGTTAAGCTGGCGAGTAATGAAAATCCCTTGGGGCCGTCGCCCGTGGCAATGGCCGCCGCGCAAACTGCGTTAAAGCAGTCTCATCTCTACCCTGATGCAAGCGGTTTTGAGTTAAAGAAAAAGCTCGCAGCTAAATTGGCTGTGCATGAAAACCAATTTACCCTCGGCAATGGTTCTAACGATGTTTTGGATTTGATTGCCCGCACCTTTCTGAGTGCCGGCAGTTCAGCGGTATTTTCGCAGTACGCTTTTATTGTTTACCCTATTGCGGTACAGGCTGTCGGTGCACGAGCGATTGTCACGCCGGCAAAGAATTGGGGACATGACCTCGACGCCATGGCGGCGGCGATTGAGGCAGATACCAAAGTTGTTTTTATTGCCAACCCCAATAATCCCACGGGTAATTACCTTGGTCGCGAGGCCCTGAGTTCGTTTTTGGCCAAAGTGCCTGAGCACGTCATCGTCGTTCTCGATGAAGCCTATGTGGAGTTTGCCGGTGTCGAGGATTTCCCCGATGGACTGACGTTTCTTGGCGATTATCCCAATATTATTGTCACGCGGACTTTTTCCAAGGCCTATGGCTTGGCTGGACTGAGAATTGGCTACGGCGTTAGCAGTCCGCAAATTGCTGATTTATTAAACCGTGTGCGCGCGCCCTTCAATGTCAGTATTCCGGCGATGTCGGCGGCGGTGGCGGTGTTGGACGATCAGGACTATTTAGCTCGCAGTCAGCAGGTCAACAGCGCGGGTATGCTGCAGCTATGTTCGGGCTTCGATGCGCTGGGATTGACTTACATTCCCTCGGTAGGAAATTTTGTTGCTCTTGAGTTGCCCTGTGACGCTATGCCGATTTATCAAGCCTTATTAAAAGAAGGTGTGATTGTGCGGCCGGTGGGGGTATATCAAATGCCTAAGCATTTACGAGTTTCAATTGGCTTAGAACATGAAAATGCGCGTTTTTTAAGCGCACTGCAAAAATTAAAAAGTGAGGGTGTTCTTGATCAATAAGCTCACCATTATTGGCTTGGGGCTGATGGGCGGCTCCCTCGCCAAGGCCTTAAAAGCACAGGGTGCGGTCGGTGAAGTAGTCGCTACCGGGCGGCGTGCTGAGTCACTCGAGCGCGGATTGCAGCTTGGAGTGATTGATTCCTATACATTGAATATGGCCGAGGCCGTTGCGGGTGCCGACGTGGTGGTGATTGCCACGCCTACGCTAGTGGCCGAAAAAGTTATGGCCGAATTAGCGCCCTTGATGACGGCTAATATGGTTGTAACGGATGTAGCTAGTGTAAAAGGCAATATTCAGAAAGCGGCGGAGCGAATTTTTGGTGAAGTACCGCCGAATTTTGTGCTCGGTCATCCCATTGCAGGGTCGGAGCAAAGTGGTGTTGAAGCGTCGGCAGTAGACTTGTTTCTTGACCATAGGGTGATTTTGACACCACTCGCAAATACGTCTGACGCCTCGCTATTGCTAGTTCGATCGATGTGGGAAACCTGCGGCGCAGAAGTTGTTTGTATGGATGTTGCCGAGCACGATGCGGTGCTTGCAGCAACCAGTCATCTTCCCCATGTTTTGGCCTATACCCTTGTTGATGCGCTTGCCCAGAACGGCGCTGCGGCGGATATATTTCGTTTTGCGGCCGGTGGTTTTCGGGATTTCACCCGCATCGCATCTAGCGATCCGACCATGTGGCACGATATTGCGCTGGCAAATCGCGACGCCATTCTGCAGGGTATTGATACCTTTGCAGCCCATTTAAATACGGTTCGAGGGGCGATTGCCGACGGCGACGGTGATGTGATTTTAGATACCTTTGAGCGCGCCAAGCACGCCCGCGATGAACATTTTTTGGGGCAGTATCTCGCTCGGCAAAAAAAGTCCCCTTCATCGTAACTTCCTATTTTTCTGATTACCTATAAAGAGAATTTTATCGTGGATTTCTTGTTACAACCCGGTGGTCAAATGCGCGGCACGGCCCGAGTTCCGGGAGATAAGTCAATCTCGCACCGCTCGATTATGTTAGGGGCGATCGCCGATGGCGTGACCACCGTGGATGGTTTTTTAGAAGGTGAAGATGCGCTGTCGACGCTGAATGCATTTAGGGCGATGGGTGTTGAAATTGAAGGTCCAGAAAATGGCCGAGTGCGTATTCACGGTGTCGGTCGCGACGGGCTGAAGGCGCCGGTGGGTGATGTTTATGTTGGTAACTCCGGTACCTCAATGCGTTTGCTGGCGGGCTTATTGGCAGGACAAAAGTTTGACGTGACCATGACCGGCGATGTGTCTTTGAGTAAACGTCCGATGGAGCGCGTTGCTAAACCACTGCGTGAAATGGGCGCGGTGGTAGAAACAGCTGAAGGTGGTCGTCCGCCGTTAACCTTGCGCGGCGGTCAGCCCTTGAAAGGTATTGACTATGTGCTGCCAATGGCGAGTGCGCAGGTGAAATCCTGTGTGCTGTTGGCGGGTTTGTATGCCGAAGGTGAAACCCGTACTACTGAGCCAGCGCCAACCCGCGATCATAGCGAGCGGATGCTGCGTGGCTTTGGTTACGATGTTGAAGTTGATGGGCCGGTTGCCAAGCTGCAGGGCGGCGGACGTTTAAAAGCCGTACATATAGATGTGCCAGCTGATATCTCCTCGGCTGCCTTCTTTATGGTGGCGGCGAGCATTACACCGAATGCAGATTTAACGCTGGAGCACGTCGGTATTAACCCGACCCGCATTGGCGTAATTAATATTTTGCGTGAGATGGGTGGCGATATTACGGTATTTAATGAGCGCGAAATCGGCGGTGAGCCGGTGGCGGATATCCGCATTCGTTACGCGAAGCTCAAAGGTATCAATATTCCTGAGGATCAGGTGCCCTTGGCGATTGATGAGTTTCCGGTGCTGTTTGTGGCTGCTGCCTGCGCTGAAGGGCAGACGATATTAACCGGAGCTGAAGAGTTGCGGGTAAAGGAAAGCGACCGTATTCAGGTCATGGCTGATGGCTTGCAAGCCATGGGGATCAGCGCCGTGCCGACCGAAGACGGTATCGTTATTCAAGGTGGGCAGATCACCGGTGCAACGGTTGAGAGTCATCACGATCACCGTATCGCCATGTCATTTGCAGTTGCCTCTTTGCGGGCAAGCGAGCTTATTCGCGTGACAGGCTGCGATAATGTGGCGACGTCTTTTCCCAATTTTGTGTCCCTGGCCGCAGGGCTGGGTATGAATATAGAAGTGCAGGCATGAGTGATTCAATAGCAGTGCTAGCTGCACCGGTAATTGCCATCGACGGTCCCAGCGGGTCTGGCAAAGGTACCTTGTGCCAAAAATTAGCACGTCACCTGGGCTGGCATTTATTAGATAGCGGCGCCTTGTACCGCTTGGTTGGTATGGCGGCTGATAAACACGGCTGCGCCTTTGACGACGAAGCAGCCATCGCCATATTGGCGGCAAATCTAGACGTTGAATTTGTTGCCGGAGAGGCAGGTGAGCCGACTCTTGTGCTTCTTGAGGGTGAAGACGTAAGCGGAGATTTGCGTACAGAAGCGACCGGTATGCTAGCGTCTAAAGTTGCTGTTCTTCCTGCTGTACGAAGTGCGTTATTAGGCCGCCAGCGTGATTTTGCCAAGGCGCCAGGTTTGGTTGCTGACGGTCGAGACATGGGTACGGTGGTATTCACCACTGCGCCGGTCAAGATATTCTTAACCGCAAGCGCTGAGGAGCGTGCCGAGCGCCGCTACAATCAGTTGAAATCAAGTGGCGATGATGTTAACCTCGCGACCCTTTTAGGGGAGATACGCGCCCGCGATAAGCGTGATTCCGAGCGCGAATTAGCTCCTTTAAAGCCCGCAGACGACGCTGTGCACATTGATAGCAGTGGTTTGGGCATAGAAGAAGTGTTTAACCGAGTGTTGACGGAAGTTAACGCTCGTCTTGTTAGTTTGTAAATTGAGATCTTCGCTACGAGCCGAGGTTTTGTTTTCTGGCAAGGCGAAAGCGCACGGAATGAGGGAATTTATACTTATAAATGACCGATTGAGTACGTTTTCAACGCCGCCAGAGAATAAAGCAGCAATCGTGCAATGTCTCGAAGACTAACTAAAAACCGTCGCATGCAGCGCAAACACCAGCTGGCGTTGTATTGAGGCAATATGAATTGACCCGTGTAAGCTGGATACACGGCGATACGGTGGCGTTGCCACTATTAAATACTCAGGTAATGACTAATGAGCGAGAGCTTTGCTGATCTATTTGAAGAAAGTTTAAAAACCATTGATATGAAACCCGGTTCAATCGTAACCGGCGTTGTTATTGATTTTGATAGCGATTGGGTAACTGTTCACGCAGGCCTTAAATCTGAAGGTGTTATTCCCCGTGAGCAGTTCTTAAGCGATAGCGGCGAATTTACATTGTCTATCGGTGACGAAGTTCAGGTTGCTCTGGAGTCGGTAGAAGACGGCTTCGGCGAGACCAAACTGTCACGTGAAAAAGCCAAGCGCGCTGAGGCGTGGACTACCCTTGAAGCAGCTTTTGAAGCTGAAGAATCGGTTATTGGTATTATCAATGGCAAGGTTAAAGGTGGTTTTACTGTCGATATCAACAGCATCCGTGCGTTCCTGCCCGGTTCTTTGGTTGATGTTCGTCCGGTTCGCGATACTGCGCACCTAGAAGGCAAAGAGCTTGAATTCAAGGTCATTAAACTGGACCAGAAACGCAATAACGTTGTTGTTTCTCGTCGCGCCGTTCTTGAGAGCGTAAACAGCGAAGAGCGCGAAGCGCTGCTGGAATCTCTGCAAGAAGGTATGGTTGTTAAAGGTATCGTTAAAAACTTGACCGACTACGGTGCATTCGTAGATTTGGGCGGTATTGACGGCCTGTTGCACATCACCGATATGGCTTGGAAGCGTATTAAGCACCCAAGTGAAATCGTTGAAGTGGGTCAAGAAATTGACGTGCGTATCCTTAAGTTCGACCGCGAGCGCAATCGCGTGTCATTGGGTCTGAAGCAGCTTGGCGAAGATCCATGGGTTGCTATCAAAGCGCGCTACCCAGAGAACTCTCGCGTTAAAGCTAAGGTCACTAATCTGACTGATTACGGCTGTTTCGCTGAGATCGAAGAAGGCGTTGAAGGTCTGGTTCACGTTTCTGAAATGGATTGGACTAACAAAAACATTCACCCATCTAAAGTGGTTAATGTTGGCGACGAAGTAGAAGTGATGATCCTGGATATCGACGAAGAGCGTCGTCGTATTTCTCTAGGCATCAAGCAGTGCCAGCAGAATCCATGGGATGCTTTCGGTGGTCAATTCACCAAAGGCGACAAGATCAAGGGCGCTATCAAGTCTATTACTGACTTCGGTATCTTCATCGGTCTAGATGGCAACATCGACGGTCTGGTTCATTTGTCAGACATTTCCTGGAACGAAACTGGCGAAGAAGCCGTGCGTAAGTTCAAGAAAGGCGACGAGATCGAGACTGTCATTCTGTCTATCGACCCCGAGCGTGAGCGTATTTCTTTAGGCATTAAGCAGCTTGAAGACGACCCGTTCTCTAACTACGTTGCTGAAAACGACAAAGGCGCCATTGTTAATGGTGTAGTTAAAGAAGTCGATGCGAAAGCCGCTATCGTTGTACTGAGCGAAGAAGTGGAAGGCGTATTGAAAGCGTCTGAAATTAGCCGCGATAAAGTAGAAGATGCGCGTAACGTCTTAAAAGTGGGCGATGCTGTTGAAGTTAAAATCATCAGTGTAGATCGCAAAAACCGCGCAATGACCTTGTCTATTAAAGCCAAGGACGTTGATGACGAGAAAGAAGCTGTTAAGTCACTGCGTGAAAAAGAAGTCGAAACTGCTGCTCCTGCAACAATCGGCGACTTGATCAAAGCTCAGATGGAAAATAAAGACTAAGGTCTTTTGTCTGAGTCTTAGGTTACGGGCACTTACTTTGAGTAATTGCTCGTAACTATCTGGCTTATATGCAAAAAAATGCTAAGCTAGGCTTGATTGTTGGAAACAACGGGAACAAGCAATGACCAAATCTGAATTAATTGAATTGATTACCGAGCGTCAGCCGCAGCTGTCTCATAAAGACGTTGAGTTGGCGGTTAAAACCATGATTGAACATATGTCGACGGTTTTAGCGACGGGTGATCGAATAGAGATTCGGGGTTTTGGTAGTTTCTCCCTGCATTATCGGGAGCCTCGTATGGGGCGCAACCCTAAAACCGGTGATACGGTTGAGTTGCCCGGTAAATATGTACCGCATTTTAAGCCGGGTAAAGAATTGCGTGAACGCGTAAATTTGAGTCTAGAGTCAGGCACTTAGTGCTGGTTCGGCTAGCGTTATGATTAAAGAAACGGTATGGTCATTGACCATACCGTTTTTTTTTGGAAAAAGGTTAGATGCGTCTGATCCGTTCAATTTTAGTATTTCTATTACTGCTGCTAGTTTTGGCCTTCGGTCTTTTGTTTACCATTCAAAATGATGTGCTGGTGCCTTTAAATGTCCTTGTTGCTGAGCTTCCTGCGCAGCGCTTATCTACTTGGGTGATACTGGCATTCTTTGTTGGTGGCTTAGCAGGAGTGGCAGCTAGCTCAATCGTTATTTTGCGTTTACAGGCTTCGCGCCTCCGTTTGCGCCGTCTTTTAAATTCTGAAAAAACTAAACTTGCCCGAAACCAAGTTATAAGTAGTTAATTTGGAATGAGTGCAGAGCTGCTTCAATTTCTATTTATTCTCTTCGCGGTTGCCTGCGGCTGGCTACTTGGCTATTGGTATCGTCCAAAGCAAAAGTCCAGCAGTATTGATGAAAATGCGAGTTCCTATTACAAGGGCTTAAATTATCTGCTTAGCGAGCAGGCGGGCGCAGCGGTAATGACCGTCATCAATGAGTTGCCTGTGAATATCGAAACGCTGCCGACCCACTTAGCACTGGGCAATTTAATGCGCAGTAAAGGTGAGGTCGATGGAGCGATTCGTATCCATCAAAATTTATTGTCGAGACCTAGCTTACCGAAAGATAAGTTGTACCAGGTGCATCTGGAGCTGGCGAGAGACTATATATCTGCAGGCTTGCTAGACCGTGCCGAGCGCTTACTGAGAGATGTTGTTGATGAGTCGACGATATATCGTATGGACGCCCTTGCGCACCTGCAAAACATTTACCAAAGTGAAAAGGAATGGGATCAAGCCATTGCTATTGCGCGCTTGCGTTTACCACAGCGCCATTGGTTAAAAAAACAAGCCGCACCGACAGCTGACGAAAGGGCGGTCGAGTGCGCACTGAGCCACTATTACTGCGAAAAAGCTCAGCCCTTGCTCGCTGCTAACAATATTAAGTCGGCTTCAAAAGAGCTCGAGATGGCGCGTCGGTATGACAGTAGCAATGTCAGGGCGTATTTGCTGTCAGCTGATGTGGCGATTAGCCAAAAAAAGCCACAGCAAGCATTGGATCTTTTGCATACTGTCATCGAGCGTCAGCCCGCGTATGCGAGTGAAGTGTTGCCAATATTTAGGAAAGCATTTTCAGGTTTTGGGGATCGCAGCGCTTACCTCGATGCACTCCAGCGTATTGCCTTACAGGTAAATAGTGCCGCCTTTATTATTGAGGCTACTGCCATCATGGCCGAGCGCGATGGTTACGACAAAGCACTCAGTTACCTGTGCGATGCGGCAATGCAGCGTCCGACCTTGGCACTGTTGTCAGCTGTGATCGATAGGTCTGAGGAGGACCGGGGGCCGAGCGTGGTATTAGTGCGACAGCTATTAGATCAGCTTAAGCTTGAGCGTCCCACGTACCGGTGTCGACATTGCGGATTTTCGGGTCAAAAACTGCACTGGCTGTGTCCCAGCTGTGAGCAGTGGGGTACCATTGCGCCCATTCGTGGAATACAAGGTGATTAAATTACATTATGGCTGAAAAATCCCCGCTGATTGTTGCGCTGGACTTTGCGGTGCGCTCTGAACTTGATTCTCTGGTTGCCAAGCTTGACCCTTCGCTGTGTCGCCTAAAAGTAGGAAAAGAGCTTTTTACTTTATTCGGCCCTGAGGTGGTACGAGATCTTCAGCGACGCGGATTTGAGGTTTTTCTGGATTTAAAATTTCATGATATTCCCAACACCACAGCGGCAGCGGTTGCCGCTGCCGCAGATTTGGGTGTATGGATGGTCAATGTGCACGCCTCGGGTGGCCGAAAAATGATGTCAGCGGCGAAAGCCGCGCTAGCACCTTTTGGTAAGGATGCCCCCTTATTAATTGCAGTAACCGTTTTAACGTCTATGCAAAGTAATGAACTTGGCAGTATTGGGGTTAACGATGACGCGGTCTCGCAGGTGGGGCGCCTTGCTAAATTGACGGCGGATAGTGGTCTAGATGGGGTAGTGTGCTCGGCGCAAGAAGTGTCTATATTGCGCGACCAAATTCCAGATAATTTTTTACTCGTTACACCGGGTATTCGACCAGAAGGCAGTGCCTTAGGTGATCAGCAGCGTGTTGCTACACCGAGTGAGGCGATTTCGATGGGTAGCGACTACTTAGTCATTGGTCGTCCCATTACTCGCTGTGCAGATCCTTTGGCGATGTTAAAGCAGATTAATGCTTCGCTTGGTTATTGATGTTTTACCGACTACATTTTTAAAAAGAGGGAAATAATTCAAATGGCAGTAATTGATGTTTTTAACGGTGATGCAGACGGTTTGTGCGCCTTGATTCAGTTGCGCAACGCAAACCCACAGGACAGTGTGCTGGTTACCGGTGTAAAGCGAGATATAAATTTACTCGACAAAGTGACCGCGCAAGCAGGCGATATTATGACGGTGTTAGATGTCTCGCTCGATAAAAATCGCGATGGCCTAAATGCCGCCTTGCAAGCTGGAGCAGAGGTGACTTACGTAGACCACCATTTTGCCGGCGACATTCCTGAGCACGCTAATCTCACCGTGAATATCAACCCAGCTGCCGACGTGTGCACCAGTCTATTGGTTAACGGTATGTTGAAAGGACAGTTTGCCGAATGGGCGATAGTTGGTGCCTTTGGTGACAACCTTCGCAATAGCGCAATGGCGGTTGCAAAAACCTTAGAGCTAAGTGATGAGGAGTTGCAGCAGTTAGAGAACCTCGGTATCTACCTTAACTACAATGGTTACGGCGCCAGTATCGAAGATTTGCATTTTCCGCCGGCTGAGCTCTATCGTCGTATTGCGCCATTTGCCAGCCCGCGACTGTTTATGAAAGAGGCAGCAGAGACTTTTTCTAAGTTGGAAGAAGGCTATAACAATGATATGCGTGCGGCTGCGCAATTACCTGCTGTTCATGCAGATGAAGTAAGTGCAGTATTTATTCTTCCGGATGAGCGCTGGGCGCGACGGGTCAGTGGGGTTTACAGCAATGATTTGGCAAATGATTTTCCGGATCGTGCGCACGCTGTATTAACTGAAAAAAATAATGGTAACTATCTAGTAAGTATTCGCGCGCCGCTTAATAATAAGCGTGGCGCAGACGAATTTTGCCGGCAATTTCCAACAGGTGGTGGTCGAGCCGCCGCTGCTGGCATAAATGATTTACCGGTAACGAGTCTTAATACGTTTGTTGAGAAATTCCAAGAGTTCTATCGGAGCTTATCGAACTAATATGTTCACCCTTGATGCATGGATTGCCCTGAGTGTTATTGCAGGTTGTTTATTAGCGTTGATTTTTACCCGGCGGCCACCCGATATTATTTTGTGCGGTGGTGTTGTGATTTTACTCTTGCTTGGTGTTCTCTCGCCCAAAGAAGCCTTGGCGGGTATGGCTAATGAGGGTATGGTCACTGTCGGTATATTATTTATTGTAGCGCAGGCACTGTCTGAAACCGGTGCAGTGAGTTGGATTTCCCTGAATGTATTGGGCCGTCCAAAGTCCGTGAGCATGGCCCAGTTTCGGCTAATGGCGCCGGTCGCGGCATTTAGCTCGATATTAAATAATACGCCCGTGGTGGCGATGATGATTCCCGCAGTGCGAGACTGGGCCAAGCGTAATAATTTGCCGGTATCACAGTTGATGATTCCCCTGAGCTATGCGGCCATTGTCGGCGGTACATGCACCTTAGTGGGCACCAGTACCAACCTGGTTGTTAACGGCATGATGTTGGATAGCTTGCCCGAGCAAACGTTGGGCATGTTTGATTTAGCGTGGGTTGGTTTACCCTGCGCGATTTTGGTTGTCGCGTTTACCATCATAACGAGCCGCTATTTGTTGCCGACTAGCAACGGTAAGGCAGAGCGGTTTGGTGATACCCGTCAGTATATTATCGAAATGTTGGTTGAGCCCGGCAGTCCAATGATTGGGCAATCTATTGAACAGGCTGGCTTGCGGCAGTTACCGGCGATGTTCTTAATTGAGATTGTCCGCGACGAACGATTGATGACGGTAGTTTCACCCAAAGAAATTCTTATGGGTGGCGATCGGTTGATCTTTGCTGGAGATGTGCGCTCGGTTGTCGACTTGAAAAACTTTCATGGTCTAAGATTGGCTGAGGATCAGGCCTTCAAACTTGGCGACAATAATTTATCTCGCTGCCTAGTCGAGGTGGTGATATCACCCAATTTCCCCCATTTAAGTCGACCAGTGCGCGAAATGCGTTTTCGTAATAATTACGGTGCGGCGATAATCGCTATCTCTCGTAATGGCGAGCACCTCAAGGGACGAATTGGTGATCTTGAGTTAGAGCCAGGTGATACATTATTGCTCGAGGCTTATGAGGACTTTGTTCCCAATCAGCGTTACTCGCGTGATTTCTTGCTGGTCAGTGCTATCGAGAATTCACGCCCTGTGCGTCACGAGCATCGTGGCCGTGCTGGCGTCATCATGGTCGCAATGGTGTTGGTGGTGGCAGTAGGCTGGCTATCAATGTTAAAGGCGGCTTTCTTGGCTGCGGGTTTAATGGTAGCGACCAGATGTATTCGTGCTGCTGATGCAAGGCGTAGCGTTGATTGGCAGATATTGTTGGTTATTGCCGCGTCTATCGCCCTGGGTGGATCATTGGAGTCCACGGGGGCGGCTTCGGTCATTGCTGGTAGTATCGTCGGCGCGGCTGCCGGGTCCCCTATGGCGACATTGGCGGCTATTTTTATCGTGACAACGTTATTTTCTGCGGTCATTTCTAATTTGGCCGCTGCGGTGATTGTCTTCCCCATTGCCTTGGCCGCGAGTCAGCAGCTTGACGTTAGTATGTTGCCGTTTGCGGTGACTTTGATGATGGCGGCGTCGGCCAGTTTTGCGACGCCTATCGGCTACCAAACCAACCTAATGGTCTATGGTCCCGGGGATTATCGATTTAGTGACTTCTTTAAGATCGGTATACCGCTCACCTTTATAGTCGGACTGGGTACGGTACTTATCGCTCCTTTAGTGTGGCCGTTCTGATTTACTCACATTGAGCTTCGGCGAGCTGCGACCATTGGTTGTGGCTTCGAAGCTCTGCTTGATCGACAATAATTACCGACACCTTTTGGCTAGAGAAACCATTCGCGCCGAGAAACGTGCACACCTGCTTGGCATATTTTTTCTCATTGACGGCGCCTTTGGCGACAGCAATTAATAGTGCGTTGTGTTTTACCCAAATAGCATCGCTACCGGGGAAGCCAACGGCGCCTTCAAGTGCGCGCTCTATTTTTTTGTGCGCGGAACTGAAATCACGGGTCTGCGCATATAAATGATTGCTAAGAAGCAGCGTAAGAATAATTGCACTGCAGGTAAATCGCGCTTTCATATGGTGTGTCCGTTGTTAGCTGGATTTATGTTGCATTTTATCTATTTAATCATGACGTGGGTGCAGTATAGCCTGTCTCGCTTTGTTTAAATTGGAATTTGTCCAGGCGAAAAAAAGGGCCTATGTTTGCACATAAGCCCTTTTTGATTTGGCTCCGCCTGCTGGGCTCGAACCAGCGACCCAATGATTAACAGTCATTTGCTCTACCAACTGAGCTAAGGCGGAACAGCTTTAACAGCTGAGGCCGCGCATATTAAGGATGTTTCTTGGGGTCGTCAACCCCTGAGGTGAGAATTTCTTGTTTTGGTGATTTTGTGAGCAATTTCCGCTGTTTAGCGCGTTTATTATGATTGGTGAGCTGCTTTGCAGCAGGGGGCGCTGCACGTTAAGATGGGGGTTTTGCTGCGGTCAAGTTTATGAGTAAGCCATTTCAGGTTGTGTCGAAATTTGCGCCTGCAGGGGACCAGCCAGCGGCGATCGCCGGTTTAGTCGAAGGCATCAATGCGGGCTTGCACGCACAGACTTTACTAGGTGTGACCGGCTCAGGTAAAACCTTTACGATTGCAAACGTTATCCAGTCAGTTCAGCGCCCAACCATTGTTATGGCGCCTAATAAAACCTTAGCTGCACAGCTGTATGGCGAGTTTAAAGAGTTCTTCCCCAATAATTCGGTTGAGTATTTTGTGTCGTACTACGACTACTATCAACCGGAGGCTTATGTTCCCGCTTCAGACACGTTTATTGAGAAAGATGCCTCGATTAATGACCACATTGAGCAAATGCGATTGTCGGCGACTAAGGCGTTAATGGAGCGCTCCGATGCGATTATCGTGGCGTCGGTATCCGCAATCTACGGTTTAGGTGATCCAGAGCAGTATTTCAAAATGATCTTGCACTTAGTGCGTGGCGAGCGCATTGATCAGCGCAAGCTTCTTCGCCGTTTAGCGGAGCTGCAATACACTCGCAATGACATTGCCTTTCAGCGTGGCACTTATCGTGTCCGTGGTGATGTGATTGATATTTTCCCTGCCGAGAGTGATAAGAATGCGGTTCGGGTGGAGCTGTTTGATGACGAAATAGAGTCAATTACAGGATTTGACCCCCTCACCGGAGAATCCTATGGCAAATATCCACGCATCACCATTTATCCCAAGAGCCATTACGTAACACCGCGCGAAACTTTGTTAAAAGCGGTCGACTTCATTGAAGAGGAACTCGTCGAGCGCTTGGAGCACTTGCGCAGCAATGAGTTGCTAGTTGAAGCCCAGCGTCTTGAGCAGCGCACGCGCTATGATATTGAGATGATTCGCGAGTTAGGCTATTGCAACGGCATCGAAAACTACTCTCGTTATTTATCTGGTCGAGATCCTGGTGAGGCACCGCCGACTCTTTTTGATTATTTGCCCGAAAATGCCTTAGTCGTGATTGACGAATCCCACGTGACTATTCCGCAAATAGGCGCGATGTATAAGGGCGATAGATCTCGCAAAGAAACCTTAGTCCAATATGGCTTTCGTCTGCCGTCGGCGCTCGATAATCGGCCGATGAAATTTGATGAGTGGGAGCGCTTGGTACCGCAAATTATTTTAGTATCTGCCACGCCTGGGAATTACGAGGCAGAGAATTCCGCCCGCGTTGTTGAACAGGTGGTAAGGCCGACGGGCTTGATTGACCCAGAGATAGAGGTGCGGCCGGCGAGTACTCAGGTAGATGATTTGCTGTCAGAAATTGTGTTGCGCACGGCGGTCGGCGATCGCGTGCTGGTGACGACGTTAACGAAACGCATGGCGGAAGACCTGTCTGAGTATTTGGATGAGCACGGCGTAAAGGTCCGCTATTTGCACTCGGATATAGATACCGTCGAGCGGGTTGAGATAATTCGTGATCTGCGCCTAGGTAAATTTGACGTCTTGGTGGGAATAAACCTGTTGCGTGAAGGTTTGGATATGCCAGAGGTCTCGCTAGTCGCCATTTTAGACGCGGACAAAGAGGGCTTTTTGCGATCGGAGCGCTCACTGATTCAAACCATTGGCCGTGCTGCGCGAAACTTGAATGGCAAGGCGATTCTATATGGCGATCGAATTACCGGTTCTATGCAGCGAGCCATAGACGAGACCACTCGACGTCGCGAAAAGCAGATAGCGCATAATCTCAAAAATAATATTATTCCCATTGGCGTTATAAAGTCAGTGGAAGATATTCTCGACGCCGGCGCGATACCGGGCTCCAAGAAAAAGCAGCGTGGCAATGTGCAGAAGGTTGCTGAGCCTTCAGGTGACTATTTGTTAGACGCGGCGGGTATGTCGAATGCCGAGCTGGCAAAACTGCTGAAAACCCTAGAGCAGGATATGCAGAAGCACGCTAAGAATCTTGAGTTTGAAGCGGCGGCGAATGTAAGGGATAAATTGTCAGAGATAAAACAGCGCTTCTTTGCTAGCTGAATCGGCAATGTATTAATCTGGGTTAAAACCTTGTGCTGATGTAAGCGCGTGATTATAATGCGCGTCCGTGTTAGGCAAGCGATTCGACGATTGCCAGCACGCTTTGTACGACCGTAGCTCAGTTGGTTAGAGCATCACCTTGACATGGTGGGGGTCGGTGGTTCGAATCCACTCGGTCGTACCAATATACTCAATGAAATCAATAGGTTAGTTTCTCGCTTTCCGCTTCTTGATTTTGTTCGAACACTAATATTTTTGTTCAAGTTTTGTTCATTTTCCTTCTTTGTTGCTCAGTCGTCCGTAACTAATTGAAATTAAAGCATAAAATGTTCTTTTGCGCATTTTGTGCGAGTGGTGCTCTTATTTCTGAAACTTTATAAATGCATAATATATGAATAATTTTTTGATTATTTAGGAAATTGCGATATACTGTTTAAGAAATTAGGAAAGGGCTATTCGGAATATGAGTGATCCAACTAAATCTGATGTTTATGAGATTCTGCTGCCTCACTGCGCGCGCATTGAAAAATGTGTCAGAGAAGCATGGGGGAACTATCGTTGGCTGCTTAGTAGTGAGAAGCCGGTAAAAAATAAACGAACTATTGCCAATACGATTTGGGACTGGTCTGTTCAGACTGCTCTTTTAGAATTTTCTGGAGACCCGAGGGTAAAGCCTATCCATCGTGGGACGCATACGACTTGGTTTTTAGTTGACGGTAAAGTCGTATTTCGTTTTAAAAAAGGGGGTGATGACGGATACTCTAAAAATTACCCAACTCAGTCGGCATTAGACTTCCATGAGCCAGATAGGCAGTTGGATGGTTTGCCTGAAGTGATAAAGGTGGATGTTGTATATATAACCGACGAGACTAATTCTGAAGTTAAAGATATTCGAGTTGTTTGCCGTAATGGTAGCAAAATTAGTTGGTCATTTTCTCTGTTGCGCGAAAGTTTGGCTGAGATGGTGGAGATTCCGAGACAGGTTCAGTTGCCGGAAGGCCGCACACGCGTTGTTTTGAAGAAGCCTTTGGCAGATTCTTTCGAAACGTTGGATAGTAGAATCGAAAAATAATAAATATTAGGCATAGGAGAGTTAGATGCAGATGGGAATTAATCCCGATCTGCTCGTTGTGGCTCGAAATTGGCGCGGTCTTAGTCAGACCGCGCTTTCGTCGCGTTTAGGTATTACGCAGGGCCATCTGAGCAAGATCGAGAACGGTATAATTGCGCCGGATGAAAAAGTTTTGAACGCTATGACGACAGTGTTGGACGTTCCTGCAGCTCTATTGCATTCTCCTGATCGAGTTTATGGTGCACCAATGAGTGTCCATGCGATGTTTCGGAAAAAGGCAGATGTAGGGAAAAAGTCAGTAGAGGCCGTCATTGCCGAATTAAA
Source organism: Zhongshania aquimaris (assembly GCF_019312595.1). GTDB lineage: Bacteria > Pseudomonadota > Gammaproteobacteria > Pseudomonadales > Spongiibacteraceae > Spongiibacter > Spongiibacter aquimaris. The sequence continues at coordinate 576,611 of NZ_JAHWDQ010000001.1, read as the reverse complement.
TGTGTGTTTGGTGGGTTTACGTGCACTGCTAAAATCTGTTGATTTACAGGCGGCAGCTGTACTTCCTCGTTATGACATAGAGGATTATGAAATGTCGCCGGGAGATATAGCGGAGAATGTTCGGCGGGCCTGGCAGTTACCAAATGGGCCTATTCGGAATTTAATTCAGGCTATCGAAGATGCCGGTGTTATTGTTTTTCCGCTCGATATGCAGGGGGCAAGTATTGATGCTGTTACTTTGTCGGTTCCTGATTTACCTCCCTGTATATTTTTTAATAGAAATAAGCCTGCCGATAGAATTCGGTTTTCGATAGCACACGAGCTGGGTCATCTCGTTATGCATCGGCAGCCAAGTAGTACTATGGAGCAGGAGGCTAATGAATTTGCTGCTGAGCTGCTATTACCCGCAAGAGAGTTTGTTGCTTCTGTTTCAGAACGAGTGGATTTAGCTGAGTTGGCGCGTTTGAAGCAGATTTGGAAGGTTTCAATGCAGGCAGCTCTTTACCGGTTAAGTTCTTTAAAGGTTATTTCGTATAATCAGAATGTTTATTTAAATAAATTGATAAACAAGCACGGCTATCGTCGGAGCGAGCCCGCGTCTACAGAATTCCCCCATGAGGTTCCTGTTACGTTTGAGCAAGTGAAAAACTTACATTTATCTGATCTTGGATATTCGGTAGTTGAACTCCAAGAGTTACTTAAGGTAAACGCTGAGGACTTTAAGGCTATTTATGGTTTGGCTGTAGGTGCAGTGCGGCGTTTGGCTGTTGTGAAGTAAGGTGTGATGGTTTTTAGTTTGTTAGATGCCCTAATTAATCTAATAAAATCAATTGATTAGGGTGGTGTTCATCTCATCTTGACATGGTGGGGGTCGGTGGTTCGAATCCACTCGGTCGTACCAATTCTTCCTTAAAATTAGTGTGTTGCAGGTTCGCTTTGGCGGATTGGGCAATAGTGAGCATTAGTTTTCTGATTTGAACGAAATTCTTCTGAAGCGATTATTGCGATTTGGGTGTTTCGATCTGCCTATGCCGCGTGAATCCTGCAATTCACTGGAGCAGAACTTTAAGAATCACTGTTATACTTGCTACCGAAATAACCATCACTAGCCAGCCTCGGAAAAGGGATTCCCGACTCGCTTAATTGCTTTGTCATTAGTCGGGAATACGTCAATTAAATTAGCGCTATTTACTAAAAGCTTTTCCGCTAAGCCTGTCTGTTTTTTTGTTTGCCGTCCTCTTAACATCCGGTCTCGGTGCCGCCGAGTTTGGCAGTGCAACTGTGGCGGAAGTGCGTACTATCTACGACGGAGATACCTTTCGGGTAAATATTGCCGGTTGGCCGTCGGTGGTTGGCGAGAGTATGCCGGTGAGAATAAAAGGGGTTGATACGCCAGAGCTGCGTGGCAAGTGTCAGTCCGAAAAAGACGCGGCGCGAGCTGCCAAGCAGTTCTCGGTTGGTCGGCTTAGAGAGGGGCGGGTCATTGAGTTGCGCTATATCGAGCGGGATAAATATTTTCGTCTATTGGCTGAGGTTTGGATTGACGGTATGAGTCTTGGTGATCAGTTGATAAGCCAAGGATTTGCGGTGCCTTATACTGGCGGCAAAAAGATCGTCTGGTGCTGAGTGTTAGTACGTCTTATTAAAATTAGCCTTGCAGTGAGTAGGATTTATGGAGTTTGAAGCGGACTTTTGGTGGGATAGCAAATTTAGCGGTTTGAAATTTGCGGGTTCTATTCACGGTAAGCGCTATGTGTTTGCGATATCACGGACTGCATTGGTAGATTTTTTCCAGACCGCAGATACGGTTGAGCAGGCGATTGAGAACTTTGAGCAGAATCGGCCTCGCTTTGAAAGTATGGTCGAACGGTTTGTTCTTGGGGAACGCTTGCCTCACGATGATGGCCCTGTCGTGGTTACCTTGTTGCGATGCATCGAGTATCAACTTTAGCGGTGTCCGTTTGCCTAGATAAGCTTGCAGCTCGCAGCCACAATCCGCATAATACTCCACCTAAAATCTCTATGTTTTTCAATTACTCACGTGGCCTTTAGTAGGGGTCACCACTGAAAGGAAAGTGCAATGCCCGTAATTACCCTTCCTGATGCAAGTCAGCGTGTTTTCGATCACCCCGTTTCTGTTGCTGATGTGGCCTTTGATATAGGTCCTGGCCTCGCTAAGGCTGCACTCGCTGGCCGGGTAAATGGCAAGCTTGTTGATACCAGTTTTGTGATTACTGACGACGCCGAACTGGGAATTATCACTGAGCGTGACGAAGAAGGTGTTGATGTTATTCGGCATTCGACCGCGCATTTGTTGGCGATGGCTGTGCAGGATTTGTTTCCTGGCGCACAGGTGACCATCGGCCCCGTTATTGAAGACGGCTTTTATTATGACTTTGCATACGAGCGCGCGTTTACCCCAGAAGATCTGGAGAAAATTGAAGCGCGAATGACCGAGCTTTCCTCTGCGGACTTGGCGATATCTCGTATAGTGATGAGTCGCGAAGACGCAGTAAAAGCATTTAGCGATCTTGACGAAGAATACAAAGTCGAAATTATTAAAGATCTGCCTGGCGATGAAGACATTTCTGTTTATAAGCAGGGCGAGTGGATGGACTTGTGTCGCGGTCCTCATGTGCCGAGCACTAGTAAGTTGAATGCCTTTAAGTTGACCAAGGTAGCAGGCGCCTATTGGCGTGGTGATCAAGCTAACGCCATGTTGCAGCGTATCTATGGCACGGCGTGGGGTAATAAAAAGGCGCTGAAAGCCTATTTAAATCGTATTGCCGAAGCTGAAAAACGTGATCACCGTAAAGTAGCTAAAAAGCTGGATCTCTTTCATATGCAGGAAGAGGCGCCGGGCATGGTGTTTTGGCACCCCAAGGGTTGGAGTATTTACCAGGCGATTGAGCAATATATGCGCAAGCAGCAGGGTAAACATGACTATAAAGAGATACGCACGCCGCAGGTGGTCGATATTTCTCTGTGGGAAAAATCGGGTCACGCCGATAAGTTCAGTGACGGCATGTTTACCTTAACAGCGGATGAGCGCAATTTCGCTGTTAAGCCCATGAATTGCCCTTGCCACGTGCAGGTGTTTAACCAGGGTTTGCGAAGCTATCGCGACCTGCCTTTGCGTTTGGCCGAGTTTGGCTCCTGTCATCGCAATGAACCTTCCGGTTCCCTGCATGGCATTATGCGAGTGCGTGGTTTTACTCAAGATGATGCGCATATCTTCTGTACTGAAAATCAAATCCAGCCAGAAGTGGCCTCATTTATCGATTTCCTGCACGAGGTATACGAAGACTTTGGCTTTAGCGAGGTGATTTATCGCCTGTCTACGCGTCCAGAAAAGCGCGTCGGTAGTGAAGAAGATTGGGATCGCGCCGAACAAGCTTTAGCCCTAGCGTTGGACAGTAAGGGTTTGCCTTGGGAATTGCTTCCGGGTGAGGGTGCGTTTTACGGCCCCAAAATCGAATTCTCACTTAAAGATTGTATTGGTCGGGTATGGCAGCTGGGTACGATTCAGGTCGATTTCTCAATGCCAGGGCGATTGGGCGCGCAATATGTTGATGAAGCAGGGCAGCGCCAAGTCCCTGTCATGTTGCACCGCGCAATATTGGGCTCCTTTGAGCGTTTTATCGGAATTTTAATCGAACACTACGAAGGTGCATTTCCGGTTTGGCTGGCTCCCGTGCAGGCCGTAATTTGTAATATTACGGACAAACAGGCCGAATATGTGAGTAATGTGCAAGATTTATTGCGAGATAGTGGCTTTAGAGTCGATGCGGACTTGAGAAATGAGAAGATCGGCTTTAAAATCCGCGAGCACACAATTCAGAAGGTTCCGTTCTTGTTTGTTGTAGGTGACAACGAGATCGAAACCCAGACTGTTTCGGTGCGTGCACGCAGTGGCGAAGATTTGGGGTCGGTATCAATTAATGACCTCAGTAAACTCCTCGCAGATAGCGTAGCTAAACGTAGCCGCGCAAATTCGGAGAACTAGCAATTAAACGCGATAACGCAAAAGGGCGCAGCAAACGTGCGCCGATAAACGAAGAAATTGAAGCTAATGAAGTACGCTTGATCGACGCTGAGGGCAACCAGGTTGGCGTTGTACCCCTTGCGGAAGCGCTTAAAGCTGCGCAAGAAGCGACATTAGACTTAGTACAGATCACTGACTCAGACCCAATCGTCTGTAAAGTGATGGACTACGGCAAACATGTTTTCGAGGCCAAAAAGCAGCAGGCTGCGGCCCGAAAAAACCAAGTTCGAACCCAGGTTAAGGAAATTAAGTTCCGCCCAGGTACGGAAGACGGGGACTATCAGGTAAAACTACGCAACCTGACACGTTTCCTTGAACACGGAGATAAAGCCAAGGTAACCCTGCGTTACCGTGGTCGCGAGATGGCCCACCAGGAATTGGGTATGCAGCTGTTGAAGCGGGTTGAAGAAGACCTTGCTGAATTAGGTTCTGTAGAACAATTTCCTAAAATGGAAGGTCGTCAATTGACCATGGTCATTGCTCCGAAAAAGAAAAAGTAGCGAGCTCTTAGGGCCTACTGATTTAATTTACATTGAGAATGCGGAGTATCTAACGATGCCAAAACAAAAAGTACACAGCGGGGCGGCAAAACGCTTCAAAAAAACCGGTAGCGGTTATAAGCGTAAAAGCGCTCATAAAAGCCACATCTTGACCAAGATGACCACCAAACGTAAGCGTCAATTACGTGGTACTAGTGCTGTCCATAAGTCGGACAAAGTTCTAGTAGACCGCATGTTGCGCGCCATCTGATAAACGTCATCGAGATTAAGAGGAATATACTATGCCCCGCGTAAAACGTGGTGTGACCGCACACCGTCGTCATAAAAAGATTCTGAAACAAGCCAAGGGTTACTACGGCGCTCGTTCACGTATTTATCGTGTAGCGAAACAAGCGGTAATTAAAGCAGGTCAATATGCTTACCGTGACCGTCGTGCCAAGAAACGCGTATTCCGCGCTTTGTGGATCACTCGTATCAATGCAGGATCACGTGCTAATGGCTTGAGCTATAGCCGTTTGATCGCTGGCTTGAAAAAGGCAGACATCGCTTTAGACCGTCGCGTATTGGCTGACTTGGCAGTACATGACAAAGAAGCCTTTGCTGTGATCGTAGAACGCGCGAAATCAGCCTTAGCTTAAAAAGCGTTTGACCGTTGCGTGGCGGTCATTGTGCTTAGTTTTATTATAGGGAAAGGGCTAGCGCCCTTTCCCTATTTTTGTTTTTAAGACACTAATTTAAGTCACCGCTAATGATGTCCGTGAGGCTCATTAGCGGGGCAGTAGCGCAGAGATTGGGAGCGCAGAATGGAAAATCTTGAAGGCTTGGCGGCGGAAGCGGCGGCAAAAATCAGTGCCGCAACAGACGCGCAGGCGCTGGATCAGGTACGAGTTGAGTATCTTGGTAAAAAAGGTCACATCACTGCATTATTAAAAGGGCTCGGTGGCTTGTCTGCGGAAGAGCGGCCCGCCGCGGGCGCGGAAATTAACCGCGTGAAAGAGGCTCTGTCTGATCAGATCTCTCAGTCGAAGCTGCGCCTCGATCAAGCCGCTGTCGATGCGCGTCTTGAAGCTGAAAAAATCGATGTCACCCTGTCTGGGCGAGGTCAGCATGCTGGTGGCCTCCACCCAGTAACTCGCACCATTGAGCGCATCAGTGAATTTTTTGGCAGCATCGGTTTTGAGGTTGTTGAAGGCCCAGAAATTGAAGACGATTACCATAATTTTGAAGCGCTAAATATTCCCGCTCACCACCCGGCGCGCGCCATGCACGATACCTTTTACGTTGATGACTCAACGGTACTGCGAACGCATACATCACCGGTGCAGGTTCGTGTGATGGAGAGTAGTGAACCGCCAATGAAATTGATTTGTCCGGGGCGAGTTTATCGCTGCGACTCGGATTTAACCCATACCCCGATGTTTCATCAGGTGGAAGGGTTATTAATAAGCGAAGACACCAGCTTTGCCGATTTGAAAGGTATGCTTGAATCCTTTTTGCGGAGCTTCTTTGAAAAAGAGCTTAGCGTTCGTTTTAGGCCCTCGTATTTTCCATTTACTGAACCTTCGGCAGAAGTCGACATCCAGTGCGTTATGTGTGGTGGGGAAGGTTGCCGAGTTTGCAGTCACACTGGCTGGATTGAAATACTGGGTTGCGGCATGGTGCATCCGAGCGTGTTTGAGGCCTCAAATATCGACGCCGAGCGCTTCACGGGCTTTGCCTTTGGTCTAGGTGTTGAGCGCTTGGCAATGTTGCGTTATGGCGTGAATGACCTGCGCTTGTTTTTTGAAAACGATCTGCGTTTTCTCGCCCAATTTAAGTAGGCCGGTTTCTGAGTCTGTAGACAACTTAAGTACCTGCTAACCGAAAGCTTATAGATGGAAAGAATATGAAATTCAGTGAACAGTGGTTGCGTGAGTGGGTGAATCCCGCAGTCGATACCGAGCAGCTAGCGGCACGGTTGACCATGGCTGGCTTGGAGGTCGACGCAATGGACCCCGTGGCGGGCAAATTTTCGGGCGTGGTGGTGGCGCAAATCATTGCCGTGCACCCGCATCCCGATGCAGAGAAGTTGCAGGTTTGTCAGGTAAGCGATGGCAAAAGTGAAGTCCAAATCGTGTGTGGTGCTGCAAACGCCCGTGCAGGTATTAAAATTCCCCTGGCGACATTGGGGGCGGTATTGCCTGGCGACTTTAAAATTAAAAAGGCTAAGCTGCGCGGTGTGGAATCTTTTGGCATGTTGTGCGCGGAGCAGGAGCTAGGTCTGGCGGAAAGTTCGGACGGTTTGATGGAGCTGCCAGCAGACGCACCGCTTGGGCAGGATATCCGTGCCTACCTGAATTTAGATGATACGGTCATTGAGCTTGGTCTAACCCCAAATCGCGCGGACTGCTTGAGTCTTCGCGGTATTGCCCGTGAAGCAGCGGTGCTGAGTGAGTTAGCGTTTGAAGACAAAGCTATCTCTGCAGTGGCAGCCACCATAGACGACGTATTGCCTGTGGTCGTGTCAGCGGCGGAAGACTGCCCGCGCTATGTTGGTCGTGTCATTCGCAATGTCGATGTTTCCGCGGCCAGTCCGCTGTGGTTGCAGGAAAAACTGCGGCGCTGTGGTTTGCGCAGCATAGATGCTGTGGTCGATGTCACTAATTTCATTTTATTGGAATTAGGTCAGCCCATGCATGCGTTTGATCTGGATAAAATAAATGGCGGAATTAACGTGCGCCATGCAGCTGCTGGCGAAGTGGTCGCGCTGTTAGATGGCCAGAACCTCGAGCTACGCGAGGGTGCGCTGCTCATTGCCGATGAGAAACAGCCTTTGGCTCTGGCTGGTATTATGGGTGGCGAGCTTTCTTCCGTTACCGATGTGACCCAGCACTTATTTCTTGAGGCGGCGTTCTTTGCGCCTGACAAGGTCGCGGGTAGAGCTCGTTCCTATGGACTGCATACCGATTCGTCGCATCGCTTTGAGCGCGGCGTAGATTTTGAGTTGCCGGCGCGCGCGATAGAGCGGGCAACCGCCCTCATTATCGAAATATGTGGCGGCGAAGCCGGTGCAATTAGCTTCGTAGATAGCGAGCTGCCAGCGCGCGAGCCTATTTTGTTGCGTGAAAAGCGTATCGAGAAGCTATTAGGTATGGCGTTAAGTACAAGTGACGTCGAGTCGATTTTGACGGGCTTGGGTATGTCGGTAAGCCCAACCGAGGGCGGCTGGACAGTTATCGCGCCAAGTTGGCGTTTCGATATAAGTATCGAAGTGGATTTACTTGAAGAGCTGGCGCGGGTCTATGGCTACAACCGACTGCCGATAACACCCATCAGAGATACCTTAACTATTCGCACGGCGCCAGAGAGCAAGCGTGGCTTGCCGCTGGTTAGACAGCAGCTCGTGGCGAGGGGCTACCAGGAAGCGATTACCTATAGTTTTATCGACCCTGACATGCATGCGGCACTGTCAGAGGGTGAAGTTGGTGTTGAACTGCTAAACCCAATTTCTGCCGATATGTCTATTATGCGGACAAGCTTGCTTCCCGGCTTGTTAAAGACTGCGATGCATAATGCCAAGCGCCAGCAATCGCGTATTCGTCTGTTTGAGTCTGGTCTGCGGTTTATCAAGTGCGCTGATGGTATGAAGCAAATACCGACCGTTGCTGCTTTACTCACTGGCCGTCGTGAACCCGAAAGCTGGAGTGAGAATGGCGAATTAGTCGATTTTTTTGATCTAAAAGCAGATCTAGAAAGCCTGTTGTCGGTATCGCCAGGCGCAATATCCTTTAGCGCCGCGAAATATACATCACTGCATCCGGGGCAAACCGCTGATGTTTACTGCAACGATAAGCGTATAGGCCGAATTGGCGCGCTGCACCCAAGTCTTCAGGCGCGCTGGGATTTCGTCAATCCGGTGTATTTGTTTGAGATCGATTTGCAACCGATTCTAGAGCGCAGCGTTCCGGTGTTTTCTGAGTTGTCGCGTTACCCGGAGGTTCGCCGAGACCTCGCTTTGATAGTAGACCGACAATTGGCGGCGTCAGAGGTGCTGAGTGCGGTCAGAAAATCTGCGGGCGAAAACCTCAGTGACTTGAAGCTATTTGATATTTATCAGGGTAAAGGTATTGATCCTGAAAGAAAAAGTTTGGCGCTGGGCTTGACCTTCCGCCATTCATCGCGCACCCTTAACGAAGAAGAGGTGGGTCAATCGGTTGACGCGGTTGTACAGACCTTGAAGGAGGCATTTGGCGCAAGTTTAAGGAACTAGTGTGATGACGTCCCTCACGAAAGCAGAAATGGCTGAACGACTATACGAAGAGCTGGGCTTTAACAAGCGTGAGGCCAAGGAGCTGGTGGAATTGTTTTTTGAACAAATTCGGCACTGCTTGGAAAATAACGAGCAGGTAAAAATATCTGGCTTCGGGAATTTTGATCTTAGGGATAAGAGTCAGCGTCCTGGACGTAACCCCAAAACCGGTGAGGAGATTCCCATTTCTGCTCGCCGAGTTGTGACGTTCCGGCCCGGGCAAAAACTGAAATCCAGGGTAGAGGACTATGCTGGAACCAAGTCATAACGACGAATTACCACCCATACCGGGAAAACGTTACTTCACCATTGGTGAAGTCAGCGATTTGTGCTTGGTAAAACCCCATGTTCTGCGTTACTGGGAGCAAGAGTTCCCGCAGCTTACGCCGGTGAAGCGACGCGGAAATCGCCGCTATTATCAGCGCCAAGACGTGCTAATGATCAGACAGATTCGCAGTTTATTATACGAGCAGGGCTATACCATCGGCGGAGCTCGTCAGCGTATGTCGGGCGATACAGCTAAAGATGAATCCTCACAAACCCGCCAAGTTATTCGGCAAATGCTCGGTGAGCTTGAGGAAGTGTTGAAACTATTGAAAAGATAGTTCACTCAACTTATATCTTGGGGTATGATGCTGCCCCTCAAGTCGGGGCGTAGCGCAGCCTGGTAGCGCACCACACTGGGGGTGTGGGGGTCGCAGGTTCGAATCCTGCCGTTCCGACCAATATTTAGGGGTTGAATTAGCCCCTGATATTTTTCGCTAATTTTTGTATTTCACTCCTGTTTCGTTACTTTTCCCTGATATCTATCCTATCTGTGTGCTAGTTAGTGCGAATGATGGCCTTTCTACCTTGGCTGAATAGGCCATGGCAATTGATTTTGCTTGTCTTTGAATATAGTAACCTTCGCTAAGTAACTGTTAAGTCAATAGTATTGTCATTTATATGATTTTGGTGAAGTGCTAGACTTTTGCGTTAGCAGCTTTTATTCTTCGTCAGACTAAAAATATAAAAATACCTTGGGTGCTTACTTCAAAGAACACGTGTATTGCTCGCTGCGTTGCATACGCTTGCTTTTGTGATGCCTTAATTGCATTGTGGCGGTAGAGTAATACACAAAATAATAAGAAGAATTTTATGGTTCAAATGGGTGTGTCCCGCCGTACCGCGCGGGGGTTTTCTGTTCAGCGTCTCATTGCATTGTTAGCGATTGCGCTGGCTCTTGGTGTTATTTCGTTTTTATTGTGGAAAACATTGCGAAATCCGCTCGAAACGGGCTTGCACATCATTCGATTAGAGCAATTGGACACCGCCGCCAAAGCGGATGCCGAGCTCAATCAGCAGATCGCCAGAGGGCGTTTATCCCTTGATTCCGGGCCGCAGGAGCTAGAGCTGTCACGAGATCGCTTTACGGTTGCCCAGGAGGCTGTCAGCAGTGGCCAAGCGAGTTTGGCGGGATTGGCGCAACCGATTGATACGGCGCTTACGCATTACAATACCGTCGCTCAGTCCAAACTTAGTCTTCTCAATGATTATTCTGCCAAGCTGGCGCGTTTAGCTCAGCATTTTACCGTGTTACGCGTCGCGGGTATTTCACTATTGAGTGCGCCATCTGTGAATGCCTCGGAGGAGTTGCGTAAAAATGTGATGTCTATTTTACGTGAAGCGACGGCCTATGGCATTCAATCGTCGCCAACGAATGGCGGCTATATTGACGAGCTTGGTCAAGAAATTGTTGCCGCCGAAGAAGGCTTGGCAAATGACGCCGAGCGCGGTGCAGTCAGACATTTATTGAGTACGGTTGATTCTTTGCGTAGCGCCGCTGACCAGCTTCAAGTTTTGACCGAAGAATTTGATGCCGTGCCCAGCGGACCAGCACTGTACGATTTGCGGACCGCTTACGAAAAACATTTCTATAATTTGCAGAGTACAGCGCGCAGCTATCGGCAGACCCTTGCCGTGTACGCGGTTGCGTTACTGCTGGCCTTTGGTGTGATCGCGGTTCGATTGCGTTCGAGTTTCTCGACCTTGGACAGTTTGAACAGTGAGTTGCAAAATGCCAACGTCAATCTAGAGCAGATAGTTGATAAGCGTACGCAGGCGCTTAGCAAGGCGCTAGACGACCTGAAAATGCAGCAGGGGCAGTTAATTCAGTCAGAAAAAATGGCTTCGCTAGGTCAAATGGTAGCCGGTGTGGCGCACGAAATTAATACCCCCCTAGGTTATGCATCGAGTAATGTCGAGATTGTCCGGGAGACGATGCAAGCTATGGATGGGGAGGTTGATGCCGAGAGTATTCTTGAGTTCGATACCCTGCTTGCAGATACCGAGTACGGTCTAAAACAAATTGCTGAGTTGGTCATGAGTCTGAAAGACTTCAGTCGTGTTGATCGCTCGCAATCGCAGCTGTTTGATTTGAACGAAGGCATCGAGACCGCGCTTAAGATTTGTAATAGTCAGCTTAAAGACGGCGTTAAAGTCACGAGAATGTTCGCCGATCTACCAGAAATAAGCTGTGCGCCGTCGCAATTAAATCAAGTGTTCCTGAACCTTATCACCAACGCCGCTCAGGCAATGGACGGCAAGGGTCAAATTTGTATTCGCACCAGTGTTGTTGATGACAATGTGGAAGTGGCGATTAGTGACTCTGGTAGTGGTATGGATGAAGAAACTCGCGCGCATATTTTTGAGCCGTTTTTTACGACCAAACCGGTGGGTAAAGGCACGGGCCTTGGCTTGTCTATTGTATTTCGTATTATCGAAGATCACGGTGGCACAATTCGAGTGGAATCCGAACTAGGTAAAGGAACGGAGTTTTTTGTTCGCCTACCGATAGTGGGAGCGAGCAAAAGCGCAGACGTTATATCAGAGCAAGATGTGGTGGTGCTTGGAGATGCATAAAGTATGAATATGAATGTTGATACTGCGACAGAAGAACCCCGCGCGCGAATTCTATTTGTGGATGATGAGCCTCGTATTTTAATAGCGCTGAAAGCGTTGTTTAGGCGGGACTACGATGTGGTTACCGCCTCTTCGGGTGAGGCCGCTCTGGAGATTCTCCGGCAGGGTGATGTCGACGTTGTCGTCAGTGATCAGCGTATGCCAGAGATGACTGGCGTGGAGGTTTTACGTAAAGCTAAGGATCTTCGCCCGCGCGCTATTCGAGTTTTGCTTACGGGTTACTCGGATCTGAGTGCGATCCTGGCTGCGATAAATGACGGAGAGATTTTTCGTTTTATCAATAAGCCTTGGTCAAATGTTGATTTGCGATCAACTATTGCGGCTGCGGTTAAGGCATCGACTGTTGATTATGTGAAAGAGGCGGTTGCTGCCGAAGAAGATTTAACGGAGCGCGTCCACGTCCCGGGTGTCGATGATGTCGGCACCTTGATTCTGGATGACGATGAATCCACTCGTAACACCTTACAGCGTGTATTGGGTCGCGAGCGCTCGGTGTATACCGCATCGAATCTAGATGAGGGCTTAACCCTTTTAGAACAGCATAAGATTGGTGTCATTGTTACCGAGATTGCGGTGGGGGGGGAGGTTGTCACTGATTTGCTGGCCGCCTTGCGCCAACACCATCCTAGTTTAGTGGCGATAGTGTTAACTGCAAAATCTGATGCTGAGCAGGGTATTGATCTTATCAACCGTGGCCAGATTTATCGCTTTCTCAGTAAGCCGGTCAGCGAGGGTTTATTGCGTGGCAGCGTTAATTTGGCGATGCGAAGATTTGAAATATTACAAAAGCATCCCGCGCAAACCTTGCGTCTTGCTGCAGAAGCTACACCGACGCCACCACCAGAGTCTGATCGTCGCGGTGTGTTCCAGAGAATTGGGCGCTTGTTTGGTATGACGGCATGAGCAATTTTTGGGGAGTTGCTGAATGAATGATGCAGTAGGCACAATTGAGCAAAAGCAGGGCTTGGGGCAGTCCGCAGAGTCTGTGATCGCGATCGCCCTCCTGTGCGTTTGCGCGGCGGCGGGATTGGCTGCGTGGTTGCTTTCCGGCGATGAGGCACCTGCGTTTAGCACCGATAAAAGTGTGGTCGCGAAGGTTGCGACTGTGCAGGGCAATGAAAAATTGCAGTCTGAAGAGCAGGCGGTACTGGCTGAATGGCAAAATCGCTTAGATGGCGAGTTTAGTCAGCGCGAGCAAAATTTACTGCAACAGGCGCAATTGGTGACTATGCAGCAGCAATCTGAGGCTCTGGCAATGGCGCAAGCTTCGGCGGAAGCTGCAGCTCGTGCTGCTGAAGTCGCTGAGGCGAGGGCACAAAATGCTGAGAAAGAGCGCCAAGCGGCCTTAGCTAAAATGCGCGAAAAACCTGCTGACATAGCGGCGGCTGAAGTAAAGAGTCAGCCCAAGCTTGCATCGGCGGCGTTACCTCTTAGTTCTGCGCCGGCAGTGAATACCGCGACGGTGCCGGCAAGTATTGATTGGAGTAGTTGTGCGCGTCCGGAATACCCTGATGAATCAATTCGTTTTGGTCAGCAGGGTACGGTAACTATGTCGTTCTCGGTTGACGCTGAAGGTAATCCTAGCGATGGTAAGGTCGTTGATTCTAGCGGGACGCGACGCCTGGATTATCGCGCTTTATCTGCTTTATCACGCTGTCAGTTTGAGCCGGAGCGGGTAAATGGCACCGCGGTAGCATCCTTGGCCCAAGTGCGTTTTACCTGGAAGCTGACGCGTTAAACGGCGGTAGTTTTCAGGTTTGCTGCCATGTATTGGGTAGCTGATCTTTTAAGCGGTAGGCGAAGGCAATAATTTCGGCTACTGCGATATACAGTTCTCTCGGTATTTCATTGTCGAGCTCAACCCGCGATAACAATTGTATCAACTGACTATTTTGGTAGATTGGAATGTCGTGTTGTGTCGCAATTTCAAGTATTTGGCGCGCAACGTCTCCCTCGCCCTTGGCACTGACGATAGGTGCATTTTGTCCGTCGTAGTGTAGCGAAACGGCAATTTCACCAGATTTATTCGTGCTCATGCTTGGGTATCCAGTAAGGCGTTTGCATAGGCTTCTGATGCATTGATGGTGATCTTCTCGCTGCGGCATTGGATGGTTTGCGTGCTGACGCCTTGTGCCTCTAGGGCGTGTACAAGCTCGTGTTGCCTTCGTTCTATCAATTCACTGGTTGCCTTGTTTTCGGCAGTGAAGCGAATATCGAGCTCGGGTGTTTGTGATACTCGGACGCAAATAGGCCCTAGACCGGGTAAGTCAAAACTCAAGTTAATAGCCCAGCTATGTTGAGGCTTATCCGCAGACTTCTCGGCGTGTTGCTGTTCGTGCTCGGTTTGTTCAAATTTATGCAAATGGAGTTGCCATACATCAATGCCGTCATTGCCGCGCACCGGAAGCTCCACCATATATTGCGTTTGTGATTTATCGCTCTGCTGTAGGTGCAATAGTTGATGAGACTCTTGGCGGGCTAGGCTGCCTCGCACATCTCGCAATACCTGCTGCAGCACCTCAAGCTCAGCATCGGCAAATTGAATACTTGCTCCTTGACGGCTTTGCGGACGAAGCTCACCGGGTAATTCGGGCTTCGTGGGCTTGTCTGCGACGTTCTGGGGGTAGTGCTCGACGCTTGTCTTGTTGTTCGGATACCCAGAATTCAATAGTGGGCTTGACCTTGATTGCGGCGCATATTCCTTCGCTAGCGTTGATTGCTTTGTTATCGAGCCGTCGCCATGAATGGTAGATTCAGTGGCTGGTTTACTAGCTGCCAGCTGGGTAGTAATTTGCCGGCTGAGTTTTAATAGGGCCTGCTTTAAATCTCCAGTAGGTGTTTTACCCTGCGCTAATTGGCTCTCTAGAAACAGTCCACTTTGCATGATGGCTTGGCGTAATTCGGCTGGATTGGACGATTGCGCTTTGCTCGCAATAGCTTCAATGAACTCTTTGCCTAGTGTTGCCAGCGGGTGCTGTTTGGGTAAATTGCTTAGTTTGCCAAGGTTGGCCAATAGATGGCTTACGCTTTGTTGTTGAGGCAGCGCGGCGCGCAGTTGGCTTTGGATCAGGCCGATCTCCCCTTTGAGTATTTGTAGTTGAGGTCTTTGCTTATGATCTTTTCCGGTAACCTGTAGTAATAGTTTTTCGCCATGGCGAAGCGCCGTTTGGCTTTCTGCCATTAGCTTTAAATTCCCAGACGCTAACTCATAGAGATGTTCTGCACGCTGGCCCACGACAACGGCTGTTAACACGCGATCAATAGCCAATACGGGCGCAGGTCCCGCTGGCCTATTAAATGCGGCGGGCTGGGTGGCAAAGCTGGGATTGATAATGACCATTTCTATATCGTGTCCGCAGATCTCATGGGGTACGTACACCTTATCGGCAGGAAATCTCTCTGCTTTAGGGTTATTTGTTTTATGTCGTGTGCGATATTATTGCCTGAGATATAAATATCTGTTCTAATGGTCGGGAATGAGATTTGTACTGTTGCACTGGTAGCGAACCGAGGGAAATGAAAATGACAACACTATACGATTTTGAAATAGCGAATTTACAAGGCAAACCTATAGACTTGTCTGCATATAAAGACAAAGTGGTCCTTGTGGTGAATACCGCTAGCAAATGTGGTCTCACCCCTCAGTATGAGGGTTTGCAGGCTTTGTATGATAAATACAAGGATCAGGGTTTGGTGATTCTTGGGGCGCCCTGTAATCAATTTGCCAATCAAGAGCCGGGCGATGCGAATACCATTGAGGGTAGCTGTTTGATCAATTATGGGGTCAGTTTTCCCATTACTGAGAAAATTGATGTGAATGGCAAAAATGCGCATCCGCTGTTTGCCTATTTAAAAAAGGCGGCACCGGGGACCCTGAGTAACGCGGTGAAGTGGAATTTCACAAAATTTCTGGTGGGTAAAGATGGGTTGGCGATAAAGCGTTTTGCGCCAACAACGAAGCCCGAGAGCATTGCCGCCGATATAGAGGCTGCATTAGCGGTATGAGTCAGGCCTTGGTCGATACCGTGCCACCGCAGCTGCAGTTGGAAAATCAATTGTGTTTTCCTTTGTATGCTGCCTCAAGAATGATCACGCGTTTATATCAGGATAAATTAACGCCGCTGGGCCTAACATATCCACAGTATATAGTGATGATGATTCTGTGGGAGCGCGCACCGTGTGCGGTGAAGGTGGTAAGTGAGCATGCGATGCTGAACACTAATACTCTGACGCCGCTGTTAAAGCGATTAGAGCAGCAGGGCTTTATTCGTCGCAGTCGCAGTGTTGACGATGAGCGGGTTGTCATGTTGCATCTCACCGAGCTTGGCAGGGGGTTACGTGACGACTGTGAATGTGTGCCGCAGGCTTTGCTTAATAAGTTGGCGGTGAGCGAGAACGATATTGTGCAGCTTCGGGATTTATTAAGCCGGCTGTTGCCTATACTCAGCGCTGGCGTTAATGACGATTAGCAAACCGTAGTCATAAAAAAACGGGCTCCTGCTGGGAGCCCGTTTCTCGTTTCGTCTTAAGCGAAGTGCTTAGCTAAACGCTTTAATAATATTACCCAGCATTTCTTTCGCATCACCGAACAGCATCCGCGTGTTCTCTTTAAAGAACAGGGGATTGTCGATACCGGCAAAGCCTGATGCCATTGAGCGCTTCATCACAAACACGTTGCGCGCCATGTCGACGTTAATGACAGGCATACCGTAAATTGGGCTGCCTTCCATCTCGCGAGCGGCGGGGTTAACCACGTCGTTGGCGCCGATAACAATCGCCACGTCGAAGGTGTCCATACGCGGGTTAATGGCATCCATTTCCAGTAGCAGGTCATAAGACACGTCAGCTTCTGCAAGCAGTACGTTCATGTGACCCGGCATACGGCCAGCAACAGGGTGAATAGCGTAAACCACTTCGGCGCCATTCTTTTCCAGCAATTCTTGTAGCTCTTTGACCACGTGCTGTGCCTGTGCAACCGCCATGCCGTAACCGGGCACGATAACAACGCTAGCAGCCGCTTCGAGCACGTAGTAGGCGTCTTCAGCTGTCATAGCCTTGGCTTCGCCTTCGATCTTAGCAGCCGAGCCACCTGCAGAGACGGCGCTGAAGCCGCTGAACAAGACATTGCTCAGCGAGCGGTTCATCGCCTTACACATGATTTGCGTCAGGATAATCCCGCTGGCACCAACCAGGGCACCGGCTACGATCAGGATGATGTTGTTGATCGCGATACCCGCCGCACAGGCCGCTAAGCCTGAGTAGCTGTTTAGCAGAGAGATAACCACCGGCATATCGGCACCGCCGATAGGAATAACCAGCATGATGCCCAGTAGCAATGACAGGCCAATCACCACATACAGATATATGGAGGTGGCGGGGCCAGTGCTAATGGTGAACATCACAGACGCCGCAATGATAGCGATAATCAGCAAAATATTAAAAATACGCTGACCGCGAAACACCATCGCTTTGCCAGAGATACGCTCGCTGAGCTTACCCCAGGCAACCATACTGCCCGAGAACGTCACGCCGCCAATCAGAATCGACAGGACAATGATGATTAGTTCAAAGGTCGTTGCTTCAAAGCCGTAAAGTGCCGCCCAGCCCACGAACAAACTCGCAACACCACCAAAACCATTGAACAGCGCCACCATTTCCGGCATGCCGGTCATTTCGACGCGGCGCGCAACGAGGGCGCCAATGAGACCGCCGACCACAACACCGGCGATAATCCATTTGTAGTCAATAATGCTTTGATCAAGCAGAGTGATAACAACCGCGATAAACATACCTAGCGCAGAGATCAAATTGCCTTTGCGCGCGGTCGCTGGTGAACCCAGCATTTTAAGACCAAAAATAAACAGCACGGCCGCTGCCACGTAGGACAGGTTAACCAGTAATTCGATACCCATTACTTAGCGCTCCCTTTTTTCTTGAACATGGCCAGCATACGGTCGGTTACCATATAGCCACCGATCACGTTGATGGTGGCCATTGCCACCGCAATGGTGCCAAGAATAGTGGACAGTACCGCGTGTTCAGCGCCAGCCGAGGTCAGTGCGCCGACGAGGGTAATACCCGAGATCGCGTTTGAACCTGACATCAGTGGTGTGTGCAGGGTGGCAGGGACTTTATTGATCAGCTCAAAGCCTAAAAATATAGACAGCATTAAGATGAAAGCGAGAAATACTATTTCCATCATCTTCTCCTAGTTAATCAGGTTTTTAATGGTTTCGTTAACGATCTCGCCGCCGTGGGTAATCACACAGCCCTGCAGAATATCGTTTTCCATGTCGATAACCATTTTCTTGTCATCGCCGTTCCAGCCTTCATCAACGAGGTTGAAGAGGTTGGACGAATACATTTGGCTGGCATCGCGGCTAACAAAGTTAGACCAGTTGCCGTCGCCGATAATCGTCACGCCATCAACCACCACGGTTTGGCCTGCTACCGAACCCTCAACGTTGCCGCCGCTTTCCGCTGCCATATCGACAATCACAGAACCGGGCTTCATACCCTTGATCATGTCGCTAGTGATAAGCACAGGGGGTTTGCGACCAAACAGCTGGGCCGTGGTAATCACGATATCCGAGTCTGCAATTTGCTTCTTTTGGCCTTCAAGCTGCAGTTTCATTTGCTCTTCTGTGAGGGCAACCGCGTAACCGTCTTTGGTCTGGCCTGTTTCGCCTAGATCGATATCGAGGAATTTGCCGCCCAGTGAGCGGACCTGCTCGGCAACAACTGAGCGGGTGTCAAACGCAACCACTTTGGCGCCGAGGCGTTTTGCGGTTGCAATGGCTTGCAGGCCGGCAACGCCAGCACCGATGATGAAGACGGTAGAAGGCTTCAAGGTACCCGCTGGTGTCATCATCATAGGCAGAATGCGGGGCAATCTTGTGGTGGCAAGCAATACCATCACGTACCCCGCCAAGCTTGCTTGCGAACTCAGTGCGTCCATCTTTTGTGAGCGCGTAGAGCGTGGGATCATTTCCATGCTGATGGCGCTAACGCCGCGATCGCGAAACGCTTTAATTAAGCTGTGTTCGTTAAATGGATCCAGGTAGCTGACGTGGATGCAGCCAGATTTCATTTGTCCGATTTCATCGAGCGTTGGCTTGCTGATACGTAAAATAATATCGGCGCTAGACAACACGGTATTGCGGTCAGCGATAACAGTGGCGCCAGCGTCGGTGTATTCCTCGTCGCTAAAGCCGCTGCCTAAGCCCAAGCCCGCTTCGATTTGAATCGTTGCACCGGCCCTGATTAGCTTTTTGGCATCTGTCGGAATGATCGCAACGCGGTTTTCGCCGCTCGCGAGTTCTTTTGGGATTCCTATGAGCATTGTTGTAGATCCATTGTGGTTAACAATTTGGTTTCGGGTAAAACCGCGTAGGATATTACAACTCGCCTTAAGAAGCGATAAAAGTGTGGTTTAACTCAGTAGTCAATTCCAATAAAAAGCTCCATAAATTAAGGTGATAACGCCATGTATTTATTCAATAGTACTGTTCGGGACGTTTGATGTTAGGCAGATGTACTTATGGTGGTCGCATCGTTCAGCGAACTAGACTGGTGAGGTAATTTGTCTATTTTGAGTGAGGTCGGGGCACAAGCTTAAAGAGAGCTAGTTTGTTTGTGTCCAGAATCTCACTCAGTTACCCACTTGGGTCGTAAATGCCTAATCGCACCTTGATCTTGATAATCCCGCTGGCCTTAACTTACTTCGCTATTGGCAAGTTGGCACTGCTCCTCGCTATACCCCCTGGGTATGCCACGGCAATCTGGCCTTCGGCAGGTATTGCCTTATCTGTCATTCTCTTGAAGGGCTACCGTCTTTGGCCGGGTGTTTTGCTGGGCTCGTTTTTAGTAAATGTCGACGGAATGCCAAGCCTATCGTCGTCATTTTTAACTTCTTTTTTCGTACCCATGGTTATCGCTGCCGGCGCTGCTCTTCAAGCAGTGCTTGGTGCTTGGCTAATTCGTAGATATATAGGCAGCAGAATTTGTCTTGACAGTATTAGTGAGGTTTTTAAGTTTCTAATATTCGCGTGTGGAGTAAGTTGTGCTACGAGCGCCAGTATTGGCACCACTGCTTTGCTGGCCGCAGGGTTATTGCCTGCAGAAAACTATATATTCAACTGGTTTACGTGGTGGGTTGGCGACGGTCTCGGGGTGATGATTACCTCAATTCTGATCTTTGTGTATTTTGGGGAGCCCCGAGCCGTTTGGCGCAGCAGAAGACGGGTTCTACCATTGGTTCTTGTCAGTGTTTCTCTGGTTGTCGTTACCTTGTATGTTTTGGGCAGTCGCTGGGAGCTGTCACGCCAGCAGGGTGAGTTTAGGCGATACAGCCAACAAATTTTTAACGCAGCACAATCGAAAATTGATACTCATATTGATGACTTACATGCGGTAAAGGCTTTTATCGAGGTGTCTGGCGGGCTTTCGCGTGAGACTTATGATGCCTTCGTGAAGGGGTTTTTAGACCGTAATGCGGGATTTCAGGCCATAGTCTGGGTGCAGAGAGTCGGCGCTGCAGAGCGTTTGGCGTTCGAGGCCTCAATGGGCGATGAGCTCGGCGCGCCGGTCAGTATAATGGGTCGAGATCAAGGTGGCAGCATGATTGTGCAGTCAGTCAAAGACGATTATTTCGTCATTCGATATATAGAGCCCATGGCAAAAAATGTAGGCGCTTTATCTTACGACATTAGCTCAACGGAGGTGGTTCGCAATGCGCTGGCTCGGGCTTCTTTGTCTGGAGCGCCGGCAACGACTCGGCCAATTTCTTTGGTGCAGGAGCGAGATGGTCAATTAGGTTTGGTAGTTTATCTGCCCGTTAATACAGTGTCGCCAATGATGGGGAGCGGTAGTTTGGCGGGCTATGTTGCAGGTGTTTTTAGAGTGCCGGATCTAATGGCAGTATTGTTGCCTGGGGCTGATTTAAGAAATATTTCTGCGTCGGTGTCGAGTCTAGATGGTACTGGGAAAATATATTCTATTAATTCGCTAGATTCTAAACATGCCTTGTTTTCGGATTCTGCAGTTTTGCATTTTGCTGATATTGACTGGCTTTTTGAGGTGGAGGCTGACCAAGGTTTTCTGGTTGGTAGTCGCTCCATGGTGCCTTGGATTATGTTGGTCGCTGGCTTGCTGTTTACCGGCCTATTGGGGATGACATTTTTAGTGCTTACCGGGCAAAAGCACAGATCCGATGTTGCTGGTGCGAAGCTTAAAGAGATGTTGCTTAAGCTTCGTGAGACCCAAGAGCATTTAGTGGAGTCCGAGAAAATGGCATCTTTAGGTGGGCTAGTTGCTGGTTTTGCTCATGAACTAAATACGCCGCTCGGTATTGCGATCACCGCGGAGTCAACCTTGCAGTCCGACCTTGGGAAATTGCGCGCGGCATTGGACGGCCCAGACTCACTAGCCCCGGTCGCCGAGACGTTATCGAGAATGCAGGAGGCGTCTCGCATTGTACTTTCTAATGTACAGCGAGCCGGCGCGCTCATTATGAGTTTTAAACAAGTCTCGGTTGATCAAGCGACAGCCGAGATCCGTGATATAAATTTACATGAATATTTAACGGATGTGCTAAGTCATTTGTCGCCCAGTTACCGCAGCAGCGGGCACAATGTGTCACTAGATTGTCCTAAGGATATTAGGATTAAAACCGTGCCGGGTGGAATTGCACAGGTGCTTATAAATTTATTGAGCAATAGCCTTACTCACGCTTTCCCCAATGGTCAAAAAGGCAATATTCAATTGTGTGTGCAAAAACAGAATGATCACGTTGTCCTTCGATTCAGTGATGATGGCGTCGGTATCCCCACTGCGGATCAGAAAAAAGTGTTTGAGCCCTTTTACACAACTCGTCGCGGTGCCGGTGGAACAGGTTTGGGCTTGCACATCTTGTATAACACAGTGAGGAGGCAGCTCAGAGGGCGAGTTTCGGTAGCTAGTCAGCCTGATCATGGCGCTGTTTTCGAAGTGGTACTGCCTCTTGTGATTAATGAACATGACGGGTCGGGTGTGGTGTTAGCTTAGGCAGGGTAAGTTGTGGTGACTTATGGTGCGCACGGTTTTACTTTGATCCCTTCAAATAATAGGTCGAGTGAAGTTGCGACGTCCTCGGCCGTAAGGTTGCGGGAAGGATTGCTAAGATGGTGGTGGAATAGGCCAATTATATGTGTGTGCATATGAATAGCGAGGTATTCGGCTTCCAAATCGGCTCTAATTAACTTTGCTTGTTGTGCGTTTCTTATAAATCGTTGCAGTCGGGTTAACGCCAATTTTCGGTCGTTATTGATCCGCTTATTCAGTGACTCACTTTCATTACATAGAGAATACCTAAAAATAAAGCGCGTTATTTGCTCTAGGGCAGGGAGTTCATTAGTGCGCTTAAATGCATCAACAATCACGTTTCTCAACATGTCTAAAGACGCAATTTCGTTTTTTTTAGTATTGCTTAGCGCCTCTAAGGCGGCATTGGTGGGTGCGCCCACACTGTCCATCATTGCTTCGATTAATGCTTCTTTATCTTTAAAGTGCCAGTAAATTGCGCCGCGGGTCACTCCAGCCTCGCCTGCAATGTCAGTTAGTCTTGTACGAGTAATACCTTGAATTGCAAAGAGTTTGCCGGCGGCGTCAAGGATGCGCGCGCGAGTAATTTCCGCATCGGCTTTAGATCGTCTCATTTCTGGCTAACCCAATTATTATGTGTAGTGCTATGTTTTACAGAAACACCACTTTACATACATGCGTGCATGTATGTAAAGTGGTGTTCATATCTCCTTATGTGTGAGGCGTTTGCTAGTGCTTTCTTTTTCGTCCCGTTTTACCACCATCCTACTTTCAGTTTTTACTCTCTGTCTTCTTGTTGCCTGCAGTAAAGAGAGTCCCGCTCAGCAAGCTCATCCTCCTATTCAGGTCAATGTGCTTCGCGCGGTTGAGCACTCGGTGCCGATTGGTGGACTTTACCCTGGGCGGACCGTGGGTTCTAAGGAAGTGCAAATTCGAGCGCGTGTCGAAGGTATTTTATTGCGCCGCGCTTATACCGAGGGGCAGGCGGTCGCGGCCGGACAGCTGTTATTCGAGATTGACGCTGCGCCGTTTGAGGTGGCATTGAACCGTGTAAAAGCGCAGTTGGCCCAGGCAAATGCCAGTTTGTCAGCCGCTGAGCGTCGCTGGCAGCGTGCGCAGGAGTTGATTAAAACCAATGCCATTAGTCGTCGTGAACGCGACGATACTGAATCCGATCTGGATTTTGCTAAGGCCGCGGTAAAGCTGGCTGAAGCAGAAGTGCAGGCGGCCAAAATTAATCTTGATTACACCCAGGTGAAAGCGCCCATCGCGGGAATCACCAGTCGCGAGGCCGTTTCAGAAGGTAGTTTGGTCGGTCCAGAAAATAGCTTATTAACGACCATAACCCAGCTTGACCCGCTGTGGATTAATGTGTCATTGCCAGATAAATTAGTGCTCGGCATACGGCAAATGATTGATCGTGGCGAAGCGGCATTTGAAGGCAAGCGGGAAGTGGAGATCCTTGTTGGCCAAGGTGAGACGTATCCGTATTACGGCCAAGTGAATTTCACCGAAAGTGCCATTGATCGCAGAACAGGAACGGTGCAGTTGCGCGCCATTATTCCCAACCCTGATGGCACCTTATTACCCGGGCAGTTTTTACGCGTTAAGTTGCACGGTTTAATAAGCCTAAATTCGATAGTGTTACCTGCACGTGCAATATTGCAGGGCGCACAGGGGACATACGTCTATAAAGTGGGTAGTGACAATCAGGCAGAAATGCTCAGTGTTACCTTAGGTATGGACGCAGAGGACGGCGTCATTATTGAGTCAGGTATTGAAGCCGGTGATCTTATTGTGATCGACGGTGTCTCGCGAGTTCAGCCCGGCGCAGTGCTTTCGCCCAACGAGCTTGAGGTTCCAGCGGCGGACCCGATACCGAGCGAGGCGGTAGTAATAGATTCTAGTAAGCCAGATTCCCCGCGAGCGGGCGCGTCTGCGGTGGCGGGGGAGGCGGAGTGAACGCACGTTTCTTTATTGAGCGCCCGGTACTATCAATCGTTATATCCCTTATGATTTTACTTGGTGGTGCGACAGCAATGAGTCGTCTGCCCATTTCTTTATACCCAGAATTTTTGCCGCCAGAAATTGTTGTTTCAGCTAACTATCCGGGCGCCAATGCGGAGACAATTGCTGAGACCGTAGCCGCACCGCTAGAGCAGCAAATAAACGGCGTTGACGGTATGTTGTATATGTCTACGCAAGCGTCGGCCTCCGGCTCGGTGAGTATTAGCGTGGTATTTGCGACAGGAACAGATCCGGATCAAGCTGCCATCAACGTGAGTAACCGCGTTGCGGTAGCGGAAAATCGCTTGCCGGAAGCGGTAAAACGATTGGGTATTCAAGTCAGTAAGCGCTCTTCAAATATTCTGATGATTTACGCGCTGACATCAGATTATCCGCAGTACGACTCAATCTATCTAAGTAACTACGCTCTGCTAAATATTGTTGACGAACTGCGTCGTTTACCTGGTATTGGTGACGCTCGCTTATTGGGTGCAAAAGATTACTCGATGCGGATTTGGCTGCAGCCAGATCGCCTCGCAGAGTTTGCCCTAACACCTGCAGATGTGGCGCAAGCGGTGCGAGAGCAAAATGCGAATTTTGCGGCGGGAAAGTTCGCAGCTGAACCTCTGGTTCAAGATACGCCGTTCACCTATACGGTCACGACTCAGGGGCGTTTAGCAACGGTATCCGAATTTGAAGATATTATTTTGCGTACAGATAATTCAGGTGCCACCTTGCATTTGGGAGATGTTGCTCGTGTCGAACTGGGCGCAAAGGACTACGCATTCCAGGGGGCATTTAATGGCCAGCCCGCTGTGCCGGTGGCGATGTATTTGCAGCCCGGCGCTAACGCTTTAGAAACGGCGAAGCAGGCTCAAGAGGTGTTAGAGCATGTGCAAGCAAAGTTACCTCCGGGAATTGAGTTAACGTTGGCATTTGACACAACGGTCTTCGTTGAGCATTCGATTAAAGAAGTCATTATTACATTCATAGAGGCGCTGGTACTGGTTGTACTAGTCATGTTTATTTTCTTGCAAAACATACGCGCAACTATTATTCCCCTGCTGGCGATTCCAGTGTCAATCATTGGTACATTTGCAGGGCTTTATATTGTCGGATTTTCTATTAATTTATTGACGCTGTTTGGCTTGATACTCGCTATCGGTATCGTTGTCGACGACGCTATTATCGTGATCGAAAATGTCGAGCGAATAATGGAAGAGCAGCACGTAGACGCCGACACGGCGGTTAAGCGGGCCATGGAAGAAGTCTCTGGACCATTAGTAGCAATTGTTCTGGTCCTGTGCGCGGTGTTCTTACCGGTTATCTTTATGGATGGTTTAACTGGAGAGATGTACCGCCAGTTTGCTGTGGCCATTTCCGTTTCCGTTATTCTGTCGGGAGTTGTGGCGTTAACCTTGACGCCTGCGCTGTGCTCAATGCTGTTAAAAAGCAAGGTGCACGCACCGGCTAGTGCTGGCTTTCTGGGCGGGTTTAATAGCTGGTTTGCTGTGCTTCGTAACGGCTATGTGAACGTTACCAGGGCGATGATAGAGCGCCGTCTCATTGGTTTAAGTGTGTTTGCCGGTTTGATGTTGGGGCTGTGGTATTTGTTCAGTATTGTGCCAAGCAGTTTAGTGCCGAGCGAAGACCAAGGTTACATCATGATGGCGTATAAGACGCCACCGGCCGCATCGTTGTCGCGGACTATGGCGGTGACCGATGCCATGAACACGCGCATTCTTGAACAGGATGAAGTGCGCAGTCTAATAACTTTCTCCGGCTTTGATTTACTGGCGTCGGCACAAAAGACCAATGCCGGCGTGTCATTTATTATGCTAAAAGATTGGGATGAGCGCCGAGAGGCAAGGCAGAGCTCGGATGGGATGGCCAAAAGTTTACCTCGGCTCGGTGACGATCTATTAGATGGTCAAATGTTCGCCTTTAATCCGCCACCGATTCTTGGTTTGAGTAGTACGGGGGGCTTTGAATTTTATGTGCAAAATCGCGGTAGCAGTGACTTCATTGAAATGGATAAACAGCTGCAAGCCTTTCTGGCTTTAGCGAATAAACAGCCTGAATTGGTTGGTGTAAACACTACCTTCGATATTAATACGCCCCAATACCGACTGACGCTTGATCGTGAGAAAGCCCTGAGCTTGGGCGTGCCAGTGGCGGATGTGTTCAGCACAATGCAGGCGACGTTCGGCAGCTTATACGTCAATGATTTCACCTTGTATGGCCGCAGCTTCCAGGTAAACCTTCAGTCAGAAGAGGACTTTAGAACCTCGCCGGATGATTTAGGAAAGGTCTTTGTGCGGGCAGACTCGGGCAGTTTAGTGCCACTGCGCTCGCTGCTGCAGGTTGAGCGAATTGTCGGACCTGACACGGTTAGCCGCTTTAATGGTTTTTCCGCCGCGAAAGTGATGGGTAGCCCGGCGGAAGGTTATAGTTCTGGTGACGCCTTAGCCGCATTGGAGCGAGTTGCGGCCGAAGCCTTGGGTCCCGATTTTGATTTGGGGTGGGTGGGCAGCTCGTACCAAGAAAAAGCGTCTAGTGGGTCTGGTAGTCAAGCTTTTGTATTAGCGGTGTTGATGGTGTTTTTAATTCTGGCGGCCCAGTACGAGCGCTGGATCATTCCCGCAGCGGTTATTTTGGCTGTGCCGTTTGCGTTGTTGGGCGCCATATTGGCAACGTGGATGCGAGGCTTGGAAAATGACATTTATTTCCAGATCGGCCTGGTCTGTTTGATCGGTTTGGCGAGTAAAAATGCCATATTGATAGTTGAATTTGCCATGCAAAAACAGCGACAAGGAATGACTATAGCGGATTCAGCCGTTGAGGCAATTAGATTGCGCTTCCGTCCCATCGTGATGACTTCACTGGCATTTACCTTGGGCTGCTTACCTTTGGCTTTGTCCAGTGGTGCGGGCGCTGCTAGTCGCATATCACTAGGTACCGGCGTGATCGGCGGCATGTTGCTGGCGACCTTTTTGGCGACGGTATTTGTGCCGCTGTTTTATGTCTTGCTTGCGACGCTCGGCGAGAAAGTAAAACGCAGTAAATGATGTCAGGGTAATTCCTGCAGGGCGGTCTAGCTGCCCTGCATTCTATCTCCGTAATCCCAGCCAGACAGGGTCTTCGTTTCAAGTTTGATGACATACTCATCAGCACTTCTGCTCAACAACCATTTCTTCAAGCTGGGCTGTGAGTCCCCGACATAGCGATCGATCAGCTTAGTCAGTACCAGTCCATTGCTGTCTTTTGCGAGAGTGGCAATGGCTTTGCCTCTTACGCCCCGATACGGTGAATTATTGACAGACACGTCGAAGGCGCAGTGTGGATTGTTTTTTAAAACGCGGATGATTTTTGCAGATGCATGGCTCGCACAAAGAATTTGCTCGCCATCGACGATATACCAAAGCGAACATACTATTGGAAAACCATCGCTATCTATAACCGCCAACCTTAGCGGACTGTGTTGCTCCTTCAAAAATGCCAGTGCATCCATGTCGTGGTTTCTCGCTCTGATTATTGTGTACGGGCAGGACGAAATTTAAGCTTTCGCTAGTCGAATCCCACCATCTTCGATCGCTATACGTTGTTGCTTGTAAAGACGACCAATAGCTTGTTTAAAAATTTTCTTACTGACGCCAAATTGGGCGTAAATTTTCTCTGGCGGACTTTTGTCTCCCACGTCTAGAAAACCGTTGTTGGCTTCTAGTTGAGCGATGATATTGCTGGCAATATCATTGTTTGTTACCGCCGTAACGGGTTGCATGCTTAGGTCGATGCGACCGTCATCGCGGACTTTTTTAACATAGGCGGTTAAGGTTTCTCCGCGGCGCAGTGGACGAACTAGGTCGCTGTCGTAGAGTAAACCCCAATACTGGTTTTCTATCACGGCCTTGTAGCCCAGTTCAGTTTTGTTGCCTACAGTGACCGTGAAAGATTGCCCACGTTGAAGATGTGGCGCGGTGTCTTCAATAAATTCGTCAAGCTTCATTGAGGCAACAATGCGATAACTTTTATCAAGGTAGATTTTGACCAGTACGTCTTTGCCAGCAACGACCTCACCCATGTGTTCCGCATAGGGCATGAGCAATTCTTTTTCTAAACCCCAGTCTAGAAAAGCACCGGTATCGTTCACTTGCGACACCTTAAGCAATATCACATCGCCGAGTTGTCCAAGGGGTGTTTTAGTGGTGGCGATTAAACTGCCATCGCTGTGATGATGAATAAATACGTTTAGCTCATCGCCTAACTCGCATTTTTCCGGTGCATTTTTCCTGCTCAAGAAAACATCCCCTAGCTTGCCGCCGTCTAAATAAAATCCTGCTGGGGTGTGACGGTTAATTTTAAGACGGCTAGTGCGACCGATCGCGGTCATGGGGTAGTCCTCATGCGGGGATGAAAAGTGTGTTGGGATTATACGCTAGCTGGCGTAGGTGTGAGCGAAAATCTAGCTGAGGAAATAAGAGGAGTATTGCAAAGCGCGGCCAGAAAAATCACTGGCCGCATAAGGGCTTGCTAATTAGACCAGTTCAATCGCAACCGCAAGGGCTTCACCACCGCCAATGCAAAGTGAGGCGACACCGCGTTTTTTACCGTATTGCTTCAGTGCGTACATCAGGCTGATGATGATACGCGAGCCGGTAGACCCAACGGGGTGGCCTTGGGCACATGCGCCGCCGTGGACGTTAACTTTGGCGTGGTCGAGTTCCAAGTCGCGAATCGCCAACATGGTTACCATGGCAAAGGCTTCATTTATTTCCCAGAGGTCGACGTCGTCTTTGCTCCAGCCCGTTTTTGCCAATAGTTTTTGCATTGCTCCCACTGGCGCGGTGGTGAAGAGCGCTGGTTCTAAGGATTGGCGAGTGTGGGCAACGATGCGTGCCATTGGCGTTGCACCAGTTTCCTTGAGCGCTTTTTCGCTCATTAATACCATTGCTGATGCGCCATCAGAGATTGAGCTGGCATTTGCTGCAGTGATGGTACCGTCTTTCGCGAAGGCGGGGCGCAAGGTCGGAATTTTCTCAATGGACGCTTTGAGCGGTTGTTCGTCGTCAGTGACGATAGTTTCGCCGCTGCGTGAGGTAACCGTTACCGGCGCGGTTTCTGCTTTCAGTGAGCCATTTTTAATCGCGGCGCAGGCGCGGTTTAGCGACTCAATCGCGTAGGCATCCATTTGCTCGCGGGTAAATTCATTATCGTCGGCGGTTTGCTGCGCAAAACTGCCCATCATTCGGCCCGAGTAGGCATCTTGTAAACCGTCAAAGAACATATGGTCTTCAAAGCCTTTGGCACCGGTACCAACGCCTTTGCGGGCGTTCAATACAATATGTGGCGCATTGGTCATGCTTTCCATGCCGCCGGCGACGATGATGTCGCAGCTACCCGCTTTAATTTGGTCGTGGGCGTAAATGGTGGTTTGCATGCCTGAACCACACAGCTTGTTGACGGTAACAGCACCGGTGGATTTTGGAATTCCCGCGGCGATGGCGGCTTGACGCGCTGGGCCTTGCTTTAAGCCTGCGGGCAATACGCAGCCCATGATGACGTCTTCGATTTTGCCTGCATCAATATTGGCGCGCTTAACCGCCTCGGCAATGGCTGTTGTGCCGAGTTCTACCGCGGTTAGAGAGCTTAACGAGCCGAGCATGCCACCCATGGGGGTACGGGCACCGGAGACAATATATACGGAGTCAGACATAGGATGATTTCCCTGTTGGTTTGCCGCCGAGATGCAAAATAAAGCGATCTTCAGGCGTCGATTTTAAGAAGAAGGAATTTTTAGAGGCGGCACATTTAGCCACGCCAAGCCCCGATTTTCAAGGCTTGGCGGCATTTCGCTGAGGAATAGCGGGTATTATGATTTGTTCACTTCAAAGAGTTTTCGGCGCACGGCACGGCGATACTCACCAGGGCTGGTGCTGCTGTGTAGTTTAAATAAACGACAAAAATAGCTGGCGTCGCTATAGCCACACTGTTGCCCCACTTCTTCGACGCTTAAGTTGCTGTTTTGTAGTAAATCTTTAGCTAGCTCTATGCGTAACTTCTGTAAATATTGTAAAGGTGGTAGGCCGGTAACTTGCCGGAAGCGGCGGTGAAAGCTGCGCTCGCTGAGGCCGCTTTGTTTCGCTAATTCGGGAATATTAAGCGGGTTGGCGATATAACGCGCCAACCAATTTTGCGCCAAGGCGATGGTTTCGTCGCGGTGTAAGTCATTGCGATTGACGCGATAGCTATTGCGAGAGAAAGGCCGTCGACTTTCCGGTGAAAATTGCTGGGCGACACGGCTGGCAATCGATGCACCCCAATAGCGGTCAATGAGATGAATGACCAGATCAGCTGCGGAGTTGACGCTGCCAGTGCAAAAAATATTGTCGGCTTGGGTAATCAGATAGTCGCGATGCAAGACTACATTGGGGTAGCGGGCGGCAAAATCATCGAAATAATGCCAGTGGGTGGTGGCGACACGGCCATCTAATAAACCCGCCTCAGCGAGGAAATAGCTGCCGTTACCCACCGCGCAAATTTCTGCACCACGGGCTTCGTGGCTGCGTAGCCATCGTTGCACATCGGGTTGCGTGGGCGCGCCGCGATGCGGGTGACGCCAGCGGCTGGGAATAATGATCAAATCGTATTCTTTGCCGTTACTGATGTCGGTACCGGGTAGCATTTCCATGCCACCGGAAACACTTATTGGCTTTCGGTTAAGACCAACAAACTCGGAGCTGATGATAGCTTTCCGACTATCTAGCCTCGACACGCTGTTTGCCGCTGTCAGCAGTTCACTGGG
Organism: Zhongshania aquimaris; assembly: GCF_019312595.1. Classification (GTDB taxonomy): domain Bacteria; phylum Pseudomonadota; class Gammaproteobacteria; order Pseudomonadales; family Spongiibacteraceae; genus Spongiibacter; species Spongiibacter aquimaris. The sequence goes on along the minus strand of NZ_JAHWDQ010000001.1, from coordinate 545,928 downwards.
TAGGCTGATGCTGGTGGCGAGTGCGTCGTTAAAGGCGAGCAGGGCGACTTGCTTCATGTTGGCGTAATCATCTCATTTATTGGCGGTTATATTCTATTTCAAAGTACATAACATCGATAGACTAGCGTTCTATTATATTGTGCTGTCGGTAAGGAATTAGCGTGAGTAAGTTACCAGTTATCGTGGGTTTTGGCGGGGTTAATGCTGCCGGTCGTAGTTCATTTCATCACGGCTACCGCCGAATGGTGGTTGATGCATTACCCGGTGATAAGGCGAGGCGAACTTACCAAAGTTTGGCCGCGATAATGGGCGTCCCGAGTGATCAAATCGATTCGGAAGCACAGCGTCAGTACATGCGCGACCATACCTTAATTCGCAAGATCGAGGGTAATATTTTTGATACCGAGCATGTTGCGTGGAATAAGCGTATGGCGCTATCTGGCGCGGAGGGCGTGTTGCAGTTTGTGACCCGTGCGCGAGATTTGCCTGACAGCTTGCCAAGCGGTTGGCAAGTCACAGAATTAGGCGACGGCAAAGTGTCTGTAAGCGTGAGCGATGGCTGCAATATGTTGTTGCCAACCACGCGTAAAATCGAAGTGTCTTCGGCTGGGCAGCTACCTACTGGTTTTGATCCGGCTAGTCTGTATGGTTCGCGAAACCATCCGCGCGGTTTGCAAATGGCCATTTGTGGCGCTTCTGACGCCCTAAAATCCATGGGGATAGAGTGGCAGACGGTGATGGACAGTATTCGCCCAGATCAAATGGGGGTGTACGCAAGCTCGGCAATGGCACAGTTGGATGACAATGGTTTCGGTGGCCTACTAGGCGCACGCGCCAACGGCGGTCGCGTGAGTTCTAAGCAGCTCGCTTTGGGCTTGGCCGATATGCCGGCCGATTTTGTGAGCGCCTATGTCTTGGGTAACGTTGGTACCAGTGGGCCAAGCTTGGGTGCCTGCGCGACCTTCTTTTATAATCTGCGTCAAGCGGTTAACGACATTCGCAATGGTCTTATTAAAGTGGCCGTGGTTGGCGTAGCGGAATCCGGTGTTGATCCGCGGGTTATCGATGGTTACTACACAATGGGTGCCCTGGCATCTGATGCCGAGCTGTTAAAGCTCGATGCTGAAAAAGGCTTAACAGAGCCGGATTATCGCCGCGCTAGCCGCCCTTTTAGCAGTAATTGCGGTTTTACGATTTCTGAGTCCTCGCAGTTTATTGTGCTGTTCGACGATGAGCTGGCTTTGCAGCTCGGCGCACAAATTCATGGCTCTGTAGCCGATGTATTTACCAATGCTGACGGATATAAAAAATCAATATCGTCACCGGGTATCGGCAATTATTTAACCATGGCAAAGGCAGTTGCTGCAGCGGCTGGTATTATTGGTGACAAGGCAATAAAGACCCGCAGCTTTGTTCAGTCGCACGGCACCAGCACCCCGCAGAATCGCGTCACTGAATCACATATTTTGAATGAGACCGCCAAAATATTTGGTATCGAGAATTGGCCGGTGGCGGCGATCAAAGCCTATATCGGTCATAGCATTGGTGCAGCATCCGGGGACCAACTTATCGCTAGTCTTGGGATTTGGCACGACAATATATTACCGGGTATCGCAACCATCGATCATATTGCAGATGATGTTCATCAGAGTCATTTACGTCTGCAAAAGGAGCACATGGAGTTTGAGCCGGACAGCTTTGATGTCGGTATCCTTAATGCCAAGGGGTTCGGCGGCAATAATGCTAGCGTTGCGCTGCTGTCACCCATATTGAGTGAGAAAATGCTCAAGGGGCGCCACGGCAATCATGTGTGGCAGTCTTATTTGGGGCGGCGCGAGGAAGTGCAGACAAAAGCGGCTGCTTATGATGATGCGGCCTGTGAAACGGGCTTCAGCGTTAAGTACCAGTTTGGCGAAAATGTACTTGATGGTGGCGACCTTGCACTAAGTCGTGCTGGAATTGGCATTAAAGGCTGGGCCGAAAAAGTCGCGCTGGAGTTTGAGTCACCGTATGCCAATTGGCTGGATTCGAAGGAATAAGTCGCCGAGCCGTAGCCCAATTCTTGGCTGTGGTGCAAAGCAGGGGTAAATACGGATAGGTTAAGCCCAGGCTGTGTGGCTTACTCATTGGTAAATTACCGTGTTTTTAACAGAGTCAAATGGGAGGAGGTATGCGGGAATTTATCCGTCATTCCAGCGAATTTCCCGTCGCCATTAAGGTGACAGGGGAAGCCGGATCCCGTCGTGGCTGTCTGCGAGACCTTAGCGTTGCTGGGCTATCTTTTGACGTTGCCAGTAAAATTGATGTTGGCAGCAAGATTAATTTTTATGTGCCGTCGCTATCAGATGAGCCCGCTGGCCGGGGTCATGTGGTGTGGTGCCGCCCATTGCGTGCGAGTTATCGTTTAGGCGTTGAATTCGAGACGGAGCAAGATGCCTATCGCACGCGTATGGTTGAGCAAGTCTGTCAAATTGAAAACTACCGGCGCGAAGTCAAGGAGTTGGAAGGGCGAGTGCTCGAGCCCGAAGATGCTGCCGTGGAGTGGATAGAGAGCTACGCAGCTGATTTTGACCGACGATTTTCTTAAGTTCATGAAAGGCTTGCACTGTGGCTAGATGTTTATCAAGTCGAGACAGCTAATTAAATTCATGGTTGAATAGGTCCCCCGCAAGTTCGGGGGATTTTTTTTGCCCAGAGGAAATGGACAATGAAACATGAGGCGGCTGCGCGAGTCGTGATAAATATGCCGAGGGAGCAGGCTTGGAGTTTGCTCAAAGATTTATCACTTGCCCATAACTATGTACCTGGAATTACCCACACGGAAATTACAACAGAGAAGGCTGAGGGCCCTGGTGCAAGCCGGCGAGTCTTTCAGTCGTCTGGCAAGGGCATGGATGAGACTATCGTTGAGTGGAATGAGGGCCACGGCTTTCTAATTCGGCTTCATCGCGGCGAAAAAGGCGCGCCGCCGCCATTTGCTAATGCGGCATTTCGCTACCGTCTTGACGATGCCGGGCATAACTGTACTGCGCTGACTACGAGTTTAATGTTTGACATGCGCTGGGGCGCATTGGGCCGGTTTTTACACTCGCGGCTATTACATAAAACATTTCGTGGTGTTATTCGCGACGTGGCAATTAGCATGAAGCAGTTTTATGAAACTGGAGAACCGGTGAAGCCAGAGCAATTGAAGCAACTGCGGATTAACGCAAGGCAAGCCGCCTGATGGAAGCCTTAACATTACTTAAGACCCGTAACTCTGCGGCAAAACTGTGTGCGCCTGGGCCAAAGGATGAAGACTTGGAAGAGATCTTTGCAGCGGCTAGCCGCGCGCCAGATCACAGTCGTCTTCGTCCCTGGCGATTCTTAGTGGTGAGAGGGGAGTCTTTGAGCGCCTTGGGTGAGCTGTTTGCCACTGCCGCTATGCAACGCAACAGGGAATTAAGTGAAGCTGATTGCCAGCGCTTTCGACTGCAGCCTTTGCGTGCGCCACTGATTTTGGTGGTGATCGCCTGTATCAAAGACCACCCCAAAGTGCCGGTTATCGAACAACAGTTGTCGGCCGGCTGTGCCGCTCACGGTGCATTGCTCGCAGCCGAAGCCCTAGGCTATGCTGCCATCTGGCGGACGGGCGAAAATGCATTTGATCCCGTCGTTCACAAGGGGTTGGGGCTGGAGAGCCACGAAGAGATTTCCGGCTTTTTGTACATGGGGACACGTGAGGGATCAGCCAAGCCTTTACCTGAAATGCTGCCGACTGATTTTATGAAAGAGTGGAGATAATAATGAACAGTGTCGTTCCGCCGAGTTACACCACCTTAAAAGTGCGAATGGAAGAACACGTTGCATGGGTTGCCTTAAATCGTCCAGATAAGGCAAACGCAATGAATGAAGCCATGTGGGATGAGATTCAAGCGTGTTTTGAGTGGTTGGATCAAGAGCCCCTCGTCCGCGCCGTGGTCTTGTGTGGTGAAGGTAAACACTTTTGTGCAGGAATTGATCTAGCCATGTTTGCTGGATTGGCGCAATCAGCTGAGGGCATGGAGAAGTCGCGCTTTGTTGAATGGTTTAGAGCCGTTATTTTGCGTTTGCAGGGTAATTTGACGGCTATTGAGCGCTGCCGTAAGCCAGTGCTGGCGGCCATACAAGGTAGTTGTGTGGGTGGTGGTGTCGATATTATCAGCGCGTGTGATATGCGCTATTGCAGCGATGGCGTCAAATTCTCAATTAAAGAAATCGACATTGGTATGGTTGCTGATGTCGGCACGTTGCAGCGCCTGCCGCATATCATTCCTGCTGGTGTGATGCGCGAACTGGCCTACACTGGTCGCAATGTCGATGCGACTGAAGCCGAACGAATTGGCTTAGTGAATCGCCGTTTTGACAACTATGAAGAAATGATCGAATTCGTATCCGCGCTGGCGCAGGATATTGCCCGTAAATCCCCTTTGGCGATCCGTGGCAGCAAGCAAATGCTTCTTTATAGTCGCGATCATAGTGTGTCTGACGCTCTTGATTATCAGGCCACATGGAATGGTGGCATGCTCAGCTTTGAAGACGTGATGCAAGCCATTACAGCTACCAGCGAAGGCAAGACCGCAGACTTTAAAGATTAAGAATCGTTTAATTTCCCTCCGCCGAACAGCGGGGTGCTTGTACTGGCCCTGCTAGTTGGTAAACTCCCTGTAACCAAAATAAATACAGCGACGGATTCGCCCTCTGTCTATGTTGAGCGACCGCGACTCATGCAAACCCGTACAATTTTTAACACGCCTATAGTGAGCGGCTTTTTTCGTGTGATATTTAAAACGCTTACTTGCTTGATCAGGTGGCGAATTGTAGGTGTAAAGCCCGTTGAGAAAAAATACGTGCTGATTGCGGCGCCGCACACCAGTAACTGGGATTTCCCAACCATGATGGTAGTTGCCTTTGTGTTAGGTTTAGACCCGCACTGGGTGGGCAAGCACACCTTGTTTCCCAAGGGGATTCTCGGGGTGGTCATGCGCTGGCTGGGTGGTATCGGTATAGACCGCCGGACGGCACACAATACAGTTGATCAAATGGTGGCGGAGTATACTGCTCGCGATGAGTTAATGGTCTTGATTGCGCCTGAAGGCACTCGTAGCAAGGTTGAAAATTGGAAGGCGGGCTTCTATCACATTGCGGTTGGTGCCGGTGTGCCGATCTATTTGGGATTTCTTGATACCAAGACCCGAACGACAGGTATTGCAAAGGCATTCTATCCGACCGGCGACTACGAAAAAGATATCGCGGAAATAAAGTCGTTTTATAAAGACAAGGTCGGATTTAACCCCGAGATGGCTTAAACTGAGTTTTTGCTCGAAATATATATGAAAAAATTAAATAAAAAATGCGGGAAATTACCATGTTAAAACTGAGTAGAAATATTGTGTCATCGGTACTCTGTGTTGCCGCAATATTCCATTCGTTATTTGTCTTCGCGGACACTTCGGCGACAGTTAATACCGAAAGCATTATCGCTAATTCGCCAGATAATTGGTTGTCTTATGGCAAAGATTACAAAGAGCAGCGCTACAGCGAACTTGATAAAATTAATGTTGGCAATGTCGCTGATTTAAGTTTGGCATGGTCTTTCGATACAGATTTTAACCGCGGCCTAGAAGCTACCCCAATTGTTATCGATGGTGTTTTATATGTAACAGGTAATTGGAGTGTGGTCTATGCACTCGATGCGCGAAGCGGAAAGTTACTTTGGAAATATGACCCGCAGGTGCCCAGAGAATGGGCAAAAATGGCGTGTTGCGATGTGGTGAATCGCGGTGTGGCGGCCTATGAAGGCAAGATTATATTTGGCACTCTTGATGCGCGTCTGATCGCGTTAGATGCGGCCAGCGGAGAAAACCTCTGGGAAGTGGCAACGGCTGATATCACGGCTTATCCGTACACCATTACTGGCGCACCTCGTGTCGCCAAAGGCAAAGTATTTATTGGCAATGGCGGTGCTGAATACGGTGTACGTGGATACGTAAGTGCTTATGACGTAAATACTGGTGAGCAACTTTGGCGTTTTTATACGGTACCTGCTAACCCCGCGGACGGTTTCGAAAATGATGCAATGGAAGCTGCCGCTAAAACTTGGACCGGTAAGTGGTGGGAGTACGGCGGTGGTGGCACAGTTTGGGACTCCATTGTTTATGATAACGAATTAGATCAACTGTATATTGGTGTGGGTAACGGTTCTCCTTGGAATGCGAAAATTCGCAGCCCAGAAGGGGGGGATAATTTATATTTGTCATCCGTTGTCGCCTTGAATCCTGATAGCGGCGAATACATTTGGCACTATCAGGAAACGCCGGCGGAATCGTGGGACTACACCGCAACTCAACACATCATGCTTGCAGATATGGATGTAAATGGCGAGCAACGTAAAGTCATATGGCATGCCCCTAAAAATGGCTTCTTTTTCGTTATAGATAGGGTGAGTGGCAAAATGCTCTCTGCTGAGCCCTATGGTGATATTAATTGGGCTAGTCATTATGACCTTGAAACGGGGCGCCCAGTGGAAACTGAAAACGCCCGGTTTTTGGATGAGCCAACAATTATAAGACCTTCATCTATGGGGGCGCATAATTGGCAGCCGATGGCTTATAGCCCTCAAACCGGCTTGGTTTACATCCCTGTAATTAATAGCTTGTTTGAATATAAGGCGGTAGACGAATATTTGCATGAGTGGGGGCAGTGGAATTTAGGTATATATTTGCAACAGCAATCTGTTTCTGACCCAATTCTTGCGCAGTTTCTAACAAGCAAAATCACCCAGGGCTCTTTATTGGCATGGGATCCGGTAAAGCAAGAGGCAGCATGGGAGGTGCCGCATAAACTTACTTGGAATGGCGGCTTACTAGCGACCGCCGGTGGTCTGGTATTTCAGGGTTCTGCAGAAGGTCAGGTATTGGCTTTCCGTGCAGACAATGGCGAAAAGCTTTGGTCCTTTGAAGCGAATACCGGGGTTATGGCACCGCCGGTAACTTACACCGTCGATGGTGAGCAATATGTGACGATCCTGGCGGGTTGGGGGGGGGCATTTGGTCTGATTGCCGGTCTGGAAAATGATGTTGCTCCGCCACCAAGTAGAGTGTTGACATTTAAATTAGGTGGCAGTGCGCCGCAGCTACCTGCGAATCCGCTCAAGCAAAAGTTTGAGCCGCCTGCGCGTTTAACAGATGACGAAGCAATTTTGGAGAAGGGGCGTGGTTTGTACTATGCCTACTGTAATGCCTGTCATGGTACAGAAGCGATTTCTAACGGTGCGATTCCAGATTTGCGCCATTTGCCGAAGGCGTTCCATGATAATTTTAACGCCATAGTTTTAGATGGGGTGATGAAAAAAGCCGGTATGGTGGGCTTTTCTGATGTGTTAAGTGAAGACGATGCCTTTGCATTGCACGCGTATATTATAGAGCAAGCCAACGTCGACAAAGAAAGTCGCGCACAGCCAAGTTGGTTGATTTCTATTAAAACGTGGTTTTACGGTATTGTCGCAAAATTGCTTGGTTTTGCGATGAGTTTTAGCTAACGCGTTGCGACGATAACATCGCACAATCGATTGTTAATGATTGTGCGAAGGTCGGCGGCCAATTCTCTGTAAAAAACCCGATTCGGCGAATTGGCCCGCCACACCAAGGCGTGCTTTCGCAAAATCGGTATATTGCGAAGCTCGCATACATAGAGCGCTTCTGGGTTGTGCATTTCGGAGTGCACATATAATCCTGGTAAAAAGGCTACGCCCATTCCCATAACGACCATTTGCCTTAATGTGTCTAAGCTAGTGCCTTCGTAGTCGCGCTGAAGATCGGCGCCCCAACGTTCACATATCTCTTGCACCTGTAAATGAAAATGATGTTTTTCTTCGAGGGTTAGTATTTTCTCCCCCCGTAATTTACTTGGTGTAATGCTCTTCTGTCCGGAGAGGGGGTGGTTTATCGGGACGACAAATTTTAGTGGCTCGATGAATAATGGGGTCATCGCAAGTTGGGGGATTGTCAGCGGCAGTGGAACAATAGCTAAGTCGTAAACCCCATCTAATAAATCTTTTTGCAATTCTCGGTGGGTCGCTTCGCGAACGTATAGTTTTAAGTTTACGTGCAGATCATGCAGATCTGGTAGCACGTGGGGCAGTAAATAAGGGCCAACGGTTGGTGGCACGCCAAGGCGATAGGTTGTTTGATGCCCGTCGATTTTGGCTGCGGCCATGTCTTCAAACTCTTTCATACTGAGTAACACTTGCCGCGCGGCGTCGAGTAAATCTCTGCCGCTAGGTGAAAGCAATGTCCCCGCTCTGGAGCGCTCAAAAAGCTGAGTATTGAGCGTGGATTCAAGGATCGCTATCTGGTTTGTGAGGGCCGGCTGGCTCATTCTCAGTTCTTCGGCGGCACGCCGATAGCTCGCATGCTTGGCTACTGCAACAAAATAATTTAGCTGCTTTATGCTGGGGGAGCTTATTTTTGATGCCATGATCGCGCCTTTTTCTGATAACTTAATGATATCAGCAAATACTATACCTTGTTATTAAACTATCAAAGGATAATCATCTCGAAATTGACTCCAGATTGTTCATTAACGAGGATGTGGTTGTGGAAGAACTTATTCAAGGTGTTGCTAAGTTTCAAAACGAGGTGTATCCAGGCAAGGAGGCTGCATTTCGAAAACTGGCGAATGGCCAAAATCCTGAAGTATTGTTTATCACTTGTGCCGACTCGCGCATTGACCCAGGCATGCTAACTCAAACCCAACCCGGGGACTTGTTCATCTGCCGTAATGCCGGCAATGTGGTGCCGCCCCACAGCAATCAAACGGGCGGTATGACAGCATCAATCGAGTTTGCTGTTGCGGCGCTTGGGGTATCGCATATTGTGGTGTGTGGGCACAGTGACTGCGGCGCGATGAAGGGCGCGATAGATCCTGGCGCCCTAGACAACCTCCCGCATGTCAAAGAGTGGCTGGGGCATTGTCGGGCAGCCCGCGAGGTTGTAAAAGAGCGACACGGCCATATTGATAAATGCCATTTAGACGAAGTCTCCAAAGAAAACGTTCTCCTTCAGCTACAGCATTTGCGCACCCACGCTGCTGTAGCGGCAAAGCTCGCAAGTGGAAAAGTTCGCCTGCACGGCTGGATTTATAATATCGCTAGCGGTGAGGTTGAGTGTTACAACGAAGAGCGGAAGCAGTTTGAATTAATGGACTCCGCCTACAGTCATTTGATTGATGGTCAGTTAGCTGCCAAGCAGGGAGTGGCCGTATGACATTTAATCGAGACACCATAGCTGGTGATATCACAGGTGGTATAACAGCGGGGGTGGTGGCTCTGCCGCTGGCTTTGGCGCTGGGTGTCGCATCTGGATTGGGGCCAATGGCTGGCATCTATGGCGCTATTGCGGTTGGTTTTTTTGCGGCCTTGTTTGGTGGTACAGCGTCGCAAATCTCTGGTCCAACTGGGCCAATGGTCGTGGTGCTAGCGGGTTTGTTCGCTAGCCTATCAGGTGATGTTGCCCTGATATTTACTACCGTTATGTTGGCCGGGGTGCTGCAAATTGTGTTTGGCTTCCTCGGTGTTGGGCAATATATTCGTCTAGTTCCTTATCCTGTCATTTCAGGCTTCATGACGGGTATCGGCGCTATTATTATAATTCTGCAAATGGGGCCGCTGTTGGGGCACGACTCGCCAGGGGATCCGCTAGGTGCAATGGCGAAGTTGCCGAATGCAATAATGGATATCAATTTTGCCAATCTTGCACTGGGTTTGGGTACATTAGCGCTGGTGTTCTTTTGGCCAACTCGGATAGGGAAATATTTGCCGGGTCCACTCGCCGCTTTAATTATCGGCACATTGGCGGCATTTTTCTTATTCGATGTTCCCGTATTAGGTGATATTCCGTCAGGGCTGCCAAGCTTGCACTGGCCGGTCTTCGAGCAAAGTAAGGCGCTTTTGATCATGGAGGCCGCATTTATTTTGGCGGTGTTGGGTTCAATTGACAGTTTGCTGACCTCATTGGTCGCCGACAATATGACCCGTCAACGCCATGACAGTAATCGCGAACTTATTGGTCAGGGTATTGGTAATACGGTTGCAGGGCTGATTGGTGGCATCGCGGGTGCGGGTGCAACAATGCGCACCGTGGTAAATATTCGTTCCGGTGGCAAAACTCGGGTTTCGGGTATGGTTCACGCGCTGCTGCTGCTAACCATTGTGCTTGGTTTGGGGCCGCTCGCCTCTAATATTCCTCTAGCTGTGCTAGCGGGTATTCTGGTGAAGGTGGGTTTAGACATAATCGACTGGAGTTATATCAAACGCGCTAATCATGGTCCGCGCTGGGATCTTGCTTTAATGGTGTTGGTATTATCGCTCACAGTATTTGTTGATCTGATTACCGCGGTTGCAGCAGGCGTGGTATTGGCCGCCTTAGCATTTGTGAAGCAAGTGGGGCAGCTGCAGATTGCCAGTCTTAAAAATATGCCTGAACATCTTGATTCCGAAGTGGAGAAGGCGTGTTTAGCGGAGTGCGGAGATCGAGTCGCACTGTTTGAGTTTAGTGGCCCGCTGAGCTTTGGCGCGGCAGCTGATCTAGGTCATCATGTTCGAGAGCACAGTGAGGTTGGCTCAAGAGTGCTAATACTTGATTTCTCTAGTGTTCCCTTCCTTGATGTGTCCGCGGTTTTGGCCGTAGAGACCATTGCGAGCGATGCCGCTAGCAGCGGTAAGCTGTTGTACTTGGCTGGAATGAATGCTGCTGTGCAAAAGATTCTTACTGGGATGAACAAGGGTATGCCTGGTAACGGTGTTTATGCAACGCGTTTAGAAGCGCTAGAGGCCGCGCAGTCTGCGATTAAGGCGAACGATAACCGTGTAGGTTCGGTAATCGGCGCTGCTGCTATGTAAGTATGAAGCACTCGGGTGGAGTTTATCCACCCGTTGCTGTTGTCGTTCATGGTTTGAAATGAAAGTGATTTAAAGGCGGCCGCGAGGCCGCTTTTTTTATAGTGCGATTTGTGTGCGTAGAGAAATTACATCTACATTGTCCGCTTCGCTGCCACTAGGTTGAATCAGTGGGCCAGCATCTAGTTCGTAGGCGCGGCTGTAACCGAAGAGAATGCGTAGATTAGCGTTTAGATACCAGTTTAGATTGAGGCTAATTCGCTGCTGGCTGCCACCTTCAATTTCCTCATCTTTTAAATCTACCTCGTCGAGTCGCAAAGCGAGCTCCCACGCGCCCCAGTGGTGTTGAGACAGGTCAAAATTATTGCGGGGCTTTAGCATTTTGAACTCACCGTCTGAGCCTTTATAGTTGCGGGTTTCTCCCGTTAATGTCCAGCCAAATTGAAGGTAATGGGCATCGAACCGTAAGTCTGATCCGCCGTCGCGTTTGATGTTTGCTTGTCCCCATTCTGCCTGTGCTGAGAAACGACCTCTCATGGCGGCGAGTTCAAGTCCAGTTAGTTGGATTTCCTCAAAGCCAGCAATGCTGCCGGTATCGCTGAGGTAAAAGTCTGACATGTTGGTGGTTTCATAGCGCAGGCGCGGCGTTTTGCTATTGCTCAAATTGTTATTGTCGTTAGCCTTGCGGAGGCCGACGTTGGCGCCGATGTGGAGTAATTTTCCAGCTTCGTTAATGGGTGCGAAGGTTCCTCTAGCGCCGAAACCGCCGCCTTCGTCAGCACCGTCGCCGCTGGCTGATATTGCATCGCCATATACTCCGCTTTGAAATGACCAGTTTTGTCCCATCGTTTTTACATTTACGCCCATCGCACGGTCGAAATGTGGCAATGTCAGTGCAGTAAGCAGCGAGCGCTCATTGAACATAATGTCATTGGAGCTTTCTTGCACCTCCATGCTTACCGCATGCTTCTGGTTGCCAACGGTGATTTCGAGTTTGGGGTTGGCATGGTAGGTCATCAAAACGTCTTTCATAGAGACACTGTTGCCGCCCCAGTCTCCTTCAATGGTGTAAGTGAAATCTCTATTGAACCTGCCCTTCAATGCCAATCGCGCGCGGCGAAGCTCTGTGCCAGATACGGCTTCAACCGGGTCGCCATTACTGCGCTTTTGCAGCTCGTCATTCAAATGGGTTGTGCTGTCTGCATGTATGCGCCCACCTAGGCTGATGGCAAAGTCGCCATTACCTGACGTAACTACTAAGCCTTTGTTACCTACCTCGAGCTTGGTGAGCGCCTGGTTGTTATCTGATTGGGTGAGTTCTTTGCTGGCTGGCTCGAATGTACCTAGTTTGACCCTGTTGGCACCTGGTTCGGTAAATACCTGCTTTGTCTCGCGGTCGACGTACAGATTTAGTTGACCGGATGGGGCTGCGTTAGTGCTGACACAAGTCGCGAATAGACACAGCATGGCTAGTATTTGTGCGCGGGAGTGTTTTTGTGTGCTCTTCAATTCACCTAGTGAATTAGCGATAGATTTTGTCATTGCGTCCTCGTTCAGCAGTTTCTGCGGTAAGCAAAGGTGTCGTGCCGGTAGCTTTGTAGTGATTGTGGTCGCAATTCTGCGATATTTATATTACAGAAATATGACACTTGTGTTTTTTTGTGACGGAATTATTACATTTCTGATTTTGTGACTAGCTGTTTATTTAGGATGTAAAGCCTATGCGGTATGAGTTGGCAAACCAAGGTTTTTGTGTAATAGGAGAAAATAATTGCAAGCCTTCTGCCGATAAATTTAAGGGAAAAAAGTTCTTGTAGTAACGTCTCGCTACTGTTATTGGGCCACAATCTTGTCCACAGTATCTGTGGATAACTTGGTGGGTAACTTGTATGTTGTGGCAGGAGAGAGAGGGCTAATCGGGACTTTAACAAATTGTTCAAAAAATAGTCATTTTTAAAAAATTCAATTAAAACAATGTATTACGATAACATCTGCATCTCATTCATGATGTTGTAGTCTTAAGCGCTGTATTTTGGTCATCTGCCCCCTAACTGTGAATAAGTGTTACGTCAAGGCTTAAATAATGTTACCTGTTACGTATTTCTACTTATTATTGGGTATTCGCGGCGGCTTGATCGAAAACGGTGCGGCAATTAAAAATTACCCGCCCTTGTAAACACACCCACTGGTGCATGTTTCTCTAATTTCGACCCGACTTAGTGCGCTTAGCAGTGGTTTGAGTTGGTCCCAAATCCAGATTGCAATATTCTCGCTCGTTGGGTTTTCGAGCCCCTTTATGTCATTCAAGTAATTGTGGTCTAGTTGATCGTAGATAGGTGCGAACACTTTCTTTACCTCAGAGAAGTCCATGAGCCAGCCAGTGTGGGGATCGATATCACCTTCGATAACGATTCTCACTAGGAAACTGTGTCCGTGAAGTCGGGCGCATTTGTGACCTCGGGGGACATTGGGAAGCCGGTGTGCGGCTTCAAAGGTGAACTCTTTGTAAATTTCCACGTTTCAGTCTCAATTTTAACGATCAAAAGGGCGTGCAGGGAATCTGATTCAAGATTGGCGCTAATGGTAATCAGCTCTGGCGACGCTGTACAGCGCGCCTTAATTCATTGATTTGTTGGCTCTAGTCAGAGGTTCAATTCTTGGATAAAAAATGAACAAAATCAGTGTTATAGCTTTTTTATAAAGAAAATGTAAAAAAACAGCGTCCAGTATTTGACACCGAAAGCGATTACTGTAGAATGCGCCTCACTCGATTGAGAGGGTGATTAGCTCAGCTGGGAGAGCATCTGCCTTACAAGCAGAGGGTCGGCGGTTCGATCCCGTCATCACCCACCATAATCGTGTAAAAGTATGCGGACCGGTAGTTCAGTTGGTTAGAATGCCGGCCTGTCACGCCGGAGGTCGCGGGTTCGAGTCCCGTCCGGTCCGCCAACTTTTAGTCAGGCCTCCCTTGTTTTTCTCATATATTGCACTCATCGCCAGATGCTTGTGATCTATGTTTATATCTGGACCGGTAGTTCAGTTGGTTAGAATGCCGGCCTGTCACGCCGGAGGTCGCGGGTTCGAGTCCCGTCCGGTCCGCCAACATTTATTGGCTCTACCCCATTAACGGGGGATGGCACTCATCAAACCCTGTTAATCACACCGTCCCACCCGCAGTGGGCCAGCACTGTCATACTGTAATTTTCAAAGTTTCTAAAACCATACGCTCGTCGTGTCATCATTTCCATTTTGTTGTGGAAGCCCTCCGTTATTCCACTTTTTTCTCGTTGCAATTGATTTCTCACCTATAATGTCTTTCGTAATTGCGATTGGTTTTTTTGTACTACTTTTAACTGTCGCCGGCATATTTAAAATGTGAGTGGAGGTTTATTTGGGCGCATTAACTGAGGCGGTGGTTTTTTTTAAAGGTAGTGACGTCGTTAAAGAGATGTTCTTTGCCGAATTTGAAGCTGTACTGGATGACGTGGTTGGCATTCCTGATTTTGCGAGCGACGAGATTCAGGCCGCTTTTGTTCAAATAGAAGATACGCTGGTGGTTACTGGTGTGGTGTTCTTTATGATCAGTTTTGACGGTCGAGGCAGAGTTACTGGTCATTGGAATATCCCGCTTCGGCATTTACTTGACCACGCCAGCTATGGCCCTGATTTAGGGGCGGGCCCCATTCGTGTTGCCTGTCGCAGTGCGTGTCCAGTCGCATGGTATCGTCGGCAGCTGTGGGATCCAGACACGGGCACACATGGTACATTTAGTAGGATTAGCGCGGCAGCGACTCGCAACCGTCTAGGTATCATTAGTGAGAGTGGTAACCGTGTGATTCCCCGCGGCAATGTGTCTGATTTTTTTAAAACCCAGGCAGAGGTTCAGACCACTTCCGTTCCGCTCGACCAAGCGCAGCCTAAATCCCAGCGCCCATCAGAGCCCCAGCCCAAGTCTGGCCCCATTTTTCATCGCCGCTATCGCCGTAAATTACTTGCCATAAGAAGCGCGGAACAACTAAAACTTGCCACCCAGGCGGAAACATACAGCAGTGCCTTAGAGTCACAAGCAGAGGAGTTCACGCGTCAACTTCGTGAGCGCGAACTGCTAATAAAAGATCAAAAGGCGAAGTTGGAGGATTTGTCAAAGTTGGAGCAGGAAGTGCAGTCGCGCTTGGGTAGGCAGCAGCGACTATTGCACCAAAAGACAGAAGAGCTAGAGGCATTATTATCTCGAGGCGGACATGACTATCAAGTGCAAATGGAAGAATTACGTAAGGAGTACGCCGAGGAGCTGGAGCGACGTTTAAAAGACCAGGCGCTTCAATTAGAAGATACATTACATCGGCGTGAACGGGAGCTCTATGACCGCTCGACCGAAATAGTTGAGCTGCGTGGCGAATTAAGTACCTTGCGCGAACAAAATAGAACATTGATGGTAGACAGTGACGACAAGCTTTTGAAAACAATGGTTGAAAAAGGTGTTGTGTTTATTGCTTATCATCCCGGGGTGGAGCACTTGGTGATATCGCAAGAAGAAATGCCTGAGTACCTTCGTGAACCTCTGCTCTATGTTGCCTCGCGCTGTGAGGTGTCAGATGCTCAATATCGTGAGTGGCTAGCCCATTATCGATTACCGATTTGTCGTGCCACAGATGACGATATGCAATATTGCGGTCAACCTATTAAAAAAGTGATGCGGCCTATGTTGTTTCGGTCTGGTGAGAGCGATCGTTGCCATGAACATAGTACGTCGGGTTTGTCGTAATGCTCTTTGCAACCTTGTTAATTCGCACGCTCTGAGATGAGCTTGATAGAGTATTTGTTCACTTCGTCGAGCGGAGTGGGTGTCGATATACTGCGATTAGATTCCGTCGAAAGCTCCGCGTCGGGTAATAAATGGTTCAAGTTAGTATTGAATATTGAGGCGGCAGAGCATGCCGCTGCTGATTCTATACTCAGTTTTGGTGGCGCTTACTCTAACCATTTACATGCATTGGCGGCCGTTGGCTTCTCGAAAGGGTTTGCGACGATAGGCTGTGTGCGCGCCGATTCAAGCTCGGAGCTCACCCCAACCTTGCAAGACGCAAAGCGCTGGGGAATGTCGCTGCACTATTTAAGCCGCAGCGAGTATCGACGCCGCCATGATCAAGACTTTATCTCTGAGCTACAGGCTCAATATCCCAGTGCTTACATAGTTCCCGAGGGCGGTGGAAACACTCTTGGTGCTAAAGGCTGTGCGGGTATTGTCGACTTAATACCCAATGCCGGTGGAGACTATGCCGCAATAGTTTTGGCCTGCGGCACGGGCACAACGCTGGTTGGGATTGCATCAAAAGTGGCTGAGGGTGTCAGTGTTATCGGCGTGCCAGTATTAAAGGCCGAAAAATTTATGGCCTCAGACATAACTGCAATGTTTCAGTCGCTTAAGGGTGATCGAGGAAATTGGCGCTTGGATCATCGGTTTCACGGCGGGGCATACGCGCACTTGCCTGAGCAGATGGCCCAATATATGGAGGAATTCGAGCTTGAGTACGGAGTTTATCTTGACCCAATATATACGGCAAAGGCGGCTTATGCGCTCCAGTGTATGGTGGATAATAATGAATTTGCCGCAGGTATTCGGGTGTTACTTGTTCACACTGGCGGACTGCAGGGCCGGCGCGGCTTTGGTTTGAATCCAGAATGACACGCCTTGTTTATACTAATCAGCCCAATTATCTGCAACTAAAAACCGACGTTGTTGCTGATCATTAATCAGCATGATAGGTTTTTTTTGGGCTAAATCTATATGTGCGTCGCTGAGCGTGGTGGCGTCATTAAACTCAGCGCCCAGCCAGCGGGGTTTTTCAATATATCGCCAGTCAGACTGTTTTGACGGCTGAGTTTGCTCTTCTCGAAATTTGCTTACGCTGAGCCAATCGCCGCGTTGGTGATCGGTATTGAGCGACGGGGTTTGGCGCTTGTCGTGATCGGAGTGGAACAAAATACCGCTTACTTGAAGTTCTTGTTCAACATTATCAATACCCAATTCCCGAATGACTTGGCGTCCTGCCTCGGTGTAAGCGAGCGGTAGTTGATGTTGAGTGAGTCTGGCCAATTTGCGGTCTAATCTATCTGCGCGATTTGGGCCAAACCACTGATTTAAATTTGGTGGCGCGTTCGTGTTCGGTATTCCCAGAAAGAATTTTACGGCGAGTTCAAGATGGATATGGCGTTTTGACACTCTGCAGAAATAAATTAGGTCAAATTCCCCCAAGGTGATTTTTCCATCGCGCACGGGGATATTGTGGGCAATGAGATCGGTGTCGGGATCTTGGTCTAGAAAAAAATGCCAAAGGCTTTCATAGACCAAACCTAGGCGAGTGCTGTGGCAGTGCTTATCCAAGTATTCTTCAAGGGATTGGGTATCCGCATCAAGTTGCATTAGCCATTCGAGACGCCGACCTGTTAACGCTAGGCGGGGACGATAAACCGGCCCCGTCGCGCAAGAGACTTCATTAATTAAGGTTTCGCTAAAGCAGCTCCACGCAAGGGCGCGTACAAGTGATGACTTAAATTGAGGTAATTTGCTTGCGATGGTCAAGCTCCATTCATTAACAGTGTGGGCGCTTCGACAGCCCTTAATTTTGCTTGCGGCCTAGCGTCGTTCTGTTCCAAACTCCCGACTGGCGCCCAAAGGCCCGCTCTTTTAGTATAATAAGCGCCCGATAGTCGGCAGTAGGTATTATGGAACAGTTTCGCAATATAGGTGTGATAGGGCGGGAAGGCAACGGTGTTGCCGAAACCCTTAAGCGCTTAATAGATTTTCTGCAGGCTCGCGAGCTAGGTGTTGTGCTTGATGAAGCGGTGTCGGAACTGCTGCCTGGACACAGTTTGCGGGTAAGTTCTCGCCGTATGATCGGCGAAGTTTGCGACCTGATTATAGTGGTTGGTGGTGATGGAAGTTTACTCGGTGCGGCGAGAACACTGGCGAGACATAATGCGCCGGTGTTAGGTGTTAACCGTGGTCGGCTAGGTTTTTTAACAGATATATCACCCGATGATATTGAGACTCAGGTTGGCGCGGTACTGGATGGCCACTATCGCTTAGAAAAGCGGTTTCTTTTAGATGTTGAAGTCCTTCGAGATGGCGAGCCGGTGGGTCGTGGCGACGCCTTAAACGACGTGGTATTGAACTCTGGCACCTCGGGTCACATGATGGAGTTCGAATTATTTATCGATGGTGAGTTTGTATACCGGCAGCGCTCGGACGGATTGATAATTGCCACTCCCACGGGTTCCACGGCATATGCCTTGTCCGCTGGCGGCCCAATTATGCACCCGCGATTAGATGCCGTCGCCATTGTGCCAATGTTTCCCCATACCCTAAGTAGCCGTCCGATTGTGATTGACGGAAAAAGTGAAATTAAGATGGTGGTTGGTCGGAGTAATATCGTGCACCCGCCGGTGACCTGCGATGGCCAAGTAAAAATAACATCTCAACCTGGCGATGTTATCTACGTGCGTAAAAAGCCGCATAAATTACGTTTGGTGCACCCCTTGGATCACAGCTTTTATGCAAGTTGCCGCGATAAACTTGGGTGGGGAGCGCATATCGGTAAAGAGGAGTCCGATGACTGAAATAGTGAGTTTGCGGTTACCCTTAAGTACAGACTTAGAGAAATTCTCCTTGCTGCTTTGGCAGAGCTCAGTTCCACATCGTATCGCCGAAGAGCGAGGTATGCAGGTGGTGTGGGTTGGTTCAGAGCATCATGCTGCTCAGGCTAAAGCGCTTTTCGAACGTATCCAAGCTGGCGATCCAGAATTGGCGTCGGTGACATTCGAGCGGGTGCCAAGTCCTGTACGTGACCAGTGGTATCGTCGATTTTTCAGCGTGCCGGTAGTGGCGATCTTGCTGGTGTTGAGCTTGCTAGGTGCTCTGTTGCCGGTGCTTGACCGCAATTATCAATATCTGCCGTATCTTAGTTTTTATCAGCTCTATATTGTTGACGGCGGATTGCGCGGTGATTGGCCGGTAGGGCAGTTGTGGCGAGTAATTACCCCAGCGTTTTTGCATTTTGGCCTTATGCATATTGTATTTAATAGTCTCTGGTTGTGGGAGCTCGGCGGGATGATAGAGCGTCGCCAGGGTAGGGTCCGTATTTTGGGTCTCTTTGTGCTGGTTGCGGCGGGTTCTAATATTGCCCAGGCGATCAGTAGCGTCTCTTTATTTGGTGGTATGTCTGGCGTGATTTATGGCTTGTTGGGCTATATCGTGATCTGGAATCGTTGCCGGCCTGCGCAAGCCTTCCCGTTGGCTAATGGTGTTGCGGTGGTGATGATCGTGTGGCTATTGCTTTGTATCGCTGGTTTTACTGAGTTGTTAGGGGTGGGTGCCGTTGCTAATACTGCCCACGTTAGCGGCCTTCTGTTAGGTATCGTATTAGGCTTGGCCGCAGCGCTACTCGACCGCAAAGTGGTGTGAATTTTGGTATATAATCGCCGGCCACTTTTTCATTGTGGTGAGCGACGATAGTGAGAGTTGTGATGGATTTTGAACAGTTAGTCGACAATATTACCCCGGCGATTTACGAAGGCCTGAAGCGCGCTGTGGAAATTGGTAAATGGCCTGATGGGCGGGTGTTAACAGTCGAACAGCGTGAGCACTGCATGGCTGGCGTCATCGCCTACGATTTAAAAGTGAATGCAGAGAGTGAGCGGGTCGGTTTTATAGATCGCGGTAGCAAAGCTGAGGGCGAAGTTTGTGGCGATGACCACAGCCACGACGAAGCAGGTCAAGATCAAGTTTTGAAGTGGGCGGAGTAATTAATGAGCCTTTCTAGTTTGGTCGGCCCAGTAGCAAAAATGAAAACCAGCTTGGTCGATGACTTGGCGATGTACAGCATGCCCATAGGCGATGAGCTGCGTGAGATAAATGCCTTAATTGGCAGTACTGTGCGTATGGAATTTCGCCAACAAATTAATTGTTTGCACTGCGGACGTTTAACCAAAAAGAGTTTCAATCAAGGCTATTGCTATCCTTGTTTTCAGCGACTGGCACAGTGTGATAGCTGTATTGTTAGCCCCGAGAAATGCCATTATTTTGAAGGGACCTGCAGGGAGCCAGAGTGGGGCGAAAGCCACTGCTTGATTGATCACATTGTCTATTTGGCGAATTCGTCGGGTGTCAAAGTTGGCATCACACGCGGCACTCAAGTGCCGACTCGCTGGATTGATCAGGGGGCGGTCGCGGCCCTGCCCATATTTCGGGTGAGTAATCGTCTGCAGTCGGGCTTGGTAGAAACCTTATTTAAAGCCCATGTCGCCGACAAAACCAGTTGGCAGGCAATGTTAAAAGGCGCGCCGAGCGAGGTGGATTTGGCTGCGCGTCGCGACGAACTTAGCGCGCTCTGCCAGCCAGGTATTGCAGAGCTGCAAGAGCGCTATGGTCTGCAGGCGATTCAGCCAATTACCGATATTCCCGTGCAGCATATTCGTTTTCCGGTTGAAACATACCCATTAAAAGTTAAGTCCTTCAATCTGGACAAAGACCCTTTAGTCGAAGGGACCTTGATGGGCATAAAAGGGCAGTATCTGATTTTTGACACTGGTGTGATTAATATTCGTAAGTACGCCGGATACCACATTGAACTAAGCAGTGAATCATTGTGATTCAGGAGTTGTTTCATGCGCGACGCGCAGCCTTGCACCATCTTTTTAAGTGATTATCGTGTTCCCGAATTCTTAATCGATAGCACTACGCTGAAGTTCGAATTAGGTGAAACCAACAGCATTGTGCGCTCGGTACTTGAGCTGAGACGCAATCCCGAATCTGACTCGCAAGATGCACCTTTGCAGCTACATGGCACCGAGCTGGAACTTGTTTCCTTGTCGATCGATGGCCGCGAATTAGCCCCGAGTGAGTGGTCGCAGAGCGGCGAACAGCTCAGTATTGCCAAGGTGCCGGCGGCGTTTAGTTTGAGCTGCGAAACCCGACTTCGCCCACAAGACAACACCTCTCTTGAAGGGCTATATAAGTCTAGCGGTATGTTTTGCACTCAGTGTGAGGCAGAGGGCTTTAGAAAAATAACTTATTACCTAGACCGCCCCGATGTGATGTCGGTGTTTACCGTAGAGATTGTTGCTGATCAGTCTCGCTACCCTGTTTTGCTGTCAAACGGCAACCTCGTAGCGACCGAAATACTGGCCGACGGTTTCCATAAAACCGTGTGGCAGGATCCATTTCCCAAGCCCGCGTATTTGTTTGCCTTAGTCGCCGGTAAATTATCGGTAGTGGAAGATCAGTTTATTACTAGCAGTGGCCGCGGCGTGGATTTAAAAATCTACGTCGAAGAAAAAGATCTCGATAAATGCGATCACGCGATGCTGTCTTTAAAAAATGCGATGCGCTGGGACGAAGAGGTATATGGTCGTGAGTACGATTTAGATATTTTTAATATTGTTGCGGTTGACGATTTTAATATGGGGGCAATGGAAAACAAAAGCCTAAATATTTTCAATACCTCCTGTGTCTTGGCAAAACCCGAAACAACTACCGACGCCGGCTTCCAGCGCGTTGAAGGCGTTGTTGCCCACGAATATTTTCATAATTGGTCGGGTAATCGTGTTACCTGTCGAGATTGGTTTCAGCTGAGTTTAAAGGAAGGGTTCACGGTTTTTCGCGATGCCGAGTTTTCGTCTGATATGGGTTCGCCAACGGTTAAGCGGGTCGAAGATGTCACCCTGTTGCGCACAGCACAATTTGCCGAAGATGCCGGCCCCATGGCGCACCCCATCCGGCCAGACTCTTTCATAGAAATTTCTAACTTCTATACCGTGACGGTCTATGAAAAGGGCGCCGAAGTTGTGCGCATGATTCATACTTTGTTGGGGCCAGAATTGTTCCGCAAGGGTAGTGATCTGTATTTTGAGCGCCACGACGGTCAAGCAGTAACCTGTGAGGATTTTGTGCTGGCAATGGAAGATGCCAGCGGTATTGATCTAAGGCAATTTCGTAATTGGTATTCTCAAGCGGGTACGCCGCGCTTGGAAGTTAGCGGTAGTTACGATAAGCGAGCGCAGACATACACCTTGGCGGTCAAGCAGTCGTGCCCACCAACTCCGGGGCAGACCGAGAAGGCACCGTTTCATATTCCCCTTGCTGTTGCCTTGATTGGTGATGCGGGGCAGCTGCCGTTGCAGTTAGCCGATGCTGAAATAAATACCGAGTCAGCAGACAATACCGAATTAGTGTTGAGCGTCAGCCAGCCAGAACAGCAGTTTGTATTTAATAATATCAAAGAGGAGCCGGTGCCCAGCTTATTGCGCGGCTTTTCCGCGCCGGTGAAACTGGATTTTGATTATAGCCGTGACCAATTACTGCGTCTTATGCGGAGCGATAGCGATGGTTTTTGTCGCTGGGATGCCAGCCAGCAGTTAGGCTTGGCGGAAATTAAACGCGCGATAAGCGCGCTAGCGGCGGGCCAGAATGTTTCCCCTGATGCTGAGTATATCAATGCCTGTCGCGAGCTACTGGCAGACACGTCTTTAGATGCGGCAATGGTGGCGCTTATGTTGCAGCTGCCTTCAGAGGCTTATTTGGCAGAGATTATTCATCCCGTCGATGTTCAAGGTATTCATCAGGCCCGTGAAGCCTTGCGCAAAGTTTTGGCGCAAGCATTGAAAGGCGAATTGAGCGCTTGCTATTCGCGCTGTGAAAGTGATGAAGCCTACGCTGCCAACGCCGAGCAAATTGCCCGCCGGAGTTTAAAGAATACCGCGCTCGCGTATTTGATGTTGCTTGAGGAAGAACAGTTTATCGCCCTGGCAATTCAACAGTTTGAAAGTAGCGCCAATATGACGGATCGTTTGGCGGCACTGACGTATATAGTGAATAGTGAGTCTGAGTACAAGGCTAAGGCATTGCAGCGTTTTTATCAGCAGTGGCAGCACGAACCCTTAGTGATAAACCAGTGGTTCCAAGTGCAGGCAATGTGTCGTTTGGCAGGAACCTTGGAAACTGTGCAGGGCTTGATGTCGCATCCGGCGTTTGATATTCGTAATCCAAATAAAGTACGGGCTTTGATTGGCGCTTTCTGTGGTCAAAACGGCGTTAATTTCCATCGTGAAGACGGTGCGGGATATCGCTTTTTGGCTGACCAAGTGTTGGTGCTTAATCGCAGCAATCCACAAATTGCATCGCGCTTGTTAGTGCCGCTAACCAAGTGGCGCAAATACTTGCCTGCGGCTCAGCAGTTAATGCGCGCTGAATTGCAGCGTGTCTTGGCGGAGCCAGAGCTGTCCAGCGATGTGTATGAGGTGGTCTCGAAAAGTCTGCAGGACTATTCATAGCAAAATGGCTTTCACTTAGCGTCGTTCTGACGCTAAGTGCTTATCGTGTACTTGCCCTTGGAGTAGCTCCTAAGGAGAGGTCGTAATAAGTGTTTAAATTGTTATAACAATATATGCTTAAGTTATAAGCGTATGATTTTAAAGAATTTATTCTTATTTTTGGCTATCTTGTGCTACAGTTGCCGCCCGGATTAGTACTGAATCGAAGAAAATGAAAGATCTCGACCTAGATGCATTAAACGCGGAGCTTCGCCATAAGTCGGCTGCCGATATCATTCGGTGGGCGGTATCCCTTGGTGAACCGATAATGGGCTCGACGAGTTTTGCTCCCAACGCAGCGGTAATGTTAAAGCTCATTACCGATACTGCGCCCGACATGCCAGTGGTTTGGGCTGATAGCGGTTACAATGTGCCTGATACCTATCGGGTCGCAGAGCAGTTAATCAAATTGCTCAAACCTAATTTGAAATTGTATATTCCAGAAATCACTGCTGAACATCGCAACGCGATCATGGGTGGCATTCCGCACCCAGATGATAATCCCGATTTGCACAAAGAGTTTACTAGGCAGGTTAAGCTTGAGCCGTTTAATCGCGCTTTCGCTGATTTGGCTCCCAAAATTTGGGTGACAGGAATTCGCAAAGAGGAAACTGCATTCCGGCAGAATTTAGATATTTTGTCTTGGGATGGTCGCGGTATATTAAAAGTGGCGCCCATTTTTTATTGGAATGAGACCGATGTGTCAGCGTTTATGGCCGAGCACAAGTTGCCGTCTGCTAAACATTATTTTGACCCGACCAAGGTGGCGGAAAATCGTGAGTGTGGATTACACACCTCTGCCTAAACTCTGAGGCCGGCGTTCGCCGGCCGACAATGCTTTTGCCATCCTGTGCTTTTCGGTATCCTGCTGTTTCTAAGTCAAGGTTGTCTACCATGTATTCTTTGCTGCGCCGTTTGTTATTTTGTTTTCCCACGGAAACCTCGCACCATCTTTCGCTGACCTCGGTGTCTCTAATTCAAAAACTGGGTTTGAGCCGCTTGATTGCAAAGCCAATGGTGTTGTCGCCGAAGACTGTCATGGGGATTGAGTTCCCAAACTCGGTCGGTTTAGCGGCGGGTTTAGATAAGGACGCAAAACATATCAACGGATTGGCGGCCTTGGGTTTTGGTTTCATCGAAGTTGGTACAGTCACACCCAAAGCGCAACCTGGAAACCCTCAACCGCGCCTATTCCGGCTGCCGGAAGCGGAAGCCATTATTAATCGTATGGGTTTTAATAATTTGGGCCTGGATAATTTACTTAGCCAAATTGAAACGGCTGGGTTCAAAGGGGTTCTGGGTATTAATATTGGTAAGAATAAAGACACGCCAGCCGAGCAAGCGGTTGATGATTATTTGATTGGTTTACGCGCGGTCTATCCTCATGCAAGTTATGTCACGGTGAACTTGTCCTCACCCAATACACCCGGCCTACGTGATTTGCAGTTCGGTAAACCTTTGATCGATTTACTTGCAGCCTTAAAAAAAGCGCAGCTTGCGTTGGCCGAGAAGCACGGTCGCTACGTGCCAATGGCGGTTAAAATAGCGCCAGATATGGCGGAAGATGATATCCGTCGTGTTGCTGAGGTGTTTGTCGAGCAGGGTATTGACGGCGTTATTGCAACGAATACCACCATCGCGCGTGACGCTGTGGCAGGTTTGCCGCATGGCGAAGAGATAGGTGGTTTAAGCGGTAAGCCAGTTCGAGATAGTTCGACAACCGTCGTTCGTATTTTGGCAGATGCACTGCAGGGACGTTTACCGATTATCGGCGTGGGCGGCATCTGTGACGGCGAGTCTGCTGCTGAGAAAATTGCCGCCGGTGCATCGCTAGTACAAATTTACACTGGCTTTATTTATCGAGGTCCCGCACTTATTGCCGAGGCCGCGTCGGCAATTGCCAGCCAAAGGGTGAGCTAATGTCTTTAGATAGCGCTTTGATCGAAGCGTTTAGTGTGTCGCTCGCTACCTTCTTTGCGACCATTGGTCCCATTGATGTAGCGGCCATGTTTGCAGCGTTGACCGGTAGTTTATCGGCAAAGAAAAGGCGTAACACAGCGCTGCGGGCAGTGGTGATCGCCGGCGCTATTTTATTTGCGTTCGCCTTGCTTGGAGAATTTATTTTAAATGCCATGGGGATTTCGCTGGCGGCCCTGCGGGCAGCGGGCGGCGTATTGCTGTTGTTGATTGGTATTGATTTGGTCACGGTGAAAGGCAGTGGCGCCACCACCACGACGACCGACGAAGACTTAGAGGCGGAAGAGCGCAGCGATATCGCTGTGTTTCCCTTAGCTACGCCGTT
Source organism: Zhongshania aquimaris (assembly GCF_019312595.1). Taxonomy (GTDB): domain Bacteria; phylum Pseudomonadota; class Gammaproteobacteria; order Pseudomonadales; family Spongiibacteraceae; genus Spongiibacter; species Spongiibacter aquimaris. The sequence goes on along the minus strand of NZ_JAHWDQ010000001.1, from coordinate 520,342 downwards.
GATTGCGGGGCCCGGTGCGATTGGGGCGGTAATCCTGTTAATGGCTCATGCCGATGGCAATTTTCTCGAGCAGACTGCGGTTATTCTTTCACTTAGCCTAGTCTTGGCAATGACCTTGATTTCTTTATTGCTCGCCAGCCGTTTACAAAACTGGTTGGGTGTTACCGGCATGCACATGATTAGTCGTGTATTTGGTGTGTTGCTTTGTGCTCTGGCGATGCAGTTCTTATTTGACGGCATTGCTCAGAGCGGATTGCTTGCAGGCGTCGCTGGAGGCTAAGGCATACTGCGCCGCAGCTTACGACGAGAAGGGCGTGCCAATTTTGACCGCTTCTGGGCCCTCAAATTGCATTTTTGTTTTTGTCATAGAGATGGTGCACATTGGCTTTTTTGGCAGGCCTAGCTCTCTTAGCTGCAAAGCGAGAGGGTGGCGCTCACCAATTTCAGGTTTGTCACCGCCAAGTTTAAAGGTTAAGCCTTCACCCTCAGTTGTGCCAATGGTTTTCCACGCCATACCGTCGCGAATTGCTAAAGAGGGCGCCGCCTGAGGTTTAGCCACGCTTGTACCACCGGTCGCAGATTTAATGCCAAATACGAGTTCGCCGTCATCCTTAAATGTTGCCGATGCCGCCTTTTGCCCAAATTGGATGTCGACATCACATACCCATTTTGGAAATCCCCAAATAAAGCGCCCTGCGTGGGTAGTGAAACTTTGATTCACGGGCATACGGTACACATAATTGTTTAGTGAGCCCCTGATCATCCGCCAAATGCTTCCTACCACGGGAAGCGGCTTGCATTCGCCTGGCGTAGTGACGGGGAAGACGATAGCTGCCTCGTTGTAGTCACCTAGGTCGTTTTGTTGATAGTCGACCCCGAGTAATTGCATTAATGCCTTGCCGGGCCATATTTCAACGACCTTGAAACCACTGTCGGCAATGAGGGCTTGTGCTTTTTTGGCATCAACCACAAAGATATTCATCAACATCGCGGCGGCACCTACTTTGACCGGAAGTGCAATATTTTCGCCAGCGATCAGGTAGTTCTTCTCGTCTAATTTAGAGCATTGTTCATTGGTAATTTGTTCGCCAATTTGGCTCGGAACTGGCTCTTCCTGACATATAATTGCGGTATTCTGCATAAGAGAACATCTCCTTGTTATTATGGGTGCGGACGGCTTGTAATGGTAATGATAGTGTAACCTAGTGACAGGTGAACACTGATTACAATGGCGTAATTTCTGAGCGTGGAAAACGGCCTGAGTATTGCTTCAGAGCTTTTTTGGAGCATCGTTTGTAATGTAATTCGCAATTTTGGGAAAAGATTAATATGGCTAATAGCATCTCTGTGCGCGTGAAGGAAAGGGTTTTACTCGCTGCGTCAAAAGCGCGGGGATTGAGTGCTGCGACCGACACGTCGGGTCGCAGAATCAGTATGGCCGAATTTGGCGTAAGAGGATCGTGGCGAATTTTGCAGACTACGCTAGCGGTTTATCCTCGCGCGTTAAAATGGTTGCTGCAGCGGCGCCAGCCCACCCCAGCTGAATTGCGAGAGCTATTTGAATCGCTGGGCGCAACCTATATCAAGTTTGGTCAGTTTATCGCGAGTTCACCTTCTATTTTCCCCAAAGAATATGTCGACGAGTTTCAGCATTGTCTAGATCAAACGCCGTCGCTGCCATTTAGTAAAATCCGGCAAATTGTTGAGCAAGACCTGGGGCGGCCTATCTCGGCTGTTTTCGCTGAGTTTGAGGAATCGGCCTTGGCATCGGCGTCTATTGCGCAGGTACATGCTGCGAAATTGCTGAGCGGCGAAGATGTTGTGGTAAAGGTCCAAAAGCCAGGTGTTCACGCTATTTTGACCACGGATATGAATGCCGTTTATCTGTTGATTCGGCTGTTTGAGCTTATCCTTCCCAACACGGATAAAGATGCGGTGGCGGGGCTGGTCGAAGAAATGTATCAATCCATGATTGATGAGTGTGATTTCTTAAAAGAGGCGGACAACCTCAGGGTCTTTAGGAAATTTCTTGTCGATAGCGACAATAAGCTGGTGAAGGCGCCAAAGCCCTACACCAACGCCTCTGGCGCGAAAGTGCTGACCATGGAGCGCTTTTACGGCGTTGCTCTTACCAATAAGCTAGCAATGACTGAGGGTAATTTCGATCCCGCAAGTAGTTTGTTTAATGCTCTGAATACCTGGTTTGCGAGTTTGACCCAGTGCCCGTTCTTTCACGCCGATTTGCATAGCGGCAATTTGATGATTTTGGACGATGGCAAGGTTGGCTTTATCGATTTCGGTATGGTTGGCCGAATACAGCCGGAGGCGTGGCAGGCCATTTTTAGTTTGTTTATGGCCATCAGTGAGCAAAATTACCGCCTTATGGCGGAATCCATGGTAAGTGTGGGTATAACGCGAGACAAAGTGGACGTGAACTCGCTCACACGCGATATTCAGAACTTATTTGAGGGCTTAAATGCCTTAGATCCCAAGCTAGTACTGGAGAATCGTCAGGGCGATGGTATCAACTCAATGCTCAGTGAGCTGGGAAGTATTGCGCGGAAATACGGTATTCGCTTCCCGCGCGCATTTACCATGCTACTGAAGCAATTCTTGTACTTTGATCGATATATGGAGCTATTGGCGCCGGGTGCAGATATCTTCCAGGATGACCGCGTCGACTTCTATCTACAGTAGCCGGACTATGGTAAACCGGCGATGGGCGAATTTAATCGCGAATAAGCGGCTATATTTATTCAACACTACGCCGCTCATTTCTGCGGCGGTTCTCTCCTGTTGTCGCTCATTTTGTGACATTTAGTTGCAATATCGAAGCAAAGCTAACGTATTTCAGTAAGTAGATCACACTATTCATTCCTTACGTATATTAACGGTAAAGTCTGTCGATAGACTTTTAAGTTCAGGGACGGCAGGTCAGTATCCATGCCGAAACAGCAGGAATTAAAGCGCTGGAGGACGGGGATAAGATGAATTGGACATACATTCGTGTTGAATCAAGCGAATAACACGATGCCCTTTGAAAGAAGGCTTATGGTGTTTTTTGTTGCCAATACTCTGGTGTGCTGCATCGCTGTGCTTATTTTGGGCCGCCTGATTGATGGCAATGATCGCCAGGACGACCATTTTGATAATTATGGTGTGCTAATTGGCGAATTATTGCGTCAAAGTAATGGCGTCAGAGATAACGCCATCGAAATCCCCAAATTAGAATTTGATCGCGAAATCGCTGCTATTTGTGTGTACAGCAATGGTGTGTTGCTAAGTCGCTATGAGAGTAAGCTCAATGGGCCATACTGCAGTTCCCAATATCAAGTCGAAAAAGCAGATTACCAAAAAACGCTAGAATTTCTTGATGCGGACGGTGATCTTAATCCCATGCAATTACTAATAAAGCCAAACTATCGAAGCCTCGTGTCATACATTGAAATAAGCGCGTGGTGGGTGCTGGTTTTGGGTGTTTTGTTGGTGGTGGCGTGGCGGCTATCGACCATCGCTTCGCGAAAAATGATGGCCCCCGTTTACAGTCTGCTTGATGTAATAAAAATGGTGACGGAAAGCCGGGATTACTCTTTGCGCGCCGATGTTAAAAGTGATGACGCCCTTGGTGTGCTGTCACAAGACTTTAACGGCATGATTGAGGGGATCGAAAGCCGAAATCAAGAGATTGTTAAAGCGCGTCGTGAACTAGAAGTTCGAGTGCGTGAAGTCGACATTAGCAATCGTGAATTGAGCAGCGCATTGCAGCGTTTAAAATCTACTCAGCAGAAACTAATTAATAACGAGAAAATGGCGTCACTCGGAGCGTTGGTTGCCGGTGTTGCCCATGAGATTAATACGCCTGTGGGGGTCGGGGTAACTGCGTCTTCTACTTTGTTGGAAAGCACCCGTAGTGTCAGTGAGAAATATAAGAAAGGTGAGCTCACAAACTCAGCATTGCTGCAATATATAGAGCAGGCGACCTCAGCAGCGAATATTATTATGAGTAATTTGAATCGTGCAGCGAATCTTATCCAGAGCTTTAAGCAAGTTGCTGTGGACCAAAGTAATAGCGAAGTTCGCCTCATCATTTTGAAGGACTATTTAGATCAAGTGTTGCTTAGCTTAAATCCGCAGCTGAGAATGACAAAATTAAAGTGCGAGTTTGATTGTCCCAGTGATTTGGGAATTCAATCATATCCCGGCGCGATCTCACAAATCATCACAAATTTAGTGATGAATGCGATTGTACATGCGTATGACAAAGATAGTGAAGGCACGCTTCGTCTTCAGGTCAGTGAAGGTGAAGCTGGCGATGTTTGTATTCAATTTAGTGATGACGGTAAAGGTATTTCTGTCGAAAATATTAGTCGAGTGTGGGACCCGTTTTTCACCACAAACCGCAGCGGAGGTGGCAGCGGTTTAGGCTTACATATTGTCTACAATCTAGTGACACAACAGTTATGTGGAAATATTGAGATTCAAAGTGACGAAGGTAAAGGAACTACATTTAGTTTATTTCTTCCTAGGGATGTCGGTAAGGTAACATCTTATGAGTAATTCTGAAGAGAAAATAGTTGACCATGGTAGCGATCAGTTGTGTCTTGCTGAAGAACCAATAACAAACTCTATCGGTCAGCATGCTAAACCTTGGAAACTGCTCATTGTTGACGACGAAGAAGTGGTTCATTCAGTAACACACTTGGCACTTGACGGTTTTGAAATTGATGGTCAAGGCTTGGAATTTATTAGTGCCTATTCTGGCGCGGAAGCGCGCACTATTTTGCGAGGGCATAAAGATATCGCTGTTATTTTACTCGATGTCGTCATGGAGACAGATCGAGCTGGATTAGATCTTGTTCATTTTATTAGACGTGAATTGAAGAACAAGCTCGTTAGAATTATTTTGCGAACAGGTCAGCCGGGGCAGTCGCCGGAGCAGGAAGTGATTACGCAGTATGATATTAACGATTACAAAGAGAAGACTGAATTAACCAGACAAAAGCTTTTTTCCGCTGTTTACACAAGCCTGCGATCCTACGCGGATTTATACGCCCTGGAGCAAAATAGAAAGGGCCTCATGAAAGTAATTTCTGCGTCAGCGACGATATTTGACGAAAGAGATATTTCTCAGTTTTCACAGGGTGTTTTGGAGCAACTAACTTCGCTTTTATATTTAGATAATGACGCGGTGCTAATTAATACATCCGGCCTTCTCGCTCATCCGGAAATGGAGAATTTGCACATACTTGCTGGCACTGGAAAATTTAAAGATTGTTACGGTGACGTTGACATCTCGATATTCTGTAGCGAGGTTGTCGAGCGGATTCGCTATGTATTGAAAAACAAGAAAAGTAGTTACGGCGAAAACTATTGGTTGAGTTACTACGTCACTAAATCTGGCTTAGAGCAATTGCTTTACCTCTCGGCTAAGGATACATTTTCAGTGCCTGATATCGAGATGATTGAGCTTTTCGTCAAAAACGTAGCCATAGCGCACGAAACTATCGCTTTGTTAGAGAGCTGCCAAAAATGACAGATACAAATAATAAGGTTCCCAATAAAATGGCTGATAATGACGATTTAATTCTAGCCAATGAACATAGCGTCATGCTTAACCAGAACTCGAGTGTAGAAAACACGACGTGGAAAGTTCTTATTGTAGATGACGAAGAAGAGATTCATGTGGTTACCCGGTTGGCACTCCATGATTTCAACTTCGGTGGCCGTCATTTGGAGTTTGTCAGTGCCTATTCCGGTCAGCAGGCGCGAAAGTTGATTCAAGAAAATCCGGATACTGCGATTGTATTGCTCGACGTTGTGATGGAAACAGATGACGCGGGTTTAGAAGTGGCTCGCTATATTCGCCAAGAATTAGGTAATCATTTTGTTAGAATTATATTGCGTACCGGTCAGCCTGGCTTGGCACCGGAGCGTCGTGTTTTAAAGGTTTACGACATCAACGACTATCGAGCTAAAACGGAGCTTACTCAAGATCGTTTGTTCTCGGTAATTTACACCGCGTTGTCCTCATATCGGGATTTGGTGGCGTTGGCGCGCAGTCGTCATCAGTTGATTGGTCTAGTGAATGAGATTGAACAGCTCTCTCATTTAGCCGCGAGAGACCTGCAAATGCCCTTGAATAGCGTGGTGTCAGCCATGCGAAGAATAGGGGGTAAGGCGCAGGATTTGACGCCGCCAAGTTTGGCGGAGGACTTTTTAGAGGTGAGGGAAAATGTTTACGCGATGCAATCGGCTTTGAATAAACTGGTTGCATTGACGTCGGTAGGGCGATTTAACGAAAGCAGAGAACTGGTAGATTGCAATGCGATAGTTACTGAGGTTTTGGTCGACTTGGATAGCGCATTTCAGTCAAGTCATGCCAATCTTCACTGTGAGACGCTGCCGACAGTGTTTGGGTGTCGGCGCCAGCTTATGCAGTTATTTAAAAACCTTATTAGTAATGCGATTCGTTATACCAAAGATCGCGAACCTGAAATTTATATCAATGCCATGACGCATGAACGCAATTGGCTTTTTTCCGTTAGCGATACCGGCGTTGGCATTAGTCCTGAGAATCACAGTGGTTTGTTTAATCTGTTTCATCGTAATACGGGAGACGAGGTAGCGGGGGATTCAGGTGTTGGTTTAGCCATCTGTGAAAAAATTGTCCGTTGGCACGGGGGTAAAATTTGGTTGGAGTCTGAGCTGGGCAAGGGATCAACATTCTATTTTACAATTCCCTTGGCTGAGTAAGTATGAATTTTTCTGAAATCCGCGAATTTGATTCAAGCTGGATACTAAAAAGTCTAGAGCAAAAACTGGTGTGTGTGGACCTTTGTGGTCGAGTTATCTACGCAAATGCAGCAGCTATATCTCTTAGTGAGTATGAATATCAGCAAGGTAATCCCCTTGCGGATTTTTTGCCATTCATTGTTTGCGATGGCGAAAGGGCGTTGGCCGATTTGCTCCGTTGCAGCGATGGTGATTTAAAGGATTGTCGAGTTGTACTGCCGCATACCAAAGATAATCAGTATAAGATTGTTATAAAAGATATAGTTGATGATGCTGGTGAGATAGCTGGACGTAGTCTGTTAATAAGCGATGAGCAGGCCTTAGCGGTGCATTACGGCGATGGTGAGAGCCATTTAGATCCGTTGACAGAGTTGATGGGTAGGCAGGAATTTGAGCGTCGTTTGGCAAATTTGGTCAATGATGCATCAACCAGTTCACGCACGCATGCATTGCTGTATATAGATATCGACCAGTTTAAGTTGATAAACGATACCAGCGGCCATGGTGCAGGCGATAATTTAATTAAAGTGATTGCCGATGCGCTTAAAACGGAGTTGTTTATTGGCGATATGCTCTGTCGTTTAGGTGGTGACGAGTTCGGTGTGTTGTTAAGCAATGTGGATGCTTTTGAAGCACGCTCGGTGGCAAATCGTCTCGTTAAGGCTATTAAGCGTATGTCCTTCGTCTGGAGTGGAATATCGCATAAGGCTTCTATCAGTATCGGTGTGGTCCTAGTTGATGAGCACACTTCTGATAGAGAAAGTGTGATGAGTCAGGCGGACGTGGCGATGTATTCGGCGAAGGAAAATGGCCGAGGTCGAGTCCATATGTATGACAAAAGCGATAAAAAACTCAGTCGTTTACACGATGATATGGACTGGGTGCATCGTATTAATAAGGCTCTCGCGGCAGATGACTTTAGTTTGGTGACCGAGCGGATAATGCCCCTGGTTGACCAGTCAAACCGCACAACTATCTATAACGAAATTCTCGTTCGTATGCGCTATAACGGCGAGATGCTGAGACCTGGGCAATTTATGCCGGCCGCTGAACGCTTTGGTTTAATGCCTCAAATTGATCGATGGGTAATTAAGCATTTTTTTAGTTACCTGCAACGCAATTCAGATTTGAATAATCGCGATGTGATGTATTCGATCAATATTTCTGGTCAGTCTTTGTGTCAGGAGTCATTTCTCGAGTTTGTTTATCGTTGTTTGTGCAGGGGCAACGTTAATCCAGAGATTATATGTTTTGAAATTACCGAAACCGTTGCAATTACAAATTTTTCTGTGGTGACTCGGTTTATTCATCGTGTACATGAATTGGGTGGGAAGTTCGCTTTAGATGATTTCGGTACCGGTATGTCGTCTTTCGGTTACTTGCAGGAGCTTCCGGTTGACTTTGTCAAAATAGATGGTCTGTTTGTCCACGATATGGATAAAAATCCGGTGCATGAGGCCATGGTGCGATCGATCAATGATATTAGTCATGTACTAGGCAAGCGCACGATTGCCGAGTTTGTCGAGCGGGAATCGGTATTCGATCAGCTGCAGGCATTAGGCGTTGACTATGCCCAGGGCTACTTACATGGGCGCCCCACTGATTTGGTTGATTTATGTAGTGAGAGTGCCGGTTAGCGTTTGCTAGCTGGCAGTTCGGTCTAGAGATAAGTACTTTAACATGTCGGGGTGAATGTAAAGGCCATTGAATGTAATACAGCTGGCCCTACTTCTTCGCGGCATATCTACATGTCGATCGCTGCTCAGCCTTGTGAGTGACCCATAACGTTAGTCGTCCATGTCATTTGTGTCATAGTGTGCGGTGCGTGGTCGTGCTATAAGTTCCGGCTGATTTTTTATTGAAGAGCTTGGCTATGTGGTTAAAGCAGCAGTATCGCGACTGTCGAAATTTGGTCTTTCGAGGTATCTCGGTTCCAGAAGATGTTTCTGGCTTGGTTGATATTGACCCAAAAGAAGTTGATGCCGCCAAACACGGTATTTCGCAGGAGGATGTCGAGGCACTCTGGGGGCACACTGAATCCATTTTTCAGTCCGGTATGCACCCAATGGTAAGTATTTGTCTTAGGCGCGGCGGCGATGTGATTTTGAATCGCTCTATAGGCTACGCGGATGGGGCAAATCACACGCAGCCGAAAATGGCGTCTTTACAGACGCCTGTCTGCTTATTTTCTGCATCGAAGGCGGTATCGGCAATGCTGATACACAAGCTGGCGGAAGATGGTCTGATAGATTTATTGAATCCCGTCAGTCATTACATTCCGGCATTTGCGGCGGAGGGTAAGGCGTTAATTACGGTTTACCAGCTTTTAGCCCATCGAGCTGGCGTGCCGGGAATTCCAGATGATGTACCAATTGAGCTGCTTTTTGATCACGAGGCTGCTGTCCGGCAGATTTGCAAGCAGCCAGCCTTGCATAATGATGGGCGAGTGCTCGCCTATCACGCCATTACCGGTGGCTTCATACAGGCGGAATTGATCCGCGTTGTCACCGGCAAGACGTTAAATGAGTATCTGGACGAAGTCGTTCGCAAGCCAATGGGAATGAAGTATTTCCGATATGGGTTGGAGTCAAAGGATCACGCTGACGTTGCTCGAAATTACGCAACTGGATTGCCAAACATTGGGGTGGTTGAGCGACAATTGACAAAAATCCTCGGTGTTGGTGTTTCCGATGTTGTCGATATTTCTAATAGTGAGGCATTTTTAAATGCCGAGATTGGGTCTGCTAATTTATACGCGACAGCGGAGGAGGCGAGCCGCTTTTTCCAAATGTTGTTGCAGGGCGGTGAATGGCAGGGAAAGAGAATTTTTACGCCGCTGACCGTTAGCCGAGCGGTGCGTGAAATGGGCAAACCTCAGTTTGATCACTCTCTTATTGTATTGCCGATGCGCTACAGTGCTGGAATGATGCTGGGTATGAATCCGGTTGGTTTATACGGCCCTAAGACCCACTACGCCTACGGGCACTTAGGGTTTTCGAATATTCTTTGTTGGGCGGATCCCGAGAGGGATATTGCCGTTTCAATCGTTTCCTCGGGTAAGCCGGTAATCGGGAACCACATTGTAAGCCTGTTTAAGTTATTGGCGGGAATAAGCTCTACCTGCAAACCTTGCGTAGATATGGAGTATATTTACAGCAAAGTTCTTTGATCTACTGTGAAAGTGGTTGGATTACTTGGCGGCTTGAAAATTAATGATAAATGCCTATGGTCAGCGTCTTGGTGATTGGTTAGAGTGTTGTAAAGGGTAAATGAAGTCCCTGTCCTTTCCTTTGGGAATAACGAGTAGGTTGAATTGTGAAAAAACTCGAAAATAAACTGCGTCTTGCCAACAGCTATGAGGAGTGGAAAGCGCTAGCGAAGGAACACGATCGCTGTTCGGGTAGAGAGCATTGGAAAAAGATTGATAAAACAAGTCTTTATGATTATGCATCGATTCGTTCGCGACTAGAGCGTCTGCGCTATTTCCGTGACAACAATGACAATATTGGCCTGTTGTTTACCCTAAATGAGGGAATTCACGGCAATATGGGCGGTATGGGTAAGCCAGTTCTGTATGCGCGGGCTAAGTTTGGTACCAAGCAGCTTGTCCACGATTACGTTGATGGTATTCGTGACGCCCTTGATCATTTGGCAAAATTAGATACCGATTCTCCGAGCTTTCTAGAGCGTTTGGACTTTTTTCGTCGCGCGAATAAATGTTATGGCCAATCTGCGCTGATGTTGAGCGGTGGGGCGATACTGGGTAATTTCCATATCGGTGTCGTAAAAGCATTGGTAGAGCAAAATTTGCTGCCAGATGTTATTTCCGGTTCTAGTGCCGGCTCCTTAATTGCAGCGGTGCTGGGAACCCGAACCGATGAGGAGTTACAAGACTTTTTGGTGGCGGAAAATCTGGGCAAATTGCTGTTGGCTGAGGTGGAGCTTGCCAATGGCCGGATGTCGAAGTCTTCTCCCAGAATTAATCATCAAGTGCTGAAAGAAAAAATTGCCAAACTGATTCCAGATATTACCTTCCAAGAGGCATTTGAGCGCACGGGTCGACATATAAACATCTCTATTTCTCCGTCGGACGTTCATCAAACTTCGCGGTTGCTAAACGCCATCGCATCGCCGAACGTTTACATCCGTAAGGCGGTATTAGCCTCCTGCGCGATACCCGGCATTTACCCTCCGGTGATGCTAGAAGCTAAAAATGTGCACGGTCATCCCCAGCCTTATTTGGCGACCCGCCGCTGGATTGATGGCTCCTTGAGTGATGACCTCCCTGCTAAGCGACTGGCGCGTCTGTATGGCGTGAATCACTTTATTGTCAGTCAGACAAACCCCATCGTGTTGTGGGCTGTCCGCGATACTAAAATCGAAAATAGTGGCTTACTGAATTCGCTTCGGCAGCTTGGCGGGAGGAGTATTAAGGAGTTCTCCAAAGTTGGCAGTAGTATGGCGCGGAAGTACTTTAAAAACTCGCCGCGTGTGCGCAGAGTGAGTAATATTGTCTACTCAGTAATTAATCAGGAGTACACGGGTGATATTAATATCATTCCGCGCTACCGGTTTTTTGATCCGCGTAAATTGCTCACTGAATTAACACCCGAAGAGTTGCAGTTTTTTATTGCCGAGGGTGAGCGTGCGACCTGGCCTAAAATTGAAATGATTAGAGCCAGTACAACGATAAGTCGCAAGCTCACGGAAGTACTCGCGAACTATGAAGCCGAAGAGCTTGGGGCGCTATCGAAAAGCCATCATCATCTTGGTGCGGAGATGCCCAGGAGTTCCTTGCGGGCTTAGTGAGCTGTTTTTATGGGGTAGTACGTCTACCCCTAGTCTTATCTATAAGTACATGGCGTTTATCCCAACGCTTTTGTTTTCCTTAATACCAACTCTATGAGTTTTGTTTCTAGCCTCGATCTAGCAAATGTTGTTGATCGTGCCAGGGATACCCCTTGGGGTATATTTAGTGTGAGTTTGGGATTACTATTGGGGAAGGTATGTCATGATTGTATTCCGCGTTCTTAGAAAAGTTTAAGAGGTTTCAGTATGGTTGTAGAGACGGCTTTTACACCTGTGACAGCAATTATCGGTGGCGCGATGATTGGCTTAGCTGCGCTTGTACTGATGTGGTCCGTTGGCCGGATCGCTGGCATATCAGGCATCGTGGCTGGCGCTATATTAGAAGCTGAGGATGAGCGAAATTGGCGTCTACTATTTTTAGCGGGCTTATTTGTTGGTGCGTTGATCGCATCTGTCATAACAGGTGCCTTGGATGACGTTAGCAGTATTGCAAGTACACCCGTATTAATTATGGCTGGCCTATTGGTTGGTATTGGTACACGTATGGGGGGAGGGTGCACTTCGGGGCACGGCGTTTGCGGTATTTCAAGGTTTTCGCAGCGATCGATAGTCGCAACGGCGGTATTCATGGCTAGTGGTGCTGCGACGGTGTTTGTTATCCGTCACTTGTTTGGAGAGGGTGTATGAAACCTTGGTTCATTGGTCTAGCTGGCGCTTTATTTGGCGCCGGAATTACCGTATCGGGCATGGCTAATCCCGCTAAAGTGCAGAACTTTCTCGATGTCGCCGGTAGCTGGGATCCTAGTTTGGCGCTGGTGATGGGAGCTGCCTTGCTTGTCGTCACGCCAGGATTTTTCTTTGTGTTTAAAATGTCTGCGCCAAAGTATGCGGAAGCGTTTGCTCTGCCAACTAGAAAAGACATTGACTGGAAATTGCTGTTAGGCGCCTTGTTGTTTGGCATAGGTTGGGCTTTGAGCGGATTGTGTCCTGCGCCAGCTTTGGTAGCGACCTTAACGGGAGTGTCGGGTTTCTTTATATTTTTATTAGCTATGGTTGCGGGAATGATTTTGTATCGCTTTATATTTGAGTCATAGTTTCTGTGTATCGTTTAATACATAGAGTACGACAATGTTATAGGCTAATATTTGTCGTGTAAGCCCTCTCTAGCAAGGGTGAGCGATAACAATAACGATGATGGGGAAGCGACATGGCTGTAACATGTAAATTTTCAAAAAGTGTGGATGAGGTTTGGGCGGTATTATGTGACCCCGATTTTCGGGTCGATAGAAGTATTGCTTTGGGTGAGTTAAGCGCCGAATGCGATATTGAGGAAGACGGCGGTACCGTTAAAATCCATATGGTTAGAGAAGTGGTGCGGGAGCTTCCGTCGGTATTAGCAAAAATTTTTAATCCTAAGCAAACCTTAAAGTTCGTTGAGACCTGGCAGTCGGTAAAAAACGGCTGGGAAGGGAGTATGGAAATCGAAATTAAAAATCAACCGGTGCAATTAGGCGCCAGTATCTCATTATTGGCGACAGCCGATGGCTGTGAATACAGCGTATCGCATCGTTGCAAGGCAAAGATTCCGCTGGTTGGCGGGAAGGTTGAGAAATTTATTCTCTCTCAGACTGACTCAGGCGCGCTAGACGAATTGAGCTACCTAAAGAAAGCCTTGGCGTAAGCGTAGATTTGAAATTTGTTGGTGGTTAGGTTAAGCCGCGACTATTAAATGATAGTCGCGATGTTCATTGATTGCCGAGGCGATATCCGCGGCGCTGTTCAAGCGTTTGATTTTGTCGAATAGCTGCTGGGCTTGCGGATACTCTCTACGTAAATATCCCAACCACTGCTTAATCGGTCCACCTACATGGCGTGGCGCACATGATGCTACGCTGTCGTTAAAAAGTGCTTCAACTAACAGTAAGATATTCGCCCATTCATCGCGATAGTATTTTTTGCCAAGCGACTGGGTTTTAATCGCGAGCGCAAGGTCGGGCCTAGCGAGCAGGCCGCGGCCGAGCATGACATCACTGCAGCCGCTTTGTTGTTTGCAAGCTTGGTAATCGTCGGGACTCCAAACTTCGCCATTTGCGACAAGCGGTATTCTGTTGAAGTCGTGTAGTTTTGCGAGTTGATGCCAGTGTGCAGGCGGTTTGTAGCCATCAGACTTGGTGCGAGCATGGATCGTGAGGCCGTTTGCTCCGGCTTCGTTTATTGCGCTGACAATGTCTATTAGCTTGCTGTCATCATTAAAACCTAATCTGATTTTTGCAGTCACAGGAATAGACGCTGGAACAGCGCTGCGCATCGATTTAATGATCTGGTAGAGTAACTCGGGTTCTTCTAGCAGTACTGAGCCGCCGCGGTGACGATTGACACATTTTGCAGGACAGCCGAAGTTGGTGTCGATCCCGATAGCACCTAAGCTTGCGGCGCGAGCAGCGTTTTCTGCCATTGGACCTGGCTCACCGCCAAGCAGTTGAATATAAACAGGTGTTCCGGAAGGGGTTTTGCAGCCGTGATCTAGTTCTGGGCAGAGACGATGAAATACTCTAGCGGGCAATAGCTGGTCGGTGATTCGCACAAATTCGGTGATACAGCGATCAATGCCTCCGATGGCTGTCAGCAGGGCGCGCATGCGCGCATTGACGACACCCTCCATCGGGGCGAGATGTAATTGCATTGCTTAAGCGAAGCTCTAGATCAGCCAATAAAGAGCTATTGTAACGTAGCATGAGCAAATGGCTGAATTGATCAGTTGGGCAATTTTGGCCAGTTTTCTAGATTCTGGGCTTGAGGTTGGTGTTTTGTTTGAATACGGCGTATTCGGAGGTGGGTGGTGGTAGTGAGTGTGTTGCGAGCGGCGGGCTATGCCGTCGTCACCGTGTTGATGCTGGCGATTATTGCGTCGCAATTCCCGTCCATGCGCGCCAGCCTTGAAGAGGAACGTATTTTTAACGCTGAAAATGCGGATTTATTTGGCGAAGATCCATTCTTTTACACCCAAATAAAGCTACTTAAGATGGGGGAGGACGCCAGTGGCGGCTTTGTCAGGATGAGTATTGACGGCGATGAGCGAGAGATCCGCGCCGGCGATGTCATTCTGCATCCGTGTTTGTCACTTAGTAAGCTACTCGATAAAGCCGTATTGCTTGATCATTGTGGTAGTTATGCCTTGCTGTCACTTGCAGAACCGTCGGCGGCCAGTATCAATTTGCGAGTTTTAAATACCAGTTCGGTAGCATTGGTGGAGCAGGGGCCGCGTATTATAGATTTGAGAGGCGATGCGGCTATTCAAGCCTTGGTGTCGGATTATCGTCGTCGTCTATATGATCGCCCGTTGTCTTTGTTGGGTGAAATAGACGTTAAAACGCTAACTAGAGAGGGTAAGAGAGAGTATTACCTATCGCCCGGCCGCGATAAAAAGATCTTCACCACGCTCGGCTTGAAGTCGGGTGATAGAGTGCGTGCGTTTGATGGGGTGGACTTAAGCAGCGGCGACGCGCCAACCGAAATGTATGAGCGCTTAGACGAAGCTGAGCATGTGGCGCTAACGCTGGAGCGAAATGGCGAGGACTGGGTGGTGTTGCTTGATTTTGGTGGCGGTGATACCGAATTTTAATTACAGTCATATCATTGAATTTCCTTAATATTTCGATTGCTTTTCCAGTAGTATACTCAGCTGATTATTTGGCGCCTCGATAGTAAGGGGCATGTGGCAAGCTTATTTCGAGTAGGAGGTTTGTGTGAGTGAGTTCAATAAGTGGGAATGTGTTATCTGTGGCTTTATTTATGACGAGGCCGAGGGTTTACCAGATGATGGCATTCCAGCAGGTACATTGTGGGCTGACGTGCCTGAAGACTGGGAGTGCCCAGATTGCGGCATAAGTAAGTTTGATTTTGATATGGTACCGGCTTGAACTAGCTCAGGCACCGAACTTGGCCTTTTTGTTGAAAATTGCGCTTAGACTGTGCCTGATCAGGCCGCCCTCTGTTACACTTCTGGAATAGATTAATAGCTAAGGTTAACGTTATGAAAACAATAAAATTGTTAGTGCTACTTAGTTTAGCGTACCTAGTGTCGGCATGCGCTCCAGAAGTCGGTAGTGATGCCTGGTGTGCCGGAATGGATAAAAAGGCCAAGGGAGATTGGTCCGGGAATGAAGCAACGGACTACGCAAAGAACTGTGTTTTTAAATAGCAGTCAATTATGCGCAGTCCTGAAATGGGCTAGTTCTGCTAATTTAGTACGACAATTTTATGACGACAAAAGCGGAATTTGGGCTGTCACCGCAGCTTCCGTAAGAAAAATGTCATATTGTTCGTCTACTATTCGGCGCTTCGCAGTATTTTTGGGGTAAGTCTGAGACGTGGAACGCTCTGTGACATTGATAAGGTTTTTCCCACCTCGCGTAGCGGTATACGTCAATATCCTCCTATGGGCAGTATTATTGGCTTGCTTGGCAAGTCTGTGCTGGCAGATTTCGACGTGGTTACGAGGACCAGCCCTTCCTGGTGTCATCGTTAGTGACGACGGCGCGTTATCTGCAACGCTGTCGGGGGAGTCTTCCTACGATGTTCAAAGTCTACTCGCTGTGCCCTTATTTGGTACTCCGCCCGTAACCCCAGTCGCTGCGACCGAGTCTGAAAAGGATTTGCGTCGCAGCACATTGAAAATTACCGTTATCGGCTTGGTTGCCGGTAGCGATGAGCGAGGTGTGGCGGTACTGCGTCACGGCAGTAAGACCAAGGCCTACAGTGTGGGTGAAAAAATTGAGGTGCCTGGCTCAGTTCGTTTGCTTGGGGTGTTTTCTGAATACATCATTATTGAGAACAATCGCAAGCGGGAAAAAATTGAACTCGACAAAAAGTCTCAATTGGCTGGCATTTCGAGTGCTGCGTCACCTAGTGCCGATGACAACGGCACCGTAAACCTAAACAAGCCGGAGATTCAGGAGCTCATTGGGGATGCCCGAGATACGGTTCAAAACAGCCCCTTAACGCTGGCTCGATTTTTCTCTGCGACCCCGGTAAACGAGAACGGACGCTTGATCGGGTATGAAGTAAAGCCGGGGCGCGACAAGCGATTATTTGACCAGCTCTCATTGGAACCGGGGGATGTTGTTCTCTCTGTTAATGGCCAATCGGTTGCAGATCTGCAACCCCAAGAATTGTTTAAGCTCATGCAAACCACCACATCCTTTGAACTTCTGGTTCAACGTGCTGACACCATCCTCACCAAAAGATTTGATATATGAAATTGCTACTGCGTAAATCCTGTCTTGCCCTAGGTCTGTTTGTCTTGCTCTCGGGCAGTGTATTCGCGGAACGTTTTGATCTCGATATGCAAAATGTCGATATTGGCGAGTTTATAAACACGGTGGCAAAATTAACCGGTAAAACTATCGTGGTTGATAGCCGGGTTAAAGGCAAAATCAGTGTCGAGAGCCATCGTAAACTCGATGCTGACGAGCTTTACCAAATCTTTTTACTGCAGCTTGGCGTGGAAGGCTATTCAGCGATTGAAGTGGGTGATGGCATATTAAAGGTTATTCCGAATCAGGCCGCTAAAATCGAAGGGATCAGTGTTCAATCAGACCGCTCCTCAATGGGGCGTAGTGAATCAATTATCACGCGTATCGCGCAGTTACAAAACGCCGATGCCGATGAATTAGTGAAGTCTTTACGTCCCTTGGTCGACAATAAGGTCGGGGTCATCACGAGCTATGCAGATTCAAACATTATTTTGATTACTGATCGTGAATCGAATGTGCGGCGCTTAATGTCGATTGTGAATGCCGTGAATTCCGTTGACACCCAGTTAATGGAAACGGTAGTGCTAGAACATTCCTCTGCTGAGGAAGTTGAACGAATCTTAACCAAGGTTTTGTCTCAGCAAACGCGCAAGCGTGGGGCTGCGAAGCCCGTGGTTGCCGCGGACCCTCGCACCAATACCTTAATTTTGTTCGGCGATGACGATTCGCGTTCTTACCTGCGCCGACTAGTCAAAGACCTCGATAGCGAGGTGAGTAATCAGTCCAATATTCGTGTGCGCTATTTGAAATATGCCAAGGCTGCAGATCTCGCACCGGTACTCAAAAGTATCAGCGATACCCTGATTAAAGGCGACGAGATTGGTAAAGCAGCGGGGAATAATAGTCAAACTTCGATGATTAATATCGAAGCCCACGATCAAACTAACTCAATCGTGATGTCAGGTAGTCCGCATATTATCGACAACCTAGAATCGGTCATTGCGGATTTAGATATTCGTCGCGCACAAGTCCTTGTCGAAGCGATTATTATTGAGGTGTCAGACAGTCGCGCCAAAGAATTAGGTGTGCAATGGTTGTTTAGGGGCAACTCATCGGGCAATACGCCTGCTGGCGGAATCAACTTCGGCGGTGGCGCCTCCGGAAGCGGCAGCGCGCCGGGAATTATCAGTTTACTGGCGGGAGAGGAAGCTGCCGCGGCGGCAGCAAGTGGTATCAGAGGCGCCGCGTTTGGTTTAGGTAAAGTTAAAGATGGCGCGTTCAGTTTTGCCGCGCTGCTGACGGCATTAGAGAGTGATACGGAGTCTAATATTCTGTCGACGCCAAGCTTATTAACCTTGGACAACGAAGAGGCATCCATCTTGGTAGGGCAGGAGATTCCTGTTGTTACCGGCTCGACTGCAAGTTCAACCAATGCGAACCCGTTCCAGACTATTACCCGTCAGGAAGTCGGTATAAAGCTATTGTTTACGCCACAAATCAACGAGGGGGACGCGGTTCAGTTGAATATTGAGCAGGAGGTATCGTCGCTCAGTCCATCAACGGATGCGGCGGACGTCATCACCAATAAGCGAACCATCAAAACCGCCGTATTAGTGAATGATGGAGAGACCATTGTGCTCGGTGGTTTAATTGATGACCAAGTAAAAGAGCAGTCAGCTAAAGTGCCATTGCTCGGCGATATCCCTCTCCTTGGCCGCCTATTCCGCTCTGATAATACCAGTAAGGTTAAAACTAATTTGATGGTGTTTATTCGTCCAACGATTGTTCGCGATCAGGTGACGTTGTCAGAGCTGAGTGCACGCAAATATAACTATATTCGCGCCGAGCAACTGGTAAAAGCTGAGCAGGGAATCAATTTATTCCCATTCACAGATCTGGCGGTTCTACCTGAGTGGGCCGGAATGGGCCCCTCTCCGGCAGGTATTTTACCAAGCAAACCAATGCCGCCGCCGATGACCCCGGCTGAAGAGGCGGTTGAAAAGAAAATGATTAAAGCGCCGCCTTCAGACGCAGCGCCGGCACCGGCTGAACAATAATATGAGTCAGCCCCTGAGCTACGCCTTTGCGCGCAGTAATCGCGTCTTAGTCGAAGAGACTACAAGTGGCTTTGATTTGCTGTGTTGCAAAGAGACACCGTCGTCCGCGGTGGCAGAAGTGCAGCGTGTGTTAGCCGGTAGCGTAACGCTCAAGCTTTGCGACGAAAAAGTGTTGCAAGATAAAATTAATGAAACCTTTCAGCGCCAACAAGGCGATGCCATGTCGGCGATGGGCGATATTTCCAGCGAGGTTGATCTTGACCGCCTTGCAGAAGAAATCCCCGAGTCTCAAGACTTGCTGGACGCCCAGGATGACGCGCCGGTCATTCGCCTAATCAACGCCTTATTTGGCGAAGCGCTCAAACGTGACGCGTCTGATATTCATATAGAAACCTACGAGAAAACCATGTCGGTGCGACTGCGCGTTGACGGTATTTTGCAGGAAGTGCTCACCCCAAGTCGGCGTTTAGCGCCGTTATTGGTGTCGCGAATTAAAGTAATGTCGCGACTCGATATTGCGGAAAAACGAGTTCCTCAAGATGGCCGTGTCTCATTGCGAATTGCGGGACGTTCGGTAGATATTCGGGTGTCGACGATTCCGTCCAATTACGGTGAGCGGGTCGTTATGCGACTCTTAGACAAACAAGCGGCGCGGATCGATATTGATCAGCTGGGAATGCCAGAAAAAACACTAAAGACCCTAAAAGATTTGCTGCAACAACCTAACGGAATTCTCTTAGTTACCGGTCCGACGGGCTCCGGTAAAACGACAACGCTCTATGCGGGTCTAATGTCATTGAATGATCGTCGCAGGAATATACTCACCGTCGAAGATCCCGTTGAGTATGACATTGACGGTATTGGTCAAACCCAGGTTCATACTAAAGTGGGTATGACTTTTGCGCGGGGGCTGCGGGCCATCCTCCGCCAAGATCCTGACGTGGTCATGCTCGGCGAAGTGCGCGACCAAGAGACGGCAGAAATCGCAGTGCAGGCGTCGTTGACCGGTCATATGGTGCTATCGACTTTGCATACCAATACCGCAGTTGGTGCGGTCACCCGCTTAGTGGATATTGGGGTAGAACCCTACCTGATTGCGTCAAGTTTAAAAGGTGTGCTGGCGCAGCGTTTGGTGCGTAAATTGTGTCAGCACTGTCGTCATGAAATCGTGCTGGATAAAACCGAAGCGCGCCTGCTGGGAGATCCGACCTTAGAGGGGCGCAAGGCCTACAATGCGGCCGGTTGCGATGAGTGCCAGCATACCGGTTACAAAGGCCGGCAAGGTGTTTATGAGCTGTTAGTTGTTGACCGCGAAGTGGCGGAGTTAATCCACAACCGTGCCAGCGAACAAGATATTTTGCGCAAGGTTGGTAACGAGATGCCTTCGTTGATGGGTGAGGGTAGGCGCTTGGTATTAGCGGGACAAACCAGTTTAGACGAATTGTTGAGAAGCGTGCGAGAGGGCGGTGATGCCGGCCTTTGAGTATCGCGCGCTTGACTCTGGTGGCGCCAACAAGAAGGGCATTATTGAGGCTGACTCCGGTCGTCAGGCGCGTCAGCTCTTGCGTGACCAGCAATTATTTCCACTCGACGTAAAACAAACACGCGAAAAAACCCGCGCTGAAAATGCGCGTCGAAGTTATGGTCGCTCGCGGGTGAGTATTGCAGATTTGGCGCTGTTCGTGCGGCATCTTGCGACCTTAATCCAGTCTGGTATACCCCTTGAAGAAGCCTTGGCGGCGACGGCGAAACACACACGGAAAGCCTATTTAAAACGTGTCGTGTTGGATTTGCGAGCCCGGGTTTTAGAAGGACATTCTTTGGCCGACGGTCTAAATGAACACCCCCAGGTGTTTAATCCAGTATTCCGGGCGCTGGTTAGCTCGGGTGAAAAGTCCGGTGATTTGGGGCTTATTCTTGAGCAGCTTGCGGAATATACCGAAGACAGTCAAAAGCTGCGTGGCGTGATCGTTCAGGCGGCGATGTACCCCCTGGTATTAATGTTTGTAGCGCTGTCGGTCATTGCAGCGCTAATGACTTATGTTGTGCCCAAAGTGACCGCGCAGTTTGCGCATTACGACCAGGCATTACCTCTGCTGACGCGCATATTAATTACCTTGAGCGACGGTTTGGCCGCTAACTGGTACTACATTCTGATTGCCATTGTTGCCATTGCCTTCGGCGCCAAGTGGTGGCTGCGCGATCCCGGTCGGCGTCTTAAAGCCGACAAGGCAATATTAAAACTACCCCTCTGGGGATTGTTGATGTTGGAACTAGATTCGGCGCGTATGCTCAGAACCCTGTCGATTTTGATGTCATCTGGTGTGCCCTTTTTAGAGACCTTGAAAGTGGCTTGCGACACATTGGCAAACGAACATTTAAAAAAGAGCATGGCAAGTGTTCGCGAGCAGGTGCGTGAGGGCAAGAGTTTTAGTCGCTGTCTGCAAGATGAAGCACAACTTCCACCATTAGCGATTTATATGATCGCCAGCGGCGAGGCGAGTGGTGAAATGGAAGCCATGACGCAGCGCGCAGCAAGTAATTTGGAGCGCGAGTTACAAGCTCGGGTTCAGATGTTTGTAAGTTTGTTTGAGCCCCTTTTAATTGTGGTGCTCGGCGGCGTAGTCTTATCAATTGTATTGGCGATTATGTTGCCAATACTGCAGTTAAATAATCTGACACAGTTTTAGGAGGTATTGCCGGTATGTTGGTATCTAAAGGTAAGAGAAAGGCTCGTCAGAGCGCCACTGGCAATAGTTTGCGAGTGGCGCAGCAGGCAGGTTTCTCGCTGCTGGAGATCATGGTTGTTATTGTCATTATGGGATTATTGGTGGCAGTAGTGGCACCAAACGTACTGCAAAACCAAGATCGGGCCATGGTGGAGAAGGCGCGCGCTGATATATCTGTATTAGAGCAGGCGCTAGATATGTATAAGCTCGACAATCATATTTATCCCAGTACTGATCAGGGCTTGCAGGCGCTCGTAAAACGTCCTGAGACTGGGCCATCACCTAAAAGCTATCGCAGTAATGGATATATAAAACGTCTTCCGGAAGATCCCTGGGGTAATCCGTACATATACATTCAGCCAGGTGAGCATGGTGCATTTGATTTGTATTCAACCGGTTCAGACGGAGAAGAAGGTGGCGAGGAGCTTGCCAGTGATATCGTCAACTGGCAGGAATAATCGCGGATTTTCACTGCTTGAATTGTTGGTCGTTGTTTTTATTATCGGCTTACTCAGTGGTGTTGCCGCACTGACCTTGCCTGGTAAAGATGGCGGAGCGCTGCTACTAGAACAGCGCTTTAAGCTGCTCGGCACATTGCGAAGTGCCAAAGCTGAAGCCGTTTTCAGCGGCCGCAGTCTTGGCCTTGGGTGGTCGGGCCAGCGCGGACGTTTTTATGTGTTAAGTGCACAGGGTTGGCAAGTTATTCAGGAAGGTGTGCTAGCAAAACAGCTGGAACTAGATGAGCGGGTCAGGTCATTGATTACCGTGGCGGGTGAGCCAATCAAAAACGTGACTGACGATGACTCCGCTAAGCGTGATGAAACACAAGAAACCACGCCCCAAATAGTCTTTCTCGGTGACGGACAAATTTCTCCTTTTGAGTGGCGTTTGTCATCCGAGGGGGCTGAGTCGGTGGTGCTAGATGAACAGCTCACAATTGAACGCTAAGCTATGTTGTTAATTCGCAAGCGCCATAGCCAATTCGTAAACTGCCGCAGCAAGGGATTTACCTTGTTAGAAGTGATGGTGGCCTTGGTCATTTTTGCAACGGCGGCGGTGGCCTTAAGTAAAAGCTTAAGCGAGAGCGCGAACAATGTTGGTGAGATTGAGCAGCGTCAGTTTGCTGATTTGGTGGCTCACAACGTGTTGGTGGATATTTTGCGAGATGGCTACGGCAATACTAATAGTGGCAAAGTGAGCTTGGCCGGTTTCGACTACCGGTGGCAGCGTAATGTCGAACAAACACCGCACCCCAATATACGCCGCGTCGATGTTGAGGTGTATTTAAACACTGGCAAAGATCTTCTCGCGAGTAGATCTGCGTTCCTCGGCAAATGACAGTGCATAGGGGCGTTAAGCGCCAGAACGGCTTCACCATGGTTGAACTGCTTATTGCGGTGGGCATCATGGCGCTGCTGGGAACAATCGGCTCGTTACTCCTTAATAGCTCTTTGGAGAATCAAGCGGCCATTGAGACGCGGCAGCAGGCTTTAGAGCGAGTAGCTTTAGCACTTACGATTTTTAGGCGGGATGTAGAGCAGATAACCCAGCGTATTCCCCGCGATTCACAGGGCGATGCAATGGCAGCCAATATCGTCGCCGAGCAGGTTGGGGAAAATAGCGAGTTGGAGTTTGTACATGGTGGCAAACGAGTGCTGCCCGGCCGAGGGTTAGCGAGTACCCTTGAGCGTGTGCGATACGTGCGAGAGGAAAATGAACTCATTCGCTATAGCGCAGCGGTAGCCGATCCGGCGGGAAATACCACATGGCAGCGTCAAGTGTTAATGAAAGATGTCAGTGAGTTTATTGTAGAGCTCTATGACGGTAGCCGGTGGTCAGTATTTTGGCCGCCTAGTACACAAGTAAATGCGACTCAGCCGAGATCTTTGCGGATGACGGTATCGACCAGTATGTGGCCAGACATCCAGCTGAATGTGTTAATGCCAGAGTTAGGGCGATGAAAATACCTCAGCAGCAGCGCGGCGCTGCGTTGATTATGGTGTTGCTCATTGTTGCCATTATGGTTGTTGTTGCGGTCGGTTTAACTGACGGAGTGCGCTATAGCAGCCAGCGTTTGTTGAACCAGCGGTTGATGGATCAAGGTTACTGGTATGCGCTTGGTGGAGAGCGTATTGCAGTGTTTGCACTAGAAGATGTCGCCAGTGACGTGGTTACAGCGTTAAATCAAGATTGGGCGAGAAAAGACATTGCTTTCCCTATCGATGGCGGCTCCATTGCGGGTTTAATCATCGACGAGCAAGCGTGTTTTAATATGAATTCGCTGTATCGAGCAGAGCCCGCAAATGGGGAAGTAGAAGACGTTAGCGCAGCGGAGTTAGTGTTTACCGCCTTGTTGGAAAATCTGGAGATTTCACCGCAGCGTGCGGAGTTTATTATTGGTCGCACCCAGGACTGGATTGATGAAGATTTTTCGCCTGAGGGTATTTACGGCGCCGAAGACTTGACCTACACCGCTTTAGATTATCCGTATCTGCCGGCCAATAGTTTATTAGATTCGATCAGTGAAATGACACTATACGCAGAGTTTGAAGAAGGTGAACAAAAGCGCATCACGCCTTTTTTATGTGCTTTGCCAGAAGTGAATACAGTGATTAATGTGAATACGATAACAGTAGATAAATCGGCCTTGCTGGCAGCGGCGATTGGTAATGTGTTGTCTCCGGAAGAGCTTCGAGTGGTGCTAGAAAATCGTCCAGAAAATGGCTGGGCGGATATAGCCAGTTTCGTAACCGCCTTGAATTTATCAGCCGACGAAACCGTACCGAGTAAACTTTTACAAGGCATTGGTGTGAAATCGCATTATTTTAGAGGTTTGGCGGATGTGTTTTACGAGCAACGTCAAATGCGTTTGTTTAGTCGAGTGGTATTAAAAAACGGCAAGGCCCTTGTTTACGGCCGTGAGTATGGAGAAGTTTTTTGACTGCGATGTTGTTAATAGATT
This sequence comes from Zhongshania aquimaris, assembly GCF_019312595.1. Classification (GTDB taxonomy): domain Bacteria; phylum Pseudomonadota; class Gammaproteobacteria; order Pseudomonadales; family Spongiibacteraceae; genus Spongiibacter; species Spongiibacter aquimaris. The sequence goes on along the minus strand of NZ_JAHWDQ010000001.1, from coordinate 495,738 downwards.
TACCGCTGACCCCGGAAGCGCCGGTCGCGTGGTTGCATTGGGATAACGGCAATGTGATCGCTGAGGGTGTATTGGCGAATAGTAGTGAGCTGGCAAGCTTAGCAGATAAGGCTTCAGGCCTACCTTGCTATGTGATAATACCGGGGGAAGCGGTTAGCGCGCATCGCGTTGTGTTACCAAAAGGCGGGCGAGTGGGTTTGTCTGCGCTCCCGTTTCAGCTAGAAGATAAGCTTTGTAGTGATCTTGATAGTGTTCATATCGCGACGGGAGTGATAAAGGCTAATCAAGCGGCGGATGTGCTTGTTCTGGCGCGCGATCTTGCCGCGTATTGCTTAGATGTGTTGCGCAGTAGTGGCTTGCGGATCAAGGCACTACTGCCAGATTATGCGGTATTGGCTGAAAACGCCGTCGTTGTAACAGGTCAGCAAGTAGCAGCAAATTATCACGCCAAATCAGCCGGCACCACTACCGCTAATTTTGCGGTATGGCAGCAATTGGCCACTGCGGGTGAACAGGCAGATCAAGAGGTGCAATGGTACTTTAGCGGCGATTACCAAGGCGAACTAACTGAGCAGGCGCCTGCTAATGCTATTCATTGCCCGAACCGATTACAGGCCTTTGCGTGTAACTTTACGCCGTGGTCGCTGTCGTTATTAAGCGGGGACTATTTGCTTAAAGATGAGAGCGGCGAAGCCTTAGGCCGCTTGCGTTGGCCCTTAATTTTACTAACCGCATTGTTGTTTGTGCATTGGTTTGGTTTGGCTGTGCAAACGCGAACAATGGGGCGTGAAGCTGAGGCCCTTGATCAAGCAATGGTCGAACTCTATCAGCAGGCATTCCCGGGAGCACGGGTCGTCAATGCGCGCAGCCAAATGCGCAGCCAGCTGAATGCTTTGGAAAATGCCGGAACCAGCGGTGCAATGATGCCCTGGTTAGACAAAGTGGCGGCGGCCACGCGCGGCCGCAGCGAAATTAGTTTAAGTCAGTTAAATTTTGAAAATGACCCGCCGGTGATGAAACTATTGGTAAAAGCCAAGTCTTATGAGCAGGTTGATCAGTGGTTACCCGCTTTAAAGGCACAGGGTTTAGCGGTGGAGCGCGGTGCCTTTGGGCAGGAAGGTAGCGGTATTGCTGGTCAGGTTAGTATCCGGGGGGCGGCGCAATGAAATTGATAGACCGACTTCTGGAAGGGCGCAACGAGCGTGAACGTCAGATCTTAATTATCGGTGCCATTGTCGCGATACCGCTTATTATTTGGATGCTCATTTGGCAGCCATTACTAAAAGCCAATGAAGCAGCTGAGGCGCGTCTCGATCAGCGTCGTCAGTCCTATGCCTGGATGCAGCAGGCCGCAGCGACGGTGACAGCGATGCGCGGAAGTGTGTCCCAGTCGGCCGCGTTAACAGGTTCTCCGCAGCAGCAAATTACCGGTGCCGCGGCTGCCTTAGCCGTCAATATAAATCGTATCGAGCCGCAGTCTGGCGGGCGCTACAGTGTGTGGGTAGCCAAAACAGATTACAGCAGTGCGGTTCAATTTATAGAAACCTTATCAGTGGCAGGTATGACTTTGTATTCAGCGAATATGACCTTATTGGACTCACCGGGTAGTGTTTCGCTACGGGCGTCCTTGGGTGTCGCCGAATGACGCGTCGTATTTGGATTTTCACGGGCCTGCTATTTTTTGTTGCCTGTTTAGTTGTGGCTACCCCGGCTTGGATTGTGCGCGACATACTGATCAAACAGCAGCCCGCTATGGCGGTGGGAAATGTCAGTGGGCGGGTTTGGAGCGGCGAGTTAGATGTCGTTCAATATCAGGGCATTACCCTTAGCGGCATTAGTTGGACTCTCCGTCCATGGGGTATTTTCAGTGGCCTGCCACTGGCCATTGCAGTAACTGAGCCGGTGACCGGTGAAGGGAATATCGGAATTGGCAGTGACGAAACCTTGCACTTGCATAGTGTGAGTGTAGATGGGCAGCTCGAGAGACTGCTTAATGCGATGAATTTTCCGAGTATGGGCTTTGATGGTGGGATTACATTGGTACTGGATGAAGCCCAGATAAATGCAGATGGCTGTCAATCTTTAAGCGGCACATTAACCTTGAACTCGCTATCGGGTGATGTCGAAGGCGTTGAAACCATTGCACCAGTCAGCGCCGCATTGCGCTGTGAAAATAAGCGAATCGTTTTAGATATTGACGAAAATAATAGTGCGAAGGTGCGCGGTGTCGTTCGGATTTCTGTCAAAGGTCATATGAATGGCCAGCTATTATTAACACCTGATCCAGGTACGCCACTGTTTAAAAGTTTGACGCAATTTATGGGGCGTCCGTCTAACGGTAAAGATTTCGTACTGCGGCTCTAAAAGTAATTTGCAAAGACCTTGATGGCTTTAATTCAACGTACAAACAAGGTCTTTACGCAGTGTAAAATTAGCTAATCAGTATCCACACAAGCTTGCATATCTATCGCGATGAAAACTGCTATTGCCAAGTATTTGGCTTGCGACCCGCGAGCGCTTTAGAAAAAAGCCAATATCGAGCTCATCAGTGACGCCAATGCCACCGTGCATTTGTACGGCTTCATTGCTTACCAATTCAAATACATCGTTTAGCCGCGCTTTGGCAAGACTCGCCAGCTGGGGCAGGTCTGCGCGTTTATCATCTATGGCTGATAGCGCATCCAACACCACAGATTTTGAAAGTTCTAATTCGATATACATTTTCGCAGCGCGGTGCTGCAGGGCTTGGAAGCTGCCAATTTTTACGCCGAATTGATCTCGTTCTTTTAGATATGCAACGGTGCGTTCAAAGCATTCAGTTGCCGAGCCCAGCATTTCTGCGGCGAGGCAAATACGACCATAGTCCAAAGCCTTATTCAGAATATCTTGCCCCTGCTCTGGACTGCTAATAAGGGCTGACTGGCTGACCTTTACTTGATTGAACTCAATACTTGCGGCGTTGCGACTATCAATTAGATGGTGGCGACGACGTACAATACCAGGGGTATTCGCATCGATAATGAAGAGACCTACTCCTGACGCAAGACTTGTGGCCACAATAAGTTGGTCAGCGCTATGGCCATCGAGAACAAAGAGTTTTTTACCATTAATGACATAGCCACCGTCACCGGTCGTCGCGGTCGTTGTGAACGCATTTGGTTGGTGGTGTGGCTTTTCTTCCAATGCCAGTGCGAGGCTGAGCTCGCCAGCGGCAATGCGTGGAAGCAGGGCAGACTTTTGCTCTTCATCGCCACCATCGATAAGAATAGTTGAGCAGAGAACAACGGTTGAAAACAGGGGCGAAGCGGCAAGGGTGCGGCCGCTCTCTTCAATAACGGCGCCCAAACCTAAGTAACCAAAGTCCAGGCCATCGTAGGCTTCGGGCAGCACCATGCTCGCCCAGCCAAGATCAGTCATTTGTTGCCAGTGTTCGCGCTTATAGCCTAGTGAATCTTTTTGGTCTCGCAATTGACGCAGTGCCGATACCGGCATAATGCGATTCAAAAAATCTTTTGCGGTATCTTTGAGTAATCGCTGCTCTTCGTTTAATACCAGTGTCATATTTGCTCTCCGGTTTGTTCGCGGTGTCAATGTGTGGGCAGTATTGGGTCAGCGTTAATCTGGTAAGCCGAGCACACGTTTTGCAATAATATTGAGCTGCACCTCAGAGGTACCACCCGCGATTGAGAGTGCTTTAGAAAATAGCCAGCCGCGGTTGGTTAGGAGTTCATCGTCGTTAAACTCGCTGTCGTTCCAGCCTAAAGCGCGGTGTCCGAGTACCGCCATCAGCACTTCTTCCTTACGTTTGCTCTCTTCAGTGCCCACGTATTTCATAATCAAGGGCACATTGTTGTCGGCTACGCCGTTCATGCGCTCTTCAAAGCTGCGGAAATGGGTGAGACCAATAGCGCGAAAAGCCATTTCGTGCCTGACCAACTGATCGCGCAGGCCGACATCTTTTAGTTTGCCGTTATCATCCACCCCCACGTATTCAAGGGCAGCTTGCACTGGGCTGAAACTTGGTCCGGGGGTATCGCCACCAATTTCTGCCATGAGCTTGCGTTCGTGTTTTAACAGGGCTTTAGCAACCGACCAGCCCTTATTGAGTTCGCCAACCAGGTTTGTCTTGGGCACTTTGACATTGTCAAAGAACGTCTGGCAGAACTCTGACTCGCCACTGATGAGTTCAATGGGCGTGGTAGACACGCCGGGGTCGTCCATATCGATCAATAAAAAACTGATACCTTCTTGTTTTTTAGCGTTGGGGTCGGTGCGTACCAAGCAGAAAATCCAGTCTGCTTTGTCGGCATTGGTGGTCCAGATTTTTGTACCGTTTACTAAAAAGTGATCGCCTTTGTCTTCTGCGCGAGTTTGCAGGCTGGCCAAGTCGGAACCCGCGCCGGGTTCCGAATAGCCCTGACACCAGCGAACATCGCCCCGTGCAATTGCGGGAATATGCTGCTGCTTTTGTTGATCGTTGCCGAACTCCAGCACGGCGGGACCTAGCATCCAAATGCCCAGGTCGAATAGCGGCGTTCTGCATCCCAATCGCTTCATTTCATCTTTTAGTATTTTAGCTTGGCGCTCGTCTAGGCCGCCGCCACCTAGTTCTAGTGGCCATTCGGGCACAGTCCAGCCTTTGTCGCGCATGCGCTCAAACCACAGCTTGGCATCGCTGCTTGGGAATGCTTTGTTTTTGCCTGCCCAAACTTGTTCTTCACGCGTGATGGGAGTGCGCTGTGAAGGTGGGCAGTTTTCTTCCAGCCAAGCGCTAACAGTTTGGCGGAATTGATCGAGATCGCTCACGTCGGTCTCCTTAACATAGTGGGTTGACGCGCAGAACCTAGCAGTCGCCAATGCGACTGTTTTCGGCTAATTTTGTCTGCAATAAATGTGAGATTAGCTTAGCCGACGGGGCTTTAAAGACAAGGACGAAACACGTCATACAGACTATCAAAAGCGGTCAGTTGTTGAATGGTATGGACCTTACTTGGTGTGGCTGGCTGGTATGTATTTTTGAACTTATCATTCATGTGATGTGGTAAGGGTAGACGACAGAGGCAATTGTCTGCCATGTTACGACCGGTTTGTGCCGCTGGGAATGGTGGTGACGTAACAATAATAAAAGGTAAAAAAATGAATCGATTTGAAAACAAAGTAGTCATGGTCACGGGTGCAGGGGCTGGGATAGGTCGGGCGAGCGCATTGAGAGTTGCCGCTGAGGGCGCTAGTGTATGGTGTACAGATATCAATGAGGCCGATTTACTAAGCTTGGTTGATGACATTTCCTCGCTTGGCGGACGCGCCGTAGCCCACCGTTTTGATATCAGTGAAGCCGGCGCCGCAGAGCGTTGTGTTGAAGCTTGCGTCAATGAATTCGGGCGGCTTGATGCGGTGGTGAACATGGCTGGTATTTTGCGATTTTCTAACTGTCACGAGTTAGATTTGTCGGTGTGGGAGCAGGTCATTGCTGTTAACCTTACTGGCACGTTTTTGCTGTGCAAAGCAGTGCTGCCGGAGTTGCTAAAAACCAAGGGTAATATCGTCAATGCGGCGTCTACCGCATCGCTGCAAGGCTTGCCTTGGGGCGTGGCTTACGCCGCCAGCAAAGGCGGGGTGTTGTCGATGACACGCAGCATTGCGGTGGAATACGCTAAGCGTGGTGTAAGAGCTAACTGTGTTTGCCCCGGCGATATTAATACCAATATGGCACAGGGTGTGACCTTTCCCGCCGACGCAGATTTTGATTTGTTAACGCGAATCACGTCGCTAACGGGTGCAAAAGGGCCTGAGGTGGTGGCGGGTGTTATTGCCATGCTTGCGTCTGAAGACGGCTGCCATATTACGGGTGAACATATTCGTGTTGACGGTGGAATTCTCGCTTAAACCTAGATTCTTGATGCCACAGGCGGCTTAGCTTCTGGTCGCCGCCCTTTGTCTCTGCCATCATAGCGCGATGATGACTTGAAGGAGGGGAGGGCGAATGGATAATTTTATTCTGGCTATTGATCAGGGCACCACGAGTTCGCGTGCCATCGTGTTTAATCAAAGTGGCGAAATTTGCGGTGTTGGTCAACAGGAGTTTACCCAGTATTACCCTCAAGATGCTTGGGTTGAACACGACCCAGAAGAAATTTGGGAAACCACATTAAATAGTTGTCGCAAAGCGATTTCGGCGGCTGGCATTAGCGCTGCGGATATCGCTGGTATCGGGATTACTAATCAGCGAGAAACCACGATTGTTTGGGACCGAAAAACCGGTGAAGCGGTGTATCCGGCGATTGTTTGGCAAGATAGAAGGACGGCCGCTCGGTGCGCAGAGCTTAAGGGACAGGGCGTTGAGAGCATTGTCTCGCAGCGCAGTGGATTACTCCTAGACCCGTATTTCTCTGGCAGTAAAGTTGGCTGGATTTTAGATAATGTCAGTGGCGTGAGAGCGCGCGCACTAGCCGGTGAACTCGCTTTTGGAACCGTGGATAGTTTTTTACTTTGGCGGCTTACTGGCGGCGCTGAACACGCCACTGATGCGACTAATGCCTCCAGGACGCTGTTGTTTAATATTCATAGCCAGCAATGGGATGCCGATCTGCTGGCATTATTCAATATCCCTGAATCCATGTTGCCGGAAGTAAAAGATAGCTGTGATGATTATGGCCGCTGTGACAGTCAGTGGTTTGGCGCAGATATTCCCATTTGCGCTCTCATTGGCGACCAGCAAGCCGCGACCGTTGGTCAGGCATGTTTTGAGCCCGGTATGGCGAAAAGCACTTATGGAACAGGCTGCTTTGTGGTCTTGAATACGGGAACAGTGGCATTGCGTTCCGAGCACAGATTACTCACAACGGTTGCGTATCGTATCCGTGGTGAAGTGTGCTACGCCCTAGAGGGCAGTATTTTTGTTGCTGGTGCGGCGGTGCAATGGTTGCGCGACGGTTTACAATTAATCGGGTCGGCGGCGGAAACCCAGCCTCTTGCGGAAAGTGTTGAGAGCTCCAACGGCGTGTATATGGTGCCGGCTTTTACCGGATTAGGCGCGCCGTATTGGGATCCCGACGCTCGCGGCGCTATTCTGGGTATTACCCGTGATACCGGTATCGCCCATATCGCAAGGGCGACATTGGAATCGGTCTGTTATCAAACCCGAGATTTACTAGAAGCTATGCGTGGCGATGGTGCTGATTTTACGACTTTGCGCGTTGATGGCGGCATGGTTGCGAATAACTGGGTTGTGCAGCGCTTGGCTGATACCTTGGATTGTCGCTGCGAACGCCCTCAGGTTACCGAAACCACGGCACTTGGTGCCGCATACTTAGCAGGATTGCAGCTTGGTGTTTACCAGTCTCTAGACGAAATTGGGGCATTGTGGCGCTGCGAAAGCGGCTTTGATCCTGCGATGAATGAAGTGGACCGAGCCCGGCGGTATACCGGTTGGAAGAATGCCGTGTCCAGGGTACGTAGCACGCACTGAGCAGGTCAGGGCCGGTGTACGCCACCCTAGTGACGTAAGTGTAGCGACAGATCTAGCGCGCTTATTGGCATGGGGCGGCACACGTAGTATCCCTGAACATACTCAACACCCATATCTTTCACTATTTTGAGGGCCGCTTTGTTCTCGACGCCCTCGACGATCACTTTTTTACCGAGGCTGTGGCTCATTTCGACCATGGATTTAACGAGAACCTGATCTTGCTCCCGCTCGTGGATAAAACGAATAAAAGACTGGTCGATTTTAATATAATCAACGGGCAGATCGCGAACGTACTCAAAAGAGGTGAAGCCTATGCCAAAATCGTCAAAGGCGATTTTGGCGCCGATGTCTTTAAAGTGGTTTAGTAAATCGTGGGTAACATGTAAGTTTGAAATGGCATCGGTTTCGACAATTTCAAAAATAAGTCGGTGTGGATTAGCGCCCGTTAAATGAATCAGTTCTTCGATACGCTCTTTGAAATCAGCTTGCTCTAAGGTCGGCGCGGTAATGTTAATACTTAAGCCGGTAGTGATTCCGGACTCCTCCCAAAGATATTGCTGGCGCATTGCTTTTTCAATTACCGAATAATCGAGCTTGGGAAGCAGCCCTGATTCAGAGGCAATGCCAAGGAATTTTGCCGGCGCGATAAATTGACCTTCGTTGTCGAGTAAGCGGACTAAGCATTCACAGTGACTAATCGTGTTGGTGTTTAGGTCCAAAATCGGTTGGTAAAATAGCACTAAACGATTGTCATTTAATGCGGATAGCAATTGTTCCTTCATCTGGTATTTTTTGTGCCGAGAGGAGCGACTGCTGTCGTCGTCCTCGCCATCGGCATAGAATAAATGACCGCGGAATTTGTTTTTGACTCTCAACATTGTTGATGTCGTGTTTGAAATGAGTTCGTCGATCCCACTCAGATTTTCATTAAACGAATCAATAACGCCAGATAAGCTTATTTGCTCTTCGTCGTCACCATACTTAAATGTGTAACTCATAAGATGGTCTAGGCACAGGTCTCTGGCGCTAAGTTGAGTGTCTAGTTCATGGTGAATCAATGCACAAAACTCACCTGAACCGGTTCTTGATAGCAGGGTGTCCTGCGGCAGCGACTGGTGGAGATGAGCTGCAAGATCGTTGAGTAGTTTGTCGCCCGCCTCAAAGCCATGACGGTCATTAAAAATGGCGAAGTCGTCGATATCGATCATCAGAAGTTCGATTAACATCACTTTTTGATATCGACTGATGTAGTTATTCGCATCCTCGGTAAAACTGTTGCGATTTAGCAAGCCGGTTACTCGGTCATGCTGCCCCAGCCAGCGCAAACTTTCGCTTGCTTCACGACGTTCGGTGATATCTATGCCAAGAGACAATATGCTGAGTTCACCGCTTATAAACAGGCTGCTGTGAGTCCATAGAAAATCAAGTTTCCTGCCGTCGCTGGTAAAAAATGACGTCTCACCTTGGGTTTTTTTGCCCTCAGAATTCAAAATAGGGTGCAATGACTTGGTGAGACTCGTTGATTGACGATCGTTCTTTACCCAACTATTGATATTGGCATCGGGTGGTGTTTGTTCACTTAAGCCGCAGAGTTGGCGCCCCAATTTGTTGATATTGCGAATTTGGCCCTCGGCGTCGTGGATAATAATGGCGAGGGGGGAGCTGTCTAGTAAGGTTTCATTGAATACCTTAGCCTCGGTCAGGGCGTCAATTTTTGAAGCGAGTTCGTTCCTGTGGTCGTTTACTATCTGATCCATGCTATCTAGCGAGGTAATCACTTTCTCAAAAGTGGTCGCAAGGATATCGATCTCGTCGCCCCAGCGAGAGTTCGACTCAAGTTTGTTAAGTGATTGTCGGGCGTCGTCAAATCGACCTTGAGGTAGTAGTGGCAGTATTTTGGCCAGCCCTAGTAGCCGGTTTAGGGACGGCCTTAGAATTACCGCGATGAGTAGCATGATTAAGGCAAGGGTTATTAGAGAGCTTAAAAATATTTCTTTTACTGTTTTAAGTTCATGTCCGTGAACCTGAGCATTATCTTTTATTATGGCGACATAAAATTGCCCCGAAGCACTTGGCGGGAGAGGAAAAAAGCGTGCGCTGTGTTTTTCCTTGTGGCCGATATAATTGCGGCGCACCAGATCTCCGCGATCAATATTTTTAGCGAATTTTTGCAAAAGTTCACTGGTATTGGAAGAGCGATTGGCTAGCATCGTTAGCTGGTTTCGTAGGCTGCCGTGACTATTCTCAATCCCGACTATGGCCAATTCTGAGCCAGTAATATCCCAAAAATCGTCTATCAAAATTTTCACGGGGCGATTTATATTAATAATAAAGTTTATACCATTGTGATCTGCGCTGGGGACGAACACCTGTTGATAACACTGAGAATTGCAATCTAAGGTGGCGAATGGGTGTTTGTTGTTCGCTATAGCTTTAAGCGCACGCTGAATTTGGGTATGGCTTAGTTCTAACATGGATGAAGCTTGGCGAGAGCTTGAAATGAGCTGTCCATCAATCGTGAGGTAGTTAATTGAATCAATGCCAGACAGTGATAGCGCATGCGCTTCGTGGGAAGTGGTTTGGCCGTCTAGGCCTGAGTTTTCAAGGTTTCGTATATCTGGAATAATTTGGCTGTATGCCACGCGGAACAGCTCGTCATTGGCGTGACGCTGCAATGATAAGAGGGTGTTCTCAAGTTGCAATAAATCGTCGTTGATAGCTTCGTGGTGGTCGGCACTGGTTTGTACATATGTGTAGTAGCCGCGTGCACCCATGACTAAGGCAATTGCCAAAAATAGGACGCTACTTAATTTCCGCTGCAGACCAAGGTATTTACCGCTACCTTTGCCATTTTTTTGGCTTCGGCTCGATGTTGGCTTTGATGTATTGTTTTTCAGAATAAGAACCCACCTACTGCTGCTGTCATTTGAGATCTATCCTATTTTGCTATATCTACCAGCAGTTAGTTTTGCCACTAGGCTAGCCTGAGCGTTTGACATCTGAATCGCCAGTCCCCCCATATACAACTGTTATTCTGAATGTTGTCTATGCTTAGTTTGCATTAATGGTAAGACATAGCTGAACAGGGTAAACGTAAACTTCCAGCGAAGTATAGTCCTGTTGTCGAGCACCTGCCGCCTTATTTTTGTGAGCTATCTATTCGCTAGCTTACTTTAGGTAGAGCTCGGTAAATTGTCGAATCCGTTTGGCATTTTCGCCAAGATCACCTTTGCCCACTCGGGAGGATGAACGAAGATCTATGATCGATCCGCTAGGCGTTTGCGCTATACGAATTACAATATCATCAGTAAAGCCGAACCAAAAACTTCTGACGCTAGCTTCTATATGTCCATGTTCTTGGTAGTTGATGTCCCAGCCTAGTTCTTTGGCAATGGTGATCGCCTTTCCTTGTGCCTCATCAATTGACAGTACGCTAGGGATTGTTTGCACGTCCGGATAAGCTTGCTTTTGAAGCGATGAGTTGCTCGTCTGATAGTTCAGGCTATTATCACTTGGCAGACGGTTTTGCTTGGCTGCTATGAATTGCGGCGGGTTTTCAGTATCTGTCGTAATATCGTGGATGAGTGGTGCGCCGGCGCCGCGAAATAGGCTGAGGCTAAAAAAAATGATGGCTGGCAGCGCGATGATGGCAGCTTGGCTGAGTTGGCGTCGGCCGATTGGATCTGACGTGCGTCGAGTAAAGAGCGCGGAGGCACAAATACTGATAAAACCTAGCAAGGCGGCAAGGCTAAACATCAGTAAACCAATTTGAAAGGTATACCAATGGAATCGAACGCCAGCTGCGCCTAGAGCTAATAGTAATAATGAGGTTATCGCGATTTTATTGGTCAGTGAGGGGATATTCATAGTGGCTCCAAGTCGATGTCTGACTAATCTTACCAAAGGGTAATTACTCTGCGCTTTTTTTTTGATCAAATGCGTGATTTACTTGCGGTTAGAATCCTGTAACTTTTGTTGCGATAATGAATACAGGTGCTTGCTATGACAAACACGTCACGCAAATTTAGAAACCAATAACAATGTTGAGGTAAGGTATGGGCCGCGTTGAAGGTAAGGTATGTATTATTACGGGCGCCGCTAGCGGTATGGGTAAGGCCGATGCGGTGATGCTGGCTGAGCAGGGCGCATTTGTTGTGCTTACCGATTTGAATGAAAAAGACGGTCAGGCGGTGGCGGCGCAGATTGGTGAGCGCGCGATTTTTATTAAGCACAATGTGACCAGCGAATCTGATTGGCAGCATGTGGTTAGTACCGCCGTTGAGCGTTTCGGTCGTTTAGATGTGCTGGTCAATAATGCTGGCATGATGGCGCTGGGGAATGTGGTTGAGTGTAGCCTGGAAGATTATAGACGGGTTAATGCAGTCAATAGTGAAGGGGTATTTTTGGGTTGTAAGACCGCAATTCCCGCGATGGAAGCCGCGGGAAACGGCGGTTCCATTATAAATATGTCGTCGGTAGCCGCGATGCACGGTATGTCTTTTGTTGCAGCATACAGCGCGAGTAAGGGCGCGGTTATGGCGTTGACCAAGTCGGTAGCGCTATATTGCCGGGAGAAGCGCAACGGCATCCGCTGTAATTCTATTCACCCGGATGGTGTGAAAACGCCAATGGTGTTTAAAGTGGCTACCGGTCAAGAAACGGCGAGCAGGGAAGAAATTGAATCTTTGTCTACCGAAGCAAATCCGATGTGTGAACCTGAAGATATTGCGTCATTAGTGCTTTACTTGGCATCAGATGAGTCGCGCTTTATAAACGCTGCGGAAATGCTGATTGATAATGCATCTACGGCGACGCCGCCAATCGGTATCTAACCGAAATAGGTACAGCACGGAGTGGTAATGCGGAAGCTTATTTATTTGCTGTGGTTTGAAACTGCAGAAGAACGATTTGCAGATGCCCTACACAGGGAATTGGTTCCCCGTTTAAGGGAAACCAAGGGAGTGTGCAGGATTCAGCTTAATATCGTCGATAGTGATGTCGAAGCAGCTGCGGAGTTGCGCATGGAAAATTCCGCTGCAGCCTTTGATGCCATGTGCAGTGTCTACTTGGACGACACGGTTAGTGGCGCGACTATTGATAAACAGGTGCAGGCATTTTGCGCACAGTTTAGTCGCTACCATGTCAATGAAATTGAACGTCTGCCAAATACCCAGCACCAAACAGAAGCGGGACAGCGAACGCCAGGGTTTAGTCAAATAGCGTTGCTGCGTTGCCCGCGACGGTTGGAATATCAAGCGTGGCTGGATTATTGGCAAAATACACATACCACAGTGGCTTTAGAAACCCAGTCAACCTTTCGCTATGTGCAGAATATTGTCAGTGACGTCGCAGGAAAAGATGTCGGGTGTTATCACGCGATAGTCGAGGAGTGTTTTCCCGCATTGGCGATGACGAATCCAGAGGTGTTTTACAACGCTGAGGGAAACAGTCAAAAGCAACAAGACAATATGAAGCGGATGATAGATAGCTGTGTTAATTTTATCGATTTTGATGAAATTGATGTGGTGCCAACGAGCGAGTACGTCTACTGAAAGTTTGTTAAACTTGGCTTGGAATGCATTTCGATTTCCTATCGATAATTACAGGCCGGTGTTATGGCATTAATGTTAGAACCCTCGTGGAGGGTCGAGATTGGCGAACAGCTTAGTCAGCCGTATTTTCAAGACTTGCTTCAATATATAGAAAGCCGTAAAGCTTCATCCGCAGCGGTTTATCCTCCCTTAGAGCAATGGTTTTCTGCCCTGGATTACACACCTTTTAATGACGTAAAAGTAGTGATACTAGGGCAGGACCCCTATCACGGTTTTGGCCAAGCGCATGGCCTTAGTTTTTCGGTGCCACCAGAGGTAAAAATTCCTCCGTCTTTGCGAAATATTTATAAAGAGTTGCATGCTGACTTGGGCATTGATATCCCTAAGCATGGTTGCTTGCAGCCGTGGGCCGAGCGCGGAGTATTGCTGCTCAATAGCGTGTTGACAGTAGAGGATGGCGCTGCCGGCTCACATCAAGGGCGGGGTTGGGAGAAATTTTCCGACGTGATAATTCAGCGATTAAATGCCGGTCGAGAAGGTGTGGTGTTTTTACTCTGGGGAAGCCATGCGCAAAAGAAGGGTGCGTCAATCGATCGACAGCGCCATTTGGTTTTAGAGGCGCCTCACCCATCACCTCTGTCAGCGCATCGCGGTTTTTTGGGTTGTGGTCATTTCTCTAAAGCAAATGCATATCTGCAAGCGCGTGGCCAATCGCCGCTAGATTGGCGGCTTTAGGCCAGCGCGCGGCGGACCCTAGGGCTTGTAAGGCGAGTCTTTTGGCAGGTCGTCCATAATCGATTCTAAGGTGTCCGCTAAGAATTGACTTGCGGCGATCTCCATCGCCCTGCCTAGTTCTGCATCTACCACTTTTTCGGCTAGCGGTCGCAGCTTCCAAATGAGTTCCGCAATTTTGGGTAGCTCTTCTGGCGGCGGTAATTTCTGTTCCGCGTAAGGCTCTAATACATGTCGCGAAACCAGTTTCACGAATTCATTGGCGACCCGTTGAACGTTGCCACGCATCATTCGCAATATATCGAGTAGCTCATCTAACGGAATGCCGGTCGCACATAATTCTTCAGACACCTTCAGAGTATTCATACTTGAGACCCTCAATTGAGTGCCTGAAATACTGAACAAACCTAAATCATGAGCCGTTTTTACCGCCGATGGGGTTAGTTTTGTCCCGAACATTTTAACCAGTTCGGTCATGGCAATTGTTGTCGGCGCCTCGTTTGTCCACGGCGAGTTCAGTGCTGATTCAATACCTAAGACTTCGCTAAGACCAACACCTTCTTCCAGCGCAGAAATTAACTCTTTGATGCTCGAAAGGGTGTAGCCGCGGTCAAGTAAGTTGGCAATCAGGCGCAGTCGGGACAGATGGACGTTGTTATAGATCCCTTTTCGCCCCTGTAAGGCTGGGGGGGGAAGAACGCCACGATCTTGATAGGCGCGAATATTCCTAACGGTGGTGTTGGCGGCGATGGCCAGTTCTTCAACCGAGTAGTTGCGTTGGTGTTCGGTGTTCGCTGTGTCGTTGGCTAAATTCGTTTGCGGGAGTAGCTGTGCCATGTTGCTGATTGTTTCTTCTGGGAATTTCATGCTCTTCACTGCGCGTCGCGCCCTCTCTTATTAAGTGCAGCCAGTAATAGAAGACTGGTTCTACTCGGCTATTTCCACGAATACTTGTTCTGAATTCGTGGCGCGGTGCTTGATTTGCTTCCTGTGGCTGTAAATGAAAATGAATCAATGGTGTCATCGTCAACATATTTCTTGACATACAGCCTTGCTGCGATTAATGTCTCATCATCTGATGTCACATAGTGGCGTGTAGTATAACAATAAAGCAATTGTAGGTCTTGAATTATGGTTAGTCCTAAAGCATCCGTTTCGAATTTCCTCTTTCTACTTTCTTTTGCCTCATCGGGGGCAATGGCTGCAATGTTAGAGGAGGTGGTAGTTACTGCTCAACACAGAACCCAGAGTCTCCAAGATGTTCCGGTTTCTGTCAGCGCCATTGGCGGCGAGAAAATGATGGAAGCTGGTATTAATCGCATGGAAGATTTACAAGCCTACGTGCCTAACCTCACGGTGACCGAGAGTGGGATTAGTACGGACATATTTATTCGTGGTATCGGTACTGGGATGAATCAGGGGTTTGAGCAGTCGGTGGGGATGTATGTCGACGGTATTTACTATGGTCGTGCCCAATTGGCTCGGGCGCCGTTTTTGGATTTGGCGCGGGTGGAAGTATTGCGTGGGCCGCAGAATATTCTCCATGGTAAAAACAGTATTGCCGGTGCGGTAAATCTTATCACAGCAAATCCCTCAGATTATTTCGAAGCCTTGTTCTCGACTTTATATGAACCGAAGTACGACGAGAAAGTTGCCGATGTTATGCTGTCTGGTCCTGTCACGGATACTTTGGGCCTGCGCTTTTCTGCTCGTGTGCGCGAATACGGCGGCTTTGTCGAAAATTTATTTTTGGACCGTGATGAACCTCAATATGATCAGGCGACTTTTCGTTTAAAAGCAGCTTGGGAGATAGATGATAGGACAACGTTGCTAGCGAAAATTGAAACTGGCAAGTTTGATAGCTTGGGTCGCCAAGCCGAAATTGTTAACGATGAACCATCGACTTCAGATGTGTTTCTTTTTACAGGTAAGACAGAAGCCGAAATACTAAATAACACACAATTTCCTGGTGTCGTTAACGTAAATATCGACGACTCTGTGCTGAATAACTTTCAAGATTTTAAACGCACCTCAAATGGCGATTTCAGCAATAATGACACTATTAATTTAACGACAAATATTACTAGAGTCACTGATAGTGGTCATGAGTTCACGGCAATCACAGGTTATTTACATTACACGTACAGTGACCTTTGTGACTGTGATGCAACTGCTGCTGAATTGTTTAAGTTGGCTTTGGGTGAAGATTACACTCAATACAGTCAGGAATTTCGTTGGGTTTCGCCGGCAGATCAAGATGTAGAATATATCGGTGGTCTGTATATGCAGCGCAACGAACTTGATTTTCGTGACAAATTAATTCAAGACTCGGCGACAGTTGTGCAGTTACTGAATGCAGCAGACTTAACAGAAGGTGGTGCTCGAGGTGATATCGACCCACTGCAGCTTGGTGGTGGTCCTGAGGAGATAGCCGGTATTGGTGATGCCGGTAATGCTGTGGCCGATATTACAGCTCCTCGACAATTCTTGAGTACGTCGAATATTTTCTCTGCATTTTTGCAAACAACTTTCCATCTTGGCGACAGTCTTCGTTTGACCCTAGGCGGGCGCGGAACCTTAGAGCAGAAAACCGGTAGTCGCAAGTTGGAATTTGCTGATTTAGAGGGCAATGTATTGCCCATCGGTGAAGTGGATACGGTAGCGGCTATTACGTTCTCGGCTGAGCGTCACGACTTGAAGGGCAAGCGTACCGAAAAGTCCTTTTCTCCTTTGTTGAATGTTCAGTGGGATTACTCAGATGAGGGTATGGCCTACTTCACTGCCACTAAGGGTGTTAAAGCCGGTGGCTTTGATGCGCGGTCAAATATGTCACCTAGTGCCGATCCTACGCCGCGGAATCCGAATGCTGCGATCTCAAATCAGCAGGTTCTGATTGGTACCTTTGAGTATGAAGAGGAGGAGGCGACCAGTCTTGAACTAGGCCTGAAAACCGGTTTGTTGGACGGCGCAGCTGAATTTAACATCGCCGCTTTCTACACCCAGTATAACGATCTTCAGATTAGTCTTTTTGATGGCACATTAGGATTTAACGTCGGCAACGCCAAAGAAGCTATCACCATGGGCATAGAAATGGATGGGCGCTGGCAGATTACCGATTACTTCAGCTTGGGCGGCGCCCTTGCGATTTTAGATTTTGAATTCACTGACTTTGAGAATGGCCAGTGTAAGCAGGATCAGGTGCCAACATCTGATGATGGTTTGTACTGCGATTACACCGGTCAGAGCAATCAGTATGTCGCTGACTGGTCAGGTACTTTCTTAATTGGCTATGTTCGTCCAATTAGCCCAACCATGGGTATTGGTATGGGCTTAGATTTTGTATTCACAGATAATTACAACCCATCTTCTAATCTTGATGAACGTGTCGAGCAAGATGGATTTGTTAAGGTGAATGGCCGTATTGGCATAGGTCCGATCGATAAACAGTGGGAGTTGGCGCTGGTGGGGAAGAACTTAACGGATAAAGTGGTTGTGGTGTATGCCGCTGATACCCCCTTATCGAAAACCATATTTGGTGCCACCAGCCACACTGCATTCGTTGAGCCGCCACGCTCTATAGCGATGCAATTCACGTACCGGATGTAGCCTGATTTCCGCCAAAAGCTTAACAGCTTGTTGGTGGTAACTTGTGATGACGATGCTTAGGCATGCGATTGATTTGAATGCTGGAGATGCAAGATGAAAACGTTAGGGAATAAGTGCCTCGCGTTAATTGCCATGCTGTTGGTGAGTGTCTCGCTTTGTGCAGGCGAGTGGCAGCTAGAAAAAGACAAGGACGGAATCCAAGTTTATACGCGGGCTGTTGAGGGTTCTAATTATAAAGAGTTTCGTGGTGAAGCCATTATTAATGCCGAGTTGAACCAAGTGATGGCCTTGCTGGATGACACCAATGGTTTTGTTCACTGGATGTTTAATTGTAAAAATCCAAAACTTTTATACAAGGCGAGTTTATTGGATCGCTATCAGTATTTGCAGAATGATTTTCCCTGGCCGGCGGCGGATCGAGACATGATTCTACGCAATGAAATATCTCAAGATCCAGTTAGCCGAATTACTCTAGTGAAGCTGACAGGTGTGGATGTGCAGGCGCTACCAGAGTCAGCTAAAGCGGCCCTACCTAAGAAATCGGATGCTGTAAGGGTAGAGGAAGTAGAGGGCTTTTTTGAGTTGACGCCACTAAGTGATGCACAGACCAAGGTAGTGTTTCAATTGCATTTGAACCCGGTTGGCGCGCTGCCCTCAGGCCTGGTAAATGCCATGATAGTAGATAATCCATTTGAAACACTAAAGGCAATGCGCAATCGAGTTGTGTTGCCGGAATACGCAAACTTTAATCCCTTCTAAGACCCGAAGTCCCCTGATTCAAACATTCGGCGAGAGATAAAAATGGATGTTGCTGGCTCTGATGCAGCTCGGATAGATGCAAGGCGGCCAGCCCCGCAATTTTGTTACTCCGGTGACGTGCGCATAGCAGTTTATTGTCAGGGGCAGTCGAGTAAGCCCAATATAGTGTTGGTACATGGCTACCCAGATAACAACTCTGTTTGGGACCTGTTGGTAGATTACCTGGTAGATGACTTTTATATTATTAGGTACGACGTGCGGGGGGCCGGGCTTTCGTCGGCGCCTTCCAATCGCAATGGCTATTCACTCGCGTTATTGCAAGCGGATTTAGCAGCGGTTACTGCACAGTTTTGTAGTCGTCCCCAGTTTCATCTTGTCGGTCATGACTGGGGCTCTGTGCAAAGTTGGGAGTCTGTATGCTCACCGAACTCCCAGCACAAAATCTTATCGTATACCTCTATCTCCGGTCCCTGTCTGGATCATGTTGGCTATTGGTTTCGCCAGTGTTGGGGCGAGAGTGGCAGTACTAAATTAGTTATTCATCAAATTTTTCGCTCCTGGTATATCTGGTTTTTTCATTTTCCCTTGTTGGCACCCATGCTTTGGCGGGTTGCTCTGGGTCGAAATTGGCGTCGATTAATGCGCTTTGTGGAAGGTGTAAATATTGATGAGCACGCCCTAGTGACAAGCGCTCAGCGCAAGCGTGACGGGATCAATGGGATTGAGCTTTACAGGGCGAATTGCCTTCCTCGTTTTCGCGCGCCGCGGCGGCGCAGCAGTGTTGTGCCGGTACAACTTGTTATTCCAATGAATGATCGCTTTCTTGGCAAAAATTTATACGACGGAATGTCGCAGTGGGCGCCAAATCTCTGTATTCGACACATCGAGGGTGGACATTGGTTGCCGCTAAGCAGGCCTAAGGAGTTGGCGCGCCTTGTGGCGGATTTCATAGCTGACGGGGCGTTTCAGGCCGATTCAGCCGTTGCAAGAACTTAGGGTAAATATTCATTCGATTGTACTTGACATTAATTGATGTCAAGATTAATGTTACATCACCTGGTGTTACATAATAAAATGATTCATAAGGAGATGCTTTATGAAAACGATAGTTCAACCGGTACGCCGTAATCTTGAGTTTCATTTGCCAAAAGACCGCATTGGCGATTGGCACGCCGGCGGTGCGCACATTACTCACTTCTTTAATGCCTTGTCGATTTTCTTTCCAGATGGTGAGCGCTTTTTCATTGATAGCGTACGCCACTATCGCGATCGGATTCATGATCCCGAATTAAAAGAGTCTGTACGCGGGTTTATTGGCCAAGAGGCAATGCACGGCCGCGAGCATGAAGAATACAACGATGCCTTGGTCGAAAAAGGTATGCCGGCTGATCGTTACGGCCGTATTGTTGTTCGCCTTTTGAAGTTCCTTACTCGATTTTCACCTAAGTCTGCCCAGTTAGCAGGGACGATTGCCTTAGAGCACTTAACGGCGATTTTAGCCAATATGGTGCTGAGTGAGCCTCGCAGCTTGGAGGGCGCAGAGCCCCGCTATGGTGCATTGTGGAAGTGGCACGCACTTGAAGAAACCGAGCACAAAGCGGTTGCCTATGACGTATATCAGGAGGTTTTGGGTGGCGGATTGATTGGCTATTTACATCGCTGTTTCGCGTTGATTACTGCGACGAGTATTTTCTGGCTAATGGTTATTCCATTCCATATTGGCTTGGTGAGACGTGAAGGTCAGCTTTTCAACGTGATGGGTTGGATTAAGGTGATGAATTTCTTGTGGGGATCGCCAGGAATGCTGCGCAGAACGATTCCTGACTGGTTGGATTACTTTAAACCAGGATTCCATCCTTGGGATCATGACAATGCCCAGTACTTGGCGGAAGTCGACTCGCTAGTTGATGAAGTGACGGCGTATGGCGATTCAGCCGTTGGCGCTGCTGCATGAATGCGGTAAATGGAATCGTAGCTGAAAATGCTGCGATTTTGACCGAGCTGGACGCAATGCGAGATCGGTATTTGGCAACGCCATTGGCCGATATTGATAAAGCGGCACTCGCTAGGTGGCAGCCTAGCGGGAGTTTGTGGCAGCGTCTGCAACCCTTAATGAGCCTGCAGGCGGGCTTAAAGCGCCGTGTGGCCAAGGTTGACGACCACAATATATGTTATTGGGCAGGCGGAAATAGTGCGGGTCGCGTGGTTGTTTTGCTACATGGTTTTGGTTCTAGCAAAGAGAACTGGAGCTATTTGGCGGCAAGGCTGCGCAAAGACTGTTACTTATTAGTACCGGACTTGGCGGGTTTTGGTGATAGTGATTTTCACCCCGATGCGGATTACCGAATGGCGGCCCAGGCGGACCGGGTTGCGTCATGGCTGAAAGGCTTGGGGATAGAGAAAGCGCATTTCGCCGGTAGCTCGATGGGCGGCGCAATTGCGGCGCAGCTAGCGGCGAGACATCCGCAGCTTGTCGAAACGCTTTGCTTAATGAATTCGGCTGGCGTGCCCGGAAAGCATCTTAGTCAGTTGGAAAGCGGTTTAGCGGCGGGTAAGAACTACCTCGCTCCGTCGTCGCCGCGCGATACATGGCTGGTTTTTGCCATTGCCTTACACCGGCGTCAACGTTTCATTGGCATGATTTTAAGCTTTTTTCTCGCGGGAGCGATGAGTCATCGCAAGCGCGTAAATGATTTTATTTTTTCGCACTTAGTCGACTCTTTAAAAGATACATTTTTGAACTTGAACAAGATTACCGCCCCAACATTAGTGCTGTGGGGGGATTCTGATCAGGTCTTGGATGTGAGCTGTGCCGATCAGTTTTGCGACCAAATTTCTGATGCAAAGGCGATGATCTTACCCGCCGTTGGGCACTTACCCATGATAGAAGAGCCGGCCTTAACAGCCAGAGTGCTAAGTGATTTCTGGTGTGCTGGAACGAGAGTGATATAGACAATGACGGAACATAAAAATAATACCAAGCGTAACGACAGTATTGATGAAGTCGCTATTATTGGCGCTGGCTTCGGCGGATTGGGTGTCGCTATTCGTATGCAGCAACAGGGTCTGAATGACTTTGCTATTTACGAACGGGCAGGGGATGTCGGTGGTGTGTGGCGAGATAATGTCTACCCTGGCGCGGCCTGTGATGTGCCTTCGCACTTGTATTCTTTTTCGTTTGAACCTAAGCCTGACTGGGGCAGAACTTTCGGCCCGCAACAGGAGATATACAGGTATCTGCGACATTGTGCCGATAAATATAAGTTACGCGAAAAAATAAAATTTAATACTTCCTTAAGTGATATGACTTTTTGCGAAGCCAGCGGAACATGGAAATTAACATTTGCCGATGGCAATAAGCGCCGAGCACGCTCCGTCGTGATGGCAATTGGCGCCTTAAATGTTCCGCAGTATCCCGAAATTAAAGGGGTCGATAGCTTCGGCGGCAAAGTGATGCACACCGCGGAGTGGGATCGGGAATACAGTTTAGATGGCAAGCGGGTCGCTGTGATTGGTACCGGCGCCAGTGCAATTCAGGTTATACCGTCCATTCAAAGCGTGGTTAGTGATCTACATGTATTTCAGCGCACGCCGCCGTGGGTCATGCCAAAGTCCGACAAGCCCGTTACGCCAGCTCGGCAGCGCTTGTATAGACGCTGGCCAATCGTTCAGCGCATGGTGCGCAATCTTCAGTATCTGTTTATGGAAAGCTTGGTGCCGGCGTTTATGTGGGACAGTTTTCTCACTCGCTTTGGCGAGGCGATGGGGCGTCGTTACTTAGGAAAAGTGATAAGCGATCCGGTCTTGCGAGAAAAATTGTCTCCTAATTATGCCATGGGCTGTAAGCGCGTTTTATTGTCGGATGACTATTATCCTGCACTGGCAAAGCGCAACGTCAATGTCTGCGTTGAGGGCATCGATAAAATTGATGAAACGGCGATATGCACTAGTGATGGAAAACGTCACGAAGTGGATGCCATTGTATTTGCAACTGGATTTAAAGTGCCAGTCTCGGGTGCGCCGGTCCCCATTCGAGGGGTTGGTGGGAGACTGCTTGAAAAGGATTGGGCAATTGGTAGCGAAGCGTATAAAGGCGTCGCCGTATCGGGCTATCCGAATATGCTTTATGTGATGGGCCCGAACACTGGACCGGGAAATACCTCAGTTATTTTCTATATAGAATCGCAGATCAATTACATTTTGAAATACTTGAAGACGCTGAGAAGAAATCAGAATACGTATTTAGATCTTAAACCAATGGTGCAGCGGGAGTTTAATGCTGATATCCAGGAGCGATTTAAAGGTACCACTTGGACTTCTGGCTGTAATAGTTGGTATC
This sequence comes from Zhongshania aquimaris, assembly GCF_019312595.1. Classification (GTDB taxonomy): domain Bacteria; phylum Pseudomonadota; class Gammaproteobacteria; order Pseudomonadales; family Spongiibacteraceae; genus Spongiibacter; species Spongiibacter aquimaris. The sequence goes on along the minus strand of NZ_JAHWDQ010000001.1, from coordinate 473,282 downwards.
TAACCAAAGACGGCAAAAACACCACCTTGTGGCCCAGTTTTTCTTGGCAGTACCGCTTAACGACGCGTCATTTTTCGGTGTCAGAGTATGAATGTATAACTGCCTCAAGTGAAGTTGCAGCGCCAGATCGAAATGCAGTGACGACGGCTTAAATTTAGAGGTGTGTGGTGAAAAATTTTAACAATAAAGTCATCGCCGTAACGGGCGCGGGATCTGGAATTGGTCGAGCTCTAGTGATTGGTTTGCGAGCCGCAGGTGCTCGTGTTGCCGCTTCCGATATTGTCGAGGGGAATTTACAGGCACTTCGAGAGTATGGTGGCGAGTCTGAGCTACTGCTATCAAAATTAGATGTTAGCGATAATGCCGCTGTGAAGGCTTGGGCAAAGGCTGTGAAAAGCCATTTTGGAGTGGTTGACGGTATTATCAATAATGCCGGTGTGGCGTTAAGCTGCCACGCAGCGGAGCAGCCGCGCGAGCAAATGGAGTGGTTGTTTGGCGTGAATTACTGGGGCGTTATTAATGGCGTAGAGGCGTTTTTGCCTGAATTGCTTGATCGTCCCGAAGCATGTGTGGTGAATATATCGTCTTTGTTCGGTTTGCTTTCGGTTCCCTCACAATCTTCCTATAATGCCGCGAAATTTGCGGTGAGAGGTTATTCAGAATCCCTGCGCCAAGACATGCGTGACACTGCGGTGAAGGTCGTGACAGTGCATCCGGGGGGCATAAAAACCAATATCGCAAATAATGGCCGACATCTTAACTCGATTACCGGCAATGCAGCTGATGTGGCTAAAACAGCCGAAATTTTTAATAGTATTGCGGCGACGACGCCAGAGAAAGCAGCGGCGGTCATCATGCGTGGTATGCGCAAATCTAAGGTGCGAGTATTAATTGGCAGCGATGCGCGATTGCTAGATATTATTCAGCGTTTGTTCCCCGCGAGCTATGATCGTTTACTAGTGCCATTAATGAATGTGGGAACACGTTTGGTATTGAAGCGAATCTAAGGGTGTGGGAGTTCATTATTGGCGCAGAATTTTTTGCGCCAATAATGTTAGTCAGCAGTGGGTACGCTGTACGGCAACGCTAGTATTTCTAACGCGGTAGCTTCCCCAGCAAAATGAACTTGGTTTGTAGCAGCCGCTTCGTCGGTGAGTACAGCTAATAACTCTACGTCACTTCCCCGTGTTACCACCGAGACCAAATTGCCAATACTCTGTGGTTCGTCGCCACTGAACAAATCAGTACCGGGTTTGTAGTTCGCTGCATTGGCAGAGGGGCTTAGGCGCCCTCTATATAGGCGCCGCTTGAGTTTGGCGCGATATTGCATTCGAGCGACGATTTCTTGCCCTGTGTAGCATCCCTTATTAAAGCTAACGCCACCTATGAGTTGGTGGTTCAACATTTGTGGAATGAACATATCTTGCGTGTCGGCACAAATCTCGCCGATACCTGCGGCAATGTTAAGTGCTTCCCACTCGCAGGAGTCGATCGCACAGGCATTTTCGCTAAGTGTTGTCCATATTACATTCGCTGATGCTGCTGGGGTCCAGCATTCAAATTGCTCGCCGTCTGAGTCCAGCTGAACGAGTGTGGTATCGCCGTCGGTGGCTTGTCTCATCATTGCCGTTGGTGCGAAGCCAAAATATTGTTGTAGCTGTTCGCGAGCGCACTTACCGCTAATTCCGATGGCAATATATTCGTTTGTCGCGTTGCGAATTTTTGCTTTTGAAAACACGATATATTTTGCCAGTGTCGCGCAGCCAGTGTCCGCAGTGTCACTGCGTAGTCTAAGCAGTGCAGCTTCGCTGTTGCGCATCCCAGCTATGAAACTAATGACCATTCGGCCCTTGATATTGCAATAGCTGCCGAGGGAGGCGTTTTCAATATCAATTTTTCGCCAGTCACAGGTGGTTTGGCCCTGCAGAAATTTACTGCTATCTGGCCCCTCTACGGCAAGGAAGCCATATTGACTAAGCGCGGTAATATGGCAGTCGTTTTCGGCCTTGCTTGGTTTGGATGTAACTCGCCAGTATCCCTTGCTTGAGATGCTGCTTGCTGGATACTGTGCTGCTAAAAATTCCCAAAATGTATTCATAGTGTCTCAAGGCTAAACGGTTGGTATTTCGAGGCTCGTTCCGCAGGATACAGATTGTTGCGGTGTGATTGCAGTCGATTGCCGCTATAATACGCGTTTTTGTAGCCGCTATGTGCAGGCTACCGTTACGAAGTGGAAAATAATGGTTTCGGAAAACGAGTTCAAGCGAATTTGCTGGGCCTGCCGTCGTGGCATGCTGGAGTTAGACTTGGTGATGGTGCCCTATGTTGAGCATCGTTTTCGGGTGCTAGATGACGAAAATCAACAGCGCTTTATTCGTTTATTGGAGTGCGAAGACACGGAATTGTTTCAGTGGTTTTTAGGTAGGCATCTACCTGAAGATCGAGATCTGGCGATAATTGTTGATGACATCAATACGTTCTCCAAAACCCCTCGATCTTAAGTTTAGGTCGTCACGATACTTGTGTGGATATTTTATCGGTCTACATGGGCTTGTAGCGATTAGTGCATGGCTCGCTTTACCGTGGCTCATAGCCTCAATAGGTACGCTTCTTCTGCTCCTAAGTCTGGCGTTTTACGTTTTTCGCGATACCTGTTTTTTCGGTGATCAGGCTGTCAGTCGAATTGCCTTTTCTGAAAATCGGTGGCGGATTTATCGCGGCGATGTTCGCAGCGGTGATATCGTCGTTCAACCAGTGGATTGCGTCGATGCAACTGTGCTGCCGTTCGCCGTACTATTAAGATTTCGCGCGCAGGGTTATCGGCGGTCCCGCTCTATAGTGGTAATGCCTGACCAGCTAAGGTCAGGGCAATACCGGAAATTGCGTCAAGTCGCGAATTTTGCTCGTCTTTCTTAGAGCGAGCTATTATAAGCCCCTGGTTTGTAGTTAATGGGCGTCAATATAGTGTCTTCTGCACTGTCTAGTTGGGCGGGATAGTCGAGAGTATAGTGCAAACCGCGGCTCTCAGTGCGCTGCATCGCCGAGCGGATAATAAGTTCGGCCACCATGGCAAGGTTTCGCAGTTCAAGTAAATCGTTGCTGACTTTATAATTGGAATAATACTCGTCTATTTCCTGCTGAAGCAGGGCGGCTCTGTTTAATGCGCGTTGCAGACGTTTGTTTGTGCGCACAATCCCGACGTAGTCCCACATAAAACGGCGTAACTCATCCCAGTTATGGGAAATGACGACGTCTTCATCAGAATCAGTTACCTGTGATTCATCCCAGGGTAGTGCGATATTTGGCGCCGGTAAGTTCGCGAGCTGTTCTCTTATATGAGTCGCGGCCGAGGTGCCATAGACAAAGCATTCTAATAGAGAGTTACTAGCGAGGCGGTTGGCGCCATGCAAGCCTGTGAAAGAGGTCTCGCCAATCGCATACAGGCTAGGAATATCGGTTTTGCCGTGCTGGTCCACTATTACGCCGCCGCAGGTATAGTGCGCTGCAGGAACCACAGGTATTGGTTCACGGGTGATATCGATTCCTAATTCAAGGCAGCGCGCCTTAATAGTGGGGAAGTGCTCAAGTAAAAACTCAGGCGACTTGTGACTGATGTCGAGATAAACGCAATCGCTACCTAGACGTTTCATCTCGTGGTCGATGGCCCTGGCAACGACGTCGCGGGGGGCTAGTTCGCCGCGTTCATCGTAGCGGAACATAAAACGCTCGCCGTTTGCTGAGATAAGTCTGCCACCTTCGCCCCGAATAGCTTCAGTAATAAGAAAGGACTTTGCTTTGGGGTGATACAAGCATGTGGGATGAAATTGGTTAAACTCCATATTTGCTACGCGGCACCCGGCCCGCCAAGCCATCGCAATGCCATCACCGCTAGCGCCGTCTGGGTTGCTTGTGTACAAATAGACTTTGTTCGCTCCTCCGGTTGCTAACACTATGGCTTTTGCGTGGAACAATTCAACGTGGCCGCTGTCTCTGTTCAGCACATAGGCGCCGTGGCAGCGATCTTGTGCGATAATTAGGTCTACTGCGACGTGACGGGTAAATATTTCAATGTTGGCATTTTCACGCGCGCGGTTAGTGAGGGTTTCAGACACTTCGCGGCCGGTGGCATCTGCTGCGTGAATGATGCGGCGTTGACTATGGCCACCTTCGCGAGTGAGGTGGAATGTCTCGCTGCTTTGTTCGTAGCGACTGAATTGCACACCCTGTGATAGCAACCATTTTATGCTGTCGCTGCTGTTTTTGACGGTAAAGCGTACACTGTCTTCGTGGCAGAGTTGGGCGCCGGCGACTAACGTGTCTGCAACGTGAGCGTCGATTGTGTCGCCGTCGTGAAGCACAGCGGCAATACCGCCTTGGGCCCAATAGGTGGAACCGGCGTTGAGCTCACCTTTGCTTATTACCGCAATGCGCGCGGTATCGGCAAGCTGCAGTGCTAAAGTGAGACCTGCGGCGCCGCTGCCTATCACGAGAACATCATGTGAATGGTAGTGGGTCATTTTGTTATTTGCTCCTGCCGCAGTGCGGCTATAATATGCCGCTCGGGATCTAAATTGGCGCAAAGTATACTGATAGAAAGTCGCCTTACCAATATTTGCCTGCGTTGTCACCGCATAAAGCGGTTTACACGCTGAAAAGGGATACGATGACAGAACTTCTTTTAGCCTCGGCGGTCTACTCAAATGATGCTGCCGAATGGCTTGCGGTGAGGCAATATGGCCGAGCTTAAGCAAACCGATCAGCAGTTAGTTGAGCGGGTACAAAAAGGCGATAAACGCGCATTTGATATGCTCGTGCTCAAGTATCAGCACAAAATCTTCGGCTTAATTTCACGTTACGTGAAAGATAACGACGAAATTCAGGATGTGGCGCAGGAGGCGTTTATAAAAGCGTATCGTGCCCTGCCTAAGTTTCGGGGTGATAGTGCTTTTTATACGTGGCTTTACCGGATAGCGATTAATACTGCAAAGAATTATCTTGTAGCACGAAATCGTCGTCCACCCGGTGTAGATGTTGATGTTGCGGACGCGGAATATTTTGAGGGACCATCTGGTCTGAAAGATATTGAAACCCCGGAAAATCAACTGTACGGCGCGGAGTTGAAGAAAGTGGTACAGGACGCTATAAAAGCTCTACCAGAGGATTTACGATCGGCACTTAGCCTGCGTGAGTTCGATGGCCTGAGTTATGAAGATATTGCATCGGTAATGGATTGTCCGGTCGGTACGGTTCGGTCGCGTATTTTCCGCGCCCGAGAGGCAGTCGATCTGCGAGTTAAAGCCCAGATAAGTGGCGAAGAGGTGGAAGTATGAACGATACCGTCAGAGAATCCCTATCTGCATTGATGGATGGCGAAGCCAGCGAGCTTGAGCTTCGTCGTATTTTGAGTGCCGATGAACACGCAATTCGCACAGAATGGGCTGATTTGCACCGATCTCAGCAAATACTTAAGAATGAGGTTAGTCCCTATATGAATTGGGATATCTCAGCTCGAGTGATGGCAGAGATTGAGGGCGATGAGCTCATTAATAGTGTGGGAACAGGCTGGAAGCAGGCGGTTTCAGGGCTCGCTATTGCAGCTAGTGTTGCCGCAGTAGTAGTTGTTGGCTCGCTTGGTAGCAATATGTTTGGTGGCTCATCACAAATGGTTGCCGATAATAATGGTGTCAGTGGTCGTGTCTATCCTGCTCAGACATCATCTGCCACAGTGGGCGGTGTTGCGGTAAGTGCTCAGGCGCAAGCGTCACCTGCCGGTCCTTTGCTAAATAATGACGCTGAGGCGCGTAAGCGTTTCGAGGCATATTTGCGTAAACATACGGACCGTGCGGCATTTAATAACGGGCAAGGTATGGTTTCCTACGCACGCGTAGTGTCGCAGGAGTCTGAATAGCGTGATCGTTCGGCTCACTTGTGCGGCGCTAGCTGCTGTTTTAGCTAGTGCCCCCGTTTTTAGCTTAGATTCAGGTAGTGAACTACTAAATAAGATGACACACAGTCATCGTGAGCTTAATTATCGCGCCATTGTGACCTATCAATTGGGCGACCAGCTAAGTAGTTATCGAATTACCCATACCGTTCATGATGGCAAAGAGTTCGAGGCCTTGGAGTCACTAGATGGTGACCATCAAGACTTAGTTCATCACGGCCACGATATAAATTGCGTCCATCCGGGACCTCAGTTGATACGTCTAGTCAACGCCGATGAGGAGCAGGGGTTTTATCGCTATTATGATGTTGATATTGAGGGTGAAGGCCGTGTAGCGGGCCGCGATACAGTGACCTTGTCAATAAAGCCCCGCGATGTTTACAGGCTGGGCTACACCTTGTCTTTAGATAAAGAAACCGGTTTATTACTCCGTTCAGATATTGTGAACCAGCAGAGAAAGGTGCTTGAGCGCTTTCAGTACGTCATGCTCGATCTGAATATTCCTGATGACGAGTTGATTGTTGATGGTGCCATTGAAGTAGAGCATAAACATGTTGCTCTCGGAGCGGGCGCGACGACCGCACGAATTCGGGTTTGGCGACCAAATTGGATTCCTGCCGGTTTTACTCCTTTAAAAGACACTGGCGAAGAAAACGCTGCGCTGACCTATACTGATGGTCTTGCGGTGATGTCAGTGTTTGTTGAGCCCTTATTGAAAACGGAATCTGATGCCATAAGCGTAAGCGAAGGTGGAATGCGCCGCGGTGCGTCAGTTAGCTACACGGTGGCTTTCCCCGAAAATGGCATGTTTGCTACGGTAGTGGGTGAGGTGCCAATGCTCACGGCTAAGCAGGTCGCAAAATCATTGAGCTGGGAGCCGCGGTGATTACTGAAGCAGGTCGCGTTGTCGGAATTGAAGATAAGGCACTGTGGGTAGAAACCATTCGACGCAGTACCTGTGGCAGCTGCGCGGCCCAAAAGGGCTGCGGTCAGGGCTTAATGAATAAGTTCACTGATGGTCGCCGAAATCAATTGCGGGTCTTGCTAGGCTCGCTGTCTGTCGATACTTTCCATTTAAACGATGAAGTCGAAATTAGTATTCCCGAGCGTGCACTGATAGGTGGCGCTATGATGGTGTATTTACTGCCTTTGATCACCATGATTGCTGGTATGGGGCTAGTATCCAATTATGCGTCTGGCGACGTTGCAGCGGCGCTTGGTGCATTAGGAGGCTTCTTGCTTGGCATGGCTTTAGTTCGGCTTCACGCCATGTATATTCAGAATAAACCGGCATATCAAGCAACTGTGGTGGCTAAATTTACCCCCGCCGCAACTAATTCTGTTGCTATTACCGTTAGTCCCCATTCTGAGTGAGTCTATTCATAGCCTAGAGCTGTGGCTTTGCGATACAATCGCGCCTCTGAAATTCCATCAATTTAGTTTCTCTGAGGTGCAAGCCGAGCGTGTCTAGTCTCGATTTAATTCGCAATTTCTCAATTATTGCTCATATTGATCACGGTAAATCTACTTTAGCTGATCGGTTCATCCAAACCTGTGGCGGTTTGACTGAACGTGAAATGTCAGCTCAGGTATTGGATTCAATGGATATCGAGCGCGAGCGCGGTATTACCATCAAAGCCCAGTCGGTCACACTTAACTACACCGCTCTTGACGGCAAAACCTACCAGCTTAACTTTATTGATACCCCTGGCCACGTCGATTTTTCTTATGAAGTATCGCGCTCACTGGCTGCCTGTGAGGGTGCGCTGCTCGTTGTTGACGCCGCGCAAGGCGTGGAGGCCCAGTCGGTTGCCAACTGTTATACGGCGATAGAGCAGGGCTTAGAAGTACTGCCTATCTTAAATAAAATGGATTTGCCGCAAGCTGATCCTGATAAGGTAAAGCATGAAATCGAAGAGATTATTGGTGTTGATGCCAGTGAGGCTGTTGCGGTGTCAGCTAAGTCGGGCATGGGTATTATTGATGCTTTAGAGCATTTGGTGGCCAAGATTCCACCGCCGGTTGGCGATCCAGACGCACCGTTACAGGCCTTGATTATTGATTCGTGGTTCGACAATTACCAGGGGGTCGTCTCCTTGGTACGTGTTAAACACGGCACGCTCAAACGTGGCGATAAAATAATTACTAAGTCTCTTGGTAAGTCGCAAGTCGTGGACTCGTGCGGTATTTTTACACCCAAGCAAACCGCGACAGGCATATTGCGCGCCGGTGAGGTTGGGTTTGTTATAGCGGGTATCAAAGATATTCACGGCGCCCCTGTTGGCGATACGTTTACCCACGCATCTACGCCAACAGTTGCATCACTGCCTGGCTTTAAAAAGGTGAAACCGCAGGTTTATGCGGGATTGTTCACGGTGTCGACAGAAGACTACGAAGATTTTCGAGTTGCCTTGAGTAAGCTAACTCTAAATGATGCGTCTTTGTTCTATGAACCAGAAAGTTCAGACGCACTCGGTTTTGGCTTCCGCTGTGGCTTTCTTGGCACGCTGCACATGGAAATCATTCAGGAGCGTTTGGAGCGTGAGTATGACCTTGATTTAATTACCACTGCGCCGACCGTAATCTATGAGGTGCTGAAGAAGAATGGCGAGGTGGTGATGGTTGATAATCCCTCGTCGATGCCAGATCCCGGTGAGGTTGAAGAGACTCGAGAGCCAATTGCGAGAGTGAATATTCTTGTGCCACAAGAGCACTTGGGTAACGTGATTAGTTTGTGTGCTGAAAAGCGCGGTGTTCAAAAAGATATGCAATTTCTAGGTCAGCAAGTCTCACTAAATTGGGAAATTCCCATGAGTGAGGTGGTGCTAGACTTTTTTGATAGACTTAAGTCCGTGAGTCGTGGCTTCGCATCCTTGGACTATAGTTTCGATCGCTTTGAAGCGGCAAACTTAGTCAAGTTAGACGTCTTGATTAACGGCGATAGAGTAGATGCCCTTGCGCTAATTGTGCATCGTGACATAGCTCAAAATCGTGGCCGGCAATTAGTTGATAAAATGCAGGAGTTAATTCCTCGGCAGATGTTCGATGTTGCGATTCAAGCTGCGATTGGCGGGCACGTTATTGCCAGGCAAACCGTAAAGGCATTGCGGAAAAATGTAACAGCCAAGTGTTACGGCGGTGATGTGTCCCGCAAGCGCAAGCTACTAGAAAAACAAAAAGCGGGTAAAAAACGCATGAAGCAGGTGGGCAATGTTGAAATTCCACAGACCGCGTTTTTGGCCGTACTTAAAATTGATAGCTAAAGGAAGAATAGCCGCATGGTGAATTTGATTCTAATGGTAGTTGCGGCTATATCGTTAGTCGTTTGGTTGATTCAAGAAATAAAAGGCCGTCGGCAAATGCAGCAAGCGCTGCAGTGGTGTGCAGAAAAACGCACGGCAAGCGATGCAGATAGCTTGCGTCAGCAAGTATTACCGGGCTGGCTTGAGTGGACATACCGTTTAGTCGTCTTTGCCTGGTTCGCGTGGATTGCAAGCGTTGTATTGCTTAAGGACGGAGATTTCGCACTTGCCTTAGTCGTGTTAACGATTGTTGCCGGCATCATTGCTGGTTTAGATCGTTTTGTATTTGAAAAGGCTCGCCAGGCCTACGTAAACGCAGGAAATGTTGCCGTTTACATAACCTACTTTGTAAAACAGGACCAAGATTCTCTAAAATCTGAATTTGGTGGAATGCTGCCCATTGCCGAAAATGCGAGATCATTTTTTCCCGTATTATTGGTGGTATTGGTCTTGCGCTCCTTCGTGATTGAGCCGTTTCAGATTCCGTCGGCGTCGATGGTACCTAGTCTAGAAGTTGGCGATTATATTCTGGTGAATAAATTTAACTACGGATTACGTCTACCGGTTATTGGCACGAAAATTCTTGAAGTTGGCGAGCCGAAGCGCGGTGATGTGATGGTGTTTTTCCCGCCGAACGACAGCCGCTATTTTATCAAACGTGTTGTCGGCCTACCCGGTGATGAAATTCGCTATGTTAATAAACAGCTTTTTATCAATGGTAATTTAATCCAGCGGACACTGATTGCAGAAGTACCGCCGTTGCAGCCGGTGACACAGATCTTAAGTGAGCAATTGGGTAATGTTGATCATTTGATACACCATGATAAGCGTATTTACCGAGGTGATTTTGTCACTACCGTTGAGGCTGGACACTATTTTATGATGGGTGACAACCGTGACAATAGTAGCGATAGTCGAGTTTGGGGGCAGGTGCCAGAGCAAAATATTGTAGGGCAGGCATTTGCTATTTGGATGCATTGGCACTCCTTTAAAGAGTTACCTAATTTTAATCGTGTTGGTCGTATACGTTAGCGATAGGGCGAAATCATGAGAAAAAAGCAAGTTGGTATGGGGATGATTTCCGCATTTTTGGTTTTAGGATCGGTGATCATCTTTGCGACGATTGCCGTAAAATTAATGCCGATTTATGTGGATTATTGGACATTGACGCGGATTATTAATGACGTCGTTACTGAAGACCGGGATGAGGATCCAACCCCAGCCGGTATTCGTCGCGATTTATCTAGTCGCTTTATCACCAATCGTGTAGAGGCGATTTCTTTGCGCGATATCAAAATCGGCAATGATAAAAAGGGTGTTGTTATTGATGCTCGCTACGAAAAGAGAACGCCGATTATGTTTAATATCGACGCAGTGGTTCGATTTGATGAAGCACTGTTTGTGGTGCCTCGGAGTTAAGTTTGAAAACTCCTGACGAGCTCTGCCAGAGAATCGGTTACCAATTCAAAGATGAGTCCTTGCTTGCAATGGCCATTACTCATCGCAGTTTCAGTGCAAATAATAATGAACGAATTGAGTTCTTGGGTGATTCCCTGCTCAATATGATCATTGCTGAGGCCTTATATCGTCGCTTTCCAGATCTTAGGGAAGGAGAACTCAGTCGAATACGCGCCTTGTTAGTCAGCGGTAAGACCTTGGCTGAACTGGCCACAGAATTCGACTTAGGCAGTTTTCTGCGCTTAGGCGCTGGCGAAAAGAATACCGGTGGTCATCGCCGTAATTCAACCCTTGCAGATGCAGTTGAGGCGCTGATAGGCGCGATTTACATTGAATCAGGTTTTGATACCTGCCGCGAACGGGTTTTGTCCTGGTTTGAATCTCGACTTGTGGCGCTCAACCCAGAATCTAGTCATAAAGATGCTAAAACGCGGCTGCAAGAGTTCTTACAGGCGCGAAAGCTGCCATTGCCTGATTATCAGCTTCTCGAAACGGAAGGCGCCGATCATCAACAAACATTTATAGTGAGCTGTTCGGTATCGCTGTTGAAATCAACGATATCGGCCTCGGGTAGCAGCCGTCGCAAGGCCGAGCAAGCTGCTGCTGACAAGGTGCTGGTCGCCTTAAAGGATGCCGAATGAGTAACGATGTAGTAAACGACAACAATACCCAACGCTGTGGCTTTATCGCCATAGTTGGACGCCCTAATGTTGGGAAGTCGACGTTGTTGAATCATATCTTGGGTCAGAAAATCAGTATTACGTCGCGCAAGCCACAGACTACTAGGCACCAAGTACTGGGGATAAAGACGGAGGGTGCGAATCAATTTATCTATGTTGATACACCGGGTTTGCATCTCAAAGAAGAAAAGGCTCTGAATCGCTATATGAATCGTGCGGCAAGCTCGGCGATGAAGGATGTCGATTTAGTCCTGTTCCTGGTGGATAGAGACCGGTGGACGGATGACGACGAGCTGGTTCTGCGCAATCTAAAAAATGCGCGATGCCCAGTGATAGTAGTTATCAATAAAGTTGATCGTCTCGACGATAAAGGGCAAATTTTGCCCATGATTGAAACGCTACAGGCACGACATACCTTTGATCACGTGGTACCTGTATCCGCTTTGCGTGGTCATAATAGAGAAGAGTTAGAAGCCGTTATTGCGCGGTTCTTGCCTGAAAATGCCCATATGTATCCTGAGGATCAAATTACTGATCGCAGTGAACGATTTTTAGCGGCAGAGTTGGTGCGCGAAAAAATTATGCGTCAATTGGGGGAAGAGATCCCTTATTCAATGACTGTTGAGATTGAAGAGTTTAAAGCGTCACCTCGACTGCTAGAAATTAGTGCCTTGATCTTGGTTGAGCGGGACGGCCAAAAGAAAATTATCATCGGTGAGGGGGGCAGTCGCCTTCGTCAAATTGGTACAGAAGCTCGTAAAGATATGGAAATTGCCTTTGATAACAAGGTGATGTTGCGCTTGTGGGTGAAAGTGAAATCCGGTTGGGCTGATGATGAGCGCGCCTTGCGCAGCCTTGGTTATAACGACTTTAAAAAGTAATGAATAGGGTAGATGGCGCGCCGTGTTTTGTTTTGCATTTGCGACCATACCGCGATACCAGTGCTCTTGTTGAGTTATTTAGTTTAGACCACGGTCGTTTTACCTGTGTAGCGAAAGGTTTGCGGGGGGGGAGTCGCTCGCGACAGCAGTGGCGTGCGGCACTGCAGGTTTTAAATTTAGTATCGGTAAGTTGGCAGGGGCGAGGGGAACTAAAATCTTTGCTCGATGCGCAACATCAACGCAGTTACGCCTTAAAAGGCCGATCTTTATACTGCGGGTTTTATATGAATGAATTGTTAGAGCGCTTGCTCTACCGACATGACCCGCACCCTGATGTATTCCTCAGTTATACCCATTGCTTGAGTGAGCTTGAGCGCGATGCGCCGCTGGAGCCAACACTGAGACGTTTCGAATTTGGTCTTTTAGAGTCCTTAGGCTACGGCGTGAATTTGACGTTTTGCGCCCACAATGGCGAGGCTGTGCATTCTGATGCGCATTACAGGTTTGATGCGGGAGAGGGCTTTGTACACGTAGCAAGGGATGCGCCGGGGCTTATCTTTTCTGGGGCCGATTTATTACAGTTGGCGGTCGATGAATATAATGACACCACTTTACGTGCAGCAAAAAAATTAAGCCGCCAATTATTGCAGCCCTTGCTTGGCGACAAACCACTGCAAAGTAGGGCATTATTCGCTAATAGTGGGGTGTCGACAAAAGTGGATCTCTGAGTTTGATTGCTATGTATTCAAATAGTAAATTGTGATCTGCAACATCAAGCTTCAAAGACCACGTTTAAGTCGTGTTGATCCTGCCAGTGCAATAAGTCGTCTATCGCATTAATTAAAGCGGATACGTCCTGTCCGTCTACTCCGTTTTCTGCGGTTTCAAGCAGTTGTTCAAATGCTAAAACCTGCTTTTTTAGTGAAGGTGTGCCGGTATAACAGCAAGCTCCTTTTAAGGTGTGATTGATAGTGCGAAGCCTTTCCTGATCACCTTTTTGCGCTGCGTTTACCAAGTCTTGCCGCTGTTGCGGTAGCGCTTCGAACAGCATCCCAAGCATGTCAGCCGCCAGCTGTGGTCTATTTTTTGTTAGACGAAGGCATTCGCCAATATCTACGGGTCTAGGAGTATCTAAGTCATCATTTACAATGGGTAATTTCAGATGCTTGCTGAGTAGGGTGGCGAGCTGAGACTCGGATATTGGTTTGCTAAAGTAGTCATTTATACCTGCCTTACGCAGCTGCGATGGGTTTTCAGGCGATAAGTAAGCGGACAAGGCGATGATCGGTGTGTCGGTGTTTAATCCGCTGTTTCGGATCTGTCTGCTGGTTTCGATGCCGTCCATTTGCGGCATTTGAATATCCATAAAAATGAGATCAAAGGTTTTTTCGCGACATTGCTGAAGCGCTTCTGCTCCATTTTGAGCAAAGTGGGTATGGATCGCCATATCAGCCATAAAATTTCCCAAAATATGTAAGTTTGATGGGTTGTCATCCACGGCAAGAATATTGGCGTTGGGGAAGCTTGGGATTTGGCTTTGCTTTTTGGTGGTGTACTCAAAGCCTTTATAAAGCGCGTCAAATAGCTTTATATGAGAAAAAGGTTTGTTCAAGTAAACGTGTTTAGTGTCGTCCCTAGATTGCTCGTTATAGTCAGTGATAATCACGGCTGCTTGAGTGACCTCTGGGAGTAGTTTGCTTAAATCTGTGCGTGCATCGACGCTAATAACATAGTAATCGGCAAGTTTTAAATCTCGTATATTGGTGCAGTGTTGAACATTGAGTCCCCACGATAAAAATAGCGAGTTAAGTGCTTGATAGTGCAACTCGCTCGTGTCGTACAGGGTGAGTGATTTACCCTTCAATACGCTAAATTCACGAAGCTTGATGGCGTTACTGCAGGGAGACAGATTTAAAGTAAACCAGAACGTGGCGCCATGGCCTGGTTCGCTAACAATACCGATCTCTCCACCCATCTGCTCCACTAGGCCTTTTACGATCACCAAGCCTAAGCCGGTGCCACCGTATTGCCGGGTAATTGACGCATCGGCTTGACTAAAATCTTTGAAAATTTCCTGCTGTTGGTCCTTGGATAGGCCGATACCGGTATCGCTAATTTGAATCGTAAGGCTGACATTATTTTCATCTATTTGATTGCTTGAAATGGCGATTTTTATGTGTCCTGCCGGTGTGAACTTAATGGCATTATTAATTAAGTTGGTCAGGATTTGTCGCAGACGGAGGCCGTCAACGAAGACAGTTTCGGGTGTTCCTTCCTGGATAATTAATACAAATTCCAGTTTTTTTTCATTGGCACTAGGAGCGAGAAGTTGCAGGGTATCTTCCACGGCTTCACGAAGGTTGACTGGGGCATTGTCTAAAACCAGCTTCCCCGCTTCTAACTTAGAGAAATCCAATATATCGTTAATGATAGTAAGCAAACTATTGGCAGAGTTGTGTATTGTTTCGATGGCATCGCGTTGCCGAATTTCTAGTTCCGACTTTAGCAAAATTTTACTGAAGCCGATTATGCCGCTCAATGGCGTGCGAATCTCATGGCTGGTGTTGGCTAAGAACTCTGATTTTATGCGGCTTGCATTCACGGCTTCGCGACGTGCTAAATCTAGTTCGATATTTTGAACCTCCACCGTTTCTAGCGTCTCTCGGAGGTCGATATTAGTTTGTTCAACATTTCGTTGAAGTTCTTGTAGCTCTCTTTGATGCGCATTGTTGAGTTGATTGAGCTCTTCGGCAATCTCGTTAAATTCGCCATTTTCGGGTATGTGGGCGTGGAAGTTTTTGGGGCCCGTTGCCATCTTGCGAATGGTTTGACGCAGAGTGGCGAGGTCTGATGCCAAGGATTGATTAATGTAACTCGTCAGGCTGACGCACATAATAAACGCAAGCACCAAAAAAACAGTGCCTAATAATAGCGTTTGGTATAGATGTATTTTTAAGTGACGCCAGTCAAATTGCATGACGATCCAGCCTACTACCGGTGACACCGCTGATGTATTAATAGCAGGAGAAACAATGGGCTGACGGATTATCATTCCGTCGTCTAACAATTGGTACTGAGCTTCTTGCTCGCCAGGGCGTATAGCCGTAATTGATAAGTTAGATTTTGGGCCCGCGTGGGTAATGAGCTGCCTATCGGCGGAGTATATTCCGATTGCCTTTACTGCGGTTTCTTCTAGTGATGCGGTAGTAATATGGGCGAGAGTGTCATGATGCCCATCTGCTAGCACATGCTCAGTGAGGACCGCGAGTTGTTGGCTTGAGGTTTTGGCCCGCTCAGTCATCAGATTATGCAGTTCATTTATCTGACTGAACATCAGGTAGGCACTTAGCGCCACTGATAAAGCGAGAATGGGTAACAGGCCCATAACCAAGATCAATTTTCTTATTCCCAATCGAGCGCGCATCGCTTGGTGGAGCCTTTTACTGTTGCGGTGTTATTATCATGACCGAAAATTGCGGCCGCTGCCATGAGGCTTGAAGATAGGTTTGCAAAGTTAGAACCTAAATTACTACGTAAGTGGTAATGCTAAAAGTGTTAAAATCAGCAGGCGATATTTATCTACTGGGCACAGATTGTATTTATGAAAGAGTTTCCGACGATTGATCAGTTTATTGGCAACACCCCATTGGTGCGTTTACAGCGCTTGGGAGGCGCGACCAGTAATACAATCTTGGTCAAACTAGAAGGCAATAACCCTGCTGGATCGGTTAAAGATCGCCCGGCCATGAGTATGATTCTGCGAGCAGAGCAGCGGGGCGACATCACCCCCGGTGACACCTTGATTGAAGCTACCAGTGGTAATACCGGCATAGCCCTGGCTATGGCGGCCGCCATCAAGGGCTATAAGATGATCTTGATTATGCCTGACCACATGAGTGCGGAACGTAAATTGGCGATGGCTGCCTATGGCGCTGAATTAGTCGAGGTCTCGCAGGCTTCCGGCATGGAAGGGGCTCGAGACTTGGCTTTGGCGATGCAGGCGAAGGGCGAGGGGAAGGTACTTGATCAATTTTCTAATAGCGACAACCCTCAGGCGCATTACGAGGGAACAGGGCCGGAAATTTGGCGTCAAACCGACGGGCGTATTACGCACTTTGTTAGCTCGATGGGGACGACGGGAACCATTATGGGGGTTTCCCGGTACTTGAAAGAACAAAATTCAGCTATTGAGATAATTGGCCTGCAACCCGACGGTTGTTCAAGTATTCCTGGAATTAGACGCTGGCCTGAGGCCTACCTGCCCAGTATATATGACGCTGTTCACGTTGATCGTGTCATTGATATGGACCAGCGCAGCGCGGAAACCACGATGCGTGCAATGGCGGCACAAGAAGGTATTTTCTGTGGTGTGTCATCGGGCGGCGCTGTTGCGGGGGCACTTCGTGTCAGTGAGACGGTTGAAAATGCGCTGATTGTCGCTATTGTTTGCGACCGCGGTGATCGATATTTATCTACTGGTGTTTTTGATGCGTCTTTGGCTAATTGAGCGAATACGAGTTTTTTAGGATGTATATGGCAGTGGGCAATCAGCGATGGTAAAGGTAAGGGAAGACTTTCCGCGGTTGGAAGGTGGACACGTTGATATTGCTGCGTGGATTGCGCGATTACCTGTCGATACCCAAGTTATTCATACCGACCAGCTTCAGCGCGCTTTTGAACTGGCTGAGCAGTGCGCGGCAAAGCAATTGTCCACTGCGGGTGGTGAAGATTTAAGTAGCTTTTACACCGCATTAGAAATGGTGGAGATATTAGCTGATCTTCATCTTGATCAGGATAGCTTAATTGCCGCAACCCTGTTTAGGGCGGTTCGGGAAAACAGGCTTAGCCTCGCTGAACTTGAACAGCATTTTGGTAAACCGGTGGCAAAGTTGGTCGACGGTGTACTGGGCATGGCAGCTATTTCAAAAGTGAATGCTGAGCTCGATACGCCGGTTCTGGGGCAGTCAGAGGCGCAGAGCGAAACGATTCGAAAAATGTTGGTCGCGCTGGTTGATGATGTGCGCGTTGCGCTAATCAAGCTTGCTGAGCGGACATCTGCAATTCGCTCCGTCAAGAATAAGCCGGACAAGCGTTACCGGGTTGCTCGAGAGGTCGCTGATATCTATGCGCCCTTGGCTCACCGGCTTGGGATCGGGCATATAAAATGGGAGCTAGAAGACCTTTCCTTCCGCTATTTACAGCCATTGGCGTATAAAAAGATCGCCAAATTACTGGATGAAAAGCGGTTAGATCGCCAGCACTACATCGAAGATGCCATTGATATTCTGGATAAAGCGCTTAAAGCCGACAATATTCAGGCTGATATTGCTGGTCGAGCGAAACATATTTACAGCATTTGGCGAAAAATGCAGCGCAAAGGCATTGGCTTTTCGCAGGTGTATGACATTCGTGCATTGCGAGTATTGGTGCCAGATGCGAAGTCCTGCTACGCCGCCCTAGGTTTGGTGCATGGGCTGTGGCGCAATATTCCCAACGAGTTTGATGATTACATCGCCAATCCCAAAGAAAATGGCTATCGCTCCTTACACACAGCTGTAATTGGACCAGATGGCAAGGTGCTGGAAATTCAAATTCGCACTCGCACCATGCATGATGAAGCCGAATTTGGGGTGTGTTCTCACTGGATGTATAAGGGAACGGACCGCGGTGCCAAAACCACAAACAGCTACGATGAAAAAATTGCGTGGTTGCGACAGGTTCTTGACTGGCATGAGGAGAGTGGCAGTAACAGCGACGTTGCCGAACAGTTTACGCGTGCACAAGACAGGGTTTATGTCTTTACTCCAGATGGTCACGTGGTGAACTTACAAAATGGCGCAACACCGCTGGACTTTGCTTTTCATATACACACCGAAGTGGGCAATCGCTGCCGGGGTGCAAAGGTTAATGGCCGAATTGTACCATTAACATACACGCTTAAAACCGGCGAACGAGTAGAGATTCTTACCGGCAAAGACAGCGAGCCGCGCAGGGATTGGCTGCAAAGTAACCTCGGATACTTAAAAACATCTCGGGCGAGAACTAAGGTTCAGCACTGGTTTCGCCAGCAGGCAAAAGAAGACAATATTATTGCTGGTCGCGCGCTTTTAGATAAAGAATTTAAACGCCTTGCTTTAAATAGTATTGATTACAAATTTCTCGCTGATCAAATGCATTGCGCGAGTGTAGACGACATGTACGCGGCGGTTGGCGCAGGCGAAATTAGCATGTTCCAGTTGATACGTGCTGCAAATAACCTTGCTGGCCGAGATGAAGACAATAGTCAGTCGATACTGAGATTGCGGCCTGCAAGTAGCAAAGGTAACGACGGTAGTCAGGTACGGATTAGCGGCGTCGGCAATTTGATGACGTACATTGCGCGCTGCTGTAAGCCTTTGCCGGGTGAGGCGATCTCTGGATATATCACTGTAGGTCGTGGCGTCAGTGTTCACCGCCAAGATTGTAATAAATTACTTCAGCTACAAAGCGTAGAACCCCAGCGGATTATTGCCGTAGATTGGGCTGATGCACAAATTGATACATATCCTGTCGATATAGAGCTGACAGCCTATGATCGCCAGGGCTTGTTGCGCGATATTACGATGCAATTGGCTACTGAAAAGGTCAATGTCGTGTCACTTAATACCGTCACGGATACCGCTAACCATATGGCAACGATGAACATCAGGTTAGAAATACGAGATCTTGCGACATTGTCAGATGTACTGAGCCGCTTGAACGGTTTACCGAATGTCGTAAGCGTGAAGCGCATACGGGAGAGCTGATAGGTGAGTTATACGATCGCGGATTTGCAATATCTGATGGTGAGGTTACGTGATCCGCTAACGGGTTGTCCCTGGGACCTTAAGCAAACCCCAATTACAGTGGTTCCGCATACATTAGAAGAAGTTTATGAGTTAGTGGACGCCATAGAGCAAGGTGACTCAGCGCAGGTTCAGCAAGAGCTGGGTGATGTATTATTCCAAGTGATTTTTTATAGTCAGTTGGCATCTGAACAAGGCAGTTTTGATTTTTCAAATGTCGTGAATGATATCGTCGAAAAATTGTTGCGACGCCACCCACATGTATTTCCAGATGGAAGCTTAACCTCGCGACGAGCCACCATAGCTCCTGATGATGCGGCGATTAAGGCGCGTTGGGAGGAGATCAAGCAAGACGAGCGCCAGCAAAAATCACAACACAGTGTCCTAGACGATGTCCCGCAGGCGCTGCCAGCACTAACTAGAGCTATGAAATTACAAAAACGTGCATCACAAAGTGGTTTTGACTGGCGTGAGCTCTCTCATGTAATTACCTCATTGCGAGATGAGCTTGAGGAGCTTGAAGAAGCAATAGCTCTCGGTGAGGCAGCGGCCATTGCCGATGAAATGGGTGATGTGCTTTTTTCTGCCGTGAATCTAAGTCGCCATCTCGGTCTTGACGCCGAAACCGAAACTAGAAATGCGAGCAAAAAATTTGAGCGACGGTTTCGGTTTGTTGAGCAGCGTTGTAAGGAAATGGGAGTTTCTGGGGAAGGCGGGACCGTAGACCCCCAGTTAGATCTGTTTTGGAATGAGGCCAAGGCCGCCGGCCTCTAATTTGTGTTGCGCATCGGTTTAAAAGCCCGGGCGCAGAGTGCGGCCTAGTAGTTAATGATTGTCTAAGCGCTTGTATCGGCTGAGATGCTTTTCAGTCAAAGACAGATAGCGCGGTGTAGGGCCGATATCTTCATAGAGAGGGTCACCTTGCTCGTCGAAGGCCACTACCTTTGAGCCTTGCTGGTAGGGCATGACACTTTCCATCTCATCGAGAGCGGCGGTCAACAGGTCCGTGATGAGCTCTTCTATATTACGACGCGGATATAGTTCTGCCAGTGCATTTAATCTGGCGGCATCTTTAATAGAAAGTCGCACATCATAGCTGTCTGCAGTTAGGGTACCAGCAGCTGTTTGTTCCCATAACGATAATAATTCTCGCACTTTCATAAATAGCTTCCTGTCTTTTGAGGCCTTGTAGAAAATGTTGCCTGCCAAGAAATAATACCTATTTAGTGTATGTTTTTGCTAGCATGAATGGCGTAAATAGTGTTGTGAGACAGCGTGGAACTATTCTGTGCTTTTACCCACCATTTATCTCTGCCGCTATTTCAGTTTAGTAGCTAATTTGAGTATGCGTATAATTTTCGAGCATGGGCCGTAGGTTTGGCACAGCAATTGCGACTGCAAGCACTTAAATAGCCTCTAATTATCTATTTCAGCGGCTATCTATAGTGGTTAGTAGGGCGGCAAGTCTTGTGTGGCGGGCCATTGCTGTGTATCGTTGTGCGCTTTTGCTGCGGCGGCCCCTACGCTGCAGGCTATGATTTCGTAACCTTTTGGGGAGTTTCCCGCTATGCGCGTTATATTATTAGGGCCACCTGGGGCAGGTAAGGGCACTCAGGCTCAGTTCATTTCTGAAAAATTTGCGATTCCGCAGATCTCTACTGGAGATATGCTGCGAGCAGCCGTAAAGGCGGGATCACCGCTTGGGCTTCAGGTAAAAGCGGTAATGGCTTCTGGCGGTTTGGTGTCAGATGAGACGATTATCGGCCTTGTTAAAGAGCGAATTACCCAAGATGACTGCAAAAATGGGTTTTTGTTTGATGGGTTTCCACGCACTATTCCTCAGGCCGAAGCCTTAATTAGTGCTGGGGTGATTATTGACCATGTGGTTGAAATTGCCGTCGCCGACGAAGAGATCGTAATGCGCATGAGTGGACGCCGCAGTCACGAAGGGTCGGGCAGAACGTACCACATCGTATACAATCCGCCGAAGCAAGAAGGTATTGATGATGTCACCGGAGAGAAGCTAATTCAGCGAGAGGACGATCAGGAAGATACCGTTCGCAATCGTCTGAATGTTTATCACGAGCAAACCAAACCACTGGTTTCTTTTTACGGTAGCTTAACGGGCGATCAAGCTCCTAAGTATTCTCGTATTGAAGGGGTCGGTAGCGTTGCCGAAATTACTCAGCGGGTGTTCAGCGCCCTCGATTCGTGAAAATCGGATCACAAATAAAAAAGGCACCTCCGGGTGCCTTTTTTGTTTTAATTAATCGAATTGTAGCGATAATTCGTATATCGACAAAACATCAGTAGACTTGAAATGAAATCAACAGGCATCGTATTTATCAATTTGGGCACACCTGATTCACCGGATACGGCGGCGGTAAGAAAATTTCTGCGTGAGTTTTTATCGGATCCACGGGTGGTAGAGGTGCCGCGTGTCATTTGGGTGTTGATACTTTATTTGATTATCCTGCCGTTTAGGTCGCCCCGTGCGGTGCGCAATTACAAACAGGTGTGGATGAATGATATATCGCCTCTGCGCTATTTCTCGCAGCGCTTAGTAGATGGTACCGGCAGAAAGTTGGAGGTAGATTATCCAGATGCCGATATCCATACGCGTTTAGCGATGACTTACGGTGATGTCAGTATTGCTAGCACTATCGACGAATTGATCGATCTTGGGTGCGAGCGATTGTTTTTTGTTCCTTTATATCCCCAGTACTCGGCAACTACAACCGCTGCGGTGCATGACCAAATTTGCAAAGCCTTTTCTGCGATTAGGGATATACCGCAGTGGGGTTGGGTGAAAAGCTATTATGATCATCCTGCATATATTTCAGCGTTGGCGAGTACGGTTCGTCAGCATTGGTCTGAAAACGGCAAAGCTGAATTATTGCTGATGTCGTTTCATGGTATTCCTAAGCGCAATGTTGAATTAGGGGATCCGTATCAGGCGCATTGCGAAAAGACTGCCGAGGCGTTAGCACTTGAACTCGGTCTTATTGACGGCGAGTGGATAAGTACATTTCAATCCCGTTTAGGCAAGGCGGAATGGTTGCAACCATATACTGATAAAACCGTGATCAGTCTTGCGCGGAATGGCAGCAAAACTTTAGATGTTATCTGTCCGGCTTTCGCTGTTGAGTGTTTAGAAACGCTAGAAGAAATTGCAGGCGAGGCGCGTGAGTTTTTTGTCGAAAATGGCGGAAATGAGCTTCGCTATATTCCATGTCTAAATGACGGTGAGGCGCACCAAAATCTCCTAATTTCTCTTTGTAGGTCTTTTTTGGAAGAAAAAAACGTAAATTTTCGATAAATATTAAGAAAAAGGCATTAATTAAAAGACTTTTTTTTGCGTTGGTTATTTTATGTGCTATTTTTATTGCCATAAATACCAGCATCGTAATCGTCAAGGAGAATAAATGATGCCAGCTAGTAAAACCAGTGTGAAAAAAGTGCCAGCCAAGCGCAAGCCGCGAGCTAAAAATGCAATCTTAACAAACCCTGTTGTAGCGAAAGCCGAAGAGGGTTTGAAAAAGGTTGAGGCAATGGTTGCAGAAGAGCGCAAGTCGCTTGCTGCGGCAAAAGCCAAAGTTGATGCTGCTCGTGCAACAGCTAAGAAAACTTCACGTGCTGCTGATAAAAATGCAGTTAAGCGTGCGGCTGCTGCAGCTGACAAACTTAACGCAAAATTGAAAGCAACTCGTGCCAAGGCTGCAGCTACTAAAGCAGCTGTTGCCAATGCTAAAGCCCTGGCTCGCATTAAGGCATCGGAAACCGCAGTTCAGCAAAAAATTGCTGAGCGTTCTACTGCACTGGCTAGCAAAGCTGACGCAGATTTGGCGAAGGCAGTTAAGTTGTTTGAACAGCGCTTCAAGAAAAAGCGTTTGGCTGCAAATAAGCTGAAGTTAGCAGCTATTGAGAAAAAATTGGTTGCTAAGCATAAGCAAGCAGTAAAACAGATGAGTGCTAAGATTAGCGACCCAAAAGTGGCTGCCGTTGCTAAAGTAAGTGCAAAAGCACCCGTCGCCAAAAAAGCAGCACCCAAAAAGGCTGCAGCTAAGAAAGCAGCTGTAAAAAAGGCGCCAGCTAAGAAAACCGTAGCTAAAAAAGCACCGGCCAAAAAGGCAGTGGCTAAAAAAGCAGTAGCCAAGAAGGCTCCAGCTAAGAAAGCAGCAGCAAAAAAGGCGCCAGCTAAGAAAGCCGTCGCTAAAAAAGCGCCGGCCAAAAAAGCAGTGGCTAAAAAAGCAGTAGCCAAGAAGGCTCCAGCTAAGAAAGCACCTGCGAAGAAAGCTCCGGCGAAAAAAGCGCCAGCAGCCGTTGTTACACCAGCTGTAGTAGAGGCACCGAAGTCAGAATAATCACTTGATTATTCTGCTTTGAATTAAAAAGGAGGCGAAAGCCTCCTTTTTAATATCTGCTTATTAAGTTGTCTAATTTAGTTCTGCCAAATCGGCTTGGCTATTGCAATTTTTAAATGCAAATTGCTGCCCGCGGAAGTCCGCTTTTACGATTTTGTGCTGCTCATACCAACGATGTACTTGTCGATTACCCGCTTCTAAATATTCTTGAAGAGATTCCTTTAGCTGTATTCTTATTAGTGCAAATAAATATTGTTCTCGTTCGCCATCATGTGCGTAGCAAATGTCGGCATTGTTTGAGGTTAGCGACACCGCTAATTGTTCGTAAATGTCTAGTGGGGCTAAGGGGCTATCGCAGGGCAATACTAGTAAGTAGGAGGTGTTAGCAATTTGCATTGCCGCGTAGATACCGGCTAAAGGACCCTCGTAGTTAGTATCTTGCACTGTTGTACCATAGGCATTGTATTGTTCGATGTTGCGGTTGCAGCTGATAATGAGGTGAGCAATGTCTTTGGGAATGACGTCTAACATATATGTGATAAGTGGGCGCCGCCGCCAGGTAAGTAGGCCCTTGTCTTGGCCGTCCATTCTGCGACCTTCGCCGCCGGCTAAAATAAGTGCGGTAACCTCTCTTGCGCAGATACTATTTTTTGACATGTTTATTCCCAGTTTGAAACATCTAGATCGGTCTAGGGGCTGTTGACGTTTGGGCATCCCCTCTGCTGATGCTATTTTTGTGACCGTGGATAACTCCGCTAAACCCCGCGATGTGCCTTATGTTATTATTCTGCCGCATGAAAACTCTGAATAGTAACCCCGCTCAACGGCAGATTTAATGACAAGTTTACTCGCGATTGAGGCTTCAACAGAAGCATGTTCTGTGGCGCTGATCTATAACGGCAAAGAAAGTGAAGATTTTCGCCTTTTACCTCGAGCTCACACCCGCTATTTATTGCCAATGGTTGATCAAATATTATCTGATTATGGCATTGGTGTAGCTGATTTGGATGCTATTGGATTTTCTGCGGGTCCGGGTTCGTTTACAGGCTTACGCGTGTGCGCGGGTCTAGTTCAGGGCCTTGCTTTTGCAGCAGACAAGCCGGTTGTCGCGGTGTCGACATTGCAGGCAATCGCTCAGGGCGAGGCTGATCGGCTTGGCTTAGCTGAGGGCAACGTACTTTTACCGAGCCTAGATGCGCGAATGGACGAGGTATATTGGGGCGAGTATTGTTATCGCAATGGCATTGCCGAACCGCTAACTGCGGATAGCCTGCGTTCACCTGAGTCGATATCGGTCATTGCGGGCGAAAATTCGGTATATGGATTTGGTAATGGTTGGAATTATATTTCGCGATTTACCGTGGACGGCGCTTTGAATAGCATCGATATCGATGTTTACCCCCGCGCTCAGGCGGTGCTTAAACTGGCGACATTGGCGTTTCAGCGCGGTGAGTACGTGACTGCGGAGTTGGCGCAACCGGTTTACCTGCGCGACAGCGTCGCGTGGCAAAAATCTTAAATAAATCTCTAGGGCGTTGATGACGATGGATTCATTACGAGCGGTAATTCTTGCCGCCATTCAAGGATTAACAGAATTTCTTCCGGTTTCCAGCTCCGGTCATCTCGTTCTGCCGCAAACCCTGCTGGGCTGGGAAGACCAAGGCCTCGCCTTTGATGTGGCGGTGCACGTCGGGTCTCTGTTGGCGGTGTTGTGGTATTTCCGTCTACAAGTCGCTGCGATCTTGGGCGATTGGATTGTTAGCCTGGTGTCTAAGCAGCAAACGGAAAATAGCCGTTTGGGTTGGATGGTTATCGTTGCGACGATTCCCGCTGTGTTGGCGGGGCTGATCTTCAACGACATTATTGAAGCGCATTTGCGGTCCGGTTACGTTCTCGCCAGTACTACGCTGGTATTTGGGGTGCTGCTGGGTGTGGTTGATCGCTATGCTAAACATGGCAAGCAGCTGGCGGATATCGGCCTGCGTATTGCCATTATCATTGGCCTTGCTCAGGCCATCGCTCTTATTCCCGGTACCTCTCGCTCGGGTATTACCATCACGGCGGCACTGATGCTGGGGCTTAATCGCAGCGATTCAGCACGGTTTTCGTTTTTACTATCTATGCCAATTATCGCCGCGGCAGGTTCGTATAAATTATTGGAATTGATTGAGAGTAGTGACCCGGTGGCGTGGAATTATCTAGCCATTGGTGCGGCGGTATCTGCGCTAACTGCTTACGCCTGTATTCATGTTTTTATGCGTTGGGTTGAGCGTATGGGGATGATGCCGTTTGCGATCTATCGTGTCTTACTAGCGGGCGTCTTATTCGCCGTCCTAGCGTCTTAAATCTGAAATGGGTTACGGTCAATGAAAGTCGCGTTTATTGGTTTAGGTACAATGGGCTACCCCATGGCGGGGCATTTATGTCGTGCTGGGTACTCCGTATCGGTTTTTAATCGCAGCACAGAGAAAGCACAAAAATGGTCCGCGGAGTTTGGCGTTGACGCGAGCGAAACCATCGCAGAAGCGGTTGCCGAAGCGGAAGTTGTCGCCGTGTGTTTGGGCGCCGACGAAGACGTGAGAGCGGTATTATGCGAAAAGCAGGGTGTTTTTGATTCAATGCCAGCTAACGGCATTGTCGTAGACCACTCAACAACATCAGCGGGTCTTGCCCGAGACATGGCAGACGCCGCGCAAGAACGTCAACTTCACTTTATTGATGCCCCGGTTTCCGGCGGCCAAGCTGGCGCAGAGAAGGGATGCCTGACGGTGATGGCAGGTGGTGATTCAACAGCGTTTAATGCCATCGAGCCAATTCTTGCTGCGTATGCGACTCGTTTTCAGCTGCTGGGGCCGGTGGGGTCTGGGCAGCTCGCAAAAATGGTAAACCAAATCTGTATCGCTGGCTTGTTACAAGGCTTGGCCGAGGGCGTGCACTTCGGTGAACAGGCCGGATTAGATATGCCTGCGGTTATCGATGTTATTAGCGGCGGAGCAGCGCAATCTTGGCAGATGGATAATCGCGCGAAAACCATGTTAGCCAATGAGTTCGATTTTGGCTTTGCGGTTGATTGGATGCGAAAAGATATCGGCTACGTATTGGATGAAGCGCGTAAGCGCAAAATCAACTTGCCAGTAACTGCATTAGTTGATCAGTTTTATACCCAGGTTCAGAATTTAGGTGGCGGGCGTAAAGATACTTCCAGCTTATTACTTGCGTTGCAAAGTTCGAGGCCAGATCAGTGCGATGGAAAGGTTTAGTGAACTCTGTATTCGAAGCTGTTTTCGCCATAGCGGCGTCCGCGTTGTGCGCTCTTGTCGATACAAAAAATATTCTAGTTATTCAGCGGAGCCCTAATGTCTGAGATGAATCTGTTTAATAAAAATTTGCGCACATTTTTAGATGCCAGCCCGACACCATTTCATGCCGTTGAAGAGATGCGGGTGCGTTTACTTAATGCGGGTTATATCGCGCTGAATGAGCGTGATGATTGGAAGTTGGAGGCGGGTAAGGGGTATTACCTTATTCGTAATGGGTCTTCTATTGTTGCGTTTCACTGCGGTAAAAATCCGATCCAAGAGCGCGGTTGGCGAATGGTAGGTGCGCATACCGACAGTCCAAATTTAAAAGTAAAACCAAGCCCAGAGTTACATCGTCAGGGTTATTTTCAACTTGGTGTTGAAGTGTATGGCGGCGCCTTACTCAACCCGTGGTTTGATCGTGATCTCGGCTTGGCTGGGCGGGTAAGTTACGAGAGTACGCAGGGGCAGTTATGTAGCGCCTTAATTAATATTAATCGCCCGGTCGGCGTTGTCCCCAGCCTGGCGATTCATCTCGATCGCGAAGCCAATAATGCGCATTCGGTTAATCCGCAAAAAGACCTTCCGGTCGTGATACTGCAAAGCGAAAACTCGCAGGATTTTCGCGATATGCTTGCCGTGGAACTGGCTCGTCAAGAACACATTGATATTGCTAAGGTGCTCGATTTTGAACTGAGTTTTTACGATTGTCAGCCGTCGGCGATGGTGGGTTGGAATGAAGACTTTATTGCCAGTGCTCGCCTGGATAATTTGCTGTCGTGTTATATCGGCCTAGAGGCCTTGCTAGCGGCAGGTGGCGGCGAGCACAGGGTGTTGGTGTGCAATGATCACGAAGAAGTGGGCAGCCAGTCCGCGGTGGGTGCACAAGGCCCTATGTTAGAGTCGGTGCTGCGTCGAATAGCGGGTGATGAAGTTTCTTGGCAGCGCGCAATTGCCAATTCAATGATGATTTCAGCGGATAATGCCCACGGCATACACCCCAATTTTAGTCATAAGCATGATGGTAATCACGGCCCTCTCCTAAACGCCGGCCCGGTGATTAAGAACAATGTGAACCAGCGTTATGCGACAAACAGTGAAACTAGCTCGTTATTTCGCCGCCTGTGCGTGAAAACTGACGTGCCAGTGCAAAGCTTTGTAGTTCGCAGTGATATGGCCTGTGGTAGCACGATAGGGCCCTTGACGGCCTCCGCAATTGGTGTGAAGACCTTGGATATCGGTGTGCCGACCTTTGCTATGCACTCGATTAGAGAGTTGGCGGGCAGTCAGGATGCGTTTAATTTGACGAAAGTACTGGCCGCATATTTCCAACTGGACTCCGTTTCAGGCACGGATTAATTGGTATTTGATTGTCGCTAGTGGAGCGCCATTGAAAGCAGCGGCCGTTGAAGGTCACCCCGATTTTCAACGGCGCTTGCGAACTACTTTACTGACTTGAAATCGGGTTTGCGCTTTTCAGAAAACGCCAGCAAGCCTTCGCGTCCTTCTGGGCTGCTAACGCACCGGGCTATGCCGCGACTTTCTATTTCCAGCTGGGTTTCCAGGGAATTTGAATAACTACCAAGCAACAGCTGCTTGATTTGGCCGTGCGCCATTTGCGGGCCGCTGGCGAGTTTGTTGGCAAGCGCTTCCGCTTCGCTCATGAGCTCTTCTGTGACAACAACTTTTGTCAGCAATCCCCAGTCTAGTGCTTCCTGAGCAGAAAGAACGCGGTTCGTTAACATAAGCTCCTGGGTACGGCGCAAGCCGATTAATCTGGGTAAGTAAACACTGGAGCCGCCGTCGGGACTAGCGCCAATACCCGTATAGGCCATGGTGAATTTTGCTTTTTCAGCGGCGATTACAATATCGCCAGATACTGCGAGACTAAAGCCAGCACCGGCGGCGGTGCCGTTGATAGCGACAATAAGTGGGGCTGCCATACGCGCGAAGCGGGCATTAGCTGAGTGCAGGCAAGCGGTTACATCCTTAAGGAGTAACCCGACATCGTCGCCCGCCGCAAGAAAACTAGGGACGTCGCCACCTGCGCAAAACATATTGCCAGTGGCGGTGAGAATCACTGCGCGAATACTGCTATCTTCATCGCACACCATTGCCACATGCATCAACTCTTGCGCCATTTCTAAATTGACGCTATTTGCTGCATCGGGGCGATTTAAGGTGATTTTGGCAATGCCGTTGGTATTTTCCCACTGTAAGGTATTGTATTCGCGCATAGCGGTAGTGTGATCCCGGTAATTGTATTAAGGCGAAGAGGGTAATGGAGCGGTAATCATGCGTCAATTCACAAAACTATCGTTTCACCAATGGATATTTAACGAATGAGAATATTGGTCTTGTCGGCCTACCATGCAGACAGCCATCGCTGCTGGCTGGACGGTCTGATGGCGCATCTATCAAATATCGAGTGGACAGTATTGAGTTTGCCCGCCCGTTATTTCAGTTGGCGCATCCGTGGTAACAGTCTGACTTGGGCAATGCAACAAGGAGAGGTGTTAAGTGCCGCTTATGACGTGGTTCTAGCAACGTCAATGACGGATCTATCTGCCTTGCGCGGCTTAGTGCCGGCGCTTTGCCAAATTCCGACGGCGGTGTATTTTCATGAGAATCAATTTAGTTACCCGCAAAGCGCGCTGCAGCGCGACAGCGTCGAACCGCAGATATTGAATTTGTATACTGCCTTAGCAGCCAACAGAGTGCTGTTTAACAGCGAATACAATCGCAGCACATTTTTAAGCGGTGTAGATACCCTAATGGCACGCTTACCTGATTTCGCGCCCCGCGCGGAGGTTGCTGCCGGCTTGGCAAATTGCGACGTGTTACCAGTGGGTATCGACCTCGACCTCAATGCCCCGAGAAGACTATCCGCCGGAGCTCGGCTGAAAGTTTTATGGAATCATCGCTGGGAGTACGACAAGGGGCCGGATCGCCTATTAGCACTAGTCAAAGAGTGCGAACGGCAGGGCTTGGCTATCGACTTTTATATCGCTGGCCAACAGTTTCGAAACTCCCCTGACGAATTTGAGCAAATCGAGACAATACTATCAGCGAGCGATAATTTAGTGTTGGCACAGTGGGGCTATGTAGCAGACTCGGTTCAGTACGCTGAAGTTTTGGCGAGCTGTGATATTGCCCTATCTACCGCTATTCATGACTTTCAGGGCTTGTCAGTCTTGCAAGCGGTTGCGGCAGGCTGTGTTCCGCTGGTACCAGATCGCCTTTGCTACCCGCAGTGGTTTAATGCGGAGTACCGTTACCAGAGCAGTGATAATCTTACTGAGGAAGCGGCGGCCTGTTGCGCAAAGCTAGCTGAGCTCCTTGTGCAAAAAAAGGCGGGGCGATTGTCCTCGGTCGATATATCGATGTTGGATTGGGATGTTTTAGCACCGAAATACTTGAGTATATTTGAAGAGCTAAGCTCGTAAGCATTGTTTGAACTTAGGTGGATACTGACAGCGTTGGGGCGAGCCAGTATCATAAGCGCCTTTATTACACGCTGAGAGAATATTGTTCGCTCGCAGCCGACATAAACAGGAAAATACTATGGCAAAGCAGCGGGTACTCACCGGCATTACCACAACCGGAACACCGCATTTGGGAAACTACGTCGGCGCAATTCGACCTGCGATTGCCGAGAGTAAGCGCGGCGAATTTGACGCCTTCTTTTTTCTTGCCGATTACCATGCGCTTATAAAAAGCCATGAGCCAGCAATGGTGCATCAATCCAGTCGCGAGATTGCTGCGACATGGTTGGCACTGGGCTTGGACACAGACAGCAGCACCTTTTATCGTCAATCTGACGTGCCCGAGATAACTGAACTGAGCTGGATTCTGACCTGCGTCTGCGCAAAGGGTTTAATGAATCGCTCGCACGCCTATAAAGCCGCGGTGCAAGCCAATGAGCAAAACGGTGATGATCCCGATTTTGGTGTCACGATGGGGTTGTTTAGCTACCCGATATTAATGGCCGCCGACATACTTATGTTCAACGCGAGTAAAGTGCCGGTGGGGCGTGATCAAATTCAGCATATTGAAATGGCGCGTGATATGGCGCAGCGTTTCAATCATCTTTACGGCGACACCTTTGTTCTTCCAGAAGCGGTAGTTGATGATGTTGCCGTATTAAGTGGGCTTGATGGTCGTAAAATGAGTAAAAGCTACGGCAATACCATCCCCTTGTTTCTGCCTGAGAAAAAATTACAGAAACACATCAATAAAATCAAAACCAATCTTTTAGAGCCGGGTGAGCCAAAAAATACTGACGAATCGACTGTCTTCGAAGTTTGGCAGGCTTTTGCAACGCCTGCGCAAACGGCCGATATGCGTCAAAAATTTGCTGACGGTATAGCGTGGGGACAGGCAAAAAAGGAGCTTTTTGAATTAATTAACTCACATATAGCCCCCGCTCGCGAGCGTTATGAGGCTATTCTTGAAGACAGTCAGTACTTGGAGGTAGTGCTTAAAAAAGGTGCCGAGAAAGCTCGATCGCAAGCGGCGCCAATGCTGGCTGCGGTTCGAAAAGCTGTTGGTTTGGCCGCGTTTAAGTAAGCGCTTTAACGTGTCGACACAAAGGAAGTGCCGACGGGGCTGATGGTGGGAACCGTTTTTTTTTCTGGTGATGACACGATGTCCATTTGGCGGGTAAGCCAAATGGACATCGACTTCAGTTCAGTGTCAGCTATTGCGTATTTATTAAATACCAGAGCTGAGAGAAGCGCTTCATCACACAGTATTGTGCAATGAAGCGCTATTGCCTGACGGCTTAGTCAGATTAGAAATCGAAGCCCACTTCTAGATAGGCTGCGCGTGGCTCTCCTACAAAATAACGGTAGTTGCCAAAGGCATAGTCGGCTCTTTCTGCGTAATCAATATCTGTCAGGTTGTTGATTCTAACAACAGAGTAGAGCTGCTTGCCGTACTGCTGGCGCCAGCGAAGGTTGCTAAGAGTGTGACCTGGATAGCGATATAAATTATCTTCTTCTAAGAAGTATTCACCTTGATACTGAATTTCTAATTCGAAGCGAGTATTGGTAAGCGGCGACCAGCGCAACAATGTACCTGCTAGTTGGCGCGGTGCTGAGTCTATTTCATTGCCCTCTGCAGTAAGCGCATCGTTGGCGTATTGGTGTTTGCTGTAGCTAGCCTGTAATTGCCAAAGCAAGCTAGGCGCAATTTGCCAGCTGAAATTTGCCTCGAGTCCACGGTCTATGGTTTTGCCGCCGTTGATATTGCTGCGATTACTATCTTGAATAATCACGTCGTTTTTATGCATTACATAGGCTGAAACGCGATATTGAAAAGTCTCCCAATTGCCGCGTAAACCTAGTTCTATACTGTTGAGCGATTCTTCATCGAGATCTGCATTGAGCTGTTGAGCTTGCAGTCGGTATAGTTCAGCGGCTTGAGGTGCTCTGAAGCCGTGGCCGGCATTGGCAATTAGGTCGGTGTGATCGCTCAAGTTTTGAACGACGCCAAGATTAAATGAGCTATTCCGAAAGCGTTCCTTGTCGTCCGCAGGGCGCGCGTAGCGGCAGGTACCGGACGGGCAGGCGCTGCCATCTGCCGCGGTATTACCGTCGA
Organism: Zhongshania aquimaris; assembly: GCF_019312595.1. Classification (GTDB taxonomy): domain Bacteria; phylum Pseudomonadota; class Gammaproteobacteria; order Pseudomonadales; family Spongiibacteraceae; genus Spongiibacter; species Spongiibacter aquimaris. The sequence continues at coordinate 440,929 of NZ_JAHWDQ010000001.1, read as the reverse complement.
TCATCAAATTGTCGTAGTCGTAAAATTGAACGTCGTAGCGGCCGCCGAAATTGACTTTTGTGCTTCTAGTTGCCTGCCAATCCCCACCAATAAACCATGCGCCGTACAGGGCGTCTACGTCATAGTCGTAGTGCTGACCGGTGGGAAATGAGCCAAACGTGGCCTGGCTTTGGGACTGCTTTAAATAGGCTTTGGTTACTTCCATGTCGAAGCCGTTATAGAGCGTGACATTGTCGCTGTAGTTTTGATAAAACGCGGTCTGTAGACCGGCGGTGCGCTCGCCGTTTTCTTCCAGTGGAGTACCGAGTAAAAAGTGTTGGAGAAATTCCATTTCGGTGTAGCGTAAATACGGTGTCACAACAAAGCGGCTGTCTCTTTCGCCGTCGCGCTCAAAGCGGCTGTAATAACGAACGCTGGTGCTGTTGCGAAACGCCTCCGGATTTGGATTTTCTCTTTTGCGATCATCATTTTTGTAGGCATCTTCGCCTAAAATATAGCCGGCGGTTTCCTGGTTTAGATTACTTGCCGCCAACATGGATTGAATATTCCAAGTTTCGCCATGATAGTCGTGGCGCAAATTCATTTTTTGCTGATCGTAACCTGATTCATCCTTAAAGCCATCGTCGTGATTGCCTTGCAGGCTTATGCGGTAGCCATGTTTGCCCGTTGTATTGCTGTGGCTCGCCTTGATGCGGCCGTACTTATCCGGGCCTGCTTCAAATGATAGGTGGGTCTCCGGTTCGGCAGAAGATGCTCGGCTAATCACATTGATCACGCCATTTAATGCATTGGAACCGTGGACCGCTGTTCCTGGCCCACGAATAACTTCAATGCGTGAGGCTTGCTCGGCATTCACGTCGAATAGTTGATTTACGTTGCAAAAGCCGGGAGCGCGAAGTGGAATGCCGTCTTCGGCAAAATAAAATGCACCGCAGCTGCCAGTGCCGGTTAATACGCCGGAGCGAATAGCCGTTAAATTCTCTTGGCCGTTGCCGCGACTAATTGATACCCCAGGTACTTGGCTTAATATTTGGCTGATATGGGTATGACCAATGCTTTCTATGTCTTCTTGGCTAATAACGCTAATTGCCAGGCTCTGGTCACCGAGTTGTTTCTCAATTCGGTCAGCGGTTACCGCGACGGTTTCAGGCTTGTTTGGCTTGTCACTTGCCGCAATACTTAGGCCGGACGCCAGACTGATACTGATTGCCAGCGGGGTAGCGTATTTTTTAATCATGTTTAAGCTATTCCTTTGTGGTCTTCGCCGCTTATTTTTTATATAGAATGAAAAGCCCTTCGGCTTCGCTAAGTAAGGTGTCACCGCTATGGCATTCGCCATGAATCACAATCTGTCGGTCTTTTTGCTTTTCTAGCCACGTTGTAAAACGAAGCGGTGTCAACAAGGGGGTAGGTTTACGATATTTTATTGTCAGGCTCGCTGTTAAGCCGGGCAAATCATTGGCAATAGCGGTAAACGCTAAGACCTGATCATATACCGCGCTGATGATACCACCGTGAACACAGTTGGGCGGCCCTTCGTGAATTTTGCCGAAGCTACCTTCCGCGTATACGTTGTTGTTCTCTTGCCAGATGCGAAGGTTCGGCGCAATCGGATTAAAGTAACCGGTGATGGGGCTACAAGGTAATATATTGCGAAAGTCTCCTTGGTAGTCCGGTGAATAGAACTCAATCATTTTGCGGTTACGTAACGCCGCCATCTGTTGATTCAGTTGCAAGAGGGTTGTCTGTATTTGGGTGAGCTCCTCGCCGCTTCCTCCTAGCGTTTGGCTGCTTTCTAGTGCCTCGCTGAGTTGTTCACAGATATCGCGAAGTTGCTGACGTTGTTGATCGCTGGCCAACATCTACTAATTGCCCCATGGCGGTATGAAGTAGCGCAAGAGTGTAATAGGAGCTTGCCTTGATGGAAAGCAAACCTAAGCTAGAAGCCGTATTTTTCTCATCTTAGCTTCGTTGCCAATGGCGATAAAGAGTGGAATCAGTGCATGAACTGCAGGTTTGCGGAGGGCTTAATCTGTAATTTCAAAGCAGCTTCCAGTCGGTGTTTGTTTTCTCGGTCGTTCGATGGGGGTGCAATGCAGTCTTTCTGGAATCGACGGCACCAGTAGGCTATTAAATTCCGTTACGTCGATGATGTCTTCAGATAACCAGCGCTCCAAAATACTTTGCTCTGGCGGTAAAAACAGCGGCGTCGACTTGTTGTGAATCGTTTGCCATTTCGGGTGTGGTGCAAGGGTAATCACGCTGCAGGAGCGAATTTGCTCGCCAGTTTTTTGGTTTATCCATTCTCTGTAGAGCCCGCCAAGTGCAAATGCAGTACTAGTTGGCTCAATGCGATGGTAGTGTCGCGACCCTTTCGCGCCATTGCCTTCTATTATGTAGGTGGCAGGTATAATGCAACGGCTTTCACGATAAGCATGAAACCCTGCGCTACCGAGCGTGTTTAATTTATCTGATCGTGTGTTGAAACTAGTGTATTTAGAAGGCTTTGGGCCGTCTGGTGTTTGCTCAAGTAAAAGCCACCAAATTGCACGCGTCACAGTACGCTGGCCATACTTACTCAGAATAATGTCGATATTTGCTGCTGGCCCCGTTCCGGTATTGTCGCGGAGCAAGCCGAGATCAATGCCCAGAATAAGCATTAAGGTTTTGGCGAGTGGTGAATCTATGGCATTGCCGAGATAGCCGCACATGAGTCAATTCATCTTAGGAGACGTGCAAGGCTAAAACGACTTAAGGCGAATCGCAAATAAAATTAGGGTTAATTGTTTGGCGGAGTTTTAAGATTTGCATTGAACTTGGGGTATTTTTTGCGCATTGCTAACTGTGTAAAACTAGTTGCTCAAAAGAGGTTTAGCGGCTTGTTTTTATCGTCTTACATGGTACCAGTGGGCGGACTCGAACCGCCACTCCCGCAAAGGAACCAGATTTTGAATCTAGCGTGTCTACCAATTTCACCACACTGGCATGTAAGTGGGGCGCGATTATAACAAGCTTTTCTGTGGGGTCAATCGACTGGGACATTTTATTTGTTAATGTGGCAAAGGCTGTATGCATATTGATCTACTCTGGTGGAGTCCCGTGCCATTTTCCGCTAATCTTGCGCCCTTCCGAACGAAAGCAGACATTATGCGGCGCAGTGATTTTAATTTTGAGCTTCCTGAAAGCTTAATTGCCTATCATCCCATGCCTGAGCGCGATGGCAGTCGTCTATTGGTTTTAGATGATGAACAGCGCTGTCAACATCGGCAGTTTAAAGATTTGCCGTCTTATTTGCAGGCGGGCGATTTGATGGTCTTCAACAATACTCGGGTTATCCCGGCACGATTGTTTGCGGTGAAGGCGACCGGCGGTCGGATAGAAATACTCATTGAGCGCTTGCTAGACCAATATAAAGTGTTGGCACATGTGCGCTCGAGTAAATCGCCCAAGGCGGGTGCTGAGCTGAGTTTGTGTGCGAGTGCAGAGGCGGAGCCAACTGATGATGTCGCTACTGTGCTGGGCCGTCACGATGCCTTGTTTGAGCTGACTTTTGCCTCGCCAGTGTTAGACGTGCTTAATCGTATCGGTCACATGCCGCTTCCACCTTATATAGAGCGTGAGGATGCGTTGGACGATCGCGAGCGCTATCAGACGGTATACGCTAGCCGTGATGGGGCGGTCGCCGCTCCGACCGCGGGATTACATTTCACCGATGGTTTGATGCAGCAATGTCGTCGTAAGGGCGTTGATATTGCGTTTGTTACTTTACATGTCGGTGCTGGCACATTTCAGCCGGTGCGCGCAGACGATATTCGCGATCACCAAATGCACGCCGAGTACATTGAGGTGAGTGAAGAGGTTTGTGAGCGGGTACGCGCAACGCGGGCACGCGGTGGTCGTGTTGTGGCGGTAGGGACAACCAGTGTGCGCAGCTTGGAGTCAGCCTCACAGTCTGGTGAGATAGCGGCCTTTTCTGGCGACAGTCGCATATTTATATATCCGGGTTACCAGTTCCGCAGCGTTGATCTGATCGTCACCAATTTCCACTTGCCAGAGTCAACCTTGATTATGTTGATTAGCGCTTTTGCCGGTCGCGATGCGGTTCTTGGTGCATACGCCGAGGCTGTGGCCGAGCAATACCGCTTTTTTAGTTATGGTGATGCCATGTTGGTATTCCCATCAAGTCATACCGAGAAACAGGATTAGTTTATGACTGAGTGCCGAATGCGCTTTGATTTGAAGGCCAGCGATGGTTTGGCGCGTCGCGGAACGCTGGATTTTCCGCGCGGTAAAGTGGAAACCCCCGCATTTATGCCGGTGGGTACCTACGGTACCGTCAAGGGCATGTTGCCGCGTGACATTAAGGAAATTGGCGCGCAGATTATTCTTGGCAATACCTTCCACCTTAGCCTGCGGCCGGGTACAGAGGTGGTAAAAGCCCATGGCGATCTGCATGATTTCACGGGGTGGCAGGGGCCGATACTAACCGACTCCGGCGGCTTTCAGGTTTGGAGTCTCGGTAAGCTGCGCAAGATTAGTGAAGCGGGGGTGTCCTTTAAATCGCCAGTAAATGGCAGCGATGTGTACTTAGACCCAGAAACATCAATGCAAATTCAGCGTGATTTGGGGGCGGACATCGTCATGATATTTGACGAGTGCACGCCGTATCCCGCCACCGAGGCGGAAGCGCGAACGTCTATGGAGCTGTCCTTGCGTTGGGCTGAGCGCAGTAAAACCGCGCATGCCGGCAACGACGCGGCTTTGTTTGGTATTGTGCAGGGTGGCATGTACCCCGAGTTGCGCCGAGAATCTTTGCAGGGGTTAAAAGATATTAATTTTGATGGTTTTGCGATTGGCGGTTTATCCGTCGGCGAGCCAAAAGATGAAATGTTAATGGTGCTCGATTCGCTAGCGGAGCATATGCCTGAAGACAAACCCCGTTACCTAATGGGGGTGGGCAAGCCGTCAGATATTCTAGAGGCAGTTATGCGCGGCGTTGATATGTTCGATTGTGTGATGCCAACTCGCAATGCGCGCAACGGTCATCTGTTTACGTCTACGGGTGTGATTAAAATACGGAATGCGAGCCACCGCTTTAACAATGCACCTTTGGATGCTAAATGCGATTGTTATACGTGCCAGAATTTCTCGCGGGCCTATTTACATCATCTCGATAAGTGTAAGGAGATTTTAGGCGCACAACTAAACACGATTCATAATCTTCGTTATTATCAAAACCATATGACGGCAATTCGCCAAGCTATTGAAGAAGGGCGCCTAGCGCAATTTGCGGAAGAGTTTTATCGCGAACAAGATGGAAGGGGCGATGTATAAATTAGTGTTTTTTGTACCTGCCGCGCACTGCGAACAGGTGAAGAATGCGGTGTTTGATGCCGGTGCCGGTGGGCAAGGTAATTACGGTCACTGTAGCTGGCAGGTATTGGGTCAGGGACAATTCATGCCCTTGGCGGGTAGCCAGCCCTTTATAGGTGGGCTGGGAGAAGTGGAAATAGTAGACGAGTTTAGGGTGGAAACACTGTGCCCCGAAGAGTGTGTTAACGACGTGATTGCTGCGTTGAAAAACGCACATCCCTACGAAGAGCCGGCTTACGAGTTGTATCAGCTGGCATCGATCTGAATTGTTGCCTTTTTAAGGAGATTCACTATGTTGTACCAATTGGGTGAGCGCCGTGTTCAGCTTGAGGGCAGTGGTCATTTTGTCGCGGATAACGCGACCGTTATCGGCTCGGTGACGCTAAAAGAAAATGCCAGTATTTGGTTTAACGTGGTCATTCGCGGCGATGTCGATGACATCGTGATCGGCGCGCGCAGCAATATTCAAGACGGCTCGATTCTTCACACCGACGCGGGTTTTCCCATGCATATTGGCGACGACGTCACGGTGGGTCACAAGGCGATGTTGCATGGTTGCACTATCGGTCAAGGCAGCCTAATTGGAATAAACGCAGTCGTGCTTAATGGTGCCAAGATCGGCAAAGGCTGCTTGATCGGTGCAAACGCGTTAGTGACAGAAGGTATGGAAATACCCGATGGCTCAATGGTGTTGGGGTCGCCGGCTAAAATACGCCGTAGCTTAAGCGCTGAAGAACAGGCGGCACTGATGATGTCTGCTGCGCATTATGTTGAAAATGGTCATCATTTCGCCGCCCAGTTAAAGCCTCAGGACATGGCATGAGTGATGGCAAAGAAAAAGCGGTAGCGTCGCCCTGTGTCTCGGTTTGCGCATTGGACAATGACGACATGTGTACCGGCTGCTACCGAACGCTAAAAGAGATTGGCGACTGGTCGGAAATGGATAATGTGCGCAAGCGTGAAGTGATTGTGCTGGCAAATAAACGCTGCCGCAATCGCTATGGCGATCTGGGCTAGGGCGATATTTGCCGGCGCACTAGCGCCGGTTTTTGCCCTTGCTATAAGCTCGAACGGACTGGATTAGATTGCCTTTCATTTCGAGAATTTCAAAGTAGTAGCGATCTATGGTTAACCCGACTGAGCCTTCTGGAAACGATTCCAATTTCTCTAGCAGCAGGCCGTTCAAGGTTTTTGGCCCATCTGTAGGTAAGTCCCACTTCATACTTTTATTAATGTCTCGGATTGTTGTGGTGCCGTCTACCAGGTAAGTACCATCCGCCTGATGCACGATATCCTCGGTGTCAGTACTTAGGTTCGACGTAAATTCGCCGACAATTTCTTCCAGCAAGTCTTCCAAGGTCACAATTCCCTGCATCACGCCGTATTCGTCAACGACTATGCCCATGCGGCGTTTTTGTTTCTGAAAATTAAATAGCTGAGTATTGAGTGGGGTGCCTTCTGGAATAAAGTAAGGGTCTCTAATCGCCTGGAGTAAAGCATCGCGCTGAACGCGACCTTGGGCATCTACACTGTTAATGATGTCGCGCTGATGCAGAATGCCGACAATGTTGTCGATGTCATTTTGATAGACTGGAATACGGGTGAATTCGGCGTCGCGCAATTTGCGAATGATGGTGTCGGTGTCGGCATCGACGTCGATACCAAAGACCTCGTTGCGGGGGATCATAATATCGTCCACCGTGATTTGTTCGAGGTCGAGGATGTTCATTAACATCCCTTTGTGGTGTTTGGGAATTAAATGACCGGCTTCCCCCACAATCGTCCGCAGCTCGTCTAGGCCGATATGTTCTGTTCCGTCGTTTTTTTCTATGCGCGTTAGGCGGAGCACAAACTGGGTGACGTGACTGACTAGCCAAATCACAGGAAACAAGAAGGCTTTCAGTGGCAGCAATGCATGGCTGACCGTATAGGCGACGGTTTCTGATTTATACGCAGCGATGGTTTTGGGAATGATTTCCGCAAAGATAAGGAAAACCAAGGTTAGCAATATTGACGCGGGAACGACGGCGTTATCGCCGTAAAGCCGAATTGCGACAATTGTAGCGATGGACGCAGCTAAATTATTGACCAGATTATTGCCGATCAAAATAGTGCTGATCAGACTGTCAGGCTCTTCAAGTAGTTTTGCGGCGCGTTTAGCACCTCGATGGCCGGATTTTGCGCGATGACGCATACGATATCGGTTGAGGGACATCATCCCGGTTTCTGAGCCGGAGAAAAAACCGGACAGGACGATTAATGCAGCTAAAATGCCAAAAAGAAGACCCAGCGGTGCCTCGTTCAAAAAGCCCAAAACTCCTTAGTTACTTAAAAGAGCGCTAATCTTGACCAAAAAAAGGGGGCGCGACAAGCGTAATCTCAGGTGCTGCTCACATGGATGATGATAGACAAGGCGATTTTGGTGCCGAGGTAGCCTAGTAATAGGCAGGCAAACGCCCATAAGGTCCAGCGAATGGCGACTTTTCCGCGCCAGCCCAGTGCCACGCGGCCGCAGAGTAATATCGCTAATAATATCCACGACAGAACAGAAAAAGCGGTTTTATGAAGCAAGTGTTGGGCGAGCATGTCGTCGACATAGATGCCGCCGGTGATTATGGCCAGAGACAGCAGTGCAAAGCCAGCCCAAATAAGTTCGAATAGCATTGCCTCCATTGTTTGCAAGGGAGGCAAAATGCTCGGTAAGCCCTTTAAATGATGTTCGCGTAACATGCGATCTTGGAGAGCAAGCACTATGGCCTGAGTGGCTGCTATGGTAAGCACGCTATAAGCCAATATCGAAAGCAAAATATGACATAAGACACCAATTGGCTGGTGTTGAAGTAATTGTTGGCGCTCAGGGATTAAAAGTTCTGCAAATAAGCTCACCGCGGCGAGTGGGTACAAGGGGATTAGCAGGTTGTGGAGTGGTCTGCGCAAGCTTGCACTCACGGTGATTAAGCAAATCAACCAAGTAATCAGGGATAAAACCTGAATAACGCCGAGATCCATGCCGTTGACGGTGTGGATGGCGGTAATTGCGGCAACAGCGTGACACAATACGGCAGCCAAGCCGGTCAGTAGGCTGGGCCGGCTGAGATCGCGGTTTAGGTCGCGGTATTGCATGCCTGCGGCAATAGTATAAAAAGCAATGGCGGCGATACTGCTGTATAAATTCATCGTTATGTGTGGCCGTTATATCCGTATTGTTTAAGAGCGTTGGGTCTGCCTGATGACTCGGTTATACTGCTACATTATTTTACGCCGCGCCTTCTATTTACGGTGTAGCACAGCGATCAGATTGTAAGCGGGTTCACGATAGTATGTCGACTTGAACCGTGTTGCCATATTAATTACTTTTAGCTTTCAGAGAGTTTACGCATGTTTGAGAATTTAACCGAACGCCTTTCGCAGACCCTGCGCCATGTCACTGGTCAGGCGCGGTTGAGTGAAGACAATATAGCCGATGCCATGCGCGATGTGCGTATGGCCCTGTTAGAGGCCGATGTTGCCTTGCCGGTAGTAAAGGATTTCGTCGAGGCGGTTAAAGCGCGGGCGGTGGGTCAGGAGGTGAGTAAGAGCCTGAGCCCAGGTCAAATGTTTATCAAGATCGTCCAGCAGGAGCTGGAGCGGATCATGGGCAGTCAGAACGAGACATTGAATCTGGCCACGCAGCCTCCGGCAGTAATGTTAATGGCGGGCTTGCAGGGGGCGGGTAAAACCACATCTGTTGCCAAGCTGGCAAAATTTCTACAAGAAAAGCATAAAAAGAAGGTCTTGGTGGTCAGCGCCGATATATATCGGCCAGCGGCAATAAAGCAGCTGGAAACACTGGCGAATGATATTGGTGCGGGTTTCTTTCCAAGCAACATTGATCAAAAGCCAGTTGATATTGCCAATGCAGCCATTGCCGAAGCGAAGTTGCGCTTTTACGATGTGGTGATTGTCGACACCGCCGGCCGTTTGCATATTGATACCGATATGATGGCCGAGATAAAGGATCTTCATGCGGCTATTAAGCCGATTGAAACCTTGTTTGTTGTCGATGCGATGACTGGTCAAGATGCGGCGAATACCGCCAAGGCATTTGGCGAGGCACTGCCGCTGACCGGTGTCATTTTGACCAAGGCAGACGCGGATAGCCGCGGTGGTGCGGCACTGTCGGTGCGCCATATTACAGGCAAGCCCATTAAATTCATCGGGGTTGGCGAAAAGACCGATGCGCTTGATCCCTTTTACCCAGACCGGATTGCGTCGCGCATCTTAGGTATGGGCGATATTTTGTCGCTTATCGACGAGGCGGAGTCCAAGCTCGATAAAGATAAGGCGGAGAAGCTCGCCAAAAAGCTTAAAAAGGGTAAGAAGTTTGATTTAGAAGATCTGCGTGATCAGCTCCAGCAAATGCAGAATATGGGCGGCATGAAAGGCCTGCTAGATAAATTGCCGGGCATGGGAAATATGGCGCAAATGGCGCAAAGCCAGATGGACAATAAGATGTTCACCCGCATGGAGGCGATTATCAATTCAATGACGCCCGCCGAGCGGCGCAATCCGGATTTGTTAAATGGTTCTCGCAAGCGCCGCATCACTGTCGGTTCTGGCACCGAAATTCAAGATCTGAACCGTTTGCTCAAGCAGCATAAGCAAATGGCGAAGATGATGAAAAAAATGGGTCAGAAGGGTGGTATGACAAATATGATGCGTGGCATGGGTGGAATGATGCCACCTGGTGGCGGAGGTGGTCGCTTCCCTGGAATGTAATGGCTTGAGCTAAGGTTGGTGCGGTTATCCTTGTGTAGAATAATCGCCCGTTCTTATCTTGATGTCGCGTATAATTTTTGCCGTTAATTGATTGATAAATATAATAAATTTTTATTTTTCTTTAGGTTTGCAACTGCCTTCCATTCTCTAGCTTTAGCATGCATTTGGGGGCGCTAAGAAAAAGCGCGCTAAGTGTTTCATATATCATCGATTTCCCTTATAATTCCGCGCCTTTATGGCTTCGGTCATATAATCGCTTCGAATTTTTCGATAAGCAGGTATGAAAACCTGCCCAAATGCTAGGAAATGAAACAAGAATGGTCACTATTCGTTTGGCACGTGGCGGCTCTAAAAAGCGCCCATTTTATCATCTGACAGTTACTGACAGCCGCACTTCACGCGACGGTCGTTTTATTGAGCGCGTTGGTTTCTTTAATCCAGTTGCTCGCGGTAACGAAGAGCGTTTACGCGTTGACAGTGCGCGTGTAGACCACTGGGTTTCGCAAGGTGCTCAAGTGTCTGATCGCGTTGCAAAACTGCTTAAAGACGCAGCAGCTGCCGCTTAAATGACAGCATTTACCCCGGAAAATCGGGTTGTTATCGCTAAGATTTCTGCGGTGTACGGGGTAAAGGGATGGGTGAAAATACATTCATTCACCGATCCCATAAGTAATTTTTTTGATTATAGCGATATGTACTTCTGCAGGGCTGAGAAGTGGCAGCGTGCAGAGTTTGATGAGTGCCGTGCACATGGCAAGGGTATTATTGGCCACCTGAAAGGGGTTGATGATCGCGATGTGGCTGCAAGCTACTGCGGTCTTGAGTTGTCAGTTGCAGAAGCGCTGCTGCCCAAGCTTGAAGGTGATGATTTTTACTGGCATCAACTGACAGGCTTGAAAGTGGCAACACTTTACTCTTCGGCGGAGCCGGTATTGCTTGGTGAAGTTAGTCACCTACTTGAAACGGGTGCAAACGATGTTCTTGTCGTGCAGAAATGCATGGGAAGTCTGGATGATAAGGAGCGTTTAATTCCTTATGTGCCGGAGCAATTTATAAAAAATATCAACCTAGATACGGGGATGATATTGGTGGACTGGGATCCTGAGTTCTAGTTAAAAAGGGCTAAGGGGACGACGTTTTGGACATATCGGTGGTCAGCCTTTTTCCCGAGATGTTCGCTGCAGTCAGCGATTACGGTGTAACCGGTCGCGCAGTTCAAAAGGGTCTATTGAATATTTCGTGTTGTAATCCACGTGATTACACCACTGATCGTCATCAGACAGTGGACGACCGGCCCTACGGCGGTGGCCCAGGAATGGTGATGATGACAGCCCCGCTTGAGCAGGCTATCCACGCCGCCAAAGCGAAGGTAGCGCTAGGTGCGACGGTGATATATTTGTCGCCGCAGGGGCGCCAACTAGACCAGCAGGGCTTGTTGGAGTTAGCACAAAGGCCGTCACTGGTGTTATTGGCGGGGCGGTATGAAGGAGTAGATGAGCGCCTAATTGAGGCCGAAGTCGACGAAGAGTGGTCGATAGGCGATTACGTGCTAAGCGGCGGTGAACTGGCCGCCATGGTGATGATCGACGGATTGAGTCGTTTGCTACCAGGGGTATTGGGACATCACTTGTCGGCGGAGCAAGATTCGTTTGCCGACGGATTGTTAGATTGTCCGCATTACACGCGGCCTGAGCATTACCGTGATAGAGCGGTGCCAGACGTGTTGTTAAGTGGTAATCACGAAGCGATACGGCGTTGGCGACTTAAGCAGTCGCTGGGCCGAACTTGGTTGCGGCGCAGAGATCTACTGCAAAAAGTAGAGCTGAGTAGCGAACAAAATACATTGCTGGCGGAATTTATCCGTGAGCTTGACGATTAACTGACATCTAGCTGTGAAGCTATAAACTTTCGAATTTAGGAGCATGCCATGAGCACCAACAAAATTATTGCCGAACTGGAAGCAGAGCAGGCCACCAAAGAGCTGCCGGAATTCAGCCCCGGTGACACCGTTGTCGTTCAGGTAAAAGTGAAAGAGGGTGCTCGTGAGCGTCTTCAGGCTTTTGAAGGTGTTGTTATTGGTATCCGTAACCGTGCCCTGAACTCTGCTTTCACCGTACGTAAAATTTCTCACGGTGTCGGTGTAGAGCGTACTTTCCAGACATACAGCCCATTGATCGACAGCATTGAGGTTAAGCGTCGCGGCGACGTGCGCCAAGCGAAACTTTACTACTTGCGTGAACTGAGCGGTCGTGCAGCACGTATTAAAGAAAAGTTGGGCGCAAAAGCCTAAGTTTTTGATAGTCCTAAAAAGGCAGCCATTGGCTGCCTTTTTTGTTTTCTTGGTGAGTAAATTAAGTCGCTCGCGGCGTGAGATTACAAATCAGAATAAGTGGAAAAAAGCGAGTGCGTAGAGTGTATTTTCATCGCATACTTTCTAGCCTGTCCCCGCCGCAAGATCGCGCTAGCTTCCCTGAGGCGGTACACAAGTTTGATAGTGCTTGGGTGGATGAAACTTGTAGCGATAAAATCGTTCATATTGAGGTGTTCGATATTCGCAGAATCTGGAGAAGTTGTTTGAATAATTACATGAGAGTTATTGTGCGTCGTGTTTTCTTGCTGCTGGCCTTTGGTGCTGCGCTGTTTCAGTTATCCAGTCACGCCGCCGCGTCGGTCGTGATTGATAAAGCCGCCGACACGGCAATTCGTGCGTCTTTTAAGGCAACGCGACCTGATATCGTCATTAGTCAAATAGAGGCCAGTGGCATACCTGGTTTATACGTTGTTAGCATGCAAAACGGCCCTACAGTTTACGCTAGTGCGGACGGCCGTTATTTTATCGCCGGCGATATGTTTGAAATCAGCGCGGCGGGTATTGAAAGCGTGGCTGAGAAAAAGCTTAAGCCGGTGCGCAAGGAGTTGCTTGCACAAATAAAGCGTGAGGACATGATTGTTTTTAGCCCTAAAGGTGAAACCAAGGGCGCTGTTTATGTTTTTACCGACGTGGATTGCGGTTACTGTCGCAAGCTTCATGAAGAAGTACCGCAATTAAACGCAATGGGCATAGAGGTGCGTTATCTCGGTTATCCACGTGCGGGTTTAGGTACGCCGACTTACGATAAAATGGTGTCAGCGTGGTGTGCAGATGACCGCAAAGCGGCGATGGATTCGCTAAAGGTAGGCGCTGCAATTGATCCTAAAAAATGTACTAACCCCATTGCCGCAGAGTATCAGCTTGGGGCTCAAATGGGGGTAACGGGAACACCAGCTATCGTGCTGGAAGACGGCAGTATGATTCCTGGCTATAAAACTGCTCAGCAGTTAGGGCCGATGATACTGAATTAATAGCTAGGGTCTGTTGCCGTTTCAGCACCACCACTGCTGGAGGTCATTTTTCCGTCTGGCAAGGCAGAAGGAACGCGGTTTGGTGGTTCCAAATAAGTGACTGATAACGCTGCTAGACGGAAAAATGGCCCCAGCGGAACGCCGCCCGGCCCTTTGGGGTGCGCCTGAAAGCGCGCCACTTGTCGTTGCTCCTCGCTCATTTGGAACCACCAAACCACACTCGTCGCGTCCCGGCGGGGTTCCGCTAAATTGGCGCGCTTTCAGGCGCAACAGAGGCGGTGATGAAACGGCAGCAGACCCTAGCAAATAGCGTTAAAAGGGAGCAATTAGCTCCTTTTTTTATGCGCTGATTTCCATCCTGCTTTTTTCTTCGCTCCAACTTTGTAACCAAATGTCATTTTTTTTGTTGCTAATCGACATGGTTACACCTCATCTCTTTGTTCCAGAATAGCCCTCCTGATTTTAATGTGCTCGCCGTTAATTTGTGTCGTGGGAGGCTTGGCATTTATCGATCAGTGTGTCACTGAGCACAATAATGGGCGCCTGACGACAGATTCTGCATCCAAGGCTAAGCTATATTGTCCTGAGCTGTAAGGTCGCATGGTGGATGAAGGTGTGCAGCTATGCGACGGTGCGAGTCATATGCAGGAATACGCAATTTGTAATCTCTAAGTTAACGCCTGTATCGACCAAATACTGGCCGGTAAATCAGAAATAATGAAAAAAATCATCGCGCGTTCAATTTTTGAAAGGCGCTAAATTTTAACTCACCTTACAAATGGGAGAAGACAGATGGATATTAACGGGAAAGTAGCAGTTGTCACCGGTGGTGCTTCAGGCTTAGGTGAAGGTACTGTGCGCGCTTATGTTTCGAAAGGCGGCAAGGTCGCTATTTTTGATATGAACGCCGACCGTGGCAACGCCATCGTTGCCGAGCTGGGTGCGGATAAGGTCAGCTTCCACAATGTTAATGTCGCGGATGAAGACTCTGTGTCGACGGCCATCGCCGAAGTCATGGCAAAGTTTGGTGCAATCCATATCTGCAATAACTACGCGGGTATCGGCAGTGCGGCTAAAACCTTGAGCAAAAACGGCGCATTCCCACTCGACGCATATAAAGCCGTTATTAATGTGAATTTAATTGGCACTTTCAATGTTGCGCGTCTAGTCGCCGAGCAGATGGCGAAAAACGAGCCCTACGATGGCGCCAATGCGCGTGGTGTTATTATCAACACCGCATCGGTTGCTGCTTATGAAGGTCAAGTTGGCCAAGTTGCCTACAGTGCTTCAAAAGGCGGCGTTGTCGGAATGACGTTGCCAATGGCACGTGATTTGGCGTCATATGGCATTCGTGTGAACACAATTGTACCTGGTCTGATTCACACGCCGCTGTTTGAGACTATTCCAGAAGCCGCCTACAAATCCTTGGAAAACAGCGTGGTTAATCCTCAGCGTCTGGGTCGCCCAGATGAGATCGCTCACCTGTCAGTCATGATTGCTGAAAACGAATATATGAACGGCGAGTCTATCCGCTTGGATGGTGCCATTCGTATGCAGCCTCGCTAATTGCGCTTAACCAAGCCGAATATGGCGTCGTAGCGATTGCGCGACGCCAAAGAAAGGAGCTGCTATGTCAGACTACCAATGTCTTGAATATAAAAAGGTCGGGATGGTCACGGCAATCCATTTGAATCGTCCGGATTCCTTAAATGCCTTCAATCGTCAGATGCGTAGCGAGCTACTAATCGCGCTTGAGCACGCGAATCAAGATAGTGATGTTCGCGTTGTTGTTCTCGGCGCCAATGGGCGGGGGTTTTCATCTGGAGCGGATTTGGCTGAAGGGTTTCTTGATGGTCAAACCGTTGAAGATCAGATCCTTGATGAATACGGGCCGATACTGTCATTAATCGGCGCAATGGATAAAACTGTCATTGCCGCATCTCCGGGAGTTATGGCGGGTGTTGGCGCGGCGATCGCAATGCGTTGCGATCTTCTGGTGATGGCTGAGACCGGTAATTTAATGATGGCATTTAGCAATGTCGGACTCGTACCGGATGGCGGTGCGAGTTGGCAGTTGCTGCGCTATTTAGGGTACCAGCGCTGTTACGCTTTAATGGCTGAGGGTGGCCGCATCGACGCATCAATCTGTCTCAATGCCGGCATCGCAAATAAGTTGGCTCCTGCAGATCAGGTACTTGACACCGCAATGACGTGGGCAGAAAAACTTGCCCTGCGAGCGCCGGTGGCATTGCGTGAGATGAAAAAGCTACTTCGTCAAGCTGCAGATGATAGTTATGACGAAACCGTAAAGCGTGAGGCAAAGGCGCAGAAAATTTGTGTTGAAACGGCTGATGCTAAAGAGGCGATGCAAGCATTCTTTGAAAAAAGGCCGCCCGTATTTCGCGGGGAGTAAGTTTTTTGAGAATTATTTTGATAACAGCGTCCGCGCTGAAACGAGGATAGAAAGATGAGTGATGAAGTATTAGTCAGTGTTGAAGACGGTGTGATGATTGTGACCATCAATCGTCCAAAAGCAAAAAACTCTGTGAACCTCGCCGTTGCCAAGGGCATCGCTGCGGCAATGGAAGAGTTGGATAGCAACGATGAGATTCGCGCCGCGATTTTGACCGGTGCGGATAATACATTTTGCGCCGGGATGGATCTAAAAGCCTTTGTTACTGGTGAAATGCCTATTATTAAAGGCCGTGGATTCGCGGGTTTGTGTGAGCAGCCCCCAAAGAAGCCTTTAATTGCAGCGGTAGAAGGTTTTGCTTTGGCTGGCGGTTTTGAATTGGCTATTTGCTGCGACCTGATTGTGGTTGCGGATAATGCCAAATTTGGTATTCCTGAAGCTAAGCGTGGATTGGCGGCGGCAGCGGGTGGCCTGATGCGTTTGCCGCGTCAAATACCTTCTCGCGTAGCAATGGAAATGGCTTTAACGGGCGATTTTATCAGCGCGCAACGGGCCTATGATTTAGGTTTGGTCAATAAAGTTGTTGAGGCCGGTGGCGCACTAGAAGGTGCGAAAGCCTTCGCACGTAGCATTGCAGCCAATGGCCCCATGGCTGTTATTGCGAGTAAGCAGGTTGTTATCAACTCGCAGGACTGGCAGCAAAACGACATGTTCCCAGAGCAAGCTAAAATAGTTGATCCGGTATTTAGTAGTAAAGATGCCATTGAAGGGGCGACAGCTTTTGCGGAAAAACGCGCGCCAAACTGGAAAGGTTGTTAATCGCCCGCAGGGCTTATAACGAGGAAATAATGATGAAAGAAGCATGGATTATAGACGCCTGCCGCACTCCGCGTGGTATTGGCAAAGTTGGCAAAGGCTCATTGGCTGGTATTCACCCACATCAGCTGGGCGCTACCGTGTTAAAGGCACTTGCTGAGCGCAATAAATTAAACACGGCCGATGTTGACGATATTATCTGGGGTACCAGTTCACAGCGTGGCGAACAGTCTGGCGATTTGGGTCGTATGGCTGCATTAACGGCAGGTTATGATGTGAAAAGCAGTGCAGTAACTCTAGATCGCTTTTGTGGCTCTGGTATCACCGTTGTTAATTTGGCAGCCTCGTCAATCATGTCTGGTATGGAAGATGTGGTTATTGCCGGTGGTACTGAAATGATGTCGAACTACGGGCAGAACGGCAACGACCCGTCTATGTTCCTGGATAACGGCAATATGGTATTGCGTGAGGTCCACCCTCAGCCTCACCAAGGTGTGTGTGGCGATGCGATTGCCACCTTAGAAGGTATTACGCGTGAAGACTTGGATAAGCTAGCGTTCACTAGTCAGCAACGCGCTGCCCACGCTATAGAGAATGGTCACTTCGACAAAAGCCTAGTGCCCGTATACCGCGAAGACGGCTCGCTTGCTTTGGACAAGGAAGAATTTCCGCGTCCTAGCACGACATTAGAAGGTTTGTCGCAGCTTAAGCCCGCCTTTGCTGAGCTGGCTTATTACCCGCTAGATGAGGCGGGTACTACCTACGCGGGTCTAGTGAATAAAGTCTACCCAGACCTAAAAATTAGCCACGTTCACCACGGCGGTAACTCCTCAGGTGTAGTTGATGGTGCAGCGGCTATTTTGCTGACGTCGCCAGAATATGCAAAAGCAAATGGCCTCAAGCCGCGCGCGAAAATTGTTGCTATGGCAAATATGGGTGACTCACCAACCCTTATGCTAAATGCACCCGTACCAGCAACGTTGAAAGTGCTCAAAAAAGCCGGTTTAACCGTTGATGATATCGACCTATTTGAAATCAACGAAGCCTTTGCAGTTGTTGCTGAAAAGTATATTCGCGACCTGAAATTGGATCGTGACAAGGTCAACGTCAACGGCGGCGCAATGGCACTTGGCCATCCTATCGGCGCTACCGGTGCAATCTTGATTGGCACGGTATTAGACGAGTTAGAGCGCCGTGGCCTTAAGCGCGGTTTGGTTACCATGTGTGCGGCTGGCGGCATGGCACCTGCAATCATTATTGAGCGTATCTAGTTGCTTGTAGATTAAAGGATGTAGCAAATGAAGACTCGTATTACCGAGATGCTGGGGATTAAATACCCCATTATTCAAGGCGGTATGCAGTGGGTCGGACGCGCCGAGCTAGCCTCGGCGGTGTCTAATGCGGGCGGCTTGGGAATTTTGACTGCACTAACACAGCCAACTCCCGAAGACCTGTACCGCGAAATCCTTCGCTGTAAAGAAATGACGGATTTACCTTTTGGCGTAAACCTCACTATTTTGCCGACGATTAATCCCGTTCCCTATATGGAATATGCTGAAGCCGCGATTCAGGGTGGCGTTAAAATAGTGGAAACCGCTGGGCGTAGCCCAGAGGACTTTATGCCGCTATTTAAAGCTAATGGCGTGCGGGTCATTCATAAATGCACCTCCGTTCGTCACGCCCTTAAAGCCGAGCGAATTGGTTGCGATGCGGTCAGTGTTGACGGTTTTGAATGTGCAGGACACCCTGGTGAAGACGATGTCACTAATATGATTCTGCTACCTGCGGCGGCGGCAAAACTGAGTATTCCCATGATCGCCTCCGGCGGTATTGGCGATGCGCAAGGCCTGGTTGCAGCACTGGCGCTGGGTGCGGAAGGTATTAACATGGGCACGCGTTTTGTTGCGACCAAGGAGGCGCCGGTTCACGATAATGTGAAACAGGCTATGGTCGACGCCGATGAGCGCCAAACCGCATTGATTTTCCGCAGTCTTAACAATACCGCGCGGGTTTTTCGCAATGCGATTGCTGAGCAAGTGGTCGAGATAGAAGGGCGCGACGGCAAAACCGAATTTGTCGATATTCAGCCTTTAGTAGCGGGCGCACGCGGTCGCGAAAATGTGTTGGAAGGCGGCGACGTCGACGGCGGTATCTGGACGGCCGGTATGGTCATTGGTTTGATCAATGATATCCCAAGCTGCCAAGTTCTGTTAGACCGCATGGTTAGCGAGGCAGAAGCGATTATTAGCCGACGTCTCATGAGTTTGTGTGGGGAAGATTGACGCTCTTCTTTATAAGGAGCACCTTTAGCAAAACAGCTGCATTTCATGTGGCTGTTTTGCTATTTGAGGAATATTTTGACCTCACAGGGGTGATGCGGCTGAATAAACTGCCTTGAATTGCGACAGCCCATAGCCTTAGCGCCTTACCTTGACTAAAATGCACCCCTTTCGGGTACAAAATACTCTGGTGCTTCCACGTATATCTGCGTGAGTAAGCATGAGCGACGCACCCAATGGTTTACCTGACGTTTAAGGAGCAGCGGTGGATTCGGTCAAAGTAGGAATATGTGGTTTAGGAACCGTCGGTGGCGGCACATTTGCGGTATTGGCTCGTAACGCGACAGAAATTGCGGCACGAGTGGGCGCAGATATTGTGGTGACGCAGGTTGGTTCGCGTCGCGATAATCCAAAATATGATTTGAGTAGCGTGGCCATCGAGCGCGATGTATTTGCGGTGGCTGATAACCCAGAGATCGATATTCTCGTTGAGTTGATCGGCGGTACGACGGTTGCTAAAGAATTGGTATTGCGTGCAATCGCCAATGGCAAGCACGTTGTTACTGCGAACAAGGCCCTAATCGCTGAACACGGCAATGAAATTTTTGCAGCGGCGGCTGAGAAAGGCGTGACCGTTGCATTTGAAGCAGCAGTAGCCGGCGGTATTCCGATTATTAAAGCGCTGCGCGAAGGTTTAGCGGGCAATAAAATTCAGTGGTTGGCGGGTATCATTAACGGTACTGGCAACTTTATTCTGTCTGAAATGCGCGAAAAGGGCCGTGATTTCGCCGATGTGTTGGCAGAGGCGCAGGCGCTTGGCTACGCCGAGGCTGACCCGACGTTTGACGTAGAAGGGATCGATGCCGCTCATAAACTAGTAATTTTGGCGTCCTTGGCCTTTGGTATTCCACTTCAGTTTGACAAAGTATTTACCGAAGGCATTAGCCGCATCGCCCAAGAAGACGTGATTTACGCCGAAGAGCTTGGCTACCGTATTAAACATCTCGGTATTGCTCGCGATACCAACGACGGTATAGAGCTTCGCGTTCACCCAACGCTCATTCCAGAAAAGCGTTTAATCGCCAACGTAAACGGCGTGATGAACGCGGTGCTGGTTCAGTCTGACGCGGTTGGCCCAACCCTTTACTACGGCGCTGGTGCCGGCGGTGAGCCGACAGCATCAGCAGTGGTCGCGGATATTATTGATGTGGCGCGTACCTTGAGTGCGCAGCCGAGTAATCGTGTGCCGTACTTATCTTTCCAAACCGCATCTCTGAGCACGCATCCAATACTACCGATAGATGCGGTAGAGACCGCGTATTACCTGCGTATGGCTGCGGTAGATAAGCCCGGCGTTTTATCTAAAGTTGCACAAATTTTAAGTGACGGCGGTATCAGCATCGAAGCCTTAATCCAAAAAGAACCCGCTGACGGCGCGAATCTGGTGCCCATGATTATACTGACCAACCGCACTGTGGAAGCCAAGCTTTCCGCAGCGGTTACTCAGATCGAAGGGCTAGAGAGTATAGTTGGCGAAGTGACACGGATTCGTGTGGAGTCATTGGCGGGCTAAGCTCGCTTTATGCTAGACGGGAGACGGCGGACGCCAAGACGGCTTTAGCGTTTCCCGTCTCCCATCAAGCATTTTGCTAACTGAGCAACTGCTAATAGCGCAACGCTCAGTCATATTTTTAACGAACATTGAGAGCTAATCGCACGTGAAATACATAAGCACCCGTGGCAAAGCGCCCGCCCTGAATTTTGAAGATGTTTTGCTTACTGGTTTAGCACCAGACGGCGGCTTGTATGTGCCAGAAACCTTACCGGAATACAGCAAAGAACAGATTGCCGCGTGGTCGTCTCTGTCGTATACCGATTTGGCCTTCCAGATTATTCAGCCATTCATCGGCGGCTGTATTCCGGACGATGATTTAAAAGCGATTATCGATGACACCTACGTGGATTTTCGCCACCCTGCGATAGCGCCTTTAGTGCAGCTTGATCGCAATGAATGGGTACTCGAATTATTCCAGGGGCCAACCTTGGCGTTTAAAGATTTTGCACTACAGATGCTGGGGCGTTTGCTGGACTACGTATTAGAGCGCCGACAGCAAAAAGTGGTGATTATGGGGGCGACCTCTGGGGATACCGGTTCTGCGGCGATTCAAGGCTGTAAGCGCTGCACGAATATCGATATTTTTATTCTGCACCCTTACCAGCGCGTATCAGAAGTGCAGCGCCGCCAGATGACGACGGTGGTTGGCGACAATATTCACAATATTGCTTTGCGTGGCCATTTCGACCATTGCCAAGCCATGGTAAAAGCCAGTTTCGCCGATCAAGGTTTCCTGCCGGAAGGGCGTCAACTGGTGGCGGTTAACTCGATCAACTGGGCGCGGATTATGGCGCAGATCGTTTACTATTTTTATGCGGCTTACGCTGTTGGCGCACCCAATCGTTCGGTGAGTTTTTCTGTGCCGACAGGTAATTTTGGTGATATCTACGCTGGCTATTTGGCTAAACGTATGGGCTTGCCGATAGACCAGCTAGTGGTTGCCACCAACCAAAACGATATTCTGCACCGTTTTATCAGCGGCAATAAATTTGAAAAGCATGAGCTGCAACACACGCTGTCGCCCAGCATGGATATCGTGGTGTCCAGTAATTTTGAGCGCATGCTGTTTGACTGCTACGACCGCGACGGCGCAGCGATTGCGGACCTAATGGAGCGCATGAATACCGAGACGGTCTCTATTCCAGACAGTGCCTTCGCTAAGGTGCGTGGTCTGTTTGACAGCTACGGTGTTGACGACGCGGAAACCGTTGCAACAATCGCCTCAATTTACGACGCCAGTGAATATCTATTAGATCCACATTCGGCTATTGGTGTGAAAGCGGCGCGCGAATGTCGACGCGATATGGACACGCCAATGATTACTCTGGCGACTGCGCATCCCGCGAAATTCCCTGAAGCGGTTATGAAAGCGGGCTATCCGACAGCGCCAGCGCTGCCACATCACATGAGTGATTTGTTCGACCTGGATGAGCGCTACGAAGTAATCGATAACAAAATTGCGGATGTTCACGCGTTTATCGCTGCCAACGTCCGCGCCTGAGTCGGTGTCTGATTTTCCTAAAATAATTTTGCGTACCAGCGCCGCCACAGATTTTTCTGCGGCGGTTCCCCCTTTGCTGCAAAAACTCTACGGTGCGCGTGGCGTGGTCAGCGACAAGCAAATTGAAACGGGCCTGGAGCAACTTCCCAAGCCTGATATGAAAGGCTTGCCGCAGGCCTGCACTTTGTTGGCCGACGCGATACAAAATAATCAGCGTCTGTTGATCGTGGGTGATTTCGATTGTGACGGCGCCACCAGTACCTGTGTTGGCCTGTTGGGCTTGCGCGCTTTAGGTGCGGAGCATGTAGATTACCTTGTGCCCAATCGCTTTGAATACGGTTACGGTTTAACACCCGAAATTGTGGCCGTGGCAGCAGAGCGCCAACCCGATTTAATTATTACTGTCGACAATGGCATTTCCAGTATTGACGGTGTTGCTGCCGCGGCTAGGCTCGGTATTCCGGTCTTAGTGACAGATCATCATTTACCTGGCGATGCCCTGCCAGATGCGGCGGCAATTGTTAATCCCAATCAGCATGGCTGCCCGTTTCCGGCAAAATCGCTAGCCGGCGTCGGGGTGATGTTTTACGTGCTACTGGCCTTGCGCAGCGAGTTGCGCGAACGGGCATGGTTTTCTGGTGAGCGCCCCGAGCCTAACTTGGCCGAGTTATTAGACTTGGTCGCCCTAGGTACCGTCGCGGATGTGGTGCCACTTGAGCAGGTGAATAGAGTGCTGGTAACCCAGGGCTTACGACGGATTCGCGCTGGTCGTTGCCGTCCGGGTATTAAGGCTTTACTTCGCGTTGCGGGCAAAGAGGCCGCTCGCTTAGTTGCTGCCGACATGGGGTTTGCCCTTGGTCCGCGCTTAAATGCCGCGGGCCGCTTGGACGACATCAGCTTGGGGATTCGATGCCTCCTCACCGATGACGAGGATGTGGCGCTAAGCTTGGCGGCGGAACTCGACGACTTAAACCGCGAGCGTCGTGCCATCGAGCAGAGCATGAAAGATGACGCCATGCGTGTGTTGGCGCATTTGCAGTTGGATGCCAGCCATATTCCCAATGGTATTTGCCTCTACGATCCCACTTGGCATCAGGGCGTGGTCGGTATTTTGGCTTCGCGGATTAAAGACAGATACCATCGACCGGTTATCGCGTTTGCAGACGCAGATGACGAGGAAATGAAGGGCTCTGCGCGCTCCATTCCCGGCCTGCATTTACGAGATGCCTTAGACCTTTTAGCCAAGAGAAACCCGGGCCTACTGAATAAGTTTGGTGGCCACGCCATGGCCGCCGGATTGAGTTTGGCTAAGGCAGATTACTCGCGATTTGAAATTGCCTTCGACGCGATTGTGGCGGAGCTGACAAACGAAGAACAACTCACCGCCGCCGTGCATAGCGATGGCGAGTTACTGCCAGCGGATTTTTCCATTGAGCACGCCGAGTTATTGCGCAGCGCTGGGCCGTGGGGGCAAAACTTTCCGGAGCCTAAGTTCCACGGCAGGTTTCGCCTTGTCCAGCAGCGCATTGTGGGTGAGCGCCAATTGAAAATGGTGTTATCTCCAATCGGTGCTGATCAGCAAATAATTGATGCAATCGCCTTCAATATTGATACCGCGCAGTGGCCGAATCAGCAGGCTGACGAAGTGGAATTGGTGTACAAGCTGGATAGCAATTTGTTCAGAGAGCGCCTATCGGTGCAATTATTGGTCGACCATCTGCGGGTGGTATTGTAGGACTTTTAGGGCCATCTAATTACTTCCGCTCTTTGTAGCCTCGTCTGATTCATAGCTACGCTTTGCTCAGTGCCGCGCATCAGGTAAAATGCCCGCCTTTTCCACGTCTGACTGGATATTGCTTAATGTTAGAAGTAAATGCCATACGCCAATCCCTTAAAAGCATGAGCGAAAGAACCGACGTGCTTCGGGGGTACCTTTGACTACGCCAACAAGAAAGAACGTTTAACGGAAGTTGAGCTAGAACTGGGTGACCCAAAAGTGTGGGATGACCCAAAGCGTGCCCAAGACTTAGGTCGCGAGCGAGCGTCTTTAGAGGCAGTAGTTGAGACCATTGACGAGTTAGATAGTGGCGTCGCCGATTGCAGCGAGCTGCTGGATATGGCAGTAGAAGAGGGCGACGACGATACCATCAGCGGTATGCAGGCTGATGTCGACCGCCTGGAAACCTCATTAGCGACATTAGAATTCCGCCGTATGTTTTCTGGCGAGATGGATCCCAATAACTGCTATTTGGATATTCAATCCGGCTCCGGCGGTACCGAAGCACAGGATTGGGCTAATATGGTCTTGCGCATGTATTTGCGCTGGTGTGAAAGTCGCGGTTTTAAAGCTGAGTTAGTTGAGCTGTCAGATGGTGAAGTAGCAGGAATTAAAAGCGCGACAATCCATATTCAGGGTGAGTATGCCTTTGGTTGGCTGCGCACAGAAACCGGCGTTCATCGCCTGGTACGTAAGTCTCCTTTCGATTCAGGCAATCGTCGCCACACGTCTTTTTGTTCGGTGTTTATTTCACCAGAGATTGATGATGATATCGAAATAGATATTAATCCCTCGGATGTGCGTACCGATACCTACCGCGCCAGCGGGGCCGGTGGTCAGCACATCAATAAAACCGATTCGGCGGTGCGTTTAACTCACGTTCCTACTAACATCGTCGTGCAGTGTCAAAACCAGCGCTCGCAGCATCAGAACCGCGACAGCGCCTGGAAAATGTTGAAAGCAAAGCTTTACGAGTTGGAAATGCAGAAGCGCAACAGCGCGGCGCAGGAACTGGAAGACAGTAAATCGGATATTGGCTGGGGCAGCCAGATTCGCTCCTATGTCTTAGACGACCAACGCATTAAAGACTTGCGCACTAATGTGCAGACCAGTAACTGCGGTGCGGTGCTAGACGGCGATTTAGATCAGTTTATTGAAGCAAGTTTGAAGTTCGGTCTTTAACAGGCCGAGTCGGGTGTCAGAAGTCTGATGTCTGACGAGAACAACGCACGATTTTAAGTGAAGCGCTAAGCTTGGTGCTTTAGTTTTCAAATACAAATAAGCAGCACGCTGCTTTTAATACGTCCGGCGTTCGACCTCCGACGCCCGACCCAGGAACTTAACATGTCTGACAATCTCAACGAAATTGAAAATGCCCAGGAAGAGAACCGCCTTATCGCTGAACGTCGCGCTAAATTAAGTGCGATTCGCGAAAAGCGCAATGCCTTTCCTAACACCTTTCGTCGTGAAGATTACGCCGACCGTCTGCTGGTCGAGTTGGGCGAAAAGGGCAAAGAAGAGTTAGAGACTTTAGATCGTCAAGCCAGCATCGCCGGTCGCATTATGGCTAAGCGCGGGCCGTTTATGGTGCTGCAAGACATGACTGGGCGTATTCAGGTCTATGTGGATAAGAAGCAGTTTCCAGAAGAATTAGCGGACGAAATCAAAACTTGGGATATTGGCGATATTATTTCTGCCAGCGGTCCGGTGCATAAGTCAGGCAAGGGCGACCTGTACGTTTACATGAAAGAAACCTCGCTGCTGACCAAATCCCTGCGGCCTTTGCCTGATAAATTCCATGGACTGCAAGATCAAGAAATTCGCTATCGTCAGCGTTATGTCGACCTCATCATGAATGAGTCTTCGCGTCGCACCTTCGCGATTCGCTCAAAAATGATCAGCTCGATTCGCAACTTCTTACAGCAGCGCGATTTCGTCGAGGTAGAAACGCCAATGATGCAGGTCATTCCAGGTGGCGCCAGCGCGAAACCCTTTGTGACGCATCACAATGCCCTGAGCATGGATATGTATTTGCGTATCGCTCCAGAATTGTATTTAAAGCGTTTGGTCGTCGGTGGTATTGAGCGGGTCTTTGAGATTAACCGTAACTTCCGCAACGAAGGCTTATCGACCCGTCACAACCCAGAATTCACTATGATCGAATTCTACCAAGCCTATGCTGACTACAAAGACATGATGGATTTGACCGAGTCCATGTTGCGCAACACCGCGCAGGAAGTGCTGGGTACTACCACCATAAATTACCAGGGCAGCGAGTACGACTTTGCCAAACCGTTTACCCGTCTCTCGGTTTTCGATTCGGTACTGCAATACAATGCCGATATCAGCGCAGCACAATTGTCTGATATGGCGCAGGCCACCGCCATTGCCAAAAAACTCGGCGTTGATGTGAAAGATAGCTGGGGTCTGGGGAAAATTCAGATCGAAATTTTTGAAGAGACTGTTGAGCACAAGCTCGATCAGCCGACCTTCATTACTGAATACCCTACCGAAGTATCTCCGCTGGCGCGTCGCAACGACGATAATCCGTTTGTGACGGATCGCTTTGAGTTTTTTGTGGGCGGCCGTGAGCTTGCCAACGGCTTTTCGGAGCTGAACGATTCAGAAGATCAAGCTGAGCGTTTTATGGCGCAGGTTGCTGAAAAAGACGGCGGTGACGACGAAGCCATGCATTACGATGCCGACTTTATCGCTGCACTGGAATATGGCCTGCCGCCAACGGCGGGCGAGGGCATAGGTATTGACCGTCTGGTGATGCTGTTCACCGATGCGCCGTCGATAAGAGATGTATTGTTGTTCCCACATATGCGACCAGAGTAAGACTGAGGTCGGAAGTCTGGCGTCGGACGTGTAAAGAACTCATTACACGCGTCTGACATTCGACTTCTGACGCCCAGCTTAAAACCTGTCTAGACAGCTGCTTACGCAACTATGCTATAGTGACCTCCACGTTTTATCGTCTTTGGGGAATGTGGGAATGAGTATCGAAAACGTCGATTTATTTGACGGTCTGATGCCGGAAGAAATTCAGATTTTACGCGATACCAGTGTGGTTCGTGAATTTGCAAAAAATACCGTATTAATACACGAAGGCGACGTTGCCGATTCACTTTATGTGGTCGAGTCCGGCCGCGTTAAAGTCTATTGCAGTGACAAAGGTGGTAAAGACTTTGTGCTGAATATTCTTGAGCACGGTGACTATTTTGGCGAGCTCGCCTTGCTTGATGACGATAAGCGTTCGGCCTCGGTGCGAGCTATGGAAGCCAGCAAAGTTCGCATTATCTATAAAGAGGATTTCAAAGCGATTTTGGATCTGCATCCCAATATCACGCGCATTTTAAATAAAAATCTTACCCGTCGAATTCGCAAGTTAACAAACGATGTTAAGAGCTTGGCGCTGCAAGACGTTTATGGTCGCGTAGTAAAAGTGCTGACTGGTTTGGCGCTGCCAGCGGAAGAAGATGGCAGTATGCGTATCGATGAAAAACTCACCCAACAAGAAATTGCCGATCGGGTCGGTTCTTCGCGGGAAATGGTAGCGCGTATTTTGAAAGACCTTACCATCGGCGAATACATCGATGTTGATGGTCGCCATATTATTATTAAACGCAAGCTGCCAGAAAGTTACTAAACTCATTCAGCATAGCTAATTGCAGATATGCTGAATTTTTGTATGGCGCGTAATTTTTTGACGCGCCATACGTTCGCGTTATGTATTTTCAAAGCCCTTCCCAGCTAACCTTCACGTCAAACGTCATCGAGTCGATACCAAGGCTTTCTGCGTCTTGTGCCCTGAGGTCAGAAGATTTTGTGGCGTATTCGTTTCGAAATATAGATATTCGCTAGAGATGCCTTCCGGTGTCGGTCGATCGAAAGTTCCCCCAGCTGTGGTGAGCCACTTGGCGATAACTTGTTGATTCGTGATTTACTGCCGTGTTCTACGATATTGCCGGCGTGGCGAATACCGTCAGCGGACTGGGTTTGAACGTTTTGTTTGAGGTGTGTGGTGACGGCGTTAGAGAGTGCGCCTGTCCGGCCGAGTCCACTAGTTATTGTGGCGCTCCGTGTTTGATTTCAGATGGCGGTGTTGTGACCGTTTTCAGCGCACTGCGCCAACGATAATAATTAAGGTTGGCACTTACTCTAGCTAGATAGTTTTTGAACGATCAGTTCGGCTTTCCCTTTGCTAAATGTTGCATTTAGTTGCTGATTTGTTTCTAGCATAGCTGCATCGCGAACAATCGTGCCGGTGGCGTTGCTGATAATGGCATACCCTCGGTTCAAGGTTTGTTCAGGTCCCAGTGCCCGCAATTGTTGCACTGTGTTTTTTACATTGCGGCGCTGTTGTTGAAGTAGCTGCTTCATCGCATGTTGCATGCGGTGGTTCAGGGTGCTCAATTCTTTATATTTCGCTTTGAGTTGCCGCTCCGGGTTTAGCAGTGACAGTTGCTGAATGGCTGCAGTTAGTCGCTGCTGGCGCTGGCGCTGAGTTTGTTGCCACTGGCGCTGAAGACGAATCTCTAAATCGTCTAAGCGCTGACTTTGCTCCCGCAATTGGCTGCGGGGATCGCGTACACGTCGGCTTAGCGAGAGCAGTTGTTCTCGCCAGCGGTTTATTCTGCGAAGCTGGCTATTGGCGAGTCGGCCTTTGAGTAAATGTAATTTCGACACCAATTCACTTTGATCTGGGCTGAGTAATTCAGCAGCCGCAGACGGGGTTGCCGCGCGAATGTCGGCGACAAAATCACTGATACTAAAATCCACTTCATGGCCGACTGCGCTCACCACAGGGAGAGCGGAGTTGTGAATAGCCTCAGCAACGATGCGCTCATTGAAGGGCCATAGATCCTCTAGCGATCCGCCACCGCGAGATACCAGGATAACGTCAAAGTCTTTGCGGCCCTGACTTTGCCAAATATTGGCTTGCAATATGGCGTTAGCAATTTGCTGGGCGGCGTGCTCGCCTTGCACAAGGACCGGTAGTACGCTGATTTGCATGCTGGGCCAACGTCGCTGTAATACCGACAGAATGTCGTGAATCGCGGCGCCGGTTGGTGATGTCACTACGGCGATATGGCGAATGGTGTCGGGAAGTGGCTTTTTAGTGTCGGTATCGAACCATCCTGCCGCTAGTAACTCTTGTTTTAATTGCTCAAAGGCTAAGGCCAAGGCGCCTGCGCCAGCGGGCTGCATGCTGTCGACAATCAGCTGGTAGTCGCCGCGGCCCTCGTACAGGCTGACTTTCCCGCGCACACTCACTTGTTGGCCTGGCTCGGGGCTAAAATTAACCCGCATATTTTTACCCTTAAAAAAAGCGCAGCGAATTTGGGCGCGGTCATCTTTAAGGGTGAAGTACCAGTGCCCGGAGCTAGGGCGGGATAGGGTAGACAGCTCACCGGTGACATTGACCTGCGCAAAGCAGTCTTCGAGCAATTGTTTTGCCAAGCCGTTTAATTGGCTGACGCTTAGGGTTTGTGGCGGTTCTTGTGTAGTCATTGACGCATTATACCAAGATATGGGATTTGATCGCGAAGTATCGGTTTACTCAGCGGCGCCCATCAATTAAAATTGCGAGGATTCTAGCCACCGGCACCGGAATCAAAATATGTTACGCATTGCCCAAGAAGCTCTCACCTTTGATGATGTACTTCTACTCCCTGGTTACTCCGAAGTAACCGCCAAAGACGTTAGCTTAAAGACTCAGCTGACTCGCAATATTTCTCTGAACATACCCTTGGTTTCGGCCGCGATGGACACGGTTACCGAAAGTGCCTTAGCGATTGCATTGGCCCAAGAAGGTGGCATCGGCATTATCCATAAAAGCATGACAGTCGAGCAACAGGCTCAAGAAGTGCGCGCTGTTAAAAAGCATGAAAGCGGTATTGTTAAAGACCCGATTACCATCGAAGCCAGTGCTCCGCTGAGCGAATTATTTGAACTGCGTCGCCGCCACAAAATTTCTGGCGTACCGGTTTTAGACAAGGGTGAACTGGTTGGGATTGTTACCAGCCGCGACGTGCGTTTTCAGGAAGAGCTGGATGTCCCTGTATCCAGCATGATGACCCCAAAAGAAAAGTTGGTCACGGTGAAAGAAGGCGTTGATATGGCGGTAGCGCGTGAGTTGCTGCATCGTCATCGCATCGAGAAAGTCTTGG
Organism: Zhongshania aquimaris; assembly: GCF_019312595.1. Lineage (GTDB taxonomy): Bacteria > Pseudomonadota > Gammaproteobacteria > Pseudomonadales > Spongiibacteraceae > Spongiibacter > Spongiibacter aquimaris. The sequence goes on along the minus strand of NZ_JAHWDQ010000001.1, from coordinate 410,879 downwards.
TGGTCAACGACGATTTCAAACTTACCGGCATGATCACAGTAAAAGACATGAACAACGCGCAAACCTACCCGTTTGCCTGCAAAGACAGCTCGGGTCAATTGCGAGTAGGTGCTTCAGTGGGCACCAGTGCCGACACGGATGACCGAGTTGCCGCCTTAGTTGCCGCCGGTGTAGATGTGTTGGTGGTCGATACCGCGCACGGCCATTCGATGAATGTGTTGAATCGTGTGCGCTGGATTAAAGAAAAGTACCCGCAGGTTGACGTCATTGGCGGCAATATCGCTACCGGCGCGGCTGCACTCGCCTTGATTGAGGCGGGTGCCGACGCGGTAAAAGTGGGCATTGGCCCAGGCTCGATTTGTACCACTCGAATTGTAACCGGTGTGGGCGTTCCGCAAATCAGTGCGATTGCCAATGTTGCTGAGGCTTTAAAAGGTACAGGGGTTCCGCTTATTGCCGACGGTGGTATTCGCTTCTCTGGCGATCTGTCCAAAGCGGTGGTCGCCGGTGCTAGCGCGATTATGATGGGGTCAATGTTTGCCGGTACTGAAGAGGCACCCGGCGAAGTTGAACTTTTCCAAGGCCGGACTTATAAGTCATATCGAGGTATGGGGTCACTTGGTGCAATGACCAAAACCCAGGGCTCTAGTGATCGTTACTTCCAAAGCGCAGATGACGGTGCTGAAAAATTAGTGCCTGAAGGTATAGAAGGGCGTGTGGCTTACAAAGGCCCCCTGTCGGCCATTGTGCACCAGCTAATGGGCGGTTTACGTTCAGCAATGGGCTACACAGGTAGCCTTGATATGGAAGCGATGCGCACCGTTCCTGAATTTGTGCGGGTAACATCTGCAGGTATGAACGAAAGTCATGTTCACGATGTTAGCATTACCAAAGAAGCGCCGAACTACCCGACCTAATGGAACCGTTTTTTTTGTGTGGAATTTACAAACCCGCTAACGCAGCGGGTTTGCTGTTTTATTTATGCTCACAATCGTTGTGAGCCCTGTAGAGAGAATCACTGTGTCCATCCCTGATATCCACGCCCATCGAATTTTGATCCTAGATTTTGGCTCGCAATATACTCAGCTTATCGCACGTCGTATTCGCGAAATTGGGGTGTACTGTGAAATTCGCGCCTTTGATATCGATGACGCAGATATTGAAGAATTTAATCCTAGCGGTTTTATTTTGGCGGGTGGCCCAGAGTCAGTCACGGAACTAGGTTCGCCCCGCGCACCGCAAAAAGTGTTCGATTTTGGTGTGCCCGTATTAGGCATATGCTATGGCATGCAAACCATGGCTGAGCAGATGGGTGGCAAAGTCGAAGGGTCACCAGTACACGAGTTTGGTTACGCGCAAATCAAACTCGAAACCAGCAGTGCCTTAACTTTGGATATTGCCGATCATCTTGATGCTAAAGACGGCAAAACATTATTAGACGTGTGGATGAGTCACGGCGACAAAGTGATTCGTCTACCGGAAGGCTTCGAAGTGTTGGCCTCAACACCGTCTTGCCCAATCGCCGCCATGCAGTGTGAAGACAAGAAATTCTACGGGGTGCAGTTTCATCCAGAAGTGACTCATACGCTTCAGGGACAGCGTATATTTGAACATTTCGTATTAAAGCTATGCGGCTGCGATGCACTTTGGACGCCAGCTAATATTGTCGAAGACGCGATTGAAAAAGTGCGCGCGCAAGTCGGCACGCAAAAAGTATTATTGGGTTTGTCTGGTGGTGTAGATAGCTCGGTAGTGGCCGCTTTACTGCATAAGGCTATTGGCGAGCAGCTCACCTGTGTATTTGTCGATAACGGCCTGTTGCGCAAAAATGAAGGCGATCAGGTCATGGATATGTTCGCTAAAAACATGGGTGTTAAGGTGATTCGCGCCGACGCCGAAGACGCGTTTTTGAGCAAGCTCGTTGGCGAAGCTGACCCAGAGAAAAAACGCAAAATTATCGGCAATACCTTCATTACTATTTTTGATGAAGAAGCGACCAAACTTAAAGACGTTAACTTTCTTGCGCAGGGCACTATATACCCTGACGTTATTGAATCTGCAGCATCAAAAACCGGTAAAGCCCACGTCATTAAATCCCACCATAACGTGGGCGGATTGCCAGACGATATGGCAATGGATTTAGTAGAGCCCTTGCGCGAGTTGTTCAAAGACGAAGTGCGCCGCATTGGCTTGGAGTTGGGTTTGCCCTACGACATGGTGTACCGCCATCCTTTCCCAGGCCCTGGTTTAGGTGTGCGAATTCTTGGCGAAGTAAAAAAAGAATATGCCGATATTCTTCGCGAAGCAGACGCAATCTTTTTAGAAGAATTGCACCGCGCAGATTGGTATCACAAGACTAGTCAGGCATTCGCTGTCTTCCTGCCCGTGAAATCGGTCGGTGTAGTAGGGGACGCCCGTCGCTACGAATATGTGATCGCGCTGCGTGCAGTGGAAACTATCGACTTCATGACAGCGCGTTGGGCGCACTTGCCTTATGAGCTTTTAGAAACGGTATCAAATCGCATCATAAATGAAATCAAACAAGTGTCGCGAGTAGCTTATGATGTCAGTAGTAAACCACCTGCTACGATTGAATGGGAGTAGTGACAACATAATAGAATTGGTTTTCAAAAAGCCATTAGAAAGTAAGAAATGGTGCATATGGATTGTATTGCAGCATGGAAGCCAGAACAGGTGAGGGAGTAGAAGCTTGAAATGAAACATTGGTTACGACGTCGACTTGGTTTACGAGTTCAAGCTAATAAAACGATCGCAAAGTTGTGCAGAGGTGAGTGTATAGAGATCGGCGCACTTTCTGCGCCAGCGTTTTTTCCAAATGCGATATCGATTAGATACGCTGATGTTGGTAGTAAAGAGCAGACTGCAGGTGCGCTTGAGAAAATAGGATATTTTGATTACCACCAGCGCAAGGATGACTTTGTCGATGTGGATATCGTGTTCGGCGCCAACGAGCCTCCACTTGTTAGCGTGAAATCGGACAGTGTCGATACCGTGTTCTCCGCGCATTCACTTGAGCATTCTTCTAATCCGATAGCTGCCCTTATAGACTATATACGGGTATTAAGGTCTGGCGGCATTGTGTACACGATCATACCTAATAAAAAATACACTTATGACCGAAAAAGAGAGACGACTCACGTTGATGTTTTAATAGAAAAATATGTGCATAACCATTGGGGTTATACCGTAGACGAGTATCGAGACGTATACGTTAATACGGACAATCATGTTGTTTACGATAACCATACTGAGGCCGATATAATTCAGGCTTTCAAAGATAATGATGGTCATCATCATATCTATACCTACGATGAAACAAACGTGATCGGCATGATAGGTTTTGTGCTGGAGCGCAGTGGAGGCGAGCTTATTTATTTCGATTCTACTAATAAGAGCGAGATTCACTTTGCGATAAGGAAGTAAGCTCCTTAGCCGATTTAAATTTGCATGATTTGCTTACGATATCTTGTCAGCTTTAATGTGCCGTGAATTTTCTGTAAGCCTAACAGTTTCATGTGTTAGTTACGATGCGGTCATTCAACTACTCTATCTCTAGTGTGCCGATATTCTTGGGAAAAATAATAACGAAAAGAGAACTTTATCACCGGCGGCGCTGGCCGCAGGTGCTTAGCGTTTGCCGAAAATAGTTGGGCGTAAACATCATGTTGTTATCTGTGTGCTTAGTGAAAGACGCTGGGCGATCAGCGGTGCAATCAATTCCCCACTGCGCATCATCCAGTTTGCGAGGGTGTTGCGGGGAATGTCTATCTCCATCCGCTTGAAGATACTTTCTTGGCGGTGCAGTGGCAGCGCATCTTGGTATTTCGCGGTAGCGATATAGGCCAGTAGCCCAAGGCTCGCATTGCTCTTTGGAATGGGCTGCGCAGGTAATGCTGCGGTGCGTACAGTGGATTCACACACTTTGCAGGCGTACTTCAGCGATAGCGCAGCTTTACATCAGTAGGGAAGGTAACCGCCTTTGGTTGAACCGTGGTATCCACCACCACGCGGTAGAGATGGCGAGTGTGAAGTGCTTTGATGGGCGACCTTCATTCTTTGATCAAGCTTGCACAGAAGTCTTCGCCTAGCCGGTGGCGCCAGTGGGTCATGGACGAGCGTTGAATGGGGAAAATGTGCTGAAAATACGTTTCGCCACACAGGTACTTACGCTATAGGTTTCAGCATCAGCAGAGGAATGATGCGTTCGGTTTGGGTCTGGTAGACTGCATAAAAGGGTTAACAATCGACCATATAGTTCCAAACCTTTTCACGTTCAGCACCTTCAGGCTCGCGCCAGCTCGCACGAAAAGCCCTGTCGGTATAGGCTTAAGATCGATTCATCGCTTAATGTGGGAGATAAGACAGCTACGCATTGCCCTCTTTTTTGCTTAGAGACTTGATAGCTCAACAGTGGTCTATAAGGTGTGCTTCACTCGGTAAAAATAAGTATTTGGGAGACGGGTCGCGCATGTGCAATTCATCGCTTGATGAATTCAGGTATCTGTCGGAACGGATGGTTTGCATTTATAGCAAGCCAGTCAAGTGCTGAACAATGGCCTTAGCAGCGTCGGCGATGCGATTGGCTCTTCGCGTAGCGGCAAATGGCTGACTTTACAGATTCGCGCGGGCCTGCGTGGTGTGTTTTACCGGAGACGCCATTTCGAGCATACCGTGATGAAAAGCGACCACGGCAGCCATCGAGCGATTTCTAACCCCCAGTTTCCTGAAGATGTCCTTTACATACCCGTCAACCGTATAGGTGCTGATGGATAAGGTTTTTGCAATTGTCTTATTGCTATTACCCTGCGCGAGTTCCCTCAGGACATCGTGTTCACGTGGCGTGAGCGGGAGGGCTTGAAGCGGTTGCTGTATTGGATTGTGGCTATCTAAGGGCATTTTGGCGATCACTTTTCTGTTTGCGATTGCCAAGTATCTTCCCCCGCAAACGAGGGGCTGACAAATGAAAAGTTACCACACTTCGGGTTAGTTTTTCTTATCTTTCCATTCTTCGGCGATGATTCTTACCATCCAGTCATAGAAGGCTTTGATGATCTCGTCATCAGCATTGCTATTGCAGTAAGTCAGAAAACACTCGCCGTGGGGAGTCACCTTGTCGGGCATAGGAAGCACAAGGTCGTCGTCTTTATTCATAAATTGGTGCGCCGTGGGGAGGTAGCCCATCGCTACGCCAATATTGTTTTTAACAGCTTCGATACTGGCTTGTACGGTGCTGACAACGAGTTCATTTTGGGTGTCTGGAAGCAGGTTCCATTGGGTTTGCCAGCGAGGCCACTGATACGTGTCGCCCGAGATTTTGATGAGGCGGCAGTTGCGGAAATCACCTTTGCGTAGTTTAGGGTGTTGCTCAAGGTAGCTGCGGCTGCAGATTGGCGTGAGGGCAATTTGCACTAATGGATGATAGGTCAGCTCGGGCTCATTACCACATTCGTGACGAATGGCTACATTGGTTTCAGAATTCTCTAAATCGATTCTCGATACGTCGGAATCAATCTGAATGTTTAATTCAGGGTGTTCTGCTTGGAATTCATGGATATTGGGAAATAGCAGTAGGCTCGCAATATTGGGGAGGGTATTAATCACGAAGCGCCGTTGCTTTTTCTCTTTGCGCACAGCCAAGGTCGCGGTGTGAATTAAGTCAAGTCCGCGTTTAATGTGCAGGTAGTAGCGTTTGCCTTCAGGAGTCAGCGTGATTTTCCGGTTTGCCCGTTTGAACAACGTAACGCCAAGGTTTTCTTCAAGAGCTCTAATTTGATGACTGACCGCGGGCGGCGACACAAAGAGCTCGTCCGCCGCGTCTTTGAAGCTCATACGACGAGCCGCCACTTCGAAAACACGAATCAAATTCAGGGAGGGAAGGTGTTGATTACTCATTTGCTGAAAAACTCAGATTTGCTATCCGTGGACCTATTTAAGTTTGGAAGATCGACGATTAAACAATCGTACTTCTACCCCATGATTTTTATCATTTTGGAATGCTTGTGCCGCCATCTCGCAGGGCGCCGTTAGTTCTCCTCACCCCCCCGTTTAAGGGGGATAAGCAGGATAAACGCGCAGTTTTGCCAAGTCCAGCAATAGTGAGTCGCTAAAAGATGTGCGATCGGCGACTCGTGTGTTCTTTCATCTCAATCGTTACGTAGCACGTTTGCGATACTTATATCGTCAATAGTGCAGATTGGATCAGCAGTCATTTAAATCAAATGCTGCGTGTCTGGCGGGCGCAGCAGGGTGTGTGCTGAGCAGACCTTGCTGCGAGAGGCTTCAGTGTATGCCTTTTGTTAGTTTGACTCGGTCACATTGACTCGGTCAGATTGATGCGCCCGGTAGGGGTAGAGATAGAAAAATGAAAAATCCTAGTGTCTCAGTAAACCATTTCTAAGTAGGCGGTCTGAATAATATGGTTCGCAAATATTCAGTCTTTGCCAATATGACGCCCAATCAGCTCTTTAGGCAGAGGCTCGGGGGTGAGAATGAAGCTTCGGAATTGGTGCTGGTGTTGTTTTGCTATTGCGGCGCCAACGGCGCAGGCGCTTAAGGCGGGTGACGTAGTCGTTCAGGGCGGCTGGTTTTTTCTTTCACCGCAGGAGTCGAGTACGCCGCTTAATACAAAACTTGCCCCCAGCTTGCTTGGTAGTGTGCTCGGAATAGAGCAAGAGTTTAGCTCACCCGGCACATCTTTATCCGTGAATGACTCCAGTACTCCAGCGTTAACCTTATCGTATTTTCTCACGGACCACTTTGTTATCAAGTTGGAGGGTGGCGTTCCCGCTGAGTTTGAATTGTCGGGGCAGGGGCTTGTGCGTCCGACCGGTGTGGCAGGTGAGTTGCTTAGTGTCGACCTTGGTGGTGTGCAGAACAATCCGCTTGCAACGGTGCGGCAGTGGAGCCCAGCAATACTTGCGCAGTACTGCTTTGGAGATGTTAGCGCCCGCTTGCGGCCGTATATTGGGGTCGGTGTTATGTATACCTGGTTTGACAATATTGAACTTAATAAGAGTTTTGAGCAAAGTCTTAAGCAAAACTTTGGCTCAGTGTTGGCGCTGGCGACCGGAAGCGGGAGCGAAACATTTATTGATAGCGAGGCAGACTCTGATATCGCTCCTATATTTAATGTTGGTCTAGCAATGGAGTTGGATGATAGATGGAGCCTATCTGCTTCTGTATCTTATTTGGCGTTGGAGACGACATCGAATATTGCCATTACCGCAAAAGATGGTGCCCTTTTATCTGAAAGCCGCAGTAAATTAGAGTTGAACCCGATTATCTCGTCCGTGCTACTTTCCTATCGTTGGGGTGATGGCTGATCAACCCGCGCAATTAAGTTTGGTTCAGTATTTTCGATAGGAAACCCTTTGCGTTTGCTAATCTACTTGGCGGCGCTCACGTACAAGGTGATTTGCGCCACGTTATCACGCAAGCTAAATTCGGAAATGACGAATTCGCTGGTAATAGCTGCTTCTTATTGAAACAAATACGAGTTGTTTATTGTTTTTCGTAACCTTGGGTAACGACGCTTCTTGGTCTCACCATAGTCATCTTGTTAGCGATTATATTGACTACGGTTGGATCGTCAGCTTTGTTTATGATCGTGGAATTGGTTTGTCGGAAGTGCGAATCTCGCGCTTGTAGCTTAGTTAAGATGCGTGGTTTTTATCTCTTATTGAGTCAGTAGCAATAATGGTGTTGATTTGTGGGTCAATAAAATAATAAGTTTCGCTTCAGTGGTCTATAATCGGTAATCCAAATTTTATTCAATAAAAACAATGGCTTATTTAATTTTTAGGCATAGCAGCGAGACTCTTGCCGAATTAGGTTTGTGATCAGAGTCTCTATTTTCGCAATAACGCTATTGACTCTGTAATCAATAGTGTTAAATTAAACCTCGGGTTGAATCTTGTCTCCTAGCCGAGTTTCCCGAGTGGATAGGCGGGAGAGTGCTTGGTTTTCGAAAGATAAAAAATTGCGTCAAACAGCTGCGTTATTTTTGTGGCTTTTGCATTGGGGTAAGAGTTAATGATAAAAAAAACGAAGAGCGTCGGTATGTCCTCTGGTGTAAATAAGACAGCGAGTGCGGTTGGCCTTTGTCTCGCCGTGTCAGTGGGATCGTCATTAAGTTATGGTAAAAATGCCTTGGAGGAGGTGGTTGTATCGGCGCGTAAAATGTCTGCCGATACGCAAGATGTCTCTACCAGTATCTCAGCGTTCAGCGGCGACGCTCTTAACTCGCAAGGTGTTGCTGATATCAAAGATCTGCAGAACGTCACGCCCGGTCTAATTGTTACCGAGATGGCCAGCTACAGCTTGATCTTCCTGCGCGGTATCGGGTCTGACTCCTTCCAGGGGCCAATTGATTCCAGTGTTGCTACCTATATGGATGGTCTGTACATTACATATACATCAAGCCAAGCGCAGTCATTGGGTGTGGTTGAATCCGTGAACGTACTGAAAGGGCCCCAGGGTACACTCTATGGGCGTAACGCTGTTGGCGGTGCCATCGTTGTCGAAACTAAAAAGCCATCTTTTCAAGAGCCGGAAGTTGTTCTCGCTGCTGAAGGGGGTAATTATAATTTATTGAAGGGCAGGGCCCATGTGTCTGGTCCTGTTGGCGATAAATTTGCTTTCGGTTTGTCGGGCATGTACACAAATCGTGAAACCTACCTGACCTACACGCCAGATCCCAGCCAAAAGCATATAGATTACGATGATCGCGGCTATAAAGTCGCTGCACGTTGGGCGCCGTCTGACTGGCTTGAAGTGAATGCCAGCCACTATAAAATTCGCCATTCATCTGCCGATGGTGTGCCTTTAACAAATTCCGACGTTAGTCCTGCTTTTGAAGCTGTGCTAACTGAGAACGATACGCCTTTTGAGACTGGTGTGGGTACAGAAGTATTCACCGAGATGGAGTCCGTCTCTAGTCAAATATCTTTCGATATTTTATCTGAGTACGTGAACACCAAAATCCTGTTCGGTCACACTGAGTTCTTCAGTAATATCTTCTGGGATTACGATTTGTCACAAGAGAAAGTGCTGATCATTGAGGCGGTTCCCAATACGGCGGACACGGATTCTCTAGAGATTGTTTTCAACTCTTCGGAGTGGGGCCCAGATTGGTTCTCATGGGTTGGCGGTATCTATGTCGAGGATACGTTTAAAGACCAGCGTACTCCTATCTATATTGACGCAGTGGCAGTAGCGAGCGGTCTTGTCGGCACGGATCTGGGGGCATTAAACGATCTAGTCGGTGCTTTGGGGCTTGGCGCATTTGGCTTGTCTGATACAGAAAATATCAACGCTGTGTTGTATGGCGGCGTTCAAACCGATGCATTTGCAGCGTTTGCTGAGTTTACATTTGATATTACAGAGACAATTTCGGCGCGTATTGGTGGTCGTTACTCAGATGAAACTCGCGAAATTACAGAATCTTATGTAGATGCGCGGGCGCAGGGGCTGCCCTTGATAGGCGCTACTGATTTTATCCGAGTTTTTGATTATCCTGCCGAGGAAAGATCTTGGGATGATTTTAATCCAAGCGCTGGTGTAGATTGGCGTTACAACGATACCTCAATGCTTTACTACAGTTACTCAACGGGCTTTAAATCTGGTAACTACAACGCTTTGAATATCAACGCGGCGCCAGAAGCGATTGAGCCAGAAGAGGCAGAGTCACATGAAATTGGCTTGAAAGCTGACTGGTTCGATGGTGATTTGCGCACCAACTTTGCCGTGTTTAGCACGACGATTGAAAACGGTCACTCGCAAATCTTGTCTTTAGCGAGTGGTGGTGTAACTCGTCTAGAGAATGCCTCTGAGTACACAGTAGAGGGCGCTGAAGCAGAGATTACCTACTCGGGATTAGTCGATGGTTTGCGATTAACGTTTGCAGGTACGTGGTTGGACGGTGAGTACGATGAGTTCGAGTGCACTGGTTTTGATCCAGAAACCGGTTTGCAGCGGACCTTTGATTGCTCTGGCAAAGACACTATCCGTACTCCCGATTTTTCCGGCACACTTGATATCTCGTATTCATTTACTATATCTAGATTTGAAGCAGAAATTGGCGCAGGTGCTTATTATAACTCTGGTTTTTGGTTTAACCCGAACAACAATGTAGAAGAAGAGGAATACACCAAAACCAATGCGCGCGCTAGTTTGTATGATCCTGAAACCAATCTTAAGCTTTATGCCTGGGGCAAGAACTTGAACAACGAAGTTAGCCACTTGCAGAAATTCCGTCAGGACTTTGGTGTGGGTGAATCATATGCGGCACCACGTATGTACGGTGTTGGCATTGAGTACAAATACTGATTGTTGGCAAGGCTTAAGTATGTCGTTAGGTTGTGGGTTGTTTCACATCTCACAACTGCTAAAAGAAATATGATGGTGTCGAAAATCAATTCCGGAGAATAATATGAAATTAGTTAAAAGCACGTTGGCAGTAGCTAGTTTGGTGGTACTTGGCGCAAGTCCAAGTCATGCGCAGCTTCCTGATCTTTCTGCTCTAACCAGCCTTGGCGGTGGTTTGGGTGGCTTGTCCGCGCTGCCATTAGCAGGCGGGGCGGGTGGTCTTCCTTCATTAGACTCTTTGCCTATTCCAACTGATTTGGCTGGAATGGGCGGGATGGCTGGTTTGCCATCTTTAGACGCTTTACCGGGTCTACCTGAAATGGGCGGCGGTGCCGGCGGATTTGATAGCATTCCTGGTATTGGCGGCGGTTTAGCGTTTATTGTTGACGGTGATTTTCTTCCGCGCTTACTTCCCGATCAGACGCAGTTAATGCAACTTGCAGGCGGTCAGGCTATCGTGACTAATATTATCTTTGGCGCTGCTGGCGAGCCGGAAGCGGTCTTTTCGACTGTGAATGAGCTTGGTGTGAATGCTGGTGTCGGCGCGGCACCTATACTTGCTGTGTTGATGGAAAACCCCGCTGGTGTATTTGATTTTCTTCTTGGTGGTGGGACGATATTAACACCTGCCCTCGACGGTACTAATGGTAATTCTGCATTCCCTGGCGTGCCATTTTTGACCCAGCCATTCTCCATGTAATAAATTAATTTTATATGTAAGGCGTCAAGTTCTACTTGTCGCCTTTTTTTATGTTTGTAAAATTATCCTGTAGCTATAAGAGTATTTTTACGCAGGTGTTTTTAATTCTGTGTCTTCGATTTCATCCTGATTTTCAATATCCGTTCAGCCTGTGTCGATCAGAATTATTGCGCAGATATTCCGATCATTACGTCTAAGAATGTGGTTTCTCGGATATTTTGGGCAGTGTGGAAGTTTGTAATTGACAGGGGTTTGATAATGGGAGAGTATATTTATTGATCTTTAAGTCAATAATATAACTACATAGTATAAATAGAGGTCGGAAACATGCATCTTGGGTATTTGGAAGAGGGGCGCGAGTTAGCGGCGCAACAAGAAAAATTAAAAAAAGAAGCCGGTCGGCGTTCTTTTTTAAAAAAGGCGGGTGCGGCAATTATGGTAGGTGGTGTAGCACCATCTGTCGCGTTTGGTATGTCCTCTGCGGCTGAGGCAGAGCAGGCCGCCAAGGGATTTAAAGGGACTGGCCGTATGGGCATGTCTAGTGGTGAGGATTGGATAGATACGTTTTTCAATGAAGGTGCCGCTGGCATAATTCATTACTACGCAGATGACTTTGTTTTTGAAGATATTACACTTTTCCAAACCATTACGGATAAAGAAGAATTGTATAACGCCTTTTTGCCTTTTAATAAAGAGTCCAATGTAGGTAAGCATTATTTTGATGTTATTCGCTACGACGGCGGTTTAGCCGGTGATAGAACGTCGCAACTGCGTTTAGAGCGCCCGCCACAGTATCAGGCCGCCGAATGGGATATGTGGACAAAGGACACCATGGAAGGTGCTGATCATTCCTATGACGAGTGGGGAGTGATGCAGTGGATTTGGAAATCTGAACACTATGTCGATTTTCTTGGCTTGCCGGCCACAGGTAAAACAACACACACGCGTGGAATGACTTTTCATTGTTACAAAGATCGCAAGGTTGTTCGAGAGTTTACCTACTGGAATTTCCGAGGTGTCGCAGTGCAATTAGGTGTGGTTCCTGAGCCAAATAAATTCTGGCTAAAAAAGTAATTATCTAGGTGCTCCAAGAGTGATTTGCCCGGCTTTTGCCGGGCTTTTTTTGCGCGATTGATTGACTTGTGGAGGGTGGATAAATCTCCGTGCAATTGTTGTATCGCCAACTTATATTGATCTTAAGGTCAATATATGTTCAAATAGAATCATGAGGTAAAGCCTTTGCGGGCAGCCGCATTGCAACTTTGACAGTGGGCTCCGTTTCTATAAGTAATATTTCGGGGTCGAAAAAGAGGACAAGGCAATGAATATCAAACCTGAAGCTCGTAAAATCGAGTGTGATTTTTCACAGGCGAGAGTCGATTGGATACCAAAAGATCCGGAGTTAGCTCAATTTTGGAACGCCGTGAGTATTGGCTTGCCGCTATTAGAAGGATATTTAATTCGCGCTTTGGCTAAGGCAAAAAAGCTGCTGCCAGAAGACAGGGACGATCTTTATGCAGACTGCGAATTGTTTTGTAAGCAGGAAGCCAATCATTCAAAAACCCATATGGCTTTTAACGAAATGGTGCGAGGTTTGGGCCACTATCCTGAAATGGATAAGCACACGGACAAACTTCGCGCAGAATATGAAGAATTTGATAAAAAATTCGGTCTGCGTTACGCCATGCTTTATGCAGAAGGGTTTGAAACGGCAGGACCAATATTCGCGAGCTATTTCCTTGTTCAGGCAAACAAGCGTGTTAAGGATAATGACGTGGATATGATTACCTTATCACTCTGGCGCTGGCATCTTTCTGAAGAATTCGAACATCGCTGCTGTGCGTTCAATGTTGTTGAAGCGCTGTATGGAACCTATTGGGGGCGAGTGCGCGGAATATTCAAAGCAACCTTCCACTTGATCGGGTTTGCTTTTCCATTAAGTGAATACATGCAGAATGAAGATAAGAAGGCCGGACGTATGGAGCGCGGTCCCAAGGCATTTCTTCGCAAAGTAAGTTCGTACTCTAGTATGTTTTTCTTTATTGCGCCGAGAATTTTGCGGGCCTGTTCACCCTGGTACAATCCTAAAAATTTGAATGCGCCACCAGGCTGCGAAGAAGTACTAACCATTGCCTCTGAAACCTTAGATCTGAATAAAATGGCTGCACGGGCAAGAGAAACTATTCCTGCTTGAGTTTAAAGAGGTTAACGCTAAGTACCGTCACTTGTTGCAATAGTGGTAAGTGGCGATTTGTTAGGAGTAATAATAATGAATTTAGTACCTGCAGAGGTTATGGCCGGTGAGCTAGATCTCATGTGGCAAAGTGTTTTCACGTGGGCAAGCTGGGGCATAGTTATCATTATGCTTTTGATTGCCCTTCGTATGGGTTTGAAACAGAAAACCCCTTTTTATGTTTTTGCAGTATTAGCCGCAGGTGTTGGCGCCTATATAGAACCGCTTTATGACGTAGCGTTTGATCTTTGGTTTTACGATGTGTCCAATGGCGTTGCTGGCGCTATGTGGTCTCATTTTACCGCTTTCGGTATTGTGCAACCCAACTGGACGCATAGCGGTTATATGATTCTCTATTCTTCTGCATGTCTTTATGCAGGTCGCGCACTCTATGAGGGAAGAATTTCTACACCGACACTGTTCTTGATTTGGTTGGCTGAAATTACCGTTTCTTGTATTTTTGAGATGGTGGGTACCGGTACGGGTGTGTATACCTATTACGGCCCCTATGTGATGCGTATTTGGAACTATCCATTGGTTATTGGTGTTTTAGAAGGCACGCAAGTTATCTTATTTACTGTCCTCGCCGTGCAATTTTGGCGTCGCGTAAATAGTCCAATAGGTTTGCTCGGTTTATTTGTCATATTTCCCATAACCATGATGGGTGCAAACGGCGGTCTTGGTGCGCCGATAATCATTTCTTTGCATCTTTCGGAGGCGGAGTTTAGCCAAGGGTTGATTTGGGCGACGACTTTCCTAACATACGGTTTGTGTATTTTGGCAGTATACGGCGCGTCAAAGTTTATGCCGGAGCCAATCCGCAAGGTGGAGGTTCGCGCTCCGTCCTATACTTCTGATGCGATACCTGCTTAATTTGTTAGACCTTGCTCCGATGATGCTGCAGGGTCTATATCCCCCCCACTTTTTGTAATCGATGTGTTGCCCCTTCTAGGTTGTTCACTATTGGCTGATGCTACAAGATGCTGATTAGTGTCATAATATTTAAAAATCGTAAAGCTCAGTTCTCGATTGAGTCGAGAATGGTGTCGTGCTGAGCTGTTCATGTTTAGGGGTTGCATCAGCGCTTATGGAATCTTCTCTTGATGAAAAATGGATGCGGAAGGCGCTTACATTGGCGCTAGAGGCTGAGGCAATAAATGAAGTTCCAGTTGGCGCGGTAATTGTTCGCGATGGGGAAATAATTGGCGAAGGATTTAATCAGCCTATTCGTCAATCCGACCCAAGCGCTCATGCTGAAATAGTCGCGCTTCGTCACGCAGCAAACGCCGCAGCTAACTATCGTCTTCCTGAGGCAACTTTGTATGTGACTGTGGAGCCCTGTGCAATGTGTGCCGGCGCTATCATCCATAGCCGTATTGCACGCGTTGTATTTGCGGCAAGCGAGCCTAAGGCGGGCGCGGTTTGTAGTCATCTGCAATTGTTTGATCAGCCGCAAATGAATCACCGGGTTGAATGGTGCGGCGGCGTATTGGCGAATGAGGCGAGTGATATTGTGCAGGCTTTTTTTGCTCGGCGCAGGGCGGAAAAGAAGCGTGACAAGCTCGCGTAAATTGATCGCGGTGCGGGACGGCCGCTAGAGTTATTTAGAGTGCGTCAAAACCGCGATTTAACTCGGCTGGTAGGTAATCGGAAACAATGCGAGGTGGCGGAACGCGATAGCGATTAAGCTCATCCCAGGTTAGCAGTGAATAGTAATCGCGGATATTGCGCACGTAGCGCGCCGCTTCGTCACCGCGGGCATAGCCGTATTTTGATGGCTTGTACCACTTTTGTTGCCGCAGCAATGGTAAGTTTTCTTTTACATCATTCCAAAGGTTTGGGTTGCCGCCGAGTTTTTGCGTTATGACCCTGGCGTCTTCGACGTGGCCAAGACCAATATTGTACGCCGCTAAGGCAAACCAGCTGCGGTCAGGAGCTTCTATTCCCGCGGGTATACGGCTATAGAGTTTTTTGTAGTAACGGGCGCCACCGCGCAGGCTCTGCAGTGGGTCGAGACGGTCATCTACCTGCAATTCGCGTGCAGTGGATCGTGTCAGCATCATCATGCCACGGACTCCGGTGGGAGAGCGCGCCTCGGCGTCCCAGTGCGATTCTTGGTAGCTGATTGCGGCCAGTAAGCGCCAGTCCAAATCATATTCAATAGCGACTTGCTCAATAATTCCCTTCACCTCGGGTAGGCGCTCTTCCTTCATTTGCAGAAAGGTGTGGGTGCTAATAAAGGTTTGCCGCTCGTTAAGTGTAAAGTTCCGATCAATTAAACGGGCTAATTTGCCATTTTCGGTGATGCCTTTAAAAAAAATGGTCATTTCTTTTATCAGGCTTGCGTTTGCAGGGCTCGCCGCCATTGCCCATGCTATTTTGCGTGGTTTGCCTGCACTGAAGGCGATGCGAAAGCTGGGGTAAAATGCTCGGTTTGCATAGTATTCGGTCGAGTTGACGATGGTTGCATCAATTTGGCCGTCCGCCAGCTGTTCTAGCAAATCAATTGTTTCAAGATCGCGGCTTTCCATCCACGTCAGTTCCGGGTGCTCGTTTTGCAGTGTTTTGAGTTGCTCGGCGTGGGCAGTATTACTAATTACCCGTATTTGCTTGCCGATGAGGTCTTCTATTGAGCTCATTGGGCTATTTACGTCGCGGTTGTAGATAAAATACTGCTTTACGCTGAGGTAACTTGGGCCGAAAAGTAAGGTTTCTTGTCGCGCGGGCGTAATGCTGAGAGCTGCGGCCGCAATATCGGCTTGATTGTTTACCAGTCCACTAAATACGTCATCGAGGCTAACAACAGGAATTATCTCTAGTTCAACGTCGAGGTGGTTGGCGAAAGCGAGGGCGAGTTGGTATTCGAAACCCGCTGGCGCACCTTGAGATTCGTAGTAAGTGGTAGAGCCGTTGCGGGTGAGTACCCGTAAAACACCGCTATCACGAATTCTTTGCAGATTGTCGCTGTTGTCTTTACTACTATTTAGCACGATGGCTACAAGCGCGAAGCTCGCTGTAACTAGCCATATTGCTAGAAATCGTAATGTTTTTCGGCTTGCTGGCAAGTGTGAAGCTCCAGTGGATTCGGGGCTAATTGTATCGGGATGGCACTGATCGCACCATAAAGACTATTTTGGATAAAAATTCTCGCGTAAATCCTTTACAATGGCCGGCTTTAATCCCATTCGATCGAGGTTGTCGCCCCGAATGCTTATTCTTCCTGGTGCCCCAGCGCTTTCAGATTTCCGTATAGAAAAATTAAAGGCCGCTTTGGCCCCCTCTATTCCCGCTCTGCAGGGAGTGAGTGCTCAATTTATTCATTTGGTAGATACCGCTGCTGAGCTCGATACTGAGCGCAGCGATGTGTTGAGCCAGTTGTTGCAATATGGCCCCCGCGCCGAGTTTATCGCGGGTGGAGGCCTGAGTTATTTCGTGGTGCCTCGACCTGGCACCATCTCGCCGTGGTCTAGCAAGGCGAGCGATATTGCCCATAACTGTGGCTTGGATATGATCGCGCGAATTGAGCGTGGTGTGCAGTACCACTTCGATATTGAGGGCGATATTGATGGCGAGCAGCAAGCCCTGCTTTTGGCGTCAATCCACGACCGTATGGTGGAGTCGGTATTAAGCGCGCCGGAAGAAGCGAGTGTGTTGTTTAGTCGCCAGAGTCCAAAGCCGATGCAGGCGGTCGATGTGCTCGCGGGAGGCCGCGATGCGCTAGTCGCCGCGAATAGCGAACTGGGGCTCGCCCTAGCAGACGATGAAATCGATTATCTGCTAGAGAGCTTTATTCAGCTGGCGCGCAATCCTAGCGATGTCGAGTTGATGATGTTCGCGCAGGCGAACTCTGAGCATTGCCGCCATAAAATATTTAACGCAAGTTGGACCATTGATGGCGAGCTGCAGTCCCACTCTTTGTTCGGCATGATAAAAAACACCCACGAATTGGGCGGTGAGGATGTACTAAGCGCCTATTCAGACAACGCAGCTGTGGTGAAAGGTCACCGCGCCGGCCGTTTTTATCCTGAACCTGGCACCGCTGAATACCAGTACCACCAAGAAGATATTCATTTATTAATGAAGGTGGAAACCCACAATCACCCCACAGCAATTTCCCCGTTCTCTGGTGCCGGTACTGGCTCTGGCGGTGAGATACGTGATGAGGGGGCGGTAGGTCGAGGCTCTAAGCCCAAGGTGGGCTTGAGTGGTTTTAGCGTATCTAACTTGCGTGTCCCTGGGTTTGAACAACCTTGGGAAGCCGATTACGGGAAGCCCGGCCGCATTGTTTCCGCACTCGATATTATGTTGGACGGGCCTATTGGGGGCGCCGCCTTTAATAATGAGTTTGGCCGACCTAATTTATGTGGCTACTTCCGCAGCTTCGAAGAAAATGCCGTGGGTGCGGCGGGCAAAGAGCGTCGCGGCTATCACAAACCAATAATGATCGCCGGTGGTTACGGTAATATAAAAGAAGAGCACGTGCTTAAAACCGAGTTTCCAGCCGGTCATAAATTAGTGGCCTTGGGTGGGCCGGCTATGTTGATTGGTTTGGGCGGTGGCGCGGCGTCTTCAATGAGCAGCGGTGCCTCTACTGAAGATTTAGATTTTGCCTCCGTGCAACGTCAAAACCCCGAAATTGAACGTCGCTGCCAAGAGGTGATTGACCGCTGCTGGGCGATGGCTGACAACAACCCCATCGCCTTTATTCACGATGTTGGTGCCGGCGGTCTGTCTAATGCATTCCCCGAGTTGGTTAAAGACGGCGGTTGCGGTGGTGATTTTGAATTGCGCAAAGTGCCCAACGATGAACCGGGCATGTCGCCGTTAGAAATTTGGTGCAACGAGTCACAAGAGCGCTACGTCATTGCCATTGCGCCTGAAAACCTCGCCACCTTTGAAGCCATCTGTGATCGCGAGCGCGCGCCGTATGCAGTGGTTGGTGAGTCTGTTGCCGATAAGCGTCTGCGAGTTGGCGACACCCATTTCGACAATAACCCGGTTGACCTGCCTATGTCGGTGCTGTTTGGTAAACCGCCAAAAATGCACCGCGAGATTACTCGTCAAAATCCGCAGCTACCGGCCTTTGATGCCTCTGCCATTAATGTGGAAGACGCCTTGGATCGACTTTTGGCCCTTCCTACCATTGCCGCCAAGAATTTCTTGATCACAATTGGCGACCGTTCTATTACCGGGCAGGTACATAGAGATCAAATGGTTGGGCCGTGGCAAGTCCCCGTTGCAGACTGTGCGGTAACAACAGTTAGCTACGACTCTTACGCGGGTGAAGCCATGGCGATGGGCGAGCGCACGCCGCTTGCACTTATCGATGGCCCGGCGTCGGGGCGCATGGCTGTTGCGGAAGCGCTAAGCAATATCGCTGCGAGCCGGATTGAAAAAATTTCTGATATCAAGCTCTCTGCCAACTGGATGTGCGCGGCGGGTTATGCTGGCGAAGACGAAATACTCTTCGACACGGTCAAGGCAGTGGGGATGGAGTTTTGCCCGGCGCTGGGTATTACTATTCCCGTCGGCAAAGACTCCATGTCGATGCGCACCACCTGGCAGGACGGCGATGACAGAAAAGCCGTTACCGCGCCTATGTCGCTTATCATTACTGCTTTTAGTCCTGTGGCGGACGTCCGTAAAACCGTCACGCCGCAGCTGCGCACCGACCTTGATGACAATGCCTTGTTATTAATTGACTTGGGTGCGGGTAAGCAGCGTTTGGGTGGCTCGTGTTTAGCGCAGGTTTATCAGCAGATTGGCAATGACGCGCCAGATATTGATGACCCCGCGGTGTTGGCTGGTTTCTTCAATGCAATCCAACAGTTGTTAGAAGAGCAAAAAATAATGGCCTACCACGATCGCTCTGATGGCGGTTTGGTACTCACTTTGTTAGAGATGGCTTTTGCTGGTCATTGCGGTCTAGATATTGAGCTGAATGCCCATGGTAAACTGCATGGCGCACTGTTTGCCGAAGAAGCCGGTGCGGTGATACAGGTACGCTGCGCTGATGTTGAAGCGGTGATAGATACCTTTGCTGCGCATGGCATCGCCGCCTGCGTCCAAGAAATAGGTCGCGCTGTGGCCGGTAGTGACGTTGCGATTAGTTTTGGTGGTGTTGAAGTTCTTAGAGATGATCGCTTGGCGCTGCAGCTGAAATGGCAGCAGCTGAGTTACCGTATGCAATCACTAAGGGATAATCCAGAGTGTGCGCAACAGGAATTTGACTCAATCACAGAAAGCGACCCCGGTTTAAGCCAGTCATTGCGTTTCGATGCGCAGGATAATATTGCCGCCCCTTTTATAAACTCCGGCGTTCGTCCGCGAGTCGCTATCCTTAGGGAGCAGGGTGTCAATGGTCAGATGGAAATGGCCGCGGCATTCGATCGCGCCGGATTCACCGCTGTTGATGTTCATATGAGTGATATTTTAAGCGGTCGTGTCAGCTTGCAAGATTTTAAAGGCCTTGCCGCCTGCGGTGGTTTTTCCTACGGCGACGTATTAGGTGCGGGCGAGGGCTGGGCTAAAACTATTTTGTTTAATGGTTTGGCGCGTGACGAGTTTGCCGGCTTCTTTCAGCGCAGCGACACCTTCTCGCTTGGGGTGTGCAACGGTTGTCAGATGATGTCTAATTTGCACTCCTTAATTCCGGGTGCAGAATACTGGCCGCGTTTTGTGCGCAATCGCTCAGAACAGTTCGAAGCGCGGTTTTCCTTGGTTGAAATCCCCGAATCACCCTCCATATTACTAACTGGTATGGCGGGGTCGCATTTGCCGGTTGCTGTTGCCCACGGCGAAGGTCGTGCGGAGTTTACAGATTCTGCTCATTTGCAGAATTTACAGCAGAGTGGGAAAGTGGCGCTGCAATTTATTGATAATCAGCTGAACACGACTGAACGCTATCCCGCCAATCCGAATGGTTCGCCATTTGGGATTGCTGGTGCTAGTAGCGTTGACGGTCGCGTTACCATCATGATGCCGCATCCAGAACGGGTTTTCCGCACCGTGCAAAACTCTTGGGTGGCAGACAATTCAGTGGAAGATAGCGGTTGGATGCGCTTGTTCCGCAATGCACGTGTATGGGTAAATTAAGAAAGTAGTTAAATGAGCGCCGGCTTGTGCCGGCGTTTTTACAAGGGCGGTTCAGGGGTGCTCCGTCTGTTATTAACGTCCATTGTTGGCGTCCGTTACTAAATAGACACCGTCGCGACAGACGGTTTTGGTGGAAATACAATGCTAAATAAATATCCGCTCTGGAAAAACCTGCTGATTATTGCAGTGCTGGGGATCGGTTTTCTCTATGCGGTGCCTAACCTCTATCGACCAGATCCTGCCCTGCAGGTTTCTGGCGACAGCAGCGGTGTGGTCATCGACCAAGCCCTTATGACGCGTTTGTCTGCCGCTTTAGATGCTGGTGGTATTGAGCACTTTGGTGAAAAAGCGGATGAGACCGGTAAGTCTGGCCTGATTCGTTTGTACGAAACTGATATGCAATTGCGTGCACAGCGTATTGTGCAGCGCACTCTGGGTGACGGCTACGTTGTGGCATTGAATCTGGCATCAAATACACCTGATTGGCTCAGTAATCTAGGCGCGCAGGCGATGAAACTGGGCCTGGATTTAAGTGGCGGTGTGCATTTTTTGTTAGAGGTTGATACGGATTCGGCGATTGCCACGCGCCTAGAGCATTACAGCTCAGGCATAAAAAAGAAGCTGCGCGAAGAGCGTATACGGGGATTTGTGACGCTGGAAGACGACATTATTTCGGGTAAGTTCACCTCTGCTGAGCTGCGCGACACCGCCTTGGGTTTGATCCGCAAAGACTTTACTGAGTTGACCGGCGAGCGTCTCGACTCACCTAGCGGCGATGATGCTTTTTACCTGCGCGCTATTATTGGTGAGGCTAAGCGCAAGGAAATTGAAGATTATGCTGTTAGCCAAAACTTAACGACCCTGCGTAATCGCGTGAATGAGCTCGGCGTGTCTGAGCCTTTGGTTCAGCGTCAAGGTCGCAACCGGATTGTGGTGGAATTACCGGGTATTCAGGACACCGCTGAAGCCAAGCGCATACTGGGCAAGACAGCGAATTTGGATTTTCGTCTAGAGGCAAAATACGACGCGCCACTATCTGATCGCGAGCAATTTGAATTTCGCAATCCTGGCCGCGGCGAGCCGAGTGCGTGGTTAGAACGAGATGTGGTTATCACTGGTGAGCGTGTCGCAAATGCGCAGGCAGGCTTTGATCAGAATGGTATGCCACAGGTCAATATCACCCTGGATAGTCAGGGCGGTACCTTGATGCACAGAGTGACGCGCCACAATATTAACCGCCGCCTTGGTGTGTTGTTTATTGAGCGCAAGAGTCGTACTCACTATGAGCGTGATGCTAATGGCGTTGAGCAGGCGGTGAAAGTCCCCTACGACGAGAAGAAAATTATCAGCCTTGCCACCATTAAAGATGCCTTGGGCGTGCAGTTCCGTATTACCGGTCTTGATGCGCCGGGTGAGGCGGCGGAGCTGTCATTATTACTGCGTGCTGGTGCGCTGGCGGCGCCAATCGACTTTGTCGAAGAGCGCACTGTCGGGCCATCGCTGGGGGCAGAAAATATTGAGAAGGGGCTTAATGCCGTCAAGATCGGCCTAGGCATGGTTGCTCTATTTATGATTGTTTACTACCGCGTATTTGGTGTGATTGCGGTAGTCGCGCTTGGCGCAAACATCATTTTATTAACGGCCTGTATGTCATTGTTGGGGGCGACCTTAACCCTGCCGGGTATCGCCGGTATTGTGCTGACAGTGGGTATGGCAGTAGACGCAAACGTGCTTATTTTCTCTCGAATACGGGAGGAGTTACGCGAAGGCCTATCAGTGCAGCACGCTATTGAGGCGGGGTACGGACGTGCGTTTGTCACGATTATGGACTCGAATATTACGACCTTATTAGTGGCAGTGATTTTATACGCCGTAGGTACTGGTCCGGTTCGCGGTTTTGCGGTGACCTTGTCAATCGGTATCTTAACGTCCATGTTCACTGCGATCATGGGTACCCGCGCGGTTGTTAATTTCGTTTACGGCGGTCGTCGTATCACTAAGCTGGCGATCTAGGGGAAACGTATGTCTGACACTAAAAAAATTGTTAACTTTATGGGTGCGCGTCGTATCGCGATGTTCATGTCTATCGCGGTAATGGTCGCGTCCATTGCGGTATTGGCAGTGAAGGGTTTAAATTTCGGCCTGGATTTTACCGGTGGTACCTTAATAGAGGTTATTTACGAAGAGTCGGTGCCCCTAGAGCGTGTGAGGGAAGATTTGCGCACTGCTGGTTACGAAAGTGCGATTGTTGTAAATTTTGGCTCGGATACGGATGTGCTTGTGAGAATGCCTGAGGGCATGAGTCCCACCCTGGGCGAAGAGGTTCTCGCGGTGTTACAGGCGGGCACCGAGGCCGAAGTTGAGCTTCGTCGTATTGAGTTTGTTGGTCCGCAAGTGGGTGAGGAGCTGCGAGAGCAGGGCGGCTTGGCAGTGCTATTGGCTCTTGTGGTGGTGTTGATTTACGTTGCTATGCGCTTCCAAGTTAAATTCTCTATCGGTGCGGTGGCTGCGTTGGGGCACGATGTTCTGATTACCCTCGGTATTTTCGCCTTAGTCGGCTGGGATTTTGATTTAACCGTACTTGCGGCCATTCTGGCTGTTATCGGTTACTCGCTTAATGACTCAATTGTTGTTGCTGACCGTATTCGCGAGAACTTGCGAAAGCTGCGTAAACACGATCCTGACGAGATCATCAATATTTCATTGACCGAAACCCTCGATCGTACATTGGTTACCTCAGGGACAACCTTGCTGGTGCTGTTGGCGCTGGCGTTTGTTGGCGGCGAAATGATCCACAGCTTCGCGCTGGCATTGCTGATCGGTATTGGTGTGGGTACGTATTCTTCTATCTATATTGTGGCGAGCTTGTTGCTGACCATGAAAATCAGCCAAGATGATTTGATAGTGGTAGAGAAAGAGGGTGCGCAGATTGACGATTTGCCATAAAGACGTCTAATACATAAGGAGAGATGGGAGACGCTAGAGCACATCTTTTGCGTCTTCCATCTCCCGTCAAGCGTCTGCCGAGTTAGCGAATATTTTCTAAATGTGGGCGAATTGCCTGCAAAATCCCTTTTAAGCATTTCGGATTAGCGGCGACGATGTTGCCGCTTTCGTAGTAATTACCACCGCCCTTAAAGTCACTGACTAAACCGCCGGCTTCACGCACTAGCAAAATTCCCGCGGCGATATCCCACTTGTTTAAGCCAATTTCCCAGAAGCCATCAAGGCGTCCAGCGGCGACATAGGCCAAATCTAATGAGGCGGCGCCAGCGCGGCGGATACCGGCTGTTTCACCGGCAATAGCTTCAAGACTGCGCATATAGGCGGGGATTTGTGCTTCATTGCGCGCTTTAAACGGGATGCCGGTACCAATCAGGGCGCCTTCTAAGCTCGCGTTCATGGTTACCCGAACTCGGCGTCCGTTGACCTGTGCACCGCGACCGCGGCTAGCGGTAAATTCTTCGCGGCGAATGGGGTCTAAAATAACGGCGTGTTCAATTTGGCCTTGATGTACACAGGCAATAGAAACCGCGAAATGCGGAATACCGCGAACGAAATTGGTTGTGCCGTCAATGGGGTCGATTACCCATTGATAGGGGCTGTCGGCATTGCCGGTTTGACCTGATTCTTCGCCTAAAAAGCCGTGATCTGGGTAGGCTTTTTGCAGGTGATAAATAATTTCCTGCTCGGCCTTGCGGTCTATTTCAGTAACAAAATCGTTTTCGCCCTTGGTTTCAATCTGAACGCGGTCGATTTGTTCAGAAGCGCGCGCGATAAGGTCGCCGGCTTTACGGGCGGCGCGCAATGCGATATTCAGCATGGGTTGCATAGTACTAAGGCCTTGATGTGCAAGCAATTGGACGCGCATTATAACAGAGACTGGGCAGCCTACGGAGGCCTAATTTCATTGTTTCGCTATGTCCTTCCTGTTAGACTGACGTCCCATCTCATGGGGGCGAACAAGCGCTGCTTTTTCAGGCCCTTATATCTCTTCGTACTATCTAAAAAGGCATTACATGGCGCGTTTTATATTCGTCACCGGCGGTGTTGTTTCGTCCTTGGGCAAGGGCATTGCGTCAGCATCACTAGGTGCCATTCTTGAGGCGCGTGGTCTCAAAGTCACTATGTTGAAACTTGATCCCTATATCAACGTGGATCCCGGCACCATGAGCCCGTTTCAGCACGGTGAAGTGTTTGTGACTGAAGACGGCGCAGAAACCGATCTGGACTTGGGGCATTACGAGCGCTTTGTGCGCGCAAAAATGGCCAAGGGCAATAATTTTACGGCCGGTCGGGTTTATGAAACCGTACTTCGTAAGGAGCGTCGCGGTGACTACCTTGGCGGCACTGTTCAGGTTATTCCACATATCACTGATGAAATTAAGCGTCGGGTAATGGCGGGAGCGGGCGATGCAGATATCGCCATTGTTGAAATTGGCGGCACAGTCGGTGATATCGAAGGTTTGCCGTTCTTTGAAGCAGCCCGTCAGTTAAAGGTTGAATTGGGTGCCAAGCGCGCCATGTTAATGCACCTGACTCTGGTGCCTTATATTGCCACTGCAGGTGAGACTAAAACTAAACCGACCCAGCATTCGGTAAAAGAACTTCGCTCTATTGGCTTGCAACCCGATATTTTGCTGTGCCGCTCAGATCACGAAATTGACCAAAGCAGCCGTCACAAGATCGCCTTGTTCACCAACGTCGAATCCCGTGCGGTTATCCCTCTGCGCGATGTTGACTCTATTTATCGCATACCTTCGCTTCTTGCGGCCGAGGGCTTGGACGAATTAGTTGTAGAGCGCTTTGGTTTGGATTGCCCGCCAGCGGATTTGACCGAGTGGGACACTGTTATCGAGGGTGATCTGCATCAGGATCAAACCGTGACGATCGCCATGGTCGGCAAGTACATGGAATTGCTCGATGCATATAAATCCCTAAATGAAGCATTGAAGCACGCAGGTATACATAGCCGCACCAAAGTGCAGGTACGTTATATAGACTCTGAAGTCATAGAAACTGATGGTGTAGATATTCTAGACGGCGTGGACGGCATTCTTGTTCCCGGTGGTTTTGGAAGCCGCGGTGTTGAAGGCAAAATTCGC
Source organism: Zhongshania aquimaris (assembly GCF_019312595.1). Lineage (GTDB taxonomy): Bacteria > Pseudomonadota > Gammaproteobacteria > Pseudomonadales > Spongiibacteraceae > Spongiibacter > Spongiibacter aquimaris. Next base: position 385,360 of record NZ_JAHWDQ010000001.1, on the reverse strand, counting down.
ACAGTGCAGTACGCGCGTGAGAATAAAATTCCCTACCTGGGTATTTGCTTGGGTATGCAGGTTGCCGTCATTGAATTTGCTCGCAATGTGCTGGGCTTAACAGACGCAAACAGCAGCGAATTTAACGACAACGGTAAAAACCCGGTGGTTGGCTTGATTACCGAGTGGATCACGGCTGACGGTGAAGTTGAGCAACGCGCTCACGATGATGATCTTGGCGGCACCATGCGTTTGGGCGCCCAGCTTTGTCATTTGGTTGAAGGCTCCGCAGTTGCAGCAGTTTACGGTAGTGCACAGATCACCGAGCGCCATCGTCACCGTTACGAGGTTAATAACACCTACGTAGAGCGTTTACAGGCTGCCGGTTTAAAAGTAGGTGGTTGGTCTGCCGATAAGAGCTTGGTTGAAGTGGTGGAAATCGCGGATCACCCCTGGTTTATCGCCTGTCAGTTCCACCCCGAATTTACTTCTACACCACGCGACGGCCACCCTTTGTTTACTGGTTTTGTTAACGCTGCTATCGCGCATAGCGAATAAGCATTGTTGGGCTGAGCGAGTTAAAGGAATCGATCTATGAAAGATAAAGTGGTCAATGTAGCCGGTATTGAGGTGGCAAACGACAAGCCTTTCGTCCTGTTTGGCGGTATGAATGTGCTCGAGTCCCGCGATTTGGCGATGCAGATTGCAGAGCACTACGTTGAAGTGTGCGGAAAGATGGGCATCCCCTATGTTTTCAAAGCCTCATTCGACAAAGCGAATCGCTCTTCCGTGCACTCTTATCGCGGCCCGGGTATGGAAGAAGGGTTGAAGATTTTTCAGGAAATAAAACAAACTTTTAATATTCCCGTGATTACTGATGTGCATGAAGTGCATCAAGCTGGCCCGGTTTCTGAAGTGTGTGATGTTATTCAGTTACCGGCATTTTTAGCACGCCAAACCGATTTAGTAGCGGCGATGGCGGCGACAGATGCGGTTATTAATATTAAAAAGCCGCAATTTCTCAGCCCCGGTCAAATGAAAAATATAGTTGAGAAGTTTGCAGAGTGCGGCAATGAGAAAATCATGCTGTGCGAACGCGGCAGTAATTTTGGCTACGATAATTTAGTGGTAGATATGCTGGGTTTTCGGGTGATGCGTGAAGCCAGTGGCGGCGCCCCCATTATTTTTGATGTTACCCACGCTTTGCAGTGTCGCGATCCTATGGGCGCAGCGTCTGGTGGTCGTCGCAATCAAGTTGTTGAACTTGGCCGTGCCGGCATGGCACTGGGGATTGGCGGCTTGTTCTTGGAAGCACATCCCGATCCCGATCGCGCTAAATGCGATGGCCCAAGTGCATTACCATTGTCAGCATTGGCACCCTTTCTAGAGCATATGAAAGCGGTTGACGAGACAGTGAAGTCTCTACCGGCGCTAGATATTAAATAATTTTATTTTGACTTAAGACGGAGAAAACTCACATGGCAGAGATTGTCGATATCAAGGCGTTTGAAGTGTTGGATTCACGGGGAAACCCCACTGTTGAGGCAGATGTCGTATTGGCATCGGGCGCCGTAGGCAGTGCCTGTGCTCCTTCCGGCGCGTCGACAGGCTCGCGCGAAGCCTTGGAATTACGCGACGGCGATAAGTCGCGTTACCTGGGTAAGGGTGTACTAAAGGCGGTTGCAAATATAAATACTACAATCCGCGATTTGTTGATGGGAATGGATGCTGAAGACCAGCGTGCCATCGACAATGCCATGATTGAGGCAGACGGCACTGAGAGTAAATCTGTGTTGGGTGCAAACGCAATTTTGGCTGTGTCATTGGCCGCGGCGAAAGCGGTAGCGATTGAAAAAGGTATCCCTTTGTATCAACGCATCGCACAAATTAATGGCACCGAAGGGCAGTACACCATGCCCGTGCCAATGATGAATATCATCAATGGCGGTGAGCACGCTGATAACAACGTTGATATCCAGGAATTTATGATTCAGCCAGTGGGTGCAGAAACCTTTGCTGAAGCACTGCGCCAAGGCGCTGAAATTTTCCACTCATTGAAGAAAGTATTGGTTGCCCGCGGCTTGAATACAGCGGTGGGTGATGAAGGCGGTTTTGCGCCGAACTTGCCCTCGAATGAGGCAGCGCTTGAAGCCATCGCAGAAGCGGTTGCAAATGCCGGCTATGAACTGGGTAAGGATATTACCTTGGCGCTTGATTGCGCTTCGTCAGAATTTTACAAAAATGGTAAATATTCTCTAAGTGGCGAAGGTAAAGAATTTGACGCAGAAGGTTTTGCCGCTTACCTAGATGAGTTAAGCCAAAAATACCCCATTATCTCTATTGAAGACGGTATGGACGAAAGCGATTGGGAGGGTTGGGCTGCCCTGACTCGTCGTATCGGCGACCGAGTGCAATTGGTTGGTGACGATTTGTTTGTGACCAATACCAAGATTTTAAAACGTGGCATAGATAACAATATTGCCAACTCGATTCTGATTAAATTTAATCAGATTGGTTCGCTGACTGAAACGCTAGATGCGATCAAAATGGCCAAGGAAGCTGGTTACACTGCGGTTATATCTCATCGCTCCGGGGAGACTGAAGATACCACTATTGCTGATTTAGCGGTGGCAACTTCTGCTGGACAGATTAAGACCGGTTCACTGTGTCGCTCTGATCGTGTTGCCAAGTACAACCGTCTGCTGCGTATTGAAGCCGAGCTAGGCGCGGCTTACCGCGGTCGGGATGAATTCCGAGCGTAATAAAATAAGGGGCGGCAGTAGCCGCCTTCTTTGTTTATAGTGCTCATTACTTTTTTATTGGACGTCGTTCTGGATTAGGATGAACATCAATATCCCTTTAAAGGGCTTGCTATGACTCGCCGTCGGCTATTTTATTTGCTGCTGGTAATACTTGTCATGTTGCAAGTTCGGCTTTGGACTGGCACTGGCAGCTGGGAACAGATTGCCAGCTTGCGTCGAGATATTGCCGTTCAAAAAAATACTAACAGCGAGTTAGAGCTGCGCAATGAGCGATTGCATGGCGAGGTGCGCAGCTTGAAGCATGACTTGGATAGTATTGAGGAGCGCGCCCGCAACGATATGGGCTTGATTAAATCTGGTGAGACTTTTTATCTCATTGTCGATGAATAGATACTTATATAAGAAGAATAATAGCTTGATTAGTAACAGGCAGAACGTCAGTGATAAATAAGCCGCGCCTATGGGCGGTTATCCCGGCTGCTGGAAGTGGCGCACGTTTTGGTGCTGCGCTGCCAAAGCAGTACCTAAAGCTCGCTGATAAAACCGTTATTGAACACAGTATTTCAAAATTGTTGATGCATAGCGATATTGCCGCCATTGCTGTGGCATTGCATCCCGACGATCATTTTTTTTCTTCCTTATCTTGTGCGAACGACTCGCGGGTGTTGCGTGTTGATGGCGGAAGCGAACGAGCACATTCGGTAGCGAATGCCTTAGCTGCCTTGGAAAAGGCGGCCGATTCAGATTGGGTGTTGGTGCACGATGCGGCACGTCCCTGTGTTTCGAATCGGGATATAAAAAGGCTTATAGAATTGGGTTGTGCGCATTCGGTGGGTGCTATTTTAGCGTCGCCAGTGGTTGATACCGTAAAACGCAGTACCGCATTGGGGGAAATTGCTGAGACAGTTGATCGCAAGGATATATGGCGGGCGCTGACCCCGCAGCTGTTTCGCTATGGTGACCTGCGAGATGCGTTGCGCTTTTGCCATGACCAACAGTTGCTGGTGACTGATGAAGCGTCTGCGTTAGAGCACTGTGGCCGTCAACCCTTGTTGGTGGAGGGCAGCCCTCGCAATATTAAAATTACTTACCCAGACGATCTCGCTATTGCCGAGGTGTTTCTGCGTGGAGAAGAACAATGAGCGCTATTCGCATTGGTCATGGCTACGATGTGCACCGCATTGAATCAGGGGAGGGTATCAGTTTATGTGGTGTCCGCATCCCATGTCAGTGGCGATTAATTGCTCACTCGGATGGCGATGTTGCACTCCACGCGCTGTGCGATGCCATGCTCGGTGCTTTAGCCTTGGGAGATATCGGCAAACATTTTCCAGATAGCGATCCGCAGTATGCGGGGGCCGATAGTAAAGTGCTGCTGCAGCATTGCTACAAATTAGTCTTAGGTCAGGGGTATTGTCTCGGTAACGCTGATCTCACCATTGCGGCTCAACAGCCCAAATTAGCACCCTATATTTTGGCAATGCGCGAATCTATTGCTAATACCTTAGGTGTTTTAGCTTCCAATATCAGCGTGAAAGCTACTACCACGGAAAAACTAGGATTTGTCGGGCGCAGTGAAGGTGTTGCAGTGGATGCAGTGGTGTTGTTGGAGCGAGCAGAGTAATGCAGCTAGCTGATTGGCCCCGAGCGCAAGGTTTGCCCACGGTGTCTGGTTTACTAAAAGCCAGACCTGAGGATTTTGTTGTCGAGGAGGTGTTTGATCTCGAGTTCAGTGACGATGGTGAATTCGACTGGTTGTGGATTGAAAAATGCGGCGACAATACCGAGTACGTTGCACGGCAATTGGCAAGAGTGGCCGGGGTTCAGCCGCGGGCGGTAACGTATTCTGGCCAGAAAGATCGTCACGCGGTAACGCGACAATGGTTTTGCGTGCATTTGCCGGGGAAAAATAAACCTGAGTGGGTCGTGCCGGAAAATGAGAGTTGGAAGATTTTACGGCAGGGTCGTCATCGCCAAAAACTGCGTCTGGGAAGCCACCGCTATAATCGCTTTATTCTCCGTTTAACGGATTTAAAGGGTGATTTCGCAGACCTAGAGGCAAGACTGCCAATAGCTGGGCAAGGCTTTCCGAACTATTTCGGCGAGCAGCGATTTGGCCATGGGGGCGGCAATATTGATGCCTGTCGGCAATGGTTTGCCGGTGACTTAAGTCCGGGACGATTCGATCGCGGCATGTATTTATCCGCTGCACGATCGCTAATTTTCAATACGGTATTGGCAGCGCGTGTCAACGCAGAAAATTGGCAGCGCGGTTTGGACGGCGATGTATTTTCATTGCGCGATAGTGGCAGCGTGTTTTTGGCAGAAATAGATGCTGACATAGTTCAGCGCCTAAGCGAAGGCGATATTCACCCCAGCGGGCCACTTTATGGCAGCGCGAGTAAGGTCGCTGTGAGTGGCGCTGTCGCGCAGCTTGAAGAAAAGGTGTTTGGCGAATTCGCTGATCTATGTGCGGGCCTGCTGAAGAATAATTTAAGGATGGAGCGACGCGCTCTGCGAACCGTTCCAAAAGACTTGCAGTGGCAGCAAATCGATAAGCAGTCCATAGAACTAGCATTTTCACTACCTAGGGGCTGTTTCGCTACCGCGCTTGTGCGAGAATTAATCCATTACTAGGGGCTTTTTCGGCTCTGATGTTTATTGAGAAGACACGGTGACAATTTTAAATTTGCAAGGCATAGGGATGACGTCTCAGCGAACGCGAGATCGTTTGATCGAGCGTTTGACAGAACAAGGGATTATCGACAAGGCCGTATTGAATGTGATACGGGGGACTCCCCGCCATATTTTTCTTGATGAAGCCCTGTCGCACCGTGCCTACGAAGACAGCTCTCTGCCGATAGGCTTTCAGCAAACCCTTTCTCAGCCTTATATTGTTGCTCGTATGACCGAGTTACTACTCGCAAACGGACCTCGAACCCGTGTGTTAGAAGTGGGGACGGGGTCAGGTTATCAAACCGCGATTCTCGCCCAAATGGTAGAGCGGGTATTTAGTGTAGAGCGTATTCGACCCTTACAAGAAAAGGCGCGGCAGCGTCTGCGTCAACTCGGCTTACACAATGTACATTTGCGTCACGCCGATGGCGGTATGGGTTGGAAAGATCGCGGCCCGTTTGACGCCATACTCTCTGCGGCGGCGCCGGAGCAAGTGCCCGCGGAATTGTTGGAGCAATTGGCAATGGGAGGGCGTTTGGTAATACCGGTTGGGCCAGTGGGTAAACAGCAATCATTATATGTATACGACAAAACCGAAGATGGTATTGAAGAGCAGCTAATCGAGCCGGTGTTATTTGTGCCGATGGTGGCGGGCGTTGTAGTTGCTTAATTTGTTGTGTGACGTTGTTGTGTAAATTGATTAAAACTTAGCTGGTAGTTAAAAAGGGCGTTTGATGAAGGGGTTTTCTCTAGGCGTATTTGTTCGCGGTATCGCAATGGGTGCCGCTGATGTAGTGCCAGGTGTTTCTGGCGGTACGGTTGCGTTTATTACTGGTATCTATGACCAGCTGATTGAGAGCCTTAAAGCATGTAATCTGCAAGCACTTCAACTCCTGTTTAAGTCTGGTCCAATCGCGTGTTGGCAATATATCAACGGTGGGTTTCTGCTGAGCTTAGTGCTGGGAATTGCCGTGAGTGTGGCGTCTCTAGCGCGCGTGATTTCCTACGGTTTGGAAGAGCATCCACTGCCATTGGCTGCACTATTCTTTGGTTTGATTCTCGCTTCGGCTCTCATCGTTTTTCGCCAAATACCGCAAAGTAGCCGACACATTGGCTGGTTGTTCTTCGGTATTGTATTTGCTGTTGTGATCGGTGAGATTCGCCCTGCAGAAATTGCCGCAACACCGTTGTCCTTGTTTTTATCGGGTGCTTTAGCGATATGCGCAATGATTTTGCCGGGAATATCGGGTAGTTTTATTCTACTGCTGCTGGGGATGTATGAGCCGGTGATAGGTGCAATTAAGCAATTTAATATAGTGTCGCTACTGAGCTTTATGGCCGGTTGTGCTGTCGGACTAATGTTATTTGTTCGCTTGCTGTCGTGGTTGATGCATCACCATCGACCGCAGTTGTTGGCTTCTTTGACGGGAATACTGCTGGGCTCATTGACGATAATTTGGCCTTGGAAGCTCGATGCGCAAGGGCAATTATTGGCTGAGTCGCTAGCGCCTGGTTGGCAGAATGTTTTGCCTTGGGAATATGCCCATATTGCTGATCCGAAATTGTTGGCATCGTCGCTAATTGCTGTGGCCGGGGTGTTTTTAGTCTTAGTTGTTGAGAAAATAGCGAAAAACGAGTGATATTTTAAGACTGTTTTTTTCTATTACGTGCTTTTGAAAGTACTTTTAGTAATCAGGGAGCCACGCCGGCGGCTCATCGTAGTATGAGTACACATTATTTGATGTGGGTTTAGTGTTACTTCTTTAGCAAAAAAGGCTTATTTTTGTGCTTATAAAGACGGATACACGATGGCTATGCTGAGATATTTTTTCGGCATAATCACCTTGGTTTTAAGTGTTACAGCTTGCACTACAAGTGGCGGTTCTGCGCCTGTTTCTGATCGTTATAATCCCTCTGAGCGTCCACCTCCGTATTATGTTGTCAGTGCTGGCGATACGCTTTTTTCAATTGCATGGCGTTACGGATTCAATGTTAAAGGGTTAGCGACTGCTAACAAATTGGCTCCGCCTTATACAATTTATCCCGGTCAAGCCTTGGTACTTCAAGAAAGTACGCGAGTCATTGCTGCTGCAGCCAAGCCGGCTCCAACGAAAAATAAGCCATCCACGAGCAAGGCGCGTGTGACGCCAAGTAAGCCTGTTGCGGCGGCAAAAGTGCCCATTCCAAAACCTGCAATTAAATCAATCCCGGCAGTTTTGGATTCAAGCGAGGCTTGGCGCTGGCCGATTTCAGGTCCCCTGGTTCGATCTTTTGTGGCGACTGGACAAGAGCATAAAGGTATTGATATTAAAGGCAAAATGGGTGAGCCTGTACGTGCAGCAAAGGCAGGCGTGGTGGTGTATTCGGGAAGTGGTTTAGTAGGTTATGGCAATCTATTAATTCTCAAACACTCTGATCGCTATTTAAGTGCCTATGGGCACAACCGACGTTTATTAGTCAAAGAGGGGGACAGCGTAAAGGCGGGTGCAGTTATCGCAGAGCTAGGCGATAGCGGTACAGATTCGCCAAAAGTACATTTTGAAGTTCGTATAGACGGAAAACCGGTTGATCCTTTGAGACTGCTTCCTAGGCGCTGAACGCCATTACGATCAGGAGATTGTCTTAAGTTTCACCCAAGTCGAGCAATAAAACGAAAATAAGGATTCGACGATGCGGGTATATGAAGAAAGTAATAATTATCGTTCTAGTTTAATTGAAATACCAAATGATGAAGATGCAAGTAGCGATGACTTTATTGCAGAACCCCCGGTAACAAAGGCTGCAAAAGCCACTAAATCCCCTCGCGCTCGAAGGCAGAGCACAGATCTTGATGCAACGCAGATGTACCTCAGTGAAATTGGATTTTCGCCGCTGCTAAGCGCCGAAGAGGAAGTCCATTTCGCGCGTCTTGCGCGCAAAGGCGATCAGGCCGGTCGCAAACGCATGATTGAAAGTAATCTGCGGCTGGTTGTAAAAATTTCCCGACGATACCTAAACCGTGGTTTGAGTCTTCTCGATTTAGTTGAGGAGGGTAATCTCGGCTTAATTCGTGCGGTAGAGAAATTTGATCCGGAGCGTGGTTTTCGCTTTTCTACCTATGCCACATGGTGGATAAGGCAAACCATTGAACGGGCGATCATGAACCAGACAAGAACCATTCGCTTACCGATTCACGTAGTGAAAGAGCTGAATAGCTATTTGCGGGCGGAGCGAGAGCTCACTCAAAAGCTAGATCACATGCCATCGCCTGAAGAGATGGCTGAAGCCCTTGATCGTCCGGTGTCTGAGGCAAAACGCTTATGCGGGCTTAAGGATCGAGTTGGCTCCGTAGATGTGCCCCTGGCTCAAGATTCCGATCAGGTTTTGCTTGATACGATCGCCGATACGCAAGCTTTAAATCCCAGTGATATTTTGCAGGGCGAAGATTTGTCTAGCAGTATTGATGAATGGCTTGACGAGTTGAGTGTAAAGCAGCGCGAAGTGGTCGTTCGCCGGTTCGGCTTACGGGGACATGAATCGTCGACGCTGGAAGAGGTCGGACGTGAAATTGGCTTAACGCGCGAGCGCGTAAGACAAATTCAGGTAGAGGCTTTAAAAAGTATGCGAGTGCTTTTTGAAGCGAATGGTCTCAGTGCCGCTTCGCTGTTTGCAGAGGACTTTAATTAGTTTTCTGTGATTAGAGTTCGCAAAACTAAAAAAGCCCGCTATTGCGGGCTTTTTTAGTTCTATCAATGTCCTTGGCGATGCTTAGCGCTCAAGGTATTGAAGCTTGTCGGGTTTGCCAGCCCAGTCCTCTGCGTCGGCAGGAGGGGTTTTCATCTCGGTGATGTTTGGCCACACTTCCGCAAGTTCCGCGTTCAATTCCAGAAATACTTGCTGGTCATCTGGCAGCTCGTCTTCAGAAAATATGGCATTTACTGGACATTCTGGTTCGCACAATGCGCAGTCAATACACTCGTCAGGATGAATTACGAGGAAGTTCGGGCCTTCGTAAAAACAGTCTACCGGACAAACCTCAACACAATCTGTATGTTTGCACTTGATGCAATCTTCGCCTACAACAAAAGTCATTTCTGGTCAGCCCCTTTTAATCCTGACTTGGGTGGTAATTCTTTGAGCGGCGTATTGTAACACCAGTGAAAAAAATCGGTATAGCCTAAGTCTTAACAATAATTTATATGTGCCTAATCGTTTTTACCCCTTAGTCATTTAATTCGCGTTTTAAGACAGCTTAGCCTTTAAGGCATACAGTAATTCATGGGCTTGGCGAGGGCTCAGGCTATCGGGGTCAATTTCGTCTAGTGCCTCAATGATAGGGTGTTCTGCGGTTGGCATGGCAAATAAATCTGTTTGAGGCCCTGCGGTGACTAGCTGGCCGTGGCCGATGGCTTGATTCTCGAGCTCTTGTAGTTTGATTTTAGCGGCGCGAACCACATTGGCGGGAATGCCGGCGAGTTTAGCGACCTGTAAACCATAGCTGCGGTTGGCAGGGCCCTCTTCAACACGGTGTAGAAAGACAATATGGTCATTGTGCTCGGTTACGCCAAGGTGGACATTCGCGGCCTTGGGGTAGGTTTCTGGTAATACGGTGAGTTCGAAGTAATGGGTGGCGAATAGTGTAAAGCCCTGCACGCGGTCAGCCAGGTCTATGGCGCAAGCCCAGGCGAGCGATAGGCCGTCAAAGGTGCTGGTGCCGCGACCTATTTCGTCCATCAGGATTAAGCTTTTATCCGTAGCATTGTGCAGGATATTTGCGGTCTCGGTCATTTCCACCATAAACGTCGAGCGTCCGCCGGCGAGGTCGTCGGAGGAACCTATTCGGGTGAATATCTGATCCACCAAGCTCAGTTTGACGGCTTTTGCAGGTACAAAACTGCCGATATGAGCTAGCAGCACTATCAATGCTGTCTGACGCATATAGGTCGATTTACCGCCCATGTTTGGGCCGGTAATAATCAGTGTGCGTCGGTCTTCGGCGAGTTTTAGGTCGTTGGCAATAAACGGGTCGTCGAGCACGCTTTCGACAACGGGGTGTCGGCCTTGCTCGATATCTAATATAGGCTCGTTGCAAAATTGTGGCTGGCACAGCTCTAACTGCACCGCACGCTCTGCAAGGTTGGCAATGACATCTAGTTCGCACAGCGCCTGCGAGCAAACTTGCAGCGTATTTAATTCGGCGTTGACCGCGTCTAGGAGTAACTCATAAAGATGTTTTTCCCGCGCCAGTGCCCGGCTTTTGCTGCTGAGGGCTTTGTCTTCAAAGGTTTTTAATTCTGGCGTAATAAAGCGCTCGGCATTTTTGAGCGTTTGTCTGCGGATATACTCGACCGGCGCTTGCGCAGCCTGCAGTTTGCTTATTTCTATGTAGTAGCCGTGTACGCGGTTATAGCCGACTTTAAGGGTGCTGAGCCCTGTTTTTTCGCGCTCTCGGCGCTCCATTGCTAGTAGAAATTCTCCGGCGTCGCTACTCAAGCTTCGCAATTCGTCCAGTTCGCTGTCGTAGCCTTCAGCGATAACGCCACCATCCCTCAACACCATTGGCGGATTTTCTGCTACTGCGCGGGCCAGCAGGTCGTCGAGTGCCGGAAATTCACTCACTTCGTTTCGCAGATTAATTAGGTAGGGAATGTCGAAGTGCTTTAGCTGACTTTGCAGTAAAGGCAGTGTCGCCAGTGAGCGCTGCAAGCGCGAAAGATCGCGGGGACGCGCAGAGCGCAGTGCCACCCGCGATAAAATACGTTCAAGGTCGCCTATCTGTTTTAGCGTGTCTCGCACCGATTCAAAGTGGTAGTCCTCAATAAGGCCAATAACGCCACTTTGTCGCGCATTTAGAGTGGACTGATCGCGCAGTGGGCGATGTAGCCAGCGGCGCAGCAAACGGCTTCCCATCGCGGTTTGGCAGCGGTCAAACACCGAGGCGAGGGTGTTCTCAGTACCACCGCCTAGATTGATATCAAGTTCTAAATTGCGGCGTGTAGCCGCGTCCATTGCCACCGCATCATCGCGAGATTCATGTTTGAGTTGATTGATGTGGGGAAGCGCGCTGCGCTGGGTGTCTTTGACGTATTGCAGCAGGCAACCCGCTGCGCCGATACCCTGGCTTAAGGTGTCGCAACCAAACCCGGCTAGGTCTTGTACCCCGAAATGCTGACATAGACCGCGGGTGGCGGCGTCAATATCGAACTCCCATGGCGGTAAGCGCCGCAGTCCCGGTAATTTGGGCATATCGTCTAAAACAATATCTTCAGACATCAGTAGCTCTGCGGGGCGCAGGCGCTGCAGTTCGCCTAGGAAAGCGGCTTGTCCGAGCACTTCAAATACGTGGAAGCGTCCGCTACTCATATCTAACACGGCAACGCCGATTTGTTGGCCGAGATTACAAGCCGCTAGCAGCAGGGCGTCTTTTCTTTCATCTAATAAGGCTTCGTCGCTAATTGTTCCCGGTGTGACGATTCGGGCGACGGCGCGTTCTACAGGGCCTTTGCTGGTTGCTGGGTCGCCGATTTGCTCGCAAATGGCCACTGACCAGCCACCTTTAACGAGCTTGGCTAGATAGCCTTCTGCTGCGTGGTGGGGCACGCCACACATTGGTATGGGCTTGCCGCCTGATTTACCTCTTGCGGTTAAGGTAATATCGAGAAGTTCTGATGCGCGTTTGGCGTCGTCAAAAAAAAGCTCGTAAAAATCGCCCATACGATAGAACACAATTTCGTTGGGGTGCTCGGCTTTAATTTTTAGGTACTGCTGCATCATGGGCGTGTGGCCCGGATCTATGGCGCTGCTAATATTTGCGTCAATGGTCATAGCGGTGGCTTATGCTCTGTGTGTTTGTGCGCTAAACGACGTTGTATAAAAATGTTGAGATCGAATATCGTTGTCTGGATGTGTGGCGCTGAATAAAGAGCGCAAGGATAGCAAATCAAATATAAAACCACTACGCAGGGCGTCGTTGATTGCCCTCGTTTGCTAAATTTACTCCGATGCCCGCCACGGCTTTTGGGCGAGAAATATGGTGTGACGACTTCCCTTGCCGGGGCGCGCGCGAACGGTGTGAATAGATACCTTAAAACGGGCTTTTTTTAGACGAATCGCAAACATGCTGTCTGCGCCGGCTGACCAAATTGCCAGCATTCCCTCTGGGCGTAAAGTCCTGGAGATGGATTCCAGTCCTTGCTGTGAATACAGCCAATTATTATCGGTGTGGGTCAGGCCTTCAGGGCCGTTGTCTACGTCTAGCAATATGGCGTCGTATTGCTCATGTTGATTCTCAAGCAGTTCGGCAACATCGCCCAAGACTACCTTGGTGCGGGGATCGCGCAGGGGGTTTTGTGCGCAATCACCCAGAGGCCCCTTATTCCATTCAACGACTTCCGGAATAAGTTCGGCCACTGTGACCTGAGCGCTAGCGGCGACCGCTTGCAAGGTCGCGGAAAGGGTGTAGCCCATGCCTAGTCCGCCGACCAACACATGCGCATCGCTTTTATCTTTTATTAAGGCGCAGCCTAACTCTGCTAGTATCTGTTCGGAATTGTAAATGCGGCTATTCATCAATTCACCACGCACCCCAGACAGGCGTATCGAAAACTCTTCGCCGCGTTGCGATAATTGTAATTCACCGCCATTGTTCGGTATCTGCGCGATACCAAGTTTTTTCCAGGGAATCATAGATTTTGCCGGTGAGTTAATTAAAGGTGATTTTTTTGGGACGCGAACTTTAGCACAGTTCCTTATCAGGCGATTACCTAGGCGTTAATATGTGTCTCCTAGCAGCTTGTTGATTTTCTATCTGTGCAGCCAATGCTGCGTTAAAAACGGACTCAAATCGGTCATTTATGGGGTATAAACTCCCATATTTCGACCGCTTTTATCGGGGAGGCCTTCCGCTTGCATTGGCTTCCTCGAAAACGAAAATCAACAAGCTGCTAGGGCGCGGATACCGCAATTGGCGCATTGTTTTCATTAAAGTGGATGGCGGCGAAAGAAATTGCGTTATGCCATTGACAAGCGCTTGCATAATACTGATCATATATACAGTGTATGGCTGGATGTAGATTTAAGTCATCGTAATTAATATCAACCTCCACAAAGGGTAGAAAGCACATGGATCCGAATAAACAGAAAGCACTGGAGTCAGCGCTGGGTCAGATTGAACGTCAGTTTGGCAAGGGTTCGATCATGAAAATGGGCGACAGCTCACGGGAAGTGATGCCCTCGGTTTCAACGGGTTCCTTGGGCCTCGATATCGCGCTAGGCATTGGCGGTTTACCCTACGGTCGTATTGTGGAGATCTACGGACCTGAATCATCAGGCAAAACAACCCTGTGTTTGCAAGTTATGGCTGAAGCGCAAAAAGCGGGCAAAACCGTCGCCATAGTCGATGCTGAGCACGCACTTGATCCGCAGTACGCCGAAAAACTCGGTGTTAATCTCGACGACTTATTGGTGTCTCAGCCAGACACAGGTGAGCAGGCTCTAGAAATTACAGATATGCTGGTGCGTTCCGGTTCGGTTGACGTGATTGTTATCGACTCGGTAGCGGCCTTAGTGCCAAAAGCGGAAATCGAAGGTGATATGGGTGACTCCCATGTTGGTTTGCAGGCGCGCTTAATGTCGCAAGCCCTGCGTAAATTGACCGGCAGCATCAAGCAGACCAATACGCTGGTTATCTTTATCAACCAGATCCGTATGAAAATTGGTGTCATGTTTGGCAACCCAGAAACCACCTCGGGTGGTAACGCACTCAAGTTCTACGCATCGGTTCGCTTGGATATTCGCCGAATCGGCGCAGTGAAAGAGGGTGAAGAGGTCACTGGTAATGAAACTCGCGTAAAAGTGGTGAAGAACAAGGTATCGCCACCATTTAAGCAAGCTGAGTTCCAAATCTTATATGGTCGCGGCATCTACCATATGGGTGAAGTAATCGATCTAGGTGTTAAGCTCGGGTTAGTAGATAAATCCGGCGCATGGTACGCCTATAAAGGCGACAAGATCGGTCAAGGCAAGGCAAATGCCGCTAAATACCTATCGGAAAATCCTGAAGCCGCCGCGGAAATTGAAGCGAATATTCGCGAACAGTTACTGCCAAAGCCAACGGGGAAGAAAGTGCAGGAAGAAGTGGCTGCTGAATAAGCCAGCTAAGCGGCAAAGCAAAATGGCTATGAGTTATTTTGTTTTGCCGCTAAGCTGCTTTCTCATTGTGTTTGTAATCTACCTTTAGTATATCTACCAACTAATCACTTCTAGTTTTGCTCGTCTTCATCGGTTTCAATGCTAAGCGAGAAGGTATTTTGCTTTTCTTCTTTAGCGACGTCCTCGACACTTCCCTCTGGAATACCACGGCTGCTGCGAAGCTTTATTTGCAGGCGTAGGTTGTTCGCAGAATCTGCATTCTTTAGTGCGTCTTCAAAGGATATTTTGCCGCTTTCGTAGAGTTTGAATAATGCGGAATCGAAGGTTTGCATCCCTAAATTTTCGGATTTGCTCATTATTTCCTTGATGGTTTCTATCTCGCCCTTGTGGATTGCCTGTGCAACCGTAGGCGTGCCCAGCAGTATTTCTATCGCGGCGGCGCGCTTACCATCTTCAGTCGGAACCAAACGCTGGGATACAAAGCACTTTAAATTGAGCGACAGGTCGAGTAGTAATTGATTACGTCTCTCTTCCGGAAAGAAGTTAATAATGCGATCTAGCGCTTGGTTTGCGTTGTTGGCATGGAGGGTAGAGATACAAAGATGCCCTGTCTCTGCAAAAGCAAGAGCGTGCTCCATGGTTTCGCGGTCGCGAATCTCGCCGATAAGAATAACGTCTGGTGCTTGGCGCAGGGTGTTTTTCAATGCCTGATGAAAGCTTCTGGTATCCATCCCGATTTCGCGCTGATTGATGATGCTGCGCTTGTGCCGATGAAGAAACTCAATGGGATCTTCAATGGTAATGATATGACCGCTACTGTTGGTGTTGCGGTGATCGATCAGAGCGGCAAGTGAAGTGGATTTACCCGAGCCGGTCGCACCGACGAACAAGACTAAACCGCGTTTCGTCATAATGACGTCTTTTAATATTGGCGGCAGGCCCAGCGCGTCAACATTGGGGATCTCGGTAACGATATTTCGGGCTACTATCGAAATTTCATTTCGCTGCTTAAATATATTTACGCGGAAACGGCCCACTCTCGGAATATGGTAAGCCAAGTTCATCTCTAATTCTTGTTCAAACTCAATGATTTGCTCGCTATCCATAATGGCGTAGGCGATTGCTTTGATGTCTCCAGGCAGAAAGGGTTCTTTCTGCAGTGGCTTGAGCTTGCCATGGAACTTCGCACAAGGTGGCGCTCCTGTGCTCAGAAATAAATCAGAACCGTCGTTTTTAGCGAGAAGGGTAAGGTAGTCATCAAAAGTCATATTTCGCAATCACCGATTTGTTATGGCGTTATCATTATAGGCTAACGCCATTTTCACAGATGATAGAATTGAAGTGTACTTTTAATTTGTTAATCTCACTTTGTCGTTTTCACAGTTGAGGGCAGCGCCAACTTCGGCGTTCGCTAAGGACACGCCGAGCGTAGTTAATAAGGAATTTACTAAAGGGTCTAAAATGGGTGAAAGCGCGGTGGCTAAAATGCCGTTTATACTCGAAATCAGTGCGCTAGATGTTCCTCCAACTAAACTGAGTACGCCACCTAATAGATTGCCGTTGCTGGGTTCGTAGAACTCCAACTCTACTCCTAGCAGCGTACTTGTTAAGCTCGCGATAGGGTCATCTGCGGAGAAGCTCTGGTAAGAATTTTCTATGTCGTCTTTAACATTGGGTAGATACGTGTCATCAGGGTTGTTTGCAAACGTTGAAAGGTTTTCAGGTCCATCACCTAGAATTGAAGTATCTAACTTGAGGCCAATACCGCCTCCTGCAAAGGCCTGCCGATCTGCGAGTGTTTTATCCGAAGTCCATCCGGCTCCCTTTTGATATTCATAGCTGCATCCGAAAATGATGACACAGGTTTTTCTGACGCGGATTGTTCCGATATCTATAAGAGGTATTGGTTGAATTTCAAGCTCATCATCTGAAAAGAAGTTGCTTGCGGCATCGTCGGCGTTACTACCGAACTGACCAAGCGCAACTGAGGCGACTGAAGTAGAAACTTCAGCGTTTAAATTTTTATTGCCGTCAATGTCGCAGTCGGCATCTTTAACGCGCGCTTCGCCATTACCTGCGCTAATTGCAATATCTACCCTAGGCGACGCTAAAATTTTAATGTCGACTTGATCTTTTGTTGATGTGCATGTGACAAGACAAAGTATATCGCCTAGAGCGCCAATCAAATCGAGTGTAAGAAGGCTGTTTACGACATTGCTTACATCCGCTATAAGTGGTGCTGAGAGTAGTGCTGTAAGGTTGTTTAGTACAGTACCTACAATCGGTAAATCGAGTGAAACAAAGGCCTTTACCTGCGAGGTGTTGGCAAAAATCGCGTTGTTTCCATAGGGGTCAAGTTCAGCAAGATCTGGGTTGCCAATAGCTGTTTGTGCGGGCTCAGTGATTTTTGCCTTTACCGTTGCACTGGCAATCCCAAGTGGTACTGCGACGTCAGCGACTATGCCGCTGTTGACGCTGGCCAATTGAACGGCACTTCCGAGAAGTTGCATCAGGGGAAGGTTTACATCAAGTGAGGTTTTTGAAGCGTCATCTTGTATTTGAAGGATTTCACTGAGATTTAGATCTGAAATTGCCCCTGGAATATCCGATACGATGGATTGTAATGCGCTAACGGGAGTAGCACTCGCACCGTCGGCTTGTAATACATTTGCACCGACATCTAAAAGATCTGCAAGACTAATATCAGCGTTGAGCAGTGCGTCGTAGTTGCCCGCGCTGATGCCCACTTCAGATGCGAGGGCATCGAAAAAATTAAGCAAATTAATATTGGTATCAAGTAAACTTTCCCAGTCACCGACTGTAAGGTTAAGGGTTGTGCCAAGCAGGCCGCCCAATACAGAGTTGAGCACGCCGCCATCGACCGCAGCGATATTAGACCTAATTGAAATTAGGGCAGTAGGTTCGCATGCCTTGGCTGTAGCTGTTGCGGTCAGATTTACCTCATTGTCGTCACTGGGCAGTAATTGTTCAAACAGAGACGCGGGCACTTTATAAGATAGTGCGACGGTAACGGCATTGCCATTTCGTGTAACCGTTGCTGTGCTGTTGGCGTCGTTCCCTCGAAAATCATTTCTCTGAGCGGAAAGCACATTCATATCAGCTACAGTTAATGATTCAACATCTAGTGAATGATCTCGACAATAGAGAAGCGCTGTCTCTATAGCCGCCAAATCCGCATTTTTCTGTAACGAACGTTTTTCTAAATACAGGCGCCCGGTATCGGTAACCACAGCGAGAAATGTAAATAAGCTCAGCATCATCAACACAGCGAGAAGTGTCGTTACCCCGCGCTGTTTTCGATAGAAATGACTTGATATTCGCCGCTGTGTTTGCATGTTGATTACTCTTCGTTGAACGAATCGTTGCTAAAGCGTTCTGGTATGGCATGCGAGAAGCTCTTTACATAGCGGTTATACACTTCGGTACTGACTTTGCCGCTTAGGTACTGTTCTTCCGTGCTTGCATTTTGTCCAGAGCGCTGTAGCTCAAGTAGACGATGGGTAGCGGTTTGTGGCGCTGGGTTTTGGGTGTAAATAACTTCCGGCTCGGCAAAAACAGCTGCCGAAAAAGTTGTAACACCAATAAAACATGCGATGGTTAATTTATTCATAGTGGTGCTCCTTGTTCAATGACATTGCTACCGGCAATTGTGGGTTGTTTAAATGCGTTGGCTTGGCTTAGCAGCTCTCTAAATTCTTGCGATGGGATACCGTTATTTTTTGCCATGCGCAGGGCGGTTCTGCTGTCGCCATCCAGTATCAAACTCATTACCATATTGCGAATGGCAACTGGGTGGCCTGGCTGTAGCTGTAAAGCGGTCATAAACTCGCGCTGTGCGCCCTTAAAATTCTTGTGGGCTAACAGAATAAAACCGTAGTCGTTGCGAATGTCGGCATTGCTTGGGGCAAGGCGACGTGCTTTTAGCATTTGCTGATGAGCTTGTGGGATATCGCCGCGGGTCGCTAAAATTTTTGCCATACCGGCGTGACCGAAAGCGGCCATGCAAGTTAGGCTTAGGTTTCGATAGCTTGTGTAGGCTTCATCTAGCATACCCGTATTGCGTTGCGCTTCAGCGCGCAGTCTTAACACCCGCGGAGAGCTGTCAGGCGCTTTTTCAAGATAGGCTAGCGCTGAGTAATACTGTTTTTCCGACACTTGCTGCTCGATTAAATCTAGTGTGACGCTTTCCTCTTTGCTAGTTGGGACGTTGCAATTACTGGCAGCGGCTTGCTTGGAGGCGGGCGTATTAGCACAGCCGCTCAATAGCAGCACTAGCGTGCATGTGGAAATTAATAATTTACTCATGTGCAAAGCTCCTTCCTTAGTTTCCTAGGTTGCCTAATGCGGTTGAAATTGACATAAGGGCGGGGCCAGCTACAACGATCAATAGGGCAGGGAATAAAAATACCATCATGACCAGCGACATCTTTCCTGACATCTTGTTAACTTGCTCGTGAAGATCGAGCTTTCTGCGGTTTTGTAAAAGTTTGTATAGTTCATCAAGGGCTTTATCAATGCTGCCACCAGTAATGGCTTGTTGGCGGACAACAATAAGGTATTCTTTAAATCCCTCAGCGTTGGTGCAACCTATTAGCTCATACAGCGACTCTTCCTGACTTTGGCCGGATTCAATCTTGTTTACCGCAAGTTGTAATTCCTGCGAACAGGTTGGCGCAAGATTGCGTAATTGATCGCAAATAATCGCTAGTGTTTTAGGAAGTGATAAACCCACGCGCCAAAGCATCCTTGTTGTTTGAACCAATATCAGTGTCTCTTGGTTAAGTTTCTCTTGGCGATCTTCGGCAATTTTCTTCAAGAAGAAATAGGCCAGATAAACCAGTAACACAAACCCACCTGTAATGGTAAATAGTATGGTGGTAGCGGGGGTGCCATTGAAATATGTATATATACCAAGGCATATAGCGATACAGATAATGGCGATAAGTGTTATGGAGATGGCGTTGACCTGTTGTTCGCTGTTTAGCAAGCCCGCGCGACGCAGTAACTGGGATAGCGATGCAATATGGGTGTTTTCTTCACGTAACTGGCGCCACATATCCTTCGAGCTAAACTCGAATTCCTGGGGCTTCCCTGATGAGGCCGTTTCTACGTGTGCTATGGCTAATAGCAGTACCGGGGCGGTGCAAAGTATTACTGCGCCGATGATGTAGTAAAGGTGGTGCGCTTCCATGGTTTTCTCCTTATGCCCCAATTGATTTGATCATGCGCCACAACACAATAACGCCGAGCAATTGCATGATGACGGCAGCCATTAACGTTTGTTGGCCTCCGACGGTATTCCACATGTCTGTGAGGAACTTCGGATTGTTAATAAAGGTATATGCCGCAATGGCGGGAGGGAGCGCGGCTAGGATTGCTGCGGTAACCCGAGTTTCGCCTGTCATGGCGCTAAGCTCTCGTTTACCTGAGTCCTGCATTCGTAAAATATCGACGATATCGTCGAGAATCGATCGAATACTGCCACCATACTGTTCGTTTATGCGCAGTGCTGTTGCGAGCACATCAAATTCGTTTAGCTGGTTAACGCGTGCTTCACGTTCAAAGGCCTGATGAAGGTCGTAGCCGTAGTGTACGCGCCTAACAACTCGTCTCATTACAGTGCCTAGCGGCCGCTCTAAAGTTTCTACAGAGTCAGCGAAAGCATTTTCTACAGATATACCAGCGGACAGGCGCCGCGTTACTTGGTTAATAAATGAAGGAAGCTGTTCTAGCATTTTAGCCCGTCGTTGCGCGCCAATTATTTTAACGAGCGAAAAAGCAACAAATACGACACCAGCTGCTGCGAGGACACCCACCTTGATAGGCAGGATTAGCAGGCTTAGCGCGATACCAGTGAGCATAATTGCAATGGCAACGTAGACAATCGCAGGTGGTAGTTCAACGCCGTTGCTGCCGAGGTAGTTCTCTAATGCCGCCGGCAGCTTGGGGCCGGTCTCCGGAATAATTTCATTCTCGGGCGTCCGCGTTTCGGATTCGCCACTAATCAGCATTAGCACCACAAAAGCTAAGCCGACCAGAAGTAGTGCGAGTGCAATCCATAACATAGCGAAACTCCTTTAGCTCAGATTTGCGCCAAGTCAGGTGAGCGAGTTGTATCCTTAGCTCCGTCAACGCGAAGTACTTTTCGGCTTGCATCGTCGTAGCAGAAGATATCTTTTAGGGTTAGTTCATTATTGATGACATGTAGTTCTGAGATCTGAAGCACACAGCGGCGTCCATCTGATTTGCGGCCTATATGCACAATTAAGTCGAGTGCGCTGCCGATCATTTTTAGGATTAACTCGCCAGTGCCTTTGAAACCGGAAATACCCACCATCATTTCGAGACGCGTAATGGCATCGCGTGCTGAGTTTGCGTGCACGGTACTCATAGAGCCATTGTGGCCAGTGTTCATCGCTTGCAGAACGTCCAGAATTTCGCCGCCACGGCTTTCGCCCACGATGATGCGGTCTGGGCGCATACGCAGGGCATTTTTCACAAGCTCTCGTGCGGTGATTTCACCGACACCTTCATTGTTCTCTGGGCGGGTTTCTAAGCGAACCACGTGCCCATTGCGAAGCTGAAGTTCAGCCGCGTCTTCTATGGTGACAATCCGCTCGGTGCTAGGAATAAATTGGCTGAGAATGTTGAGCAATGTTGTTTTACCCGAGCCAGTTGCACCACTTATTAGAATGTTGGTGCGGTTGCTTACCGCATTAGTAAGATACTCAAGGACATCTTCACTGATTGAACCGGTTGCTAGCAGTTCTTGCGCGGTGAGTGGATCTTTGCGGAACTTACGAATTGAAAGGCAGGGGCCATCGAGTGCGAGTGGTGGCACAATCGCGTTGATACGGCTGCCATCCTCAAGACGACCGTCAACAATTGGGCTGGACTCATCAATACGGCGGCCCAAGGGTGAGATCATTCGGCGAATAACCCGCAGTACGTGACGGTTATCGAGAAAGCGCATATCCGCCTTTTCGAGTACGCCGGCACGTTCGATATAAATATTACGCGGACCGTTAATCAATATGTCGTTTATCGTTGGGTCATCTAGAAGACTTTGCAGCGGCCCAAAACCGACGATTTCATTCAGTAAGTGCTTTTCTAATGAAAGGAATGTCTCGCGGTCGATGGTTGCTTCGTAGATTCGACAGTATTGACGAATGTACGCCGAAATCGCCTCTTCCAGCTTTTTCTGATTGTCGTCGTAAATGATTTTGTCATCTTCAATTCTATCGATAACAAACTTGTGCATATCTGACTTTAGTTTTTCATAATCGTCAGTAGGGGCAACTGGTTTACTTGGTGTTCTTCGTTCAATCAATCTCATCACGGAATACCTAATAATCAGTTAGAAAAGCCGACGCCGGCTGACGGTTTTGAAGTCTTACTTGAGCTAGTACCCTTTTGTGAATCACCAAATAACATATTGGTGAACGAGGGGGTGTAGTCTTGGTAAATTGCACCCGGTAACTCGCGCAGCTCTGTATTTTTCGCAATGGGTTTGACTAGGTGAGGCGTTACTATCATCACCAATTCTTTGTCGTCCTGTTCAAAACGTGTAGAGCGGAACAGTGCACCAAGAATGGGTATGTCACCTAATCCAGGTACTCGATTTGCATTGTTGAACGTGTTGCGAGTGACTAAACCGCTAATGACGAAACTTTCACCTGGAGCTAGCTGAATCGCTGTATCGGTTCTGCGAACTCGTAGGGCTGGAACAGAAACACCACTTGCTTGAACTCCGCTATTAAAATCGAGATCGCTCACTTCTGGGGCAACCTTTAACATAATGCTGTTTTCGCTTAGCACAGTTGGTGTTAGACGTAGACGAACACCAAACTCCTTAAACTCAATTTGTACTTGGCCGTCTCTATTAGAAACAGGGTAGGGGAACTCGCCGCCCGCTAGGAAGCTGGCAGTTTGTCCAGACAGACTGACTAGTGACGGTTCCGCCAAAGTGTAGGCGTAGCCATTTTGTTGTAGGGCATTCACTGCAGCCTTGAAGCTGCCCGTTGCGTGACCTACTAAGATAGATGAGGTATCGCTGCCCGTTGCGATGCCACCAAGTAGTTGACCAACTGGGTTGCCGCTTAATATGGGTAATAGGCTTGCTGCACCGGTGGCAATGGATGTGTCTCCGCCGGTGTATGCCAATGCGGTACCAATCTGCTTTAGTTGCGAGCGGCTATATTCAATAATTCGAATGTCAGTCTGAACCTGAATCGCGCCTTGTTGCACTGTATTGTCGATTGCCTTTTCGCCTGCTTCAGCAATAAGTTGATCATGCTGGATAAGGGACTGTGTTTTACCTTGCAAAACAATATTGTCACCTGATGCGTCGATGGCAATGCCCGCGGTGCTAGAACTGGCGACATCAGGCACGACATCGATTTTGAATACGGTCGGATCGCCACTACCTTGCCATAGCAAAAGTTGTGTCGACCCAATTTGTTTCGCAGTAATCAGAAACTGCGTCGAATTCAACACTTTAAGACTCGCGATGGCTGGGTTGCCAATGGCGCTACGCTTCACACTGTACTGTGTGGTTAGCGCTTGCTGTTCGCCAGTAGTCATGCGCATGGTTTTGTAGGGGCTCGCCTGAGCTACCGAAACGAGCGCAAGTAGCAAGCTAAATATAAATCCTTTTTTCATCTTGGATACTCCTTCAGTGCCCTTGAAATTGCTCGTTTTCATTAGTTACGTACCGTAATTGTTTCGACTGAATCACCGCTATAAACATAGACAGATTTCGGTGCTGGTGGTGGTTTTAAACCGGTAACATCGCGGATAAATGCAGTGCGGTCGGCGTCACTCATGTGCTTGCTTAGTGATGCCTCAGTGTCTGCGCTGGCAACTTCGTTACCGTCCTCAGGCTCCATGTCGATCTCACCTATTGCGACTAAGCGAAGATCACCGCGGTCCTCCGCGAGTGTCAGAACTGGGATGTCCTCTAGAGCAATCTCGAGGACGGCTGAGCGACTGCTTTTTCCAGACTCTTTTTCTGCTTTTGCGCTAGACTTTTTCTTGTTGTCGGTAACGACAATATTTTTATCTGCACGTTCAACATCCGTCCCAAATGCAATGACCCGGATATTTTTAAGCAGGCGTCGAGACATGCTTTTGTTGTAGGTTTCTTTTGATGCTTTAACTGTAAAAACGACATCAACACGGTCACCAGGTTGTAGAAATCCACCTGCTCCGGATGCTTCATCAACTTTAATTGCCAGTGCGCGATAGCCTGGGTTGATATACGGTGCCAAGGTGCTTTGTTTTTCAAAATCACTGGCGCGAATGATTGCGCCTACCGCAACTTTAGACTCTAACTTCTTATTGATAATGTCTTCTGCTTTCGTGAAGCTGCCGTCGACAAGAAGGGGGTAGGGGATAAGTTGGACGTCTTCAGCAGTAATGATTTCGCCCTTATCCATGCCGCGATTTGCGATAAGCAATTTTTGCGCATAGGCAAAGTTGGTTTGCTCTGCAGTACTCGCTTGCGCCTGAGACACTGATCGGCTCTTTGACGAGTCCTCCTGACTTATTTTGTAGCCAATTATCCCCATAAATACAGCGCTGATAATCAGCAATGCGGCGATAATCTTTAATGTCCTTGCTTGCATAGTCGTATCCCTAAAAAGGTCAATAAATTGAAGTGCTATTTATTACCACTGTCTTTAAAACGAATCTTAAGTACTGTGTCATAGTGATGCTATTGTGGCTGTTACGTATGAAGCTTGCTGCTTTTGCATGAGGTGCTACGAATGCTGTTGCGTTCGTGTTCCATCCTGTTAAAACAACAAGCTAGCTTTACCGCTTAGTTGGTCGGGTAAGGTAGGCAGTTTCCCAAAGCCCGGCATGCTGATTCCGTCTAGCAGCGGCGCTGCTGATACCGTAACTTCACATATAATACCGTCAAGCGCTGGTTCGCCATCTTCCGGTACAGAGGCGTCTCGGCAGTCGCTGCTCCATACAAGGGAGTCTGGAGAGTAGATAAGTAGCCCATCCGCATCATCTTTCTTGAGGCGGATATTTGCTATGGTGTTTATCTCTGTTTCCCAGTCTTCGGGGGTCTCGCAATCTTCGCACACCAGTGCGGCTCGCAAAACCTCCTCGCTTGAATACGTGAAGTTCTGAACTAATAGGAATGCCAAGCCATAAACGATGATTGCGTAGCAAATTATGAAGAGAACAGGGAAGATAAAAACGAACTCAATGGCAACGGCACCTTTTTGCCGCTGCAAAAATGAGCGATAAAAATTGCGGTTTACCATTGTCGTGCTCCATGCGTAGATTAGTGAATGATATATTGATTTAAGTGATAAATGACACAAAGATCGCGCCGATTGCGATTGCACTTCCAAGTGGAACGCCGCGATGAAATGGCTTCGTCCTTGTGGTGATCACATTTGGATAGCGCGCTGTTATTAATGGCATCCTTGCAAAAAAATATGCGAAAGACATTAATAACAGCAAGCTAACTACTCCGATAGAAAAAATCCAAAGTAGTTGAATAGGTGTCCATAGAGGGGATATCGCTAACATGAGCTTCAAGTCACCGCCACCGACTATGCCTTTAACATATCCCGGTAGTGTTATTGCCAGACCAATACCGATATTTATGCAAATGACCGTTAGGCTAATATCATGGGATAAGGCGGCAAAGCATACCGCCCATCCCACGAGTATCAACAGCAAGCTATTTGGTATCCGCCTATACTTCCAGTCAACATAAGCGATAACTGAAAGGATACAAAGTGCTGGCATTAACACAATAAGCTCGACTTATTTTTCGAGTTCAGTCTGAACGTTGGTGAACGCTTTCTCGATACCCTTGGTGCCGTCTTCACCGCCACCCAGTAAGCTGATGCCGTAAACGATGATGATAACAAGCAATGCAGCCATGACTGAGTATTCAATAGCGCTGGCGCCGCTCTCGTCTTTTTTCAGATTGTTCAGTTTGCTAGTAATTTTGTTTAACATGATTCATTCTCCGTGATTAATATAAGAGGACCGAACAGCGCAGGTTTTCCCTCTCGGCCTTGGTGCTTACTTTGGTCTTTACACAGATTTAATGAAA
Source organism: Zhongshania aquimaris (assembly GCF_019312595.1). Lineage (GTDB taxonomy): Bacteria > Pseudomonadota > Gammaproteobacteria > Pseudomonadales > Spongiibacteraceae > Spongiibacter > Spongiibacter aquimaris. The sequence continues at coordinate 359,710 of NZ_JAHWDQ010000001.1, read as the reverse complement.
TAAGTAGTTGCCGAAGCCGACTTAAGGGAAATAGCAGGTTTTATAGGGTTTTGTGATGTTTTTCGGGTTTTTTGTGACGTGGAGCACGTTTTGTCTGCAAGTGTAATCAAGGCTATTCGAATTAAAGCGATGGATTTTCTCGCTAGACGCGAATACTCGCGACATGAGTTACACCAAAAATTGACACAGCGATTTCCTGAAAGCACGGAAATAAACTCGGTGTTAGATCAGTTGATAATAGATGGCTTACAGTCAGATAGTCGCTTTGCTGACTCCTTTATGCGCTTGCGGGTAAATGCAGGGTACGGCCCCCAGTATATTCGCGCGGAACTGCGCCAGCGCGGTGTGGCTGAAAACGTGGTTGAAGACACATTTTCGAACCAAGATGTAGATTGGGTGACGGTGGCGCAGCAATTATTTGAGAAAAAATATGCGGGACAAGATATGTCTGACGCTAAGCTGCGGGCTAAGTGTCAGCGCTATATGCAGTATAAAGGCTTTGCCTTTGACCATATTCGTGAGTTGTTTTGATTTTTTCGTAGTGCCTGCATTATTAAAAGCCCCGTCGTATTGAATTCACGAAGCCCTGGTTTTTCATGGCCGAATAAAATATCGCTACCATTGGTCGCGAAAAATTGAATCATGCTTGGTCGAGTTAAGGCTTCTCGATGATCGAAACTGATGAGTTTCTACTTAAATTCAGAGCAGGCCAGAGGCCGAGGTATTTGGATCCCCGATCGGGGTCGGGGATGACGGTTTGTAGTGTGGTCGGTGATGACCGTGGTATCTCCCTGCATCGTCATACTCGGCCACGACCGAGTATCCAGGTGAGCGGCAGCGAACGTCTTTGGCATCAGACTCCCGACATCCGACGAAACCCAAGCGAAAGCCTTTAGCGTCAGACGTCCGACAAATCTAATCGTTTTTGACGGAGTACAGTGCGACTCATAGCCCGAGTGTATGTGGATCCCGATAGGGGCAGGGGATGGCAGTTCCTCGCTTTATCTGTTTCAGTGAACAGTAATTGAGCAGGTATTGGCGACGTATACGTAATATCAGCGCTGTGCATTTGGGGCTTTTTGCGATTACTATGTTTAGATAATACTGTTGTTAGTTTAGTGGGGAAGTAATGAAGAAATTTAGCTTTATCATGTTATTAAGTGCTGTTTTGAGCGGCGTTGCCATTTCACCAGCTTTAGCGAATGACGCTGCATTTGGCGGCGCGCGGTTAGATGTTTTAAGCGAGAAATTGAATCTTTCGCAAGGCCAGCAAGGGCAGATTCGAACCTTGCTTGAAAATTATGCCAAGGAAGCAGTTGTTATTCGCGACGGTCTCGTCGCTGCGCAGGAGAGCATTCGCCGCGTTAATTTGGCAAGGTTGGACGAGGCGGGTGTCGCGCGTTTAAGTCGAGAGGCAGGGCGGCTTTCGGCGGCGCATACTAAGGCGCTACTTGATACACAGCGCAAGTTCTACGCGGTGTTAAATAAAGAGCAAAAGCGCGCTTATAATAAAATACGTTCAGACGCGCTTCAGGCGGCGAAAACGCCAGCTAAATAAGATCTTGTTCGGCATATCTTTTTGTCTAAATAGCTAGCCCGCTTGCTGGGGCTAGCTAAAGTCTGTTCCAATTTAATCTTTTACAGCCTTTGAATGCTTAAGCCTTCTTGCGCTATCCAGTCAGACAGTGCATCTGCTTTGGTTTCGTTGCTGACAATCGCAATGCTCGCTTCTGCATTTGTAAAATACGTTTCGCAAACGCGCAGTAAGTCCTCCGCGGATACAGCGAGGACACGCTGGCGGAATTGACGGCGTTCGGCGATCGTACGACCAAAAATATTGCTGTGATAATCTTGCTTGGCTTCGCCTGCGGGCGAGCCGGGTTTGTCGATACTACCAACAACACCGAGAATGGCTTCTTCCAATCCCTGCGCCGAAACGGGCGTAGTGAGCATCCACGTGATCGATTTATCGAAATCGTTCAAGGTTTCTTGCAAGCGCGGGTCTCGGTAGGAGTAAAACCGGAATGCGGCTATGTTCGAGTCCTGCGAAGCGCCGCCGCCATAGGCGCCGCCTTGTTCGCGGATTGCACGGTGTAAGAAGCCATTGCGTAAATACACTGCAAATACGCTGAGTACTGGGGCGTCCGGGTGGCCAGAGGCTACGGTCGGGTAGGCTTTGGCGCAGAAGTTGACTTGTGAGTTGGCGAGCCAGAACTCTTTATTGATCCCTCGTAAGGCCGGTAGCTCAAACCCTTCGCTGGCGACGGCATTGAAATCCTGCCAAATCGGGCCGATGTCGGCACATAAACTTTGCAGCTGGTCGTTTTCGGCAATAATCAGCAATTGTTTATTACTGGAAAGCATTTTCTGGTGTATTGCCGCTAGCTCATTTGCAAGGTTCGCCAGCGAGGTCTTATCTTCGATGCGTTTGGCGAGTAGCTTGAGTTGCCGAATCCCGCTCAAGCCGCCTAAATCTTCATTAACCTTGGCAATCGGGCTCATCGCCGCACTGGCTGCACTCATTGCTAAGCTATGGCCATTGCCGGTGACGGCTGATTCGCGGCGCCCTTTAAGCTGGGCAATGAGTTCTTTTAGTCGGTCGTGCTCGTCAAAACGCAATTGCTCAAAGGTGTCGCGCATCAACTGGGATTGATCCGCGGCATTACGAAGTAGCGCTTTGGAAGACAGCACTAAGAAAGCTTGTGTTTCCTGTTCATTGTTAATGCCGCCGCGCATAGTGGTATAGGAGCTGATGCCGCCGCAAACCTGCGACTGGCGCGCCTGAACTTGAAGGTAACTTTGCGTGCCAAGGCCAAGCTCGGTCGCGACAAGAGTGTAAATGGAAAGTAGCGAAAGCTCGTCTTCGGTCAGTGCCGGCAAGCTCACAAGTAATTGCTGATAAACCAGCCCATTGGTGCCGCGACCATATTGTGTGTACGGTAAGTTGCCGAATTGCGCGGTGTCAAAGTGCAGGGCTGGAGTGTCTAGCGGCACGTCGTCAAGGGTGACTTTTGGCAAGATGGACTCGTCTTCTTCCATCGTTTGACGCTCAGCCAGGGCGGCTGCTTGATCGATGATGGCTTGCTTTTGAGCGTCGCTAAGCCCGTTTTTGATCGCTGTTAGGCGATCTGTTTCTGCTTTTTCTGCCCGCGCTTGAATGTTTTGGTCGGGACTCATCACCAAGGTCACTCGGTGAGGGTTGTCCAACAGATTTTGGGCAAGTTGTTTAATGTAGTCTGGGTTGGCAGTTTTATTTCTTATCGCCTGTAGCGCGGGGTCCAAATTGAGTAATTCAATCGGCTTGCCGCGATGCGTTGCGCTGCCCAAGGCGGTTAATATTAATTGCAGGCCATATGGATAGCCGTCACCACCGATTTCGCGCTGGCGCAGCTCTAGCTGATGCAAAACGGCATCGACATCCTCTTTGGGAATCCCATTTTCAGCGACATTTTTTAAGGTCTCAAGAATAAGGTTCTGAACCTCGTCGGTGTGTTCTACGTTGCTACCTTCAACACCGCAGGCCAACACCATCTCACGCATCGAGTCCTCTAGCCCACACATTGGCGACGGCGCGCTGCCAAGCGAGGTGGTTTCCAATGCGTGCATGAGTGGGCTGGCGCTATTGTCGAGCAGTACACCGGCAAGTAATTGCGCTTCTAACTGGGTCTCCAGCTCGGTGCTTTTGCCCATTAACCAGGCTACAACGATATGAGTCTTTTTGTCTGTGTCTTCAGACGGTGGCAATGGGTAGCTTTCTTGAACGCGCACCGGAGCGTGGTAACGCTTTTCATCGCCAACCGCGATATGGGTGTCGAGTGCCTCAAAGCGATGCAGTGCTAAATCTTCAAAGCGCGCCTGGTGTTCTGAGGCGGGAATATCACCAAAGGTCATAAAAATAGCATTGCTTGGGTGATAGTGGCTTTGATAGAAAGCCTTTAGTTGATCGTAGCTAAGGTCTGGTATGGCCTCGGGGTCACCACCGCTGTTGTAGTGGTAAGTAGTGCTTGGAAATAAATACTTACAGAGTGTATGCCAGAGTTGGCTGGGTACTGAACTCATGGCGCCTTTCATTTCATTGAAAACCACGCCTTTAAATTCTAACTCGGAATTTGGATCTGCAGGGTCTTTAAATTCCAGTCGATGTCCCTCTTGGGCAAAGTCTAGTGGGTGCAAACGAGAGAAAAAGACGGCGTCTAAATACACTTGCAGCAGATTTTCAAAATCTTTGCGATTGCTACTGGCGAAGGGGTAGGCCGTCCAGTCAGAGCTGGTAAATGCGTTCATAAAGCTGTTTAAGGAACGGCGAATCATCATAAAAAACGGGTCGCGAACCGGATATTTTTCGCTGCCGCAAAGGGCGGTGTGTTCCAAAATATGGGCAACGCCGCTGGAGTCTTTTGGCACGGTGCGCAGCGCCACGAGAAACACGTTTTCTGGATTGTCGCTGGCGATGTGATAGTGGCTGGCGCCTGTTTTGCTGTGACGGTACTCAGCAATGCACACTCCAAGTGCGGGTACATTTTCGTTGCTGATTAATTCAAAGCTGGGATATGCCTTTGGGTTTGCTGCTGTTGTTGCTGCTGCGGTGTCGACTTGAGTCATGCGTCATCCGTATATTTGGCGAAGAAGTAAATACTGTTGGTATTCTAGGCTCTGTGGGCGTGAATTGCATCAGCGCGACTAGGCTGTTTTGAATACGAACAAGGTTTAGTTGGCAAGGTGTGCGGGCAGGGCGGGCAGCTCGAATCTTATGCGGAATATGTTTGGCCAAAGCTTGCCGGTCACTAGCCAGCTATTGTCTCTGGCGTCGTAGGCAACGCCGTTTAACACCGCCTCGGGGGCTAGTGGGCTGGTTTTGTTGGCGGCGTCGACGAGTTCTGATAGATCTAGCTTGCTAAGCACCTTGCCATCGCGACCATCGATGATAAATAGATAATTGCTGTGCCATTGATTGGCAATGACGTAGTCGCCCACACATTCGAGCTCGTTTAGTTTAGTTACCGGTGAATTGTTTTCTGTAACGGTGAGGGTGTTAATCAAGGTCATTGTATCGGCAGCTAACCATTGTAACTCGCTGCTGCCATTGCTCATGACGAAGTGATCGGCGCGGCCCTTGACGATACTGGCGCAGAGTCCCCAGCCTTCACCTTCGTAGGGAAACACCCCGAGTAATTTAAAATGCTGGGGATCGATAATTAGGCCGCGTCCTGTGCGCCAGGTCAGCATATATAGCTTGCCGCGGTATTGGGTAATACCCTCAGCAAAAACAGTGTCTGGCAGGGCTGAGCCGCGGATGCTGCCGTTAGCAGCTGGTGGGAAATTACGAGCGATAATTTTAGAGTGACCGTAAAGGCCGCTGCTTTCGTAAAGCTTCCCTTGGTACAACTCTAGCCCTTGAGTAAATAGGGCGGGTTGATGCGGATAGGTGTTGATTAGTTCGTAAGCCAAGTCGGGAAACGCGCGGCTGGACAAAATCAGCGAAAACACGATAAGTGCCACGCCCACGCTACCGTGTCTCGCCATCTTAGCGATGCGGCGGCAATATGATCTGGTCTGGTTTACGAATTTGTTCACGTGTTATCTCAAAAGGTGGTGGAGCGCCGACCGAAATCAGTTTGTTTGAGTCTGCCATAAATCGGCTTTAGCTCGTAGCTTTAGTGCAAATCCCGCCGCAGACCTTAAGTGGAAATTAAGCGCAGATCAGAATGCCAGTCTAGATTTTTTGATTGCGAATGATTTTGCGCATGGTAAATCGTGCGGGTGATAGCGCTTCACACAAATGGCGAGGCAGAGGGCGCACCTCTCCGCATATATAGCTAGCCAGCAACTCTGCGCACACTGGGGTAGACGTTAGCCCGCGCGATCCGTGAGCTATATTGATATACAGCCTGGGGTAATTGCTCGCGGCGGTATCAATACATAGGCGAGCGTCTTTGCCCAATGCAGCATAGTTCTTGGCATAGTCTGCCACGATAGGTGCGGCCCCGACGATGGGGAGATAGTCTGAGCTGCTGCAACGCAGTGAGGCACGGCCGTCATGGGCGCTAGCCGTGCTTTTTAATAAATTAGGTGAGATTGCCTTTAGTTGGGCGAGATTTGAGTCATGATCAGATTCCCTGAGCGCGGTGTTCGAGTCCCTCAGAGTAAAGCTGGCGCCAATACATAATTTACCTGCTACGGGTGGGGCCAAATATCCCTCGTGGCAAATCACGCACTGGGGAATTTGTGTTAAATCAGACTCGTTTAGGTAGCTTAGTTGGCCGCGAATAGGTTTGATCGGCAGGTGTTGAGTTTGGGAAAATTGCAGCGCGTCGTTGCTGTTGGCGACTATAACCGCATCCGCGTCGACTATGATTTGCCCTTCGTCATCCAATACACACCATTGCCCATTTTCATTGTTTGAAAGTGAAACACCTTTACAGTGGGTGATAAGGCGAATATTGGGATGATCCAAGTCGGCGTTGCAGACACTTGGTGGCGCGAGCCAGCCCGCATTTGGATAATAAAAAGCTTGGCCGCTTAAGGAGATACCACTGATCTTTTCCAGCTCATCTCCGCTTAAAAACTGCAACCAATCTTGGTCGGCGAGTAGGTTTTTCAGCTGATCAAAGTGTACGGCGTCTTTCTTTGAGTTCGTGAGCTGCAAAACACCGCAGAGCTCACCGTCGATGACACCGCTGGCGAGCCGCTCGCGATAATGAGCCAAGGCATACAGAAAACTAGTCAGGGTGAATTGGTTTAAATCGCCAGGGGCAGGTGATAGTTTGGTATATAGCACGCCTTGCGGGTTACCTGATGCCCCACTTGCCGGTGTATTGCGTTCAATGACTGTGACTTTTATGCCGCGCTGGGCTAAAGCACGGGCTGTGCTGCAGCCCGCCAGACCTGCGCCGATGACTATTGCGCTATTTACCGCTGATGAAGCGGACGGACGGTGCCACGGTACCGCAACATATTCGGGTTTTGGCGCGTCGGCGTCGCTTTGATTTTTAAATGTGCCGCGCAACATTTCCCGTTTGCGACCGTAGCCGGTGACTTTCTCGATCGCAAAGCCTTGCCCACGCAGTCCGCGTTTAACAAAGCCCGCCGATGTGAATGTAGCGAATGTAGTGCCCGTGTCGCTGAGCGCCCCCATACAGCTAAACAAGGTGTCATGCCACATGTCAGGATTGCTCGCGGGCGAGAAGCCGTCCAGGAACCACGCGTCGACGCAAGGTGGTCGATCTAGCGGCGAGCTTTGTGATCGTGAGCTTGATGCGCTCGGCGAGTCTAGTAGTGCCGGCAGACACTCAAGTGCGTCACCGAACAGCAAATCTAGGCAAACTTGTGCACTATTCAACATTCTTCGGTGCTGACCTGGTAACAGCGGCGGATAATTGTGCTGTAGTATAGAGGCCAAATGAGTCAATTCTGGCCAGTATGCATGCGCTCTACGTAAGTCAGCTGGATGCAAAGGATGTTTTTCGACGGAAATAAAGTGGAGTTGCCAGTTGGACGGCGCTAAGGATTGCCAAAGCTGCCAAGCGAGTAAGAAGTTTAAACCAGTGCCAAAGCCGGTTTCAATGATGGTAAACCTTCCACTTTGCTGTGTGTCCAGAGCTTCCCAGCGTTCAGCTAACTGATTGTGAAATAAAAAAACATGGCGGCTTTCATGGATGCCGCTTTCCTGACTGAAATAAATATCGCCGTAAGTATCGGCCCGGGGGACACCATCAGTTCCCCAATCGATACTGGCGGCCTCAAGAAAATAGGGGTTGGGGTGCGAGCTCTTAGCCATTGTGTATATAAATTCAGTATTGCCGGGGAGCGTATTGTAGCAGTGAAAATGGCTAAAACCTCCGCGAGTCGATTTTTGATAGTGCCGGCTGTTGCCCTTCAATTCTTGGCGATTTTTGTATTATCTGTTGGCCTCTTGTCCCAGGCGCAGGCGCAGGCGGTTGACGCCCAGAAAAGTAAAGTGACTCTCGCCTTAGCGACTGAGCCGCCAACCCTAAATAGCGCCGTGGCGACAGATACCATAGCCAGTTTTGTATTGTCGCATTTGATGGAGGGTCTATTGGTTTACGGATCCGATGGTGAGTTGGCAGCGGGTGTTGCAGAGCGCTGGCAACTAGATGCTGATGGCGCCACGTTTTGGTTGCGTGATTCGGCGCGCTGGAGCGACGGTAAGCCGGTGACGGCCCATGATTTTGTGTTTGCCTGGCGCCACGCCCTTAAACCCAGTACCGCGTCGCAGTATGCGTTTATCTTCTATCCCATTAAAAATGCAGAAGCAGTTAACGGTGGACAGCTAGCGGCGACGGAGTTGGGTGTTTCTGCGGTGTCCGATCATGAACTGCGGGTGGAGTTTGCTAAGCCCTGTCCCTACTTTCTTAGCTTAGCTGCCTTTATGACGTTTTTACCGTTGAGGGAAGACGTCGTTGCGCACTGGGGCGGGCGCTACGCCGCTGATAGTGACAAGCTGGTGGTTAATGGCGCTTATGTATTAGATAAATGGGTACACGGAGCTCATCTTAGATTACGTAAAAATGGCCATTATTGGCAGAAAGATGGCGTCAAAATACACGAAATAGATATGCCTTATATTACGGCCGACCCCAGCGCCCAGTTTAATTTATTTCGCGATCAACAAATTGCCATTGCGCCATTGGATACGGGCTTGCTGGATGAGGCTGTCGAACGTGGTTTTAATATTGAGTATTTTCACACCGGCTCCCTATATTTTCTCGAGTTTAATTTTCGCGAAGGACGTATTAGCAGCAATCGCGCGTTTAGAAAAGCGGTTCAGCGATTAATCGACCCAGACTTGCTGGTCAATAAAATCATCGGTTTGCCGGGTGTTAAGCCAGCGTATTCACTTTTTCCTGTCACCGTTAAAGGTAGTGAAAAACCCTTTCGCGAAGAGTATCCGGTCATGCGTGTCGACGCCGATATTGCCGAGGCGCGCAAGTATTTAAAGCGGGCTAAGGCTGAGTTGGGTTTAGAGTCGTGGCCGCCGCTAGTGATGTTGGCGGGAGATAGTCCAAGAGCCTTGCAAGAAGCGGAATACTACCAGTATTTATTTAAAAAGGGCTTAGGCTTGGAGCTCCGTATTGACCAGCAGGTGTTTAAGCAGCGACTTGAAAAAATGCGCCGTGGCGATTTTGATATTGTCGTGGCCGCGTGGGGTCCAGATTACGACGATATTATGACCTTCGCCGATCTATTCACCTCCTGGAATGACAATAATCGTGGACGTTATGATAATCCACTCTATGATCGCTGGATTCGATTGGCACAATCGAGCAATGATGCGAAGACGCGTTTTAATGCCATGGCGCAAATTCAACGCATAGTAGTAGAGGATGTGCCCATTTTACCCACCTATGAAAATGGCGCCCTGTATGTTCAGAACCCGCGGTTAAAAGGTGTTCGACGCTCTATCTTCGGTGGTGACCCGAATTTTCGCTACGCATGGATTGAGCAATAATTATGCTGAGTTTTATTGCCAGAAGACTGTTGTCGGGGGTGATTACGATTTGGTTTATCGCCACCGCGACGTTTTTTGCCATGCATGCGGTGCCGGGAGATCCGCTTACCCAAGAAAAGGCGATGTCGCCAGCGGTACGCGCGCAGCTAGAAGCGCGCTATGGTTTGGATAAGCCACTATTTGAGCAATACCGCTTGTTTATGAGCAATATGTTGCACGGCGATTTTGGGATTTCCTTTACCCAGGAAAATCGGCGGGTAAACGACATTATCAGTAAGCACTTTCCTATTTCGGCGACCTTGGGTATCGCCGCCGTATTAATTGCGCTGGTGGGTGGGGTGGCGGCGGGTTCAGTAGCGGCCTACTGCCGAAATCGTTGGCCAGATCGCTTGGTGATGGTTGCTGTTATTGCCGCTATTTCGGTGCCGGGTTTTGTTATTGCTGGCTTGGCGCAACTGGTCATTGTGGCAATGAATAATGCCGCGGGTAAAACCTTATTGCCCGTTGCTGGTTGGGGTAGTGTGAGCCAAATTTGGGTGCCAGCTCTGGTGCTAGGTTTGGGCACAATGGCGTATTTGAGCAGAATTATGCGCGCCTCAATGTTGGAGGTGCTCAGCGCAGATTACAATATTGCGGCAAAAGCCAAGGGCGTTCATGGTTGGCGTTTGTTTTGGCACCATCAGCTGAGAAATGCGGTATTGCCGGTGGTGACCGAGTTGGGCCCAACTATCGCCGCAATTACGACCGGTGGCTTTGTGGTGGAATTGATTTTCGCCATACCGGGTTTGGGACGATATTTTGTGCAAGCCGTTCAGCAGTTGGACTACACCGTCATCATGGGAACGACCGTGTTTTACGGCGCCTTCCTGGTGCTGGTGGTGGTATTGGTTGATATTAGCTATGGCTTAATTGATCCGCGTATTCGTTTACACCGAGGCAGAGCATGAGGCCGTCGTACTAATGGCAATCTCAGTATTCCGTTTTGCTCCTAAAACATGGGGCGCCGCAGACGATTTGGAAGCGGTTGCGCCTATTCCACTGCCGAGCATGGCCAATCCCACTGTTATTTTGTCGGGATTGATGGTGATTTTTTTACTGTTGTTTGTCACTGTCGGACCGTCGCTATGGCGTCAAAGCCCGTCGCAGCAGTGGCTGTCGCAGATATCGGAAGGAGCGAGTCGCGCTCGATCGGTGCGGATTGTATCGGACAACGGTGCGTGGCGGCCCTCTAAAAAAGCAGATGCGCCAAGCGGTTTAAAAGTTCACGCAGCGAATACCGAGTATGTAAGGCTGCAGTGGCCGAAATTGGCGGGTATAGAGCGCTATCGCGTATATCGCGGTGACGCTGACAAACCCGGACTTGGCTTGGCGATCACCGAGACCGCAGACAGTTATTATCAAGATCGTCTGCAGCTGAGTAGCGAAGTGTATCGCTACACTATTGCCGATGCCGATACCGGACTCTTACTACTGTCGAGAGAGGTCAGGCCGGAAGCGGCAATGTCAGTTTTTGAGGCCCAGTTACAGGGCTTAATTCCGGTGACGAATAACAAAACTCAGTGGGTTGAAATACCGGGGCATCCGCTGGGTACCGACGCGCTAGGGCGCGATATATTGGCCCGCTTGATGGCGGGTGGCCGCACATCGCTGTTTGTTGGTGTGGTGGCTCCCTTACTTTTTATTACTTTCGGTTGTATTTTTGGTGCGATTGCTGGGTTGATGGGAGGCTGGGTAGATCAGCTCGCCATGCGTTTCGTCGACTTTGTGGTGGCACTGCCGTTTTTATTATTTATGATTTTATTCCGCGTTGCGTTTGGCATCGGCCCTGGCGAAAACGGCATCATGCCACTTATTGTTGCGATGTTGGTGTTAAGTTGGCCGGGTAGCGCGAGATTGATACGCGGGCAGGTATTGGCGCTGCGCAGCCAGCCGTTTGTAGAGGCCTCGCGCATCGCTGGCGTCAGCACCTCTCGTATAATCCTCCGTCATATGTTGCCCAATGTATTGCCGATGATATTAGTGGCATTTAGCTTTGCGATTCCGCAGGCAATATTTACCGAGGCATTTTTGTCATTTATCGGTATGGGGGTGTCGCCGCCGACCACTTCTTGGGGAGCGCTATGCAATGAAGGTATCAAAACGCTGTTGTCGCATCCTCGCCAACTCATCCTTCCGGCCATATTCATCAGTCTGTCGGTGCTGGCCTTTAATATATTGGGCGATGCCCTGCGCGATGCCACTGATCGACGCTCGGGGGTGGTGCGCGCATGAGCTTACTCAAGTTAAGGTCACTGCAGGTTAGTATCGGTCCAGTAAAAGCGGTTCGCGATGTGTCTCTGAGCTTGGAGGCGGGGGAGTGCAGAGCGTTGGTTGGTGAATCGGGCTGCGGCAAGTCGGTGACGGCGATGACCTTGCTGGGACTCATGCCAAACGCAGCAAAAATCAGTGCTGAAGAATGGTGGTTTGCTGGCCGCGATATGACGCAAATCAAGGAGCGTGAATGGCGTCAGTTGCAGGGAAATCAAATCGCGATGATTTTCCAAAACCCGATGACGGCTTTAGACCCGACGCAAACCATCGGTGCGCAGATAGCCGAGCCATTGCGGATTCACAAAGGCCTGTCGCGACGAGAAGCAAAAATGCGCGCAATCGCCTTGCTTGAACGCTTGGCTATTGCCAACCCGGCGCAGCGGGCAGAACAATATCCCTTTGAGTTTTCTGGCGGTATGTTGCAGCGGGCAATGATCGCGATGGCGGTTGTGTGTGAGCCAGAACTCCTTATCGCCGATGAGCCTACCACCGCCCTCGACGTTACCGTGCAAGCAGAGGTTTTGTCTTTGTTACAGGAGATGCGGGAGTCAAGCGGCACTGCCATGTTGTTTATTACCCACGATCTCGGCGTCGTTGCCGAGATCGCAGACTCGGTGTCAGTGATGTACGCCGGTCAAACCGTTGAGTCAGGTTCGCTGCACGATGTGTTTAGTCGGGAGGCCCATCCTTATACCCAAGCTCTAAAGCGGGCCGTTCCGAGTTTGGAGAACCCTAAGCCTTTGGAGGCAATAGCAGGCACCCCGCCTGATTTGCGTCAGCCGCCGAGTGGCTGCGGTTTTGCCGCGCGGTGTTCGAAGCGCATGGCGATTTGTGAAGAGTCACCGCCACTGATGTCCTGTGGTGAAGACCATCTTGCACGCTGCTGGTTGTGGCATAAAGATCACCCAGAGCGCTGGCGCGAGGCCGAAGCTGTTTCACTGTTGGGAGGAAAGTTATGACCGCGCCGCTGGTGGATATTCGCCAATTGCGCTGCCACTTTAAAAGTGGCGCTAATTTATTGGCGGCGGTTGATGGCATTAACCTGCAAATTACAGCGGGTGAGGTGTTAGGACTTGTTGGTGAAAGTGGCTCTGGCAAGTCTACTCTGGGGCGAATGATCGCAGGTTTGCAGTCCCGTAGTGCAGGCAAAATTTATATTGATGGCAAAGACATGCCCCATTCCTATCGTCGTCATGACTATCGCGAGATGGCGACCCAGGTTCAAATGGTGTTTCAAGATAGCTATGCAAGTTTAAATCCGCGGATGACGATTTTAGCGAGTTTGCAGGAGCCGCTTTGGAGCCTTGGTATTCATGGTCAGGCCGCGCGGGATAAAGCAGCCTACTGGCTAGATCGTGTTGGTTTACCGCAATCCGCGGGGGAGCGTTATCCCCATGAGTTATCTGGCGGTCAGCGCCAGCGTATAGGTATTGCTCGGGCGTTTATTACCGAACCAAAGTTGGTGATTTGCGATGAGCCGGTATCGGCACTGGATGTCTCAGTGCAGGCGCAGATTATTAATTTATTGCAGGAATTGCAGCGTGAGCACAATACCGCCATGCTGTTTATCGCCCACGATCTAGCTGTTGTAAGATTTTTAGCCACGCGCACGGCAGTTATGTATCTTGGCGAAATTGTAGAGATTGGGCCAACAGCCGCCGTGTTTGAGGCACCTCGTCATCCCTATACGGTGCGATTGCTCGCGGCACATTTAGATGGAAACCCAAAGGGCCGAATACTAAACAAGTCGCTACCGGCTCAGACTATTGCCAATCGAGCGCCGCTGGCGACCGATAGGGGATGCCGATTCGCGCCGCGTTGCCACATGGCTGAATTGGCGTGTTGCGATACCCCGCCGTGGTTGCAGCCCAGCAGGGTGCGCACTGAAGCAGCCTGTCATCGCCTAGTGGATATTGAAATTCTTAGATCCAGGGCATAGCGTTGGTATTGAGGTTTTATCGGCTAGGCGTTGAGGTCTTAAAATAATAGGGTAGTTAGCCAGCCCTCTGAAAATATTAATATTGGATAGTCATTTTATGAAAGTGAATATGGATACATCGAGCGTACTGACAATTTCAGTAAATTTATTTAAGACCTGCTTGTTAGATGTGGGCCGCACCGAGGCGAAACGTTATTTTAAGGAGCTAGAGGCCGGTCGGGAGCTGTTTTTGACCAAAATGGAGATGCCGGATAAATCTACAGTGCGGGTTAGATTGCAGTTAATGCCTGAAGAGTTTCGCGGTCACTTAAATTTCAGTGCGTTTAAACTGCAGTTGCAGATGTTGTGCGCCGAGTTGGTCAAGGTGATACAGGCTAAATCAGAGCCAATTGTGATGAGCGATGATAGCGGCCAGCAACTTGTATTTAATATTCCAGCTATAAGCCATATCGATGGTCATCTTAATGCGCTGGTTTTGGCCGCGGATCTGCGGCGAAGTGGTGAGCTGGTCTTGCAGCTCATGTTTATTGATCCTGAGCAATATCGTGTAGCTGAACCCGCTAGCGTTGAGGGATAAGCTAGGGGAACATCACAAAGCCGCTCGCAAAGTGCACTAGTGTTGACAGTGAGTACAAATATCGATAGCTTGCCACCTTTAGTAGGCGTGGTCAGAGTGCCTGTCATCTGACCCTGTCTTAATAACAAAAAGGCCTTACGAGGGGACGACTTTGTCAGCAGCAATGGAAGAAATCGCAGCAGCAATAAGTGCGGCGCGGAAAAACGCAAATGTGCCAAGCAGTGTTGATCTTGCGCAGTACGCTAATCTGGTGGACATGTTTGCCTACTGTGCAACAACATTTGCGGACCACCCGGTTATATCGTGTATGGGTAAAACTATTACCTATCGCGAACTAGATATCTTATCTGCCCAATTCGCGTCATACCTTCAGAACCATACCAACCTGAAGACCGGTGACCGTATTGCCTTGCAAATGCCAAACATTATCCAATATCCAGTCGCGCTTTTTGGCGCAATCCGCGCGGGCCTGATCGTGGTTAACACCAACCCACTTTATAGCGAGCGCGAACTAAAACATCAATTGAATGACTCAGGTGCGAAAGCGCTGGTTGTTTTGGCAAACGTTGCCGAGGCAGCTGCGGCGGTTGTCCCAGAGACACCAGTAGAAACGGTGATTGTCACTGAAATAGCTGATCTGCACACCGGCCTTAAGCGGCCATTAATTAACGTCGTAGTTAAGCGTGTTAAGAAAATGGTGCCTGATTTTAGCTTTAAAAATCAGATTTCATACCGAAAGGCGTTGTCCTTGGGTAAAGGCGGCAAATACACTCCTTCTGCACCGGGTGCAGAAGACGTCGCTTTATTGCAGTACACCGGCGGTACAACTGGTGTGTCTAAAGGCGCCATGATCAGTCATCGCAATCTAATGGCCAATGTCCTGCAAAGTAAGCAGCTATTTGAAAGCTATGGCTTGAAAGAGGCGACAGAAACCTTTTTGTCACCGCTGCCGCTTTACCATATTTACTCTTTTATGTTGTCATTCTGCGTCATGATGCAGGGTAATCACGCGGTGCTTATTCCAAATCCGCGTGACTTGGGCAGTGTGATTAAAGAAATGAAGCGCTGGCGCTGGAGCGGCATGAGCGGTATCAATACGCTTTTCGTTCAGCTTTGTAATCACCCTGAATTTAAAACACTCGATTTCTCCTCAGTCAAAGCCACGTTGTCAGGTGGTATGGCA
Source organism: Zhongshania aquimaris (assembly GCF_019312595.1). Taxonomy (GTDB): domain Bacteria; phylum Pseudomonadota; class Gammaproteobacteria; order Pseudomonadales; family Spongiibacteraceae; genus Spongiibacter; species Spongiibacter aquimaris. Next base: position 344,232 of record NZ_JAHWDQ010000001.1, on the reverse strand, counting down.
TTAACTGCGGGTGCGGCGAAAGAGTGGATGGAGATGACTGGGGCGCAGGTTTACGAAGGCTACGGCTTAACTGAAACCTCGCCGGTGGTATCAATTAACCCAGGTGGCGCCAATCAAATCGGCACTATCGGGATTGCCCTGCCAGGCACCGAGATTCGTATCGTCACCGAGGGTGGTGAAGACGTGGGAATCGGTGAGCGGGGTGAGCTTTGCGTGCGAGGCCCGCAGGTGATGATGGGCTATTGGCAGCGCCAGGATGAAACTGATAAGACCATTAAAAATGGCTGGTTGCATACCGGTGATGTTGCGGTTGTGCAGGAAGACGGTTATATGCGGATCGTTGATCGCATGAAAGACATGATTATCGTTTCTGGCTTTAATGTTTACCCCAATGAAATTGAAGATGTGCTGAGTGGCCATCCCAATATCGCAGAGTGCGCAGCAATTGGTGTACCTGATGAGAAGTCAGGCGAAGCGGTAAAAATCTTTGTTGCTGCTAAAAATGGCGACATTGATAAGGATGAGCTGAAAGCATTTTTGCGTGAACGCTTAACCGGCTATAAAATGCCGCGTTATATAGAAGTTCGCGATGAATTACCTAAAACCAATGTTGGTAAGGTTTTGCGTCGTTCACTTCGAGACGAGGAGCTTGCCAAGCTCGCCAAGGCTGATTAAATTTTCAGCTCATTGCAAAAAGGCGCCTGATGGCGCCTTTTTTATTTATTTGGAATGTATGTCAGAAATTACCGTGGCCTCACTACTGGCCAGTGTTGACGATTGTATGTTGGGCGATCAGTTTGCATTCGCGAGGCAGTGTCGTCAGCTCGCCAAGCAAGATCGAGAAAACACTGACATTGGCGATAAATTGCTCGCGCTGGCTCAGCGTATTAACGCGTCCGTACTTAGGCGGAAGGCGCGCCAAGATAACCTACCTAAAATTGTCTATCCTCAGGATCTGCCCGTTGCGCAGCGGCTGGATGATATTCGCAAGGCAATTAGCGAGCATCAGGTCGTGGTACTCGCCGGGGAAACGGGGTCGGGTAAAACGACTCAAATACCGAAAATTTGCCTAGAGATGGGACGTGGTGTTGCGGGCTTAATTGCCCACACTCAGCCCCGACGTTTGGCGGCGAGGGCGGTGGCTCAGCGTTTAGCAGAAGAACTCAACACCCAGCTCGGCGAAGGCGTTGCTTTTCAAATTCGCTTTCAAGAAGTAGCCTCGCCGAATAGCTATATTAAGGTAATGACTGACGGTATTTTGCTGGCTGCTATCCAGCGCGACCGATTTCTCAGTCAATACGACACCATTATTATTGATGAGGCCCACGAACGTAGTCTGAACATTGACTTTTTATTGGGTTACTTAAAAACGCTTTTACCGAAGCGGCCTGATTTAAAGCTCATCATTACCTCCGCGACAATTGATGTGCAGCGCTTTTCCGCGCACTTCAATGATGCTCCTATTATTGAAGTGTCTGGTCGCAGCTATCCGGTGGAGTATCGCTATCGACCTCAGGAGGAGCTGAGTGCCGACAATGATTTGGCCGAAGCAGTGGAGTTGGTGCTTCGGGAACTGATGGCTGAGGGCGCTCAGCGTCACGGTGACACGCTGGTATTTCTTAGCGGTGAACGGGATATTCGCGAGTTAACCCGCCACCTCAAACGCGCCGAATTGCCGGGGGCAGAGATATTACCGCTGTATTCGCGCTTAAGTGGCACAGAACAACAACGGATATTTGATTTGCGGGGACGGCGCGGGTGGCGGGTGATATTGGCCACCAACGTGGCAGAAACCTCGCTCACCGTGCCCGGGATTCGTTACGTTATAGACGCGGGTACAGCGAGGGTCAGTCGTTACAGTGTGCGCAGCAAAGTGCAGCGTCTGCCGATAGAGGCCATTTCGCAGGCCAGCGCCAATCAACGAGCGGGTCGTTGTGGTCGCGTTGCGCCGGGTATTGCGTATCGCCTTTACAGTGAAGCCGACTATTTGAGCCGGCCAGAGTACACCGAGCCGGAAATTCAACGTACAAATTTAGCGGCTGTTATTTTACAAATGCTGCAGTTGAAGTTGGGCGATATTTCAGATTTCCCCTTCGTTGACGCGCCGGATAAAAAGTTTGTCAACGACGGCTTTGCGCTGCTGGCAGAGCTGGGCGCGGTTGATGAGGGGCGCTTAACAAAACTTGGTGAACAGCTTGGGAGTTTTCCCGTTGATCCGCGTATTGGCCGTCTTCTATTGGCAGCTGCAGACGCTTCGTGTCTTCGCGAAATGCTGGTAATTGCAAGTGCTTTGAGTATTCAAGACCCTCGTGAGCGCCCCGCCGATAAGCAGCAGGCTTCGGATGAGAAGCATCGTCGCTTCTGGCAGGAGGATTCAGATTTTGCCGCCTTTGTGGCGCTGTGGGATTACGCAGAGGAACAGCGTCAGGCGCTGTCGGCAAATCAGTGGCGAAAGCTTTGTCAGCGTGAATTTCTGTCGTGGACGAGAATGCGTGAGTGGCGAGAAGTGCATCATCAGCTAACCCTGATGTGTCGGCAGTTAGGCTTAAAGCAGAATAAAGAAGCCGCCGGTTTTGAGAGTATTCACCGCGCCTTGTTACCTGGTTTCCTCGGTCAACTAGCGACCAAGGACGAGAATCGTGAATTCACCGGTGCACGCAATCGAAAGTTACATATTTTTCCTGGCTCGGGATTATTCAAAAAGCCGCCAAAATGGATCGTGGCGGCGGAGTTAGCCGAAACAAGCCAATTGTATGCGCGCTGTGTCGCAAAAATTGATCCCGAGTGGGTGTTTGGTGTCAATGATAGTCTGCTTAAGCGCAGTTACTCAGAGCCACATTGGCAGGCTCGCAGCGGCCGCGTTATGGCCTTCGAACAAACCGCGTTATACGGCTTGGTCATTCGCGATAAAAAGCGTGTTCACTACGGCCCGATCGCACCTGAAGAAAGCCGCGAAATTCTTATTCGGCAAGCATTAGTCGAAGGTCGATACCAAGGCCGCGCTGATTTTTATAAACATAACAAAGCGCTAATCGCTGATATTGCGGAGATAGAAGACAAGGCTCGTCGTCGAGATATATTGGTGTCTGATGATGAGCTATTTCGGTTTTACGACGAGCGTATTCCGGCGGGTATCGTCACAGCCAAACACCTTGAGCACTGGCTAAAAGCAACGGCTCCTCCAAACACGCTTTATTTGACTCGCGGCGAATTGATGCGCCACGGCGGTGGTGATGTCACCGAACAGCAATTTCCAGATACCTTAATATGTGGCGGCATTAGCTTCGCGCTTAGCTATCACTTCGAGCCAGGTCACCCCGCCGACGGTGTCAGTGTATCGGTGCCGTTGGGGAATTTAGCGCGGTTGCCAGCGGGGCGACTCGAATGGCTGGTGCCGGGTTTGTTGCGAGAAAAGTGCATTGCCCTGGTAAAAACCCTGCCAAAGGCACAGCGCAAGCAGTTGGTGCCGGTGCCGGACTATGTTGATCGCGCTATGCCGATGCTTAATGTGGGCGAACAGGGGCTGCTTGCTCAGCTTGCCACAGCCTTGTTGCGCTTGAGCGGTTTGCGGATCGATATTAATGAGTGGGCTGCCAATCGCATTGACGATTACTACTTAATGAATGTTCGTGTGCTGGACAATACCGGAAAACTATTGGCACAGGGGCGTGATTTAAGACTGTTAAATACCCAACTTGCCGATCAAGTTCAGCAGGGTATTGCGGAAGAAAGCAGTGGCAGTTTTAACAGTAAAGTACTTCAAGATTGGAATTTTGGGCGCTTAGAAACACGTCATGAGTTTAAACGCGGCGGCGCAACATTGACGGCATATCCGTGTCTGCGGGATGACGGCGACAATGTTGTTTTAGAGTTGGCAGAGTCGGCGCAGGACGCAAAACAGAAGAGCCTTTACGGGGTGCTGAGACTACTATTGTTGCGACTGTCTCAACAGACAAAATTATTGCGGGCGAGTTTGTTTCGACATAACGCGGTGCAATTGCAATTCGCCGCTGTGGGTGAAGATAAAAAGAAATGGCTCGAAGACAGTTTAATAGCCGCAGCTCGACAAAGTTTTGCGATAGATCCTGACAACTTACCTGAAACAGAAGCCCACTTCGACAAACTGTGGCAAGCGGGGCGTGCAAGTTTTACCGCAGACGCTGAGCGCTATGCGGAAATGCTCACGGAAATATTGGGTCATTATTCCGATATTCGGCGGGCTTTGAAAAAGCTGAACTCGCTGAGCTGGATTCACAGTATTAACGACGTAAATAAGCAGCTTGACGGCTTGTTTTTCGACGGTTTTATAACAGCGTTAAATGGTGAAGAGCTGAGTCAATATCCTCGATATTTGAAGGGGGTTTTGCAGCGCCTTGCAAAACTGGATGGCCACTATCAGCGAGATCGTCAGTGCACCCTTGTCTTAGAGCCATTGCAAAGCCAGTTGAGTGACTTTTTACTAAAAGCGCCCGATGAACTTGCTTCCCATCCAGCCCTTAGAGATTATCGCTGGCAGCTAGAGGAATTCCGCATTTCTCTGTTTGCTCAAAATATTGGCACGCGGTCGCCGGTATCAGAAAAGCGATTGAAGCAATTATGGAAAAGTGTCACTCAAGATGTAACATTCAAAGTCTAGTCAGGTCTATTGGGTATGGTCGCGATAGTTTGATTGTCATTGCTGGGTGGGAAAATGGCCCTGGCAATTCTAGTTAACGCAAAATGGCGCCGTTCGCCTGCTCTTCGCCCACGTGGAATACCAAGTCGTATTCCTCCCGTCTCTGCGGGGCACAGCTAGCTAGGTAGCTGATTCTTTGAGCATAGTAGTGCCAATCAAGCTATTCGTGTCTGGTATAGCTGCGACGTAATTTATGGTAAAGATCGGAAACCTTGGTGTTCTCGTAAGCTGATCATTGCATTGTTAAATTTTGAGATCCGGCTATGCTGAAAATGCGGTTTTTACCGTTTAGCTCAGATACATGGCTGTTTTTTGAGCAGAATTTTAATTTACTTGATGACTAACTCGGTGCAAAGCCGGAATGGAGAAATAATAATGGCGTCTTTTACGAAAAAACCTCTAGTTGCGGCCTTTGGTGCGGCGATGTTGGCTTCTGCTGTGAGCCCCGCGATGGCTGATAGCAACCCTTTCGCGGCCAAGCAATTAAGCGCGGGCTATGAACTTGCGATGGGAAGCTCCGATAAAGCGGCTAAATCGGAAGCGAAATGTGGGGCTGATAAAGCCGGTGAGGCAAAGTGTGGAGCTGATAAAGCTGAGCACGAAGGCAAATGCGGCGAAGCTAAGTGCGGCGCTGACAAGGCAAAGGCCGCCCACGAAGGTAAGTGTGGTGAAGCGAAGTGTGGCGCTGATAAGGGGGCAATGGAGGGACAGTGTGGCGGCGACAAAGCGGCGAAGGAAGCGTCATGCGGTGCTGCGAAATAAGCATTATTTTCTTAGTGGTAACGGTTCTCTGAGAGGCAGTGACAATATCAATGGATGAGCTTAACTTAAATAATAGATCTGCTTTGGCAGGTCTCGGTTTGCGTCGAGGTCTCATGTCGGCGTTTAAACAGCTGAGCCCAGATGATATTGATTTTATTGAGGTTGCCCCTGAGAATTGGATAGGGATTGGCGGTCGTTACGGCCGCTCATTTCGTGAAATAGCTGAGCGTTATCCCGTTTATTTACATGGGCTGTCATTAAACATTGGTGGTTTTTCGCCCCTCGACGCAAGCTTGCTGAAAGATATTAAGCAGTTTATGGCGGATTTTGACTGCCCTCTGTATTCAGAACATTTGACCTATTGCGGTGATGAGGGACAATTATATGATTTGCTGCCCATTCCGTTTACTGAAGAGGCAGTTCACCACGTCGCTGACCGAGTTAAGCAAGTACAAGATGTTTTAGGTAGTCGTATATTGCTAGAAAATGCGTCTTATTACGCAGCTCCGGCTCAGGAAATGAGTGAAAGTGAGTTTATTAATGCGGTGCTGACCGAAGCAGATTGCGAGCTGTTACTAGATGTAAATAATATCTACGTGAACAGCATTAACCATCGCTACGATCCCCATGAGTTTTTGCATTCACTTCCTCTGGAGCGCGCGAGATATGTGCATATCGCCGGCCATTACGATGAGGCCGAGGATCTACGTGTCGATACACATGGTTCAGATGTCATTGATCCTGTCTGGGCCTTGCTAGACGCGGCTTATGAGCGCTGCGGTCCTTTGCCAACTTTATTGGAGCGGGACTTTAATTTCCCGCCGATGGCAGAGTTGTTATTAGAGGTAGAGCGTATCAAGCGTGCTCAAGCAATCAACGAGGGTAGTGTCGCTTCACACCGGTTTGCTGTGAGATGAACAATTTTCAGCATGTTCAGCGCGAACTAACCCAGTTTATCCGTAATCCCGACGCTTCTTCTGGGGTGCCGGGTATAGAGGGCCGTCGTTTAGCTATTTATCGCGATTTGTTTTTTAACAATATCAATGGCTTTTTAAGTAATGGCTTCCCGGTCTGTCGCAGCTTGTACAGCGATTCGGATTGGGACTCGATGGTGCGGGACTTTATGATTCGGCATCAGTGCGCGAGCCCTTACTTTCTTAAAATTGCGGAAGAGTTTCTTGAATATCTTCAGCATCAGCGCAGTGGTATAGACGTAGATCCGCCGTTTTTAGCCGAGCTTGCCCATTATGAATGGGTAGAGCTGGCACTCGATGTCGCTGTTGACGAACTTCCTTCCGCGGTAGAGCCTCCCAGCGATATTTTGGATGCGAGGTGGCGTCTGTCTTCACTCGCTTGGCCGCTAGCTTACGGTTTTCCCGTCCATCAAATTAGCAGGGATAACCGTCCCGCAGAAGTGACCGGCGACATCACTTATATCGTGGTGTATCGCAACCGTGCCGATAGTGTTGAGTTTTTAGAGATCAATGCAGTCACGGCGCGGTTACTTGCGTTGTTTGATGACGCGTCTTCGCACAATGCGTACGGAGTACTTAAGGGAATTGCCGCCGAGCTTGGTGTTGAACCTGAAGCTGTGGTGGGGTTTGGTCGCGAGCTTGTGGCACAGTTGGTTGGTCTCGATATATTGATTGTTGCTGAGTCGTAATCATGCAGTTAGTGCCAAGCAAGCGCGCATTGCGTATAGTGTTAGCCGCTTTTTAGAATTGATGGATATGACTCCAATGGAACGAATAGCTTGTGCCTTGCTATTGATGCTGCTGTCTACATTTCAGGGCGTAAATGCGTCTGTAAATGATAGCGATCCTCGCGACCCTTGGGAGGGCCTCAATCGTGCTGTCTTTGCATTCAATGACACGGCGGATCAGTATGTGTTAAAGCCTGTCGCGAAAGGCTATCGCAATATTACGCCGACGTTTGTTGATCAAAGTTTAGCCAATTTTTTTAATAATCTCGGTGAAATTAAGAATATAGGCAATAATGTATTGCAGGGTGATGGCAGCCATGTCCTGGTCAGTGGCGGGCGGTTCATTATTAATACAACAGTTGGTGTCTTAGGCATTTTTGATGTCGCTGGAGCGATTGGTTTAGTGCGTGACTCCGAGGATTTTGGTCAAACCCTTGCGGTGTGGGGGGTGGGTAATGGCCCCTACATAATGCTACCGTTTCTAGGTCCCAGCACTTTGCGGGATGGCGCGGGAAGGGGGGTTGATTCTTATACCGATGTGATGCGCAGTGTTGATCCTGAAAGTGCGCAGTACGGCATGACCCTTCTGGATTTGATTCAAGTTCGAGCCTCTTTACTTGGGACAGAAGAGTTGGTGTCGGGAGATAAATACACCTTCTTCAAGGATGTTTATTTGCAGCGCCGAGATTTTCTTATCAATGACGGCAAGCTTAAAGATGATTTTGGCGATGAAGATTTCGAATCCTTTGATTTCTAATTCCTCGCCTGGTTTCCCCGGCGTAAATTCTGCGCATAAATACGGCTTGTGTGTTCTTGCTGATGCGAGTAAAAAGTCCGCATGAAAGCTACGTTTCCCCAGAGTATCTTATTGGTTCAGCAGGCTGATGCTGTCCACAACGAGCTAGTGTCCTCCTTGGAGAAGCTGGGTATGTCCGTGCTTGCGATTGCGGATTGCTCGACGGCAATGGTGGGGTTTCGCGAAGAAGATATCGATATTGTGATGGTTGATATCGATTTCCCCGATGATCGCGGTATTGATCTTCTTGGAAAAATGGCAGCTGACCCCCGTGAATTGCCTCTAATCGGCGTTTCTCGTCGTAAAAGTCTTGCTGACGTTGTTGAGGCTGTTAGGCACGGTGCAACTGATTATCTGATGCTCCCGCCAGAAAATTTGGACGTTATTCGCCACGTTATTGATCGGGCGGTGGAGCGTGGCGCCCTAAAACGCGAAAACTTGGCCTATCGCACTAAGCTTGAAAACGCGAACCGCGATTTACTTGAAAGTTTGACATTGTTACAACAAGACCAGCAGGCGGGAAAGCACGTTCAGCAGCTTCTGCTCCCAGATACGCCAAAGCAAATTGGCGGCTACAGTTTTTGTCACTTTATATTGCCGTCTTTGTATCTGAGCGGCGATTTTGTCGACTACTTTATTGTCGGTGAAGATCACGCGGTGTTCTTTGTTGCAGACGTGTCAGGGCACGGCGCTAGTTCGGCCTTCGTGACGGTATTCCTCAAAAATTTGTTTGCACGCAAGCGCAGTGATTTTTTACATCGCGGTTCCACTGCTATTTTGTCGCCAGCGAAGATGCTTGCCATAGCAAATCGCGAGTTACTGGAAATGGGCATCGGCAAACACGTAACAATGTGTGTCGGTACTTTTGATCTTAAGTGCCATCAGCTCTGTTATTCGGTCGCAGGTCATCTTCCCGCGCCGGCAATGGCGGTAGACGGTAAGGCGGAATTTCTGCCTGAACACGACATGCCTGTTGGTTTATTTGCCGATGCCGAGTACAGTGATCATATGATCACTTTCCCACCGGGCGCAGTGCTAACGTTGTTCTCGGATGGTATTCTAGAAGTGTTAGACAGTGACACCCTCGAAGAGAAAGAGCTGAAGCTGCTCGATATTCTCGGCGAGGGTGAAAGTATGTCGACAGGACTGGCGAAAACCTTCGGTTTACTAGAAATAGACGAAGCGCCAGACGATATCGCAATTTTAGTCGTGTGCAGGTTATAGGCAAATGCAGCCCGGTAGGATATTGGTAGCAGGACAAGACGGCGCGTTTGTTATCAAACTAGTTGGTGACGTGCGGTTGACGCTGTGTACCACCTTGGACGAGTTTTTCGACGAGATGTTATCTGTTGAAGGCTTTGCCAGTGTTGTCGTTGATCTTTCTGATGCCCTAAATGTCGACAGTACGACTTTGGGTTTACTTGCTAAATTAGCGATTAAAGCCAAAGAGCGTTTTAAGTTTGTCCCTCTTATTTTATCCACTAATCCCGATATCACCCGAGTGCTCGAAAGCATGGGTTTCGATAGGGTGTTTAGAATTCGAGAAGAGCCACTACTCGACGATGAAGACTTAGGCGAGTTGCCGGTCTTACCGTGTAGTGAAGATGCCGTTAAGAAGCGGGTGCTAGAAGCACATCGCACGCTGATGGGGCTAAGCGACAGCAATCACGCTAAGTTTCGTGAATTAGTGTCGTTACTAGAAGGTCAGTGTTTTTAATTCTTTCTCTACAAAAACGCTATCCTTAATCTATTTGCCAGCAGCTTTTTCTGTCGTTGTCAGCTTTGCTCGGATGAATTCGGTGTGAGGTAAATAAATGAGATCAGAGATCTTCCGGATCAAGTGATCTTCGTATTTGTCTATTTGCCCATCCTCAATGGCCACTTCCCAAAGCGCGACAATCAGCTCATATTTTTCAATATTATTGCAATTGTCGTTTATGTAACGGGTAAACGGATACAAGGAGGTGCTGTCTTTATTAAGGGCCGTTGCCTTCGTCATGAATTCTTCAATATTCGCGAGCGACACTGAAAAACACCGAACCAGCAATTCTTGTATTTTTTCGATTTCTTTGGGGTCTTGTTCGAAATCAGATTTGCTCACTTCGATAAGTAGAGCGGCTGCCGCTAACTCCAGCGACATCGTGGTTTTGTTGTCGTCTTCTTCCACGCTGGAAAAAAGCTGCTTTAATTTTTCAAACATATCCTAGTACTCTTTCAATTTGAAAATGATGTGTGATTCGCTAGGTTGGGTGGAGCGGTAGCGAGCGATACCCAACAAACGGTGGGAGAGCATCCCATCATGTTGGGTTTGGTAAACCCCTTCGGGGCGCCCTGACGGGCGTCCAGTCTGAAGGCATGTCGTACCTCAACTCATACCTACGAACTTTGACATTAGGCAATATCATATTGAAGGAGTACTAGTTCCATTCGCTAAGCAGGGTTTCAAGTTTCACTTGGTCGGCGGCAAAGGCCCGTATACCCTCGGCAAGTTTTTCTGTTGCCATGGCATCGTCATTCAAGGCCCAGCGAAATCCGGATTCGGTAATGTCGAGTTTTGGATGGGGGATGAAGTTCATATCTGGACCGAGTTGGCGCGGTAAGGCTTGTGTATCTTCACTCAGTTCAGTTAGCAGTGCTGGGCTTATTGTTAGGCGATCGCAGCCCGCTAAAGCCTCAATTTCACCGATATTGCGAAAACTTGCTCCCATTACAACGGTTTTGTAGTCGTGTTGCTTGTAATAGCTGTAAATGGCAATGACAGACTGAACCCCTGGATCATCATGTGCCGTTTCAGGTGCAAGACCACGGGCGACATGCCAATCTAAAATACGACCAACAAAGGGTGATATTAAGGTTGCGCCAGCTTCTGCGCAGGCGGCAGCCTGAATAAGGCTGAAGAGCAGTGTCAGGTTGCACTCTACACCTTCTTTTTCTAATACGGCGGCGGCTTGAATGCCTTCCCACGTTGAGGCGATTTTAATGAGTAGCCGGTCTTTGGCGATACCTTTTTGCTGGTAAAGCTCGGCTATGTAGCGGCCTTCGGTAATCATCGCCTCGGTATTGAATGAGAGGCGGGCGTCGACTTCAGTAGACACTTTGCCGGGTACCAATTTGCAGATTTCCGCGCCAATTTCTACCGCTAGTTGAGTCGCGGTTTTTTGCAGCCACTGGGCGTCTCGGGGGCCTTTACTCTGGGCGGAAATGACGCGCTGTATTAGCGGTTGATATTGGGCAAGTTGAGCGGCTTTAAGAATGAGTGATGGATTTGTCGTGGCATCTTGAGGAGAAAAACGCCGGATTGCATCTATATCGCCGGTATCGGCAACCACATCGGTGAACTGCTTTAGTTGTTCTAACTTACTGCTCATTACTTACTGTCCTTTTTGTCATCATGGTCTGCAGGGCTTCTTCGGTAAGGTTTAATGCCTGCTCCAATACCTCAATGCCGGCGTCGGGGCGATGGCCGTGCTCGCTTATATAACGTCGAAATAGTCGACCACCGGGTTGTCCATTAAATAATCCCAGCATATGTCGGGTCATATGATTGAGCCGCGTACCTTGTGTAAGTTCCGCTTCTATATAGGGGAATAGGCCGCGAATGACGTCACTGCGCAAAGCGACCTGTCGGTCTTGGCCGTAAAATTGCGAATCCACATTGGCCAGAATAAACGGGGTTTGATACGCGCTTCGGCCCATCATAATGCCATCCACGTATGACAATTGCGAGGTGGCATCTTCGATGTTCTGAATGCCGCCATTGATGATAATTTCGAGCTTGGGAAAGTCCTGTTTTAGCTGGTGTACCAAGTTGTAGTTCAGCGGCGGAATTTCGCGATTTTCCTTTGGGCTCAAGCCTTGCAGCCACGCCTTGCGGGCGTGAACGATGATCGCGTCAGTGCCGGCCTCGTCAATGGCGGCGACAAACTCCTGCAGCGGCCCGTAGCCTTCTTGTTCATCAATACCGATACGGTGCTTAACGGTAATGGGGAGCGAACTAGCGTCTTTCATTGCCTTTACACAATCGGCAACGAGGGCAGGGCGAGACATGAGGCAGGCGCCAAAAAAACCATTCTGAACGCGATCCGAAGGGCAGCCGCAGTTTAAATTCACTTCGTCGTATCCCCATTTTTCAGCCAGTTGTGCTGAGTGGGCCAGTGCCTTGGGGTCACTGCCACCAAGTTGCAGGGCGACAGGGTGTTCAATATCGCTAAAATTGAGGTGGCGCTCGGCATCGCCATGGATCAGCGCGCCGGTAGTGATCATTTCGGTGTACAGCACCGCTTCTGTGGTCAGTTGGCGCCAAAAGACACGGCAGTGCCGGTCAGACCAGTCCAGCATGGGGGCGACGCAAAAGCGGCGATTAAGTAATTTTTTGTGCATCTGCCGCGAAATACCTCTGCGGGTGGGTGAATCTTGCCTCGTCCGGCACGTATAATGGCGGCCTGAATGGCCCGCTCACGCAAATTGATGTGAGGCTAAATGTCTATTGTATTCAAATGGTAATAAACACTCCATGACTGTTCGCACTCGTATTGCTCCTTCGCCCACCGGTGACCCGCATGTAGGCACGGCTTATATCGCACTGTTCAATTATTGTTTTGCGAAAAGTCAAGGTGGCGAGTTTTTGCTGCGCATTGAAGATACCGACCAACAGCGTTCCACTCCTGAATCGGAGCAAGCAATTTTGGATTCACTGCGCTGGCTGGGTTTAGAGTGGGCAGAGGGGCCAGACGTTGGTGGGCCGCACGGGCCGTATCGCCAGAGCGAACGCAGTGATATTTACAAAGCGCATTGTGAGCAACTTATTGCTGCCGGACATGCCTTTCGCTGTTACCGGACAGCTGAAGAATTGGATGTGCTGCGTGAAGCTCGTCGCGAGGCAGGTGGGCATACCGCTCTTAAATATTCAGATCTGAAACTAGACGATGCTGAGCATGCGCGTCGCGAAGCGGCTGGCGATGCTTATGTGATTCGAATGCACGTGCCTGAGGACGATGGCCGCTGCGAAGTCGACGATATGCTGCGGGGTAAAATTGAACTGGAATGGGGGCAGGTAGATGCCCAGATCCTATTAAAATCTGATGGTTTGCCGACCTACCATTTGGCAAACGTGGTCGATGACCACTTGATGCAGATCACCCATGTGCTGCGCGGTGAGGAGTGGATTAATTCTGCCCCTAAACACAAATTATTGTATGAGTATTTTGGCTGGGAAATGCCGGTGTTATGCCATCTGCCCCTGTTGCGAAATCCCGATAAAAGCAAGCTTAGTAAACGCAAAAATCCGACCAGTATTTGGTACTACCAGCGCATGGGGTTTCTACCCGAGGCGCTGTTGAATTATTTAGGCCGCATGGGCTGGTCGATGCCGGATGAAAGCGAGAAATTCAGTTTGCAAACCATGATCGACAATTTCGATATCACCCGAGTGAGTTTGGGTGGGCCGATATTCGATGTTGAAAAACTGCGCTGGCTAAACGGCTTGTGGCTTCGTGAAGATTGCAGTCTTGAGCAGTTGGCGGATCGTATGCAAGAGTGGGCCTTTAACCGCGAGACACTAATGAAAATGCTGCCACATGTGCAGTCTCGAATCGAAGTGTTTAGCGATATGGCACCGTTAGCGGCGTTCTTTTTGTCGGGGATGTTGCCGCTCACTCCCGCGAGCTTTGCCGCTTCAAGTCTAAGTGAAGAGGAGTTAGTCACCTTGTTGCAGTGCGCGGCGTGGCGTTTGGAATCGCTGAATGATTGGCAGCGTGATCGAATTTTCGCAGAGGTGAAATCCTTGGCCGATGGCTTGGGAATCAAATTAAAGGATTTTATGCCGCCTTTATTTATTGCCATTGCTGGAACCACATCATCAATTTCTGTTGTGGATTCTATGGAGGTCTTGGGGCCAGATATGAGCAGAGCGAGATTGCGTCATGCCATAGAAGTCTTGGGTGGGGTAGGCAAAAAGCGCCTGAAAAAGCTGGAAAAGCAGTATCAGGAGCTCACATAGCAAATTCCTGCAATGTGGGGAGCTGGCTCATAGTTGGAGCGGGGATTCCCTTGCGACAATGAATAGAAAAATGCAGTGATTTCAAGTCGATGTGTTGACAAGTTCTGGGGCTGACCGTAATATGCGCAGCCTCCACTTTGGGGCTATAGCTCAGCTGGGAGAGCGCTTGCATGGCATGCAAGAGGTCGGCGGTTCGATCCCGCCTAGCTCCACCAAAGTTTTAAAAACCGCGTAAAAGCGGTTTTTTTTTGCCTGCAATTTAGTGACCCTATGCAACGGTTTCAGCTGTGCCAAAATTGTGCACAGTAATTGGGCAATTTTCGTGTGAGCTGTCATAATGCAAGTGTCTTATCAAGCTACGTCTCTTTTTGTGGGGTAATCAATCTGTGTCGAATATATCTCTTCGTCAACGCCATAATAAAAAACCCGAAGAACTTCGCGAGTTAATCCGGCAGATGGCGATCAAATTAGAAGAGCGTTATCAGTTGAATTCTCGCTGGCTAAGTAATGATGAGCTTGAGGTTGCACGTTCTGGGGTAAAAGGACGAATTACCTTGGGGATCGACGAAGTGAAGGTTGATATCAAGTTGGGCCTAATGATGGGTGCCTTCAAGTCGACAATTCAAAAAGAAATATCACGCTCAATGGCTGAAAAGCTAGTTTAAGAAAGATAAGGCGCAATTCATGCCTCTGTGGAATTTTTTAGCTAAAGCGGGACTCTAACGGTCACAGTTAATGACTATTGGGAGTCTGAAATAAGATATGACTAATATGCTTCTGTCGCTTCGCGCATCACGCCACAAACTACTTCGCGTATTGATATTTTGTTTTTTAGCTGGTCTTGCACAGGTCAGCTTGGCATTTTTCCCTCAGCAGGATGGTAGTGGTCGCGAGCTTCCCAGCCTTGCGCCAATGCTAAAAACCGTCAACCCGGCTGTCGTTAATATATCGACCTATACAACGCAGACTATTCGTCAAAACCCGTTGCTGAACGATCCATTTTTTCGACGTTTCTTTAATGTGCCTGAACAGCAGATGCAGCGTCCCCAGCAACGTCGCACCCAGGCGGCTGGCTCGGGCGTTATCATTGATGCCAAAAAAGGCATTGTTCTGACTAATCATCATGTCATCAACGGCGCGGATGAAATTACTGTCAGTATGGAAGATGGCCGCAATTTCACTGCGACTCTGGTTGGCTCCGATCCTGATGTCGATATTGCAGTGTTGAAAATAGATGCCAAGAATTTGCACAGTGTTAAATTGGCGGACTCTGAGAAATTAGAGGTAGGTGACTACGTTGTTGCCATCGGTAATCCCTTTGGCTTAGGGCAAACCGTAACAACCGGTATCGTGAGCGCCTTGGGCCGTACCGGCTTGGGAATTGAAGGTTATGAAAATTTTATCCAGACCGACGCCTCAATAAATCCGGGGAACTCCGGCGGTGCGCTTGTTAATTTGCGGGGCGAACTGATTGGGGTAAATACCGCGATTTTAGCGCCTGCTGGTGGCAATGTAGGAATTGGTTTTGCCATACCGATCAATATGGCGAAAGTTAGTATCGATCAAATTTTAGAGCACGGCGAGGTGCGTCGTGGTCAACTCGGTGTGGTTATTCAGGATTTAACGCCGGAGTTGGCCGATGCCTTTAAGGTCGGTAAACATCAGCGCGGCGCGGTGATTGCTGAGGTTCAGAGCGGGTCTGCCGCCGAACAAGCCGGTTTGCAGGCAGGGGATGTCGTCGTCGAGGTTGATGGCAAGGATATTCTTAGTTCTGCACAATTACGCAATGCGGTTGGTCTAAAGCGGGTTGGTGATCGTATTATTGTTACAGCCTTGAGAGAGGGCAAACGCAAGGAGTTTCGCGCGGAGCTCGCTGCAGTGGTGACATCACCTGTCGCTACTGTTGGCGAGGCGACCAGTGAGCTCCTCAAGGGTGTAACACTCCGCGACGCCGAAAATGGTCAGGGCGTGTTGGTGACTGAGGTGGCGAATACAGCAGAAGCTGCGGGAAAATTGGCGCAAGGTGATTTGATCGTGTCAGTAAACCAGCGCCGCGTTGCCGATGTTAAAGAATTTAGTGAGATATTGTCTGCGAGTAAGGGGCGTTTGTTGCTGCGAGTCGTGCGGGGCCAATTAGCGCTTTGGGTTGTTTTGCAGTCGTAGTTTTAATGGGTATTTTAGAAGCGCTTGGGGAGACGGTAATGAAAAAGATAGTAATGGCTGTTGTGTTGGCTTTGTTGACGGCCTGCGCTGGGGTTCCGGTTTCGACCGATTATTCTCAGGAGTTTGATTTCAGCGGTGTATCGACTTATGCGTGGCTATTGCCCGCCAAGCATGCCGATCCAGAAATTGACAATGACTTGGTTCGGCAGCGAGTTGTGGATGCGGTAGACGCACAATTTACCGCTAAAGGTTTGAAGCAGGTCGCAGATGTCAGCCAAGCGTCTGTATTGGTGAGTTACCAGTTGGGGCAAGAGGATAAAATAGCCATCGATAATTTTGGTTCCTGGTATACCCATTATGGCTATTACCCATGCTACCACTGTGGTTATCGCCCCGGGTTCGGCTATTTCGGCCGCAGTCATTTTTACGATGACGATATCTGGGTACGAAACTACAAAGAAAGCACCTTAATGATCGATGTGATTGACCCAGCATCGAAAAAATTATTGTGGCGCGGTATGACAAAGCGGGTTATTCCCAGCCTGAAAACGCCAGAAGAACGGCGCTTGTATGTACTTGAAACGGTGTCAGCGATTCTTGCTAAGTTCCCACCGGGTTCTGCGGTGGCGCGTTGATATTATTCGACATTTTCCTTTGATTTCGTCGGCGGGTCCCTTGCATGTGCCAAGTGTTTCGCCGACAATAGCGCCCGCGTTGAGGCACTGCCACAGCGTGTCTTCTGCGGTGGTCCTTCCGGTCCCCTCGCAACGATAGATAGCAAACCCCGCCAGGCCCGGAAGGGAGCAACGGTAGTTATCAACTCGTGTGCCGGGGTGTGGCTGGTTGGACCGCCACCAAGTTCTGCTTAATCCCCTGTCTACGTTTATTTTCCTCTACCTTCATTGGTTTATGTCCATGCTGGGCTGGTGTATCCTTGCTGCTTGCATGTTAGGAATTGTTCAATGAGCTATCAGGTGTTGGCGCGGAAATGGCGCCCGAAAACCTTTCGTGAAATGGCGGGGCAGAATCACGTTTTAAAGGCATTAGTAAATGCCCTAGATCACGATCGCCTTCATCATGCCTATTTGTTTACCGGTACCCGTGGTGTGGGTAAAACCACCATCGCCCGTATTTTAGCCAAATGTCTCAACTGTGAAGTTGGCGTTAGCTCTGAACCTTGCGGGCAATGCAATGCCTGTGTCGCAATTAGCGAGGGTCGATTCGTTGATCTGCTAGAGGTCGATGCGGCGTCGCGAACCAAGGTTGAAGACACCCGTGAAATTTTAGATAACGTCCAGTACACGCCGAGCCAAGGCCGCTATAAGGTTTACCTCATAGATGAGGTGCACATGCTCAGTAGCAGCAGTTTTAATGCGCTGCTGAAAACGCTGGAAGAACCTCCGGCGCATGTGAAGTTTTTACTGGCGACCACCGATCCTCAAAAGTTGCCGGCGACGATTTTATCGCGCTGTTTGCAGTTCAATTTAAAAAACCTGACGCCTGAGCGAATTGTCGACTACTTAAAGACTGTACTCGACCAAGAGATGGTTCAGTTCGATGAGTCATCGCTGTGGTTATTGGGTCGTGCCGCCGACGGCAGTATGCGCGATGCACTTAGTTTAACGGATCAGGCTATTGCCTTCGGTTCCGGCAAGCTCGGTGAGGCGGATGTGCGGCAGATGTTAGGTACCATCGACCATAATTCTGTTTATCGGCTAATTGAAGCCTTGGCCAGCAGTGATGGTGCTGGGCTACTGGCTGTGGTGGCGGATCTTGCCGAAATGGGGGCTGATTTCCCCGGTGTAATCAGTGAGCTATTACTTGTTATGCATCGCTTGGCCGTGGCGCAAACAGTACCTGATGGCTTGGATAATAGCCTTGGTGATCGCTCCAAAATCATAGAGTTAGCGGGCAAACTTACAGCAGAAGATGTGCAGTTTTATTACCAGATAGGACTGGCAGGGCGTCGCGATATGGGCTTGGCGCCCGACCCCAGAGCAGGTCTTGAAATGGTTCTGCTCAGAATGCTCGCGTTTAAACCCCAGGGGGTTATTGACGCGCCTCGCCAAGTATTACCTAGGCCTGTATCTGCAGTGGCGGAGGCCGCTGCTCCGGTAAAAAAGCCGCAGACGCTTGATTCGGCAGATGATGCGCCGACAAGCATCAGCGCTAAGCCGAACGTAAGACCTGAAAATTTGACGGTTTCACCGTCGGAAAAACAAGCTGTTGAGAGCATTTCTCAAGTACAGGCACAGCCGGCGATAGATGAGTCGCCTGACGTGATGCCAGCGAATGATATGCCAAGCGATACAGCACCATCTCGCGTCGAAAAACCTGCAAGCTCGGTTGGCTTTGACGCGGCGTCTGATCTAGCTTTCGAGAAAGTCGCGACTGTAGTCGAAGATCAGCAAGTTGCAGCAATTGAGCCGATAGCACAGGCTCGTGACTCAAGAGTAGAATTGACTACAGAGCGAATCGATTTTTCGCAACTTAATGAGAAGGTCTGGCGCGAACAATTTGACGTGTTTCAATTACCTGGGATGTTAGGAAACTTGGCAGGGCTCTGCCAAATAGCGGCAAAGTCGGACAACGGTGTCGAGTTCGTTGTGGATTCTGCGAACACCGCGTTCCTAAGCGATCGTAACGTTGAGCGACTAGGTGAGCTGCTTTCAGCGTATTTCGGTAAGTCGCTCCACGTCACCGTTACAATTGCCGAGCTTGATATTGAAACCCCAGCGGGCTTTAAACAGAGATGTTTGGATGAGCGCCTAGTCCTTGCTAAAAATGCCCTGCGCGCAGACAACTATGTGAATCGTATCATAGCCGAATTTGATGGTGTGCTAGATGAAGACTCCGTGCGCCTTGTCGACTAGACCGTAATGACCAGCCCCGGTTGCTTAGACTTTGTTGACGATGGGATGGCAACGCTGAGCAGCTTAAGTGCATGAATAGAGCGTTACTTTTTAACTAGATTTCAAAAGATCTGAATGAGATAGAACTATGAAGCCTGATTTGAATGAATTAATGAAGAAAGCTGCCGAAATGCAGGAAAAAATGCAAAAGGCGCAGGATGAGCTCGCCAATGTTGAAGTGCAAGGCGAGTCTGGCGCGGGCTTAGTGAAGGTCACTATGACTGGCCGTCACGATGTACGCAGAGTGGCGATTGACGCAAGCCTGATGTCGGAAGACAAAGAAATATTGGAAGATCTATTGGCTGCGGCGGTGAACGATGCTGTTCGTAAAGTTGAAAAAAACAACCAAGATAAAATGGGCGGCATGATGTCTGGGCTAGGTATGCCCGCCGGCTTTAAGATGCCGTTCTGAATATGAGCTATAGCCCGCTAATAGATGAAATGATTGATGCCCTGCGCTGTTTGCCGGGTGTGGGTGCAAAATCTGCGCAGCGTATGACCTTTCAGTTGTTGGAACGGAATCGTCCGGGGGCAGCGCGTTTGGCCGCTGCCCTGAGTAAGGCGGCGGAGCATGTTGGACACTGTAATAGTTGCCGCACCTTGACTGAGAATGAGCAGTGTTTTATTTGCGCTGACCAGCGCCGTGATCAGCAAACAATCTGTGTCGTTGAGTCACCTGCGGACGTTGTCGCTTTTGAGCACAGCGGCGATTACAAGGGCTTGTACTTTGTATTGATGGGCCATTTGTCACCCATCGACGGAATTGGTCCCGCAGAAATAGGTATAGACAGATTACTTCAGCGCACGGCTGAATTGTCGGTAAGCGAGCTAATACTAGCTACTAACCCGACCGTCGAGGGTGAGGCTACCGCCTATTATATTACCGAGCAAATGCGCAGTCGCGGAATCGCCGTGAGTCGCATAGCCCACGGGGTACCCTTGGGTGGTGAATTAGAATACGTGGACAGCGGCACGCTGGCACATGCACTTAAAGGACGCCGTCCCATTGACTGATCCTCTTGAATCCCGCGTTTATATCGATACCGACGCGGCGCTGAACGCTGCCTGTAAAAATTGGGCGACTGCCGCATTTTTAGCCATCGATACTGAGTTTATTCGCACCGACACCTTCTATCCGATTGCGGGATTACTGCAGGTTGGAGCAAATGGTGAGCTATACCTGATTGACCCTCTCTCTATTAGCGATTGGTCTGCCTTTACCGCTTTACTGCGGCGGATGGATTTACCGAAAGTTATTCATTCCTGCAGTGAGGATTTAGAGGTATTTAACGTCTTATTACAGTGCGTTCCTCAGCCACTGCTCGATACCCAAATTGGCGCTGCATTGGCGGGTATGGGTGCGGGCTTAAGTTATCAGCGGCTAGTGATGGATTGCTTGGGAGTACATGTTGAAAAAGGTGAGACCCGATCCGATTGGTTGCGTCGTCCACTGAGCGAGAGTCAATGCGTTTACGCAGCGCTGGATGTGCTGTACTTACAGCGGATATACCCCATTCTGTGTAAGCGCTTAGAGGAGAAGGGAGCGCTGGGATGGTGGCAAGAGGATTGCGCTGCCATTACCGCGCAGGCGGAAAAGCCAACTGATGCCAGCGAATATTATCTGCGTATCAAGTCTCTTTGGAAGTTGAGTACTAGGCAGCAATATATCTTGAAAATACTGTGCGCGTGGCGTGAGACTGAAGCTAGAGAACGAAATATTCCAAGAGGTCGCGTATTAAAAGACGCCGCCTGCTTTGAGATCGCAAGACTGCAGCCCGCAGATAGTAGCCAATTCAGCCGAATAAAAGAGTTATCGCCAGGTAGTATTCGGCGGTATGGTGAGGCAATACTTGATTTGCTTGCTAAGGGGCGCTCAGCCGATGACAGTGAATTGCCTTCGCCAGCACCAAAACCTCTGACACCAGCACAAACGCAGTGCTACAAGCAATTCAAGGCGGTCGCAGAAGAGGTTGCTGATCAGCTGGGGGTGGCGCCTGAAGTATTTGTTAAAAAGCGTGATATTGAAGAGATAATTCGCAGCGCTCGTTTACCGGATGCGCTTACAACATGGCGCAAGCCTTTGATTGGCGATAAATTACTCGCGTTAAGTGAGAAAAAAGCATGAAACGAATTTGCGCGGTTTATCGTAGCTCACGTACTGAAGGCATGTATTTGTACGTGGATCACCAGGAAGATCTAGCGCGGGTACCAGAGGAATTACTTTCTCGTTTCGGTAAACCTCAGCGTTCTATGACCATTGTTTTGCATGCCGAGCGAAAATTGGCCCGGGCCGATGTCGCAAGGGTGATGGGCGAGATCGAAAATAACGGCTTTTACCTGCAACTTCCGCCCCAGCCAGAGCGATTAAACCCGCGGGTAGGGCCGGAAACTGACGACTAAATTAGGCTATGGCAGACATTGTTCGACGCCCATTTTGGGAGCAAAAGACCTTGGTGGAAATGTCAGCCGAGGAGTGGGAGTCAGTTTGCGACGGCTGTGGTAAGTGTTGTCTGCATAAATTGGAAGATCACGACAATGGTGACGTGTTTTACACGGATGTGGCTTGTCGTTTGCTGGATACGAATTTATGTCGCTGCAGCGACTACAGCGCGCGGCGGAAATTAGTGCCAGATTGCGTGTCTTTAAGGCATAGCGAACCCGATGACATGTATTGGTTACCTGAAAGTTGTGCTTACCGCGTATTGGCAGAGGGGCGTATGTTGGAAGATTGGCATCCCCTGATTTCTGGTGATGTAAATAGCGTTCATGAGGCCGGTGTGTCTATCCGTGGTCGTTGCATTAGTGAAAACGAGCTTAAAGATACAGATTACGAAGATCGTATTATTAACTGGGTGGAGTAGGGACCTACATGGTTGACATGAGTGATTACAAGCTCGCTTGGCAGGTATATCTTGGTGTTGGATTATTAGCCGGCTTGATCTGGTGTATGTTACTGCGCCGCGTGCAAATAGGCGTGGTGAGGTACTGGCTGATGATTGCTGGCGTGGTTTTCCTATTTTTACCCGCTCGTCACCCCGATGTGGCTGAATTATGGGTGCCGTCAGCGGGGGCTGCGGTCCTGACGATTTTTACAGATGGTGTAGCAAAGGCGGTGCCCATGCTAATCATCATCGTAGCGGGTCAAATACTTGCCTTAGTGCTTGGTGTTGTACTTGCCTTTGTTTTCCCTCGTCAGAACAGGGACGGCAATAAGGTCGCGTCGAGTAAAGTCGCGGCCAGTGGGCGAACAGAGCCCAGCATAGGTTCGGATTGAGTCCCTTTTCGACAATGATGAGGATCTTGCCTGATTGCTTTTAAATCGCCGTAGATTCGCTATACTTTGCGAGAGAATTGCACCAATATTAATAATAAGGAAAAGCCTGGTCGTAACGCCGTAAATGGTGTCAGAAGCGGGTTCGGGTTTTAAAGACGTTTTTAGGGAAGTCGATGGATCTGGAATTAGTAGGCGTAGATGGTGGTGAATCACATGTGATTACTGCCACATCCGTAGTGATTGGCCGCGATAGTGGCAATGACATCACTATCGCTAAAGATTTACTGTCGCGGCGCCACGCTAAGCTAAGTTTTATTGACGAAGAATGGTTGTTGGAGGATTTAAATTCCACCAATGGCACCTCGGTGAATAATCGTCAAATCACACGTCCAACAAAGGTTAAGGTGGGGGACGTAATCAAGTTTGGTGAGACAGCATACTATTTAAAAAGTAGTGCCGACGATGGCAGAACAATAGTTGCTTCCCGTCTACCACAGAAAGATATCTCGTCAGGTGGCTCTGTGGTTATTGATGAAGAGCCCGACGGAGATCAAACTTCTTTTCAACAATCCTACCAATTGCCATCTGGTTGGACAAATGTGTCCACCCAGAATCCTGCCTATACCAAAGAAGCGGTTGATAAGCTGATCACGCGAACCATTACGGCAAAGCAGCTTGACCCCGATGTGGTGCTGGTTTTTTATATTAATCAATCTCGGCCGCTGGTTTACGGTATTTCCGCCAAGAAAAGCGACGCTTTTTGGACGATAGGCCGAGGTCAAGACGTTAAAATTCGCGTCGATGATCCTAGCATCTCCTCACAACACGCTAAGCTATTATATAAAGCAGGAGATTGGGCGTTAGAGGACGCGGGTTCGACGAACGGCCTGCGTGTCGACGACGAAGCCAGTGCAAGTGTTATCCTGCGGGATCAGTGCGTGGTTAGTCTTGGCCGCGTTGATATGGTTTTCCGTAAGTTGAAATAGATAAAAATAATATTGTAGTAAGCGGAGCGCAGTTGGATATGCGGCTCGCTCGGGATGGAACCATAATCTAGGGTATTGCGGAGGCAGTCATGGCTAGTCTTAAGGGTAGTTACCGTCGCTGGTGGCTTGGTTGCTTGATTATCATGCTTTTTAGTGGCGTATCGGCGTGTTCAAACACACAAGAAAATGACGTGGGTGCGGTACCTGCTAGCACAGAAGATGTAATAGCGGGCTTGCAAATTGTTGATTGTTTGCTGCCGGGCCAGCTGCGCAAGTTAGGCAATATGTCGTACATGTCGCCAAGACGTCCTGTCAAAACCACTGCAGCAGATTGTCGAATTCGCGGCGGTGAGTATGTCGCATATGACCGAGCCGATTATAAAACAGCATTAAAGGTTTGGTTGCCGTCCGCAGAGCAGGGTGATGCAGAGGCACAGCTTGCGGTAGGTGAAGTTTTTGAGAAGGGGCTTGGCACCGAACCGAATTACGAAGTAGCAATATTTTGGTACCAAAAGGCCGCTGATCAAGGTAATAAGAGCGCCTTATTTAATCTAGGTACATTGTATGAGCAGGGCTTGGGTGTTGAGAAAGACCGCCTGCAAGCGATAAATTATTATCGGCAGGCTTGGGGAATGCCAGAAGACAGCTTAATTTACCAAGAAACAGCGCAGCGCGAACAGCAGGAGTTACGCGCTGAATTGGCAAATCAATTAAAGGCTAAAGATCAGCAGTTGGCATTGCTAGATCGTCAAGTGGCAGCCTTAAAAAAGCAAGTGGGTAGCGCGAATACCTCGACAGCAGTTGCACAAAACGCCGGTGCAGAGTTAGCTACTCTGCAGCAATTGCTTAAATCAGTACACAACGACCGCGCCAGCGTAGAACGCAAACTATCTACCATACCAAGATTGCGGACACCTGCTTTATCGATGCCTAAGGCGTCTCCTACTGCCGCTGGCGGCGGAACTAAATTCGATGATATGGATTTCGGTCGCTATTACGCGTTGGTAATTGGCAATCGGGATTACGCGATATTAGATGATTTAGAAACGCCGCTAAACGATGCCAGAGAGATTGGTGACATTCTTGAAAAGCAATATGGTTTTCAAGTCCAGCTCTTGCTTGATTCAGATCGACTAACTGTAATGCAAGCTATTAACGAGCTGCACAGCGTGTTGACGGAAAAAGATAATTTACTTATCTACTATGCTGGTCACGGCAGTATGGTTAATGTTGGTGAGCGGGATACCGGCTATTGGTTGCCAATAAATGCAGATCCACCACCGAATGATGCTTTTTGGATATCCAATGAATTTGTGAGCAATCATTTAGGCCGGCTGCAAGCCAAGCGCGTGTTAGTGATTGCAGATTCCTGCTATGGCGGCTTGTTGTCTTCGGCGCCAGGTCAGTTGTTTTTAGGCCAAGGTCGGGAGTCAGATAATCCCGAGTACGTTAAATACAAGCTGCCTCGGCGTTCACGTTTACTTATGTCGTCTGGTGGCGATAAGCCTGTGATTGACGAGGGTGGTGACGGACATTCGGTGTTCGCGAGGGAGTTGATAAATGTATTGCGCGCCAATAAAGGATTGTTGTCGGCGCCTGATTTATATGCCCAAATTCGAGAGCCGGTCACCCAGCAGGCAGCGCTGAACAATTTCATTCAAGAGCCAGTTTATAAAATTATTAAAGGCGCTGGACATGAGGTTGGCGACTTTTTCTTTATACCGAAAGTCGACGTAAATTAATTACTCACTGATAGGTTTAATTTTTCCGAGTTTTTATACCAAAATTTAGAGAGAGATAACAACGTGAAAACTTATTCTATTAACAAAGCAGTTTCTAGCGCCTTAGCTATTAGCTGTGGTCTATTGTTACTTCCCAGCGCTGTTTTGGCGGAAGCAAGTGATGTTGAGTGTAATAGTAAAGTCGTATCTCGGGACGATAATCCTGGAGAATACACCCCACCCACCGGCGGGGTGGGGAACGGAGAATTCAGCGCCGCCGCGGCGTCTTCCAGTACGCCGCGCGTTGCCGAAAATACGTCTGTTGAAACCCCTTACTATCCAGAAACGGGCTATCCGGAATATTACGATGAGTTTGATCCCTGTGGTGCTACGGTAAGCGAATCGGCAGGTACGCAAGCCCAAGAGGTGGCAATGACGATCGGTTCCAAGATAATTAGCCAGCGTAATATGAGTGGCAAAAAATCTAATAAAACCGCATTTGATTATCGGGCACTTGGTGGTGCGGCAGGAGCCGACGACGCAGATAATGCCATGCTAAATGGCAGTCGATTTTCCCTGTTTAGCTTTGCTGATTACTCTAACCGCGATAGGCACGCCACATCGAAAAGTGGCGGTTATGAGCAAGAAATAAATTCCATTACCTTGGGTTTTGATTACCGATTAGATGACGCGACGTTTTTAGGTCTGTCGCTTAGTGGCTCTGACGGTGATAGTGACCTGGACACCCAAAACGGAGGCAGCGAAGTGTCGTCTACCACCTTTGGGGTTCACGGTGCCAAATACTGGGGTGATAATTTTGTTGCTGGTCTAATTGCCTACGGCGCTTTAGATGTGGATGTGGCAAGAACCACGGTTGGAGATAGCTTTACTGCGTCGACCGATGGCAGCTATTGGTATGGTGACTTCTCACTGGGTATGGAAAAAAATTACGGTGGTCTTCGCGTTACGCCTCAGGCTCGTCTGTTGCTTTTGTCTGGGGAGCTCGATGCGTATCGCGAAACGTCAGCCTCCGGTTTTGGCGTAATTCGGAGTATAGATAGTCAAGATATTGACTCAACGACGCTGACTTTGTCAGTTCAAGGCGACTACCCCATTTTACAAGAATGGGGGGTGCTGTTGCCTTCCTTAAGGGTGGAGTTAATCGCAACTGATGGCGACGCTTATACTGCAAATGGCCAAAATTTAAATGATTCGGATAAAAGCGCTATCAGTAGTTTCGCTAATGAAGCCGACGATCCAGACTCGAGCACCGTTTTGGTTTCGTGGGGTGCTTCTGCGCAGTTTAGCGGTGGTTTTGCTGCTTACGCAGTATATGAGCGTTTGTTCTATCACGATTACTTAAACAAATATACGGCAACGGTTGGCCTGAGATATGAGCTTCCATAGGAATGACTTTGGGCGGATATTATAGAAGGAAGTAATGAGATATCGTGGCAACTTAGCAAGCGTAGAGTTAATGTCACGACGCATTTATAAATGGCTCAAATGCAGGATTTTGTTTTTCTGTCATTTGGGCCTTTTTATTTCCGTATTGTGTCTTTCGGCATGCAGCAGCCCGACACAGAAGATAGACGCAAGCGCAATTGAATACGGCATGCAGCACCGCGTAATAAAGGGTGACGGCTTTAATCACGTAGCGTACTTGAGAATTAAGCAACCACACAGCCGGCGCATACATGTCTATATAGAAGGAGATGGTCGGCCTTGGCTTGGTGGTAGAGAGGTGTCCGCAGACCCGACGACCAATCAGCCATTGGCATTGAGCTTGGCGAGTCTAGATTCTGAAAATATTCTCTACCTTGGGAGGCCCTGTTATATGGGCTTATTTCAAGATGGCGATTGTAAGGATATTTATTGGACATCAGCGCGATATTCCCCTGTTGTGGTACAGAGTATGGTGGCGGCAGTAAATGACATTGCTGCAGAGTTCGATATCGATCAATCTACATTGATCGGTTATAGCGGTGGTGGCAGTTTAGCGATGTTGATGGCCTCGGATCTGTTTTTCCAGCAAATACCATCCTTAGTCAGCGTTGTCACCATTGCGGGTAATCTTGATGTGGCGTCGTGGACGGCTCATCATGGCTATTTGCCGCTGTCGGATTCGCTAGATCCCGCGAAGCTTAATTACCCAGGTACACTAAATTTTTTACACTTTGGCGGTGCTGAAGACAAAAATGTATCGTCTTCTCACTTGCTTCATTTTGTCTCCTTGCATGGCGGGCAGATTAAAATATTTGCAGATGTAGATCATAGTTGTTGCTGGCTGCAGTATTGGCCAGAGTTGTTGCGAAAGGATGTAAACCCTATAGGGGGAGTAGCGGAATGACCGATGAAGATAAAACAAAGATCGCGGGTGTGGAGCGTGCTGAACATGAAGAAGACACCGAGCTAGACGAGTCTTTGTTTGATCTAGATGATAGCGCGGCCTGCGGCGATAGCTCGATAATCATTGATGAAATTACCGAGTTACAGTCTGCCCGAAGCGACGACATTGAAATAGATGATATATCTGAGGTCCATTCGCTTGATGACGATGCTACGGTTGCTATTGCCCCTGACCAAAACGACGACACAATAGTGGGCTTCGACGACGCCACAGTCGTCACTGCAAGGCAACAAGATGATGCAACAGCCGTTTTTGACTCTGCTAAGACCGTGGCGAACTCCGCTACAAATAGACTAGCGAGCTTTCAAGTAGGTGATTTGTTAAAAGATCGTTTTCGTCTGGAAAAAATGTTGGGCGAGGGGGGCATGGGCGCGGTATTTCTAGCCGTCGATCAGCGTAAAATCGAAGCCCGTCATCACGATCCCTACGTCGCAATTAAACTCATTAGCGGTGACTTTTCGCAAGATCCTCTCGCGTATATTTCACTGCAAAGAGAAACCGATAAATCGCAAAAACTTGCCCACCCGAACGTAATCACCGTTTACGATTTTGACCGAGATGGTGATGTCTTCTTCATGACGATGGAGGCATTAAAAGGTCAAACATTAGACGAAATTATTAAAGATGAGACTCGTAGCCACGCTCAGTCGGTTGCTTATATAAATGCAATGAGCCAAGGTCTCGCATACGCGCATCAGCGCAATATCGTGCATTCCGATGTTAAGCCGCAAAATATTTTTGTGACCGAGGCCGGTGTTTTAAAAGTGCTCGATTTCGGTATCGCCCGCGCATTGTCTTCTGTCGAAGGCGCGGTGCAAGATGAAATTGATGAGGTGGTTGGTTTAACTCCTGCTTATGCGAGTTGTGATATGTTTGAGGGGGCTGACCCCGATCCAGCCGACGACGTGTATGCGATCGGCGTTATTGCTTATCAATTGTTTACCGGAAAACATCCCTTTGACCGCAAAAAGGCGACAGTAGCGCGCGACGCAGGTATGCAGCCAAAGCGTATCAAAGGTATTCCACACTATCAGTGGAAAGCTATCGCAAAGGCGTTAAATTTTGAGCGCACCATGCGCTGGCAAAATGCAGATCAGTTCTATCGCCAATTTAGCGGCGCTGGTCGTATGGCTAAGCATCTAAGCTTGGCTTTGTTAGCGGTGGTTTTGGCCTTTGCAGGCTATCTCAGCTTTTATACGCCAGAAGCTGGCCCTGATATTCCCTTTGAAGAGCTCGCTCCAGATATTCAAAAGAAGGTGTTGGATAATTTAAGTGAAGCGGATCAGGCCTTAAAGTTCGCCGACATAAACGGTGCATTATTCTATTTAGATCGAGCGTATTCATTGCACCCAAGGAACAAAGAGGTCATGGCCAAAATCGATGCCTTGGTTGAAAAGGTCGTTGCCGCTTTGGCGGTCGGTGATACCGAAAGCGGCCGTACACTTCGACTGCAGCAGCTAGAAGAGCTTATGAAGTACGATTCTCTTGCACAAAATTCCGAGTTACTTGATCTTAAAAAATCGCTAGCAGAGCCACTGAAATAGGGTGAAAACATAGTAGGGTAAAGGTGTCGAGTGATAGGTTTTTTTACCCATCACTCGGCGCTGACTAGCCTTCGATTTCGGTGAAGGCTCCGTCAAACAGGGCAGAGCTTAAATACCGTTCAGCTGAGTCTGGCAAAATCGCGACGATTGTTTTGCCGGCATTTTCTGCTTGTGATGCTAGGCGCTGCGCTACCGCCATGGCCGCCCCGCTGGAAATTCCGGCCAGAATACCTTCTTCTTTCATCAAGCGGTGCGCCCACTGCATGGCTTCCTCATCAGTCACCGCCTCGACTATATCGACCATACTTAAATCAAGATTGTCCGGGATAAACCCAGCGCCAATACCTTGAATTTTGTGAGGTGCATGGCTGGGCTCGCTGCCATTGAGCGCGCTGCGTATGAGAGTCGATGACGCCGGCTCAACAGCGACGGTGGTGATTGCCTTGCCGCAGGTATTTTTGATGTATCGTGATATACCGGATAGGGTGCCGCCGGTGCCAACACCGCTCACCAGAATATCGATGCTACCATTGGTGTCCTGCCAAATTTCTGGGCCGGTAGTGCGTTCGTGAATCGCGGGGTTCGCGGGGTTGCTAAACTGCTGTGGCATGAAATACTTCGCGGGATCGCTGGCAACCACCTCCTCGGCAGCGGCAATAGCGCCTTTCATACCTTTACTACCTTCACTCAGAATAAGCTTGGCACCCAGTGCGAGTAGTACTTTTCGGCGCTCCATACTCATGCTGTTTGGCATAGTTAGTGTAATCGGATAACCCCGTGCAGCCGCTACAAACGCGAGGGCAATACCCGTATTACCGCTGGTAGGTTCGACGATTTCCATTCCCGCCTTAAGTAGCCCGTCCTTTTCAGCCTGCCAAATCATATTGGCACCGATTCTGCACTTGACGCTGTTGGCTGGGTTGCGACTCTCCATTTTCACAAAAATAGTGTGCTGGCTGATTCTGTTTATTTTGATCAGTGGGGTGTTGCCAATACTGAGGCTTAGATCATTGAATGGGGCGGACATATCGATCTCCATTGCTGTTGATTTCTAGAAAATAAGCCCAATAAAGGGTGAATAGGGCGATATTTATCGAATTTATGTATAAAGCACTTACTATAGCTGGCCTGATTTGTAATTGCCTTATAAAGCCAGCTTGGGTAGTCTGCTGCGCAATCATTTTAAACTTCGCCTCGTTATAAGCAAACAGTGCGATATTTTCACCAGGAAAAAGCAATGAAATTTACCGGTACCGATTCTTATGTTTCAACCGATGACCTGAGTATGGCTGTGAACGCTGCCGTGACATTACAGCGTCCATTACTGATTAAAGGCGAGCCGGGCACGGGTAAAACGTTGCTTGCTGAGCAGGTCGCAGCCTCGCTGGGTAAGCCCTTAATTCAGTGGCATATCAAGTCAACCACAAAGGCGCAACAAGGTCTGTATGAGTACGATGCGGTATCGCGTTTGCGCGACTCGCAGCTCGGCAATGAAAAGGTTAACGATATTGCCAACTACATTAAACGCGGCAAGTTATGGGAAGCCTTTGCAGCGGATGAGCAGGTGGTTTTGCTGATTGATGAAATTGATAAGGCTGACATCGAATTTCCCAACGATTTACTCGTTGAATTGGATCGTATGGAATTCTTTGTCTACGAAACGGGCGAAACCGTTAAAGCGAAAAAGCGTCCGATTATCATCATTACCAGTAACAATGAAAAAGAGCTTCCGGACGCGTTCCTGCGCCGCTGCTTCTTCCATTTCATCACCTTCCCTGATCGCGATACCATGCAGAAAATCATCGCGGTTCACTATCCTGATATTTCCAAGCAGCTGGTTGCAGAGGCCATGGAGATGTTCTTTGAAATTCGTCAAATTCCGGGCTTGAAGAAAAAGCCCTCTACCTCTGAATTAATAGATTGGCTGAAGTTGTTGATGGCCGATGAGATTCCCGATGAAATATTAAAGAATCGTGATACCAGTAAAGCGATTCCACCTTTATATGGCGCCTTGTTGAAGAACGAACAAGATGTGCACTTACTAGAGCGATTGGCCTTTATGCACCGTCGCGAGAGTCGCGGCTAATATGTTAGTTCAATTTTTCCTCGGACTCAGAAACGCCGGCATTCCGGTCACTATCCGTGAGCTGCTAGATTTGATTTCAGGGCTTGAGGCGCGTTTGGCTTTTGTTGACGTCGACGAGTTTTATCAGCTTGCGCGTATTTGTATGGTCAAGGATGAAAAATACTACGATCGCTTTGACAAGGCCTTTGCCAGTTACTTCTCGGAGCTGAGTACGCTTGATGACATTATCGAGGCGATGATTCCAGATGACTGGCTTCGTAAAGAGTTTCTCATGCAGCTCAGCGAAGAAGAGAAAGCGAAGATTGAGTCCTTGGGTGGCTTAGACAAGCTCATTGAAGAATTTAAGAAGCGTCTTGACGAACAGAAGGGCCGCCACGCGGGTGGTAATAAATGGATTGGCACCGGTGGTACCTCGCCCTACGGTCACAGTGGATATAACCCTGAAGGCATTCGAATCGGTGGCGAAAGTACCAATAAGAAAGCGGTGAAGGTATGGGAGCGCCGAGACTTTAAAAACCTGGACGACAACGTCGAGCTGGGCACCAGAAATATTAAAGTTGCGCTGCGCCGTTTGCGAAAGTTTGCCCGTACCGGCGCGGCAGACGAGCTAGATATTAACGACACCATTTCTTCAACGGCAAAAAATGGCGGCATGCTAGATTTAAAAATGGTGCCCGAGCGTCACAATGCCGTAAAAGTGCTGCTGTTTTTTGATATCGGCGGATCAATGGATCCTCATATCAAAGTATGCGAAGAATTATTCTCTGCTGCGCGGACTGAATTCAAGCATATGCAATATTATTACTTCCACAACTATATCTATGAGTCCGTGTGGGACAATAATATTCGCCGGCATTCAGAGCGTATCCAACTGCTCGATATTCTGCACAAATACAGCTCTGACTATAAAGTCATTTTTGTTGGCGACGCGTCTATGTCGCCCTACGAAATTGTTCAGCCCGGTGGCAGTGTTGAGCACTGGAATGAAGAGTCTGGCGAAGTGTGGATGCAACGTTTACGTGAAACCTATGAAAAGGTTGCTTGGTTAAATCCCGTCCCCCCACAGGACTGGAACTGGACGCAGTCTATTAAATTGGTTGAACAGCAGATGGAGGGGAATATGTTCCCCATGACCTTGGGTGGTCTTGAAAAGGCCATGGCCTACCTGGCCAAATAGCAGCGTTCTTCACCGCAGTGCATTAACGCCCTAAAAAGGCGATTAATGCGGCGGTTACTGCCACATTCAGTGATTCGACACCGTTGTGCATTGGTATTTTGAGCATGGTGTCGCACAACCTTTCAATGTCGTTGCTCACACCGTCCGTTTCATTGCCTAAAATATAAATCTGGCTAGTGCTTACAGGGTTTTCAAAAACCGAATGTTTTGCGTGGGATGACAGACCGCAAATCTGCGCGCCATCAGCTTGCATGCGTGCTAACTCTTTCGCTAGATTCTCACAGTAAAACAAAGGCGCCCTAAACAGCGTGCCGGCGCTGGCTTTGATCACCAAGGCGGTCAATGGTGCGCCACCGCGCCTCGGTAGAATGATACCGTCAATGCCACTTGCCGCCACCGAGCGAATGATCATGCCCATGTTTTGCGGGTTGGTAATGCGATCTAAGGCAATGTAGCGTTGCTTGCCGCTACTCAGCATGTCTTTGCTAATAACGGTGCTCGGCTGGTAGCCGCTGAGTTGCAAATCTGCGGCGACGCCTTGATCCTGTTTGCCGTTTTTAGAAATTCTGGATAGCGCTTTTCGATCATGAAATTCAATATTAATATTGCGTTGCTGCGCGATTTTTTTGATATCGCGAATAATCCCGTCGTCTTTATTGCTGTCGGCAAGGTGTAATTTATAAATTTGCATCGCCGAGTCTTGTAGCGCTTCTAAAACAGGTTTGCGGCCGTAAATGGTGAGAAGCTGGTCAAAAAAAGCTTTGCGCTGTTGGTACTCGGGATTGCTCATGATATAGCGAACCTAAAAAGAAGAGGGCGGCTGGGTATCGAGACCCGATGCTGAGTGGGCCGCGAGCGTGACATTCTTTGCGGCACGTTGCAGTTGGGTGGCAATCTCAGCGATTTGCTTGCCACTCAGTGAGCCGTCAATGCTACCGGTAGAGAAAACTAGTTCGGGCTCGCTGCCTCGGCCAAATACAGGCACGGCGATATTGCACACCGGATACATCCGATCGGGCTCAATGCGGTTTAAGTGATACTCCTCACTACACAGCGCTTCGCGGTAAAGCTCGGTCGACTGCGCTTGTTGTTCCAAGCTCCAATTTAAGCGACCGTTGCTTAGGGCAACCTCGAGATCTTGCTCGGCTTGGGTTTTCAAGGTGACTTCGTAGCCGCGGGCGCGTATTCCAATAACCGCAATTCTCAGACGCTGATCGAGCTTGTCGTCAAATTCGCTTGGCTGCGCCTTTTGTAGCCATGCTTCGAGTGCTTTTGCCGGTGACCAAGCAATAAACGTCGCACCGAGCGGCCCAGTATTTGGTAAGCGAAGCCCCAGCTGAAAAGGGAAGTCCAGGGGCTTTGGAATGCCGTAGTTTGCCAATAGCACCAGGTGTTTCGCGCTACGGCCAATTACGCCGCAACCTATGCCAAGCTCGCTGGTTAGTTTCTCTAGCTCGGGGCGGGCGTATTCAAGAGCGGGAAATTGCGCAAACGCGGCATTGCCGGCCGCGACAATGGATGGACCTAATCGATACTGCTTATGCCGCTCGTCTTGGATCAGAAACCCGTACGTTGTCATGGTGCTTAAAATCGCATGACACGTCGCTTTATTGAGATTGAGGGTTCTAGTCAACTCAGTAAGACCAAAGGCCTTGTGCGGATGAGCCATTAAGAGGTCAAGAATTGCGAGTGCCCGCGCAGTGGGTTTGGAAAACAATTGCCGCTCCAGCGTATACGCATGAAAAAGAGTCGCCATTTCAGGCCAAAGCATAGTAATCGAAAACGAGCCGCTATTCTTTTATTTGGGCAAGATTATTTACCCTGCCGTACCTTATTTGCTTTTAGCGCTGCAATTTGGTGCGAATGCACCCCATGTGGGCATGATAATTGCTTTGTGTTTGTGCGTTTTTTTATTGCACCCAGAGGTAACGCCGTTAACGCACAAAACTGATGCAGTTCGAATGGCGTGAATACGTTATTACATCCATAAAAAGACATCGCACCTCGTTATTTTGCGAATCTTTAGGCCCCTAATCTAAAGTTTCGTCACTAGAAGTTGTGCATTTTTATGGCGCATACAATCACATTTTGACCTAATTTGGTGCGCTTTGAAATTATTGGGAGAGGATTTTTGATGTTAACCATTAAAATAAGGCCGTTGTTGCGTTGTGTGGCAGCCTTAATATTGCTGGCCGCCCCACAATGGGGATTTTCTGAGGAAATTAACGGTGCAAATACCGCTTGGATATTAACGTCGACCGCCCTAGTGTTATTCATGACACTCCCCGGTCTCGCCTTGTTTTATGGCGGATTAGTACGAAGCAAAAACGTACTCAGCGTGTTAATGCAGTGTTTCAGCATAACCTGTTTAGCCTCGCTACTCTGGGTGGCGGTAGGCTACAGCATGGCCTTCTCGGAAGGTTCGGCATTTGTCGGCGGCCTAAGTAAGGCATTTTTGGCCGGCGTTGGCGAATCTAGCCTAAGCGGAGACATTCCAGAAACTGTCTTTATTATGTTTCAAATGACCTTTGCCATTATTACGCCAGCACTTATTGTTGGTGGCTTTGCCGAGCGAATTCGTTTTTCTGCCGTAATGCTCTTTTCGGCACTATGGCTGCTTGCGGTATACGCACCAGTGACACACTGGGTTTGGGGCGGCGGTTGGTTGTCACAGATGGGCTTGCTAGATTTTGCCGGTGGTACAGTGGTTCATATCACCGCTGGTGTAGCGGCATTAGTGGCGGCAATCGTCTTGGGTAAGCGCCAGGGTTTCGGACAAATGGCATTACCTCCCCATAATCTGACGATGACCTTTATTGGCGCCGGTATGCTTTGGGTTGGCTGGTTTGGCTTCAACGCGGGCAGCGCATTAGGTGCCAATGGTGATGCCGGTATGGCAATGCTAGTAACTCACCTATCAGCGGCCGCTGGCTGTCTTACTTGGTCGTTTATCGAGTGGATTCGCTATGGCAAGCCAAGCGCCTTGGGCGCGGTAACGGGTATGGTTGCAGGTTTGGGTACCATTACACCGGCCTCTGGCTATGTTGGGCCAGCGGGCGCCATGGTGATCGGTTTAAGCGCAGGTATCGTGTGTTTCTACAGCACATTGTGGCTTAAGCAAGTGATCAAAATAGATGACTCCTTAGATGTATTCCCAGTGCACGGTGTTGGCGGCATTTTAGGTACATTTTTGGCTGGCATTTTCGCGAGTAGCGAACTCGGTATATTCAGCGGGCAAGGCCTGGCTGAAGGTGTCACCATTGCGTCGCAGCTCAAAGTTCAATTAATCGGTATTGGTGCAACTTTGGCCTATACAGCCGTAGTAAGCTGGATACTCTTCTTTGTAATCGACAAATTAATCGGCTTGCGCGTAACCGCCGACGAAGAGGCGCAAGGCCTGGATATTACCTGTCACAACGAGGTTGGTTACGATTTGTAAATTGAATGACCACGTAACATTTTTTGGAATGTTACGTGGTTAAATTTTTTAAAAGTAAAAAATGTCGCGCCTCACGCTTTACGTGTTAGTTACTTGAAGAGTGGGGCGCGATGATGAATAAAGACATTCGGAAACACTGCATTCAAAGGTGCCCTGACTCCACAGGAGTTGGATCGACTGGCCCTGTGTTGCGCTCAAAGTCGGCGTCGACATTCGGTCTTTCTAACCCTGCTATTTTAGGCGGGTCTCTAGACTTACAAAGTTAGCGCTATCAATTCGACTTGCGACGTAAAACTCGGTGTCCGTTGGTAAGTGAAAGCCTTCATAACGAATATTTCTGCTTATCGTTTCGGGGGCGGTAAAGGTAATACAATACTTCGTGTACCTGCTTCCAATCTCATCTAATTGCTCAGAAATTAACTATAGGACAGCGAGCGTTCATGTGAAGCATACCGCCTGGAACTGTTGAAGTTATAAGGGCTTGTATAGTGTTCGGTGGTATATGAATTCTATTGTTATCAATTTAATTGAAGAATTTTCTTGATTTATAAGCATTCTCCATTTAGCGTAAGAAATGAATCTGCAAGGAAGCGGAATCAGTACGTGCTAAGGAGAGCTTATGAACCCCATTCGTGTTAATCCAACGTTTAAATCCCGCTGTCAGCAACTCGGTCAAGGAATGACTGAATACATCATTGTGGTTGCCCTCATTGCGGTGGCCGCCATCGGCGTCTTCCGATTGTTTGGTGATACTCTGCGTGAGCAAATGGGCGGCCTTGCCCAGGAGATGTCGGGGCAGAGCGGGACAGATCAAATCAGCAAAGCCCAAGATGCAGCGGACTCTGCAGTTGATCAGGCAAATACAAAGAAAGATCTCTCCAACTACTCATCTGGAAACCAGAAGTAAGCCATTAATCTTTCCAGTCCAATAGATTCTCTTCAGATTTTTTATTGGCCTGGAAATCGTTTATCTAGATTCGTAAATTGACGAATTCTAGGGACGAGCGATTGCGATTGGACGAAAGAGGCTCTTTATGGTGCGGAAAAACCGTGGAAGCGTGCTGCCCTACGTGGTTGCAGTGTTGGTTATTGTCGCATTCGCGGCGCAGTATGTATTCAATGCGTTTAAAGTGACTAATGAAGCGACGAGAATGCAGAACGCGGCAGATGCCGCTGCCTACAGTGTCGCTACGGTTTTTGCCCAGAGTAATAATTTTGTTGCCCTTTCCAATCGGTCTCTTGTGGCTAACCAGGTTACTATGGCGCAGGTTGTGACCATGGTGTCGTGGACGAGAATGACCTCTACGATGGCTAGTACGGTAAATGATATTGGCCAGTATATTCCCTATGTCTCGGCGGTAACTAACTACATCAACCAAATTGCGCAAAACGCTAAGGGAGTAGTGGAATCCATTGCGCCAGCCATAACAAGGACAGTCGCTGCATATATAAGAAGCATCTCCAATATTCAAAAAATAGCGGTGCCGCTGGTTTCAGTTATTGCCCAGGACATCATGTCGGAGGTGGTTGAAAGCAATGATGGTGATATTGATTATTCCTTTGCGGCTGTCTCGCTGTTAAATGACACCGCCGTACATCTATCGGCTTTGTATGGTCAGAACGACTGCAGAGGTGAAGCCAATAAAGTTCGGGATGGTGGTAGGGCCAATAAGGAAACCGTTTCAAGGTGCCGCCAATTCAGAAATGTCACTATGGCGTCACGGGACGAATTCTCTTCAAACAGGACTTACCGATTTACCTTTCCCGGTATGCCGGAAAAAATTATTTTGCCAGGCACTCCCGCGGTCGCAGTCAGCGGCGTACCTTTGTATTCAACGCTGACAATAGAGCGATCCGGGTCTACGGTCATGGGGGGAGATACTCCCGACGTGCAAAACAGCACCCCGTTTACAACCTGGTCTGCAATAGATGCCATCTCCATTCATGCCGAAACTCGCTACCTCGATTGGAAGGGCAGTGTTAAATCTACCGGTCATAAGGAGAGAGTTAAGTTGGGTGTTGGTCACGCCTATGTCGGCAACGAATGCAGTAAATGCCACCACGTGATACATGAAGGGAAGTCATATTGGAATAAAAATCCCAGAGGGTCTGCCTGCACTGACCCTGATATCGAGAGAGGCTATGGCGGTGGGAGTAAATCGCAGAATAGCGGTGCATTCAAGCTAATGGACGTAACGGCTCTGAATTGCTACGAATTAAGTAATGAATTTGACTCGGACGTCTCTCAAGGTACCGAGCAGGGTGTTGGGTTGACACCCTTTTTCAACTTAAAAAAAGAAGGGTATGTGAACGAGACGGACCACGTTTTTATCTACCTCAGGAAGGAGCGTGGAAAACTTAAAACCTACCGAAAAATTCTTGCCACATCAGATAATTTAAGTTTAGAGCGCGAAAAAGGCGCGCAAAACGATGCCCTGCACGGCGCTTCTGCGGCAGCGATATATTTCAAGCGCAGCAACGACAAATGGATTCGCGCCGAATCGAAGCGTAGTGATGGCAGAGTGGAATATGGTAACGCCTACAATCCATTCTGGGAGGCCCGATTGGATAAAATAGATATCGGCGAATCTGTCTCTCTAAATGCCTTGCAGGAACTGTGAACATGGCGAGCGGAGAACGAGGGCAGGCATTGCTGGAAATATTGGTGGCTGCCACTTTTGTATTGGTGCCAGTGCTATTTCTGATTGTGTACCTGGGGAAGGTGGGCGATTTGCAGCACCGGGCACATGAAGCGGCCAGGTATGTGGCGTGGGAGAGCATTAGTACCACTAAAAGTCCCTCAGAAATTAGTAACGAAATAAACAAGCGATTTCTGTACGGTCTTCACAAGGACGTTGACAGTGAGAAAGACCTCAAATCAACAAATCTTGATAAGGATCGAGTGGATCCGCTCTATCTCTATTCAGAAGCCGGAAAATATGAAACTGCGCTGGTGGAATCGGATAGCTCCTTCTCATCTACATCACACCGTAATAGTGATCCTGATTCTGAAATTCATCAATGGCGGCAGGCGGCATTGGATAACGGCATTGTCGGGTTCAATCTGGAGTCGGATGGAATGCATTCGGTAGAGGTGAATATACCATTCATAAACACAAGCCGTCTTAGCCTTGAGGATCCGATCGAAACGTATTCTAAAAATGCTATTTATGCACAAGCTTGGAGAAAAGTTACTGACAGCCGTTTAAAAGAAGCCATTGAAAATAGTGTTTTTGGAGAAAAAGCTTTCGACAATGCCGTTTTTGACAGCATGCCAAATTTCGCTGAATTGATTGGCTTTGAGGAATGGGGTGGATTCAAACCCGGATATGTCGAGGGCGATGTGGTGCCCTGTAGTCGGGTGCTGAGGGGCGGGAATGATCGCGAATTGGCCTGCTTTTAATGTGATGAGAAGCGTATCTCAATCTCGGGGTATAGCGATAATTATCTGTATCTTGGCGCCATGTCATAGCTGGGCCTGGCCAGATACATTGCCGGTGCCCAGCGGGGTGTCTGTCAGTGTTGTGGGAGAAAAAATGCAGGTGAATGGTATACCGGTAAGGGCATACGAATATTTCTGGCGCAGTGGTGAACAACCACTCTTGGATTTCTATTCTGAACTTTGGCGGCGCGGAGCGGATGATGAACAACCGCCTTTTATACTGATGGAGCTCGGAGACTGGGATGTACTTTCCCATATTGAAGATGGATACAACTTTACCGTTCAGTACCATGAAGAGGGTATCAAGGGAATTCGAGTTCTTTTGGGCATCTCGTCATTACCGAAAATGCTCGATAAGAATCGGCAGGGACATGCCGTCAATAAAGTTAAATTACTCTCAGGTATGAGTATTTTGTCAGTTGTGGAATCCGTCGATGCGGGAAGGCGGTCCGAAACATACTGGATTGATTCCAGCAATTCGATCGAAAAAACAGCTCAAATATTAGAGAAGCATTATTCGGAAGAGGGCTTTCTTGTGAGTAGAAAAAATATCAAGCGGGCTGAGAGCGGTATGATTTTTTTATCATACGTGAGCGCTGAAGATAAAAGTCAGCAATTGGAATTTGCGATTAGTGATTCGGATGGGTCAACGAGAATTGTGGGTGTATGGCAGGAAAAATAAAATGTACTCAGAAATGAAAGAGCAGCGAGGGCAGGCTTTGCCCGAATACATTGTAGGTACATTGGTCGTAGTGGCGGTCTTATTTACGCCGATAGAGGTTTTTGGGGGCCGAGCAATCATTGGTGTGCTGGTCGAGTCTTTTCAAAAAAACTACAAGGGTTATGAGTATGTTGTTTCTCAGCCCGTCGACGAGTGACGTCTGTCTATGTCCATTGCGAAATATCGATACCCTATTGCACTGATACTGGCGCTCTGTTGTGCGGTTGCCGCGTTCTTCCTTACCAGATATTACTTTGAGGTAAGGGAAAAAGGGCTGCGGGAGAAAATCAGGTCTGAGGCGAGGCTGGTGGATGTGGTGGTGGCGAAAATAGATTTGCCCGTCGGGGCAAGGGTCGACCTGGACACTATGATGATTAAAAGCATACCGAGTGAATATGTTCCCGATGGCGTCATCTATCCGACGTCCTATCCGGACGTGGAGGAAAAATATTTATCGGCGCCGATGTCAAAGGGAAAGCCCCTGCTGCGATATATGGTTGAAGGGGTTTCTAGAATTGATAAATTTTCAGACTTGCTCGCCTTTGGCGAGAGAGCCGTTACGTTGGAAGTGGATGGTGTTAGCAGTATTGCACATATGCTTGAGGCAGGGGACTACATAGATCTTGGCGTCATAAAAAATAAAGGCGCGGCATTCGAGCTGATATTGGATCGTGTTCGGGTTCTCTCTACGGGTAATTTTTCTGTGGCCGATCCAAAAGTTCGGGGCATGTATAAAAATGCGCAATATTCCACCGTCACATTGGGTGTCGCAGGTGAGTACGTACAGTCGATTTACGAAGCTCAAATAAAGTATCAATTGGTTTTCCTTTTGAGAAACGACAAAGATGTTAAATCCGCTACTTACAATATATCGCCAACTGGCTCGGGGGCAGTTACTGTGTACGCTGGTACTTCAGCGGAAGGGGTTATAAATACTTACCAGGATTTTGTTCTGGTCACCAGTACAGAAAGAGAACCCGGCGCGGCGGTAAGAAACGCCAAGGGCAGATTGGTCAAGGTGTTGAGCGGGGATCAGTTGGTAGATCAAGCTCGTCAGGAGTCAGGGAATGACTTGGCAGAAATGCATGAGTAAGGAGAGGGTGTTGCAATTTTTTATAAAGATTCCCGCGATTTTCGGATTATGCCTTTTGCTATTTCCGGCTCTGGGCTATGCAGATTATCCCAGTAATATGCCTATAGAAGTAGGTGAAGTGAGAACACTCCAGATCAACGGCTTAACTCATGTGGCTATTGGAGACCCCAGTAAAGTAGGGTACAAAACACTGGAGAATGGCGAGTTGATGATAGTTGGGTTGGAGCCTGGTGAGTCCAGCATGCAAATCTGGCGTAATGGCGGACGGAAGCTTCTCTATAAAATTAATGTTCAAAATCGCTACGTGTCAGAGAGCGTGCGCATGGCGAGAGCCCTGACAGCTAAAATCTCAGGACTGAAGGTTTATTCTATGGATAGCCGACTGGTTGTAGAGGGCAAGATTAATAAAAATAACATGGCCAGCATTGAAGCAGTAAGAGCACTAACGCCGGATGCTATTTTTATACTCGAAGAACGTCCCTTTAAAAGAAATCCGATTATTCGTGTTGATGCGGTATTGGTTGAGATCAATGATAATGACGTCCAAAAGCTGGGGATCGAATGGGATACGGCAACATCGGGTCCGATATACGGTTTTCACAAAGATATAACGCCAGGTAGATTCAGGATATTTCAGGAAGATCCCGATGGAACAAATGAAGGTATTATTAACGCCATTCCGTTTGGTGATAGTAGTTTCTTCCAGTATTTCGGTATTACTTCCCATCTTGCCTCTACCCTTAATTTTCTTCAAAGTTCCGG
Source organism: Zhongshania aquimaris (assembly GCF_019312595.1). GTDB lineage: Bacteria > Pseudomonadota > Gammaproteobacteria > Pseudomonadales > Spongiibacteraceae > Spongiibacter > Spongiibacter aquimaris. The sequence continues at coordinate 302,569 of NZ_JAHWDQ010000001.1, read as the reverse complement.
GCAGGCGAGAATACTCAGCGCGCCGAAGCTCACTGCGGTCAGCGGTGAATCGGCATCGTTCCACATAGGCGGGCAATTCCCCATTCCCGTCATCAATGCGCTGGGAGCGACAACAGTCGAACGTCAGGACTATGGGGTGATATTGCAAGTATCGCCTACTATTGATGACGGTATTATCAATATGGAGGTTACCGTTGACCTCAGTGACATAGATCCATCTGTGACCGTTAACGGTGTTCCCGGTACCAGAAACAGAAAGACCCAAACAGTTGTTCAGCTTGAAGCCAATCAAACCGTAGCAATTTCGGGACTGTTTGCAACAGCAGACTCTGAAGCGACATCGGGTATCCCCGGTCTGAGTAAAATTCCTATTTTAAAATATCTTTTTGGCGTCGAGGACAAGGACTCGGATAACAAGCAGGTGGTGGTGTTGTTAACGCCAAAACTTATCAGCCCAGGCGATGAAACCGACCGGGCGTTAAGCTCGTTTGCTACCGAAATGCTTAGGGAAAACCAGGCCCATATCACCGTTGACGCTGCATTAATGGAATAGCTATGAAGGTTCTTGTGCAAACCAAAAAGGGAACAATGGTCGGAAAACTGTTTTGCGAGGCGGACTCATTCCTGATTGGCAAAGGCTCCGCCTGTTTGGTTGATCTGAGTGGTTGGAAGGTTTCGAAGTGTCACGCAGAGGTCAACAAACTTTCCGGGGGCGTGTTTGTCAGGGAGGCAGACCAAAAGTATCCGATTTATGTTAATGCCACCCGCATCATGGGTGAGTATGGCCCGCTTCGACAAGGCGACAAAATTGGCATTGGCGATTATATAATCATGCTTGAAGATTTCGCCATTAAAGCTGAGCCTGAGAAGCTTCTGGGTGGTGTAGTCCCCGTGGAGCCTGCACTGGCGACGAGCGCTGTTCCCATCGAGAAAGAAAAGATAAATATCGAAGCTTCAAGCCTGATGCCAAATGACGACGCTGAGCGTCGGGAGCTGATACGGGCCTGGAAACTAAAGATTCACGCCTCTTTGCTCAAAACAATGGATCTAAGAAGAACGAATATCTCGACGTTGAACGATGTCGAGTTAAGAGCTTTATCGGCGGAAATTATCTCGGAAGCTATCGCAAAGTCAGCTGATTTCCCCCGTGTCTTGTCCAAGAGTGACCTTGCTAGACAGGTGCTGGATGAGGCCGTTGGGCTGGGGCCGCTGGAAGAGCTTTTGGCCCGCAATGACATTAGTGAAGTCATGGTGAATTCCTGTGATGAAGTGTACTACGAAGAGGGCGGGCGCCTCATAAAATCCGACATCTGTTTTAGCGATGACAAGGCGGTTCTCAGTGCCATTGAAAGAATCGTCACGCCATTAGGCCGACGGATAGACGAAAGCTCACCCATGGTGGACGCGAGATTGAAGGACGGTTCGAGGGTTAATGCGATAATTCCTCCTCTAGCACTAAAAGGGCCGACTATCACCATACGAAAATTTATGCAGGAGAAGTTGACGATTGGACATTTGATCGGCTTTTCTTCGCTGAATAAAGAAATGGCTGACTTTTTGGATATCGCGGTTAATCAGCGCCTGAATATTATTATTTCTGGCGGCACGGGGTCGGGGAAGACAACCCTGCTGAATGCCTTGTCTAACTTTATTCCTGATAGCGAGAGAATCGTCACGGTTGAGGATGCGGCCGAGTTGAAGCTCAACAAGCCTCATGTGGTGTCACTGGAGGCTCGCCCTCCAAATCAGGAAGGATCCGGTGCGGTGACGATTCGGGACTTGGTGAAAAACTGTCTTCGTATGCGGCCTGACCGGATAGTTGTTGGGGAGTGTCGCAGCGGCGAGGCGCTGGACATGCTGCAGGCGATGAATACCGGTCATGATGGATCATTGACAACGGTTCACTCCAACTCGCCCAGGGACTGTATTTCCAGGCTGGAAGTACTTGTATTGATGTCGGGCATGGACCTTCCGGTGGCGGCCATTCGCGAACAAATTGCCTCCGCGGTGGATATTATCGTACAGCAGACACGCTTTGCCTGTGGTTCCAGGAAAATCACATCCATATCGGAAGTCACTGGTGTTGAGGGGAATATTGTCCAACTTTCTGAAATATTTCGTTTTACGCAATCGGGCTATAACGAAGACGGTCGTGTCATCGGTCAATTTGAAGCCATGGGGCAGGTGCCAGAGTTCTACGAACAGCTGGCAGCGAGGGGCATAGCAGTGGATCTGGATATTTTCTCCAGGCGGCAGGCGGGTTGATGATGTTTCCCGCTCTGGTGGCAACGCTGTCTTTTCTGGCGCTGCTGGCAGTTATCTATTCCGTGGGAGGGAGTACCCGTTCCGCAATCAGCCAGTATGACGAACAGGTAAAAGATGTCACTACGGTTTCACTGCATGAAATTTTTATTTTTATCGATGACAAAACCATTAAATATATCAGTGCGGCGGCGTTCGTCATTATTGCGCTTTTGGTTTACATCATTAGTAGTTCGGTATGGACGTCAATCGTGCTTGGTTTGCTGGTGCTCCTGACACCCGCCAAGGTGGTGACGATACTAAAAAATCGCCGTTATAAAAAATTTAATAGGGATCTTCCGGATGCATTGATGGCGACAGCGGGTATGTTGAAGTCGGGGGTTAACCTTAGCGGTGCGCTCACTATAGTTGTAAATGAGAACAACGGCCCCCTTGGTCAGGAGTTTGGCCTGTTCCTGAATGAATTGAAGCTAGGCGTCGATTTTAATTCTGCGCTTGACAATATGTATCGTCGGGTTCCGATTTCTGATCTCGAATTGGTTGTGGCCGGAATGAAAATTTCCAGGGAAGTGGGTGGTAGCCTGTCAGAGGTGTTGTTCAGGCTCTCGGATACCATTCGCAGGCGTGCCGAAATGGAAGGAAAAATTAAAAGCCTTACCGCGATGGGTACCCTGCAGGGCTGGGTGATGACCCTGCTCCCCATTGGCGTGGGCTTTGCTATCTATCTGATAGAACCTGAAACAATGGCCAAACTGTATACCGATTGGCGTGGCTGGATAGCGTGTTTTGTGATTGTTGTTCTTGAATTTCTTGGCTACAAAACCATCAAGAAAATAGTGAATATCGATGTTTGATGAGATTCTTTTTAAATATATGGCGATAGCTATGGTGCCAGTTTCTATCGTTGTGATGTATGTGTCTATATACGGTATTCGGGAGGAAGTACCCGGTGATGAGCGCGATTATCTGGATCCATTGCCAAAATCTTTAAGACGGGTATGGCCCATTGTGAATATGTTTTCCTACTATGTTGGCGACAAACTGCCGGTAGAGTGGCTGGTGTTTTATAAAAAGCATCTAGAGCGGGCGGGGCTAAATTACATGATGGGTTCAACTCAGTATTTTGGACTGCAATTGACCGCCGCCACTGTGATGGCTGGTGTAGCGGCTTTGTGTGGCTATATGCTGGGGGCAATTGATTACCTGTATGTAGCAACAGGTTTTCTGCTTGGCTTTCTTATGCCGCTTATCAGCGTAAATGATTTTAAGAAACGAAGGGAGCGTGAGCTGGTGAAGTCGCTACCGGTGTACCTGGATTTTCTCACCATGGCCACTCAGGCAGGCCTGAATATGAGTAGTGCGATCGCGCAGTCTGTAGATAAAGGGCCGGAGTCTCCCCTTAAAACCGAATTTAAAAAGTGTATGCGAGACTTGCGTGCCGGTGTGCCGCGGAGCGAGGCTTTCCGTCTGATGGCAGATAGGTTGTCACTTTCCGAAATCAACGCATTTGTTACCACCGTGATTCAGGCAGAAAAAACCGGCGCGTCTATTGGCGATGCTTTAAAGGTCCAAGCTGATCAGCGCCGTATTGAGCGATTTCAAAAGGCAGAAAAACTGGCGATGGAAGCGCCGGTAAAACTGATCTTCCCTTTGGTGGTGTTCATATTTCCAACCACGTTCATCATTATCTTTTTCCCCATAGGCATGAAATTAATGGAGGCGTTTTAATGACGACATCAACGCCCGTGATCCAGCTTGCTCCGCCACCTGTTCATGCCAATCGATTTTTGTCGCGCTTGCTCGGGATGTTTTCGCCGGAGGCTAAAAGGCGGGGAGCGGTAGTGATATACCCGTGTTCATCCATTCATACTTTTTTTATGAATAGACCTTTGCGTATTGTCTTTTTGGATTCGTCTCGCAAGGTGTTGGCTTGCCATGATTCGGTCGCCCCTTTTAAAACCTTGGCATGTCCCGGTTCTTATTATGTTCTCGAGTCCGGAGCGGGTGTGTTGAATCAAAAATTGGAGGTAGGTGATGTTGTGGATTTTTAGACCGGTAACGGTATTGCTCATGATACTTGGTATTTCCGCGTGTAGCGCCACGGCGGCGAATGTAAAGCCACAGAGTCCAATGGTAGAGGCGCAGTCCTATTACGATCGTGCTTTGTATAGTGATGCCGAGCGTGTGCTGCTCAAGCTAAGTGACCGGATCGAAGACAACTACGACGTACATTTCATGCTTGGAAATATTTATGTTCGTACTGGCCAGTATCCGGCGGCCGACAGAATGTATCGGCGTTGCATCAATATTGATTCCTCTGTTGCCAAGGCCTGGTACAACCTCGCCCTGCTAAAAGTAAAGGAGGCGATGAGTCTTGCCGATGAAGGGTATCAGCGCACGGCGGTGGACAACCCCGAATACGAACGCAATTTCCTCTTGCTCAAGGATGGCCTGATTACGGCCATTACTGGCCAGTAGATGCCGAGTTTGATGTTGAACAGTCACCCCTCGCAGCGGGGTCAAGCCCTGCCGGAAATGCTGATAGCTTTTCCTCTGGTGGTAATCATGGTGATGGGCATAGTTCAAATTGCGCTCGTGTATCGGGGCAAGGCCACGGTTAATAACGCTACTTTCCTAGCTGCCCGATCCGGAGCGTTAAATCATGGTTACATGGCTAAAATGGAGCGGGTGTTCTGGTCTCGGATGGTGGCGTTGGGGCAGATCAGGCCGGAACTTCGCAGTGGTAGCACCACAGAGGGGCTTTTTGACAGTCCGGATCAGGCAAAATTGCTGGCTTCCAAAGTGGCGTTGGCCACGTCCCATACTTACAAACCCATAGAGGTGGTCTGGCCAAGCAGGGAAGTCTTCGATTATTTTGCCGTGCCCGTTAAAGACCTTGAGCCGTGTTCCGGGGCGGGATGTCCGTTCAGCGACTATGGTGGCGCTTTCAAACCCGCGGTGAAGAGTGTGTTCGAGATTCCGGTGGACAATCTTGACGCGAGGGATTCCTCTCTTCACACCGTTGATGGCAGCAAGGTGAACTTGATGGATGCCAATTTGCTGAGTGTCCGCTCGCGTTACTGTTACGACCTGGAAGTGCCTGTGGCCAACTTTATTATCTGGCGTACATTGCGAGCGGTAAATGCCGCAGAAGCTGATTGGCAAGCTTGTGAAATCATGACGGCGGCGTTTGGCGAAAATCGCTATTTTATCCCCGTTGTGGGGCACACGGTTATACGTATGCAGTCGGGGTTCCGGTGTGAAGGTGATGAAGAGGCGGGGGTGAATTGTGAGAATTTTTAGGGTGGTTTTTTTCTGCTTATTAAGCCTGCCGGCATGGTCGGCAGATTCGCAGCAAGTACTTTCCCAGCTGGCGGAGATGGATAGTGCGCTGGGGGTGGCGGCCCAAAAGGAAGGCGAACTGGTTGCTGAAGAGCTGGATCGCAAGAGGCAGCAGCCTGCGTATCAACTGCAGTACATAAACCCTGGTGTGGTGCGTGATTACCATCGTGAAGCGGACCGTGCATTGGCAAATATCATTGCGTTAAAGAAACAAACGCTAGCGACCACATTGATGGCTGGTCCCGCTTGCGCCCAGGCGATTGCAAAATACCGGGCCGAAACCTTCGATAAGCTGCAGGTGCTTTACCGGCAGTTTGTGTCCCGGGAACCGCCTTTTCCGCTGGTTGCACCTGTATATAACGCAAACGCACGCGACAGCCTCGGGTTTCTTACCCGGGTGGTCATGACTTGTAGCATGTGACAATGAGGAATATATCCGGTGCCAGTATGAAAAAACTTGTCTCCATTTTACTGTTATGTTGCCTGAAAGTTGCCTTTGCCGATCCCTATCAAAGCGTGCTTTATAGCAGCCTTTCGTCTGGCAAAGTGTTCTATCAATCCACCCGGCAACACAAAATGCTGGAGTTGGTGTCGGGCGAAATCCAGTATCTGCGCACAGAGGACGGCGCGGAAGGCTATCAGGCTCAACAGGTTCTCCAGCTAGAGGCGCAGAGTTCCGTACGTATTGTCGACCACAAGCCTGGTACTACGGCCCTACCCTTATACAGGGATGTCGAGCGGCAGTTGGAGCGCCTGAAATTTGAAACGCTCTACCGCTGTGATTACCTTCAATGCGGTGATATAAGCGGCTGGCAGTTGTATCTTAGCGACAAGCTGCTTGGTAAGGAGGATACCCAACACTATCTGTTGGCCAAGGCCACGGGGTCGGGCAATGCAGAGTACTACGCCCAGTTCTATATAGTGGAGCTGGATGACCAGCCACGTTCATTCCTGAGGCTGGTCGGGCCTGTCAGTTCGCCGTTTCAGCCTGCAAATCAAGCCGCTGACGATGACAGGGTATCGTTGTTCTTTCTATACGACAGTACTCACTTGCTTGAACAGTCCAGGCGCGAACTCACCGCCTTGGCGGCAAAGATTCAGCGCGAAAACGTTAGCAAAGTGGTGATTACCGGCCATGCCGATAATCATGGCGCGCCGGCTTACAATCGTGCGCTGGCGATGCGCAGGGCGGATCATGTCGCCGCCGAGCTAAAATCACAGGCTGGTCTGGACAGCTTACACATTGAACGGCTGGCACAGGGTGAGGCAAATCCCTACGCGGATAATCGTTTCGCGGCGGGGCGGGAGCAGAATCGGCGTGTTACTGTGCAACTGCTCGGCTCTAGTCCTCAAGAATAGAGCGCAGAAGCCTCCTGTTGATGAAAGTAAGGATTTAATGAGAAGGAACGGAAACCTTCGAAAGAATGGTGAGGTCACTGGCCTCCGGCAAACAAAGGGACTTGGCCATGCTAACTCGGCTATTAAACATACTGGGTATATCCATACGCAAGCCACGGCGTGCGATCTGCGGCGCAGTAATGGCGGAATACCTGCCCATTCTGTCCATTGGGGTATTGGTTGGCTTGGCCGGCGTGCAAAGCTATGGTCCCGCACTGCAACAGCATGTGGGAGAAATGGCCAGCCAGTTGGCCTCCAACTACTATCAGGGCTGGTTTTATCCCAAGGATACAGCGGGTCTGGCACCGATAGGTGGCGGTAGCGGTTCCGGCGGCAGTGGTGGGCCTTCGGCGGGTGAGGGCAGTGATGGCCAGGACGGCTCCGGTGGCGAATCTGAGGATGGCGGTGTCGGCGGCATTGGCGGCGATGATGACAACCCCGACAGTGAAGACCCTTTTAATCCCAATCCTGGTGGGGGGCAGTCCTGTGCCGCAGACACGGGCGGAGGCAGTGGCGACCCTTTAAGTTCACCCTCGGCCTCGTCAGTTGCCTCCACTAACACCGCCTTCGGCAACCCAATTGATATTGGCACCGGCAACAAATTTCAGCGGGAATTTGACTACCGTCATGCCGGTGCCACCCCTCTGGTCTTTGAGCGTTACTACAACAGCCTGCAAAGCCCCATCCGCAGTGCGCTGGGTTACGGTTGGCGCCACAGTTACAGTCGTCAAGTCATACTGCCGCGCTCACTGGAAAAGCCAGAAGACGTTGCTACCACAGTCACACCACCAAGGCCATCGCCACACAGCAATACCCTCAAGATGTTGCGTGACGATGGCGCTGTTTATGTATTTAACCAAGATGGTGGCCACTGGCAGGGCGATGGCGTGGTGGACCAACTCATTGAAGCGGATGACGGCTGGCTTTACACCACCGTTAATGGCGTGGTGGAACGCTACGATTCCCTGGGGCAGCTACAAAACGTCCGCTACCCCAATGGTATCACCCATACTCTGGCCTACAATGAACAAGGGCGCCTGGCCAGCATTACCGACAGCCGTGGCCCAGCGCTGCAACTGCATTACCAGCAGCATTGGCTGAGCCGTGTCAGCCTGCCGGATGGCGACCAGCTGCGCTTCCAATACAGCCATGCGGGTAACCTGCAAGCGTATCAGCGTAGCGGCCCCGGTCTCTGGGCCAGCGTGAGGGCGGTGTTTAGCGATAACACTGCCACCTACCACTATGAAGACAGCCGCTTTGCCCATGCCCTGACCGGACTTACCGATGCTGAAGGCCAGCGCTACGCTACCTGGGCTTATGATCATTTAGGCCGGGCTGTACTCAGCCAACACGGCGAGGGTGCCGAGAAGCTTACCTTCGATTATCGCCGTGATGGCACTGTTGCCATGGTCAATGCCGCTGGGCGAACGACGGTTTTCCATCTCGAAGCTGCCCGGCCTGGCTACCGCCGTTTGGTGCGCGCCGATGGCCAGGCCACCCCCACCTGCCCGGAAACCCGCCAGGATCATCGCTACAATCCTCTGGGTTTTCTTAAGCTGGCGGTGGATGCCAGTGGCCACGCCGCCCGCTATACCCGCAACGAGCGGGGGTTGGTAGAACAGCGAGAGGACGGTCTCGCTAAACACGCGGGTCAATGGCTGCCAGAAGAAGGCGCCCGCCGTATTGAACAACAATGGCACCCCGATCTGCCGTTGGTTACCGAGGCTACCTACAGCACTTATATCATTGGCGAATGGCAGACCTACCTCAAACGTGAGTTTCACTACAGCGACGCAGGCCGACTACTTACCCGTACTGATACCGACCTCAGCCAACAAGAGCAGCCTTACCGCACCTATGGCCAGCAACGTACTTGGCGCTACTCTTACTATTTCACTCAAGACAATCTAGCTCAGCCCAAAGAAGTGGAAATCAATGGTCCTCTGCCAGCCCAAGACGACGGCAGCGACGACATCACCCGCATCACCTACAATCCTCAGGGCCTGATCCAGTCCATCGCCAACCCTCTGGGCCAGACCACCCACCTCACCGCCTACAACCGCCACGGCCAAGTTACGGCAGCCGAACTCCCCAACGGCATCCAGGTCAGCCTCAGCTACGATGCTCACCGTCATCTGGATACCCTGACCCGCCGGGGCGGTGATCTTGAAGAAGCCCTCGACCTGGACATCGACCGCAATGGCCTGCTACAAAAGCTCACCCTGCCCGACGGCAGTTGGCAGCAATTTGATTACAATGCCGCAAGGCAATTGACTGGGGTGGTCAATCATAGGGGGGAGATGTTGAGCATTACTCCTTCGCCGGTCAGCGGACAATGGCAGGAGAAAACTGCTTATGATAGTCATGGCTTGCCGGTACGGCAGTTCGATCGGCAACTGGATTCGCTTGGGAGGGTGATTTCCGTTTTGGGTCAATACGGCCAGCGAACCGATATCCGCTACACCAAAAGCGGGCAATTACTGAGTATGCGGAAGGAGGGTAATGACCAGCCGTCCCTTCAGCAATACGATGGCTTGGGTCGGCTCACCCAAACCCTGAATGCCTTGCAGGGTAAAACCATTATTGACTACAGTTTGCAGGGCCGGGTGGCCAGTATTACCGATGCCGAAGGCCAGCAGACTCGCTACTTTTACAATGGCTTTGGCGACATAGTCATGATGCAAAGCCCCGATACGGGCGTGCTACTGCATCATTATGATAGTGCGGGCAATAAAATTCGGACGCGGGGTGGCGCTACACTTGCAGAGGCGGATTCCGCGCAAATGGTCACAGAGTATCGCTATGATCTCGCCAGTCGTCTTGTTGCTATTGACTACCCAGATACTGGAAATGATGTTGCCTATAGCTATGACAGTACGGATGCAGAACACGGCCGAGGTATCGGGCAGCTTACCCACATTAAAGATGCCAGTGGCACCATTGATTACAGTTACGACTTCCTTGGTCGTCTGACCAACGAAGTGCGCGCTTTTACGCTCAACGGTCAAACAGCAAATTTTAGTGTGGGTTACCACTACAACCGCAAAGGTCTGTTGGACTACATACAGCTTCCCAGCGGTGACCGGCAACGATTTAGCTATGACCGAGAACGCGTAAGCAAAATTTATTACCAGCGCTCAGGTTTTCGGCAAACGATAATCGACAAAGTTATTTACGCCTTGGGAGATACACCGGCGGCGTGGCGTTACGGGAATGGCGCTGAAGCAAGTGCCAACTATGATCTAGACGGCAGGTTAACTAGACAATATCTGAAAAATACTCAGGTCGACGCTCTATTGCGGCAACAGAACTATCATTACGACACGCGCAACCAGATCGAACTCATTGATACCCACGGCAAGGTGGGGGAGCCTAGCACGCATTACCGTTACGATGCGTTAGCACGTCTAGTGGCAGAGATGCCTGCCGAAGACCGCTTGCCCACTAAAGAATACAAGTACGATGCCGTTGGCAATCGGCTGGCACAGTACTTATCTTTGGGTGATCAACAGGCAAGTATTAGTTCAGACTATTCAATAAAAAGTAGTCACATTAAGACATACGGCGGCACGCAATTATTACTGAGCGGAAACGGGAGCACACTGATTGAGTCACATCCCCGTCGAGATCGCCGATACGTCTATAACCAAATCAACCAATTGGTCGCGGTGTACGTCAATCGGCGACTAAAATCGACCTACGCATACAATAGTTTGGGGCAGCGCACGCATAAACTTGCGATGACTGAACAGGGGCCAAAACATACTGTCTTTCACTATAATTATGATGGGCAGTTACTGGGGGAAACGATTTGGAGTCCTAAGGATGGGGTGCAGAGCAACCGTTTTTACCTTTGGTGGCAGCGTATGCCTGTTGCGATGATCGACCAGCAAGGTGAGCAAGTTCCGATCATTACCTACCTGCATAGCGACCACCTTAACACACCTCGGCTGGCCACAAATCAGGATCAAACAGCGGTTTGGCAGTGGCAGAGCGATGCGTTCGGCGTGGGGCTGCCTGATGAAGATCCTGACGGCGACAGTACTTTCACCAACCTCAATCTGCGTTTTGCTGGCCAGTATTTTGATGAGGAAAGCGGCCTGCATTACAACTACCATCGCTATTATGATCCGGAAACAGGCCGCTATACCCAAAGTGACCCTATCGGAATAATGGGAGGTGCCAACACCTTTGCCTATGCCATGGCCAACCCGGTGGCTAATACCGATCCCTGGGGCCTGTTTTTATTTGCCTTTGATGGGACGGGGAATGACTCTGAGAACTTGGGCGGGTTTAACGCCAATGCAGCAACCAATGTGGCGCATTTTCGAGATTATTACAAAACGGGTTATTCTGATTCCGATGTTTTTTATCGATCGGGGGTGGGTACCGCTGGTTGGGTTGACTACGTAGTTGGCGGCTCTACTGGCCTAGGTTCCAGGCAGCGTATTAATGATGCTCTAGATCAGGTAGGTATATTATTAGAAAATGATTCATGGGATCGTGTGATCGATATTGTCGGCTTTAGTCGCGGCGCAGCGGCAGCGCGGGAGTTTGCTAATGAGGTATTTGAACGTATCGATGCAGATTTTTGGGGCGACATCGTCACCGATTGCAACCCGATCAATATCCGTTTTATGGGTCTCTTTGACACGGTGGGCTCAATGGGGTTAGCGGGTAATAGTGCTGATCTGGGGTACGATTTTTCAATTGATTCACGTATTGGTCAAGTGGCTCAGGCTGTTGCATTGAATGAGCATCGGCCGCTATTTCCGCTATCGTCTGTATCGCCGGTGGCGGGTGCAACGATCACTTCTGGTAATGTTGTAGAACAAGGCTTTATCGGTGCTCATTCTGACATTGGTGGCGGCTATGCCGATAGTGATTTGTCCGATGTTGCCCTGCAATGGATGTACCAGCAGGCCGTGAATGCTGGGGTAAATCTTGGCTCCCTATCGGTGGAGCATCAAACGGTTATTGATCCGGTACTTCATGATGAGCGAGAATTACTTAGCGACTGGCTTGACGCAGATCGGGCTATTTATTACCCCAACGATCCTTTTAGTACATCAGGTAGGAAGTGCGAGCGCCGCTACAAAGGTCCTTGTGTTCAATGGGAGCCTTTAAGTCCAGAGGAAAGGCAGCGAACCACACCGCAGTTTCCTGACCTTTCCTCAATGATTAACGAAAACCGCAACGACAACCAGCGAGGTACCATCGATATGGATCAGTATCGACAGTGGCTACAGCAAAATGTGAATATCACGGTGCAATAATGAAAATAATTGAAATATACGGCTTTGGAGTGTTTGTTGTCATGTTATGCACTGGTTGCGTGATGCAACAAACGAAGCTTTTTGGCTTTATTGTTCATAATCAAAGCGATTCTGAGGTTTATCAAGTGGAGATGCATGATGAAAAAGATAGAGTCGTATATTATCTTTCCTCATCATCCCCTCCTATTCGGAAAAATCGACACTTGAGTATTGGTGCTTTGGATGCTTTGCGCGCCCCTGAATATCTCGTAGTACGTTGGAAGACGGCGTCAGATGGAATTTGGATAGAAAAAAAAATCGACGTAGAATCCGCTGTACCTAAAGGATTTTGGGGGCATATTTATGTAAGTGTTCTGTCTGATGAAAGTTTGGCTTTATCTTGGGTAATGAAGCGTAAGCATGCGATGGGCCAAGGGACTAAAGATTGTGGTGGCTATATTTTCGAACATTACTATGATGAGGAAACAAAGGCCACGATAGAAAAGAAAATGGTAAAGTTAAATGCTTATACGGTGCAGAAAGAAAAAGACATAAAGGCTGGGCTTGGTGATAAATACAAAACGCCGAAGTATTACGACACCGTTGAAGAGGCTGATTACCGTTGTAATATCTATTTCTACTTGTAACTTAGATTGAACGAATCATTGAATACCCTTGGTCTAGTTATCAGGGGAATGCTTTGGCTAAGCCAATTCAGTTATCGACGCCACATCCGATATATACCCAGTTAGGTATAATAGATGAGGAGAGACAGAGTGCTTACGGCGTGTTGTTTCGAGGCAGGATGCCTGAGCGTGACTTGACGGCGATACGTGAAGCAACAAACAAGGCGTGGGTTTTGGGTAGTGACCGTTTAGGGCGCAGATTGAAGCTAAAACCGGGCGACGGTCTGCGCCTTTGAGGCGAGGAGGAGATGGGAAGTCGGTAGTATTCCGAGAAAATCAAAATCAATGACTCAGACCCCATTGATAAGCGCTTGTATTTAATCGCGCTCTGCCGAGCGTCTGCCAGAATTCAAGATTTTATGCCCTTCATTAATAGCGACCGCTATTTTCTTTGATATGTCGCTGCGCTCAGCTGACGTGAAGTTAATTCTTACGTCTATGGTGTTGCGCACGTAATGGGGCTTTAGTTGATTCAATGTTATGCAAAATAGGTCTTGGAGATATTCGTGGTCGTAAGCCTTGTTGAGGCTTTGTGCTGAAAACTCTTCTTCGACCAGCGTTTCCATGAAGTTTTTTATGTCTTCATCTAGGTACATAGTAGCGCCTTGTTTTTGCGGAGTAAGCTTGTTGCTATTCTGGAAGTTATTCTTGAGGGGCGCTATACGATAAAACCGAGGGGTGCTTAATACTGCGGGCTAGTCGTCTATGCGGCCCCGCAGTGCTTTGATTTTTCCGCGTTGGGATTTGCTGTCCATGCGCCGTTTTTGCGAGCCCTTTGTTGGTTTGGTCGCTCGTCGCGGCGGCAGGGTTTTAATGGCATCTTTAATAAGGTCCCGTAGTCTTGATAGAGCATCGTCACGGTTTTTTTCTTGAGTCCGAAATTGCTGTGCTTTGATTATGATAATGCCGTCTTTGTTTATTCGTTGGTCGCTTTTTGCCAATAGTTTCTGCTTGTGAAACTCCGGTAGCGACGAGGCGTTGATGTCAAAGCGCAAATGGATTGCCGACGACACTTTGTTCACGTTTTGACCGCCCGAACCCTGCGCGCGAATGGCGCTCAGTTCGATTTCGTCGTCGGGGATCGACACTGACGGCGATATACTCAACATGGTTATTTTGGTCTCCTGTGGGAAATAGGGTTGCAGTTTTTTTAGCCGCTATGAAAATGGGTGGCGCTCTGCGGCGTGCTACGGGGCGTATTGTAGCAGATAGTGATGATTATCTCGGCGGTGTTGGGACATTGTCGGTGTTGCGCTCCAATTTGGCAAATTTGATCTAGTGTGAATTAGAGGGTGTTTTAATCATCAAAGCGCAAAAAATTTGTGATGCCCGTCACGACTTACTATAGGTGTTATTACGTACGATGATTGCGTGGTTACAACAGAAGAGCTTAGTGGTTGTGTTAACTTCAAGCTTAATTCGTAGTATGACAATGTAGGGAAATAATAATGACCAATACTAAAAAACTTGCAGCAGCAGTAGCCTTAGCGTCAATTTCGTCTTTTAGCTTGGCCGGCCCTTTGGCGCCAGTCATTGGGATTTTAACTCAAGTCGATAATCAGCTTGGTGGCTTGACCGGTGGTGCTGGTGGGTTGCCGGGGCTGGGTTCGCTACCGGTAGATCCTTTATCTTTGCTTGGCGACTTGCCAGTTTTGGGTGGCGGCTTACCCGGCTTAGACGCTCTGCCGATTGATCCGACAACATTGCTTGGTGGTGGATTACCTGGATTAGACGCATTGCCTGTTAATCCACTTGCACTTCTTGGTGGAGCAGGTGGCTTACCTAGTTTACCGTCTTTGGGTGCCTTACCCATTGATCCGCTGAGTTTGTTGGGTGGAGCCGGCGGCTTGCCCGGGTTAGATATCATTCCAATTGATATTCTCGGTGTGGTCGGCAATGGAAGCATACCCGGTTTAGATGCTTTGCCTGTCGATATTCTAGCGATTATTCCACTGTAAATTCTTTACTCGGCAAAAAAAGCCAGAGCTATGCTCTGGCTTTTTTTTGCACATGATTTTGCAAATGTTTATCGAGGCAATTTGATTTCTGCGCAGACGCCACCAAGCCGTGAATCTTTGAAGCTGATCTCGCCGTCGTAACTCTGAATAATATCGCTAACAATCGCTAGCCCGAGACCTTGGCCTTGCCCGTATTGATCGCCGCGGCTGCCTCGTTGCAATAATTCCTCCCGATATTCCTTAGAGATACCCGGACCGTCGTCGTCAATACAGATTACTGTGTACCCGTCGATGGTATGGGAATGTATGGCGATAGCAGCAGTGCAGGCTTTGCTCGCATTGTCGAGAAGGTTGCCGAACATTTCCATTGCGTCTTGTTCGTCAACTGCGATTAGCAATGACGGGTCTAACGTTATTTCAAATTGTGGCGATTTATCTCGATGAACTTTAGCGAGGGTATTACACAGGCGCTCAATTAATGGACGCAGTTGTATGCGTCTACTTAGGTTTTGTTTACCACTGCTTACCGCGCGTTTGAGTTGGTAATTGATAATATTGTCCATGCGGTCGATTTGTTCCACTGTGGCGGGGTCTTTTGCGCCACTGCCTTTTAGTATGGCAAGCGGTGTTTTAAGGCTGTGGGCAAGATCTGCAAGGGTATTTCTATAGCGCTCTCGCTGCTTCCTTTCTTTGTCGAGCAATTGGTTTAAGTTATGGGTAATGCCCTGTAGTTCGCGTGGATAGTTTGGTCGGAGTTTTGTGGAGTCGCCACGCTCTAATAATTTTAGATCAATTGCTAATTCACGCAGTGGCCGCAGTCCCCAGTATAAAATGAGCGCAGTGACTATCAGGGATATTGTCAGTACTAAGCCGAGCCACAGACTTAATTGATGTTGGAATTTTCTACGTTCGTTGATGAGTGGGCTTTGGCTTGAGTAGAGTGAAAAAAGTAAGGGGACTTCGCGATCATCTTCGGTCTCCCAAATAGCGTGGTACTGAAATACAAAGAAGGGTTCCTTGTCTACGCTGGCCTCACTAAATAATTCCTGACCGCTACGTGGTGTGCTTTCGGGCGCTGGTAGGGGAATTGTTTCGCTGGATACCGACTGCCATAGTGGCGTGCCATTGCGAAGTCGAATTTGCGCATAGAGGCCGGAGCGAAACTGCCAAAATCTTGGGTCTTTCAATCGGTCACCCATATCAATGGTGCCGTCTTGCCACTCGATTGCGCCGAGTAGACCGAAGAATTGGAGTCTGAGCTGATCTTGTTCGGCGCTGATTAAGCTCACGGTATGCGCGCGATCTATTGCGATACCAGTTGCTCCCAACAGCAGTGCCATGAGGCTAAGGCTGGCAACAATTAGTCGCCTGGTAATTGACTTGCCGCGCCGCTCCCACATTTAGTGCTGGGTTTCACTTAGCTCAAAGCGATAGCCGCGACCGCGTAGGGTCGAAATGGGCTTAAGCGCGTTATCCGGGTCAATTTTTTTCCGCAAGCGCGCAATAAATACTTCGATCACATTGCTGTCGCGATCAAAATCCTGATCGTATAAGTGTTCTGTTAAATCGGTTTTTGAAACGACTTGCCCGCTGCGCATTGCAAGATATTCAAGGGCATTGTACTCGTACGCCGTTAGTTCGACGGCGGTATTGTTTAGCAGCGCACGCTTTGCACCGGTATCGATAGTGATGCAACCAAATTGTAATTGTGGGCTGGCAAAACCCGCTGAGCGACGGATCAGGGCATTGGCTCTGGCCATCACTTCTTCTATTTGGAACGGTTTTGCCACGTAGTCGTCCGCTCCGGCTTCTAGACCCTCGACCTTGTCTTGCCAGCGATCTCTGGCGGTGAGGATTAAAACCGGGAATTTGCGACCCTCTTTGCGCCACTGCTTAATAATACTTATGCCATCAATGCCGGGAAGTCCCAGGTCTACCACCGCTAGGTCGTAGGGGTTTTCTTGGCCGAGAAATAAACCCTCGTTGCCATCTGCCGCCGTATCACAGGCATAGCCTGCACGCTCAAAATTACGGTGTAGTTGCTCTAGCAGTAAACTTTCATCTTCGACTAGCAGAATACGCATGGTTCAATTCGCTCAATCATTAATAATGACATTTTTAATCTTGCCGTTATCCTGCAGTATGCGAACACTGTAGGCCGTACCGTTACCGCTGTTAATTTTTTTGGCTCCGACGGCGCGGCCACCATAGCGTTGCTCGGCAATTGAAATTGCCTCATTCACGCTTAGTCTGCTGCGGCCGCGATCATCCAAGCGCTCGACTTTGCCCCGGTCGGGCAGACCTAAGCGACCACCTAAGTTACCGAGCGGATTGGCATTGCTGTGCACCGCGATTACGGCTGCAATGAGAAAAATGGATATTCGCATTGGTAGTTTACGTTGCGAAGTAAGGTTCATAGAACTCCCAAACATCTACATTAACCACGGGGTGTGATGTTCACCTCGATTTCGATCTCCCTACCCGGATTATAGGGCAAGCGGGTGTGATAAATCTCGCCTTGGTAGCGATAGCTTACATCATAGCCAACAACTTCTTCTCGCCACTCTTGGTGATGCTGTGTTTCACAGCGATCGATGGTTTCGTAGTGACTGTTACTGCGGCCTCTAGAGATGTCTGCTGCGACTGTTGCGCCAAGAACCGCGCCGACGACGGTGCCCACCCGCTTGTTACTTTTATGATGCCCGAGCTCGTTGCCGAGTGCACCACCGATGATAGCGCCAAAGATCGGTGCAGAGCTGCTGCGGTCGTGGATGACGGTTTCTTCGCGCCAACATTGCTCCGTCGGTCTGGTGTATGAGATCCGTTCGTAGATCGCTTGCACATGGGTAACTTGTGCATACTGTGTATGTCGTACACTGTCTCTGCGGTGATCAGCTAAAACCGAGGTGGAGCAGACGAGAATAAGCGGGATAACGGTATGCTTGAACATGGCATATACTCGAGAACTATTGGTAGTATCCAGCATAGAGCCCTTTGGCTTAACTAAAGCTGAACCATATACACCCCATGTGCATTTTAATAATATTTAGGAGAAGTCGGTGAAACTATATACCTATGCTTTAGCACCAAATCCGCGCCGAGTGGGTTTAATGATGAAATACAAGGGCATCGAATTAGAGACCCAAGAGATTGATTTAGCGGCGAAGGAGCAGTTTTCGCCGGAGTTTAGTGCGGTAAACCCGCGCTTAACTTTGCCTAGCTTGGTTTTTGACAATGGCACGATCATATCCGACACAATCGCGATTTGCCTGTATTTGGATGAGGTCTATCCTGGAGCCTCTGTGTTTGGTCAATCGAGTTTAGAGCGAGCGCAAGTTATTGGTTGGTGCCACCGCATCTTTTTTGAAGGTTTTTCCGCCGTAGCAGAAGTACTGAGAAATAAAGGTGATGCCTTTAAAGATAGTGCTCTACCTGGGCCTTTAAAAATACCTCAAATTGTTGAGCTGGTTGAGCGTGGAAATCTGCGTATTTCAGCCTTCTTTGAAGCAATGAATGATGAAGTAAGTAATCGAAGTTATTTGGTGGGTGATTCATTGACTCAGGCCGATATTGATCTCTATGTTGTGCTGGGCTTTTGTGGCTGGGTACGGCGTAAAATTCCGGAAAATTGCCCTGAGCTTCAAGGCTGGTATGACGCTAAAAAAGCGTTTTTTGGTGAATAAATAGAGATAAGGCGAAACCAACGTTCCGCCTTATCTATGTTGCCCTTATAAGCCAAAAAATACTTTCACTCGCGTATTGAACGCGGGCTCATAGTGGTGGCCACAATGCCTACTATGCACGTGTCGCGAATAGTAATGCTGGTTGTAGTGTCTGCCGTGGTAGTAGTGATGACGGTCATTGTAGTATCTATCGCCGTGATGATAGCCGTATTTTTTGTAGTGTTTGATGTGGCCGTGATGTGGTGCTTTGCCGTGATACTGATAGCGTGCGTCAACGTGGGCGCCACTGCGATGATCAGCGAAAGCACTATTTGCTGCGAGGCCTAAGCTAGCAATAAGAATTAAGGCTTTTGTCAGTTTCATAATGACGCTCCTGTGAATGAATACAGGGTCATAGTCACATAGCTTGCCTGAACGATTCCTTAATAATGGCCGTATTGTAAATACGGTGTTTCTACATAATAATAGTGCTGCTATAAAAATGATATTATACAACAGGGAAGGGTAGCTGATGCCAATTTTTGCCTCGCTTGAAGTGGCGGCTTTTATGAGAGTTGGTCTTTTTCTTGTTGTTGGCGTTTTCGGTGCTGCGCAGGCAGAAGTTCCTTCTTCTGTAAAAATATCTGATAGTGATCTTAACCGTGGCGAAGTTCGCCAACCCTGCTTGAATAGTGATCCTCAGCGTCAGGTTTTTTTTGGGGACACCCACGTCCATACCAAATATTCGTTAGATGCCGGCACACAAGGTACCCGTACATCACCGGCTGATGCCTATCGCTTTGCTCGCGGCGCAGAGATTGGAGTGCAACCGTGGACTGCGGACGGCAAAGCGCTGCGTCGTTTGCGTTTGGACCGACCTTTGGATTTTGCCGTTGTCACCGATCATGCAGAGTTATTTGGTGAAGTTGAAATTTGTCAGGTTCCCAGCTTTGAGGCTTACAGCAGTTGGCAATGCAAAATTTATCGAGAGGCTCCTCGGCTAGCCTTTTTCCTTTTTAATACCCAGTCTTCTCGCGGTAAACGACTTGGTATGTGTGGGGAGAATGGTGACTTATGCCGAGATGCGGGGCTGAGGCCTTGGCAGGAGATTCAACAAGCCGCTGAGGATGCATATGATAGAAGCGAGAATTGTGAATTTACCAGTTTCGTCGCCTATGAATGGACCGGTGCTTCGGCAAATCTTGCAAATTTACATCGCAATATTCTCTTTAAAAATAAGCAGGTCCCAGTGTTACCCCTAAGCTTTGTTGATACGCCATCTGCACCGTTGTTGTGGGATGCGCTTGACCGTGAATGTGTCAATGCCGGAACAGGCTGTGAGGTGCTCGTTATTCCGCACAACTCAAACCTGAGCGATGGCTATATGTTTAGTTTGGCGCGCGATGACGGTAAGCCAATTACCGTTGCCGATGCAAAGCAACGGGCGCGTTTGGAGCGCTTGGTTGAAGTAATGCAGCATAAGGGTAGCTCGGAATGTTATTACGACCCCTTCAACAGTGCTGATGAACTTTGCGCTTTTGAGCAACTACCATACAGCAGCTTTTCCGATAAATTTATTGGTAAAATTCTACCGTTCGTGAGTAAGGCACCGCAGCCAAATGGGGGCTTCATTCGCGAAGTACTGCGCGATGGGCTTGAGCAAGAGCAGCGATTAGGGGTAAACCCATTTAAACTGGGGTTTATTGCCAGCTCGGATACGCATATTGGCGCGCCTGGCGCGGTTGCTGAAAAGGGCTTTTTGGGCCACGGCGGTGCCGGTGTGCCCGTTGGCGATACGGTACCAGAAGGCTTGCCCGACGATTTAGAGTTTAATCCAGGTGGTCTCGCGGCGGTGTGGGCTGAAGAAAATAGTCGCTCGTCGTTGTTTGAGGCCATGCAGCGCAGGGAGACATATGGAACCAGCGGTCCACGCATCAGCTTACGGTTTTTTGGCGGCGATGCCTCACTGCCAGAGGATATTTGCGAGCGCAGTGATTATGTCGCTCAGGGCTATGATCACGGTGTTGCAATGGGCGGTGATTTACTTTTGGACGAAAGCGCTGAAGCGCCGGTGTTTACGGTCTTTGCAAAAATGGATGCAGGTCGCACTGGCCGTTCTGGCACGCCGTTGCAGCGAATTCAAATTATAAAGGGCAGCGTCAATAAAGAAGGCCAACGCGACGAAGTTGTGATCGATATTGCTGGTGATACCGACAGTAGCGCAGGTGTTGATTTGCAAAGTTGCGAAACGCAAGGTAGCGGGCATGCCCAGCTTTGTGGTCGCTGGCAAGACCCTCAGTTTGATCCAACAGAAAATGCTTACTATTATGCGAGAGTGCTAGAGAATCCGACCTGTCGCTGGAGCCAGCAAATATGTATTGCGGCAAAAGTTGATTGTAAAAATCCCGACACGATAAAGCCGGGATATGAGCAGTGCTGTTCGGCGGCGCATCGACCTGTTATTCAGGAGAGGGCGTGGTCATCGCCAATATGGTATTCGCCGAGTGGAGACTTGAGTGAGGTGGTTAGTAAGGCCGGCGTAAATAATGAGAATGTCACGGCCGAGGTCCAACCTTGAGACAGCTAATACGGTCACGGCTGCTGCATTTTACTATTGTTGGTTTCGTTTTATATGTCGTTAATGGCCATTTTGAGCGTCAAAATCAACGCGTATTGACGTGTCTGACACCATCGCAGAGGGCGGTATTAACGGCTGATTGGGCTCAGGTTGTTGGTCGCGCGCCAACCGCGAATGAATTGTCGCAACTAGTAAATGTCGCCTTAGATGAGCAAATGCTGGTAAGCGAGGCGATGTTGCAGGGCTTGCATAAATCTGACCAGGTTATTATTCAACGGCTGCTGCGGGATGCGGATTTCCTGGGTATTAAAGGTGATAGCCAAGACAAAATTGATGCGGTGTTGGCTACGGGTGTCGCGGCTGGCGACGAAGTTGTACGCCGCAGATTGATACAACTTATGCAGCATGCAAGTGCGCTTAATTTATCGGGACTTGCACCATCAAAAGACGAGCTGGATACGATTTATAGCCAGAGGCCAGATCTTGGGGTGGTTCCTCTGCGGCTAAGTTTTGAGCATGTCTTCTTTGATTCTAGTCACAGCAACGCGCGCGCACGCGCTGAGCAGATCTTGCGTGAGAACACGCAAGATAGCGTGCGCGGCGATGTGTTTTTAGATGGGAATCATTTTTCTAATCTAAACCGCGTAGCTATCACCTCAAAATTTGGTGAGGATTTTAGTCTCGCGCTGGCCAGTTCGGCGAAGCCGATTGGCTCCTGGTTTGGCCCACTGCAATCGGCCTACGGATTTCACCTGGTTCGCATTAAAAATAGGAATGAAGCTTACCGCCTGTCTTTTGATGAGCTAGCGCCTGAGCTTGAGGAAATATGGCGACGAGAACGTCAAGCGCAGGCTTGGAATGCCTACGTCGAGGAATTGCGTGACAACTACAAGGCGGATTGTCATGCGGCAATTTAGTGTGCTTTTAGTACTTCTATGCCTGATGAGTAATGTGAATGCCCACAAGCTGGCGCCATCGCTTCTTGAGATGAGGGAGCTGCCTGGCGGATTGATAGGCCTTTGGTGGAAAACGCCGGTGTTGGCAGCGAAGGTGCCGACGGTAGTTTTACCTGAGTCTTGTCAAGTTATCGACCGTCAGGATCAGACTGTGAGTGAAGGTGCAATTGAGCAGCGGTATTCAATGTTATGCCATAAGGCGACCGCATCACTCGAGTTTGCAATCGAAGGGCTTACTGCATCCCGTTCTGCGGCTTTATTGCGTTGGTATAGTATCGGTGGAGACGAGCAGCAAGCCTTGCTTAGCTCTGATGAAGATCGCTTTTCACCCGCTATGCAGGGCAGTGGTGGCTCGGCAATATTCCAGTTCACCAGTTTAGGGTTTAAACATATTCTTATTGGGCTTGATCATCTGCTATTCGTATTGGGTTTGCTGTTAATTGCGAGTAAGCGTTATCAGCTTTTGGCCTGGATCAGCGCTTTTACGGTGGGCCATAGCATCACCTTGTTTTTGGTTAGTATTGGTTTGATCCCCCATTGGCCAGACTTAGCCGAGTGGCTTATTGCGGCGAGTGTTTTAGTGATGGCGCTGTACGCTGGTAAATCGGTAGCTATTAGCAATACTAAGCGAGGTGGTAAATGGTTTATCGTTTTGGTAGGCGCTTTTGGCTTGTTGCATGGATTAGGATTTGCGTCGGTCTTAGACGAACTTACGGTGTCTAGCACTGATATATTGCCGGCATTGCTGGGCTTTAATATCGGTATCGAGATGGGTCAGATCTTTTTTATTGCCATGGTTGCGGCGCTCTTACTCGCCGTTCGGTGGACTCTGGCTACTATGCCGTTACGGCGTGTGGCGCTATTGTCTGTCGCTCGGACGGCGACAATATACGTGATGGGGTCGGTGGCGGTGTTCTGGATGATTGACCGTGGCCTCAGTTTGTTTGAGGCCACGTTTCGCAGCATTTATTAGAGTGGTTGAAAGGTATTACGGCTTCTGTGTCGCGTCGACGTCATTCGCTGTCTTCGCCGCAGGTGGTTTGCCGGGATAATTTTTCATTTGAATGAGCGGGTGGAAGGCCAGTTCTATGCCTTCGTCGATATTGTTACTGCGACTGAGAATCTTTTTGCGTCGCACAAATCCCTTGTCAGATTTGCGGGAGTCGATGCCGTGCAGGGTATCTATGCCGCCGCGGCTGGAAAATAACGGTTTGCCTTCAGTGGTGTAAATCGTCACAACCAAGGATGCACCCTTAATCACCTGAGTCCAATTGAAGTCTGTCGGAACACTGGATGTGGCTCCTTCGGTAGCCGGTTCCCGTGTTACGCCGTACCAACGCGCATAATGCTTCATGCCTGGACTGTGTTGCACATCGTGCTCAATAAGGTCGGTAAATATTACTGCATCAATGTCCTTTTGTGATTGCAGGCTCTCTAGCGTTGCAGCCATTACTCGTTGCCAACCGACGGTGTCTACTTTACCGGTGGTTGGGTCGTAAAAGTTTCCGTAGCTAAGTAAGGCTTGCTGCCATGCATTGTCGAATAGGTGGCTAGGAGCAAGTGTCATGCCATTTGCTTTTAGGTAGTCTTCAACTCGGCCGTCTACTTTGTCGACACTGTCACGCAATACTGAACGGGTCGGTTCCCCGCTGATGTTTACTGTTGCAAGAATGACTTTCTTAAGTGGTTTTTGTTGAATGTCTTCACGACTGATAAAATAGTCGTAGGCGGTAGGATTAAAATCAGTTGAACTACAGCCTGTGGCCATAACCGCGCCGATAAGCGTCAAGATAAGTAGATATAGTCGCACAATAAGCCCTTTTTTATTAAAAATGCCTGCGCATTCTAGCAATGGCGAAAGACGATGAGAAGCGAACATATGCCCAGAGCAGTGCAGTTACATACCGAAGTAAGTGGAAGTGGGCCAGTTAGCGTTGTTTTACTACACGGTTTGTTTGGTTCAGCGAGTAATTTAATGTCTGTTGCTCGCAGCCTTGAAAGTCATTTTACGGTTGTTCGCATGGATCTGCGCAACCATGGTAAATCTGCCCACAGCGATCAAATGGATATTCCGGCGATGGCGGAAGACGTTATTGCTGCAATGGATGTGCTGGAAATGCCACGTGCGCATTTCTTGGGACATTCCCTCGGTGGCAAAGTTGCAATGCAAGTGGCAATAACTCATCCAGAACGGGTGAAGCGTCTCATAGTCGCTGATATCGCGCCTGTGCGCTACGGACGTGGGCACGATGCAATTATTACTAGCTTGCTAGCTTTGGAATTGCGGTCACTTAAAAATCGTGAGCAGGCTGATCAGCTGTTGACGAAGTCGGTGCCAGAAGTCGCGATACGCCAATTCTTACTCAAAAACTTAATGCGCGACGGCAAAGACGGTTGGGCGTGGCGGATGAATTTACCTGTTATCGCGGAGCTGTACGATAATTTGCGCGACGCACCCTCAGCCGAACCTTTTGACGGGCCAACCTTGTTTATTCGCGGTGAGCTGTCTGGTTACATTCGTGACGAAAATCGTGCGCCAATGATGCGTCAATTTCCGAATATGTACTTTGAAACCATCGCCAATGCCGGTCATTGGCTGCACGCCGAGTATCCGCTTATATTCAATGGCTTAGTTAATGAGTTTTTACGGGCAGACGAGGCGGCGTAGTCGACTTTTATTATCGGTGCTTAAGAGTGGGTGTCATCTTGCTGTGGTAAAAAAGGCGAATGTCGAGGCGAGGAGCTAATATGATAAGTACGATCACCGAAACTTTGTTTTCCGAGCCGCCACAAGAAACGCTATACCATTACACCTCATTGAGTGGTGTGCTGGGTATCATCGGCAGTCAAAGTTTGTGGGCTAGCGATATTCGTTATATGAATGACTCTGCCGAGCTGCGTCATACTGCAGACCTGGTTGCTAATGAAGTGGCTAGTCGAATCGATGCAAGTCATCGGCGACCCCATTTATTAACGAGCTTTCTCGATTGGGTTAAGCACCGCATAACCAATGGCCACATCTTATTCGGCGCATCCTTCCGCGCAAACGGCAATTTATTAAGTCAGTGGCGCGGATACAGCGCTGTCGGCAAAGGGGCCAGTTTGGGATTTAATCCAGCGACGGTAGCAAGTTGCGCGGCAAAACAACATTTTCGTATGGGGCGCTGTATATACGATCGATTGGAGCAGCAGGTGTTGATCGCTCAGGTCGTTGACGCGGTGGAAGTGTTGGCAGATGGTATTGAAGATGGCGTTGAGCGAGAAGTTTATCACCAGTTGTTTGAACATTTAGAAAGCGATTTGTTGCGCTTGGCTGCGATTCTGAAGCATCCTTCTTTTGAGGAAGAGCAAGAGTGGCGCCTGGTGTCGCCTGTGGTGTCAGATTACCGGCAGGCTGCGGTTAATTTCCGCGAAGGCCGCAGCATGTTGGTACCTTATATTAGCTTTTCTTTAGTGGCTGACGACACTGACGCAGTGGATTTAGATCATGTGTATTTAGGCCCCACTCCCAATATCAGCTTGTCGATGAACTCAATGAAAATGTGTCTTGCCAAGCATGGTATTCGACCAGCGAACGGTATCGAATACTGCCAAATTCCCTATCGTCAAAATTAACAACGCCTCATTAAGCGGCGCCGTTTTCACCCAAAATAAAGTCTGCGCAGCGCTCTCCAATAAGAACGGCCGTCGCATTGGTATTGCCGGACGGTATCGTTGGCATTATCGAGGCGTCGGCTACCCGAAGGCCATCGATTCCATGTACTTTAAGCTTGTCGTCGACGACAGCCATCGGGTCGTTCCCCATTTTGCAGGTACCGACTGGGTGATAGACCGATTCTCCAGTATTTCGTATAAATTCGAGAATTTCCTCGTCGCTCTGTACTTCCGGTCCAGGAACGAGTTCTTCACGGCGGTGTTCGTTAAAGACGGGGGCTTCGAAAATAGCGCGGGTCTTGCGTACCGCTGCAATCATTTTTTTACGGTCGTGTTCTTCAGCCAAGTAATTGTGAAGCAGTGCTGGGGCATCATTGGGGTTATTGCTGCGAATATGTACGCTGCCGCGACTTTTAGGGCGAAGATAGCACACCGTCGCAGTGGTGCCAGGCACTGTTATCATTCGACCATTTTCATCTTGGGTGCCTGCAGCTGGGGTGAAGTGAATTTGTGCATCAGGCCGTGATTCAGCGCTATCTGTTTTAAAGAAAACCCCAACCTGCGAGGCGGGGTGCACAAGCATCCCTTTGCGTTGAAATGCGAGTTTGGCAAACGTAACCAGCATTGCTAGGGGGCGAGAGTCTTCATAAAATGTCTTTAATCCCATGAAGGAGCGCTGGGTGTTCACAGTGAGGTGGTCTTGTAAATTTTCACCGACGCCATTAAGCGCAGTGTGAACCTTGATGCCGTGTTGCTGCAGAATAGCCGGGTTGCCGACACCTGAGAGTTCTAACAATTGCGGCGAATTGACGGTGCCTCCGCACAGAATGACCTCGCGGTGGCAACGAACGTATTGCGACTTGCCGTTATGGGTATACTGCAGTCCGTTTGCCTGCCTGTCTTTAAATGTAATACGGCTCGCCAAGGCTCCCGTGATGACGGTCAGATTCTCGCGTTCCATTGCGGGTTTTAAGTATGTTTTCGCGGTACTTTGGCGCAAACCATTGCGGATATTCACTTGGTAAAAGCCGGCGCCTTCTTGATTTGCACCGTTAAAATCGTCGTTTGCAGGTATGCCTGATTCAGTAGCCGCCTGTATATACATGTCGGCAAGGGCATATTTGTCGCCAACGTTATCTACCCACAGCTTGCCGTCGCTGCCGTGGAATTTGCTGGCGCCGTCGGTGTTATGCTCGCAGCGTTTAAATATTGGGAGTAAATCGTCGTAGCTCCAATTTTTGTTGCCTAGTTCCGCCCAGTAATCGTAGTCCTCTCGCTGGCCACGGATGTAAACCATACCGTTGATTGAACTGGAGCCGCCCAAGAGCTTTCCTCTGGGCTGATCTATTCGTCGATTATTCATATGGGGTTCGGGTTCGCTTTTGTAGCACCAGCTAAACTCGGGATTCTTCATGGTGAATGCAAACCCGAGAGGGATATGCACCATGGGATGACTGTCTTTTCCTCCAGCCTCCAACAACAACACAGTGTGCTCGCCGCTGGCAGACAGGCGATTTGCCAAGGCGCAGCCGGCGGATCCCGCACCGACAATGATGTAATCGTAATGAGTGAGCATGATTTTATTCCGCTGTAACTGGTCGCAACTCAGAGAGGTTGATTACGAATATATTGTTATTGCCACTACCATACGATTAGCTAATTGCAGATGTAAGTTATAATTTTGTAACCTTTTGTTGGAGCCACTCTTTTGGCAGTGAGTCCCGCCATCCAAAGCGGGTGATTAAGCCTGCAAAGTGGTGGTCAATGCTTGCGTTTATTTTGATTGGATGCCCCGTAACCGGGTGTAGAAAGCATTGCTGCGCGGCGTGAAGCAGCAGGCGAGGGCAGTCGAGCTGCTCGGCGAAATACCGATTGTGCCGTCCGCGGCCATATTTGGCATCGCCAATAATAGGGTGTGAAATGTGCTTGAGGTGCCGTCGCAATTGATGGCGACGCCCAGTATGGGGCTGCAACTCCACCAGCGAATATCGTGATTGGGGATAGGTTTCTATTTCAATGTCGATTTGGTGTTTGCCGAGTAAGCGAAAGTCGGTGATAGCAGCTTGCGCTTCGGCTGTTTTGCTCTTGGCGATGCGCTGATCAGTCACTTCAGTCAAGGCGTGATTGATATGGCCAGCATCGGGGCAGTGACCTCGGACTACAGCGATATACGACTTCTTAATCTGTTGCTCAGTGAAAATTTGACCTAAATCTCTCGCCACCTCCGCGTTAAGGCCGAATAGCAGGACGCCTGATGTTGGTTTGTCTAAGCGGTGGGCTGGGTAAACGTACTGACCAATCTGGTCGCGGAGTATTTGAATGGCAAACCGAGTCTCGTGACGATCAATAGGGCTGCGGTGTACTAAGAGTCCACTGGGCTTATTAATCGCGACGATATGTTCATCTTGATACAGAATGTCGAGGATGTCCGATGCCGGCCGAACTGGGTTGTTTTCTTGCATTTACAGTGGAACCTTAGATGAAGACTTTGTCATTTTCACGTTCTTACCTTGTTTGAGAATTACCGGCAGTGTTAGATTCCCGCCTATAGGCATTTCACCCAAATCGGTGAAAGAACGCTTTTGGAGAACTCGCGTGGTAGTCAAGTACCCTTGTAAAACCGTCGACATGACATTTTTCGATACGGCCCCCTTTCGCTATGTGGCTGAGGTAGAGGTGAATGTCA
Source organism: Zhongshania aquimaris (assembly GCF_019312595.1). Taxonomy (GTDB): domain Bacteria; phylum Pseudomonadota; class Gammaproteobacteria; order Pseudomonadales; family Spongiibacteraceae; genus Spongiibacter; species Spongiibacter aquimaris. Next base: position 274,132 of record NZ_JAHWDQ010000001.1, on the reverse strand, counting down.
GCGCCGCTGACGTATTCGCATCATTTGAAAATGCCGATGATTGGCCGCGGTGGGCTATGCCTATCCAAAAAGTGGAATGGACAGCGCCAAAGCCCTTTGGTATTGGCACAACACGCACAGTTAGCATGATTGGCGGTCTTGTCGGCTACGAGGAGTTTATCGCGTGGGAGCGTGGGCGGGAAATGGCTTTTTGTTTTACCCATGGCAGCAAGGACAATATTGAGTCATTTGCTGAGCGCTACGAGGTCGATGCGGTAAATGAGCAGTGCTGTCGCGTGCGCTGGACAATGGCAATGAAGCCAAAGGGCTTTAGTAAGTATTTTTTACCCGTATTCAGTCCCGCTATGCACCTTGGGGTTAAGGTAATGCTCCGCAAGTTTGCGCGTTTAGTTGAGGGCCGCCGCTGCTTTTAGCTTGACGCGGCCCCGCTGAGGATCAGCTTTTACTCTTTGCAATTTCCTCGTCCAGCATTGTAATAATGGTATCAATGTCACTCTGCGTAAGTTTGCCTTGTTTTAGATAACGAATTACTCCTTTGCTATCTACAAGTATAAAAGCAACGGTTCCCTTTTGTAGTTCCCAAGCTGCAATGCCACTGCCTTTGTCGTCGGCGACAAGTATGGCTTTAGGGTGTTCGCGTTTGTTCTTCTCTAATTCACTTCCGACAAATCCAGCAGTTCCCCATAGCGCATCATTTAGATTGATGACGCTAATGGATTGAAAACTGCCTGGCTCATAGTCTTTTGCATTTAGACGTTCTTTCAGTGGAGCAATAATTGCGTCGGAAGACATTCTTGCGGCAACATGGAAAACAAGCGCTGGTGTACCTTCGGTGATTTGCTGAGTCGACCAAGGCTTGTGTTGTATTTTGCTTCCATCAATGATCAATTCACCTTTTGTCGGTACGCTGAAGTCCGGCAAGGTGCCACCGATCTCGATTGCATTGCAAAGGGCGGTACTAGTAACAAGTGATAGACTCAATACAATGTTTTTAAAACTTATCATGTCGCGCTTCCCTGATATGTTATTTGCGAATAAATTTGGGTGAGAATACCACAGCGTTTGAAACACAAAGATGACGCTTAGTTCATAATTGATATCTCACGGACAGAGTTTAAGACCAGCAGCTTAACCTTAACTGAATAGATCTTTAGTTAACTGCCAATATGCAGAATGACATTGCGATTTGATGGTGCATGGCGATGTTCCCATAGGTAAATTCCCTGCCAGGTTCCCAATGCTAGTTTGCCGTTAATAATTGGAATTGATAGTGAAGACGCGGTTAGCGACGCCTTGATATGCGCAGGCATATCATCACTGCCCTCTAGCGTGTGAGTGTAAATTGGATCGTGTTCTGGGACGAGGCGGTTTAACCAGTGTTCTAAGTCTTTGCGTGCACTGTCGTCATAGTTTTCTTGAATAAGTAAGCTTGCCGACGTGTGCTGTATAAATAGGGTGCACAAGCCATTTTGCTTATTGAATAAACGTGAAATGGTTTCATTCACCGTGGTGGTAATACTGTGTAAGCCTTGGCGAGAGACGAAAAAGGTGAGTTGTTCGATCATGGTAATGTCCACTTGTTATTACTTGCCGGCCCTTTTAGCTGAGCGTTGAACATCGGGATCAAGCTGATGCTTTTTTATCAGTTTATGAAAGTCCGAGCGGTTGCGACCGGCGTGTCTAGCTGCATCGCTAACATTACCCTTCGTTTGAAACAGTAGCTTCTGTAAATATTCACGCTCAAAATTTTTGCGCGCTTCGGTTAGTGAAAGATTATCAACTGGAGACGCTTTCACTTGCGGCAGGGTAGCAAGTATCTGCGCTTCGCCAATAATAGGCGAGGGCGCCAATGCAGCGGTTTGTTCTACGACATTGTTAAGCTGGCGAATATTTCCCGGCCAGTGATATGCCATCAGCGCTTCTAACGCAGCTGGCGAGAATTTTTTACATACACCGCCGTTTCGCTGAGCAATGCAATTTAAAAAGTGCCTAGCCAATAATTGAATGTCAGCGACCCGATCGCGCAGCGCAGGTAGGTTTAGAGATGCTACATTGAGGCGGTAGTACAAATCCTCTCTGAACTTGCCATCAGTTATCGCGGTTTCGAGATTCTGATGTGTCGCCGATAGAACACGAACATTGATAGCGATATCGTCGTGACTTCCCACAGGTCTTATTTTCTGTTCCTGCAGAACGCGAAGCAATTTAACCTGAAGCTGTGCTGGCATATCGCCAATTTCGTCAAGAAACACTGTGCCACCGTCGGCACTGGCAAACAGTCCCTTATTGTCGCGACTGGCGCCGGTGAACGCGCCTTTTACGTGGCCAAATAGTTCAGATTCTAATAAATCTGCCGGAATCGCGCTGCAATTGATAGCGATAAATGGCTTGTCAGCACGTGGACTAAATGCCTGTAGTGTACTTGCTAGAAGCTCCTTGCCGGTGCCGCTTTCTCCGCGAATTAAAATGTTGATATCACTTTGCGCAAGCAGTTTTGCCTGTTCAAGGAGCTGCAACATATTTGCGCTGCAGGTAATAATTTTGCTTGTCTTTGTTTCTGGCGTTGTATCATGGTCACTAAGCCGCAAGGCTTGTTGAATACTGCTTAGCAACTCATCCTTATCAACTGGCTTGGTCAGAAAGCTAAATACACCTTTTTGGGTCGCACTGACGGCTTCTTTAATTGAACCGTGGGCTGTCAATACAATCACGGGGATACTGGGGTAGTGTTGTTGAATGTTTTCAAAAAGCTCAATGCCATTCATACCGTCCATTCGCAAATCAGAAATAACGATATTCACACGTTCAGACCCTAGTTTTTTTAATGCACTCTCGCCACCGTCAGCGCAGCTGACATTAAAGCCGAGTGCATTCAAGCGTATAGAGAGTAATTGCAAAACGCCCGGATCGTCATCGACGAGTAATACATTTATACCGTCTGTCTTCATTGCTGGCTCCCCGATGGTGATGTGGCGTCGTTATTGATCTGAGTTTCTATGTCGCTGATTCCGTCTATCGTTTGACGGAGTTTTTCTTTGAATACATCTCGATCTTTTTGCAATTGGAGCGTGCTCTTATTATCGGCATCTATCAGCATTAGCAGCGAGTGCTCAGCTTCGCTTAACAATTGACTATTAACGGATTGGATTAACTCCTGACTCTTTTCGGCATTCTGCTGCGGTTCGCAGCTGCTTAATATAATTCGCTGAAGAATACTGTCATTACTACCTTGATTGGCAAGGATCTTGTCAATTTGTGTGCGCTCGTTCTCGGGCAATAGGCACCAGGCGAGACGCTTTTCCAAGAGTGCCACGACTGGCGCGATATTAGCGCTACGTTGTGGTTTTTCGCTAGTGTTACTGATCACCCGATTTTTTGAGGGTGTTGGTTCTTTTTGATTAATATTGTTGCTCGGTGTTGAACAGGCACTTATCAATGCAAAAAATGCGATTGTTAATGTTGGCCTTATTGTATATTTCATCATATGTTTGGGAAGTAGAGTGTGAACTCTGTACCTTCATCCTTTTTTGATTTTAGTGTTAAGGTGGCGTGCGCTTGTGTTACGCAGGCCTTTACTATGGCAAGGCCAATGCCGCTGCCTTTTAGCGAGCCTTGCCGTTTGGTTTTGCCCTGGTAGAACGGACGGAAGATTGCCTCTTGTTCATCGATATCTATTCCTGGTCCGTCGTCGCAGACCTTTAGCCACCAATGACTGAGCTGCCCATCATTTTGAATGCTGAGGTCAGGCATGCCGAATCTGTCAATGTCACATAACCCCCATGTGACCGTAATAGTGCCACCGGTTGGACTAAAATGGATGGCATTAGATAGTAAGTTGCTTAAAATCATTTCGACTAATTGGGTGTTGCCGGTTACTGGCACAAGCTCTTTGCTACATAGAAATTTAAAGTCAGATTCAGGTAAGAAGCTTCGGTAGCGAGCGATTAATTTTGTGCACATTGCACTGAGATCGATTTGCTCGCTGTGGGCGTCGACCCCTTGAGAGATCGCGTTGAAATTTAATAACTGTTGAATTAGCTCTTGTAGATTTCTGGCCTGTATTCGAAGTATGTCTAGTACTGCCATTTGTTGCTCGTTTATAGAACCAGGTATTTGCTCAGCTAGCAGCGACTGTGCGTCCATAATTGCAGCGAGAGGGCTTTTTAGCTCATGGGTTATATGTTGTGTAAATTGTGCTTTCTGCTGCTCTGTGGTGAGTAATTGGATGCGCATCCATTCAAGCCTATGGCCAAGTTCGATCAAGTCAGATGGGCCCTTAATACTAATTTTTGTATCCCACTTGCGCTGTCCAAGATGATGAATTGCGAGTGATAATTTACTAATTGATCTATTTACGATCATAGAGCTTGCCCCTAGTAGAAAGAGGCTAGCGGGCAGGGCCAGTAAACCGGTTACAAGAACTCGCCAAAGCACGTTGTTTAGTTCTTTCTCGGAATTGCTCAATGCGCTTTGGATTGCAGTCGTTAGTTGCTCGCTTAACATCGCGCTATTGTCTTTCAGTTCCTTGTATAGTGATTCAAGTTGCTTTGCATGATCGCCTTCAGCATTCTTTGCTGCGTTCCCTATCTCTGAGCTGGTTTCGGATATGGTTTTAATAGTTTTGTTATTTTTAAACTCTGGTAATTGGGATTTTATGTTTTTGATACTTTCTTCTAGCTGAGACTGTTTAATATTTAAAATTTCTAAAAAGCTCGATTCTTGGAGAAGCTGGAATTGCCTTGCGGCGCGTTCAATTTCCTTACTTAGCTCCTGAACGGAAATGCTCAAGTGTGAAATTTGAGCTTGCTGCATGACTAAACGCTGCTGCGCTCGAGCTTGTGAGCTCATCTCCCACACAGCGTAAGTCACCGCGACAATCAGCGGTAACATGGAAAAGAGAGCTGTTCCTATCCATTGCTGAGTAAGGCTTCTATTTTTACTAAGGAATATAAAGTTCACCTTTTCTTGGCTTGTAAATCGTGTGTTTCTAAAAGCAGACTATCTAAGTTGTTGAAATTTATGAGTAAAAAAAAATAATAATCATCTTGTGTTGCATAATGCCAACGGTTTGACCGTCACTTTCTATGTTTAGTTCTTATCAATATATTAAGTTATTGAATTTAAAGTATAAATAATTTTGGCATGAGGGTTGCTCTGTACCTGATTGACAGACCATGAAGTCAGTTTTTAATAGCTAAGTATTGGGGTGTCGATTTACTAGGTTGTTCAATTTATTTTTTTTAAATCACAACTTGTTCTGATTTTTATATCAGATTGGTATTTGTTAAGGAGAATTATGATGAATAAAATAGCAGCAGTTTTTGCCGGCGTAGCATTTAGCTCATTTTGTATTGCGGCACCACTGTCGGGCGCAGTAGAAGATTCTGGTGTGGGCTCTTCACAAGGTGGTGTGGATACCAATGTGCAACAAGATACCCAACAAAATGGAGGTATGGGTAGTTCGAGTATAGGTACGCAAACCCAAATGCAAGGCGGTGTTCAAGGTAGTAATGATGCTAGTAGCGCTATTTTTACTGCACTTGATCAAAATGGTGATGGTTCGCTAGATGAGAAGGAAGCGAAATCCGAGCAGGCACTTAGCCAACATTTCGCTGTCGTAGACAGTAACGCTGACGGCGCCGTTAGTCGTGATGAGTATATGTCACGTCGTCAAGCAATTCAGGATCATGAAGAAGAAGCAGAGTAATTTGTGATCTTAGCGGGCCTTTGGCCCGCGCTATTATTTGAAGAACTACAGAGGAAGAATTATGCGAATATTAAATACAAAGGATTTGATTGTAGCAGCTGTACTTTTTTCTGGTGTCACAGGTGCGTCTACCGTTTTTGCAAACCCGACAGCCGGTCCACATGCTTATATCGGTGCAAACTACGGTGGTTATAAAGATCGTGGTGGCGACTTTGATGAGGATGATGATTTTAAAGAGGCGATAGTGGGCGCTCAGTTAAATCAGTTTCTGGGTTTGGAAGCGAGCTATATTGATTTCGGGTCCTTCGGTGGCGATGTCGGCAAGGCGGATATTGACGGTTATGGCTTGGCGATCGTCGGTCGTTTGCCCATCACAGAACAGCTTGGCATTTACATTAAAGGCGGTCAGTTATTCTGGGACGCGGATGTTCGGGTTGCAGGATTGAAGCAAAGTTATGATGGCGACGAGCCGTTTTATGGTGTCGGTGCAGATATTAAGGTGAGTGAGCACTTCGTGGTGGCCTTGGAATACGATCGCTATGAAATCGATTTAGAAGACTCTACTTTGCCGGCACCCGCGTCAAATTGGGAAGGCGACATGGATACTGTCAAGCTCGGTGCGCGGTTTCTGTTCTAAAACTTCAGCTTGTCTAGGACTTTAGCCGGTCTAAGACAGAAGCCTGACTTATTAAGCACGCTGTTTAATAAGTCAGATTTTGTCTGAAGCACAATCTTGAATTTCTCTCCCCTCTTTGTTGGGGTGAGGCAGTTCCCTCAGCCAGTCGCGATTTTCCCCTCATCTTTGCGGCTGGCCTTTTTTATTATCCATACGGTGGTGTGAGTTTTTCACCGCAATGCTTGCAATAGTTAGATTCCTTTTCGTGACCAAATTTTTGACAGCTATCACATTTCCGGCTGCTCATAGCACGCTGGCTTTCTTGAATTAATTCGGCGCTGAGAATACCAGTTGGGATCGCTATGATTGCGTAACTGGTAATCATTGCAATAGAGGCAATAAACTGACCGAGTGGGGTGCGGGGTGAAATATCGCCGTATCCGACAGTGGTAACGGTGACAATGGCCCAATACATACTTCGCGGTAGACTGGTGAAACCATTTTTAGGACCTTCGACAAGGTACATTAAAGAGCCAAACACAACGATGACCGTCAGCACGGAGATTAGAAATACCGATATTTTTCGGCGAGATGAATTCAATGAACGAATTAAGACATTTGCTTCGCTCATATAGTGTAATAATTTAAATACCCGAAATACGCGTAGTACCCGAAATATTCGAATAACCAATAGATGTTGAGCGCCAGGTATGAAAAACGAGAGGTAAGTCGGTATTGTGGCCAACAGATCCACCAAACCGTAAAAGCTAAGGATATAGGCTTTGCGGTTTGGCGAGCAATAAATCCGTGCTGCGTACTCCAGAGTGAATAACAGAGTGAACAGAACTTCAGCGGCAAATAAATATTCACCGTATTTTTGATTTATTTCGGAAATAGAGTCGACGAACAGTGCGGCAACACTGATTAAAATAACGACCATTAAGAATATATCGAAATTGCGTCCCGCGCCTGGCTCAGTGCCAAAAATAATCTCGTTTAGCCGTGCCTTAAAACTTGCTTTTGGCATGGGTTACTATTCCTCTTCCGCCACAGCAGCCACAATTTGTCTGCAGAGATAGGTCAAATCTTGATCGCTAATAATATACGGAGGCATGGTGTAAACCAGTTTGCCGAAGGGGCGCATCCAAATACCTTTTTCGATGAAGCGAGCTTGAATGCTGGTCATATCAACCGCTTCTTTTAGCTCGATAACACCGATAGCGCCAAGGCATCGCACTGCAGCCACTGATGACAAAGGTAGGGCGTTGGCGAGCTCCTCGCAGAGTATACGCTCAATTCTTTGTATATTCGTTTGCCAGTCATCGGCTAGTAAAAGATCAATGCTGGCATTGGCAATACTGCAGGCGAGGGGATTCCCCATGAATGTTGGGCCGTGCATAAAGACACCCGCTTCGCCATTGCAGATACCTTCGGCAATACGATCACTGCAAAGCGTTGCGGCCAGTGAGAGATAACCACCTGTTAAGGCCTTACCTACGCACATAATGTCGGGGCTGATGCCAGCATGTTCGCAGGCAAATAATTTTCCTGTGCGACCAAAGCCGGTGGCGATTTCATCGTGTATTAGCAGGACGTCGTATTCGTCACAGAGTGCGCGGAGTTGTTTCAAATAGTCGCCACTGTAAAAGCGCATGCCGCCAGCACCTTGGACTATCGGTTCGACAATGACGGCAGCGAGTTCATGATGATGTTCTGCTAGGACGGCCGTCATTTCTGCGAGGTCGCCGTCATTGGCGGCTTCACCGAAAGCCGTTCGTGGTGATTCAACAAACAGGTGCTGTGGCAGCACTTTCGTAAATAAGTGGTGCATACCGGTGACGGGGTCACACGTCGCCATCGCGCCGAACGTGTCGCCATGATAGCCACTGCGCAGAGCGAGTAATCGGGTTTTGTGTTGTTTGCCAATGGAGTACCAGTATTGCAGGGCCATTTTAATGGCGACTTCAACGGCTACTGAACCCGAGTCTGAGATGAATACTTTGCTTAGGGGCTGGGGCGTTATGTCGACCAAGCGTTTTCCCAGTGCAGCTGCCGCAGGGTGAGTGATGCCGCCAAACATAACGTGGGACATATCATTGAGCTGTGTATTTGCCGCCGCATTGAGTTTGGGGTGATTGTAGCCGTGGATGGCGGACCACCAGGATGACATCCCGTCAATCAGCTCTGTGCCATTTGCGAGTGTCAGTCGCACCCCTTTTGCGGAAACGACCGGGACCATTTTTGCGGGATTTAGCATCGATGAATAGGGATGCCAGATGTGGTCTTTGTCCCATTGAAGCCATTGTTCGGTGCTGGCATTGTGGTAGTCGGTCATTATTGTCCCCCTGTGAATTGTCGTTATTTTAAGCATTTAGACGAGATAACACGAGTGCGCCGATATTCTGTGAAGGATTCGGCATCATTTGTGCGCTAAGGTAATAATTGCACGCTTGTTTAGCGCTAGGATTTTGCTAACGGAACGCATATAAAGTTGTCACTATCAGTGAGTGACAATGACAGTGTTTAGAGTGAATAGGACGGAGCGAGTATGAGCGAATACCGGATTGAACGCGACAGTATGGGTGACGTACAGGTGCCGAAGAATGCGAAGTACGGTGCCCAGACCCAGCGTGCGCTGAATAATTTTTCGATTAGCGATCTCACCCTGCCCAGTGACTTTATTTCAGCAATAGTCCGCATAAAGCGCTGTGCGGCGATGGTAAACCGGGAAGAGGAATTATTGCCTGAGCCGATATTTCAAGCCATTAGCAATGCCGCAGACAGGGTGTTAGCCGGTGAGTGTGGCGATCAATTCTCCGTAGACATCTTTCAGACGGGGTCGGGTACTAGCACTAATATGAATGTAAATGAGGTTCTCGCAACCTTGGCGGCCGAGCAAAGCGGCTTGGCAATTAGTGCAAACGACCATATTAATATGAGTCAGAGCAGTAATGATGTGATTCCTAGCGCTATCCATATCAGTGCGGCGCTGGCAATGCGTGATCGCTTGCTGCCTGCCCTTGAGCATTTAGAGCTGGCGATTCGCGATAAGGCACGCAGTCTGGACACGGTGATTAAGACTGGACGTACCCATTTAATGGACGCCATGCCGTTAACGTTGGGGCAAGAGTTAAATGGGTGGGCGGAGCAAGTGCGCAAATCCAGGGAGCGTCTGCAGGATGGGCTGAAATACCTAAGCCAGCTCGCGCAGGGAGGCACAGCCGTCGGCACCGGTGTAAATGCACCGGATCTGTTTGCAGAAAAATTTTGTGCGGCTATAAGCATTGATACCGGCATCGGATTTTCTCCTAATCCGTCTTTGTTTGAGGCCTTGTCCTCGCAAGATACCGCGGTGGCAGTGTCTGGGCAGCTTAAGGTGCTCGCGGTCGCACTGCTTAAGATGAGTAATGATCTGCGATGGATGAATAGCGGGCCACTAGCAGGTTTATCCGAAATTCGCCTAAGTGCATTGCAGCCTGGGAGCAGTATTATGCCGGGTAAGGTCAATCCGGTTATTCCCGAGGCGGTGGCGATGGCATGTGCGCAGGTGATTGGCAATGATAGTTGCATCACCGTCGCCGGCCAGTCAGGGAATTTTCAGCTAAACGTGATGCTCCCGCTGATCGCCTACAACCTGTTGCAGAGTATTCAGTTAATGAGTAATTCCAGTCTGGCCTTGGCTGATCAGGCCATCTCAGGCTTCGAGGTAAATAATGAGGTGTTGGCTGAGAGCGTTGCCAAGAACCCGATATTAGTGACAGCTTTAAACCCTGTTATTGGTTACTTGGCCGCCGCTGAAATTGCAAAAAAAGCCTATGCAGAAAAGCGTCCGATATTAGACGTTGCTGAAGAAATGACTGATTTGACCCGAGAACAGCTTAGCGAATTGTTGGACCCGCTAAAATTGGTATGAGTAGTGTTTAAAGACGCCGCTTGTAGGAGATAAATTTACTGATTGTGGATGTTTAAAAAACGCAATTCGTGGTCCGAGTGTGGCAGCGTACAGGTCGAATATTTGCCGAAAATGGCATAGCGATTTGAGGCAATGAAATCGTAGCAAAAATCCCTCGCCCCACGGGGGATTAACTTGAAAATGACAAGTAGGCGCCAGGGGTAGGGCATGGTAGCCATAATACGTAGGAACGCCGTACTCTTTTGGTAAATTTGGCCACTGTCCAGATAGTACATGGTCTTGTACTCACCCTCTGGTTCATCGATTCGCAGCTGATAGTGATCCATCAGTAAAACGCCTTCTCTGGATTGTACTGATGCGAGTTTGAATTGCTTGGCCTTGTCGTACCGAATGATAAAACGGCTCCAAGCATGACAAAGCTTGCATACGCCATCAAAAACAAAATCACCTTATCTGCGGTTTGGAGTAAGCTTCTTTCTTTTACGGAGCGCATTGCATTCTCGCTTTTAATGACTGGCGAATCGGTGGCTTACAAAAACTTAATCCAGCATGTCTCGCAGTGAGGGTAATACGTTCTGTACTATCAGGGCTTGTGCATCAGCTGTCGGATGAATGCCGTCGCTTTGCATTAGCTTGCGGCGGCCTGCAATGGACTCAAGTATAAAGGGCACCAGCGGCACCTTGAGTTTGTCGGCGAGTTGAACATAATTTTGCTCAAAGGCGTCAGTATAGCGTTTGCCGTAATTTGGTGGGATTTTCATACCCAGTAATAGCACTTGAGCACCAGTATTAGCGCTTTGGGTGATCAATGCGTGTAAGTTTTTACGTATGCTAAGGATGGGGTAACCGCGCAGGCCGTCATTGCCACCCAGTTCAATGATGACAATGCTGGGCTTGTGCTCTTTAAGTAACGGTGGCAATCGCTGTAATCCGCCAGCCGTTGTTTCACCGCTAACGCTAGCATTAATGATGGTGACGCTATCTTCTAAATCATTTTGCAAGAGTTGTACCCAGCCTTCTTGCTGGCGCATGCCATACGCGGCACTAATGCTGTCGCCAAGAATTAATATTTTATGTTGGCTTGGATCATCGGCATAGGCGGCCGGTACACATATTACTAGGCTAATTAGGCTAGTAAGAAGAGTGGTTCGCAGCAGTCGATTAATACCGCGTGAGTATATTAGGGAAATAAATTTCATCATGATTCGTGTCAATAATCTCTGTAAAACGGTTGTCACTGGCGGCCAGCAATTAGACATACTGAAAGGGATCAGCTTTGAAATCAAGGCGGGTGAGAGTGTTGCCATTGTTGGTGCCTCCGGTGCGGGTAAGTCGACCTTGCTTGGCTTGCTTGCCGGTCTCGATAACGCCAGCAGCGGTGATATTTATCTGCACGGAAAAAATATTAGTGTGATGGATGAAGATCGGCGCGCCGCGCTGCGAGCGCGCCATGTTGGTTTTGTATTCCAATCCTTTCAACTCTTACCTGGAATGACAGCTCTTGAAAACGTGATGTTACCCCTTGAGCTAGCTGGGCGCCCTGATCCAGTCGGCGAGGCAAAGCAGTATTTAGACAAAGTCGGCCTGGCTGAGCGCGGCGGCCACTATCCGCGCGTGCTGTCTGGTGGTGAGCAGCAACGAGTTGCCTTAGCTAGAGCATTTGCCGTTGAGCCGGATATTCTGTTTGCCGACGAGCCGACGGGTAACTTAGATGAACACACAGGTCAGCGTATTGTTGATTTGCTCTTTGCGCTAAACAGCCAAAGCCAAACGACTTTGGTTCTGGTTACCCACGAAATGAATTTGGCCGAACGCTGCGATCGGATTCTGATCATGCACGATGGTCAGCTGCGCGAAGAATCCGTTGTGAGCTCGGCAATATGATTGTTCGGGGTATGCGCCATTTAATTAGAGCGTGGCGCGGCGGTGAGCTCGGCCTTTTGGGATTTTCACTTGCCTTAGCGGTTGCGATTGTAAGCGGTATTGCCGGATTTTCAGACCGTTTGAGTCGTGGTATGGAGCAGCAAAGTCACCATTTTCTAGCGGCAGACCGGGTGTTAAAAACGTCGCGAACAGTGCCTGATGTCTGGCTGAGTACCGCTAAGGACTTCGGACTGCGCACTGCGAAGCTAGCCAGTTTTCAATCGATGGTCTATGCCGGCGACGACGCAATGCAGTTAGCATCGATAAAAGCGGTCTCAGACGACTATCCGCTGCTAGGAAACGTTGGTGTCAGTGTCGAACTTTTCGGCGCAGCGGATATGCGCTCATCCGGTCCGAAGTCAGGCGAGCTCTGGATGGACTCGCGGCTATATGCATTGCTTGATTTGCCGGTGGGTGGCGAGGCTGCGGTGGGCGAAAAAAGTTTTGTGGCGACGCAAGCCCTTATTAGTGAGCCTGATCAGGGCAATATGAATGAAATGTTGGCGCCACGCGGCATGATTAATTTCGCTGATTTAGCAGCGACTGGTGTAGTGCAGCCCGGTAGCTTGGTTCAATACCGCTATTTATTTGCCGGCACGGAAGAGCAACTTGCTCGATTTGAACAATGGCTGGAACCGCAATTAGAAGAGGGGCAGCGTTGGCAGGATGTCCGCGATGGTCAGCCTGCGATGGCGGCAACTCTGAAACGCGCTGAGGGATTTTTGCTATTGGCGGCAAGTCTTGGTGTTGCTTTAGCTGGCGCCGCTATTGCCTTGGCGGCTCGTCGTTACGGTGAAAGAAATACCGATAATGTGGCGATTATGAAAGCCCTCGGCGCGAGCAGGAGGCAGGTGCTTAGCCACTATGTTACGCAACTTACTCTATTGTGCGCAGCAGCGATTTTAGTCGGTGGAACTGCCGGTTATGGGTTGCAATGGGCATTGTTTGCAAGCTTGAAAGAATTTATTTCAGTCGATATTCCCGTCGCAAGTTGGCGTCCGCTCATTGTCGGTGCAGTCACGGCTTTCGCCTGCACAGCCGTGTTTGCGATGCCGCCGGTGTTTGCCCTGAGTAAAGTCTCTCCCCTGAGAGTGCTGCGCCGCAGTGATGAAGATAGCAGTGCGGGCTTGCTGGCTAGTGCTTTGATCGGTGTTGGTGGTCTCGGCTTGCTGATGTGGTGGTATAGCGATGACGTGTTTATGAGCGCCGCAGTATTGCTTGCCACCTTGGCAACAGGAGTTTTAGCTAGTGCATTAGTTCTATTTGCCATTTCGTTCGCTAGGCGCAGTTTTCTTGAGCGTGCGGCTGGCGCGTTGCGGATCGCTTTGGCAGCGATATATCGGCGTCGTGTTGGCAATGCCTTTCAAGTGGCGAGTTTTGCATTGTCGCTAATGGTGCTTAGCTCCCTCGGCTTGCTGCGAACCTCTTTGCTAGAGGACTGGCAATTGCAGCTACCCGCAGACGCCCCGAATCATTTTTTAATTAATATCCAGTCCTCAGAAATTGCGGCACTGGAAAGTTTCTTTAAACAAAATGCATTGAAGGACGCCGGCTTATTTCCTATGGTTCGAGGTCGCTTAACGCATATTGATGGTCAAAATGTTAGCGATATTAAAGACATTGAGGCCAGTAGTGGCGGTATAAATCGAGAGCTCAATTTAAGTTGGGCAAAGGATTTACCTGATGATAATTCACTGGTGTCAGGCAGTTGGTGGCAAGATCTTGCGCCAAGTAACTCCGCTGGTGGTGATATAGTCCCAGTGTCAGTTGAATTAGAGCTCGCTGAAAAACTCCACCTTAAATTGGGTAGCGCGCTGTCTTTTAATATTGGTGGGCAAGAGCTTGAGGCCCAGGTGAGTAGCATTCGCCGGCTGGATTGGTCGAGTATGCGGCCTAATTTTTACTTTATGTTTCCGCCACAAAGTTTAGAGGTGTATGCCGGCAGCTATATCACAAGCTTTTATTTGCCAGCTGATAAAAAAGCCTTACTCAGCGATCTGCTACGCCAGTTCCCGACCCTGACACTCATTGAAATTGATGGCGTTATTCTGCAGATGAAAGCCGTGGTGAGCCAAGTCAGTACCGCCATTGGCTTGGTGTTGGTACTTATCGTAGTGTGTGCTTTGTTGGTTGGTGTGGCGAATGTGTTGGCGAGTCTCGATAGTCGCTTACACGAAAACGCAATTCTACGGACCCTTGGTGCCAGTAAAAAATTAATAATAAGAGGGCTAATGCTTGAGTTTGCAGCGGTGGGTTTGTTGTCGGGTCTCATTGCCGCAGCGGGCAGTAATATTGCGCTGAGCGTTTTGCAGTACTGGGTGCTTGATATGGATGTGACGCTGCACGCGATTGTATTTGTTTTTGCGCCAGTGATCGGGGTGCTGACAATGTGCTCTTTGGCGTGGCTGTTATGCCGTCAACTTGTTACCCAACCTCCGCTCGTGGTTCTCCGCCAAACGCGCTAGTAGTGACAGCGAGTACTAGGCGTTTTCCGGCGGGTAGGGAGTTAGTGCGTCGGGAAGTTTCGAAATCTCGCTTGGGTCGCTGCAGAGGCCAGCAATCATCATTCGCAATGATTTTTCTGCTTGCAGGTCCAGGTCGCGGTGGTAACCGTAGGTGTCACCGTGGTCGAGCATGAGTGTCGCAACGCCGTGCACCGCTGCCCACACTGTGTGAGCCATCGAGGCAACGTCATCCAATTCCCTCAGAACGCCGGTTTTGTAACCGCGTTCAACTCCAGCTCTCACCTTGTATATCGCTTCACGCCCCGCAGCAAATAGCTCGGGATAATCATTTCGCGGCTGCAACACTGGACCAAACATGAGATGGAACATTTCTGTGTGGGTCTTTGCAAATTGAACATAGCCAAGGCCAAAATAGAGCAGGCTAATATCAGCGCGAGGTTCGCGTTCACTGGGTAAGCAGAACTCAAAAAAGCGACGGAATCCCTCAGTAGCCAGAGCGGCGAGCAGGGCGTTTTTGTCTTTGAAATGTCGATAGGGCGCAGTTTGAGACACGCCTATTTCTCGCGCTAGGGCTCGTAAACTAAGCTCTGCGATACCATCAGTTATGAGATGCTTTTCCGCCAGTGCCATTAATTCCTGACGCAGATTGCCGTGGTGGTAGCTGGTAGTTGTGGTGGTCATAGTCATTGCTTTGTCGTCTGTCATTCAGTGCGATGTTGACAGTGATTATATCCGGTGTCATGTGTTTTTTTTTGATTTTTGCCATTATGACGGCAAAGTTGCGCAATTCTAACGAATTTCTATGCTTTAGTCGCTTAATTGCTTTGGCTATTTTAATGTGACAAATGTTGTTGGCTCGGCTTTAACGATGCCAATATTGAATATGTACTTGGGGGACGAATGGAATTACATGTCGAGAATAAAGTGTATTTGGTGGCTGGTGCTAGCAAGGGCCTGGGTTACGCCATTGCTGAGCAGCTTGCGCTCAACGGTGCATCGGTAGCGATCGCCAGCCGCAGTGAAAGTGCAATTAAAGCCTCAGCCCGCGCACTGAGTGAGGCAACTGGCGCTGATGTTCGCGGCTACACGATGGATGCGAGTAGCGGAGTAAGTATTGCGGATTGGGTAGCCCAAGCCAGCGCCGATTTCGGCAGGGTGGATGGCTTAGTCGTCAACGCCGGTGGCCCACCGCCAGGGCAGTTTGATGTGTTTAGTGATGAAGACTGGCAGGCGGCGTTTGACCTGACTCTGATGAGTGCGGTGCGCATGATTCGCGCGACGCTGCCACATTTACGCGCGGCGGGTGGAGGATCGATTCTGACCTTGACCTCTTCGTCGGTTAAAGAGCCCATTGATTTTCTATTGCTGTCGAATGTCATGCGCTCGGGCGTTACAAGCTTGGCCAAAAGCTTGTCTAAGCAGTTGGCGCCCGAAAATATCCGTGTAAATAATTTGGTTCCAGGCTTAATAGCAACTGATCGTATGGTGAATCTCGATACCGCGCAGGCTAAGGCAAAAGGGATCAGTTTCGACGAACAGCGAGCTGCCAGTCAGGCATCGATCCCGATTGGCAGGTATGGCGATCCGAGCGAATTTGGCAAAGCAGGGGCATTTCTATTGTCGGATGCCGCTAGCTATATCACCGGTGCGACGTTGGTCGCCGACGGCGGCACGATGAAAACGGTCTGGTAATCGCATTTTGTATACGCAGTTTAATGCTGACCGTGCTCAATTTTGTAGAGAAGGTCAATACTTTGCGCCTTTCCAGACTGGGCTTTCAAACCTAGGTTTTTACTGAGGCTGTAGTCTAACTGCACACTGCCAGCTGGGGTGAACAGGTTTTGAACATAGCTGATAAATAACTCTGGCGTAAGATATTTTCCAACCACAAGCGAGCTGTCTTCGTAGGTATCACCACCTTGTAAGGTTATGACATCGACGCCAAAGGTATTTTGCAGAGTATTCGTAATACCGCGGCTCTGCGAAATACCCAAGGCGGTGGCGGCGTTCATTACCTGATTCGCGTCGGATTTATTCAAGTCAGATGGGGCTTTCCCGGTGATAAGGATCGCTAACACATCGGTGGGCGGAAGCGCTGGGTTAGAGAACAATTCGCTGCGTATGTCCTGTGCAAAACCGCCAATATTGACGCCGACCTTGACGGTTTTGGTTTCTCTAACCGCGGTGATATTCAAGCCTGGGTTGTCCAGTGGCCCCTGAAAAATAAGTAAGCCGCGCTCGACATTTAATTTTTGTCCGTAGGCTTGATAGACGCCGTCATATAAAGAAAGTGAGCCAAAGGCCTGCAGTAGCCCCTCCGGTTTTTGGGTCACTTTTAATTTGCCGCCTAGCCTAGTGCTTAAGCCATAACCCTTAAATTCGAAACTGTCATTCAAGCTAATGTCGATGCGGGTGTCGATCGCTCGTGACTGAGAAAGGCTCTTATTTGACTGTTTGTTGACGATGCGTTCGTCTACGGATACCCCAGCAGCTTGCTCGGGCAGTGTTTTGAGCGTGAAGTTACCTTTGGGTATATCTAAGCTACCTCGAATCTTTATTAATTCTGGGGTGAGATCAACATTAATACTTGGCGATATCAGGACTAAACCATCGGCGATATTCAGTGCGGTAAAATCTTCGCCGCGTAGCTGAATTTGGCCGCTAGGTCCGCCGCTGTCGCCCAATTTGCGGTTACCGACAATACTAAGAAACCCTTTGCCAGATTGAATTTTACTGTCAATTTGCCAGGGGCCTTCGCTGTCGAATGACAGTGTTGCATACGCATTTTTCAATGAAATCCCCAGGTCGGGTAAACCCATTGCCAGCTCAGTTAGCTTAACGCTGCCCTCTGCTTTCGGCGCGGCGAGCTGTCCAGTTGCGATCACATTGGCAGCGAGGACGCCGTTCAATTTTTCAAGTTGTGGGAAGAGTCCACCTAGCCACAACAGATTGCTGAAGCCACCGTTGATATCACCATTAAGTTGACTGTCGCTCTGCAGGCCGTCGGTGTGGATATTGGCCGTGATGCTGCCAACATCATCAATACTAAAGGCCGTCTTACTTGTTAATTGGTTGTGTTGGATATCGACCTTGGTGTTGAGCACGGCGCGATAGTCGATGGCTGCTTGATCTTCGTTTTCTTGATAGCGAATGATGGCGTCTTGGCTACTTAAATCTAAATTGCCACTGAGATCGTCAGTCTTGCCGGTGATGGAGAAGCGGCTATTAACTGTGCCGGCGAGGGCTGTGCCGGGGGGTAAGCTGGCATTAAAGTATGCAAGTGGAAACGAATCGATAAGTCCAGTAGTGCTAAGTTGATCGTCTTGAAGCTTGCCGTCGGCGCACACCTTGGTCTGGTCTTGCGTCAAGCACAGGGTGTCGAGTAATACATTGCCGGCGGCGAGCTCAAGTTTACTCGTGTTAGCAAGCCGCCAAGCGCCACTGGCTTTGCTATCTAAGACAATATTTTGAATGTTACTGATCCATCGATACTGCGACTTAAGTTGCGTTAACGAGGCGCTCATATCGAGTTCCAGGTGTTTGTCCTTGTCATCTAAGGCCAGCGATAGTTGGTGTTGCTGCATCGTACCGCGGCCACTCAGTTTTAATGTCGCGTCGTTTAGTATGGAGGCTGAAATACCGCTGCTGGTCAGATCAATATTAGCGCTCGCGTTGGCCGTGGTATTCAGGTTTAAATTCGCACTCCTAACAGCGTATTGCTGGTATTGGAACTCACTGATCTGCAAGTCGGCATTGACGACGGGGGTTTGGCCCTTGTCGACTAGTTGTTTTATGGCGTCGCCATGCAGGCTACCTTTAGATTTTAGAGAGCCGCTTAGCTGAGGCAAAATTTGCTGGAGATTCGGTGCGTTGATGTCCCAGTTTAAGTCGCTTTTTGTCGTTAGTTTGCCATCCGCGCGAAGGCTGTTGTCACCTAGTTGCAGAGCCAGTTGTTTAAATTCTTGGCCTAGATTGCTGATACTTACCGTGCCGCTGCCAGCGATGGTTTTGTTCGCAAGATCGCCCGCCAGCTGATTAATAGTCACTTCTGCCTGGTAGGCTTTTTCAGTCCACGAACCCGTACTGTCGATATTTGCCGCGAGTGTTATCGGCCACTCTGGCAGTATGTCGCCGATGTCAATCTGATTGGCGTCCAGATTAAGCTGCCAGCGAACTGGCGAAGAGGGCTGCTGCTGAATGGCGGTTTCTAAAATGCCGTTGGCGTCGATCTTACCTGCCATTTCAAGATTGCCGACTTCGGTTTGCAGTTTTAGCGTCGCAAGATCGAAGGCGAGTTTATTACCGTTCAGCGCTAATTTAACTGAGCCAGGTTTTCCCAGTGCGCTACTGATAATCGCTGCTGGGGATGTATTATCTTGTAAAGGCGGTATTCCGCCACTTACGTTTTCGCTGGGGGAAATTGCAGTGAGCTCACTTGCAAAATCCATAGAGTAATTGTCCCATTTGCCATGCAGACTTAGATGGCCTTTGTCGCTACTTAAAATCCGCGTGCTACTTTGTCCATCGCTGACTTCATTAAATTGCGGTGGCAGAGCGAGATTCGTCCAATGAAATTTCGCATCAAGCACGATTTTATTAATATCGACAATTGCTTCGCTGGCTTTATACCAATCAGATATAGCTATATCACTTATGATTTCGCTGGGTTGCGTAAGAGTGTGTTTAAAGCGCAGCTGCTGAAGGTCGCCAGACAATTCGCCATTCCCGCTGAACTCCGCTTGTTGCTCAAGGTTTAAGAGCCAACTCAGATTGAAATGCATTTTATAGGGCGCGTGATTGCGTAGTCTGCCCTTGAGAGTCGCTGAGTACAGCTTACTTTTGACTGCCAATTCCTTAATGGAAGTACTTAATAGCCCGTTGTGAGCGCGCAGCGAAATGCGCTCAATAGTTTGGATATTGCCTTGATTGCGTATGCTTATATTTTCAATCTTTGCGTCTTTCACACTAATCGGGATCGGCAGTCCCAAGTTCGGCCATGCGCTGGGTGACTTATCGATTGGCGCTTCCGTGTCGGTATTGAGCGCAATATCAAGCTGATCAATATGTAATTTATGGATAGTGAGTTCACCGCTGAGTATTCCCCACAGATTCCATGCGCTGTCGATGCTGGCGATATCGATATCTGCCGCAGCGAGTGGCAGGTGTAAATCTTTTACCTGGATGCCACTGGCGAGGGTGCCGCTATACGAGGAGAACGTCGCCTGCGGTGAAATATACTGAAGACTTTTTGAGAGTAACCAGTCACTGCCACGCTGAGTATCCAATATAAGATATACCGCGGCTAAGAGTGTAATAACTAACAGCGCACAACTTAGAATGCCGCGAATAAGCCAAGTCGCGACGATTGTATAAATCTGCTTTAAGCGCGGCGTCTTCGATGAATTTGTTATGGGCTTCATAAATCTGGCCCCATTGATAAGTGAAAGCGAAAACCGCCGTCTTTTAATGGGAAGCCAAAGTCCACGCGTATCGGCCCAATCGGTGAAAACCAGCGTAGACCGATGCCCACGCTGCTGTAAAAAGTGAAATCGCTGGTATCGAAAGCGTTGCCAGCATCGTAAAAAGTGGCGAGCGCGAAGTCGCCCCACACCCGATGGTCATATTCGATGCTACCGGTTAGTCGGTGTTTGCCGCCAATAACTTCGCCAGCACTGTCTTCTGGTCCGAGTGATTCGTAGGCAAAGCCGCGGACGCTATTGTCGCCGCCGGCAAAGAATCTCAGCGATGCGGGCAGTTCAGAAAAATCGTCGAGGGCGGTGATGCCGAGTCCGCCGCGACTGATGACACGTCCACCAAGTAGCGGGAAGATGATTTTTCCGTCCAGCTCAAATTGTGCGAGGCTGACATTTGAGACCACACCATCTAAAGCACCGCGCACCGCTGTTGTGATTCGCCAACCCTGTGTGGGGTAGCGGCGGTCATTCGCTTTGCTTCGCGCGTAGGCGAGCCCCGGCATGAGTAGTGTCGATGTGTTGTCGACATTGGCAATTTCAAAGTTCTCGCGGAGAAATTTCAAACTTAAGGTCTGAACCCAGCCGGAGTCAATGAGTGAAATCAGCGCGACTTCCGCGCGATAGCTAGTACTTTCGGAGGTGTCGGTGTCTTTCTGTTGAACACCGGTAGACCACACCGTTTTGTCAGTAAGTGGCTTGGTGCCGGGTTGTGAGTATTGATAGCCGATGTTAGATAAAACCGGTGAATACTGGCTGCTGATTTGGTAAGTGTCGCCGTCGGCGTTGACGCGCCGGTTGCTGAGTCCATAGCTAAGCCTTGGCCCCGTGTCGGTAGACGCACCGATACCGGCGGTGGTTTCGTACTCTTTCTTTGGCGTGGTGCTGATATAAGTTGCTACTTTGCCGCTGCTAGCGTCGGGGTTGTCTTGATCAACACTCACTGACGCGAAATAATTACTGCTGACCAAATTGTTCTGCAAGGTAATGAGTTTGTCTGCTTCAAACGGTGTGTTGCTTTGAAAGGGCAAATACCGCACTAACAGCGAGTCATTTAATAAAGACGGCCCAAACGTGATGTCGCCGAAAAGATAGCGAGCGCCGCTTTGGTAAGTAATGGTAATGGCGGCGGTGTTGGTGTCGGTGTTGATGTCTAAATTGTGTTGGCTAAATTTACCGTCAAAATAGCCGGCATTGCGCGCTCGCTGGCTTATTTCCTTTTTAATGTCTTCGTAGTCACTGTGTCGCAAATTATTCCCAGCTTTAATGGGTAACTTCTGCAAATAGTCGAGGAATACAGCATCGTTTTTACCTGGACCTTCAATGGCTACGTCGAGAGTAGCTATTTTAGTGACCGGACCCGGTTGAAGTGCTAATTCCAATTGCCAGCACTCGATCTCGTCGTTCTTTTTTAGTCGTTGTAGTGGCTTTGTCACCGTCGATAAGCCGCTTTTTTCGGTGTCTTGTGCGAGCCTTTTTTCTCTGCGTTTGGTGAGCGTCCATTTACCGTGGTAGTAGCCTAGCGCGCGAAGTGCCTCAGAGATTTTGTCGTCGCTGCCCCGAAGTTGGCCGCGGAGCTTAGCTTCGGATAAGTCGCAGGCGATATCGTTTAGCGCAAGATGGGCGCGAATGTTGTCTTGCAGCGTGTTCTTGCCGCCATGAATAACAAGGGTGGCGTTATCGTTTGCCGTAACTTGTCCGCAGGTACAACAAAGAAGTATTGCTGTGAGGCGCTTTACCCGTTTTGACATAAATCCAGTATGTGTGTGACGGCGTGAATGAGGCTTCGATTATGCCTTGCTAGATTTTCGCTAGCTACTTTAAAGTTGAAAAGTGGGTCTATTGAAGGAGATATTTACAAGGATACAGCTGCTAGAATGATTGTTAGGTTTGCGGCTAGAAAGCGATGGCGAACGGTTACGGGTTTAAATCACTATATTTTATAGGGCGTAGGAGTATATGAGGCGGTTGTTGTTGCCACTGACGGCGTTACTTTTATCTGATGCATTGCTGTTGGTGGGGCATGGGTTAATGCTCACCTTGCTGCCTCTGCGCGCCGAAATTGAGCAATTTACCGCAACCCAAACAGGTTTGACCGCATCTACCTATTTTGTTGGTTTTGTTATTAGCTGTTTGGTCACGCCGCATATCGTGCGTCGGGTAGGGCATATACGCAGTTTTGCGGTATTAGCGACGATATTTTCTGCAGTGGTTTTGCTGTTTCACGGCTTACCCAGTTTTGTTGCCTGGTTGGTGCTGCGCTTTGTGGTTGGTTTCTGTATTTCCGGTTTGTACATGGTAATAGAAAGCTGGCTCAATGACCGCGCTACTCGCGAGACACGGGGTACGATACTGTCGCTGTATACCGTCATCAACTTAAGCATGATCATTGTCGGTCAGCAAATGCTGAATTTTGCTGACCCATCGGGACCCTTATTGTTTGGTTTGGCAGCGATATTATTGTCACTCGCCATAGTGCCAGTCTGCTTAACCGCGACCTTGGCGCCAACGCCGATGCCTGTTGTAAAACTCAATTTTCGGCGGCTTTGGCAGTTGTCTCATGTCGGTATGGAGGGGGCGATTACCAGTGGTCTTGTCACTGGTGCCTTTTGGGCATTGGGGCCGGTGTATGCACGCGGTCTAGGTTTAAATACCTCCGAGTTAACCCTGTTTATGAGCGGTGCCGTACTTGGCGGCGCTTTGTTTCAATTGCCCTTGGGGCGCTTATCCGATCGTTATGACCGGCGCTTGGTATTGTATTTTAACTGTCTCGCGGGCGCGGCTGTGTCGATGGTTTTGGTCTTTGTCCCAGTTATCGGCAACTTGTTGTTACTGTTGTCGGTGCTGTGGGGTGGGGCGGTGATGACCATGTATTCAATTTGCTTGGCGCATACGTCTGACAACGCCGAGGCCAGTGACTTTGTCTTAATAGGCAGCGGCATTTTATTTTTGTTTGGTTGTAGTTCAGCATTGGGGGCGCCATTGGCCTCGATCTTTATGTCACTACTTGGTCCACCGGGGCTATTTGTTTTTTCGGCGGTATGTTTGCTGGGGTTTACCTTGGGAATTTCGATTCGTCGAAAATCCCATGTTCTGCCTCTTGTTGATTCAACGGAACCTTTTGTTCCGGTCTCGGTTACCTCGCCAATGATTTTTGAGCTGGATCCGCGAACAGAAGACGCAGATGTCGCGCAGGCAGCGGGTGGTGAGCAGGAAGAGAAGTCAGACGGCGAAGCGAAAGTCGTTGAGGTGATTGACCCTATTGAACGCTAATAAGGTCAATCAATTTAGGAGACGGTTTAGTCGACGAACTGCACTAAGTCGGAGAGCGGCGCGCGATCCATAATGACTTGGTTGATTTGCGTTCCAATGTCTTCGTAGCCAAAGGACAATCCGCAGATAATACCGTTGCCTTCCGGAATATTGGCGATTTTAAAGACTTCGTCTGGATAAAACGCCAATGCGCCTTGGGGGCAACTGGCTAGACCGTGCTCCACCAGAATTAGCATCAATGTTTGCAGATAAATACCCACGTCTACGGCGTTGACCGGCCCCATACTGGTTGGCATTGATATAAAGGCGACATGCGGGGCATCAAAAAACTCCCAGTTTTTCATCATCAGAGCAAAGCGCTTGTCTTTCTCGTGGCGCGCAATACCCATGGTGCCATAGTAGTCCATTGCGCATTGATATTGGCGGTCTTTATAGACCCCTGTCAGGTTTTGGTCCCCTGGGGTGAACGCGGAAGACGGCGCCTTGCCCGCACTCATTTCGGCAAAAATGGCAGCCTGCAAATCTTTTCTCGCTTGACCAGACACCACCACGGTATGACAGGGTTGGGTGTTGCAGTTCGACGGGGCGAAGCGGGCCTGATCGAAAATTTTCTCAAGAAGCTCCGGTGGAACGGGGTCGGGTTTAAAACCGCGTATTGATCGGCGGGCTTTTACGGCATCGGAGACGTTCATCTGGGAATTCCCTAGTGATTTTTAAAAGAGCTAAAACGGTAAACGATTTTTAGCACTGAGTCATTGATCGCGGTGGTAAAAGCTATCTATTTGGCGCGCGCAGACGTTTTTGGCGGGCAATAAAAAAGCGGCCGAGGGCCGCTTTTTTATTTAGTGCAAAAGGCGAAGATATTATGGCAGTAAGTGTTTTACACCATCGCGCTCTTCGGCAAGTTCTTGCTCAGTGGCTTGCATTTTGCCACGGCTAAAATCATTGATTTCAAGGCCTTGAACAATTTCCCACTCGCCATCTTTACAGCGGCAAGGGAAAGAGTAGATCAGACCTTCTTGAATGCCGTAGCTACCGTCGCTGTAAACACCCATAGAAACCCAGTCGTCGCCAGCAGTGCCTAATGCCCAGCTGCGCATATGACCGCTAGCGGCGTTTGCTGCAGAGGCTGCAGAAGATGCGCCGCGCGCTTTAATAATGGCTGCGCCGCGTTGTTGAACGGTTGGGATGAAGTCGCCTTCGAGCCACGCTTGATCAACGAGGCCACTGGCGTTTTGGCCAGATACTTTGGCGTTGAACAGATCAGGGTATTGAGTTGCTGAGTGGTTGCCCCAGATTGTCATATTGGTCACGTCGTTGACTGTCTTGCCAGTTTTGATAGCAATTTGAGTCATGGCGCGGTTGTGATCCAAACGGGTCATCGCCGTGAAGTTGCGCGCAGGAATTGACGGCGCATTGCGTTGAGTGATCAGGGCGTTAGTATTGGCTGGGTTGCCGACAACCAACACTTTAATGTTTTTGCTGGCATTCTGGTCAATAGCTTTGCCTTGAACAGAGAAAATGGCAGCGTTTGCTTCCAGTAGATCTTTACGCTCCATGCCTGGGCCACGTGGACGTGCGCCAACAAGCAGTGCGTAATCAGCGTCTTTAAAGCCGACATTAGGATCGTCGGTGCACACTACGCCAGCCAATAATGGGAATGCGCAGTCTTCAAGCTCCATGCGAACGCCTTGCAGGGCATCCATTGCTGGGGTGATGTCTAACAGGTGCAGAATAACGGGCTGATCGTCGCCCAGCATAGCGCCGGATGCGATACGGAAAAGAAGTGCGTAGCCAATTTGGCCGGCTGCACCGGTAACGGTGACGCGAACTGGTTGTTTCATTGGGCGATTCCCTTTCTGGTGGTGGTCTGATTTTTGAGCGGGTGCGATCGGACGTGGATTACACAGTCCGACATGCACCCGTGCCGGGGTCTGGCCGTGTACAAGACACCTCATGCCAGCAGATTTTGGCGGGCTAATGATAGTCATCTCCGTCGCGGATTGCCAGCGCTTGAGGCCGATAAGGCCAAATACCGGACTCAGGAGGCGGTTGTTAGCGCCGCTGAGCGCGTGATTGTGGCCGCTGCGTACACGTTTCTATATAATGCGCGACCCAACTCTCTATTTGATTTTCCGCTATGTCTAGTTTGCCAAAACTTGAATTCAATAAACTTCAAAAGCGTTTACGCCGCCATACCGGGCAGGCGATTGAAGATTATAAAATGATCGAAGAGGGCGACCGCGTGATGGTCTGCCTGTCTGGTGGCAAAGACAGCTATACCATGCTCGATATTCTGATGAACTTGCAAAAAAGCGCGCCGGTAAAATTCGAGCTGATTGCGGTCAATATGGATCAGAAGCAGCCGGGATACCCGGAGCACGTGCTGCCAGATTATTTAGATGCCTTGGGTATTGAATACTACATCGTTAACAAAGACACCTACTCTATAGTTAAGCAGAAAATCCCAGAGGGTAAGACAACTTGCGGACTGTGTTCACGTCTTCGCCGCGGCACGCTATACGCCTTTGCGGAAGAAATTGGCGCCACAAAAATAGCTCTGGGTCATCACAAAGACGATATCGTGCAGACCCTATTTTTAAATATGTTCTACGGTTCACGCTTGTCGGGAATGCCGCCAAAACTCCTCTCTGATGACAAGCGCAATATTGTTATTCGACCGCTGGCGTATTGTCGAGAAACCGATATCGAGGCATTTGCCGCGCACAAGGAGTTTCCGATTATTCCCTGCAATCTCTGTGGTTCTCAGGAAAATCTCCAGCGTCAGAATATTCGCAAAATGTTGATGGACTGGGAGAGGATGGATGGCAGCCGCATAGAGAAGATCTTTTCTTCCATGCAAAATATCGCTCCTTCGCAGATGGCTGATTCCAATTTGTTTGATTTTGCCTCGCTGACGATAGATCGCACAGGTGAGCGCAAAGAGTATGAGTTCGACTCCACTCAAACGATTGATGCGGGTGGTCTGCCGTCGTCATCTCAGCCCGCCGAGCGCAGTAATTTCATAGAGCTGACTGAATTGAGATAAATATCTTGGGCGGTTTCGGGGTTTCTGTAACCGCTATTATTTTGCGTAATTCTGCCATTCCTGCATAGCTTGCCCGCGGCTGCCCCTGTCCTTATCTCCACTTGTTTTGTTGACCCTTCTTCCGCGTTGCCAATAGTGGCCCAATTACTGCTTTATCCATACAGATTAACAATTTACTGGTGATGGTTACGGTAGTTTGTCTGGGCTTCGGGTTCTTTATGTCAAAATATTGACAGGTGTTGCGGTGGGTATGATTTAAATATCTGTCAATATTTTGACATTGGGCTGGGCTTCGCTCGCAATAAAACCGATGCCTGTCTGAATAGTTAACGGCGATGTAACTCAGTAAGTGTGGTTGTGTAGTGACTTGAATAGAGTGCTGATGACATCGCGCATCAAGAGGGAAGCAGGTGGACGAAGAAGAGGTAGGGCTGAGGTCATTTTCTGCGGCAACACTGTGCGCCTTGGTGTCGGTCACGCTGTGCTTAGCTCTTGGCGGCAGTGTGTTATTTGAAGCGGCTTTGCAGCAATGGCGCTTTAACGGGAGTACTGGAGATGAGCTTATCGCAAATGATCCGCGCAGCCAGCGTGAAGCGAGTCTTGAGCGCAAAGTACTTGCTTTGGCGACCTCACTGCTGCCCGCAACTGATATTAAGGTATCAGTTCAGGTTGAAAGTGCCAGCGCGATTGACCAAGCAGCGGAGCTCAAATCCGTATTGTTAATCATTGACCGCGCGCAGCCAGATAATCGCATTGAAGAGCCACTTTCAAGCTTGGTAAGTGCGGGTTTGGCGATGAATTCAGCCCGCGGGGACCAATTAGTGGTGCGGTTTCATCCCTTTCCCAGCATCAATGACGCAGCCTATGAAAAGTTTGGACTTAGCACGTCACAACGGATGTTACTCGGCGTTGGTATCTCTTTACTTGGCCTAATCGGTTCGGTTTTGCTTTTCCACCATTACCGTAAGATCAGGGCAAAAACCTTGCAATTAGAAAACGATTATCGAGATCAGTTGCTGCGATTTAAGTCGATAGCCCAAGAAGAGCCCGCGCGTGTTGCGAGTGTATTGAGCGGGTGGCTGAATGGGACTCCGCTTAAATGACCACGTCTACTCACCTATCTGATGTTGAACAAGTGGCAGCGTTAATTATGTCGCTAGATAAAAGCCATGCCGCTTCAATCATGCGGGCTTTACCACCCGCCGATGTCCATCGTATCGCGGCAGCAATGAGTGGCATGGATGCGCCCAGTAGTGGTGAGTTTAAGCAGGTTCTTGCTCGTTTTCATCTTGATGTTAAAAGCTTTTCCGGCGTAAAACCCAGTGCCAGTGATGCGGTGCTTAGCTTGTTAGAGGAAGCATTGGGCGAGGAGCGGGCAGCTCTGCTGGGAGATCGCTTGGCTTTGCACAGCCAGTCTCGGCAGATCACAAAACTAAAATGGTTAGAACCCAATACCATTGTGGATATCATTCGTCGCGAGCATCCACAAATTCAGGCGGTTGTGATCGCCTGTTTGGCGCCGAGGCAGGGCAGCGAGGTGTTGCTCGCTTTCGAGGAGTCGCGACGCTTAGACTTGCTGGGTCGCTTATCAAGTTTAAGAAATTTAACTCCGGCTGCACTTGAAGAGTTGGATTGGTTGTTGGAGCACTATTTTAGTGATGTGGGTAGGCCACTTGGTCGGGCAATGACAGGCGACTCTTTGGCGGCGGCTCTCCTCAATGAAATGGACGTTGGTGCGGAAAGTAATTTGCTCAATGGTTTGCGAGCGAGCCAGCCTGAGCAGGCTGCGAGAGTCGAAGAGTTAATGTTCGGCTTTGCCCAAATTGCGAATATGGCAGAGCAGGATATCGTGATTCTCGCAAAGCAGCTTGCCCCAGAGATAATGGCGCCAGCCTTAGCAGAAGCCGGCGCGCTGCTCCGCCGTCGATTTTTAAGTGCGGTAAGTGACGATAAAAAACATGAAATCATGGCCTTGTCTCGTCGATTTACACAGGCAGAAGCTCATGCTGCGCAAGCGGAGGTTGTCAGTGTGGCGAGACAAATGGCCGCGGTGGGGGAAATCATTCTAGACGCACGTAAAATAGATGTGTTTTAGTCTCGCTATCGGATTGTATTGACGAAATGTCATGAGAGGTTAGTTTTGAATACTAAAATACAGAATTTTCCTCCACAATAACGCTTTTTGTAACACCTATTAATATTTTAAATAAACAGAGTTAAACAAGGACGTTTAAGCATATGCCTACTTTGAATTTTGCGGTACTCGAAGAGCTCCGTGATTTTATGGAAGAAGATGTTTTTACCCTCATTGATGAGTTTGAAATTGATACTCAAGAGCGCTTAAGCCTGGTCGAGAAAGCAATTCAAGATCAAGATGCAGAGACGCTGCGAACAATGGCACATACCATGAAAGGCGGTGCCGCGTCCTTGGGCGCAGAAAATCTATCTCAACATTTCCGTGGATTGGAGTTGCGTGGCCGAGATGCGAGCTTTTGTGATATTCAGCAGGATTTCAGTAATACCCAGCGTAGCTTTGCGGAAGCGATGCTCTCAATTCGCCGCTGGTTAGAGGGCGTCAAATAGGAGAGTCAATTTTTTGACGCATTCCGATTTTTTAAGTCATTGATTTACATAATAAATAATTGGCGTGAGTCTTGCTAAATACGCTGTACTCTCCTAGAAAGTGCGGTATAGGCGTAATGGTGAAGGATTTACTCTCCCAAGCAGAAATCGATGCGTTGTTGGCGAATGTGCAGGCGCAAACGCCGCGAGCCGAGGCTAGTACTTTATCCTCTGTCGATGCCCGCTCTTTTGATTTAGCTAGCCGGCGACGCTTGAAAAAACGCCGCTTACCGGGCTTAGAGCACATCAATAAAAGATTTTCAGAATATTTCCGCGATAGTATTTCCGAAGTTTTAGGGCAAAGCCTAGATGTCGCCGCTATTGACCTTCAGTTTTTACCCTACAGCGAATACCTGCATTCATTGTATGTTCCCACATCGCTAAACCTCATGCGTTTACATCCTTTAAACGGGACGGCGATGGTGGTTTTTGACGCGCGCTTGGTATTTCGTTTGGTGGATATGTTTTTCGGCGGCAACGGTACTCAGGGTCATGCTGACGGCAGGGATTTTAGTAAGGTAGAACGTCGAGTTATTAGCAGGTTAATCGACCGCGCCCATCAAGACTATGACCGCGCTTGGCGCTTGGTGAGTGCGATCAGCTGCGAGTCGCTGGCAATGGAGGTGAATCCGGCCATGGCGTCAATTGCTGGTCAGTCTGAAATTGTCGTTGTTAGCCGTTTTCAGATTGAGCTGGATAGTGGCGGTGGCGGTGAATTTAATATTGCCCTGCCGTTGGCGATGCTAGAACCTGTGTTGGAATCATTAAGTAAGACTGAATCTGCTGAGCAGCTCGGTGGCAACTCGCTGTGGCATACCAACTTGAGCCAATCTGTGATGGATATGAGTGTGCCTACCCGCTGCACATTGGCGGAGCCAGTGATGAGTTTAGGGCAGATAGCTGCCCTGCAGGTTGGCGATGTGATCCCCTTTAGTAGTCGTGAATTATCGGTGATAAAAGTGTCTGGGGTGCCAATGGCACGGGCACAGCTGGGCGTGGTAAATGGTTTTTTAGCCCTCAAAATTGCTGAGTAAGTTGCCTTGTATGTACTGCCTAAGTATACGTAAAACGGTTGTATAGTGATCCGGACCTTGATTGTTAAATGGTTACCAAGAGATTGAAATATTATGGATAAGCAAGACGAGCTTCGTCGTCAGCGACAAAATTTGAAAGAGGAAATGGAAGCGGCCGACCGAGCCGGTATTCAACACGCAGGCGAGGCTGGGCGTAAGAGGCAGGTGGAGGTCGACGGCCCCGCAGCGAGACTTCGCGATCGAAATTCGCCCGGTCCAGATTTATCAATGGTGATGGATATTCCCGTGAGACTTACCTTGGAGGTAGGGGGGAGTGATATGCCGATTCGAGATCTACTGCAGCTGCATCAAGGCGCTATTGTGGAGCTTGATCGTATGGCGGGCGAGCCTTTGGATGTGATGGCAAATGGCACGCTTATCGCTCGCGGAGAAGTGGTAGTGATTGAAGATAAATTGGGCATTCGGCTTACAGAGGTGGTCAGTCAAGCGGAGCGTTTACAATCCTTGCGATGATGATATGTCCGCATAGTTAGATGTGGGTGGCGAATACCAAATGGCCATAGGTGGGAGAACAAAAATAATGAGGCGTAGGCTGGTGTTTTTGAGTCGTGATACAGCAAATCTCTGCGAGATTGTGGAAATGTTAAATCAACCCCATTTACAGGGTTGGCGGTGGCGAATATTTACTGAAGCAAGGGCAGAGGTTCAGCGTCTCGGGCTGCCATTGGCAAGCCCGCTTCTGTTGACCAATATGCTTGGTGGCGCATGGCGTGGTGGCTTTTGGGGGCTTTGTTTAGGGTGGCTGCTGGTGGTGATTTCGTTTGCGCTGTTTCAAATTGATGCAGGCATAGCTCGCGATATTGTTCTGTATTCGCTACCCCTGACCCTACTGTTTTTTGGTGCGTGGGAGGGGGGCTTGTTAGGGTTAATGCAAGAAAATTCAGCGCTAGATGACTACCGGCCATATGCAGAAAATAATTTGTTCGTGCTTTTAATTGATGTTCAAGAAGTAGATCAGCGTCTGTTAAAGAAGATTATGGCGATGTGTAAAGTGGAGCAAATTGGCGAGCACACTCACAGGATGTGGGGTTTTCCCTGGCGAGAAAATATTTACAGCAAACCTAAATCTACTGCGGAGCCCTCATGACACGCCAAATCCAAGTCATAGCGGTAAGTGGTGGCAAAGGCGGCGTTGGTAAAAGCAATGTCGCTATAAATCTTAGCGTCGCGCTGGCTGAAGGTGGCGCGCGCGTGGTGTTATTGGATGCCGACTTTGGCTTGGCTAATGTGGATGTCTTACTTGGTTTAAAGGCGAGCAATACTATTGAGCAGGTGCTTGATGGCCAGTGCACACTCGAAGAAGTATTGTTAGATGGCCCCGCGGGCATCAAAATTATTCCAGCATCGTCGGGTACAAGGCGTTTAAGTATGCTGAGTTCGCTTGAGCACGCTGGATTGATTCGCGCCTTTAGCGATATCGCCAATCAATTAGATGTGCTGGTAATTGATACCGCCGCAGGAATCTCAGATTCGGTAGTGAATTTTCTCAGCGCTGCACACGAAGTGGTCATGGTGGTTTGCAATGAGCCGAGTTCCATTACTGACGCCTATGCACTGATTAAGCTGCTTAGCCGCGACTTTGGCCGCAGCCGATTCCGAATTTTGGCAAATATGGTTGCAGACGAACAAGAAGGTCGGCAACTTTTTGACAGTTTAAATCAGGTTTGCGGCCAGTTTCTGGATGTGGGTTTGATCTACGCTGGCGCCGTACCCTTCGATACTAAATTGCGAGACTCGGTGCGCCAGCAGACGGCGGTTGTTCTGGCTGCGCCAAGTAGTATTTCGGCGAGAGCGCTGCGCGATTTTGCAAAGCAGGCTAAGCGGTGGCCGCTACCTGCCAAGGCGGAAGGTCATTTGGTGTTTTTTGTTGAGCAACTGCTAGCGGCAAGCTCGCGTTCCGGTGGCGCGTTGGCAAATAGCAAATGAGCGATGAAGATCTAGACAACTTATCGCCGAATCCATTTGGCATAGGTAGTGACGAGAGTGATCCAATTAATTCGGTGTTTTCCTCACCGGCTGAGATGCGTATCTTGGTGGTGGAGAGCTTCTCGACTATGCGACGTATTATTTGCAACTTACTTACCGACCTAGGCTATCGCTATATTAGCGAGGCAGAGGACGGCCTGTCGGCACTACCTATGCTTCATAATCAGCGTTTTGACTTTGTGATTACCGATTTAATCATGCCAAGAATGTCTGGATTAGATTTGCTGCGAGCGATTCGGGCCGATGCAAACTTAAGTCATATCCCCGTGTTGATGATCACCGCCGATGCCAAGCGCGAACAAATTATTGAAGCTGCGCTAGCTGGTGTGAACGCTTATATGGTGAAACCTTTTACTGCCGCGACGTTGGAAAGCAAAATACTTTCGATTATTGATCGGCAAGCGTAAGTCTTGGCAGTGCCTTTTCCAAGCAATAAGCAAGCTTCTATCTAGAAACATGACTCCTAGCTCAAATTGTCTGGCCGAAAATGCTGGAATGTGACCGACCTTGCAGCCTAGCGCCAATTAAATGTGGATAATTAGTATTAATACCGATTGGACGAAGGGCGTACCTACCCTGAGTGACATTGATGTCTGACATCGCCAACTCGGATTTTCGGCGACACCATTTTAAATAGGCCCCTGTGTGAACGAGCACGAACACGAAGGTATTTTGGCGATTTTCCTTGCGGAAGCGGAGGAGATTGTTCAACGCCTGTCGGAACAGTTGGCGGAATTGCATTACGGTTACGACGGTCAGCGCATACTCGATGATATTCATCGTGGATTTCATACTCTGCACGGTGGTGCAACCGTGTTGAATATGCCCGAATTGGCTGAATGCGCTCAGTTGACGGAACGAGTAATGGAGCGAGTGCGGACTCGCCGTGTGTCAATAACACCGAGTTTAGTGTCATTATTAGTGGCGGCAATTGGTAGCCTGGAATTGATGTTGGCGCGTCGTATAAACCATCAGCCGCCGCGGCCAGTCGATAAAGAATTAAAAGCGCGTTTATTGCGAGCAGCGGAGCGCAACAATAATGAAGCAGCGGCTAATAACCCAGTGGAATCATCACTTGATACCATGGGTGTCTTTTTTGATGGTCGTTTACAGCCTCGCGACAATCAGCTCGCGAGCATAGCCCCCTCAGTTTTACATTATGAAAAGACGCGTTTTGAACCCCTGCAAGCAAAGCAAGGCACTGATGTGCTTGCAACCCGGCAGTTTGAGCAAGGCACTGCGGATAACTTTCCGCTGGACTCACCGAAAGGATTCGAGTCGATAGATAGTGCGGTCGCTACGCTTACCCGTGAGTCCTTGGCTACCTTGAGCGGGCTCAGCGATACGCCCGGAACGGCAGAGGGCGATGCCCTTAATTTAGTGCGCGAGTTGAGTTGGGTGAGGCAGCGGTTAATGAAGTTTCATGCCAAGGGATATTCTGAAGAGCTAGACAAAGCGCTGACGTATCTCGATTTGGTGACTCAGGACTTTGAAGCTTGGGCGCATGATCGAAGCAGTGACGGCGATACCAAACCGAATTGATCCCGCCACCTATTGTCCCTAGGTACCTAAATGCTGCTACCTTGGTCTAGGGGTTCAGCGTAACAATTATGCTTACCACGTCAGCGTTAACGTCGAAAATGGCGTATTTACTGCCGTTAACCCTGCTTTTGCGCTCGTTTAAGCCGGACCTAAGCAACGCTATTGAGCTTGTGCTTAGCGTACGACCGCGCGTTTTTCGCACTTAATTTCTTCTGTTTCGTATATACTTAGCGCCATTTTTACGCATGTCATATGCGTGCTGGCGGGTGAATAGACGGGAGCGATTTTGCTAAATTCGGGCTTGGAAGTTAAACAGCTATACACTGATCGTGATGATCGGGTGCTGTTTTCCGATTTGAGCTTTCAGCTCAATGCAGGCCAGCTGTTACAAATTGCCGGTCCCAACGGCAGCGGTAAAACCAGTTTATTGCGTATTTTGGCTGGCTTATCGAGCCGCTACAGTGGTGAGGTTTTATGGCAGGGAAAATCCCTACAAAAGAACCGTCATGACTATTTACAGCAATTGCTTTATATCGGTCACGGCGCTGGTATCAAAGCAGTACTTAGCCCACTTGAAAATTTGCGATGGTCATGTGCCCTGCGCGGTGCGGAAAATAGCGATGTCGTGCTTCTTGACGCTTTAAATAAAGTTGGTCTGCGTGGCTTTGAAGAACAGCCGTGTTTCTCACTATCGGCGGGGCAGCAGCGCCGAGTAAATTTGGCGCGTTTATTCTGTATTCCGGCGCAGCTTTGGATTCTCGATGAACCCTTTACCGCGATAGATCAAGGTGGTGTGTGCGAGATAGAACAGTGGCTTAGCGAATTTGTGAGTGGCGGCGGTTCAGTGTTGCTAACCACGCATCACAAACTTAGTGTCTCTCAAGATTTTAGTGTTATTGCGCTGGGGGCCAGCAATGTCTGAGCCCAAACTGCTAAAGCTAGTCATAGCCGTCTTGCATCGCGACATTGTCGCTTCACTGCGACGTGGTAGCGAGTGGTCGAATCCACTGGTATTTTTTGTCATGGTGTGCGCCTTGTTCCCCCTCGGTATTGGCCCGCAGCCAGACCGCCTCGCCGACTTGGCACCCGGTATTTTGTGGGTGGTGGCGTTACTGGCCTCCCTGCTTGCCACAGACAGTTTGTTCCGTGGGGATTTTGACGATGCTACCCTAGAGCAAATGCTGTTAACTCATCAGTCCCTTTATCCGCAAGTACTAGCTAAAACACTGGCGCACTGGCTAGTGACAGGTTTGCCCCTGAGCCTGCTGTCGCCAATGTTGGGCTTGCTATTACATTTGCCCGGTGAGGGGACGGTGCCGTTGATGTTGAGTTTGGTACTGGGCACAAGTGTGCTCAGTTTTATCGGTGCTATTGGTGCGGCATTAACGGTGGGCCTGCGCAAAGGCGGCCTGCTTTTGTCGCTAATCGTATTGCCGCTATATATTCCCGTGCTTATTTTTGGCAGCAGCGCGGTGAAAGCGGCAATAGAAGGTGCCGCCTATTTACCGCAGCTCGCTATGTTGGGCGTGTTTTTTCTCGGGGCCTTGGCGTTTGCGCCTTTAGCGATATGCGGAGCGCTGCGAATTAGTGTTGATCAATAGCCGTGTGCCAATGCTTTATAACTTGCCGCGAGGCTGCGGTATACTGCTCGACTTTTACGTTGAGCAGATTGGCGTTTGAATTGAATTTTAAAAGAGATTATTGCTTTGTCGATTAGCTCAACCTTTCATAAATGGGGCTCTCCGCGCTGGTTTTACCAGTTTAGCGGTCGTTTACTACCGTGGCTGGCGATCTTATCGCTATTGTTGTTGGTGGGCGGTGCCGTTTGGGGCTTGGCCTTTGTGCCGGCTGATTACAAGCAGGGTAATAGTTTTCGCATTATGTATATTCACGTGCCCGCGGCTGCGGTGGCGATGGGCGCTTACATGACGATGGCGACTGCCGGCGCAATCCATTTGATTTGGCGGATGAAGTTGGCGGCCATGGTGATGAAAGCCATCGCACCCATCGGCGCTTCCCTAACGTTCCTGTCGCTACTCACAGGCGCGGTGTGGGGTAAACCGACCTGGGGCACATGGTGGGTGTGGGATGCGCGTATCACGTCGGTTTTAATTTTATTCTTTTTATATCTCGGTGTGATTGCCCTGCATCAAGCCTTTGAAAATCGAGACGCGGCGGCGAAAGCCTGCGCGGTTTTGGCAATTGTCGGTGCAGTGAACATACCCATTATTTATTGGTCAGTAGAGTGGTGGTACAGCCTGCATCAACCAGCGAGTATTAGTTTTACTGGCGAGTCGACAATTCACCCGAGTATGCTTCGCCCCCTCATGGCAACGCTATGCGGTATGTATCTGTTTTTCGGATGGTTGCTTTTGCTGTATACCCGAATCGAAATTTTAGAACGAGAAAAAAACACGCGCTGGGTACAAGATCTTATTTGCGGGGAGTCACGCTAAATGTATTTCAATAGCGTTAGCGAATTGTTCTCTATGAGTGGTCACGGTAGCTATGTTTGGTTTAGTTACGGCGTGTCGGCTTTGGTTTTAGCGACTTTAGTCATTATTGCACGGCGTAGACGTGCCGCGGCTGAACAACATATTCGCGCTCTAGTTAGACGCAAAGACGCGACGACATCAAATTGATTGAAAATTTCTCCGTTTGTGCTCAGCGCTAGCGGTACTGTTTAAGAGAGTGTTATGGCGATGCATCCACAGCGCAAACAGCGCTTATTGATTGTTGTATTTATTTTGCTGGTCGCGGGGCTTGCCGCTGGGTTGTTGGGTTACGCCCTAAAAGAAAATATTAACTTGTTTTATCCCCCGGCGGAAATTGCCTCTGGTAAAGCGCCGGTGGGCAAGTTTATGCGAGCGGGCGGGATGGTGCAGGAAGGAAGCGTAGAGCGGGCCAGCGACAGCTTAAAGGTTCGGTTTGTGGTCACCGATTTTAGTGCGGTAGTGACGGTGGAGTACGAGGGCATTCTGCCGGATTTATTCGCCGAGGGGGAAGGAGTTGTCGCGTCGGGTAAGTTAGGCGAGGACGGCATTTTTTATGCCAGCGAAGTGCTGGCAAAGCACGATGAAACCTATATGCCTCCCGAGGTTAGCGATGCTTTGGAAAAGTCTGCTGCTAGTCGAGCTGCGCAACAAGAGAAGGGTAGCCAGTGATAGTTGAAATTGGCCATTTTGCTTTAATACTAGGCTTTTGTTTTGCCCTTTCGCTGGCGATCCTGCCATTGTGGGGCGTGTTTCGCGGCGATCATTTGGCTATGCGCGCGAGTCGCTATTTAAGTTTTGCGCAATTCCTGTTCACGACAGTCGCCATTGCCAGCTTGTTTTATGCTTTCTTAAGCGATGATTTCTCCGTCGATATTGTTGCCGCTCAATCGAATACCCTGTTACCAACGGCCTATAAATTCAGTGCCTTGTGGGGTGGTCACGAAGGTTCGCTATTACTGTGGCTGGAAATACTCGCGCTTTGGACGGTTGCTGTCGCGATTTTTTCAAAGCAGTTACCCCTCGATATTCTAGCCCGTGTGTTATCTGTAATGGGGATGATTGCGGTGGGCTTCTTCGGCTTTTCGCTCTTCACATCCAACCCCTTCACCCGTCATTTATTGAATACACCAGCTGACGGTCAAGATTTGAATCCCTTGCTACAAGACCCGGGTATGGTGATTCATCCGCCCATGCTGTATGTCGGCTACGTGGGATTTTCGGTGGCTTTTGCCTTTGCGATAGCGGCGTTAATGAGTGGCCGAATGGACGCAAGCTGGGCGCGGTGGTCGCGGCCCTGGACTAACATTGCCTGGCTGTTTTTGACCGTAGGTATCGCCTTGGGCAGCTGGTGGGCCTATTACGAACTGGGTTGGGGCGGCTGGTGGTTTTGGGATCCGGTTGAAAACGCGTCTTTCATGCCTTGGCTAGTTGGCACCGCCTTAATTCATTCACTGGCTGTCACTGAAAAGCGGGGCGTATTTAAGAGCTGGACCTTGCTGCTGGCAATTTTTGCATTCTCACTGAGCTTGCTCGGTACCTTTTTGGTCAGGTCGGGGGTTTTAACCTCAGTCCACGCGTTTGCCGCAGACCCAACCAGGGGGATGTTTATTCTTGGCTTTTTGGTCGTGGTGGTGGGGGGCTCGCTAACGCTTTACGCTTTTCGCGCACCAACGTCACAGACGGCACCCTCATTCACGTGGCTATCTCGCGAGGCCTTGTTACTCGTCAATAATATTTTGCTGCTGGTCGCGGCAATGACCGTTTTGATCGGCACATTATTCCCGCTGATAATGGATTTCGCCGGCTTAGGTAAATACTCGGTGGGGCCCCCGTATTTTAACGCCATATTTGTGCCCTTGATGTGTTTACTGGCTTTGGTGGTTGGTATTGGTCCGCTATCACAGTGGAAGCGAAGTAAGCCGGAGTCTTGGTTCAAACCGGTGTTGATTGCCTTTGTAAGCAGCGTGATTTTGGGTTTGCTACTGCCGCAAACCTTTGGTGATGGCTTGCACATCGGGGCGATTATCGGGGTGTTACTGGCGGCGTGGATTGTGTTGAGCAGTGTCGTGAATCTACGGGACAAGGTTCGCAATGCAGCAACACTTGTGCAGGGGTTGCGCCGACTTACGCCCTCTTATTACGGCATGTTAACAGCGCATATTGGTTTTGCCTGTAGCGTGTTAGGCGTGGCGATGGTCACTAGTTTCAATCACGAACAAGATATTCGTATGACAGTGGGGGAGCGCACGGAGAGTGCATTCTCTTACTCGGTAAGTTTTGACTCAATTCAAGCGATATCCGGTCCAAATTATCAGGGGCAGCGCGGCACTTTTTCGCTGTGGAAGGACGGCGAGTTTATAGCTGAGATGCATCCTGAAAAGCGCCGCTACCACGCCAGAAGTAGTCAGGTCATGACTGAGGCGGCAATTGATGCGGGTTTAATGCGCGACGTCTTTATTGCCCTGGGCGAGCCTGTTGGTAAAGATGCCTGGGCCGTTAGAGTTCACGTCAAACCCTTTATTCGGTGGATTTGGTTAGGCGCTTTGTTAATGGCGCTTGGCGGATTGCTTGCAATCTGTGACAAGCGTTACCGGCCAAAACCAAGAGCGATAGTCGACGGGAATGGAGATCGCAGTGCAACGGTTTAAATTATTTTTGCCCTTAATTATTTTTGCTATTTTGGCGGCTATTTTCTTCGGCGTAGAACGTCGTGTACTGACCGGCGACTATGTGCCTACTGATTTGCCGTCGGCGCTAGTAAACAAGCCACTGCCTGAGTTTTCTGAACCAGCTCTTGATGACGGCCGCATAGTCAATAAGTCGCATATTATAGGCGAGGTTTTCTTGCTTAACGTTTGGGCTACCTGGTGCCCGACCTGCCATTATGAGCATCCATTTCTCGTCAAGCTTGCCGCGCAGGGCGTTAAAATTGTCAGTATAGATTACAAGGATGACGCCGAGGCCGGACGACGCTGGTTGGCTGAGAAAGGTGATCCTTACACAGTAACTTTGTTCGATGAAGATGGCTCTCTCGGTTTAGATCTTGGCGTGACTGGGGCGCCGGAAACCTATTTGGTTGACGCTGAAGGCATTGTCCGGTTTCGCTATCAGGGTGCACTTGATCAAACTGTGTGGGATCGTGAGTTTGCTCATCGAATTGCCGAACTGAACGTTCGGGGCGCTGTGCAATGAGGGGATTAATACTATGTATAGTGTTGATGCTATACAGTGCGGTCGCGTCGGCGGTTATTGAAACCTACCAATTTGACACACCACTGCAACAGCAGCGCTATCAGGCTTTTATCGAAGAACTGCGCTGTCCCAAGTGCCAGAATCAAAATCTTTCGGGCTCGGATTCGGCAATTTCGAAAGACTTACGTCGTCAGATTCATCATATGATCATGGATGATAAATCAGATATAGAAATAACTAATTATATGGTCGCTCGCTACGGCGATTTTATTTTATATCGCCCCCAGTTTAATGGCCAAACAGCGGTGTTGTGGCTTAGCCCAATCGCCTTACTATTACTTGGCTTATTGGTTTGGTGGCGTATGGCAAGCGGTCGGAAGCGCAGTAAATCGACTGTGGATTCTTCGCTGTCAGTGGCGGAGCAACAGCGCCTAAATGAATTGCTGGGTGATGATGCCAGCGGCGAAAAGTCGGGGGACCGGCGATGATAAGTTTATACACTGGCTTTGGCTGTTTGCTGTTGATAGCCGCAATATTTGTGCTGTTATCAATGCGTAACCGCGGCCCATCTCAGAATGATCAGGAACTACATCGCCGGGCACAGCGTGATTTTTATCGTCAGCGTCAAAATGAATTAGCGAGCGATCTCGCGTCAGGCTTAATTGATCAAGCGCAACTTGCTGAGCTTGAGCGGGAATTGGATAGGCAGTTAGTCGCCGAGTCCAGCGGCGATAGCACCACAACTTCTTCAAGTGCTAAGCGCGGCTATATTCTAGCAGTATTGATATCCATCCCACTCCTTGCGATAACACTGTATGAGCATTTCGGCTATCGACAAGATTTACAGTTGCGGGAGTTGCAGTCCGAAATTTTAAGCGAGGGCTTCAGTGACGAGCGTTGGCAGCGCTATCAAGATATTGTGGACGCTATTCTGGTGCTGCGGCCAGATAGTGGTGAGCACTTGGTGATGATGGCGACGCTGTTTCGTCAGCAGAATGATTTTGCTGGTGCCTTGCCTTATTACCAGCGTTTGGCGCTGTTGTTTCCTGAAGATCCTAATGTCCTGGCGCAATTGGCACAGGCACGTTATTTAGTTGGTGGTCGACAAGTTGATCAAGAGACCCGAAGCTTGCTCGAAAGGGCGTTGGCGATTAATCCTACACAGGGAACCGCCTTGGGCGTTTTGGGTATCGATTCCTTTGCTAATAAGCAGTATGTAGATGCGATATCGTATTGGCAGAAACTACTGATGCAATTGCCAGCTGGTTCAGCAGAGATAGGCGTCATTAGTGGCGGTATTGCCGAAGCTAAGCGACTAGCCACCGCTGCGGGTAATATGCAAACGCTGCAAGTGAATGTGAGTGTGGCGGCTGAGCTAGGCGCATCGCCAGAGGGCGTTTTGTTTGTTGTCGCTAAAAGTAGCGACGGCAATCCGATGCCGGTGGCTGCCTTGCGCGTCCCTTTATTGACCCAGCAGGAATGGCCGATTAATCTTCTGCTAACAGATGCGGACGTGATTAGGCAGGGTAAGCAGCTAGCCGATTTCTCAGAGCTTACGCTGTCGGCACATATTAGTAGGTCAGGGACAGCCATCCGTCGTGATGGTGATTGGGTTGGCGAGTCAATTCAGGTTGATGTGAGTAACGTGGCCGATCCATTGACCTTGTCGATTACGGCAGTGCAGGGAAAATAGTGTGAGACGCGCTCTCTGTTCACAAATTCTCAAATTCTGCTGTCAGTCCTTGCTGCTATCGCTATAATCGCGCATTGCACAAATTTTTCCTGTTGTTGCCTCGAGAACACAATAAAACTCAGCGTGGCGACACAATAAAGTGTTGGTTATTGGTTTATGCGTCTTAAAAGTATCAAATTAGCGGGTTTTAAATCGTTTGTAGATCCGACGACAGCTCATTTCCCAACAAATTTGTCGGCGGTGGTTGGCCCGAATGGCTGCGGCAAATCAAATATTATCGACGCCGTGCGTTGGGTAATGGGGGAGAGCTCGGCTAAAAACCTGCGTGGCGAGTCAATGACAGACGTCATATTCAATGGCTCGGTCAATCGCAAGCCTGTTGGTCAAGCCAGTATTGAGTTGGTGTTTGATAATACCGATAAGAAGCTGGGCGGCGAATACGCGGCTTACGACGAAATAGCTATCCGCCGCAAAGTGACCCGTGAAGGTCTCTCCGAATACTATCTTAATGGCACCAAATGCCGTCGTCGCGATATCACCGATATATTTCTAGGCACCGGTCTAGGGCCTCGCAGTTATGCCATTATCGAGCAGGGCATGATTTCGCGCTTGATTGAATCAAAGCCGGAGGAGTTGCGGGTATTTATTGAGGAAGCGGCGGGCATATCGAAGTATAAGGAACGTCGTCGCGAAACTGAAAACCGCATGCGTCGAACCCAAGAGAATTTGGAGCGTTTGACCGACCTTCGCGACGAACTCGAACGGCAGTTGCAGCATTTGCAGAGACAGGCGGCAGCGGCGGAAAAATACACAGAATACAAGAAAGAAGAGCGTTTACTAAAAGCCCAGCTACAGGTTTTACAGTGGAAGGCGCTGGACGATAAGGCTGGTTTAAAAGAAAGGGAAATCAATGCCTTAGAGCTGGAACGTGAAGCGATTGTTACAGAGCAGGTCGGCTTAAATACCGGGATCGAGCAGGCGCGAGACCAGCACAGCCAGTTGAATGACGCGTTTAACGAAGTGCAGGGCCGGTTTTACAGTATTGGCGCAGAAATCGCGCGGGCAGAACAGGGTATTCAGCATCAGCAGCAACGCCGTCAGCAGTTAGATGCAGACCTGCAACAGCTCAGTGTGAACATGCTTGAAACCACGCGGCATTTGGAAAGTGATCGTGAAAAGATTGCCCTCTGGGAAGAGGAAATTACCGAGATAGAGCCGGAGTTGGAAATCACCGACGCCGCTGAAGAAAGTGCGGCCGATGCCTTGGCTAATGCAGAAGATGCCATGCAGTCTTGGCAGCAGCGTTGGGACGAGTTTAACCAATTGGCGGCCGGCCCTCGTCAGCGCGCAGAAGTCGAACAATCTCGAATTCAGCATTTGGAGCTGAGTTTGCAGCGTTTGCAAGAGCGCATTGAAAAGCTGGACCAAGAGCGTCGTGGCCTGAATCTCGACGAAAGCGACGATGATATCGAGTTACTTCAACAGGAAACGGCAGAGGTTGAGTTAGAGGCGTCATCTGCGCAGGAGCGTCACGAGCAGATTATTCCGCAGATTAGCGAGTGCCGGGAACGGATTAAACTTGCGAGCGACGAGCTAGACAGTTGCCGCAGTGAGTTGCAGCGTATGCGTGGTCGCATGGCATCACTGGAAGCCTTGCAACAGGCCGCGCTGGGTCAGGGTGACAAAACTACCGCGAAGTGGCTTGAGGAGCAGGGGCTGGCGAACACGCCGCGCTTGGCGGAGCAGCTCAACGTTGCCGATGGCTGGCAGCAGGCGGTTGAGACCGTACTAGGTGATCAATTACAAGCCCTGTGCGTCGATTCGTTGGACGGTGTTTGTGGGATTTTAGACGGACTCAAAGAAGGTAGTGTTTGCTTTGTTGAAGGCGCGGCAAGCTCCACTTCCTCTACTGTCACTCTAGCTGACAAGGTTAGCGGTAATGCAGCGTTGCTTGGCGTTCTCAGCAGTGTTCGTGTTGCAGATGATTTAGTTGCAGCTCTGGCAATGCGCTCTGGACTGGCAGCGCACGAGTCGGTGATTACCCCCGAGGGCTTATGGCTAGGTGCAAATTGGCTGCGTGTTAGCCGCGGCAACACCGAGCAGGGTGGCGTATTGCAGCGTCAGCAGGACCTGCAGGAATTGCGTGAAGCAATAGACGCTGCTGAGTTGCGTATTCAAACTATTGTTGATGGCTTAGATGCCGATCGCGGCTTGCTAAAGACACAGGAGCAAGATCGGGAAAACCTCAACCGCGAAGTGCAGCAATTTAATCGCCAATACAGTGAGCTGAAAGCCAAGCTAAGTGCCCAGCAGGCGCGCGTTGAACAAGTCTTGGCTCGCCGTCAGCAATTGGACGGCGACGGCAAAGAGCTGCGCAATCAGTTCCAGTTAGAACAAGAGTCTGTTGCCGAAGCGAGAATGACCTTGCAAGAAGCGATTGAATCTATGGAGCAAGACTCGGGTAAACGCGAAGCTCTGCTTAGCGAGCGCGATAACAATCGCACTATTCTCGATGCGGCTCGGCAAACGGCTAGGCAGAGCAAGGATCACGCTCACCAACTCGCGATGCGCCATCAGTCACTGCGCACCCAACGCGATTCCG
The DNA here is from genome assembly GCF_019312595.1 of Zhongshania aquimaris. GTDB lineage: Bacteria > Pseudomonadota > Gammaproteobacteria > Pseudomonadales > Spongiibacteraceae > Spongiibacter > Spongiibacter aquimaris. Next base: position 230,489 of record NZ_JAHWDQ010000001.1, on the reverse strand, counting down.
TATTACAGAATATTGGCCGTACCGAAGAGCAATTGGCTCAATTGCAGGAGCGTCGCGAGCAACTAGCGGCGAGCTTGGATGAAAACGACGCGCCGATAGATGATTTAAAAATAGAATTAGAAGCCCGTCTCGAACAGCGCTTAGCGGTTGAAGAGGAATTGGCTGAATCCCGCCGCGCGCTTGAAGTGGTCGACCACCAACTTAGAGAGAACGAGCAAAAGCGTCACGGTATTGATTTACGTTTGCAAGCTGTGCGCAATAGCTTGGAGCAGGCTAGGGTAGAAAATCAGGGGCTGCAAGTTAGGCGCAAGGGTTTACAGGATCAGCTGCAAGAAGCGCAGTTTGATCTTCAGTCAGTGCTCGAAAGCCTGCCTGAAAATGCCAATGAAGCTGAGTGGCTAGAGTCCTTAGAGCAAGCGGGCAGACGTATTGCTCGGCTCGGCCCCATAAACCTAGCGGCGATTGAAGAGTATAAGCAGCAATCTGAGCGCAAAAATTACCTGGATTCGCAGAACAGCGATCTGGTCGAGGCCCTAGAAACCTTAGAGGGCGCTATTCGTCGGATCGACAAAGAAACTCGCAACCGTTTCAAGGAAACCTTTGATAAGGTAAACGGCGGTTTGCAGGATCTGTTTCCGAAAGTGTTTGGTGGCGGGAGCGCCTCACTTGAAATGACCGGCGACGACTTGTTGAATACCGGTATTTCGATAATGGCGCGGCCACCGGGCAAGCGTAATAGCACAATTCATTTGCTGTCGGGCGGCGAAAAAGCATTAACGGCTATTGCGCTGGTATTCTCGATTTTCCGACTTAATCCCGCGCCATTTTGTATGCTCGATGAAGTTGATGCACCGCTAGATGATGCCAATGTCGGACGTTACGCTCGTCTGGTGAAGGAGATGTCTTCCGAAGTGCAATTTATTTATATTAGCCACAACAAAATAGCGATGGAAATGGCGCACCAGCTTATGGGTGTGACTATGCACGAGCCGGGGGTTTCACGCCTTGTTTCGGTAGATCTTGAAAAAGCGGCAGAAATGGCAGCGATGTAAAATAGCGTAAACGGGCTAAAATCTGGATATTTCCTAAATCGCGTGGAACAATGGCGACAGAACTTTATCCAACGCCACAGCAAATTTTCGAGGACACGGCCACTGCGGCTAATTTAAGGGCTAGGTAATGGATCTCAATGTGAGAGATTGGTTAATTATTATTGGCGCTTTGCTGGCGACGGCGGTGCTACTTGACGGCTTTCGGCGCATGCGCAAAGACCGCCAGGATACTATTCGATTACGGTCTAGAAATCGACAGGACGAAGTCGACCTGTCTAATCCTGAATTACCATCGGGTACAGCTCGTGTGGTGGCGGTGAGGGAAACGCCGAGCTTGCACGTAAAGCGCGCCCATACGCCAGCACCAAAGCAACGTCGCGAACCTGAATTCGCAGTAGAGGACGTCGAAGTCGATGACGATAAAAATGATAGTTATGACGAAGATAGTTTTGCAGACAATGCGTACGATGATGATGGTCATGACGCAATCAAGGCGCTCGACGACAATATCTTGTTTACTGATCCGGCTGACGAGTATCGCTCTAAAACTCCCGAAGAGGATGACGACGAAGACGAAATCGTAGCGGGTTGGTCTTCCCATTCCGGCGATGATTATGATGATGAGCCGTTGCGGGCGCAAGCAGACGATGCACCCGAACATATCGTTGCTGGGGATGCTGATAAAGGCCCTCCGACTAAGGACGATAGCGCTCCGACAGAACATCACGAGCTGCTTGTCATTAATGCCATGGCGCCTGAAGGGAAGCCATTCAAAGGCAACGACCTATTGCAAATTTTGATGGCCTGCGATGTTCGCTACGGAAAAATGAATATTTTCCACCGTTATGAAAAAACGGATGGTACTGGCGAAATTCAATTCAGCGTGGCTAATTTGGTCGAGCCTGGAAATTTCAATCTTGATGAAATCGATGAATTTACCACCCCAGGTGTTGTATTCTTTATGCACCTGCCGGGTCCTAAAGAAAGCATCAAAGCCTACGAAGCGATGGTTGAAACCGCGCGTTGTCTAGTAAAAAATCTTGAGGGTGAGCTGCGCGATCAGACTCACAGCGTAGCGACCAAGCAAACCCTTGAACATTATAAACAACGCATCCGGGATTTTGAGCGTCGTCAGCTAACCCTGATGTAATCGCGGTGCATGATAATAACGGCGTTTTGAATGTCTGACAGTTCCCTGCGCGAGCGCTTAACGGCGCTCCGCGACCAGCTCCACCACCATAGCTATCAATATTATGTGCTCGACGCGCCGCAAATTCCGGATGCTGAGTACGATCGACTATTTAACGAGCTTCTGAGTATTGAGAAGGCACACCCCGAGTGGCAAAGTGCCGACTCGCCGTCGCAGCGAGTTGGCGCTGCCCCTTTGCCGGCATTCAGCCAGGTTCGCCATGAAACCCCGATGTTATCGCTTGATAATGTATTTTCTGAACAAGAGCTGCTGGATTTTGATCGCAGGCTCAAATCACGTTTAGAAGAGGGCGTTGCCGTTAGTTATGCCTGTGAGCCAAAATTGGACGGCATTGCGGTAAGCTTGCTCTACGTAGACGGCGTATTGATTCGCGGCGCTACCCGTGGCGATGGCAGGGTGGGCGAAGACATCACTCAGAATGTCAAAACCATCACCTCAATTCCCTTGCGCCTGCGTGGCAACGATTGGCCAGATGAATTGGAAGTACGGGGTGAAATCTACATGCCTCGCGCTGGTTTTGAGCGCATAAACGCCCTTGGTCGAGACACCGATGGCAAGGTGTTTGTGAACCCCAGAAATGCAGCGGCGGGCAGTTTACGTCAGCTCGATAGTCGAATTACGGCCAAGCGCCCGCTGGAAATGAGTTGCTACGGTATCGCCCAGCAGGAGGACGAGTCACTTTTTGCCACCCATAGCGAAGGCCTGCAGCGATTGCGTGAGTGGGGCTTTTTGGTTAGCCCGGAACTGCGGGTGGTCGACTCTATTGCGGGATGTCTTGCTTACTATCAGGATTTATTAGCGCGCCGAGATGCCTTGGCTTACGACATTGACGGCATTGTCTTTAAAGTAGATTCCCTTGCGCTGCAGGGGCAGCTCGGTTTTGTGTCCCGCGCACCGCGCTGGGCAATTGCGCATAAATTTCCAGCGCAGGAAGAAATCACTTTGCTCCGCGACGTTGAATTTCAGGTTGGTCGAACCGGCGCAGTTACACCAGTTGCCAAATTAGAGCCGGTGTTTGTCGGTGGTGTGACCGTCAGCAATGCGTCCTTGCATAATTTTGACGAAATTGAACGCCTCGGAGTGATGGTGGGTGACTATGTCATTGTTCGCCGCGCGGGAGATGTTATTCCACAGGTCGTTCAAGTGGTTTTAGACTGCCGCCCTGAGAACGCCACTAGTATCATTGCTCCCGAAGACTGCCCAGTTTGTGGAAGTGCCCTTGAGCGTGCGCCCGGTGAGGCGGTGTTGCGTTGCAGCGGTGGTTTGGTTTGCGGTGCCCAGCGCAAAGAGGCGATCAAGCATTTTGCCAGTCGCAAAGCCATGGATATTGATGGCCTTGGCGACAAGCTTGTTGAGCAGTTTGTAGACGCGGGATTAATTGAAACCGTTGCTGACCTGTATTTGTTGAAGGTTGAGACCATCGCTGATTTGGAGCGAATGGGGCAAAAGTCAGCGGAGAATTTAATCGCCGCACTTGAAAAATCTAAAGCGACCACCTTACCGCGCTTTTTGTATTCGCTCGGTATTCGCGAAGTCGGCGAGGCAACGGCCCTTAATTTGGCGCGTCATTTTGGCGGCTTAGCTGAGTTGATGGCAGCGACTGAAGAGATGTTAGTTGAAGTGGAAGATGTCGGTCCTATTGTCGCCAGTCACGTTCACGCATTTTTTGCAACGGAGTTTAACCGTGAGGTAGTTGCCCAGTTGAGTGATCGCGGCGTGAATTGGCCGGCGGCGCAAAAACAGGGCGGCGAACAACCTTTGGCGGGGCAAGCATGGGTGCTTACGGGTAATCTTGAATCGATGACCCGCAGTGAGGCCAAAGAAAAATTGCAGGCACTTGGGGCGAAAGTTGCTGGCAGTGTGTCGGCGAAAACGGATTGTGTAGTGGCGGGTGCCAGCGCAGGTTCAAAATTAGCGAAAGCAGAGGCCTTGGGTGTCAGGGTGCTTGATGAGCAGGGGCTGCTTGCTGTTTTCGCAAGTGAAGGTGGCGCGGTATGAGAATTTTATTTGTTGTCCTCGTCACACTTGTGATGTCAGCGTGTACTACCTCGCCGCCGCGCAACCCTGGCGATATATGCTCAATTTTCCGCGAGAAAGATGATTGGTACGGTGATGCTAAAGACGCGTCTGATAAATGGAAATCACCCATCCCAATAATGATGGCCATTATGTATCAGGAGTCACGCTTTGTTGCCAATGCCAAGCCTCCTAAAAAGTATTGGTTAGGGTTTATTCCCGCAGGTCGGATGTCAGATGCCTACGGTTATGCCCAGGCCAAAGACGGTACCTGGAAATGGTATGTAGATAAATCCGGGAACTGGGGGGCAGATCGCGATGACTTTGCTGATGCCATCGACTTCGTAGGCTGGTATAACAATACCAGTAATAAAATAAATGGCATCAGTAATACCGACGTTTATAGTTTATATATGGCTTACCACGAGGGCCATGGCGGTTTTAAAAAACGCAGTTTTGACAGCAAGCCCTGGTTAAAAAGGGTTGCTGGGAAAGTGTCTTCGCGCGCAGCGACCTACGGCACTCAACTCAGCCGCTGTGAGAAAGACCTTAAACGCGGCGGCTGGTTTTTCGGTATTTTTTAAGCAGGTGGCCAACTACCATTCCCCGGTATTTGCCATCGACAACCAGGGTTCTTGTGGTGGAAGGGCGTCGCCGCGCTGCAACAATTCAATGGATATTAAGTCCGGAGAGCGCACAAAAGCCATGTGGCCGTCACGGGGCGGCCTGCTAATTGTTATGCCTGCATCCATAAGTTTTTGGCAGCTTGCATAAATATCATCTACGGCAAATGCCAGGTGGCCAAAATTTCGACCGCCGCCATAATTTTCGCTGTCCCAGTTATAGGTCAGCTCAATAGTCGGCGTTTGGCTGATTTTTGCCGCGTCATAGTCATCCGGTGCGGCTAGGTATATCAGGCTGAAACGGCCTTTTTCGCTGTCGTAGCGTTTTACTTCTTTCAGTCCTAATAGCTCGCAATAAAAATGCATGGACGCATCTAAGTCTTTAACGCGAATCATGGTGTGAAGATATTTCATAATCGTGCCTTTACTCCTTGGGGGAAAATCTTACGCTGCGCTTTGCATAGGAGCAGGGCTGTGCTTCTATGGTGGTAGTTGCGGGTTTTGATTGAATGTTTTAATTCATGTTTTTGATAACAGCGAGCGGCTATTTGTGTCTGAGACTAAACAAAAACATTTGCTGATTGTATATCACAGCCAGTCGGGCAGAAATGAAAGTTTAGCTTACGCTGCATGCCGAGCAGCACGGGAAGCTGAATCGGAAGTAGAAGTGCGGCTGCTGCGAGCGGCCGAAGCGGGCACGAGGGACATCGCCTGGAGTGATGGCTTGCTGCTAATCTTCCCCGAAAATTTCGGTGTTATTGCTGGCGGTATGAAGGATTTCTTTGATCGCACATTCTATCCGGTCATAGATCGACAAATTGTTCGCCCCTTCGGTGTTTTGATTTGCACGGGCAATGATGGCAGTAACGCCTTGCGGCACTTGGAGCGCATAGCTAAAGGCTATTCATGGCGTTGCGTGAGCGAACCGTTAATTACGACTGGAGCCCCCAATTCTGAACACATTAACAAGGCTGAGGAGCTGGGCGCTGCCTTTGCGGCTGGGCTCAGTATGGGCGTTTTTTAGCCCGAATTTGGTTTGCAGCAGGTTTTGTGACTTCTGATTGTTCGCATTGATCTAAAGCGAACTACTATTCGTAGCACTTGTGGCACTATTCATGTGCGAGCATAGCGGTAAACCACATTTTACTTCTGTGAAATACCGACTAAACTCACTACCAACCCCTATGGTGTGCCGCTTGTTAGTTGCGAGACCCGCGGGGGCGAATAATTAAAATAAATTTTATCGGGAGAGTCTTTAATGACAAGAAAGCGCATAGTAAATCGTCGTGTCGCGCCTATGGTGCTGGCAGTTGGCTTGTGTGCAAATCCGGCTTTGTATGCTGCGCCGGCACTAGAAGAGGTGTTGGTTACGGCTACGCTGAGAACCGAAAGCCTGCAAGATGTTCCCGTGTCGGTCAACGCGATGGCCGGCGAGAAGATGCAGGAAGCGGGTATTGATAAAATAGAAGACCTTCAGGCCTATGTCCCCAATTTGTCGATGTCTGAGACCGGTATAGGTACCAATATATATATTCGTGGTATCGGCTCAGGCATTAACCCCGGCTTTGAGCAGTCGGTAGGTATGTACTTTGACGGCGTGTCTTATAGCCGTGCGCAATTAACGCGGGCACCATTTTTAGACTTGGCTCGCGTGGAAGTACTGCGGGGGCCGCAGAATATCCTCTATGGTAAAAACAGTATTGCAGGTGCCTTGAGTTTGGTTTCTGCGCGGCCAGGCCAAGAACAAGAGGGCATGATCTCCGGTTTGTATGAGCCAGATCACGACGAAAAAGTCGTCGATTTTATGATTTCGGGGCCAATCACCGACACCTTGGGTGGGCGTGTTGCCATTCGCAAGCGTGAGTTTGGCGGGTATATCGAGAATTTAACATTAAACCGCGATGAGCCGCAGCGCGATGAATCGACAATTCGGGCAATTTTGGATTGGGACGCAACGCCTGATTTAACGGCGATGCTGAAGTTCGAGTTAGGCAAGTTCGATGTGTTGGGTCGGCAGGTTGAGATTGTGAATGATCAACCGTCGACAACACTAGGTAGCCCTGCGTTTCGTCCGACCTATGCCCAAGCTTTAGTGGGTAATTTTGGCGCAGATCCCTCGATATTGAACACCTCGCAGGATTATAAGCGCACGTCAAACGGCGATTACAGTAATAACCGAACCCGCAATGTAACTTTAAATGTTGATTACGCGCTGGGCGAAAGTACCTTAACGTTCATTACTGGCATTTTGCACTACGAGTTTGATGAGCTTTGCGACTGTGATTTTACCGGCGCGCCGGTGTTCAGTGTGCCATTTGAAGAAGAATACGATCAATACAGCCAAGAAATTCGTTGGGTCTCTGCTGCTGGTGGTACCTTTGAACACATTGGTGGTGCTTACTTTCAAAAGAGTGAGCTCGATTTCTTTGATTCCATAGTAATAGACAGTGGAATAATTCCAGGGGCGGTAGGTTCCCGAATTAACTCGGCGGCACTTGCTGCGGGACTATCGCCAGCGCAAGCGGCTGGGGCTGCAGCTGCGGCGAGTGCTGCAATTTCCAACACGACAACTCCGCGTTATTTTACGAGCGACGCAGAATTGTACTCAGTATTTTGGCAGACTACTTGGAATGCGAGTGATCGCTTGCGAGCGACATTGGGTTTGCGGTACTCGTACGAAGAGAAGGAGGGGACGCGAAACTTGGACTCTGCTGATTTAAATGGTGTTTCGAATCCGTTGGATGGAACCACCTTTACTGGCATTGATTTTCTCTTAGCGGCGGTATTCAAAGTTGAGAGACATGATCTTGAGGGTACGCAAAAAGGCGGAAATTTAGCACCGTCTCTGAATGTTCAGTTTGACGTCAATGACGACGTAATGGCTTATGCGACTGTCAGCGTGGGTAATAAATCTGGTGGTTTTGACGCCCGTTCCAATGCCTCCCCAGGCGGTACAATTGATGGCTCTTTTGAGTACGATGAAGAAAAGGCGACCAGCTTTGAAGTGGGTGCTAAGACCAGTTTCTTGGATGGTCGAGGTGAGTTAAATGTAGCGGCTTTCTTCACCAAATACGATGACCTACAAGTGAGTATTTTTGACGGTACTCTTGGTTTCAACGTAGGTAATGCCGGTGCAGCTGAAACCAAAGGTATCGAGTTGGACGGTCGTTTTGCATTAACGGATAATTTGTTAATGACAGCGGCATTAGCGTTTCTAGACTTTGAGTTTACTGACTTTGAAAAAGGCCAGTGTTATCAGGGGCAAACACCTGATCAAGTCACGCCGACCGCTAATTTCTGTGACTACAAAGGTAAAACAAACCAGTACGTAGCTGACTACTCCGGCAATGTGGGCTTTGTTTACACCCAGGAGTTCGGTGACGCCATGGAGTTTCGTGCAGCAACCGACTTTACCTTTACCGATGACTACAACTCGTCGCAAAACCTTGATCCTAGCCAGGAACAAGATGGCTATGTTGAAGTAAATATGCGTTTGGCTGTGGCCGATGTGAAATCGGGCTGGGAAGTGGCAATCGTAGGTAAAAACTTAACTGATGAAGACGTTGTTTCTTATTCGAATGACGTACCTTTAGCTAATAGCAGCTTCGGTAGCATTGGCCATTACGCCTTTATTGAGCGTCCTCGCAGTGTTGCTGTGCAGGTGGCTTATCGCTGGTAAGCTGGTTTTCATAAACTAATTATAGGAAGGCTTAACGAGAAAGCGCGATCTTAACGGTCGCGCTTTTTTGCATTTCGGCTAAGACTTTTTATACTTGATATGGATGAGATCAATGCTAAGTCATTGAACTATTTTCGATATTAAGATATGTTTTCAATGCACACATTTTGGCGTATATGTATAATATGAGCTACCTTGAGTTTAGGTCGTCAATAACACGTGATGTATTTGGCGGCACTATAAATATAAAACTATCGCACCTGGAGGTCTCATGACCTTAATAAGTCCTGTATCTGTTTTCCGTCGTTCTACCCTAGCAAGCGCTATTTTATTATGTTCGTCCTATTCCGTGGCGGCTCCTGTTCTCGAAGAGGTGATTGTTACTGCCACCATTAGGGCGGAAAGTCTGCAAGACGTCCCCGTTTCTGTAAATGCTGTATCCGGCGAGAAAATGATGGAAGCCGGCATTGGTAAAGTAGAAGATTTGCAGGCCTATGTGCCTAATTTGACGATGTCTGAAACCGGCATCGGTACCAATATTTATATCCGCGGTATCGGTTCCGGGATTAACCCAGGCTTTGAGCAGTCAGTGGGTATGTATTTTGATGGTGTTAGCTACGGTCGTGCCCAGTTGTCACGGGCACCGTTCCTCGACTTAGCGCGAGTCGAAGTGTTGCGTGGTCCGCAGAACATTTTGTTCGGAAAAAACAGTATTGCAGGTGCGTTAAGCCTTATCTCTGCTCGGCCAGGTCAAGAGTTTGAGGGCATGGTATCAGGTACTTATGAAGAAGAAACCAATGAGCAGATACTGGATTTGGTTTTGTCTGGTGCCTTGACTGATACCGTTGGTGCTCGTCTCGCGATTCGCAAGCGATTAACTGACGGCTATATTGAAAACCTCACGCTTAATCGCGATGAGCCAGAGCGTGACGAACAAACCATACGCGCTATTTTTGAATGGGATGCCACCGCGAATTTGACTGCCGCTTTGAAGCTTGAAGTTGGTCAGTTTGATGTCAACGGTCGTCAGATTGAGATTATCAACGATAACCCCTCTACGGATTCGACATTCGAAGGTAGGACCTATGCTCAAGTCCTCAATAATTTTGAGGTTGGGCCTGGTGGGCTTTTAGGCACGGTTAGCTCTGATCCCTCAGTACTTAATAACCGTCAAGATTTCAAGCGATCTTCAAATGGCGACTTCAGCTACAACGATACCCAGAACGCGACGCTAAATGTTGATTACGCGTGGGGCGACCACACATTTACCTTTATCACCGGTCTTTTAGGTTATGAAACATCTGAGCTGTGCGACTGCGACTTTACCGGTGCGCAAGTCTTCAGCGTAGCGGCGGAAGAGGAGTACTCTCAGTTCAGTCAGGAAATCCGCTGGGTGTCGCCAGTAGGTGAGACCTTTGAATTTATCGCGGGCGCCTTCTATCAGCAAAGCGAGTTAGATTTCTTTGACAGTATCCGGGTAGACAGTGATCTCTTACCCATCTTATTGAACGGTGCTGATGTCTTAGAGGGCGGCGCGCGTGGCGAGACTCCTGCTGATGGTGACATATTGGGTGGTCCACTCGGTTTACCTGTGTCTGGTATTGGCGATGCCGGTACTGAAATAATTAACTTGGGTACTCCACGTAATTTTTCGTCAGATACCAAGTTAATTTCCGGCTTTATTCAAGCCACTTGGAATGCGACCGATTATACTCGTGCAACGCTGGGCTTACGCTATTCTTATGAGGAGAAAGAGGGCAGCCGTAGTCTTGATCTAACCGATCTTACAACCGGTGAAAGTCGCGCTATTGGTGAGGTCGATACGGTTGTGGCAAAAAACTTTTCAGCTGAGCGTCATGATTTGAGTGGCAAGCGCACGGGTGGTAATTTGGCCCCATCGCTGAATATTCAACATGATTGGAATGACGATATCATGTTGTATGCCACGGCAAGTATTGGTTATAAATCTGGCGGATTTGATGCGCGTTCAAACGCGTCACCCGGTGGCGGTAAATTGCGTCCGGCAGCCCCAGAAATTGACGGTAGCTTTGAATACGATGATGAGCAGGCGACCAGTTTTGAACTTGGCGCTAAATCAACATTGCTAGGTGGTGCAGCAGAGCTCAACGTCGCTGCGTTCTATACCCAATATGACGACCTTCAGGTAAGTATTTTTGATGGGACGCTGGGTTTCAACGTGGGTAACGCCGGTGCAGCGACCACAATGGGCTTAGAGCTAGATGGTCGTATGGCGTTGACCGAGAATCTTATGATGACCGGCGCATTAGCCTTCTTGGACTTTGAGTTTACAGAGTTCGCTAATGGCCAGTGTTACCAGGGCCAGCCAGTGGACTTTGTGGTTAATGGCAATCCTTTCTGTGACTACAAAGGAAAAACCAATCAGTATGTCGCCGATTACTCGGGTAACCTAACATTTGTTTACACCACCATGGTAACTAAGGATATTGAGTTCCGTGGCGGTGCCGACTTTGTGTTTACCGGCGCTTATAACTCTTCACAAAACTTAGACCCAAGCCAAGAACAGGATGCTTACATTAAAGCTAATTTGCGCCTCTCTTTAGCTGATGTTGCTGCTGGTTGGGATGCCGCGATTTTGGTTAAGAATTTGACGGATGAAACCACCATTTCTTATTCAAATGACACGCCTTTATCTAACAGTACTTTTGGCTCGATCGGTCACTATGGTTTTATTGATCCGCCAAGAACTACGGCTCTACAAGTAACATATCGCTGGTATTAAGATTGCCCTTTAGGGTAATTTAATAACGCCGCGCAAGCGGCGTTTTTTTTGTCTTTTGGTTTTATTTAATAGAGAAATAACACTGTGAAGAGCATCGAACAAATTGTCCTTGGCGCAGCACTTGAAATATTAGCGAAGGGTGATAGCGGCTGGTTGTGCACCGTCGTTAAAACCTTTGGCGCTTCGCCGCGCCCCCTGGGCTCTTTACTGTTTATGGATGCTCAGGGGCAGGTCTTTGGATCGTTGTCAGGCGGCTGTATAGAGGATGAGCTGCTGGAGAAACTGCAGCGTGGCGCTTTGGCTAGCGATCGGCCGGAGATATACGAGTACGGTGTCAGTCCTGAAGAGAATGAACGTTTTGGCTTACCGTGCGGTGGTCGTATGCAGATTTTAGTGGAGCCTATGTCTGCGTCTATCGATTTTTGTAACATGCTCACGAATCTGAGTGACGCTATTGGCAGTCGGCGTGCAATGCGCAGGCGGGTGAACTTAATAACTGGTCAGTGGCAGTTAGAAACCGTGATCAGCGCCGAGCCGCTGGCAATTGTCGACGAAACCTTGGTTCAAGATTTCGGCCCGCGATATCGTTTACTGTTAATCGGCGCAAACGAGCTGGCGCGGTGTATATCTGAAATTGCCTTGGCCATGGATTACCGCGTGATTGTGTGTGATCCCCGCGAGGATAGGCGTGAGCAGTGGACTGTCGTCGGTGCTGAGTTAAGTGCCTTTATGCCCGATGAGGCGGTCAGTGAATTTGCTGACCCGTATACCGCCGTGATTACCTTAACCCACGATCCTAGGATCGATGACATGGCGTTGATGCAAGCGCTGATAGAACCGCTGTTTTATGTGGGTGCTTTGGGCTCTGTCAGGACGTCGGCGAAGCGCCGCGAACGTCTCAAACAATTAGATATTAGCGACGAACAAATTGATCGCCTTTACGCGCCAGTGGGTTTGGCGATTGGCAGCAAGTCGGCGATGGAAATTGCATTGGCAATTATGGCGCAGTTAACTCAGCTGCGTTCCTCGTCCATGAAGGTGGTTCGCGGTGGCTGAGCAAACCCTAGCTTTACCGTTACTGATATTAGCCGCCGGTAAAAGTAGGCGGTTTGGCAGCGAGGACAAACGTTTTACCGCATTGCCTCATGGCGGTGAGTTAATTAACGCGTTAGTGCGTCGCGGGCGAAAAGCGGGATTGGACGTGTATGTGGTGCTTGATCCCGCGGATGATGTTTCGGCGCAGATAGATGCGCCCTGTATTTTTGCGCCGAATGCCGGTGTCGGGATGGGTGCGAGCATTGCCGATGCTGTTGGCATTTTTGCGGAGCGTTCTGACGCAGAGGCGCTTTTGATTATGCCGGCGGATTTGCCCCTGCTGCGGGTAGAATCACTACGCCGAGTTGCCGAGCGTACGGCCGTACAGCGTATCGTCATTCCTACTTTTGAGGCTAAGCGTGGTCATCCGATTGCTTTCGGGCGGGAATATTGGCCGGCTTTGAGTAAGTTGAGTGGCGATGAAGGCGGACGTAGTGTTATTGCGTCAGCACGGAGCGAATTTGTTGATATTATTGAGTTGAATGACGAGGGCATTTGTCTCGATGCTGATACCCCAGAGCAGATGTCTGCTTTGCTATTAAAGCTTCGCCCGGTGCTGCGTTAAGATTTACTCCCCATCTTATTTTTGTCGCTGGCGGCACTTAATAAATCGATAAAGGCTTCTGCCGCATTGGAGAGGCTGCGGTTGCGGTGATGAACGCAGCCGAGTGTTCTACTCAGGGTTTGTCCTTCCCAGTTCAGCGCAACCACGCTGTCGTCCAAAAGCGTTAACGGTAAAATGCTCCAGCCTAGTCCAATACTAACCATGACCTTAATGGTTTCAAGGTAGTTGGTCGACATACCAATATTCATATTGAGTCCGCGCTGATCAAACAAATCCTTGATGATTTGCCCGGTGTAGGTATTTAGACCAGGTGGAAGGGCTGTGTGCTGACTAAGCATTTCGGCATTAACGCTGCTGTGCTGTGCTAAGGGGTGGTTATGCGCAACGGTGACCGCCAGTGGATCTTCCCACACCGGCATAGATTGCAATTGCTGTTCACCGGTAGGTGACAGTGTGATGACGGCTAAATCCATTTCGCCGTGCAAAATAAGCTGATGTGCCTGCTCCGAATCCATAAAGTCGATATCGAGTTTAACCGCCGGGTATAGCTGGCTGTATTTTCGCAGTATCGGGGGTAGGCGGTGAAGACCAATATGATGACTTATTCCCATCGACAAGCGGCCGCTAACTTGGCCGCGCAGATCATGAATACTCCGAACGGCTTCTTTGATGTCTTGCAATATCCGCCGGCTTTGCGGAAGCAGTGCTTGGCCGGCTTCGGTCAGGTGCACCTTGCGACCAATGCGGTCAAATAATTTGCAGTTCAGCTGAGATTCCAAGGCGGCAATGCGTTTACTCACCGCGGGTTGGGTGATGTATAGCTGTTCTGCGGCAAGTGAAAATGACTGCTGCTCGGCAACGGCGAGAAAAGCTTTTAAAGAGTCGGTATCCATGGGTGTTAGGATATTATCATTCCATGTTGGAATGCAAATAATGAAAAATATGAATTTGTGTTATTTGATTGTGCTGCGTAGTATTGCGGTTCTGATAACTGACTACACCAGTAGTTTGGCTATCGCAGACTGGGTAAATACGCTTAATTCACAAAGCGTGCGATGAGATGGGGCAGGGGATTATGGCTGGACAAACGCTTTACGACAAACTGTGGAATGCGCATCTGGTAAAGGAGCGCGATGATGGCACGGCGTTGCTTTATATCGACCGTCATTTGGTGCATGAAGTAACTTCGCCGCAGGCTTTTGAAGGTCTTCGTTTAGCTGGCCGTAAACCATGGCGCATCGGCGCGAATATCGCAACGCCTGACCATAATGTGCCGACTGAGCTAGTTGAGCGCAGCGGCGGCGTAGAGGCCATTGCAGACGAAGTGTCGCGGATACAAGTGCGCACCTTAGATGAAAACTGCGATGAGTTTGGTATCACCGAATTTTCAATCAATGATGTGCGCCAAGGAATTGTGCACGTGGTTGGCCCTGAGCAGGGCGCAACGCTACCAGGTATGACGGTGGTGTGTGGCGATTCTCATACTGCAACCCACGGCGCATTAGGGGCTTTGGCGCACGGTATTGGCACCTCTGAAGTAGAGCATGTGCTTGCTACGCAGTGTTTGATACAAAAGAAAAGTAAAAACATGCTGGTGCGAGTGGACGGTGAACTCGGTGCGGGTATTACGGCAAAGGATGTGGTGTTGGCCATTATCGGTAAAATCGGCACCGCCGGTGGCACTGGTTACGCCATTGAATTTGGCGGTGAGGTTATCCGCAAGCTGTCGATGGAAGGTCGTATGACCATTTGTAATATGGCCATCGAAGGTGGTGCCCGGGTTGGGATGGTGGCGGTTGATGACGTCACTATCGACTACGTTAAAGGTCGCCCGTTCGCGCCGAATGACGGCGAGTGGCAGCTGGCGCTGGAATATTGGAATACTCTGCATAGCGATGACGATGCTGTTTTCGATAAAACCGTTGTACTTAACGGCGCAGATATTTTGCCGCAAGTAACGTGGGGCACCAGCCCCGAGATGGTATTGCCGGTGAGTGGTATTGTGCCCAGCCCCAATGATTACACCGATCCCGCACAGCGCAGTGGCTGCGAGCGCGCCTTGCAATATATGGGGCTGACCGCCGGTCAAGCGATTACCGATATTAAGCTTGATCGGGTGTTTATCGGTTCTTGCACAAATTCGCGTATCGAGGATCTGCGCGAAGCGGCGGCGGTAGTTCGCGGTAAAACAGTGGCGGCCAATGTGAAAGAAGCCATGGTTGTGCCTGGGTCTGGTTTGGTTAAAAAACAGGCGGAAGCGGAAGGATTAGATAAAATATTTTTGGACGCGGGTTTGCTGTGGCGTGAACCTGGCTGCTCAATGTGTTTGGCAATGAACGCCGATAAACTTGGCGCAGGCGAACACTGCGCGTCAACATCTAACCGCAATTTTGAAGGTCGTCAGGGCTTTGGTGGGCGCACCCACTTGGTGAGTCCGGCGATGGCGGCAGCCGCGGCGATTGCGGGCCATTTTGTCGACGTGCGGGATTGGATCTAAGGAGTTTATGATGAAAGCATTTACAGTTCTTGACGGTATCGTAGCACCGATGGATCGCGCCAATGTCGATACCGATATGATTATTCCCAAGCAGTTTTTGAAGTCAATAAAGCGCAGTGGTTTTGGCCCCAATCTGTTTGATGAGCTGCGTTATTTAGATGAGGGGCAGCCCGGCCAAGATAATTCTGTGCGGCCTTTAAACCCTGATTTTCCGCTTAATTTTCCGCGCTACAGCAATGCGTCTATTCTAATCGCGCGCGAAAATTTTGGCTGCGGTTCCAGTCGCGAGCACGCGCCGTGGGCGCTAGAAGACTATGGGTTTCGCTGCGTGATTGCGCCGAGCTTTGCCGATATTTTCTTTAATAACTGCTTTAAAAATGGCGTATTACCGATTGTTCTCGCGGCAGACAAGGTGAACGAGCTGTTTAAAGCGATGTACGCCGATGAAGGGTTTACATTAAAGATTGATTTGGCCGCCCAGCAAATTGTTACGCCTGCGGGTGAGGCAATTAGTTTCGACGTAGATAGCTTCCGCAAACACTGCTTGCTGAATGGCCTAGACGACATTGGTTTAACCTTGGAAGACGCCGACGATATTCGGATTTTTGAATCTAAGTGGCAGCAAAAATCCCCTTGGTTATTCCGCGAGCACGGTGTTTAACGCGCCGTCCAACGGGCCCGAAACCATATTATTTTTTGGAAGGAATTTAACGTGACAGAACGTCAGCAAAGAAATATTGCCATATTACCCGGTGACGGCATCGGCCATGAAATCATGGCAGAGGCAGCAAAGGTATTGGAGTGGGTTAATGAGTCCGAAGGCCTTGGGCTGGTCCTACAGCATGCGCTAGTGGGCGGAGCTGCAATAGACGCCCACGGAAGTGCCTTGCCTGCGGAAACCTTCGCTATTTGCGAAAAGGCTGACGCGATATTGCTTGGTGCAGTGGGTGGCCCAAAGTGGGATAAATTGCCGCCAGCAGATCGTCCAGAGAAAGGTGGCCTCCTTGAAATTCGAAAACGTTTGGATCTATTTGGTAACTTGCGTCCCGCTATTTTATATCCGCAGCTCGCTGGTGCTTCTTCGCTGAAACCGGAGCTTGTATCAGGTTTAGATATTCTTATTGTCCGCGAATTGACGGGTGGAATTTACTTTGGTCAGCCGCGTGGTATTCGTGAATTAGAAAATGGTGAGCGCGAGGGTTACAACACATACGTGTATAACGAATCGCAAATTCGTCGGATCGGCAAAGTAGCATTTGAGTTGGCGCAAAAGCGCGGTGGACGTTTATGTTCAGTTGATAAGGCGAATGTCTTAGAAGTGACTATGTTATGGCGTGAAGTGATGGACGAGATGGCGAAAGACTATCCTGACGTCGAGCTAAGTCATATGTATGTCGATAATGCGGCGATGCAGCTTATTCGCGCGCCAAAGCAGTTTGACGTAGTGGTCACTGGCAATATGTTTGGCGATATTTTGTCCGACGCCGCAGCTATGTTAACCGGCTCTATTGGCATGTTGCCGTCAGCATCATTGGATGTGAATGGCCGCGGTATGTACGAGCCGTGTCATGGTTCTGCACCAGATATTGCTGGCCAAAATAAGGCCAACCCGCTGGCGACTATCTTGTCAGTGGCGATGATGCTGCGTTATTCGCTTAATGAGCCTGCGGCGGCGCAGCGTATTGAAGATGCAGTGAGTACGGTTTTAGATCAGGGTTTTCGCACGGCCGATATTTTCTCAGAAGGCAATAATTTGGTCGGCACCGTTGAAATGGGCGATGCGGTTATCGCCGCCCTGGCATCAGCGTAAATTCAGCACAACAGAATTCAGGAGATATTATGAAAAAGGTAGGTTTTGTCGGTTGGCGCGGTATGGTCGGTTCAGTATTGATGGGCCGCATGTTAGAAGAAAAAGACTTTGATGGTATTGAGCCAGTATTTTTTACCACCTCGAATGTAGGTGGGCAGGGCCCGGCGATTGGTCGCGATATCGACACATTGAAAGACGCTAGTGATATTGCTGAGCTAGCGGCGATGGATATTATTATCTCCTGTCAGGGCGGCGATTACACGAAATCGGTTTTCCCAGCCCTGCGCAGCAGTGGTTGGGATGGCTATTGGATAGATGCCGCTTCATCGCTGCGGATGGATGATGATGCCATTATTATTCTCGATCCGGTTAATCTCGATGTGATTAAAGAAGGTTTGAGCCGCGGTGTTAAAAACTTCATCGGCGGTAATTGCACCGTGAGTTTGATGTTGATGGCGATTGGCGGGCTATTCCGCGAAGGCTTGGTGGAGTGGGTGAGCGCTCAAACCTATCAAGCGGCGAGTGGCGCTGGCGCGCAGAATATGCGTGAGCTGATTAATCAAATGGGGTCGGTGCGCGATTGTGTTGCCACCGAACTCGCCGATCCCCGATCTAATATTTTAGACATCGATCGCAAAGTGGCAGAAGCAATGCGTAGCGACAGCTTCCCGAAAGATAATTTTGGTCACGCACTGGCCGGTAGCTTGCTGCCGTGGATTGACACTCAATTGGAAAATGGCCAAAGCCGAGAGGAGTGGAAGGGCCAGGCTGAGACCAATAAGATTCTAGGTCGCGCAGATTCGCCTATCGCTATCGACGGTAACTGTGTGCGTATTGGCGCTATGCGCTGCCACAGCCAAGCGATGACCATCAAGCTGACTAAAAATGTCGCAGTTGCTGAGATTGAAGGCATTCTTGCCTCTGCCAACGATTGGGTGCAAGTGGTGCCAAATGATCGTGCAGAAACGCTGGCGAAATTAACGCCAACGGCAGTGACAGGCAAGTTGCATGTACCCGTAGGGCGTTTGCGTAAATTAAATATGGGTGAGCAATACTTGTCTGCGTTTACCGTGGGCGACCAACTATTATGGGGCGCGGCAGAACCGCTGCGCCGCATGCTGCGAATCCTACTTGGTGATATTAAGTAATGGCATATAAGTGTGTTGCAGTATTCGGTGCCTGCGGTCTCGAAGGCGAGTTGCTGCTAACAGCACTGGCCGATGCTGAACTTGGCGTTGACAGTATCAAAGCCTATGCCGATGACGGCGAAGGGGAAACCGTGATGTATCGCGGCAGACCCGTCGCCGTTCACGATTCAAGCGCGGCGGATTTTAACGGTGTTGATGTCGCTATTATGTTAACAGAAGGTTTTAGCGACCTTAGCTTGATCGACTTGGCGGAAGATGCCGGTGTTGTCGTTCTCGACTGTACCGATACATTGGCCCAGCGTGGTGATGTGGCCATTTACTGCAACAGTTTTGCAGATATTGAAGGTGGTCGATTGTTCGCGATCGCCGACGCAGTCAGTAGCCATGTCGCGGCGGTGCTACGCTTGTTGCCGCAGGCGAGTATTCGCTCGGTTAACGTCGCTGTTGCCCAGCCAGTTTCAGTGTGGGGCCGTTCAGGCGTTGAGACTCTGGCGGCAGAAACGGCACGTTTACTGAATGGCCAAGTTCCTGAAGAGTCCTCGTTTGGTCAGCAATTGGCGTTCAACGTGCTTGCACGCCAAGAGCACAGTGCCGCATTGGAGCACAGCTTGGCCAGTTTGTTAGATTTGGGCGGTAGCCCTGTTGCTGTTTCCGCTAGCGAGATGTTGGTTCCTGTCTTTTACGGTCACACTGCGATGCTGCGAGTCAGCTGTGTCGACAAAGTTGAACTTGCGAAAGTAAAGCGGCAATTGGCGGAAAGTGAGCTCTTCAGGCTGTTTCCATCAGACGATACCTCAGAAGCGACGCCAGTTAATTTACAAGGTAGCGATACGATTGATATTTCGGCACTAAGTGTTGATAGGCAGGATGAAACGGTCTTTCGTTGTACTGTTGTCGGTGATAATCTTCGTAATGGTGCGGTGATTAACATAATTGCTCTGCTTAAAATCTTGATAAAAATCAATATCTAGCTTATATCTACGCATGTTGTTTAGAGAAATGGCGATACATCGTCATGGGCAGTATCTGCCCTGCGGAGATTCTTTATAAAAGCGCAGCCCGTTTGGCCAATACCAAATAGGCGCGGTAATACACAAACGGTGACATTATGATGCGGAATAGGCTGGCAAAAGCGGTACTGACAGTTGGTGCCCTGCACAGCGGTTTAGTCAGTGCACTCGGCCTTGGTGAGTTAACACTGGATTCTACTCTGAACCAGCCTTTTCGCGCTGAAATCCCACTCCGAGATATTGGTGAGTTAGACGTAGCACAGATAAAAGTGCAGCTGGCTGATGCCAGTGCGTTTGAAAATGCGGGGGTTGATAGGAGTCAATTTCTATCTAGCTTGCAGTTTCAGATTGAAGTAATCGGGAGTGGAAGCGGCCGTATTATTGTCACCACAGAAAAAGCGGTCGTTGAACCCTATCTTGATTTCATTGTTGAAGCGAGATGGCCCAATGGCAAAATGATACGCGAATACACGGTGTTGCTGGATTTACCGGTCTATGCTGATGATAGTCCCGCGCGAGCAGTGAATCCAAGCGTTGCAGCATCAGCGCCGAAATCTTTGCTTAGTACACCAGTGCAAAGCCAGGCACCGGCGCGTGAGTTAGGCGGCGCCATTGGCGCGGTGGATCGTGCTCCGCCAACAGCGCGCAGTGTTGATCGTCTACAAGAGTTGCCTCCCGCAGATAGCCCCGCCACTGAATACCGAGTTCAACACCACGATACGATGTGGCGAATAGCGGGCAAATTGCGTCCAAGTTCGTATGTGACAACTCAGCAAACTATGCTGGCTTTAGTTAAAAAGAACCCGCAAGCTTTTGTGAATGGCAATGTGAATCAGATTAAGTCGGGCTATGTTTTACGCCTGCCAACTGAAGACGAAGTTCGCCAAGTTGATCACCAAGAAGCTGTGGAGGAAATACAGTTACAAGCAAAGGAGTGGCGCGGCGAGAGAGTCGCCAGATCCACGACACCTAAAACCGCTTCGGCTGAGACAGCTCCATCGTCGTCGGCGACGCCAATGGCGCCGCAAATTGACGCAACCGCAAAATCCCCTAGCGAACCGACGTCAGATACAGATACGGCGGTTAAATTCTCCCTGGGCAGTGCTGGTAGCACCGACAGCGGAGACGAACTTGATGCCATGCGTGATCAAATTCGTGTAGAGAAAGAAAATTTAGAAAAAACCCAGCTTGAAAACAGTGCGATGCAAAATCGTGTTGTAGAAATGGAAAAGCAGATTCAGACACTGCAGAGCTTAATTGAGCTCAAGAATAGCCAGTTGGCTGCCTTGCAAAATGGGCAGCAAGTGCCAGATTCTTCAGCGATTAGCGATGAGGCGGAAGCTGAGGCAATGGCTCCCGCTGTGGCTAGTGACGCCAGCGCCGAAACTGATTCTGCGACGGATGTCGCTGTCGCCGTCCCCAAAGTCGAGGCCGACGCCAAGCCGGCAACGGAAAAGCCAGCTGCTAACAAGCCTGCTGCCGCGAAAACACCAGTCGCCCAGGCCCAAAATTGGTTAAGCGAAAACCTCATGTTGGTTCTCGGCTTTGTACTTGGCTTATTGGCGCTGTTAGTTTTATTCATTCGACGCCGTAATTCGGCTGAGGATGATGCAGATTTGGCGGCATTTGATGACGATTTAAGCGATAGGGATTCAATCGAGTCTCCGGTATTGTTTGCTAGCGGCGGTGAGTTTGATCGCGATTCGTCGAAGGCATTTGGTGCAGTAGAGGCCGACGACGACCCTGAGGCGGTATTCAGCTCCGACGACTTTAATTTTGATGATTTAGGGGGCGATGCACTGTCGAATGCGGAATCGACTGATTCCGATGAAGTGATGTTGGCTGATGACGCTGATTTGGACGGTCAGGATGAATCGGAAGGCGCGGTAACAGCTGCAGATGCGGTAATACCACAAACCGGTGATGTCGTTGCTGAAGCAGAAATTTATGTGGCCTATGGCCGCTATGACCAAGCCGCGAGTTTACTTAAAACGGCCATTTCTCAGGATCCAGAAAATGCCGAACTCCGTTTAAAGCTAATCGATATTTATCTAGACACCCGTGATCAAGATAATTTTGAGCTGGCCTACCAAGACCTGCTTAGCTTGAATAACGATTCGGCAGTTGCCCGTGTTAAAGAGTCGATGTCAGCTATTGAGGGTGTTAGCCACTGGCTGGGTGACGAATCTCAGGCGTCAGATAATACGGTTGATGTAAGCCGAGCGAGTGTTGCAGTCGACGCGGCGGATGACTTGGATTTTGATATCGGTGGTGATGCAGAGGAAGAAATTCGCAGTCTCAGTGACAATGATATTGATTTTGAGCTAGATGAGCCGGAGGCTAATGCTTCTCTGCTTGAGCCAAGTCCGATCAGCAATATCAATGAATCAGGCACAATTGATGATATCGAGTCGGGCGCTGACTCTGACACCTTGGAATCCTTAGATGTTGATCTAGCGGATTTAGATTTTGATTTTGACGGCGATTTCGGTGGCGCCTCCGGTGTGAGCGAAGAGGTTGTTGAGGACGTTTCCACGCCAAATCCGCTTGCTTTAGAGGACGATGCTCCTGTTGCCGAAACAGTCGATGCCGAAGACGATGATGTTATTTCTTTCGACGAAGACGAACTTAGCAGTTTTGAATTGGATGATCTCGCCTCCAGCGAGCCAAAGTCTGGCGACGAAGACACGCTGGAATTTGATATCGGTGCCTCTGGCTTAGGTGATTCCGAACTCGCTGACGTAAAGGCATCTAGCGATGAATTAAGCGCAGGTCTTGAAGGGCAGCCAGAGCAGGTGCTAGAGCCACTGGCTGAAGAAGAAAGCGTTGATTTGGACCTTTCTGACCTGGATATGGATTTGGCGGAGCCAGCGCAGACTCCTTCGTTGTCAGATTTACAAGATGATGAAGATGAGATCGATCTCGAGCTTTCTGACTTTGATATGCCGCTTGAAGAAGTTGCAAGCACAGAGCCGGTTTCCTCTGTTGATGATGAGCTCGACATTGATGAGACCTTCTTTACCGAAGATGACGCGAATTCAGACGCTAGCTTAGAGTTTGCTGAAACGCCTGCTCAAGAAAGTGATGCGCCGGCAGAGTCATCGTCAACATCGTCCGAAGAGGCGTCACCTGTTGACGAAGCAATCTCTGTTGAGGATCTCGTGTTTGACGAGTTTGATGCTGGTGAGGAAGAAGCCGAAGGGTTTGACGCGCTGGTAGATGCTGAGTCAGTTGCGACCAAGCTGGACTTGGCCCGCGCCTACATCGATATGGGTGATAGTGAAGGTGCTCGCGAAATGTTGGAAGAAGTCCTTCAAGAGGGCGACATTCAGCAGCAAAGCGATGCACAGACACTTTTAAACAATATCGGATAATACTGGCTGTAAATTCCTGTGACTGCAGATGTAGATTGTTTCGACCGGTTTGAGGACAAGCCCTTGCCGGTCGGTTGCCGTATTGCGATGGCGGTGGAATATCAGGGCAGCGCTTACCGAGGCTGGCAAAGCCAAGATAAACCGCGTGTCGCCACCGTTCAGGATTCACTCCAAGCCGCTATTTCTTCTATTGCCGCGACGACAGTGACGGTAATTTGTGCTGGTCGCACTGACGCCGGTGTGCACGCCACCCATCAAATAGTCCATTTTGACGCCACCGTTTCCCGTTCATTAAAGGCCTGGGTTGCAGGTGTAAACGCCAAGCTTCCAGAAGACATTGCTGTGCAGTGGGCTAAGCCTGTCAGTAATGATTTTCATGCTCGGTTTTCCGCTACGGCACGGCGTTATCGCTATATTATTTTGAACCAGGCGCGTCGTTCCGCGCATTTAGCTAAGGGCGTGACCTTGATTGACCAGCCTCTCGATGCAGGCTTAATGCATCAAGAGGCTCAGGTATTACTCGGTGAGCAAGATTTTAGCGCGTTTCGCGCGGCTTCTTGTCAGTCAAAGACCGCTATGCGCAATATCCACCATGCCAATGTGAGTCGCTACGGTCGCTATATTGTGCTGGATATTGCGGGCAATGCATTCTTGCATCATATGGTCCGAAATATTGCCGGGGTTCTTATCGCGGTGGGAAGTGGGCAGATGCCGGTGGGGTGGACCCAGCAAGTTTTGAATAGCCGTGATCGCAATCAAGGTGGGGTGACGGCTAAACCACACGGCTTGTATTTGGTCGATGTAAGCTATCCCGCGCACTTCGAATTGCCGGAATCGCGCGTCGGCCCTGATTTTGTTCCCGGTTAGCGACCACATCTACAGACAAATAATGCAGTTATTTGTTAGTATTCGTTCCGGTTAATTGTCTGGCTGTACATCCAAGTGTTTCGTACTCGCGTAAAAATTTGTGGTATCACTCAAGCTGAAGATGCGCTTGCAGCAATTGATGCCGGTGCTGATGCTTTGGGGTTTGTATTTTACCCGCGCAGTCCGCGTGCGGTCAGTGTTGAACTAGCAGCTAGTATCATGTCGTTGTTACCGCCATTTGTAAGCAAAGTAGGCTTGTTTGTGGATGCTAGTGAGGCGGAAATTCAGAATGTACTAACGAGCTGTTCGCTTGATCTCATTCAATTTCACGGCGATGAGACCCCTGATTTTTGCAACTTGTTTTCCGTGCCTTATATGAAAGCGCTACGTATGCGAGATGGTCTGGATGTGGCTGCGGCTGCGCAGGCTTATTCTTCAGCAAGCGCGCTATTGTTGGACAGCTATAAGCCAGGTATTCCCGGTGGGACTGGTGAATCTTTTGATTGGGATAGAGTACCCCGTGAATTGGCGCTCCCGATTGTGCTAGCGGGTGGACTAACCCCGAGCAATGCCGGTGCAGCGATAGCGGCCTGCCATCCTTTTGCCATGGATGTGAGTGGCGGGGTGGAGAAGGCGCCCGGCAAAAAATGTACGCAAAAAATGACAGAATTTATTAAGGCGGTCAGCCGTGCTGATCGACGGGAGGATTGAGTGAGTAGTAAAGTAGCTAAAGCTGATTTTAGCCAGTTTCCAGATGCCTCCGGGCATTTTGGTATCTACGGTGGTCGCTTTGTTTCGGAAACCTTGGTGTTCGCCCTGGATGAATTGGAGGCAGCCTATCAGCGGCTTCGCAAAGACCCGGACTTTCAAGCCGAGTTTGATCATGACTTGGCGCATTACGTGGGTCGTCCTTCACCGCTGTATCACGCCAAGCGCTGGTCCACGGAAGTGGGTGGCGCTCAGATTTACCTCAAGCGCGAAGACTTGAATCACACTGGCGCGCACAAGGTTAACAACACCGTCGGGCAGGCGCTGCTCGCGAAATACATGGGTAAAAAGCACGTGATTGCGGAGACCGGTGCGGGGCAGCACGGTGTCGCATCTGCGACGGTTGCGGCTCGTTTAGGGATGAGCTGCAAAGTATTTATGGGTGAGGATGATATTCATCGCCAAGCTTTGAATGTATATCGTATGAAGTTGCTCGGCGCTGAGGTGATCTCAGTTAAATCGGGCTCTAAAACCTTGAAAGACGCTATGAATGAGGCGATGCGCTACTGGGTTACAAATGTTGAAGATACGTTTTATATCATTGGCACCGCCGCTGGCCCGCATCCCTATCCGATGTTGGTGAGAGATTTTCAATCAGTGATAGGCCGCGAAGCGCGGGAACAATGTTTGACTCAAAATGGACGTCTGCCCGACGCGCTGGTTGCCTGTGTTGGTGGCGGCTCAAATGCTATTGGTCTTTTCCATCCTTTCTTAGACGATGAAGACGTCGCGATGTACGGTGTCGAGGCGGGTGGCGACGGCGTTGACACAGGCCGTCATGCCGCCCCGTTAAATGACGGCATTCCTGGCATATTGCATGGCAACCGCACTTATTTAATGCAGGATGAAGGCGGTCAGATTATCGAGACGCACTCGGTCTCCGCCGGCTTGGATTATCCCGGCGTCGGTCCAGAACATTCATGGCTCAAGGACTTGGGGCGCGTGAACTACGTCGCCATTAACGACGATGAGGCGCTGGCAGCGTTTCGTAAGCTAACGCTTGTGGAGGGCATCATGCCTGCCTTAGAGTCAGCCCATGCGGTGGCCTATGCAGAGAAGCTGGCCAAAACCATGAGTCCAGAGCAAAGCATCGTTGTCAACTTGTCTGGTCGTGGTGACAAAGATATTCATACCGTCGCGACTATTGACGGTATTGGCATTGAATAACGGGGAAGTACTTTGAGTCGTTTAGCTGCAGTATTTGCAAAATTAGAAAAAAACGGCCGCAAGGCATTGGTACCGTATATCGTTGCGGGCGATCCTTCGCCCGCACTGACTGTGCCGCTAATGCACGAATTAGTGCGACAAGGTGCTGATATTTTAGAAATCGGCGTGCCTTTTTCAGATCCCATGGCCGAAGGTCCGGTAATTCAGCTTGCGCATGAGCGCGCTTTAGCGAATAAGGTTACCTTGACGATGGTGCTTGAGCTGGTTACCGAGTTTCGCAAGTCCGACCAAGACACGCCATTGGTGTTGATGGGGTATGCCAACCCGATTGAGCGCATGGGTTATCAAGTATTTGCTGACCGAGCTGCGTCAGCCGGTGTAGATGGCTTGTTGACCGTTGATATGCCGCCAGAAGAAGCAGAGCAGCCGACCCGGATTCTGCGCGCCGCCGGCATCGATAATATTTTTCTGCTTGCACCGACAAGCAGTGAAGACAGAATTAAGAAAATCGTGTCCTTGGCAAGCGGCTATTTGTACTGCGTGTCCTTGAACGGGGTAACCGGCGCCGGGAATTTGGATATCAAGGCCGTCTCTGAAAAGTTAGCGAGTATTAAACGCTTCACAGACCTGCCAATAACAGTGGGCTTTGGTATTAAAGACGGCGTGTCTGCGGCCGCCTTAGCGCCGTTATGTGAAGGTGTGGTTGTCGGAAGCGCGCTAATCGAGCGGTTGGTTGCGACGGATGCCGACAAGACAGTAGAGCAGCGAGCAGCATTGGCTGCTGCATTGATCGCCGAGATTCGCTCAGCAATCGATGCCTGAGAATTATCGCCTTAGCCTATTGTATGTTGGCAGGGTTTATAGGGTAAAGTAATGCACAGCTAATGCCTGCGTGCATTTTATAAACAGATTAAAAATGACTACAGGAATGGATTATGAGTTGGGTTGATAAGATTCTTCCCTCGGGAGTGCGACGTGTTGATTCGGATGAGCGTCGAGGTGCAAAAGGTGTTGTACCCGAAGGGCTTTGGAAGAAATGCGTTAAGTGTGAAGCGGTACTTTATCGTCCCGAACTAGAAAGTAACCAAGACGTTTGCCCTAAATGTGATCATCACATGCGTATTGGCGCGCGACGTCGAATTGCGTTGTTTTTAGACGAGACGGGCCGCGAAGAAATTCTTAGCCATATCGAACCCGTAGACCGACTCAAATTCAAAGACAAAAAGAAGTATCGCGATCGTTTAACCGCGGCGCAAAAAGCGACAGGCGAGAAAGACGCCCTAATTGCTTTTAAAGGTAAGGTAAAAGATTTACCGGTAGTGGTTGTTGCCTTTGAGTTTAATTTTCACGGCGGCTCGATGGGGTCTGCGGTGGGCGAGAAATTCACGCAAGCGGCAAATGTTGCGCTTAAGGAACGCTGCCCGCTGATTTGTTTTTCTGCGTCGGGTGGTGCTCGTATGCAGGAAGCGCTTATCTCTCTTATGCAGATGGCTAAAACCAGCGCGGTACTGGAGCGGTTGAAGCAAAATAGTGTTCCCTATATATCGGTTATGACCGACCCAATTTACGGTGGGGTTTCCGCGAGTCTGGCCTTGCTGGGCGACATAAATGTTGCGGAGCCTGGTGCGCGTGCGGGCTTTGCTGGTCCTAATATTATCGAGCAAACGATCCGTCAAAAATTGCCGCCGGGATTCCAGCGCAGCGAGTTTTTGCTGGCACATGGCGCTATCGATATGATTGTTCGTCGCGCGGATATGCGTGACACCCTCGGTCGGGTGCTGGGCGGCTTGATGCACTATCAGCGCTAATTACACTATATGAGGTACACACAGGTCGGCGATTGGTTGCGGTGGATGGAAACTCAGCATCCCCGCGATATCGATCTCGGTCTTGAGCGCATCGCGCGAGTCGCACAGCAACTTAATATCACGCTTAATATGCCGGTAATTACCGTTGCCGGTACTAATGGCAAAGGTTCCTGTGTGGCTCTGCTGTCGTCGATACTTGGTCAGCAGGGCTATCGAGTCGGCGCTTATACTTCCCCCCATATCATTCATTATCAAGAGCGCATTGTTGTCGCAGGTAACAATGTCGACGACGAGACCCTGTGCAGTGCGTTTGCTGCGATAGATGAAGCCCGAGGCGAGATCTCGCTGACGTACTTTGAGTTCGGCACCTTGGCTGCGCTGCTCATTTTTGAGCAGCAGGCTGTGGACGTTGCGGTGCTTGAGGTTGGTTTGGGCGGTCGTTTAGATGCCGTGAATATAGTTGACGCTGATGTTGCCATAGTCAGCTCTATTGCCATCGATCACGAAGCTTGGTTGGGCTCTGATCGAGAAATGATTGGCCGTGAAAAGGCGGGGATCTTTAGATCTGGCCGGCCGGCAATTATTGGTGATCCTCAGCCTCCGCGGGCCCTTTTAGATTATGGCTTGCAGCTGGGGGCAACGCTCGTTTGTCGCGACGACGATTTTAGCATTACAGAGCAGACTGGCTCCACCTGGTCGTGGCAAGGCCTAGCAAAAAATGGTGAGCGCTGTGAATATAAGGACTTACCTCGTTCGACCTTGCTCATAGACAACGCTGCGACCGTGTTGCAGGCCTTGCAATATATTGACTTACCCCTATCTGAAGAAGCCATACGGCAGGGGTTGAGCACGGTTAACATTTCCGGCCGCTGCGAGCATATCAATTATCGCGGTATCGATGTTGTGTTGGATGTGGCGCACAATCCCGCATCGGTGCAAATACTTTACGATCACTTGGTTGCCAATCCTATTGGCGGTCGGACGACGTGTTTGTTTGCCGTGATGGCAGACAAGGCGATTGACCAGATTATAGCCATAGTCAAACCCTGTTTTGCACACTGGACTTTGGTGCCGCTGCTAGGGAATGATCGAGCGGCAACAGCTGAAGAAGTAAAAGTGGCGCTGCAAGCGCAGGGGGTTGCTCAGGTGTCAGTTGGCGATTCGTTTGGCGAAAACTTGGATAGCGCTTTGTCGAGTCTGTCGGCAGGTGATCGCTTAGTGGTTTTTGGTTCATTTTTCACTGTGGCCGCTGCCATGGCAGAATTCGCTGACCGGCTCAGCGCAGAATAAGTAGTAGGGGATACGACATGATGAGACAACGCTTGGTCGGTGCACTCGTTTTGCTATGTGGCGGGGTGATACTTTGGTCACTGTTATTTACAGGCCCTGCAGCGTACAAATTAGACAGAGATACGCAGATTCCAGACGCACCCTTGGTTGACCCGGTAATCGATACGCCGCCGCAGAAACCCGACGGCGTTATGCCGGCAGATACTCAGCTGGTGCCGGAACAGCCAAATATGCCTATTGCCGATGAAGACTCCGAAAAGGGGGCTGCAGTGCGGGCGGAAGCGGCGAATGTTCCTGAACCTAGTGCTAGCGATACGGCATCACCAGCTGTGGTTGCTAAGCCGAAACCTGTTGCGGTGAAAAAGTCAGCGCCTACGCCGCTTGGCAAGGAAAAGTTAGACGCTAATGGCTTGCCACCGGCATGGGTCGTGCAGGTTGGGGTTTTTGGCAGCGAGTCGAATGCAGAAGCGTTACTGAAATCCCTGCAGGGCGCAGGCTACAAGGCATTTATTGATAAAATTCAGCGAAATTCAAAGCCGCTCTATCGTGTGTTAGTGGGGCCGGTAATTAGCAACGAGAAAGCTGTATCGCAGCAAGCTGCTATCAATAAGCGCTTTAATGTTAAGTCAATTGTTAACCGTTTTGAGCCTTAGTTGGTACTTAAAGCAAAATCTTACTTGGGATGCGGCGCTGGGCTTGTTAGAATTCGCGTCTCGAATTCTTGCGGGAGCCGCTTACAGTGCTAAGCACGTTTAACTGGGCTGACTGGGCCATTCTTGGCATTGTGACAGCCTCGGCACTTATCAGTTTGATACGTGGTTTTGTAAAAGAAGCGCTGTCTTTGTTGACCTGGGCTATCGCATTTTTTGTCGCTGTTGCCTTTCATCCTCAAGCAGTTGCTTTGCTCGAGCCCTTAATCGACAAAATATATATGCGCGAAATACTCGCCTATATTCTCGTCTTTATTACCACCTTAGTGGTGGGCAGTTTAATCACTCATATAATTGCTGTCATGGTGAAACGCACGGGTTTAAGTGGTACCGATCGCTTGCTCGGCATGATCTTTGGTACCGCCCGAGGTTTAATTGTGGTGTTGGCAGTCTTGGTTTTATTACCGTCGCTGTTGACGGGTGTTGAAAATGATCAGTGGTGGAAGGAGTCTCAGCTGGTCCCCGAGTTTCTGTTGATGAAGGACTGGTCAGAGCAGAGCTTCAATGATGTGGTTAACTGGGGCTCGTCATTACTGGCCAGTCAGAGTAATTAATCGCGTTTGATCTTCGTCCTAATGAGGTAGTACTGCATGTGTGGCATCGCGGGTATAGTCGCTAAGACTAATGTAAACCAGGATTTGTACGATGCATTAACGGTGCTGCAGCACCGTGGTCAAGATGCTGCTGGCATCGTGACTTTTGAGCATGGGAAATTAAATCAACGCAAAGGCAATGGTTTAGTTAAAGATGTTTTTCACACGCGGCATATGCAGCGTCTATTGGGCAATATCGGTATTGGCCATGTGCGTTATCCAACTGCGGGTAGTTCAAGTCCCGCCTTGGCGCAGCCTTTTTACGTTAACTCGCCATATGGAATCAGCCTTGCCCACAACGGCAATTTAACCAATGCCGCTGAGCTGTCAAAAGAATTATTCCAATCTGATTTGCGCCACTTGAATACCGAGTCTGACTCTGAAGTATTGCTGAACGTGTTCGCTCATGAGCTGCAAAAATTGGGTAAGTTAGTGCCGACTGCTGACGATGTGTTTGCTGCGGTTAGTGGTGTGCATTATCGGTGTAAAGGTGGTTATGCGGTTGTCGCGATGATCGCAAACTACGGCATTATTGGCTTTAGGGACCCCAATGGTATTCGCCCCTTGGTTTATGGAGTGCGCGAATCTGCGCTAGGTAAAGAGTATATGCTGGCGTCTGAGAGTGTGGCTCTCGATGGTCTAGGTTATAAATTAATTGGCGATGTTGCACCCGGCGAGGCGGTCTATATCGAAACCAATGGGGAAATTCATGTTCGCCGTTGCGCAGAAATTAGCGATTACCGCCCCTGTATTTTTGAACACGTCTACTTCGCAAGACCAGACTCGATCATGGATGGCATCTCCGTTTATAAGTCTCGCTTACGTCAGGGCGAGCGTTTAGCAGAGAAGATTTTGCGCGAATATCCGGATCATGACATCGATGTTATCGTGCCGATTCCAGATTCCAGTCGTATCGCTGCTCAGTCTATGGCGGCAAAGTTAGGTGTTAAATTCCGCGAAGGTCTGGTGAAAAATCGCTACATTGGTCGCACGTTTATCATGCCAGGCCAAAGTGCACGCAAAAAATCAGTCAAACAAAAATTGAACGCCATTGGTTTGGAGTTTAAAGACAAGAACGTCATGTTGGTAGATGATTCTATCGTCCGCGGCACGACTTGCCAGCAAATTATAGAAATGGCACGCGATGCGGGCGCACGCAAAGTGTATTTTGCTTCCGCCGCGCCGCCGGTGCGTTACCCCAATGTTTACGGTATTGATATGCCCTCAGCTGAGGAGCTCATTGCACACGGCCGCACGCCAGAAGAGGTGCAGACGGAAATTGGCGCCGACTGGCTGCTCTATCAGGACCTTGATGATTTGGTGAGTTGTTCCTCGGAAGGTAATCCCAAAATTACGCATTTCGAGTGTTCGGTATTTGACGGCAATTACGTCACCGGTGATGTTGATCAGGCCTATTTGGATAAGCTTGCAGCAGATCGCAATGACGACTCTCAAAGTGAGCGAAATGCGGTTATCGGTGAAGGCGCCTTGATTGGCCTGCACAACGACGTATCATAAGAGACGACGTAATATTGCGAGCTGAGTGGCGGAGAGAGCAACAATAATGACCGAGCAAGACTATCTGGCGCAGCGCCAAGCGGTATTGGCAGAGGCTGAGCTTGACACGCGCGCGGTGCGCGCAGGTCAGGTACGCACCGCCGAGGGCGAACACGCTGAGCCTATTTTTATGACCTCAAGCTATGTGTTCGCATCAGCAGCTGAGGCGGCCGCACGATTCTCTGGCGAACAAGCCGGCAACGTCTACTCGCGTTATACCAATCCTACCGTGCGGACGTTTGAAGAGCGCATAGCCGCTTTGGAAGGCGCGGAAATGGGCGTCGCCACTGCCTCGGGTATGGCCGCAATACTAAGTACCTGCATGGCCTTGCTTCAGTCAGGCGATCATATAGTGTGTTCGCGCAGCGTATTTGGTACGACCACCGTTTTACTGACAAAGTATCTTGCTAAGTTAGGTATTGACGCGAGCTTTGTGTCGCCGATTGATGTGCAGCAATGGCGCGATGCGATACGCCCGAACACTAAAATATTACTGTTGGAAACGCCTTCCAACCCGCTGTCTGAGATTGCTGATATCCGCGCCTTGGCGGACGTAGCTCATCAACACAACGCGTGGCTAGTCGTTGATAATTGTTTTTGTACTCCGGCACTGCAACAACCCTTGGCACTGGGTGCTGATATCGTTGTGCATTCTGCGACCAAGTATCTCGATGGGCAGGGGCGCGCTGTGGGTGGTGCGGTCGTCGGTCGCCGAGAACAGATGAATGAAGTGCTTGGTTTTATTCGTACAGCCGGTCCTAGTATGAGCCCATTCAATGCATGGGTTTTCTTAAAAGGTCTAGAGACCTTGCGCTTGCGAATGACGGCACACAGCGCTAGTGCACTTGCATTGGCGACGTGGTTGCAAGAGCAAGCTGGTGTCAAAAAAGTGTATTACTCCGGACTGCCCGATCATCCTCAACATGCGCTTGCGGCATCGCAGCAAAAGGCGTTTGGCGGTGTGCTGTCCTTTGAAGTTGGCAGTGACAAAGATGCCGCTTGGCGATTTATAGATGCGACCCGTTTAGTTTCTATAACGGCTAATTTGGGGGATGCGAAGACCACTATTGTTCATCCGGCAACAACCACTCACGGGCGCCTTAGTCCCGAGCAGCGTCAGCAGGCTGGCATTGCTGATAATTTGATTCGAGTGTCCGTCGGTTTGGAAGATATTGACGATTTGCGAAAAGATATGCAGCGCGGTTTGGGCGCGCTGTAATACATGGATATCTTTGCGCAGGTTATCCAAGAGATATCTAAAGTTGTGCTGGGCAAAGATAGGCAGGTGCGCCAGGCACTTTGCTGTCTGCTGGCGAGAGGGCACTTACTGATAGAAGATGTGCCTGGTGTAGGTAAGACAACCTTGTCGCAAGCTTTCGCTAAAGTGACGGGGCTAGATTATCAGCGTATGCAATTTACCAGTGATCTATTGCCCTCTGATATTCTTGGGGTGTCTATTTTTGATCGAAACAGCAACGCCTTTCACTTTCATGCAGGCCCGGTTTTTACCCAATTTCTATTAGTCGATGAGATAAACCGCGCAAGCCCGAAAACCCAAAGTGCTCTGCTAGAAGCAATGGCTGAGAAGCAGGTTACCATTGAAGGCGAGACGCGAATTTTACCTGCCCCATTTTTCGTTATGGCAACGCAAAATCCGTGGTTTCAATCGGGTACATTTCCATTGCCGGAATCTCAGCTAGATCGTTTTTTAATGCGCATCTCGCTGGGTTACCCGGATGAATTGTCAGAGCGACAGTTACTTGCAGGTGGTGACCCCCGTGCCATTATTGGCCAATTGCGGGCCTTACTCAGCGCAGAAAAAATTATTACCCTACAGGCGATGGTCGATAAAGTTGAGATTCGCGATAGTGTTATATCCTATGTACAGAGGCTAATCGCGTTCACTCGGCAAGATTCCCATTATGCTTTCGGGCTTTCTACTCGCGCCGCACTGGCATTGATACAAGCGGCAAAAGCGTGGGCAATGTTAGAGGGGCGCGAATACGTTTTGCCGGATGATATTCAATTTTTATTGGAACCGGTCGCCGCTCACCGTTTAAAACCAGCGGCGGACAATCAAAATGATGGCCCTGATTTAATACGGCGTTTGTTGTCACAGGTGCCGGTAGTGGTGTAATTATGGCGGGCAAAATGACAGCGTTTGTTCGTCGCCGCTTTGACGCTTGGTTAGAAAAGCGCAGCCCACCTTGTAGTCACGTAGAGCTCAATCAACGCCGAATTTTTATTATTCCCTCCCGCGGCGGCGCTGCCTACCTGCTTATGCTTCTCTGCCTCCTTATACTGGCTATCAACTACCAAAATAATCTGATTTTTGCGCTGACCTTCTGGCTCTTCAGTCTTCTTCTGGTCGCGATTCTTCACACCTTTGCGAATCTATCTGGGATAACCCTGCGCGCCGGAGCAGCGGAGCCGGTGTTTGCCGGTCAATTAGCTTCGTTTCACTTACATCTGGAGGCGGGCGGGCGGGATAGGCATCGATTACATTTGGGGTTTACCGAGCAGGCAGCGGTGACGTGTAGCCTCGATGCCAAAAAAGGGGGGAGCAGTGTAATTTTAAAGTACCCAGCGCTTAAACGCGGTGCCATGCGGCCGAGTCGTATGACTATTACCACCCGTTATCCTTTAGGTATATTGCGCTGCTGGAGTGCGCCTAAACTTGACTGGCATTGTCTTGTTTATCCCCAGGCGCGGCTGTTGCGGCCTTTAGTGAATAGCGCTACAGAAGGTGAGGGCAGTATTCCCGATATTAGCCGAGACGGAGATGAATTTACTGGCTTCCAGCTTTATCAGCCCGGTCAGCCACCCCGCCGAATTTTTTGGAAGGCTTATGCCAAAGGCCAGGTTTTGCAGACCAAGCAGTTTGAACAATCGCAATCTGATGAATTAATACTGGATTGGAATGAGCTTGACGGCCTTGGGGTAGAGGAGCGATTGAGTACCTTGTGTGCGTGGGCTCTGGATTGTAATACCCGAGGGCTATCGTTCGGCCTGCAAATGCCTGGAGTAAAGATCTCGGCAGCAAGTGGCGGCGACCAGTTGACCCGTGTTTTACGTGCATTGGCTTTGTACTAGCGTGAATACCTTAACTGGAACGAGGCAAAGACCATGAACGCAGCTGAAAATCGTCATGCTGTTGTCTGGTTATTGCTCGCACAATTATTGGCGATACTTCCTTTAGTCGCGGTACTGCCGCTGTGGATTATTGCCGTGTGGGTGGCGTCAGCGTGGTGGTATTGGCGGATAATTTCGGCGGGGTGGTCGTTCCCCATAGGGGCAGTGAAAGGCTTGTTGGCTCTCGCAGCCATCGCCGGTGTTTATTTTTCGTTTGCGTCGCTTTTTGCCATTGAGGCGATGGTGGCAATACTTGTCCTCGCTGTCATTTTAAAGTTGCTGGAACTCAAAACCGAGCGAGATCACTGGCTAGTGCTTATGCTCAGTTATTTTGTAGTTGCCTGCAATTTGCTATTTTCCCAGCAAATAATTGATGTCTTACTCAGTTTGCTACAGGTCGCGGCCTTACTCGTTGCTCAGCAAACTATGAATCGAGATAAAACAGCAGTCACTACGATGTTGCGATCGGTAGGGCTGATGGCGCTGCAATCTCTGCCGTTGATGTTACTCCTATTTGTGATTTTTCCGCGCATCGGGCCGCTCTGGACAATGCCATTGCCCGGAGGGCAGGGCAAAGTCGGTATGTCAGACTCCTTAGAATTTGGTGACATCGCAAAATTAAGTCAGTCTGGCGAGTTGGCTTTTCGAGTTCGTTTTGACGGAGAGCTGCCGGATTTAGCATCGCTGTATTGGCGTGGATTGGTTCTTGATGAGTTTGATGGTCGACGCTGGAGCCGAAATACATGGTCAGCCCGAAATAAAATGTCGCAAGCTGCTCTCTCAGAATCTTTTGTATCTTACACAGTGACCCTGGAATCTGCCTTGCACCAGTGGTTTTACGTCTTACCATTAGGCAAGATTGATCGCGACGACGTGTACTATTCAGCTCAGCATCAGTGGCTAAGTAAAAAGCCTATTAACGGTCGCGTAGAATATTCTGCTAAGAGTAATTTTGATCAGCCGCTTATGGATGACTCGGGCGGTCAGCGTCAAAATTTACAGCTGGGCAGCCGTTCAGACAATTCTCAAGCGCGTGCTTTAGCTGCGCAATGGCAAGAAGAATTTTCCGACCCAAGGGGTAGAGTGAGTGCCGCGATTGCGTTCTATAAAGCAACTCCCTTTGTGTATACTCTGACTCCGCCGTTGTTGGGGCAAAATAACGTTGATGAGTTTTTGTTCAATACTCAGCAGGGCTATTGCGAGCATTTTGCTGGCAGCTTTGTCTATTTAATGCGAGCTGCGGGTGTGCCTGCACGGATTGTAGTTGGTTATCACGGCGGTGAGTTCAATAAGCGCGATGGCTATTTACTGGTGCATCAATCTGACGCTCATGCATGGGCTGAGGTTTGGTACGAGGACGAAGGGTGGGTGAGAGTTGACCCTACGGCGACAGTTGCCCCTTCTCGAATACGCCTCGGTGCCGAAGCACTATTGAGTAGACAGAGCGGCTATTTACAAGACTCACCGTTGTCGCTAAGACGGTTTGAGTGGGCCACTCGCCTGCGTTATTTTGTCGATAATATGAATTATGCTTGGGCCCGATGGGTGTTGAATTTTGACAGCAATATCCAAAACAATTTTTTGCGGGGAGTGCTTGGGGAAATTAGTCCCCAGCGTATGTT
Organism: Zhongshania aquimaris; assembly: GCF_019312595.1. GTDB lineage: Bacteria > Pseudomonadota > Gammaproteobacteria > Pseudomonadales > Spongiibacteraceae > Spongiibacter > Spongiibacter aquimaris. The sequence goes on along the minus strand of NZ_JAHWDQ010000001.1, from coordinate 194,135 downwards.
GATTGCGGTTATGCTAGTGGGTGGTTTACCGTTAGCGATTGTCGCCTTTTTCAGTTTGCGCCTACCTACGAGGCAGAGTGAGGATTTGGCTGCGCGATATTACTTGGCGAGCTGCAGGGCCTTGGCGAGACGTGGTGTTCCAAGATTGGCTGGCGAAACCCCCGAGGATTTTTTGCGCAGAGTGATGCTTGAACATCCCGTTTGGTATGAATGGCTGGCGGTGCAAACACGTTTATTTAGTGAGTGTAGTTATTCTTTAGCTGGTGGTGAAAATTATCAGCGGAGTTTGCGAAAGTTGAAAACATATCGACGTCCGCGAAAATGGTTGGACAAGTCAGCTATTAAAGCATTAGAGGGTGAGTGAAGTGATTACCAAAGTAGTACTTGTTATCGTCGTTGTTGCGCTGATGATTTATTTAAATCGAATTGTGACCGGTATACTGCTGCAGTTTGCAAATAAAAATCGAATATCTGCACTGCGTTTGGGCTATGTGAGAAAAGCGGTGAACATCGGTTTTTTACTGATGGGCTTTATTTTCACTTGTTTTCTTTTTGGCTTGGGCTATCAACAAGTTTTTATATTTATGTCGTCTTTTTTGGCTGTGTTGGGTATTGCTCTCGTAGCGCAATGGTCGATTCTCAGCAATATTACGGCAGGTGTGATTATCTTTTTTGCCTTCCCTTATCGTATCGGCGATCGAATCAAAGTTGTCGACAAGGATGATGATATTAGCGGCAAAATTGTGGAAATAGCGCTGTTTCATGTGCTGATTCGCCGAGATGACGGCAGCACAGTAACCTATCCAAATAGTATTATTCTACAAAAGGCTGTGATTCAGCTAAACGGTTCTAAAAGTACTGAGGTTGAAGCTTTCAGCGAAGATAAGTGTTAATCATTAACGGCTTATTGATACTCGCTATGAGTCCCGAGTAATGCTGTGGTGGCCACTCTGATAACCTCACTTGTGCTTGCTATGCTCGGTAGGATTTGTAAAACATATCTGCGCACTTTTCCGCGTAGTGATGTAGGTCGGAATCTGAATTTAGCCTTTCTAAGCCAAGTAGACTGCGAAATTGAGACTCACATACCACCATGGCGATAAGTTGGCTTGCCGCCGTGTCAATATCGTCGATTTTTAAAGTTGATAATTTGTTTTGCTCCGCTAAATAGGCGCTGAGCTGGCTTCTTATTTTTTGAGGTCCTGCCTGCCAATATAAGTCGCTCACTTCTGAACGTCCGGCCTCGGCGACACAAACCCTAAACATACCGATTGCATCGTCACTTATGAGTAGGGCGGCGAGGTGAGTGCAAAAAAAACGCAAGTATTCTTCGCAGTGCATTGCGCTTGGTATTTTGTTGGGCGCAAGGTCGTATTCTTCACATTTACAGTCAATGGCGGCGGTAAACAATTGCTGTTTATTTCCAAAATGGCTGTACACCGTTTGCTTTGATACGCCCGCTGATTTGGCGATTTCCTCCATGCTTACTTTTTCAAAGCCATTCACGATGAATAGCGCTCCTGCAGCGTCAATAATCTGATTACGCTTTTCTTCGCTTTTTAGTCTAACGCGTTTTTCTTGCACGGTGTTGTTTGCCTTCTTTCAATATGTTGCGCGACGACGGATGTTGCTGAACTGTAATACTAATTTATCTAAAATAGACTAGACAGTCCAGTATGGTTTATTTATATTCGAGCGGTTCACACTATATCGAGTTTTGTTTATGCAGCGTTTTATTATGTTGGCGTGTTTTTTCGCGACAGCTTGGCTCACGCCACCCGGCGCACTCGCTGAAATCACCGTTCATCGTGTTAGTAGCGAAGTAATAGAGCGGCTACCGGCGTACGAGGCACAGCGCTTATTTGCAGGCAGAGTAGTGGGCAGTCAGCGGGCTGATATTGGCTTTGAGCTCGACGGGAAAGTTGCCGAGGTCTTGGTGGAAGACGGCCAACAAGTAAAGGCAGGGGATGTCCTTGCGCGCCTTGATACTCGATCTCTAGAAATAGAAAAGTCAGAATTGCTTGCCGCGCAACGAGAAGTTAGCGCGAGATTAGAACAATTAGATAAAGACGTTACTCGGTTTCGTAATTTGCGTGAGAGTGGCTACGTATCGGCAGGCCAGCTTGATGAGTTAACTTCTAGGCGCAGTGCGACCGAGGCTCAGTTGTCACAGGTTGATGCGCGTCTAAGAGGTGTGGCCTTGCGAATGAAAAAGTCTCGCATGACGGCACCCTTTAGCGGCGAGGTATCTACTCAGAATTTAGACGAGGGTGTGTTGGTCAGCGCCGGACAGCCCTTGATGCAGGTAGTTGTTACTGGTAGTACCGAGGCGGTGTTTGGTATCTCAGATCGTTTAGGTCGAAACCTTACCTATGGTCAACAGTTAGTGATTTCTGGTGACTTTGGCCGGTGGCCGGTATCAGTCATTTCCGTAGCTCAAAATTTAGACTGGCGAACTCAGACACGTACCGTGCGGGTTCAATTACCGCCCGAGACGTCAGCGGTTGATGGCAATACTACCTATTTGCATTTCCCTGAAAAGAGGCAGGTTGCTGGATTTTGGCTGCCATTGTCGGCTCTGTTAGAAGACGTCCGGGGAACCTGGGCCGTCTATTTTCTCGCTCCCGCAGATGACGGTTTGTATCAATTAAGAAAGCGTTCGGTGCAGCCGGTCTTTCAATACCAAGGTCGGGTCTACGTCGATGGTGAGTTACAGACCGGCGATAGGGTGGTTACGGCAGGTCTACACGGCCTTTCGCCGGGGCTGCATGTCAGTTTAGCGGCTGAGTAATTCGATATGATCTCTAAAATGCTGACTAATCCTCGCATGGTTGCGCTTCTGATCGCCTTGATTCTGGTGGCTGGCCTTGCTGCTGTGGCCAGTTTGCCGCGACTTGAGGATCCCCATCTTGTAAATCGTCACGCAATACTAGTGACACCCTTTCCCGGCGCCAGCGCAGAGCGCGTGGAAAGTCTGATTGCTGAACCACTTGAAAATGCTATTCGTACGGTGCCTGAGGTGCGTCATATCACCGCCCATTCTAGTGGCGGTGTGTCTGTGATTGTTGTGCAGCTAGAAGATGCTGTAATGCAGGAGGATGGAGATCAACTCTGGGCGGAGTTAAGAGACAAAATTCAACAGACTGCACGTCGACTCCCTGATGGCGCGGGCGAGCCGTATTTAGACACCGACCGCCACTCGGCGTTTACGTGGATTGGCGCGTTAATGTGGGAGGGAAGCGGGCCGGCAGATTTATTACGCTTGGGCCGCTACTCCGATGAGTTGGCGAGCAGGTTGAGAAACTTGACCGGTACAGACATTGTGGAGATTGTTGGTGCCCCGGCAGAAGAAGTACAAGTCAAGGTAGATGTTGTTAAGGCGGCGGCGGTTGGCTTGGATGTACCCAGAATCGCAGCAATACTGCGTGACAGTGACGCGAAAACGGCGGCCGGCGAGCTGACCAATGACCAGCAGCGTATCTCTATTGAGTTAATTGGCGGGTTTGATGCCGTTGAGCGCATTAAGCGCACCCCAATATTGACCTTTCCTGGTGGCGGATCCCTCCAGCTGCAGGATATTGCCCAGGTTTACCATGGGCAGCCAGACGTCCCGAGGAATATGGCAATAGTGAGTGGCGAGCGTGCCATCGCAATTGGGTCTCGGATGCTGCCTGATATGCGGGGTGATCGCTGGACCGCCGCGCTGCAAGCAGAGGTCGATAATTTTGCGACAACATTGCCGGATGAGGTCAAACTAAAAGAGCTTTTTGTTCAAGAGCGCTATAACTATGTGCGTTTGGGCGATTTAATAAATAATATCTTGCTCGGTTTTGTGTTCATTTTCGCTATCCTGCTTGTCACCCTAGGTTGGCGATCAGCTGTGATTGTCGCCCTGTCTCTACCATTGACGATGCTGTTTTCTCTGGCTTGTATGAGGATGACTGACCTCCCTATCCATCAGATGTCGGTGACAGGTCTGATAGTGGCTTTGGGGATCATGGTCGACAATGCGATTGTCGTAGCTGATACCGTAATGCGTTATCGCCGCGATGGTTATTCCGCTGCAGCAGCAGCCACAAAAGCGCTCCGTCATCTATGGGTTCCTTTACTTGGGTCAACGTTAACAACGATATTAACCTTTATGCCGGTGGTCCTGATGCCGGGACCGGCAGGTGAATTTATCGGGCCATTAGCTCGCGCGGTTATATTTTCACTGCTTGGTTCCTGGGTAATTTCCCTCTTCATTATCGCGCCCGTGGCAGGAAAATGGCTATCAAATAATCAGGCCAGCGGAATAGCTGCTCCGCGCTTAAATACTTGGTTCCGTCGCTTATTGTCGTGGGTGTTACTCCGGCCTCGACGGATGATGATCGTGGCTTGCATATTACCTGTGCTGGGCTTTATTACCATTCAAACTCTGCCAGAACAGTTTTTTCCGCCGTCGGACCGCGACATGATAAACCTCGAAATTTACCTGCCAGCTGGCAGTAGTATTGAGCATACGCGGCGGGCGACAGAGCAAGTGGCTGAAGTGATAAATCGCCACCCGGAAGTGACTTCCTTGCATTGGTTTATCGGCCGCAGTGCATTGTCGTTTTATTACAATTTAACCAATACCAAAGACGGCGAATCTAGCTATGCGCAGAGCATGATGACGATGGTGGACTTTGCACAGGCCAACCGCCTAATCGCCGTATTGCAGGGGGAGCTGGATGAGGCCTTTCCCGACTATCAAATTATCGTGCAGCGTCTTTCTCAAGGCCCGCCGGCCAATGCCCCGGTCGAGCTCCGTTTGTATGGCAGCAGTTTACCGCGTTTAAAGTCCCTGGGTGATGAGCTACGCCTAATCGCACAGGAGACCGAAGGTGTTGTTCACGTGCAGGACACACTTGGCCAAGTAGTGCCGAAAGTGTGGTTGGATATTGACGAGAGTGAAGCTCAGCGTAGCCAAGTTGGGCTGAAAGATGTGTCATCATTACTCGCAGCGAGTATTGACGGCGTGGTGAGCAGTAGTATGTTGGACGGTACTCAGCAGTTACCGGTACGTGTATCCGGTGCTGGTGTGAAAGCCACCAGTATCGATAGATTGATGACCTTTCCACTGGCACTGCCAACGGGTCCAAGGCCGTTATCAGCGCTGGCCAATGTGGAGTTGCGGCCCGCGCAGGCTAAAATATCTCGACGCGATGGCCGGCGGGTAAATATGGTGGGGATATTTATTCGAGATGATGTACTCCCCTCAGAGGTTCTGGATCGCATAAAAGCGCGATTAGCGGTGGAAAATTTTGAAGTACCAACGGGCTACACACTCGAAATTGGTGGTGAATCGGAAAGCCGTAATGAGGCAGTTGGTAACCTCATGGGCAGCGTTGGTATCATTTTTGTTCTGCTCATAGTTACCGTGGTGATGGCGTTTGACTCCTTCCGATTATCGGCCTTGGTGTTCGCGGTCGCGTTTCAGTCGGCGGGAATGGGGATGCTAAGTTTGTGGATTGGCCAGTATCCTTTTGGCTTTACAGCAATTATCGGTTTGATGGGTTTGATGGGGCTGGCAGTGAACGCTGCCATTGTGATCTTGACCGAGCTCAAAGCGTCGCCTTTGGCTATGGCTGGCGATAAGGCTGAGATTGTAGATATTGTGTCGGTGTGCACGAAGCACATTAGTTCGACAACAATTACCACCGTTGCGGGACTGATTCCTTTGATTTTGTCAGGCGGCGGTTTTTGGCCACCGTTTGCCGTGGTACTCGCAGGCGGTACGGTGTTAACCACCATTTTGTCGTTGTTCTTTGTGCCCGCCGCGTTTTTGGTGCTGCGAAAGCCTTACGTGCTGAAGTACTTGCCGCAAAGATCGGGTGCCGATGCCAGTTAGTTTGCTTCTCAAGCGTGTAAGTACTGGTTTGCATTTCTAGCACCGATATCGAACTTTTTCGGCTAGGCTCCTTAGCGACATGGGCGAACGTTACGATAACCTCGGTGCTTTATCGCGGTTTGTTTCCTGGATATTGTTATACTGCCGCCATTAGTGATACATGTCGAAAGTGCGTTCACTGTGTCATGTAAAAATTTAATGAGAGCGGACAATGAATTTAAACAAAGATATCCAGCAGTTAAACAATAAATTAGACCTTCTTCGACGGAAATTAGATGACGCGAAGGCCAAGGATAATCAGCCTCTGGTTCTTCAGTTTAAGCGTGAGCTGGCAACAGTGAACAAGAAGATCGCCAGTATTAAAGGTATGCAGAGTCGTAATAATTCTGCTCAGGTTGAAGCTTTGAAGGCGCTGGCTTTTAATCGAGTGCTTACTAAAGTCGAGCAGGCCGATATGGGCAAGTTTAAAAAGTCTATACGCGGCCTTATCGTTGTTCATCCTTTGACGGCATTAGGTAAGGAGATGGGCATAACGGAAGTTACCGGTTACGCACCTAAGTCATTCTAACAATTGCCAAGATAATAATGACGTTTTGAGTATTTTTTAGGGCTGTGTTTTATGCTTGTTTAGAAGGATTTTTAAAAAAACACATGAAGTTTAGCTGGCGTGTTTATCGTTCAATCCTTTAGAAAGACATCATTTTTTTAGTTGTTTGAGTTTATATAAATCGCAGACGTTAAAAAGCCGCCCGAAGGCGGCTTCCTTTTAACGAGTTAAGTCAAAGACTTGCATCGCACTCACATAGTTACTTCAGTAATTTCTACCGATGCAATACGCTTGCCTTCTTCCGCACCTTTCTGGAAAGACGCAATTTGATCGAAGTTCATGTAGCGATAAATTTCGCCAGACATCGCATCCAGATCTTTGCAGTATTCCATATACTCAGCCGGTGTTGGCAGGCGGCCCAAGATTGCGCCAACTGATGCCAATTCAGCAGAGGTTAGGTAGACATTGGCGCCGTTACCGAGACGGTTGGGGAAGTTACGCGTAGACGTAGAAAGTACGGTTGAGCCGTCGGCCACACGTGCCTGGTTACCCATGCACAATGAGCAACCAGGCATTTCCATACGAGCACCAGATGCGCCGAAGATATTGTAATAACCTTCTTCCATTAGAGTGTGCTGGTCCATTTTAGTTGGTGGTGATAACCACAAACGGGTGGACAAGCTGCCTTTGTTAGCGTCTAGCAGTTTACCGGCGGCGCGGAAATGACCGATGTTGGTCATGCAGCTACCGATGAAAACTTCGTCGACTTTGTCGCCGGCAACTTCAGACAATAATTTCGCATCATCTGGGTCGTTAGGGCAGCACACAACGGGCTCTTTTAGCTGGTCTAGATCGATTTCAATAACCGCGGCGTACTCGGCGTCGGCATCGCCTTCAAGCAGGCTCGGGTTGGCCAGCCACGCTTCCATATTGGCAGCGCGACGCTCCAAGGTACGCTTGTCGCCGTAGCCTTCGCTTACCATCCAGCGAAGCAGGGTGATGTTCGAGCGTAGGTATTCAGAAATTTCTGGAATGCCTTGTTTGATAGTACAGCCGGCTGCAGAGCGCTCTGCAGAGGCGTCAGACAATTCAAATGCCTGCTCAACGGTCAGACCGGCCAAACCTTCGATTTCGAGAATACGGCCAGAGAAGATGTTCTTCTTGCCCTTTTTCTCAACGGTCAGATGACCTTCTTTAATGGCTTGGTAAGGAATGGCGTGAACCAGATCGCGCAGGGTAATACCGGGCTGCATTTTGCCTTTAAAGCGAACCAATACAGATTCAGGCATATCCAGTGGCATAACGCCGGTAGCTGCAGCGAAGGCAACCAGACCAGAACCCGCCGGGAAAGAGATACCCATGGGGAAGCGAGTGTGTGAGTCGCCACCGGTACCGACCGTGTCAGGCAGCAGCATACGGTTCAGCCAGCTGTGGATGATGCCGTCGCCTGGGCGCAGCGATACACCGCCACGGGTCATGATGAAGTCAGGCAGATTATGCTGGGTGTCGATATCGATTGGCTTGGGGTAGGCCGCGGTGTGGCAGAAAGACTGCATGGTCAGATCGGCAGAAAAGCCAAGGCAGGCCAGATCTTTCAACTCGTCACGGGTCATTGGGCCAGTGGTGTCCTGTGAACCCACGGTGGTCATTTTCGGTTCGCAGTACGTGCCTGGACGAATACCTTCGCCTTCAGGCAGACCGCAAGCGCGACCAACCATTTTTTGCGCTAAGGTATAGCCTTTACCTGTGTCGACGGGCTGCTCTGGCAGACGGAACAGGGTAGAGTTAGGAAGGCCTAGTGATTCGCGAGCTTTAGCCGTTAGGCCGCGACCGATAATCAGGTTGATACGGCCGCCAGCGCGAACTTCGTCTAACAGTACAGGCGACTTCAGTTCGAAGGTGCTCAGTGTCGCACCTGTTTCAACATTTTTGATCACGCCGTCGTATGGGCGGATTTCAATGACGTCGCCCATGCTTAGGTCGTCAACCGGAGCTTCGAAAACCAATGCACCAGCGTCTTCCATGGTGTTGTAGAAGATCGGTGCCACTTTGCTGCCAATACAAACACCACCAGAGCGCTTGTTAGGTACGCCGGGCATGTCGTCGCCGAAGAACCACAGTACCGAGTTGGTTGCTGATTTACGCGAAGAACCCGTACCGACAACATCGCCAACGAAGGAGATAGGGTGGCCTTTTTTCTCTAGTTCTTTGATCAGCGTTAGTGGGCCAACACTGCCTTGGACGTCTGGCTTGATGCCGTCGCGTTCCATTTTGAACATCGCCAATGCGTGCAGCGGGATGTCTGGGCGTGACCATGCGTCTGGTGCTGGTGATAAGTCATCGGTATTGGTTTCGCCAGTGACTTTAAAAACGGTATTTACTATGCTTTCTGGTACTTCGGGGCGATTCGTGAACCACTCAGCATTGGCCCAGCTTTGTATAACTTCTTTCGCCAGTGCATTTCCGGCTTTCGATTTTTCTTCTACATCGTGGAAGGCATCAAACATCAGCAGGGTGTGCTTGAGTTCTTCGGCGGCGAGTTTAGCTAAATCAGCGTGGTCGAGGAGTTCTACCAAGGTGATAATGTTATAGCCGCCGTGCATATTGCCTAAGAGCTTAACGGCAACTTCTTTGCTGATTAGCGGGCTGCTTGCTTCGTCTTTTACCAGAGCGGCGAGGAAACCTGCTTTAACATAGGCGGCTTCGTCAACGCCTGGTGGTACACGGTTGGAGATCAGGTCAACAAGGGTTGCTTCTTCGCCAGCAGGCGGATTTTTGAGCAACTCGATTAGGCCCGCGACTTGTTCAGCGTTGAGTGGCTGGGGAACAATGCCTTGCGCGGCGCGTTCGTCGACGTGTTTCCGATATGCTTCGAGCACAGTGTAACTCCTCTTTTCAGTTTCGGTACCCGTATCCACCGGGATCGCCGGGGCCGGGGCTATCGATGCCCATCATCGATGCGAAATAGGGGGCTGCAAGTATACTGAAAAACCCTACATAGGTTAAGGCAACTGTGATTAATTCGGTAATGTCTTAGCGGAGCCTCTGGCGCGCACTGGTAAGGCGCGACGCGAACGACTGCAGGGATGCAGGAGGTAGAGCAACGCAGGAGCAGTTGCCGAGATCAAGGCTGCTTGTCCTTGATGACGGTCCGACGTTTCGGCGTCGCAACGCAGTCCAGTGTGCGCCAGAGGCCCGCCCTTCGGGGCTTAGCCAAAAAGGACTCCGCTGTGTTGCCGCCATTTGAAAGGCAGCCAGCCTTCCTGCATGAGAGCCTGCCCCATGAGCGTAGCGAGTGCTGTGGGTACGGCGCCTTGCCGAGCCATTTTTGGCTAAGCCTGAGGCGTCACCGAATTAATCACAGTTGCCTTAAGTGAATAAGCGCGCTTGCCTGTGCTTTGAGGGTAGCTTAATCTTTGCGCCTAAGCCTGCTGTCAGAATTGGAGCTAGATTTGTCGACCGCTATTCCCCGTGTCATTACACCCTGTACCGGCGTCTGTTCTACCGCGCTGGGCGATGATGTGTGTCGCGGCTGCAAACGATATAGTCACGAGGTAATCGACTGGAATAGTTATACCGATCAGCAGAAGCAGATTATTGATGAACGCCTAGATGGGTTCTTAATACAGGTGATGTCGAATAAATTAAGTATTCGCGATACCCGTATTTTGCTGTGGCAGTGCCAGGTTCAGCGGGTTCGCTATCCAGCTCATAAGAGCCCGTATATTTGGCTGTTCCAGTTACTTCGGGCCGGCGCTGGCCAGATTAGCGACCCTGCGCAGTTTGGCTTTGTACTTGATTCGCAGTATCGGGATGTGCCCCTCTTACAGCTGCGAGACATGATAGACAAAGAGTTTTATCTTCTTTCGGAAGCGCATTATCAGCGCTATATAGGCATGTATCTTCACGCCGAGAAGTAGTTCTTTTTGGTGACGCGAGCACTACCCGGTTCTGATCCCGCGTCGGATTTTGGTATACTGCGGCGGTTTTATTAAGCCGGATACACTTCAATGTCAGTTGATATTAGCGAAATTTTAGCGTTTTTGCCCTGTGAAACCCCACAGGGATGGGTTGACGCTGCCTTGGCTCATCCCGAAGAAATGCTGATTGATCACGCCAATTGTGAAAAAAAAGCAGCGGGCACTGCATTAAATTTGATTTTTCGCTATGTCGACAAGCCTGACCTAATGAATCGCATGTCTAAGCTCGCGCGTGAAGAGCTGCGTCATTTTGAACAGGTCATGGCCATTATGAAGAAGCGTGGGATTGAATACCGGCATTTATCGTCGGCACGCTATGCCAACGGTTTACGCGCTGAGGCACGCACTAGCGAACCGCATAAACTCATCGATATTTTAATTATTGGCGCCTTGATTGAGGCGCGCTCTTGCGAGCGATTTGCCCGCATTGCGCCACTGTTAGATACCGAGTTAAGCGCCTTTTATAACTCCTTATTAAAATCTGAAAGTCGCCATTTCAAAGATTATTTGAACTTGGCTGAGCGCTACGCTACCGAAGATATTACGCCGCGAATTGCGGTGTTTAAACAAAAAGAACAAGAGTTGATTGAAACCGCTGACGAGATATTTCGTTTCCACAGTGGGCCCTTGGCGGCTTAAGTTTGCTCGCTGCTATATTTGTTAGACAAAAGCCCCCGTCTCCATTAGCTGGCGAGCAACATCAGTAATAGAGCGCCCTTGGCGATTGGCGTTCTTATTGAGTAGGTCGGTGGCTTGCTCGTCGGTAAGGCCATACGTGTCAACGATGAACTTTTTGGCACTGTTTAAAATTTGGCGCGCATCTATTTCAGGTTTCAGTGCCAGCACCTCAGCCCGCAAGCGATCAATACTGTGGAAAAAGCTCAAGGTAATATCGATAAGTGACTGCAGCAAGCGCGGCGGTATATTGTCTATGGCGTAAATGCTGATGCCCGCGTCAGCCGCAAGTCGATTAATACTTTCGGAGCGATTATTACCGAGTTTAATTACTGTACGCGGATATTCTTTGTTCAGCTGCGCTAGATGCTCAAGTGTGTCTCGATTGCTTGAGTTGGTATCGACTAAAATGATTTCCGGGTGCATTTCACCCACAATGTGATAGATGTCGGCATGTTGATTGTTGAAATTGATTAACTCGATACCGGCCGATGCCAAAATAGAGTCAATTTTATTCGCGCGGCTATCATCAATATCAATCAGTAATACTTTCATTTGCGCTTTCAGGCCTCTTTTTGCACATTAATAAGTCGCAGCGCGGGGATGTCGGCCTTCGATAGGCTTTGTTGTTCAAGGTATTTAATAATGCCGCCAACGCTAATTACCTGACCATCTAAAAATTGATTAGGCCCTATTTGTAGCGACTTCATTAGCATGTTTTTCTCATGTAAATTGCCTTCGGTTTTTCGGTCTATGCTTGGGCTTTCTAAACCAACGGCTTCGGCAGCGATGCGGAATAGCGATGGCTTGTATACGGCGGCAACGGTCTCCTCGATGTTAATCGGTGTGGTTAGCTGGCCCCAGCGGTACATTTGGGAAATAAACCACTCGGCATGGTTGAGCCATGGAAAGTTTGCTGAGTAGCGGTGGAAGACATGAAAATCGTCAACTTTTTCTGGCATCTGTCCAAAATGCTTCAAAGACAAGCCCATAAGGGAGAGCGCAACGGTTTCTTCGGGTAGGGCAATATAAGGTGCCTGGCTGATCATTTTTGCTGCGGTTTTACGATTCTCTTTTTTATCGAGCCAAATGCACGCTTTGATTAAGGCTCGTAAAATTGCTTGATGGGTGGCAGGATTTTCATTTGCCCAGCTCTCGCTAACTGCAAACACTTTTTCAGGGCTGTTATTCCAAAGTTGGTATTTTGTAGCTACCACGTGACCAAGTTGTTGCTGCACCGCTAAGGTGTTCCAGGGTTCTCCGACACAAAATCCGTGTATATCACCATCGGTCATGGCGGTTACCATTTTTGAGGGCGGAATGACCACAATCTCGATGTCTCTATCTGGGTCGATACCGGCACTAGCTAACCAGTAGCGCAGTTCATAACTTTGGGTGGAGCAGGGGTAAACGACGCCGAAACGTAACTTTGGCCGCTTGGCGCGTTTATTTTCTTCAACGACGCACTGCAGTGCCTGGGCGGCAATCAATGGGCTGAACTCGCTGCGCGGATCAATGCTAAACAGGTGGTCGTATAGGTCATTATTGACAGTGATAGCATTGCCATTTAAGTCCAGAACCATGGCGCTGATCATATCTATTTTTGGCCCGCCAACACCCAGGCGGGAGGCGACCGGAATAGAGGCGAGCATTTGTGCGCCGTCGAGTATACCTAGGCCCACTTTGTCGCGAATGCCCGCCCAAGATGCTTCCCTAGAGAGGGTTACATTCAGTCCTTCGTTGCGGAAATAGCCTTTTTCGAGAGCGATTACCAATGGTGCGCAATCCGTTAACGGAATAAAGCCGAGACTAATGTCGGTTTTTTCCAGGCGAATACCGTTTTTATTATTGATTGCGGGCATTTTAAGCTCCTGTTGCTTTTTTAAGTGCTACTTCTGCTGGTTTGTTGGTGTCGGCTAGCCGTAATTCATGCGGCTTTTTTGTGCTCGCTTTGTGATCTGACTTCGCTTGCTTTTGGTGCAGGAATGTCAGTACTGCTGCGCGGTAGTGGTTGTAATCTACGTTGTCTGCTAGCGTCAATCGTTCTCTTGGACGCGGTAAATCAATGCTGAGTATCTCCCCCACAGTAGCGGCAGGGCCGTTGGTCATCATTACAATTCGATCAGATAGTAAAACGGCTTCGTCGACGTCGTGAGTGATGAGAATAACGGTATTGTTCAATTCGGCTTGAATTTCCATTAGGGCGTCTTGTAAGTGTGCTCGCGTAAGTGCGTCTAGTGCCCCAAAAGGCTCGTCCATAAGCAGCACTTTGGGCTCCATCGCCAGTGCCCTAGCAATTCCGACTCGTTGTTTCATTCCGCCAGAGATTTCTCCAGGCAGCTTGTGGCTGGCGTGTGACATTTGTACTAAGCCTAGATTGTACTCAACCCAATGTCGTATTTCAGCCTTGGACTTTCTGCCCTTAAACACTTGTTTGACCGCCAATTCGACATTTTGGTAAACCGTTAACCATGGGAATAGAGAATGATTTTGGAACACTACAGCACGATCTGGGCCAGGTTGGTTGACTTCTTTAGACTCTAAAACAACAGCGCCTTCGGTAGCTTGATAAAGGCCGGCGACAATATTTAGCACGGTTGATTTACCACAGCCCGAGTGGCCGATAAGTGATATGAATTCCCCTCTGGCTATTTTAAGGTCAACTTTTTCTAATGCTCTAAAGGGGCCTGTTTTGGTGGGGAAGTCGATACTAATTTGTGAAATATCTAAATAGGTAGACATGTCGTATTCCTTAAGCGCCAGCGTCGTCGTGGGCTATCATTTTGTGGAGGGTATGCATGAACGAGTCCAATATGAAGCCTATAAAGCCTATGGTCACAACAGCGACCATTATGCGGGCGAGGGATTCGGAGCTGCCATTTTGGAATTCATCCCAAACAAACTTTCCCAAGCCGGGGTTTTGGGCGAGCATTTCAGCTGCGATGAGGACCATCCAGCCAATGCCCAATGAAATTCGAAGGCCAGTAAATATCATTGGTAGTGCGGCTGGTATGGCGATTTTCGTTACCTGAGTAAACCAGCCAAGTTGAATGACTCGGCCGACATTGATGAGGTCTTTATCAATATTGGCAACGCCAACGGCAGTATTAATGAGAGTTGGCCACATGCAATACAGCGTGACGGTAATCGCTGAGTTGATAAACGATTTGGAAAACGCGGGATCATCACTCACGTAAACAGCGCTGACAACCATGGTAACCAGTGGTAACCACGCCAGTGGCGACACCGGTTTTAATATTTGGATAATTGGTGCAATCGCTGTATTGAGCAGCGGGCTAAGTCCGCAGGCGATCCCAATGGGAATGGCGATAATAGATGCGACAAGGAAGCCCGTGAAAACAGTGATTAAACTCGTAAAAATTTGATCGAAGTAGGTTGGTTTACCAGTGTAATCACGAATTTTAACTTCTGCGTCGGGATTTTTTGCCAATTTGACTTTGTTGCGGTCCTCTTGTCGCTGGTAAAACGCCTCGGCTTTTTCTCGTTCCGCTAAATGTTCCTGATATAAGCCACTGGCGGCTGATGCGACAACACCTGGCCCTGGAAAGCTACCGAGGCTGGTATCGATTTTTGAAGCGGCAGTGGACCAGATTGCTAAAAAAACGAGAATGGCAAATAGCGGTAATGCAATTAATCTAACGATTTCCTGCCCTTGTTCGCGAGGGTTTTCCCAGAAGGCGAGTTTTATTACCGGCACCATCCAGCGAAAGCCCGCCACACTCAAGTAATGTAGGGTATTTTGTTTCAACATATGTGCTCCAAAATTGCCCCGCCACGGCGGGGCAGGATGATTACTTCAGTAGGTCTTTAGCTTTTAAGCCGATGCTAAATTTGCTGATGTACTCATTGGGCTTGCGACCGTCGTAGGTGATGTTGTCTATGAACTCTGATTGAGGTGGTTTGTAACCAGTTTCAGATGCGAAGTTTGGGAATTCGCTGGTGCTGACTTTACCTTCTGCAATTAGCTCTTCAGCAGCTTGTCGATAGATATCGGGGCGATACACTTTCTTGGCGATGTCCATATACCAGCTGTCAGGCTTGTATTCGGTAATCTGTCCCCAGCGGCGCATCTGGGTTAAGTACCAAATGGCATCTGAGTAGTAGGGGTAAGTCGCGTTGTGCCGGAAAAACACGTTGAAATCGGGGACTTCGCGTTTATCGCCTTTTTCGTATTCGAATGTGCCTGTCATAGAGTTGGCGATCACATCGTAGTCGGCACCAACGTAGCTCGACTTTGATAGAATTTTTACTGCCTCAGGGCGATTGGCGTTGTTGTTGTCATCCAGCCATTTGGCGGCGCGAATCATCGCTTTGACGACGGCAATGTGAGTATTGGGGTATTTTTCCGCCCATTCATTACTAACGCCAAACACTTTCTCGGGATTGTTTTTCCAAATCTCGTAGTCGGTAATAACCGGTACCCCAATGCCTTTAAACACGGCTTGCTGGTTCCAGGGCTCGCCTACGCAGTAGCCATAAATAGTGCCGGCTTCTAGGGTGGCTGGCATTTGCGGCGGCGGAGTGACCGACAGTAGGGCCTCAGCGTCGATAGTGCCGCTGGTGTGGCCTTTCAACGGCGCGTAGTAACCGGGGTGAATGCCGCCCGCAGCTAGCCAGTAGCGCAATTCATAGTTGTGTGTGGAGACTGGGAATACCATACCCATCTTGAAGGGCTTGCCTTCACTTTTGTACTTGTCGATAACCGGCTTTAAGGCGTCAGCTTTAATAGGGTGAACAGGTTTGCCATCAGCTTGCCTTGGAATATTCTTTTTCATCTCCTCCCAAACGCTATTGGAGACGGTGATGCCATTGCCGTTTAAATCCATGCTAAAGGCAGTGATGATATGTGCCTGGGTGCCAAAGCCAATGGTGGCACCCAGCGGCTGTCCCGCTAGCATATGGGCGCCGTCTAATTCACCGTCTATTACGCGGTCGAGCAATACTTTCCAGTTAGCTTGTGCTTCGAGGGACACATACAGACCTTCGTCTTCGAAGTAGCCTTTTTCGTAAGCGACAGCCAGCGGAGCCATGTCTGTTAACTTAATAAAGCCAAATTTTAGCTCTTCTTTTTCCGGTTCTGCTGCTATGGCAACGCAACTTGTTGTTAATGCGATTGCGCTTATGGTGCGGGTAAACAGGCTGTGATACCGAGGCATCGGTTCGTCTCCAAAGTAGTTAATGCCAGGCATCGACGTGATCAGCATTGATGCTTGCCATCGGTTCTATGCATGTCGAATATATGCTCGATGCAAGGGGCGTAGAACGTTCTGAGGAGTTAATAGCAATAGCTATGCCATAAGGAATAAGTCTATTTATATCATAGTCTTAGCGTGATTTTTTGCTTATTGGCGAGGGGCGTCCGTGCACTGCTCTGAGGCGGATTTCGGGTATGGTGCGCTATTTCATTTGCACAAGATTGCTTTGATTTGGTGCGAGCCTTCTCTAAGTGAAGGGTATGGACTAGCTTAAATAGCTGCGGAGTTTAAGTTGATGTCGTCGTTGTCTATTTTTAAATACCACAATTGGTGACCCCAGTCGCCGAGGACAATGCGCTCTGCGATTCCTTTTGTGGTGGTAATCGAGTGACGATTAGGGCGATGCGTGTGTCCGTGGATTAGTCTTGTGCAGCTGTGCTTCGCCATTTCGGTGTTAACTGCAGACGCATTCACATCCATTATATCTTCGGCTTTATTGCTATTTGATTCGCCGCTTACCATTCGCATGTGTTTGGCTATCGCACGGCGTTCCGCAAGGGATTTCCTGAGTGCATCTTGCTGCCAGAGAGGGTCTCGCGCCATTTTCCTGAACTGCATATAGTCCTTGTCATCAGTACATAAACTATCGCCGTGCATTAATAAGGTTTGTTCTCCCGCTAGAGAGATAACGCTTGGGTCGGGGAGAAGTTCGGCGCCGACGTCGCGACAAAATGTATCGCCGATTAAAAAGTCGCGATTGCCGTGCATAAAATAGAGTGACGCGCCGTGATCGGTAAAATCTTTGAGGGCTTGCTTTACCGAGTTAATAAATGGTGATTCGTCGTCATCACCGACCCAGCTTTCAAAAAAATCCCCAAGGATATAGAGGTCGCTGGCATCGCTGGCGGTGGTTTTTAAAAATGAAAAAAACGCCCGGGTGATTTCCGGGCGCGATTCATCCAGATGGAGGTCTGAGATAAATAAAGTGCTCATAGCGATATCAGTCTATCCAAACCGCTTTTTCAATGATCACATCTTCTGCTGGTACATCTTGATGGCCGGCTACGCTAGTGGTTTTAACGCCTTTGATTTGGTTTACAACGTCCATTCCGTCTACGACTTTTGCGAATACCGCGTATCCCCAGCCTTGCATGGTTTTACTGCTGTGGTTTAGGAAGTCATTGTTCTTCACGTTAACAAAAAATTGTGAACTGGCTGAGTGGGGGTCAGATGTACGGGCCATAGACAGGGTGCCTACATCATTTTTTAAGCCGTTATCCGCTTCGTTTTCGATAGGGGCGCGGGTCGTTTTTTGTTTCATGCCGGGCTCAAAACCGCCGCCTTGCAGCATAAAACCGTCGATAACACGGTGAAAAATAGTACCGTCGTAATAGCCGTCAAGCACATACTGTTTAAAGTTCTCTGAGGTTTTTGGTGCATTTTCGAAGTCCAGCTCAACCTTAATGTCGCCGAAATTTGTAGTGAAGATAATCATTTACGCTGATCTCGCTTATAACCGGAAATTAAAGCCGCTATAATACGGCTTTTGGCTGCGGGGCGAAACCGGCGCTAAACCTTTGTGTTTATCGCGCGCGGATTCTTGCGGCCGCGGCGGTTTGCAGTAATTCGCCGATTTTGGACATTTGGAACCCATCAATGACTGACAATGTAGTATCCGGCAATAATTTTCTACGTACTATCGTAAAGGAAGACATCGCCTCGGGTCGTTTGAGCGGTGAGCTCGTCACGCGCTTTCCACCAGAGCCAAATGGTTTTTTACATATCGGTCACGCTAAATCGATCTGCCTGAACTTTGGTCTTGCCAAGCAGTTTGGCGGGCGCTGCCATCTGCGTTTTGACGACACCAACCCGGCAAAAGAAGAGCAGGCATATATAGATGCTATTCAAGAAGATATCCGCTGGTTGGGGTTTGAGTGGTCGGGTCCGATTCGCTATGCATCGGATTACTTCGACACCTTGTACGACTACGCACTGCATTTGGTTCGCAACGGAAACGCGTATGTGTGCGACTTAAGTGCGGATCAAGCTCGCGAGTACCGCGGCACCTTGACCGAAGCCGGTAAAAATAGCCCGTATCGCGACCGCAGTGTGGAAGAGAACCTCGCCTTGTTTGACAGTATGCGCAATGGCGAATTTGATGAGGGCAGCAGGGTACTGCGCGCAAAAATTGATATGGCAGCGCCAAATATCAACCTTCGCGACCCCATCATTTATCGTATTCGCAAGGTGAGTCATCACCAGACAGGTGATAAATGGTGTATTTATCCGACATATGACTTTACCCACGGCCAGTCAGATGCGCTGGAAGGCATTACGCATTCAATCTGCACCTTGGAGTTTGAAGATCACCGTCCTTTATATGAGTGGTTTATCGCCAACTTGCCAGTGCCAGCGCAGCCCAAGCAGTATGAGTTTGCGCGTTTGAATGTAAATTACACGGTGACCAGCAAGCGTAAATTAAAAATGCTTGTTGATGAGAGCGTGGTAGACGGTTGGGATGATCCCCGAATGCCGACGATCGCGGGAATGCGCCGCCGCGGATTTACGGCGGCTGCGCTCAGAAATTTCTGCGATATGGTCGGTGTTGCACGCAGTGAAGGTGTGGTAGATGTCGCCATGCTCGAACACGCAATCCGAGATGATCTTGATAAAAATGCACCGCGCGCCATGTGCGTAATGGACCCGCTTAAAATTATTATTACTAACTATCCCGACGACAAAGTCGAGTGGTTAAATGCGCCGGGTCACCCCAATCGTGATGATTTGGGTGAGCGCAGCCTGCCTTTCAGCCGCGAAGTTTATATAGAGCGCGAAGACTTCCGCGAGGAGGCCAATAAAAAATTCAAACGTTTGGTATTAGGTAAAAAAGTGCGTTTGCGCAGTGCTTATGTACTGTTGGCTGAATCCGTTGTTAAAGACGCTGCCGGTAATATTGTAGAAGTGCATTGCAGCTACGATGCCGCATCCCACGGTGCTGACCCAGAAGACGGTATAAAGCCAAAAGGCGTTATTCACTGGGTATCGGCAAGTCACGGTAAGCAGGCGACAGTGCGTTTATATGATCGTCTATTTACTCATGAATCGCCAGATAGAGGCGGGGAAGAGTTTCTTGATCATGTTAATCCAGCGTCATTGAGCATCATTGAGCATTGTTGGATTGAACCGAGCCTTGCCGACGCGGCGCCAGAGGCGAGTTTTCAATTTGAGCGAACGGGCTATTTTGTTGCCGACAAGCTTGAGCACACAAGCGGTGCGCCGGTATTTAACCGCACGATTGCCCTTCGTGATACGTGGGGCAAGGAGTCGGACGTCTGAGGTCGGATGTCTGTCGAAAGCGATGGCGCTAGATGCTAGACCGGAGAGGGGAGACGCAAAAGCTGTTTTCCCGCTTCGAGTCTGAAGCCTGGCAGCTGATGGATATAATCAAATTTTTATAACGGGCTTGGGTTGATTTTGACGTTGCATTTCCCGTCCCCCGTCCAGCATTAAGCGATCATTTATGACGATTCAAATCTACAACACCCTCAGCCGTAGCAAGCAGCCTCTTGTGCCATTGCAGGACGGCAAAATTAATATGTACGTCTGCGGTATGACGGTATACGACTTCTGTCATCTCGGACATGCGCGGGTGTTGGTGGCGTTTGACGTCATTACACGGTATTTGCGTGGCAAGGGTTTTGATGTCAACTACGTGCGCAATATCACTGATATCGACGACAAAATATTGCGCAGGGCGGATGAAAATAATGAGCCCTTTGAAGCGTTAACTGAGCGTTTTATTAAGGCCATGCACGAAGATGCCGCGCGGCTGGATATTATGCCGCCAGATATGGAGCCCAGAGCGACCGCTCATATCGCTGATATCTTGACCATGATCGCCACGTTGATAGAAAAGGGCTTCGCCTATACCGCTGCAAATGGCGATGTGTATTATCGGGTCACTGCATTTGCCGACTACGGAAAGTTATCGGGTAAAAACCCGGATGAGTTGTTATCTGGCGCGCGTATTGCGGTCGATGAAGCCAAAGATGACCCCCGTGACTTTGCATTGTGGAAAGCGGTTAAAGACGATGGAGTGAGCTGGCCGTCGCCTTGGGGGAAGGGCCGCCCGGGCTGGCATATTGAATGTTCAGCTATGTCTACTTGCTGCTTGGGAAATACCTTCGACATACATGGTGGTGGGCCGGATTTGGTTTTCCCGCATCATGAAAACGAGATAGCGCAGTCTGAGGCGGCAACAGGACAGCGCTACGCGCAAACGTGGATGCATGCCGGCGCGGTGCGGGTCGATAATGAGAAAATGTCGAAATCGTTGGGGAATTTTTTCACCATTCGTGAAATTCTCGATCGCTATCATCCGGAAGTGGTGCGTTATTTTCTTATTTCCAGCCACTACCGCAGCGCTATTAATTATTCAGAAGATAATTTACTTATTGCCAAGCAAAACCTGGAGCGTTTTTATCACGCCTTTAAAGGATTGGATGTTGTCATCGCGCGACCTTATGCAGAGCTAGATAAGGACGATGTTTACGTTAATCGATTTGATGCCGCTATGGCAGACGATTTTAATGCACCCGTTGCCTTGGCGGTGCTTTACGATATGGTAAGAGAGTTAAATAGCGCAAAAGAAGCACTCGAAACGGATCGCGTTGCGTGTTTGGCTCGCAATTTAAAATCCATGGCGGCCGTGCTCGGTATTTTACAGTTATCAGCCGATGAGTTTTTACAGGCGGGTAGCGGTGATCAGTTAGCGGCTGACGCTATTGAGGCGTTAATTGCAGAGCGTGTGCAAGCCAAGAAAGATCGGCAATTTGCTCGTGCAGATGAAATTCGCGATTCCTTAAAGGCGCAGGGTGTCATTTTAGAAGACAGCCGCGAGGGTACTACTTGGCGCCGTGAATAAAGGCATCTCGTCGCAAGGGCTGTTAAAATCAATTATCTATTGCGTAGGGCGTTGCGGTGAAAAAAAGTATTCTTCTATGGATGTTTGCAGTACTCGTCGGGTGCACCACACCAAACCTATTGTTAGATGGTGGCTTCTTGGCGGCGGCAGATTATTTTCCTGTTACTGGCCGGCAAGGCTGGTTGATTAATCAGCGTCTCGGTTTTGCGTCTTTTGTCACTGGCAAGGTTGATCGCGATTGGGACAAGACTAGCACGCTCGAAATTGGCGATTTTGAAAGTGTTCGCCAAGCCGGTGCATATCGCTTTTCATTCTCTGATGGCGCCGACAACGTTGCCCAGCTTGATTGTAAAAGTGGAGAAGACAGCGACCACGTGAATCTTCGCGGCGTGCTCGGCGGCGACGCCAGGTGGATCGTTGATGCCGAATCCTTTCTGAATTGCTCGTTGTTAGAGTGGGGCGAAACCGTTGCTTGGAAGCTGGTGATGGCAGCTAACGACGAACACTTACACGGCTATTTATTCTCCAGCAAAGAGGCGATGCCGGTATACGAAGTGCTTGGCACTGATGAGCTAGAAGGCAGCGCTTGGCCTGTTGGTAAGATTGTAGGCTATCTCGTTTATCGCGATGGCCTGCAGCTTGCAGCAATTCAGGTGATGAACGAAGGCGGTGTGTGGATCGACAGCAAATTATCCCCAGTTGAGCGGCGCAGGCTTGCTAGTCTCGCTGCGGCGTTGCTGCTTTATAGTCCGAGTGAATCTTAGTCTTAACCGAGCTGTTTGATTGGCGGACAAAGTCTGAGTAACAGTAGGCCGAAAATAGCGCCTAGGCTATTTGCAAGGAAATCTAATATCGACGCATAACGACCTGGTGAATAGGCTTGCGCTATCTCCAGTAGACCGCCGTAGGCACAAATTGCAATGACGGCAAGGTGTAAATGGTGACGTTTAAGCGTCAGCGGGTAGGTCAATAAGACAAACACCAGGTAGGCGCCAAAGTGCTGAAGCTTGTCCCACAGGTTTAGGTCTGGCATCGCCGCTGAGGGCAGTATTGAAAAATAAGCGATGAAAAGCGCGAAGCTCAGAACGGGCAGGAGTCTGAGCGTGTTTCCGGTGAGTGTCATTTTGGCTGATAATCATCCGGTAACAGGGCCGCTAATCTCTTTTCTGCGGCGCTAACAATACGTTCAATGTCTTGGCCGTCAAAGTCTTCTAGTGGAAAGCGCTCGCTGTGCAAGGTCACATTACCAAAGGGTTTCGGGAATTTAGATTTGTCCCAAGTTGACTCAATTCTCCAGCCTTGATAGTCCGCTCGGATGAGGTAGAGCGGCACCTTTGCCCGCATGGCTAACACGACTGCGCCGGCTTTCATTTCATGGCGGGGGCCGCGAGAGCCATCGACGGCGAAGGCGACGGTTTTGCCTTTTCTCGCCGCCTTAAGTAGCTGCACAAAGGCGTCTTTGCCGCCCCGGCTCGGCGAACCGAGGGCGACTTCATAGGTGTAGCGTTCCATCACCATGGCTATCGAGTAGCCGAAATGATTTTGTGAGGCTATTGCGGCGATATTCTGGTTTTTATATCTGTGAATAATGGGGAGGAGTTCGTCGTGATAAACCGCCATCACGCAGGGTTGTTCTAACGCCAGCTGGCCTTTAAAGCGCAGAGTATTCATTACCCAGAAGAAGATCTGCAGAATACCGCTAAGCAGCAGCCGCGCAAACCTCTGCGCGGGTCCTATTTTTTTGGGTGGTTTGTTTACCCTAGCCATGATGCTTGTCCGTGTTAGGCGATGGCTTTTTCGCCGGAGTCCACGCTTTGGAATATCAGAGTATTGATCGTCATGGGGCCAACCCCGCCTGGTACAGGAGTGTAAGCACTAACCCGATCGACTAGAGGTGCAAGCTCAATATCGCCGACGCCGCCCGGATGGTAGCCGGCATCGACAACAACCGCGCCGTCTTTAATCCATTCCGCCTTGATAAATTCAGGTTTACCCACTGCGCCGACTAAAATATCCGCCTGCTTTATCAAGGCTGGAAGGTTTTGCGTGCGTGAGTGGCAGATAGTCACAGTGGCATTGGCCTCAAGTAGCATCATGGCCATTGGCTTGCCGAGAATGGCGCTACGACCGACTACAACGGCATGCTTGCCTTCGATCCCAATCTCGTAGTGCTCTAGTATACGCATAATGCCCTTGGGGGTGGCGCAGCCATAAGCTTCTTCGCCCATTGCCATGCGACCGAAGCCGAGGCAGGTCACGCCGTCTACATCTTTGTGAAGAGCAATCGCATCGAAACAAGCGCGCTCGTCTATTTGCTCTGGAACGGGGTGTTGTAGCAAAATGCCGTGAACATTTGGGTCGCTATTTAACTCATCAATTTTGGCCAGCAACTGCTCTGTGGTGGTCGATCCGGGCATTTCCACCGCCAATGAATCCATGCCTACGCGTCGACAGGCATTGCCCTTCATCTTGACGTAAGTAGCGGAGGCGGGGTCATCGCCAACTAAGATTGTCGCTAGTATGGGAGTGCGGCCGTTTGAACGGCTTTTTAGCGCCGTAACGCGGTTTGTGAGTTGTTCTTCCCAGCTTGCCGCCAGTGTTTTGCCGTCTAAAATCAACGCCGTCATTCAGATAGGTCTCGCATAAAAAGATGATTCAAATTAAGATGTTATTGTCGCATGTGCACAAACTACAGGCCAACAAATCAATCGAATAATTTTTCCCAAAACCGTTGACGAGATAAAAAGGTCTGCGTATCATGCGCAGCTCCTGTAGCGGGGCATACGGGAAACGAAAAACGGGGTATAGCGCAGTCTGGTAGCGCGCCTGCTTTGGGAGCAGGATGTCGGGAGTTCGAATCTCTCTACCCCGACCATTTTTCGTATCTCAGTTCGGACGGTTTTGCGCCCGTAGCTCAGCTGGATAGAGCAACGGCCTTCTAAGCCGTCGGTCACAGGTTCGAATCCTGTCGGGTGCGCCATTTACAGGACGATTTTTTCCCCAATGGTGGCCGTAGCTCAGTTGGTAGAGTCCAGGATTGTGATTCCTGTTGTCGCGGGTTCAAGCCCCGTCGGCCACCCCATTTTCTAAATATCTCCACTAAAGATAGTTAGCGTTTTCGACGCTCAGATCGCATTTTTAATGTTTGTTTTTATCTGTTTTTTTTTGATAGCGGTTTCAGTTTTTCGCCACACCTTATCTCCTCCTAAGTTCTGGTTTTTATTAAATTTATCCAAGTCGTCAAGCGGGCAAGTTGCTTCGAATGTGTCGTAGTAGCCATTCTCGCGTTTTGCCTATGTGATTGCCGTCACAAAACAATATTAATAGTGGTTTTTACCTATTGCTTCGCTATTTAAGCTTCAAGCCTTTGATTAGTATTAGTGCCATAGCTTTAGCCTGTGTTTTTAGTTCGCAGGTATTTTCTTTTGTGTTGTTAAGTACCGCGGAACAATGACGTTCCAGTAGAGGGTTTCTGCTGCGTACATGGAGAATGCAATTTTGGTCTGTGTACGCAATTTGTTTGCGAAAATGTAATGTTGCAGCTGTTTTTAAAGGCAGCTGCGGAAAACACGCTCTTATATCTCGCAATATTTTCGGCAAATCTTCTCAGCTGTATTTAATTCCCTTATTTATTCGTCGTTAGAATTTTGTGACCACTAGCAAAGCGATTGCTGGCGGTCGTCTGGCGTGTGGTTTTGGTAATGTGTCTTCGACAATTGAGTTGGAGATTTAGTGTTCATTGGGGAGCGTTATAATGGCGTGTTTACGCAAGCTATTGTCTATATTTACTGTGACGATGGCATTGTTATTTTCGACGGTTGCAACAGCAGATGCTCTTACAGATCTACTTAATACCTTAGGTTTAACTCAGCTTTTATCGGAGGTCGGAACGACAGTCGGGACCGTCGGGGCCTCAGTTTTGGACCCCGTGGGCACTGGCGACAATGACTTTCTTGGCGCGGATGCCCTCAACCCAGAGAATGATCTAGGCCTTACCTTGGCTTCCGGTGAGCTTCTAGGTTTTGGAAATAAAACTGGCTCGGGAACGGCAATACCTTTAGATGCACTGGGCTTGTCGCAGTTAATAGGTGCGCTTGGCTTAAATTATGAAAGCGGCATTGTCACGCAACTGCGCAGTTTAGTTGGTCCTGAGGGAGCGATAGTGGTTCCCGTGGTGGGCGCACTAGAAGGTCTTACCGACCAGCTTACTGCTGGTGGTGTTCAGATGGCTCAAATGTTGTCGCTGCCGGGCTTAGATGGTCAGCCAATAGGTCTAGCCTTACTTGGTGCGGCTGACTCGGGTAACGCCGCTGCAGACGGCTTGGCCGGAATTGCGTTGTTAACACCCGGTTCTTCAGGTAACGGCGGCATAATTGGTCTTGCAGTATTGTCTGGTAATAATTCAGGCAATGGCGATTTGATTGGTGTTTCTGTTTTAAGTGGCAGCAATAGTGGCAACGGCAGTCTTGCTGGCATAGCTGCAATATCTGGCAGTAATTCCGGTAACAGCGATGCTGTTGGCGCAGCTGTTTTGTCTGGCGACAATGTCGGTAATGGCGGTAGCGCGGGGCTGGCGGTATTGAATGGCGATAATTCCGGTAATTCTGACTTTGGCGCAATTGCTGTGTTGAATGGCGATAATTCAGGTAATTCCGAAACCGTTGCTGTTGGTGCATTAAACGGTGCTAACTCGGCGAATGGTGGATTAGTCGCTGTGGGCGCGCTGAACGGGCCTGGATCTGGAAATGGCGGTTTAATTACGGTTGCAGTAGCGAATGAGGCGGGTAATGGTGGCGATGGCTCTGGTGGTGGTGATGCAGGTAATTGTGCTGCTACCGGTGGGGTGGGCTGCGCGGATCGCAATAATCTAGCTTTGCTGGATAGCTGTAAAGATTTGGATGCTGACGGCGTTTGTGATGATCGCGATGAGTGTTTAGATACGCCGGCTGATATGCCAGTCTTTTTAACCGGCTGTCACTTAACCGAAGATGCGGCGCTTGTTTTGCGTGGCGTTAATTTTGAATTCGATCGCGCTGATCTTACGCCAGAGTCGTTGCCAATTCTTGAACATGCAGTCAGGGTTCTTGGGGCTAAGCCAGCAGCCTTGGTAGCTGTGGATGGGCATACTGATGCCAAAGGCAGTGATGACTACAATATCCGTCTTTCTTACGCTCGTGCAGCGACCGTGTATAACTATTTGATCGAAGCAGGCATTGAAGAAAAGCGTCTTGCATATCGTGGCTATGGCGAATCTGTTCCCGTTGCTAGCAACGAAAATGACGATGGCAGTGACAATCCGGCAGGGCGTGCTGAAAACCGTCGCGTAGAGTTGAATATTCTCGACGGTGACGTGTTTCAATCCGTTAAAGAACAGAACAACGCTGATCAGTAATTATGACGACGGTCAGCTTTTGGCTGACCCGTCGAATCTCTATTAAATTTAATATGCTTACAATTGCATATTAAGCCTTTATCAAAGGACTTGTATTTATGGCAATTGATTTTCCTCCGGCGTTACCGCCACAGTTAACGACTCCGCAATATATCGAGTCAGTGTCTGGCGCCTCTGCAAGCTACATTGGGAAGGTTATCGGTTACGAGTTGCGGGTTTCTGGAACCCACTATTTAAGTAACGACGAGTTAGATGCCATTTTCGTGGCCGCGAAAACACCGTCACAAGCAATTTTTTTAATGAACTCTCTGGTTTTGCGCAAAGGTCATTTGTTGGTGACGATGCAATATGCACCCGATAGCAATGTTGTCTATATACACGCAGTACAAGGTCGAGTGGCGGATGTCCAGGGCGATCAGCTTGGTGAGTTTTTTGAGGGTTTAGTTGGTGATGCGGATCTAACGCGGGCTGAGTTTGAGCGCGCTCGAGTTATGGCAAATGTGAAGAGTCAGCGGATCGGAATGGATTACTCAGTATCGTATCAGAATGATGCTAATAATCCTGAAGATGTTGTGCTGGTTTTTGAGCCGCGGCCAGTAGAGGATTTTGACTCAACTGACGTGGTTTTCCAAATTGGTAATCAGGGGAGCCGCTACGTTGGCCGTTATTTTGGCGATGTGGGTATAAGCCATAATTTCGAGAACGGTACGCGAGCAACTTTTGGCTATGAAACGGCGTTTACTGATTTAGGTGAGTCGCGAAATGGGGAAAACTATCACCGCTTTCAACTAGGTGCGGATCGAGCATTCAAGGGCGGCTTATACGGTATTAACGCGAGTCACACAGAGTATTCGCAAGATTTTGGTCCGGTAACGATTGTTGGCACAACGACGACTGGCGGTACACCGCTTTGTGGTTTATTGGGAATCGGTTGCGGAACAACGACAACCACAACTTCAGTACAAAATTTGTCATTAGATGCCGATATTGACGCGGTGGCTCTGACTGGTGAGCAAGTATTATCAGCCGATATAACTCACCGTTTTAATCTGTTTGAAAAAGTAGAATACATCGATTCGCAAATTGACGCTGGCTCCTTTGGTAGTTTGCAAGACGAAAAATATGGCACTGTGGAACTTGGCGCAAAATATTTTTCTGCTAGTTTGATGGACGGCAAAACCTTCCGTTGGTCGGCGCAATTGTCGTTAAAAGCAGGAGTAACTGGTGACAGCGGTACTCTTGGTACGGCTACAGCGACGTCGCCCGAAGTCGGGCCTACGACCCGCACTGCGGAATTTGTTGTGGTGTTGCCAAAGGTCGCGGCGAAACTGCCTTTATCCGACGCTTCGGAACTTAATTTTAATTTCTCGGCGCAAATTGCGGATGAGCAGCTACCGCAGCAGCAGCAATGGGTGCTTGGTGGTATGAGCGCACTTAGTGCTTACCTGCCAGGTGTATTGTCTGGTGATTCGGGTTACTTCACTGCAGCGGATTTTACTCATAAATTTATATTGGGTGGCGTTGATCTCTCGGTGTCGGTATTTGTTGAATACGGTGCATCGCAATTTGAGAATGCTAGTGGGGCAGCGGGTGCTGAGCGCAGTATTGCCGATATGGGCGTGCGTATTGGAGCTGACTTAGGTTGGGGCATAACTCTTGATGCTGTGGCTGCTAGACCACTTATGGACGATGGTTTTGAGTCGAGCGATGAGCTAGATAAGCTTGAGGCAGATTTTTACGTTGTACTCAAAAAGGTATTTTAATTAAGCCATTGAATGGCGCTTACCTGTTTAAT
Source organism: Zhongshania aquimaris (assembly GCF_019312595.1). GTDB lineage: Bacteria > Pseudomonadota > Gammaproteobacteria > Pseudomonadales > Spongiibacteraceae > Spongiibacter > Spongiibacter aquimaris. The sequence goes on along the minus strand of NZ_JAHWDQ010000001.1, from coordinate 165,734 downwards.
GTAGATAAGCGCCGCTTTTAATAAGACTAATTAAAACGCGAAGATTTTAATTTTGGGGTTTTAACGTAAGCAGTTCAGATACGATTTAATACAGTTATCTATGCCTAGTTCGATGGCGTCAACGGTGAAAGCGTGACCGATGGAGACTTCTAATAGTTTATGCACGCTATTCTTAAATAAAAATAAATTGTGAAGGTTTAGATCATGTCCTGCGTTAAGGCCAAGCCCGACTTCTGCGGCTACGTCACTGGCGGCTATAAATTGCTTCAGCACGCTGTCCTGATGAAGTGAGCCGAAACTTTCTGCATACGGGCCGGTGTAAAGCTCAATGCGGTCTGCACCAATGTCCTTTGCAAGTCGAATTTGAGCTGGATCTGGATCCATAAAAAGGCTGACGCGAACGCCTAGGGATTTTAATTCTGCAATGATTGGCGCAAGGCGATCGCCATCTTTACGTAAGTCAAAGCCGTGGTCAGAAGTAAGTTGGCTGTCGGTATCCGGTACTAAGGTGCATTGCGCAGGTCGTGTTAAGCGGATTATCTCCATAAAGCCGGGATAGTCGCTTACATAACGCCGATCGCTTTTACAGGCTGGTGCGAAAGGGTTGCCCTCGATATTAAACTCGACGTCTAATAAGCTGGCGAGTTCGTAGCAATCATCCGCGCGAATATGACGTTGGTCAGGGCGCGGGTGTACGGTAATTCCGTGCGCGCCGGCGGTAATGCAGCGCACTGCGTGCAAGACGACGCTGGGGTATTCTGTATCGCGGGAATTGCGAATTAAAGCAATCTTATTCAGGTTGATACTTAGCGCAGTCAAAATGACCCCTCGCGCGTAGGCGCAATAGTTTCGCTTACTTGATTGTCGTGCTAATAATCAGAATTGGTTCAACCGGCACGTCGTCCATGCCGCCAACGGAGTGAGTATTGCTTATGGCGATGTCGCGAACGATGTTCTCTCCCTCAATCACTTTGCCAAATACGGCATAGCCATCGCGTCCCATTCGGGAGTCAAGGTCCAGATTCATGCGCATGTTAATGAAAAATTGAGAGCGGGCACTATTGGGGTCATCTGTGCGAGCCATGGCAACAGTCCAGCGATCATTTCTAAGTTTGCTGGTTTTGGACTCGTTGACGATACTTTCGCCATTGGGTTTTTCAACTAAATCTGGCGTAAAGCCGCCGCCCTGAACGGCAAAGCGGCGAATTACACGATGAAATATGGTGCCGTTGTAAAATCCGCTTTCTACGTAGCCTAAAAAGTTTTCAACGGTGACCGGCGCTTTATTTGGGTAAAGTTCAAGGGTGATGTCGCCCTTCGAAGTTTCTATCACGACCACGGGGTTGGGCTTACTTTCCTCACCTAAAGTTGGCGTAACCGCGGCTAGGCTGAAAATCGCAAAGACCAGTGCTGGCAGAAAGCGCATGTTTAACCCCAATCTGAGCGTCGTTTAGGCATCATTCGCGGGACTATTAGTGCGATCATCACGCCTATAAGCACGGCGAATGCCCCGTTTAAGAAGAACTCGTTCTCTTTGTTTTCACGAAGGCGGGCATTGTCAGTTTTTAGTACATCAACTTCGCTGCTGAGCATTTGATTCGATTCAAGCAGGCGGCGGTTGTCGTCATCCAGCTTAATGCTGTTGGCAGAAATACGTTTTATCTCTTCCAGCTCTTCGGTTAGTGATTTGTTTTCGAGTTGAAGCTCTTCAACGATGCTATTGGTTTCCTGGCTACTTTGGGTGGTGTTTTCCAGCTTTTTTTGCAGATCCTTGTTGATGCTGCTCAGCTCATCGATTTGCTTTTTGTTAGTGGCCAGCTGGCTTCGTGCGGCCGGAGAGTTTGTCAAATAATGGCTTGGCAGCCAGCCCTCAACGCCCTTGTCAGTGCGAACCTTTGAGTATCCGCTGTCTTCGTTGGTACTGATTAGATCAAGCTTCTCGCCGCTTGGTAGGCCGCGGTGAATGATGCGGTATTTTGAACCGTCACCGACTCGAAGCGGTACGTAGATTTTATCGCTGATATAACGGGTGTCGGCGAAAGACGCGCTTGTCAAACAAAACAGGACCGTTGACAAGCCGAATATAAATGATTTTTTCACTGTATTTTCCACGTTAATAAACTGCGCTAAATATTTAACATTGAAGGATAAAGCACTTATAAGAGTAGTTCAAATTCTGCATCAATCACGGTAATACTTTTTTGTAAGGCTTAACTAACACCTTGGCGTAAACGCCGGCTTCAATATAGGGGTCGCTGTCGGCCCATTGCTGTGCTTCTTGAAGCGATGCAAACTCAGCAACGATCAAACTGCCGGTAAAACCTGCTTCGCCCGGGTCCTCGCTATCAATAGCGGGGTGAGGTCCAGCCAGAACGAGGCGCCCCTGGGCTTTAAGTGCTTGAAGTCGCTCAATATGCGCTGCTCGAGCACCTAATCTTTTATCGAGGCTGTCTGCAACATCTTCACTGATTACTGCGTATAACATAGAAAATCCTAATGTATTCTGAAAATGTCGTCGAAACTGAGCGCGGTCAATTTTTCGATCTGTTTGACTAAATAGAATAGGGCGCCCAGCATAACTAAGGTACAAGGCAGCGCGATTACCGGAAAGCTGAGCCCGGTCATTTTTCCTAATTCCGCACTGTATTCAGCTGTTCCCGGTGGGCTCACCAAGAGTACTTTGGCGAGAATATAATTGAGCGTCGCCGACAGAAAAAATGAGAAGGCGACTAAATAGGTCGCGTTGCGAAGTGCCGCGTCAAACATGCTTGCGTTGTTATGCTCCTTCAGCGCCCTGCTTATTTTTTCAGTGTAGATAACTTCGTCATTGAAGAGGAAGGTTTTGATCAGGGGGTAAGGGGTATACAGTGACACTAAAGTGGCGATACCGATAATTGCCGGTATGCTGGCTTCTTTGATGGCGATGTATTCGGCGTCGAGCTCCAATAGGCTAATACCGCCTGTTAATAAGACGCTGATAAAGCCAAGTATCGCAAACGCATTGGCGCGACGTGATTTCATGAAGTCGTAAATGCCAAAACCTAATGGGAAGGCGAGAGCAATCACGATACTATAGCGAGGCCCCAGGTATGCATCGCCGCTGAGCTTGGTTAGTATCAATGTTGGGACAATGATGTTGAACAAAAGATTGACGATGACGCTGTGACGCTGAGGTGTATTTGCCTGGTCCGGCATTGGAAATCCCGTTGATAAATGTCAGTAGAAGGGTTGGAGAAGATTATCCGCCCACTATACCCATTTTAATTTTTGACCACTAGCCTCGGAGCATATTTGGCTTGATAGTTGATTTACATACCCACACCACAGCCTCAGATGGCGGCTTGAGCCCAGCGGAGTTGGTGTTGCGCGCCAAGGAGTGTGGAGTGCAATTACTGGCGGTGACTGACCACGATACCATTGACGGCTATACAGCGATCAGCGAAGTCAGCACTGGAGAATTAAAACTCATCGCGGGGATAGAGCTATCGTGTACGTGGTCAGGCGTTAATATCCATGTGCTTGGCTTGGGTATAGATACAACTTGCAGTCGGTTACAGGCAGAGCTGTCTGATCAGAGCGCTGCGCGTGGCGAGAGAGCTAAAATCATCGGTGATCGGCTTGCAAAGCTCGGATTCAAAGATACCTTTGAAGGTGCGTCTGCGCTAGCTGATGGACGCGCCATTGGCCGCCCTGATTTTGCGCGGTTTATGGTGGCACAGGGTTATGTAGATTCAATGGCGACTGCATTTGATAAATATTTAGGTGCGGGCAAAGCGGGTGATGTTAAGGCGATGTGGCCGTCACTTGAAACCATAATAAACTGGATAAAATCAGCAGGTGGGGTGGCGGTATTAGCACATCCACTGCACTACAAGCTGACCAATGCCAAGCTGCGGCGCATGTTGGCAGATTTTAAAGAAGCTGGTGGTGAAGGCTTGGAGGTCTGCAATGGCCGGCCATCGCCTAGTGACTTAAATTACCTCCGTCAGCTCTGCACTCAATTCGACTTTGAGGCGTCTGCGGGCAGCGATTTTCACCAGCCCAGTAACTGGCTGGAACTCGGTTGCAATGCCGATATAGTGGCGCCGTGCAAGCCGGTTTGGGCGCGCTGGCAACATGTAGAATCAACAATATAAGTACTTTAAGGTAGGCGCAGTGACACAATTTTTTCAAATACATCCAGAAAACCCGCAAGCTCGTTTAATTAAGCAGGCGGCCGATATCATTCGAGGGGGCGGGGTGGTTGCTTACCCAACGGACTCGGCTTACGCACTGGGTTGTCAATTAGGTGATAAATCAGCGCTTGAGCGTGTGCGATCTATACGCCGCTTAGATGAAAAGCATAACTTCACCTTAATGTGCAGCGATCTTTCTGAGCTGGGAACCTATGCCAAGGTCGACAATAGCGCGTTTCGCTTGCTGAAAGCGCATATCCCTGGGCCGTATACGTTTATATTGCGGGCGACGCCAGAGGTGCCGAAACGCTTACATCACCCTAAGCGTAAAAGTGTAGGTTTGCGTGTGCCGGCAAATCAGATTTGCTTGGATTTAATGGCGGAGCTCGGCGAGCCCTTGATGAGTGTGAGTTTAATATTGCCCGGTGAAGAGCTACCGATGACGGATCCCTACGATATTCGCGATACCATCGGCAATCTCGTAGACCTTGTTATTGACGGCGGTTACTGCGGCATGGAGGCCACCTCGGTGATCGATTTGGTTGACGATGTTCCCGTCATTATTCGCCGTGGTTTGGGTGATGTGAGTCAATTTGAGGATTCGCTGTGACGGGCGCCCAGATCAACGTATAATCGCGCCCTTGGTAGATGATATCGTGAGATCTCAGTAATAGTGCAAGATGAACCTTCAGAAAAGCTCGCCGTAGAACAGCCTGATTCAGTGCCGCTGGCTGAACAGGATTCGGTGTCGCCTGACATATTGCTCGGTCGTCTGGAGCCTTTACCAGACGCTGCGCAGCAAGCCATCGAGATTGTTAGTCTCAAGGCTATTCGGCAATTACCACAGCAGGGCGAAATGCCATTCGCGGTGGTGCAGGGCAAGCCGCTCACCGAAATTCCCAAAGATTTGTATATACCACCTGAAGCACTAGAGGTGTTTTTAGAGGCGTTCGAGGGGCCACTCGATCTGCTGCTCTATCTTATTAAGCGTCAAAACCTCGATATTCTGGAAATAAACGTCTCGCAGATCACTCAGCAGTATATGCAGTACGTGAATATGATGAGCGCGATGCAGTTTGAATTGGCGTCGGAATACCTACTCATGGCGGCCATGCTCGCTGAGATCAAGTCGCGTATGCTGCTGCCGCGTTCGGCGGACGTGCTCGACGACGAAGAGGATCCGCGTGCGCAGCTGATTCGCCGCTTACAAGAATACGAACGCTTTAAACAAGCGGCTGAAAACATCGATCAACTCCCGCGAATGGGGCGTGATAATTACGCGGTTGTTATTGAGCCACCACCGATGTCAAAGGTGCGCGCTGAGCCGGATGTAGACCTAAAAGAATTGCTTATTGTGTTGGGCGAAGTACTGCGTCGTGCCGACCTGTTTGAAAGCCACCAAATACAGCGCGAAAAGCTGTCAACTCGCGAACGTATGTCCGAGGTCTTAGCCGTATTGCGATCGGATAGCTTCGTGCCGTTTGTTACCTTGTTTAAAGCGGAAGAGGGGCGTTTAGGCGTCGTGGTAACTTTTCTGGCGATTATGGAATTGATCAAAGAATCTTTAGTAGAAATTGTACAATCAGAGGCCTTCGCGCCAATCCACGTAAAAGCGAAAGTTATATGATGCCGGATTTACCGCAGTTAAAACGAATCATTGAAGCCGTCTTAATGGCAGTGGGGAGGCCCGTATCCCTGCAGCATATCGCCGAATTATTCGAGGTCGACGAAAGGCCGAGCACGGGCGATATTCAAGATGCGCTGAATGCGATTGGTCAGGACTGCGCTGGTCGAGGTTATGAGCTTAAAGTGGTAGCCAGTGGCTACCGCCTTCAGGTGTGTGAAGATCTCGCGCCTTGGGTAGGTCGCCTGTGGGAGGAAAAACCGCAGCGTTACTCCCGCGCCATGCTAGAAACCTTGGCTTTGATTGCCTATCGCCAGCCGATCACCCGCGGTGATATTGAAGATATACGCGGTGTAGCGGTCAGTTCGCAAATCATTAAGACTATGTTAGAGCGCGAATGGGTGCGCGTGGTGGGCCACAAAGATGTACCTGGTCGGCCTGCGATGTATGCGACCACCCGTAAATTTTTAGATTACTTCAATTTGCGTAATCTCGATGAATTGCCGAGCCTGGCTGAAATTACCGATCTCGATACGATGAACGGTGAGTTAGAGCTGCACACCGGTGAGTTTGCTTTAGATAGCAACAACGGCGAAGACACGAGGGCGGAGTCCGACGCGCAGACGGAATCAGAGTCCGAGCTAGTTACCGAAATAGATACTGAAATAGATACTGAAATAGAAGCTGAGTCGGAAAGCAACGTGATTGAAGACGAGGTTTACGACAAAGAATTCCCACCCGAGACCAACTTTTAATGATACAAACCGACGAAAAACTGCAGAAAGTATTGGCTCGAGCTGGCTTGGGTTCACGCAGGGAAATGGAAAAAGTAATTAGCGAAGGCCGTGTGCTCGTCGATGGCCGCGTAGCGACGTTGGGGGACCGCGTAGACGCGGCAGTCAAAATACAAGTAGATGGTAAGCCTTTGCGTCTCGATACTGCTGCGGCAAAACCGCGGGTATTGCTGTACAACAAGCCTGAGGGCGAGATCTGTAGTCGCAAGGATCCCGAGGGAAGACGCTCGGTATTTGATCGTTTACCGCGATTACAAGGTGAGCGCTGGATATCGGTTGGGCGTTTAGATTTCAATACCACCGGCCTGCTATTGTTTACAACCGATGGCGATCTCGCGAATAAACTAATGCACCCGTCAACAACCATTGAGCGCGAGTACCTGTGTCGGGTGATGGGCAATGCGACAGAAGACGTGTTGAAGCGCTTAACAGAGGGTGTGCAACTGGAAGACGGTGTCGCGCGCTTTAGCGATATCGTCGACGGTGGCGGAGAAGGCATTAATCACTGGTATTACGTGGTCATTATGGAAGGTCGCAACCGCGAGGTTCGGCGCCTTTGGGAATCCCAGGAATTACAGGTTAATCGCTTAAAGCGCGTGCGTTACGGTTCGGTATTCATTCCCTCTAAAGTTAAAGTGGGGCAGTGGATAGAGTTAGATGAGAAAGAAATTGCCAATGTCTACGGCATGGCAGAATTGGCGATGCCAGTTACTGATACGCCTGCCGGCGGGCGGGGACGGAGAACGCGTTAATTAACGTTTTGATCAGTTTTAGATGCTGATGGGCAGTATAAGCTAGGCATTTGAGCGGGAATAAAAAAAGGCCCTGAGGGCCTTTTATCGATAGTGTTTGATTAATGAAACGCCTGTTTTTCCAGAGCGGTGGCGGTATCAATACCATCCCAATGATCGGTGCGTCCCTCTCGCCAGCCTGTCATCCACTCCTGTTTAAGTTGCTCTTGATTATGGGGACAATTGTCTTTTTGCCTGCCGGAAATGCCTGCTTGATAACCACGTTGATATGCTCTTTCAGTCATGTCGCGTTTCTGTCTTCTCATAGGGCATTAGCCTCCACGTATTTAGTCAACATGTCGCTACGGTATTGCTTGTTCGCGCAACAGCCGGTTTTCTGTCACCATCGCGATGCGTTTGATCGCGACAGGATCTTCATGTAATCAAACTTTCATATGCTTCGTCGAAGACCTATTACTTATAAGTATTGCTGGTTTTAGATGTAAGACGTATAAAGAATTAAGTTGTTGTTAAGTAAGTTGAATTTTTCTATCACTAGCACCCATTAGAGGTTTTATGAGTCAAAGATATTCTTTTATTGCTACTTGCCCAAAGGGTTTGGAGCAACTTTTGGCTTCAGAAATCTCTGCCTTGGGGGCAGAGCTCAATCGCGAGACCGTCGGTGCGATGAGTTTTAGCGCGGATGTCGCGACAGCTTACCGAATTTGCTTGTGGTCGCGCTTGGCCAACCGTGTGTTACTGGTCTTGACTGAATTTCGCGGCGAAAGCGCGGATGCACTGTATGACGGCTTAAAAAATCTAAAGTGGGATGAGCATTTATCTACAGATAGCAAAATTACTGTCGACTTTAATGGCCAGTCTAATGATATCCGCAACACGCATTTTGGTGCTTTAAAAAGCAAAGACGCCATAGTCGATTATTTTTTGGCTAGCGGGACGCAGCGCCCAAGTGTTGACAAAGAAAACCCCGATGTGCGAGTCAATGTGCGCTTGCGCAAGGGCTATATCACCGTAGCAATCGATTTATCGGGGGAGAGTCTGCACCGCCGCGCCTACCGCAGCAGTGGCGCTATGGCGCCGTTAAAAGAAAATTTGGCCGCGGCATTATTGTTGCGTGCCGACTGGCCGGGTATGGCTAGCCGAGGGGGTGGCTTAATTGATCCGATGTGTGGATCAGGCACCCTGCTGATTGAGGCGGCGATGATGGCGATGCAGATTGCGCCGGGTTTGTTGCGAAGCCGCTGGGGGTTTACCGGCTGGCGTGGCCACGACCAAATCGCATGGGATAGTCTCTTGGAAGAGGCGCGCGCATTGCGCAGTAAGGCGATGGCTAAAGACTGGCCGGAAATTCGCGGCTACGACGCCAACGGCAAAGTTGTCGCCCAAGCGGAGGAGAATATCGACAATGCGGGGTTAAGTCGCTTTGTAAAAGTATCTCGTCGTGAGCTCGCGCAATTAGCAATGCCGACTCACAGAACCGTGCCTGAAGGTTTGCTCATTACCAACCCGCCTTACGGTGAACGCTTAGGGGAACAGGCGGAGTTGCTGCATTTATACCGTCATCTTGGTCAAGCGATGAAAGCCCATTTTACAGGCTGGCAAGCGGCGATATTTACCGGGAATCCGGATCTAGGTAAGCGTATGGGCGTGAGAAGCCATAAGCAATATCAGCTTTTAAACGGCACCATCCCAGCGAAGTTATTATTATTTAATATTAACTCTGAGGCATTTGTCGTTGAGCGCGATCAGGCGCAGCTGCAGGATAAAAACGCGGCGTCGGATGTGCAGTTGACCGCCGGCGGCCAGATGTTTGCGAATCGTCTTCGGAAAAACATTAAGCGTTTAAGTAAGTGGAAAAACAAAAACGAGATTGAATGCTACCGAGTTTACGACGCCGACATGCCCGAGTACGCGGTGGCGGTAGATTGTTACGGCAGCGCAGTGCATATCGCCGAGTATATGGCTCCGGTGACTATTTCAGAAGAAGATGCTGAGCGCAGATTGCGGGAAGTCATCGAAGCGGTAAGCCAAGTATTTTCTGTTTCCGCTGGTAATATCGCTATTAAAGAGCGCAGGCGGCAACGCGGCAAAGATCAGTACCAGCGGCAGGCACCACGAAATTCTTTTATGGAATTGAGAGAGGGGCAGGCTAAAATTCTGGTTAATCTGTTTGATTATCTGGATACGGGACTTTTTCTAGATCATCGTCCGGTTCGTTTAGATATTGCCGCGCGCGCAAAGGGAAAGCGGTTTTTAAATTTATTCAGCTACACCGGCGTTGCATCCGTGCAGGCGGGTATCGGCGGTGCGCGCTTTACTACGTCGGTGGATATGTCGCGAACCTATTTGCAGTGGGCGAGGCGTAATTTATCTCTAAATGGCCTCAGCGAGGCTAGGCATAGAACCGAGCACGCGGATTGTCGAAAGTGGTTAAAAAGCTGCGAAGATCAATACGACCTTGTTCTGTTAGACCCGCCTACATTTTCAAATTCAAAACGCATGGATGATGTGCTCGATACTCAGCGCGATCACGGCGAGTTGATAGATGACACAATGCGCTGCTTAGCAGTAGATGGCTTGCTGATATTTTCTACCAATAAACGCGACTTTAGTCTCGACGAAAGCGTGGCAGAGAAATATCAAATAGAAGATAAAACAAGATGGTCTTTAGACGAAGATTTTTCTCGCGCAGGTAAACCGATTCACTACTGCTGGTATATACGCCACCGCTAGGGATGGCGTTTTTCTTCAATAATGACGGCAAAATTTAGTAGCTATAGCCTATTCGCAGACCGTAGGTGTCGAGCCCACGGTTGTCGTCGTTATTGAGAATGCTGCCGTTAGATATGTGATCCATGAATAAGCTGGCTGATATCGCATCGCTTATTTGGTAGCCCAGGCTTATTTCAAATCGGAATAGTTCTCGCGATCCCAGCTCGCGTTTGTTATTCGATTTCTTTTCCAAATCACCATCGTGTACTGCGAAGCCGACACCGATCTCTCCATACACAGGGGAGGCACCGAAGGCGAGTCGTCCAGTGCCGCCAATATAGGCGTAGCTGGTGCCATCTGATAAGTTGATGACAGCGCCGCCATGTGCGTAAAGGCCAGAATTATCGAAGCGTTTCAGCAAATGATGATAGGCAATGTTTACGTCGGGCCCATCTTCGGTTTCACTGGCGATTGGACCCTTGTTGTGGGCTAAACCACCCAAAAATACGATGTGTTTCGGTAGCATATTAGGTGTCGAAGATTCAGCGTGGGCGCCAAGACTCATTAATAAAGCTGCCGATGTTAAGCAGAGAGTGCGAGTGAAATGCATTGCGGTCATTGTTATTTTCCCTGAAATAAATAGCGTGAACGGCTGTGCTCAACTTTCCAATGTTTACCACCTGCCACGGCAGAGCGGCGATCGCTAATTCGGTATATTACCGGCTTCGCTTGGGGAATAGCTGGGAAGAAAAAGGGCGCTGCAATTGCGGCGCCCTAGATAAATCAGAGAAGTGTTACGTTTGCTGCTTGAGGGCCTTTCTGGCCAGTCGTCACGTCAAACTCGACTGCCTGACCTTCTGCCAGGGTTTTAAAGCCCGAACCGCCAATGGCGCTAAAGTGAACAAAAACATCTGGTCCGGAGTCTTGCTCAATAAAACCAAAGCCTTTAGTTTCGTTAAACCATTTTACTTTTCCAGTGCTTCTGGACATATTGTGTACCTCGTTGCGTGGTTGCCTTTTTTGGTGCTTGAGCTGAGATAGGCAGGGACTTATGAAACAGAACGAGGTACTAAAAACGACTTCGTGGTGCTATATACATAAAACCAAGCTGCATCCGTAGCCAGCAGACCCATTATATACATACTCGCAAGCACGATAGGAAGACTTTTGCACCTCAAAAAATGAATTTTTTATTTCGTTTTTCTCGGCGGCAAACCCGTGTGCTGAGTGAGAATTCTGCGACCTTTGCCATTTTTGGGCGTCCAGTTAGCGGGTTGACGCGGCGGAACCAAGTGCTTTTTACCGTAGCCGATTAAATCTTTACGGCCCATGCTGAGCAGTGAGTCGCGAATCGATGGCCAGCCCTCTGGGTCGTGATAGCGTAGATAGGCTTTGTGTAAGCGCCTTTGCTTTAAGCCTTTAGCACTGACAACGTCTTCGCTGGTTCTTGATACTTTCTTGAGCGGATTTTTGCCGGAGTAATACATGGCAGTCGCGTTGGCCATTGGCGACGGGTAAAAGGCTTGAACTTGATCGGCCCTAAAACCATTGCTTTTTAACCACATCGCCAGGTTCATCATGTCTTTGTCGGTGGTGCCGGGATGAGCCGCGATGAAGTAGGGAATTAAATATTGTTCCTTGCCCGCTTGTTTTGAATATTTATCGAACATTGCTTTGAACTTGTCATAGCTACCCATACCCGGTTTCATCATTTTAGAAAGCGGGCCGTCTTCCGAATGTTCGGGCGCTATTTTTAAGTAACCACCAACGTGGTGAGTGACTAATTCCTTCACGTACTCAGGGGTTTCGATCGCTAAGTCGTAACGGAGGCCAGAGGCAATTAGTACCTTCTTCACGCCGTCCAGTGAGCGCACGTCACGATATAAATCTATCAATGGCGTTTGATCGGTATTCAGGCTTTTACAGATGCCGGGAAACACGCAGGATAGGCGGCGGCAGCGACTTTCTATTTCGGTGCTCTTGCAATTTAGCCGCCACATATTTGCAGTTGGCCCGCCAAGGTCGGAAATGACGCCGGTAAATTCCGGAGTTTTATCACGGATGTTTTCAACTTCTTTGACGATCGATTCGTGGGAGCGACTTTGGATAATGCGACCTTCATGCTCAGTGATAGAGCAGAAGCTACAGCCGCCGAAACAACCGCGCATGATGTTCACTGAAAATCGAATCATGTCGTAGGCGGGAATTTTTGCCTTGCCGTACACCGGGTGTGGTTTACGCTGGTAGGGTAGTTCAAATACCCAGTCAAGTTCTTCTGTGGTCAAGGGAATCGGCGGTGGGTTCAGCCAGACTTCTTGATCGCCATGGCGTTGAACTAGGGCGCGGGCGTTGCCGGGATTAGTCTCAAGATGTAAAACCCGTGCCGCGTGGGCGTAGTTTACCGGGTCATTTTTAACGACCTCGTAGTCCGGTAGGCGAATGACTGTTTTTGCTGAATCGGTGCCAGCCTTGCGCGCTTGCAAGGGATCAATGATGCGGACGGCTTGAACTTCTTCTTGCGCCTTGGCAACGTCTTCATCGTCGTTCTTTTTGCAGCTCTCGGTAGCGCTGGTATCGACGTAGGGGCTGGTAATGGGGTCGACCTTGCCTAATTGATCTACGCTCGCAGAGTCAATTACGGTCCAGCCTGTCGGGATGTCTCGAATAACATAGACTGTGCCGCGCAAGTCAGTGATGCTATCAATTGGGTCACCGCGGCCTAGCCGGTGAGCAACATCAATTATTGCTCTCTCGGCATTGCCATACAGCAGTAAATCTGCGCGAGAATCGAGTAGTACCGAACGTCGAACTTTGTCGCTCCAGTAGTCGTAGTGGGCGATACGCCTGAGGCTGGCCTCTATGGAGCCGATAATAATGGGCGTGTCTTTATAGGCTTCGCGGCAGCGCTGTGAGTAGACGATAACCGCGCGATCAGGTCTTTTGCCGCCTTCGTTATTTGGTGAGTAAGCATCGTCATGACGCAAGCGGCGATCAGCCGTGTAGCGGTTGATCATGGAGTCCATATTGCCCGACGCGACCCCAAAAAACAGATTGGGCTGGCCCAGTTGTTTAAACGCCTCAGCGGACTGCCAATCAGGTTGGGCAATAATGCCAACGCGAAAGCCCTGTGCTTCTAATACGCGGCCAATGACCGCCATGCCAAAACTTGGATGGTCCACATAGGCGTCACCGGTCACAATGATGATGTCGCAGCTGTCCCAGCCCAGCGCATCCATCTCCGCGCGCGAGGTCGGAAGGTAGCTGGCGGTGCCAAAACATTCAGCCCAATACGGGCGATGGCTAAATATGACTTTAGGTGTTTGCATAACTGATGACATGGTGCGGACGCAGAATTCTGAATGAAGGCGCATTATACGTGATAATGTGGTTTCTTGCTGGCCTGAGTCAGCTTCCAATGAAATATAAAGTCATGCAGTAAGTGCTTGAATATTTTGATAAATAATTAGTAAATAGATGCCTTGCGGGCGGACCTTTTGTAAAGGGGTACAAAATGGAGTGGTTAAATACCAATATTGCGTATTGGCACTGGATGGTTTTTGGCATGTTGCTGGTGGCAAGTGAGATTTTTATCCCCAGTTTCGTGATGATCTGGTTTGGCGCGAGTGCCATTGCGGTCGGCCTAATCTTGGCTGCGATTGAGATGCCGTTCAGCGTTCAGTTGCTGGTATGGTTGATCATGTCAGTGATCGACTTGGCGGTGTGGTTTAAGTTTGTTCATCCCAAGATGAAAAACAAAACCTTGTCGGGGATGTCGCGCGAACAGGTAGTAGGACAAGAGGCGATGGTGATAAAGCTAGGGTCTGAGTTTGGTCATGGTACATTGCGGTTTTCAATACCGGTACTGGGCAGCGACGAATGGGAATTTATCTGCCGTGACCCAGTGTCTGTCGGCGACCGCGTTGCGGTTGAGGATGTGTCCGGCAATTCACTGATTGTAAAACTGGCTTTAGGGCAGGCGCACTAAGCAATTTATTGGAAATGGTATTACGTCATTAAAGGAGATGGGCGATGGATGGCTTAGCAGTGGTAGTCGCGTTGGCGATTTTGGTAGTGGTGACCTTAGCGAAGGGTGTTCGCACCGTGCCACAGGGTTACAAACACATTGTGCAGCGTTTAGGTAAGTATCATGTCACGTTGAATCCCGGTTTGAATTTTATTATCCCCTACATTGATGCGGTAGCCTACAAGCTCACCACCAAAGATATAGTGCTTGATATTCCTTCGCAGGAGGTTATCACCGAAGACAATGCGGTCATCATTGCAAACGCTGTTGCGTATATAAACATCGTCTCACCCGAAAAAGCGGTTTATGGGGTGGAAAACTATACGTTTGCGATTCAGAATCTGGTGCAAACGGCACTGCGTTCAATCGTTGGTGAAATGGCCTTGGATTCCGCCCTGTCATCACGGGATCAGATCAAAGCCAAGCTCAAAGCCGCGATATCAGACGATATTGCCGACTGGGGAATCACTCTCAAGACAGTTGAGATTCAGGACATAAACCCGTCGATGACTATGCAGCAAGCCATGGAAGAACAGGCCGCCGCTGAGCGTCAGCGCCGCGCGGCAGTAACCAAAGCTGAAGGTGAAAAACAGGCGGCGATTCTGGAAGCGGATGGTCGCTTGGAGGCATCTCGTCGCGATGCGCAGGCGCAGGTCGTGTTGGCTAAGGCCAGCGGCGCTGCAATTACGCTGGTGTCGGAAGCGGTAGGAGACCAGGATTTACCAGTTTTGTATCTTCTGGGTGAAAAATATGCGGATGCGCTGGTTAAATTATCAACGTCAAACAATGCTAAAACCGTCGTGTTGCCAGCGGATTTGCCCCAGGCTTTACGCGGAATTCTGAATAAGGTTTAAACACGTTTAATGGAACATACATTTCGATTGGTAATCAGTTGCCCAGATCGGGTGGGTATTGTGGCGCGAGTAAGTCAGTTTGTAGCGGATCAGGGCGGCTGGCTTACGGAGGCTAATTATCATGCTGATGCTGAGAATAATTGGTTTTTTATGCGCAATGAAATCCGCGCCGATTCTCTGCAGATGGGTGCGGAGGCTGTTCGCACCGCTTTTGCCCCGATCGCAGACGAATACGGTATGCGCTGGGAGTTGGTGGATTCGTCGGTAAAACGCAAAGTTGTCATATTGGCGAGTCATGCCTCGCACTGTATTGCAGATATTTTACACCGCTGGCATAGCGGTGAGCTGGATTGTGACATTCCCTGTGTCATCTCTAACCACGAGAATTTGCGTAGCATGGTGGAGTGGCACGGCATTCCCTTTGAATACGTCGCTATAGATCCTCAAAACAAGGCGCCGGCACACGCGCGCATTATGGAACTTACTGGTGAGTATCAAGCAGATTGCGTGGTCCTCGCGCGCTATATGCAAATTATTCAACCTGAATTTTGCCGAGCTTACACGGGGCGAATGATCAATATCCACCATAGCTTTTTGCCGTCATTCATTGGCGCAAACCCTTACCAGAAAGCGTTTGATCGAGGTGTGAAGCTGATTGGCGCAACCAGCCATTACGTGACTGAGCACCTTGATGAAGGGCCCATAATCGAACAAGATGTTATTCGTGTGTCGCATCGCTACAGCAAGGACGACCTTGTTCGCTTGGGTAAAGATGTCGAAAAGTCGGTGCTCGCGAGGGCGTTGCGAAATCATTTAGAAGACCGGGTGCTAGTGCTCGGGAATAAGACGGTAGTGTTTGATTAATCTAGATAAACGGGCACTGTCATAAAATTGTCACCAAATGTCGTTTTAATGCTGCTTACAAATATTGTTAAAAAAGGGTAGAGGGATGACTGCAACCACCATACTGATTGTTGACGACGAGGCCGCCATACGGGAAATGATCCGCGTTGGGCTGGAACTTGCCGGCTACGAGTGCCTGGAGGCAAGCAATGCACAGGACGCTCACGGTATTATTGTTGATCAGCGCCCTGATTTGGTCTTGCTAGACTGGATGATGCCGGTCACAAGCGGTATAGAGTTGTTGCGGCGCTTGCGCCGGGATGAGCTTACCCGCGACTTGCTCGTTATCATGCTAACGGCGAAAGACGATGAAGATAATCGTGTACAGGGCTTAGATGTCGGTGCAGACGATTACATTACCAAACCCTTCTCCTCCCGTGAGCTTATGGCACGAATTAAGGCGATTATGCGCCGATCTACTACTCGTGAGCAGGAAGAAAGCATTGAAGTCGGCGGTTTAAAATTGGATCCTGCCAGTCATCGCGTTTTTGTCGACACTCAGCCCTTAGACATGGGGCCGACAGAATTTAAACTACTTAAGTTTTTCATGACCCACCAAGAGCGTGCCTACAGCCGTGGTCAGTTACTTGACCAAGTCTGGGGCAGCAATGTCTACGTCGAAGAACGCACGGTAGACGTGCATATTCGTCGCCTCCGCAAAGCCCTGCAAACTGATCAACGAGACTGTGGTTTGCTGATCCAGACGGTACGCGGCACCGGTTATCGTTTTTCGACGACAGGTGTTTGCGCATAGCGCACATGAATTAATGCGCTATTACAATTGGAAAACGGAATTATTGCGCATTGGTCTGCTGCTGACGGCGGTAGCGGCTGTTTGTGCAATTTTTGATTTGGGTTTGTGGCCTTTATTTATTGCAGCGCTGTTGGTTTGTGCTTGGTTGCTACGCAACTTGCAGCACTTGTCAGATTGGCTTTACAGCGGCGTTGATAAAGCGCCTCCGGAGGCATCGGGAATGTGGGGGCAGGTTTTTGATGTCATTTATGACATGCAGCGTGAGACCACGCAGAATAACGCTAAACTACAGGCGATGATCGACTATCTTCACTCTTCATTCGCATCGATGTCAGATGCCGTTGTGATGCTAGATCCGGTGGGTAATATTGAATGGTGTAATGCCTCAGCCCACGACTTACTCGGTTTACGCCAGTCAGACGACACCGGTCGGCAACTGATTAACCTAATTCGAAGTCCGGCTTTTTTGCGTTATTTTGAAGCGGAGCGTTATCAGTCACCGCTTGAGATGACATCGCCAGTGAATGGCAGTTTAAGCTTGAGCGTTAGTGTGAACTTCTTCGGCCAGCGCAATCGATTGCTTTTTGCCCGCGATGTCACCAGAACCCACCGCTTGGAAAAAATGCGCAAAGATTTTGTTGCCAATGTTTCCCACGAACTTCGCACACCGCTAACCGTGATAAATGGCTACCTCGAAACGTTTTCAGAACACGGCGGCGAGAACCCACGCTGGGATCGTGCAGTAAGCCAGATGCTTCAGCAATCACGTCGCATGCATATGCTTATTCAGGATCTTATGCTGTTGTCGCGCTTAGAGGCGATTCCCAAAGCCGGCGATGATACCGTTTTAAGCTTGCGGTCTTTGATGGAGATGATTAGAGAGGAGTGCGGTTCAGCGGCAAAGGGCCCGCGTCGTATTGTGATTGAATGTGACGATACCATTTCAATCCGCGGAAATGCCAATGAGTTGCGCAGTGCGTTTTCTAATTTAGCGATCAATGCCGCTCGGTATACCGCAGAGAACGACACCATAACCCTGCGCTGGTACCGCGATGATGACCACGCTTACTTCGAGGTCGAAGACACGGGGATCGGAATAGAGCCCCAATATATACCGCGATTGACTGAGCGGTTTTATCGCGTAGATCAAAGTCGCTCGCTGGACACTGGCGGTACAGGCCTCGGCTTAGCCATTGTTAAGCATGTTTTAATTCGCCATCGGGCAGAGCTGCGGATTCGAAGTGTGCCAGAAAAAGGTAGTGTGTTTACCTGTGTATTTCCCCGTTCCGCCGCGGTTCAAATTAAGACGGCTTAAAGTCGTCACTATTCCTAGCGACTGTCACAAAGTTGTCATAATTGCCCTATAAAGTGGCTGCGTTGATGTAATTAATTGGTTTGGGAGTAGGGTGCGTGAACATTAAACAGTATTTGGCGGGATCCATTGTTGCCTTGTCTTCAGTAGTGGCTATAGCCGCAACTGAAGTTGATTCGGCGTTGCCGACATACCAAAGTGCGTCCGGTGTCTCGGGCAACCTGTCCAGCGTTGGTTCAGACACGCTGGCCAACTTGATGACATTATGGGGCGAAGATTTCAAACGTTTCTACCCCAACGTCAATATTCAAATCCAAGCTGCGGGCTCGTCTACAGCGCCGCCAGCCTTGACAGAAGGCACCTCAAACATTGGCCCTATGAGCCGTAAAATGAAAGACAAGGAAATTGAGGCGTTTGAAATTAAGTACGGCTATAAACCAATGGCCATTCCGGTAGCGATAGATGCTTTAGCCGTTTTTGTACACAAAGATAATCCGATTGAAGGCATGACCATGGCGCAGGTAGATGCGGTTTTTTCTAGCACGCATAAGTGTGGTCACCCCGATAACGTAGAGACCTGGGGCGCACTGGGGATGGGCGACGCATGGGCGACTCGCGATATTCAAATGTTCGGCCGTAACTCGGTATCGGGTACCTACGGGTACTTTAAAGAGGCTGCGCTGTGTAAGGGTGATTTTAAAAATGGTGTGAACGAGCAACCAGGATCAGCTTCCGTGGTGCAATCGGTTTCTACATCAGTTAACGGCATCGGTTACTCTGGAATTGGTTATAAAACCTCTAGCGTGCGCACAGTGCCCTTAGCGAAAGATGACAAGAGCGGGTTTGTCGAAGCGAATTCAGAAAATGCTACATCTGGCACCTATCCACTGTCTCGTTTTTTGTATGTCTATTTAAACAAAGCACCGAATAAGCCACTTGCTCCTTTGGAGCGTGAGTTCCTGAAACTGGTTCTGTCTAAGCAAGGTCAAGAAGTCGTCGTAAAAGATGGCTATATACCGCTCCCAGCGAGTGTCGTAGAGAAAATTAAGGCGAAGATGGCGCTCTAGCAATGATGGAGTGATCAGCATAAATGCCGTAGGAATACCCGCGGCATTTTTTTTGAAAAGCCTCCGTCATCAAACTGTAACAAAAGTGTCATATTGTGTTTGTGAGTTTTCAGAGAGCTAGAAGAAATGAGTCAATCTGAGGTACGAGCTACCGCTTCCGCCTACCGTAAATGGCGACAAGTAAAAGACGGAATCGCTACGACGACGATCACCGCTGGCGGCATCGGTGTGCTGTTCGCCATCCTCCTTATCTTTTTCTATCTACTATATGAAATTATGCCGCTGTTTCAATCGGCGTCTATAAAGGCGGACTCGCAATTCGCAACGGCTAGCGAATCGCCAGCCCTATATCTTGCTATGGAAGAGCAGGCGGAAATAGGTTTCCGTTTGGATTCTAAGGGTTATGCAGAGTTCTTCCAGCTCAGCGACGGCAGCGTGTCGTCAGCCTCAGATTTACCATTGCAGGGAGCGGGAATTCTCAGTTTTGCACTTGAATCTGAGGAGAGTCGTTTATTTGCTTTGGGTTTGAGCGACGGAAAAGTGCTCATTGCCAAACATGATTATCGAACCAGCTACCCCAATGATCAGCGCGTTATTACACCGGTGTTACGCTACCCCTATGGTGAGCAGGCGTTTTTACTGGCAGAAGACATGCCGATTGAACAGCTCGGTATAAGTGATAATGATGATGCGCTTATTATTATAGGTATTAGCAAGGGAACATTATTTGGCCGCCGTTGGGTGAAAGAGGAAGATTTTCTCAGTGAGGAAGTCACCCTCAGTGAAGAAGAACTATTGCTGCCTAAATTAGATATTGTGCCCAGTCGCGTCTTAATTGGTCCTGCCCAGCAATGGCTTTATGTATTGGCCGCTGATGGCGGTTTTCGTTTAATTGATCTTCGCAAACAGGTCGTTACAGATCGTGGGTATTTATTCGACAACGGCAAGCTGAGCCAAGCGCGGTTTTTACTGGGAGGCATTTCCCTATTAGTCGCCAGTGATCACGGTTCGGTTGGGCAGTGGTTTGTCGTCCGCGACAAAGAGCGTGAATCTGGTTATAAATTACAGCCGGTTCGGAGTTTTGAAATACCCGATGGTGGCAGCGCCGCTTTGGTGACGGAACATCGTCGAAAAGGGTTTGTAAGCATATCGCCACAGGGCCAGTTAGATTTATTTTACACTACCTCACATCGCCGTTTACTGAGAAAAGATCTTGATGTAGGCAGTGTGCGTGCCCTGGCAATCTCACCCCGTGCAAATAAAATATTAGTAGAAAATAGCAATGGCGGACTCGCCAGTTTTGACCTGCACAATGAACACCCTGAGTTGTCATGGACAGCCCTGTGGAGCAAGGTGTGGTATGAAAGTTACCCCGAACCGGATTATGTGTGGCAGTCGTCGGCATCGAGTAATGATTTTGAGCCGAAGTACAGTTTTGCACCCTTGGCTTTCGGAACTTTAAAAGCCGCTTTCTACGCCATGCTAATTGCTGCACCGCTGGCGATATGCGGCGCTATTTACACCGCTTATTTTATGGCGCCCGCGCTGCGCAGAAAAACCAAACCGCTAATTGAGTTAATGGAAGCCTTGCCAACCGTCATTCTTGGATTCTTAGCGGGACTTTGGTTGGCACCGTTCATTGAGAAAAATTTACCGGCGGTTTTTTCATTATTCCTGCTACTTCCGGTTGGTATTTTGTTATTCGCTTGGTCGTGGTCGAAATTGCCATCTACGTTTCGGCGCCATGTCCCTGACGGTTGGCATTCGCTATTGCTTGTGCCCGTCGTACTCCTTGTTGTAATGGGCTGCGTCGAGATGAGCGCCCCCATGGAGCGATGGTTTTTTAATGGCGATATGCGGTCGTGGTTAACAAATGATATCGGTGTGTCCTTCGATCAGCGAAATGCCCTAGTTGTCGGTATCGCCATGGGGTTTGCGGTTATCCCTACCATTTTCTCGATCGCCGAAGACGCCATTTTTTCTGTACCCAAACATCTAAGCTATGGATCACTAGCTTTGGGGGCAACGCCGTGGCAAAGCTTAGTTGGTGTGGTAATGCCCACCGCCAGCCCAGGGATATTCTCGGCGCTAATGATTGGTATGGGGCGCGCCGTTGGCGAAACGATGATTGTCCTGATGGCCACAGGAAATACGCCCATTATGGATGCCAATATATTTGAGGGTATGCGTACCTTAGCGGCGAATATCGCGGTAGAGATCGGTGAGACCGAGGTGGATAGCTCGCACTATCGCGTGCTGTTTTTAGCGGCCTTTGTGCTGTTTATGTTTACTTTCGCAGTGAATACCGTGGCCGAAACCGTGCGTCAGCGCCTGCGTATGCGCTACGGAAACCTATGATGTGTTTACTGAATTTACTGATGCGCCAGACTAAGAATTACGGGATGTTAAGTCATGTCATTGCACGATGATAACAAGCAAGGCTTTATAGAGTGGTGTAAGCGCGGCGAGCCTATGATTTGGCTCAATGCGTCGGCGGTAACCGTCAGTACCTTGGCTGTTATCGGCTTGCTTTTGCTGTTAGCTGTTCGTGGTTTTGGTCATTTTTGGCCCGCGTCAGTAATGCAGGCTCAATATACACTTCCCAGCGAGCAGGCTACGCCGGTTTTAGCTGAGCAGGTGGAATCTGAAGCAGTACCTATAGAGCAGCTGCTGAGTGCGGGTTTTAACATTGACACCGATGATGCATTTGTTGATCGCCAACTAGTTAAGTTAGGTAATCGTGACGTCACTGGTGCAGATTTTAAATGGGTAATCACGCGCTATTTGTCTGAGATAAGTTACCCAGCTGATGCTGTTGTTATAGAACGGCTTGAGTGGGGGAATTTTTATGGCTATTTACAAAATGTCAAAGAGCAGGGCAATGTCGTCGCTAGCATTGACGACGGCAAGGCCTGGGATGAATTTCAAGCGCGCATTGCGCGCGCAAACAATATTCACGAAGAAATTAAAAGAATAGAAAAGAAAGACATTGGCGCAATTAATTATCGACTTGAGAAAATGCGCTTGAAAGAGCGTGGTCTTGAACTTGATAGCTCAGTAAGTGAAAGCCGGCGCCAACAAATGCAGGCAGATATCGCGGCCGAGCGCGCCGAGTTAGATGTTGAGTATAAAGTGTTGCAGGGCCAGCTTGCTGATCTCTATAAACAATGGCACCGCGATACCTTCACGATGAAAACGGCGGGGGGGCAAGTTAAAGAGCAGCGTATTTCGACGGTAGTGAAAGCATATCAGCCTAATAACATGAATCTTATTCAGAAGGTGGGCTTCTATTTTGCGAAATTTGGTGAGTTTTTAACAGATGAGCCGAGGGAGGCCAACACCGAAGGTGGTATTTTCCCCGCCATTTTTGGAACCGTCATTATGGTGCTGATTATGTCGGTATTGGTGACGCCGTTTGGTGTTGTGGCGGCAGTATATTTACGTGAATACGCCAAACAGGGCCTGATGACTCGTATCGTGCGCATCGCAGTAAATAATTTGGCTGGTGTACCGTCTATTGTTTACGGTGTGTTTGGTTTGGGTTTCTTCATCTATTTCCTTGGTGCGGAGATGGACAAAGCCCTTTTTGCTGAAGCATTGCCTGCGCCAACCTTCGGCACACCGGGGTTATTGTGGGCATCAGTGACCTTGGCGCTGCTAACGTTGCCGGTTGTTATCGTGGCGACGGAAGAGGGCTTGGCGCGTATCCCTCGCAATTTGCGTGAAGGTAGCTTAGCGTTGGGCGCGACGAAAGCCGAAACGCTTTGGCGTGTGGTGTTGCCGATGGCTAGCCCGGCAATGATGACCGGTTTGATACTTGCGGTTGCGCGTGCGGCCGGTGAAGTGGCGCCACTTATGCTGGTAGGGGTTGTTAAATTAGCGCCATCGCTGCCCGTTGATGGCAATTTTCCTTACTTCCACTTAGATCAGAAATTTATGCATTTGGGTTTTCATATTTACGATGTTGGATTCCAAAGCCCCAATGTAGAAGCGGCGAGACCCCTGGTTTATGCCACGGCCTTGCTGTTGGTTGTTATCATCGCCTTGCTGAATTTAAGTGCGGTGGCTTTGCGTAATCATCTGCGCGAAAAATACAAATCATTGGAAATGTAATCGTGAATGAACTGAACGATAAGGCGGCGAGTTTTATGACAAGTGACAAATCAACGGTAAAGGCGCACGCTATTAATATGGAGTCGCTTGGACGTAATCGCGTGGAACAATCTATTCACGATGAAGACATCACCTTGACCGTAAATAATCTGGATCTGTATTACGGTGAGAAGCAGGCCTTATTTGATGTGAATATGGTCATTCCGCGTAAAAAGGTCACGGCATTCATCGGGCCAAGTGGTTGTGGTAAGTCTACGTTACTGCGCTGTTTTAATCGCATGAACGACTTGGTTGATACTTGTCGGACCGATGGCGGAATTTCCTTAGATGGTTCCAATATTTATGACAAGCGGGTAGATGTTGCCACCTTGCGCCGCCGCGTTGGTATGGTGTTCCAAAAGCCGAACCCTTTCCCCAAATCTATTTATGAGAATGTGGCGTATGGTTTGCGCATCCAAGGCATAAATAAAAAGCGGGTACTGGATGAAGTGGTTGAACGCTCATTGCGCGGTGCCGCACTGTGGGACGAAGTAAAAGATCGTCTGCACGACAATGCGCTAGGTATGTCTGGTGGGCAGCAACAGCGCCTCGTTATCGCTCGTACCATCGCGGTAGAGCCAGAAGTGCTATTGCTAGATGAGCCCGCATCGGCCCTTGACCCTATTTCTACGCTGAAAATAGAAGAACTTATTTACGAGCTGAAAGACAAATATACTATCGTTATCGTTACTCATAATATGCAGCAAGCGGCGCGTGTTTCGGACTATACGGCGTTTATGTATATGGGCAAATTAATTGAGTTTGATAACACGGATATTCTTTTTACAAACCCCAGTAACAAGCAAACCGAAGATTATATTACCGGTCGCTATGGTTAAGGCAGTTCTGACTCATTCGGTAATGCCTTGAGGTTTGCTATTAGATTTTGGGAGATTGAAAATGAAAGAAAAAAATTTGCATACTCATCATATATCTCAGCAGTTTAATACTGAGCTGGACGATATAAAAACGCGTATGTTAGAAATGGGAGGCTTGGTCGAAAAGCAGGTTGCCGATGCCACCAATGCGTTTATGAACTTGGATACCGGCTTAGCCTCAGACGTAAAACTGGGCGATAAAATCGTTAATAATTTAGAAGTCTCGATTGATGAAGAGTGCACCATCATTCTGGCGCGTCGTCAGCCGGCGGCAAGTGACTTACGGCTGGTATTATCGATCAGTAAAATATTAAGCGATCTTGAACGCATGGGCGATGAGGCCAGCAAGGTTGCGGACAGCGCTATAAAACTCACTGAGCTTGGTGGTTTGCCGCGCAGCGTTTTGGAAATCCGACACATTGGCGATCATGTGTCTGGCATGGTGCGCAACGCATTGGATTCCTTCGCGCGCCTTGACATCGATTTAGCCTTGGAAGTCGCTGAGGAAGATAAGGCAGTCGATTTAGAATACGGCACCGCCATGCGCAGCTTGGTGACGTATATGATTGAAGACCCGCGTACGATTTCCTCTGTTTTACAAGTGATGTGGGCCTTGCGTTCATTAGAACGAGTCGGAGATCACGCGCGGAATATTGCCGAGCATGTTATTTATTTAGTGAAAGGCGCCAACGTACGTCACGTCGATATCGATGAAATGGCGGCTACGGTTCAGGAGTAAGTGAGCCACTTTGCCTAGGTTCAGGTTTTAGCCTGGACCTAGCGGTAAACCTGCGGCGAGCCAAAGACTGAGCAGCAGGGCCCATCCGATAAGAAATATCACCGAGTAAGGCAGCATCAAGGCGATTAGGGTACCCATTCCGGCTTCACTGTCATGACGCTGCATGAAGGCAACAACAACACCAAAATAGGGCATCAACGGCGTGATAATGTTGGTGCTTGAATCGCCGATGCGATAGGCCATTTGTGCTGATTCTGGATCCACTCCCAATAGATATAACATCGGAATGAAAATGGGTGCCATCAATGCCCATTTTGCTGAAGCACTGCCAATTAAAAGATTGATGCTCGCGCTGATTATAATAAAACCAACTAATAGACTAGCTTTCGACAGGCTGAGTCCGGCAAGCCAATTTGCACCATTTATGGCTGAGATGGCGCCCAGGCCGGTCCAGTTGAAGTAGTTCACGAACTGCGCGGCGAAAAACATCAATACCATATAGCCAGCCAAGGTGCGTACACCTGTCTCCATACCGGCAATCCAGTCGCGGTGACGTTGGTATTTACCGGTACTGTACCCAAATATTAGCCCGCTAATCGTCGCGTATAGCGCAATAAAAACCACGATGCCATTTAACAGCGGTAAAGCGGCCAAACCGTTGGGGTCGGGGTTTCGTAAGATGCCATGGTCGGGAACAACTAAGTAAACTAGCAACCCTATAAAAAATAGGCTGAATAGGCCGACTCTGCGCATGCCGGTTTTTAAGGCTGGGGATTCAATAGCTGTCGAATCTTCTGCGAGCGCATTCTGAGCGCTGGGTTTCGATAGTCTTGGCTCGACTATGGTTTCATTAATCCAGGCGCCGGTGATGGTGATAAATAATGTAGACGCTAAGGTAAAATAATAGTTGGCGCTGGTTAATACTTGCTGGTCCGGTGCGACTAAGGCAACCGCTTCGGTGCTGATGCCCGACAAAATAGCGTCTACAGGACCAAGTAACAGGTTGGCGCTATACCCACCGGAAACACCCGCAAAAGCGGCGGCTATACCCGCCAGTGGCGAGCGACCAGCTGCTCGGAAAATAAGCGCTGCCAATGGTATGAGCACGACGTAGCCAGAATCAAAACCGATGCTAGACATCACCCCTGCGAATACGATAAAGCTACTTAGGCTGCGCGGTGGGGCATTCGCGGTTAAACGCTGCAGTGTGTGGCCGAGCAGGCCCGAATCTTCCGCGACCGCAATGCCCAGTATCGCCACCAAAACTGAACCGACCGGCGCGAAATGAATGAAATTACCGACGGTATTGCTGACCATCCACTTTATACCGTCGGCACTTAGTAAAGATTTTGCGGCGATAATGTCATGGCTAACCGGATGAACGGCGGAGACTGCGAACATATCGGCAATGGCCGAAATACCGATAATGGCGATACAGAATAAAATGAATAGCAGTACTGGATCGGGGAGTCGGTTGCCCATTCTCTCAAGCCGATTTAGCCAGCGTTGGATTAAAGTTGGGCTTTGTTCCACATTATTCATCTTTGAAGCCTGCGTCTTAGACCTTTAATTCGTAAGTATAACCGCTAGCGCAGCTATTTTTTCAGCAATAGGTGTCGACAATTCTATTCTGCGAGCGGTGTGCGTAAGCCCGTCGCTAGACGGCCGCGTTAGCACCACTCTCTTTTAGCGTATCTTTATTCTTAACTTTCTATTTTGGTATAGCTGCGACGTAATTTTACTGGCTTACATTTTCGCTATTGCTTAGCAGTGCTAAAATCTCATGTGTGTAGTTTTGGTTTCGTGTATTTATTAATCAATTTCTGAATATTTCCAGCACGATTAAGGTATATAAAGCCCAACTAGGTCATAATTTAATCTCGGTTCGCCCTGTCTCTGCGTTCCATTCGGCCGTGAGGTGGTGATTAGTGAGTAGTGTTTCAGAAGTAAACGCGATAAAGCCTAGTAATAAGGCGATGTTCAGTCTTTACCTTGCCATGATGTGTGTTGGCATGGGCCAAACAGTGGTGTTCGCAATACTGCCGATGCTAGGCAGAGAGCTTCAACTCGATAAGCTAATATTCCACATACCTTTTTTCAACCTCGACGTTCAGCCCAAAGAACTCGCAATTACCTCACTGTCAGCACTGACTGCGTTTGTATTTTTTATCGTGGCGCCAAAATGGGGGCGCCTCAGTGATCGCTGGGGGCGCAAACCGCTCATTATATTAGGGCTGTTTGGCTATGTTATCGGCACGCTGCTATTTAATGCTGTTGCTCAATTAGGCCTCTCGGGGGTTTTGCTGGGTGTGCCTCTGTTTATACTATTGATTATCAGTCGCGCATTTCACGCGGTGATAATGACGCCAACACACCCCGCATCGGCGGCGTATATGGTGGACGTTACGACGGTTCATGAGCGCACCAAGGGCATGGGCAAACTTCAAGCCTTTAACCAAATAGGGGTGATGGTCGGCCCCGCTTTGGCATGGTTTGTAACGCTTAGTTATCTCGCACCCTTGTATATTCAAGCTGGAGTTTCCCTCATTGTTGGGGTACTAGTTTGGCGGTACCTGCCACCGATTGCCGCCAGTAACAGCAGTGGTAAAAAGCTGCCTAAATTGTCGTATTTTGACCCTCGATATCGGGTGTACATCGCCATTGGTTTTACCATATTCAGTTTGTTGGGAATGGTTCAGCAGACCTTGGGTTTCTATTATCAAGATATCTTAGGTGTGGATGGTAAACGTGCAGCACAATTGTTCTCGACTGCAATGGTTATTTCATCGATATCCGTATTACTGGCGCAGTTCCTTGTGGTGCGTCGCTATAGCGGGCTGCCGATGCGTTTACTGCGCGTCGGCCTGCCATTCATGTTGTTGTCGTATTTACTTTTGGCCAATGCCAGCAATATTGCAATGCTATATCTTGCGATGGCTATGTTTGGCTTTGGCATGGGCTTAACCGGCCCCTCATTTACCGCTACTGCAACCATGACGGTGGAAGCTCACGAGCAGGGTGGATTAGCTGGTTTGTTGGGCGCTATAGCGGGACTTGGCTTTATGTTCGGACCCTTGTTGGGCGGTGCCCTATATCGTATCTCGCCGAGCTACCCCTATTGGTGTGCGGCGATGGTGATGTCTGCTGTCATTGTGTTATTCATGTTTTTCGAGAAGTCATGGCGAGCCTAAACCATAGGTATGTGACAGTTTGGTTAAAAACTATGCGGTTTCTCCTGTGCACCATGAGCCTTGCCTCAAGCTAGTAATCTACATGCTTATCCACAAGCTTATTCACCTTAATTGGGGAAAACCTTCTTTCAGTGTCGTCTTCCAGCAAGGACTTATACACAGCTATGTAAAAACTCGGCGTTGGTAGTGACTTGACCCCTATGGAGCGAATTTGTGATTGTGTTCACATTTCGGTGGGCGTTTAATAGTAAGTGTGCTTTTGGATTAGTTTTTATAAGACGGGATTCTACTCTGCCTATTGAAAATGTTTCGTGACTGGCAGAGTCATTAGAGAGTTATATTATGGGACTTGGCAAACTACCAGCCTTACTGCCGCTATGCATGGCGGTTTTCATGGCGCGAGATGCAATGGCATTGGGCCTGGGGGCGGCAAATTTGGACTCAAAACTCGGGCAGCCCCTGTTTGCGCGAATTCCAATCTTTGGCGCTGAGGGCATCGGTAGTGAACAGGTGAGAGTCTCGTTGCATTCCGTTATCGATCCAGACACGGGAGTCGAGGTTGGTAGTGTCGATACGCGGTCTATTTCCGCAGTGGGTGAAATGGGCAATTTGGGCGCGGGGACAATTTATCTTCGTAGTAATGAGGTAGTTAATGAGCCGTATCTTCATTTTTTGATCACGGTTCGCTGGCCGGGCGGTCAATTAAGTCGCGCTTATACCTTACTTCTGGATTTGCCTGACGGTATTGCGAGCGCGTCGAATACTCAAAATTTAAATAATGCAGCCCTTAGTCTTGCTGAACCGTTAAACGATAGTAGGCAGTCTGCCAGTATTTTGCAAGCGGCACTGAGTAGGGGGGCTGCAATTGAAAATTCCCCTCCGCAAGCAATAAATGCTGATACCCGTGTTTATACAACTGTTCGCGGAGATAGCCTCTGGAGTATTGCGCAGCGTGCTGCCCGTGCAAAGGGTGGCGGTGCCAATGAGTGGATGGAGCGTCTGTATTTAAATAACCCCCGCGCGTTTATTCGCGATAATCGTAATTTATTAAAAGAGCGTGTCACGCTGGATTTGTTTGAAAGTGTAGTTGATGCGCAAATAGTAGCGCGAAGCGCAGCGGTTGAACCGCCGAAGCTGGCAAGAAAAGATGAGTTGCGGGGTGGTTCGAGTCGACCACCAGGCCCATCACCTGAGGCAATGAAGAATGCCGGCCTTCGGCGAGAGTTTGATTTAGGTGATTCTTCAGCTAGTGAGGCACTGACGGAGAAACAATTCTTACAAGAAAGCCTAAAACAAGTACGCACACAGGTTGCGGACGTCTCTGCCAATATCGCCCTGATGACAGAGAAGCTAGCAGCATTAGAGGTGCAGCTAGCGAGTTTAAACGCGCAAGCGACATCATTGAATTCTGAACCGAGCGAGAAGGCTAATTCAACTCCCCGGCCTGATGCCATGTTGGTAGAAAGTGACGGCGCGGATTCGTCGTCGCAATTTGATGATAGGGCATTGCGTGACGATATTTTGGATGATGGCGTTATCGTCGTCGACCCCGTTCAAAGCGACGAGTTTTCGGCCGAGGGATATACTGAAGAGGCTAATTTCGTCGACGATGTCATGATTGACGACGGTGCTGCTGAGCAGACAGTGGCAAGGGTTGATAGTAGCCCAGAGATGGCGTCTCACAACACAGATTCTTGGTCTTGGTTGTGGTGGTTGTTGCTACCCATAATTGGGGTGGTAGTGCTGTTAGTACGCAATCGACGTGAATCGGCGGCGCCGTACAATACCGATGATCTTAGTGTGACTGGCGAATTATCAGACGTAAGCGCTGCGGTTATCGCTAAAGCGCAGGCAGAGCGTCATCTTTCCAAAGATCATTTCAACGATATTTTTTCAGCACTGGACGCAAAATCAGTGGGCAGACGGTTCGAGAATAGCGCGCCGGATGGCGAATTTGGCGAAATAGACGAGACAGAGCCTAAAGTGGGCAACCCGGCCACACTGTCTGCGGGCGCAATTGGCAATACTAATATGTCTGATATTGACGATGATTTTTTTGCTGATCTTGACGAAGACGCCCTCCGTCAGCGCGGTGATTTAGACGATGACAAAGAGTTTTTAGCACTAGATATTAATGATCTCGATCAAGATTGGTCGGCATCTGACGCAAGCGAAGAACAGATTGAAAGTTTTATTAGCCGAGCGTCGGCATGCATTGAGCTAAGCGACTATGCGGGCGCGCGGGAGATACTGGAAGAGGGTGTCATCATTCATCGCGATAATGTGGCGCTAAAAATGCAGTTGCTGGATGTCTATGCCAGCAGTGGCGAGCGTGATGAGTTTGAAAATTTAGCCTCGCAGATTGAGTTATCGTCTTCTGAGGCGTCAGTCAAAAGAGAGATAAAGGTATTGCGTGAACAGCTAGATAAAAATACGTTTTTCTTTGGCAACGGCAGAGCTGATTAAAAGATTCATGACGAGTATTCGCGAACTAACTTATTTAATTGTAGAGAATAATGAAGATTACCTCGTAGTTGATAAAGCGCCTGGCGTGAACTTACATCGAAACCAGCATCAACAGAGCTTGCTTGATGTGTTACACGCGGATTTTCCCGGACAGTCTTTGCATTTGGTACATCGCCTGGACGATGCGACGTCTGGTTTGTTATTGATTGCAAAAAGTCCACTAGCCGCGGCGGAGTTAGGCAATCTATTTGCGAATAGAGAGGTTGAAAAATTCTATTTTGCACTCGCCGATGGCAAGCCGAGTAAGAAGCAGGGCACCATTGTTGGCGACATTAAAAAGAGCCGCAGCGGCAGTTATCTGCTCAGCCGCACGCGCACTAATCCCGCGGTGAGTCAATTTTTTAGTTATTCACTAAGTGATGGGCGACGCGCCTACCTTCTAAAGCCCCATACCGGTAAAACACACCAATTACGCGTGGTAATGAAGAGTCTTGGGGTGCCTATCCTTGGCGATCGCCGCTACGGGCCGCGTAATCAAGAGTGTGATCGCATGTATTTACACGCCATGGCATTGCGTTTTCAATTCCGAGGTGGCGAAAAGCATTATGTCTGTTTTCCCCATGAAGGAGAGGCATTTACCGATGTAGCCTTACAAACAGTGCTGCTAGACTGTGATCCGCCGTGGAATATCAAATGGCCCAGCCTGAATTAATGTTAGCACTTTATGTAAAACGGCGAGTGATGATCTTTGTTTTTGAAAATATATAAGGTATTCGTGTGACCCCAGATGAATCTTCCGAGTTAATGCTCAAGTTGAATCGTGAAACCTCTCGTATTCTGTGGACTGAACTACAGCGTTTTTATGCGCAAGGCGCTGTATTAGTGGTGGCGCCAGAGTTAGATTTAATTGCCACCGCTGCGGCGGTCGCGAATGACGATGCCGCAGCTGTGTCGACGTGGATGAAAGACAATCTATTGCAGAAAGCAACGGAAAAACTTGCGATGACATGGTTGGCGGAAAATTGCGAAGTGTGGGCGGTCGTCGTTGCGCCGTGGGTTTTGGTGCAACAGGACCGGAGGCCGGCGTGACAGCGTCAGTTTCGGCACAGTATTTAGCCGCGTTGGATGAGCGACTTACGGCATTTTTTGATGATCAAGCATCCGGCTTGGATATTCCTCCCGCCGTATTGTATCGATTAGAAGGGTTTATTGAGGCCGGAATTCTCTCCTCTTTTATTAGTGAAACTGAAATAAAAAGCCGTCTAGTCAAACTTGCAGAGCGTTATCTGGGTGACGATAGCGCTGCCCGGTATCGCGACGACGAGCGACTTGTTTTGCATCTCCGTATGCATGAAGCGCCGGTATATCCTTCTAAGGTCGATTAGTATTATGAAAATAGCGAAGCTACAGCAGTTTGTTGAGCAGCTTCGTGATGTGGCTCAACATAACGGTCATCGGTATTTACTATTTCTTAGTGGCGAGCCTAGCTGGGCTGAGGAACAACTCACGTGCTTTGCGCTAGGTGAAACCGAAACCTTGTTACTCGCCGCACATCCACTGTGTGGTGTGAAACCTAAGATTGCAAAGCAACAATTGGGCCGAGAGTTTAACTCTGTTGTTATTGACGCCAACTCCGCACAGTCCGTAGATGATTGGCTGGCCGCCGCGGGCACGCTGTTGGCCGGGGGGCTGCTCGTAATTTTATGTCCAGATTTTGGCCGTTGGCCGCAAATCTTTCAACGTCATTCTGCCGCTGCAAAGGATTACCCCGAGTCTCAATTCTTAACCCGAATATTGACGATGGTCGATGATGGCGCGGGGGTTTATCACCTTAGCGAGCAGAGATTGTTGGACAGTCAAAGCCTTCCGCAACTGCCAAGTAAAAGCCAGCAGTGGCTGTCACAATTGCCGACATTTGATCAGCAATCTGCGGTGAATGCGATCATCCGAGTTGTCACCGGCAGAGCGAAGCGACCACTGGTGATTCGATCAGATCGCGGGCGTGGTAAGTCCTCCTCACTTGGTATTGCGGTGGCAGAACTTTTTCAAGGTGGACTGTGTCGGCGCATTGCGTTAACGGCGCCGCGCGCAGAGGCCGTTGAGGCAGCATTTCGCAGGGTTCAGGCGTTGATACCGGCGGGGGAGAGGCACGGCGATGCTTATTATTTCAATGACTGCGAACTGCAATTTTTGCCGGCTTTTGCTTTAAAGCGTACTGATAATTGGGGTTTAGTGCTGGTAGATGAAGCGGCGACTCTTCCCGTAAGCGTGTTGAGCGAGTTGCTACAGCACCCGAGAATTGTTTTTTCGACAACGGTTCACGGCTATGAAGGCAGCGGACGCGGTTTTGATATTCGCTTTAAGGATATTCTCCATCGGGAGCGGCCACAGTGGCGGCGCATTGAGTTGCGAGAGCCGGTGCGGTGGGCGAGTGATGATCCTCTTGAGCAATTCTTAAACAATGCATTTCTTCTAGATGCCGAGCCGAAAAAAGCCAGTTCGTTAAAACACGTTAGCGTACGCGTGCTGCATCAAACAGATTTGGAACAGCAGGGCGTGCTAAGCCAAGTTTTTGGACTACTTGTTCAGGCGCATTATCAAACTACGCCAAGTGATCTCCAATATTTAATGGATTCACGATGCCAAGTGATCGTCGCGGAATCTGATGGCAGTATCGTCGGCGTTTGCCAACTATTGGCAGAAGGGGGGTTGGATGAGGTAACCACCAACGCAGTTATAGCGGGCGAGCGTCGCCCGAAAGGGCACTTGGTCGCGCAGCGTTTAGCGCATATCAGTGGCAATGCTAACTACGCTCGCGGTCACAGCTATCGTGTGAACCGTATCGCGGTAGCGACTGAATGCCGTCGACATGGTGTTGGCCGCCTGATGTTGGGGATGGCTGAGGAGTGCGCTCGACATAAAGGTGCGAGCTATCTATCATCCAGTTTCGCCATATCTCCAGATGTTATTCTGTTTTGGCGGCGGCAGGAATTTCTACCTGTTTGGCTTGGGAGTCGCAGAGACTCCGCTAGCGGAGCGTATTCTCTTCTTGTCGTAAAATCGCTAAGTGACGGTTTGGATATCGATTTCAAACTTATGCAGCAGCGCTTGCGCAGTGATTTACCATTGAGCTTGAGAAGCGTGCATCGAAATCTGAGTACGGACTCGCTGGCGACACTATTGTCTTGTGTTGGGCCTGGAACGCTATCTCTGTTTGATAGCAATACGGTGCGCCGCTACTGCCGCAGAGAGTTGGTTTTCGAGCAGGCTGTCGCTAGCGCCACGCGCTTAAGTCTGTGTGTTGATCTTTGCGCAGTAACGCATTCGGCGCTGGCAGTCGATTTACTCTTGTTCGCACTCGACTGGGCTAGCGTGTCTCTCAAGTATCAGTTAGCCGGCCGAGCGGCTGTTGAGCAAGAGCTTAGAAAGGTGTTTGAACAAATGCTAACTATTGTAGATGTGGAGCAAAAATGAGCAGTATTTTTTCTAAAATTATTCAACGTGAACTGCCCGGTCATTTTGTCTGGGAAGACGAGCAGGCTGTCGCTATTTTAACCATTGAACCGATTCAAGAGGGGCATATATTGCTTATTCCTAGGCAGGAGGTCGATCACTGGGACGATCTGCAGCCCGAGCTGGCTGCACATTTAATGTCGGTAGCTCAGACCTTAGCGAAGGCCTTGAAAAAAGCTTACGCCTGCCAGCGTGTCAGCATGATGATTATTGGCTTGGAAGTACCACATACTCATATTCATCTCTCGCCAATTAATGATATGGCCGATGCAAATATAAGCAATGCCAAGCGCGCTGACGGCGATTCCCTAGCAGCCGCGGCGGAGAAAATACGCGCTGCTTTGAGTACACCCTGATTCAACTAGGTTGCACTGGTTTTACATTGGGGTGAAGTATTTTCACTGTCTGGATATCGACTTGGCGGTGCAAAACTTCTCCTCTCAGCCATGCGCCGCCGTCAGGATCTTTTAAGATACTGCCAACACCGCCTGGACTTTTGATCAAAAGGCTTTGTGACGTCGAGGGGACGAGGTCTTCTTCGCAGGGAAGGCTCAGGCAGTCGAGTGCCGCTTTGCTGCTGAGGGCATCGAAATCAAAGTCGTATGTGATTTCAGTTGCGCTACCACAGCGTGGCGACAGGGCGTGGTCTAAGGCCAGTATACGGCGAGTATCAG
Source organism: Zhongshania aquimaris (assembly GCF_019312595.1). Taxonomy (GTDB): domain Bacteria; phylum Pseudomonadota; class Gammaproteobacteria; order Pseudomonadales; family Spongiibacteraceae; genus Spongiibacter; species Spongiibacter aquimaris. The sequence goes on along the minus strand of NZ_JAHWDQ010000001.1, from coordinate 131,150 downwards.
GGATAAAATGGCTGTTAGTACTAGCTTGTAAAAAGTCACTGACTTCCTTCTCTATCAGTGAGTACAGCCGTTTAGGGTCGTTAAGAATGCACGTATATATTCTGGCGCGATGTTCATAGACCGTCATTCGGTCTTGTAGGTCCAGTTCGGTCAGCTCGTCTTGATATTCGATGCAAACAGCGCGCAATAAGGCGCGGAGTAGCGGTGCTGTGGTGATGCCATTTTGCAGTGCAAGGAAGCGTATGGTCAAAGGAATCAAATGGCCGTGGGCAAAGAGAATATGCGCAGTGATAAGGAAATAGCCTTCAATTCCCTCATTGCGATCAAACGTATGGCAGGCAACCACATATTCACCCTTGGCCTTGCCATAACCCGCGACGGGAATGGTTTCAATCTGATATTCAAGCCGCTTTTCATAAAACTCTGTGCCTGGTAATAGCGTGTAAGCAAAGATATTGAGGTTTGGAAAGGTTCGCAGTAATTGATCTAGATTGCGCTCAAAATCCGCGAGATTGTCCCCCGGTAAACCCCAAATTAACTCGGCGGCGATGGGTACACCTTCGGCTGCCATTTGGCGGGCAATGGGCTCGTATTTATTAGCGGCCATATTCTGGCGATTGCTCAGCTCTAATGCCAGTGGTGTCAGTGTTTGCAGCGCTAATTGGTAGTGGGGAAGCAGCCCGTTTTTATGCAGCAGGAGTACTATCTCCTGCACTCTCGGGCTGTGTTTTTTTGACCACGACGTTGCGAAACTGCTGGGTAAGCCGGTTTTCTCTTTTAGTTCGCAAATCAGTTGCGCCTTCTCAAGATCTTCTTTTAATGCGCCAAAATTTGAATCGGCAAGCCATATATCTTTTATGCCTGCATCGACAATCCTGTGCCAATCGCTGCGCACTCTGTCCATTGAAAACTGGTACATTTTGCTGCCAATAGCGCCGGTGCCCCATTCGCAAAAAGCGCACTTAAAGGGGCAGCCACGGCTGGTTTCATATGAAATGGAATCGTAGAGGGGCTTGCCTTCTGCGTCGGACAGTGCAACAACATCAAGCGGCGAGGGCAGTTCATCGAGATTTTTTCTGCGCTGGCGCTCAGGCGTTTTTTGAATTACGCCGTTTTCTAAATACGCGATACCGTTAATTGAAGGCCAATGAAAGCGTTGCGGTGCATCTAAAATTTCTTGAAAGCTAGTTTCACCCTCGCCAAGAATAATGATATCGATAGGATCTTCACCGAGATAATCCTCCGCTTGTTGAACGTGCGGGCCGCCGGCGATGCAGAGCACATCTGGACATTGCGCTTTTATTTGATGGATGAGATCGAGAAATTCGGCAGCGTTCCAGGTGTACATGCTAAAACCAACAATCACCTGTTCTCCGCGCTCGGTGGCTTCCTGTATCGCAGGCAGGTAGTGGTCTTGCCACGATTGCTGCCAACGGACTATTGCGGATTCATCCTTAAAATGAATTAAATCAATATGATATTTTTCAGTTTGACTACCGTATTTTTGGTAATAGGCTTTTAAACCGCCGGTTGTGGTGGGTGCCGCCCAAAATTGGTCTGAGTCCATGCTGAACAGCAGCACGGGAGTGGTTGGTGAAGCCGTCATATTTGTCTTCCGATCGTCTCGATATGCCTGACGCTTTTTATGTTAAGGGTCTGTTACCTAAGAGTAACAGCCTTTAAACAAGGCGCCAATTAGCTAAGGTTTACATTGCAAAAGGTTTAGGAAGAGATAGGCCGTTCGGGTGAGGATTGATTTTTAATGATGAGGCATGATGCGGCAAGTAACTTACGTCATAAGGTAGCAATAAAGCATGGTTGAAACACATTTGGCGCGGGAGTTAGATATTCCCGCCGAGCGAGTCTGGGCACTTTTGGAAGATTTTGGCGATATAAGTTGGGCGCCAGGTATTGATAAAATTGAATTGATTGGCAGCGGTATCGGGATGACCCGTCGTTTACATATTAAAGGCATCGACCCTATTGACGAGGTGTTAACCGCGCAAGACGCTTCTACGATGAGTTTCGCCTACGATATTCCACGGGGTGTGCCAATGCCGGTGACCAATTATTCCGCCAACGCGAAAGTAACGGCGCTAGATGATGGCCGCTGTCAAATTGATTGGTATGGACGTGCAGAACCCCAAGGTGTTAGCGATTCCGATGCGATTGCAATGATCAACGGTGCTTATGAAATGCTGCTGCAGTGGATCGTTGATTGGTTTGCCGCTGAGAAATAAGCTAGTGATGAGCTTAGCCCGACAGGGCTAAGCTCTGCGACGTGTCATTAACTCTGGACGTCCCGGAATACCGTTTATATGCCGTCTGAGAAGATCTAGGCCCAATGCCGTCACCAAGGTTTGAAACAGGCCGCGGTCTACGGGAAGGAAAAACTTTTCTACACGTAAGTCGTCTCTGCTACCCCATGCCATCCAGACGGTTCCAACCGGCTTCTCTGTAGTGCCGCCATCTGGTCCGGCGATACCGGTGACGGCAACGACCAAATCAGCTTTGCAAACCTGCAATGCGCCTAGCGCCATTTGCCTAGCGACAGTTTCGCTAACGGCTCCCTCGCTTGCCAAACTGGATTCTGAAACGCCGAGAACCTGTTGTTTTAGTGCGTTGGAGTAACTAACGATGCCGCCTGGGAATACCGTCGATGAACCTGGCACTCCGGTGAGCTCTGCAGCAATTCTGCCACCTGTGCAAGACTCCGCGGTACAAAGACTTAGCTTATGTTGTTTGGCTGTAGCGATGACCGCCTGCGCGATTGTTAACGGCATATCTCCGAGTAAATGATCGCCAATTAGGCCTATTATTTTACTGCGCCATTCGCCTAATTTTTCGCCTGCGTGTTGGCCGTAAGTGGTGAGCTTTACTTCGAGTACAGGCATCGAAGCCCGAAAGCCGAGCTCAACGTCATCGGGCCAGTCTGGGTAGGCTGCGTTGACCATTTCTTGGATGGACGATTCTCCCAGACCGAATACTGCTAGTCGTTGAGTTTGCACGTAGTCGGATTCAAATTGCCTTTTCAACAAGGGGATAATTTCATCGTTCATCATTGCGCGTAATTCGCTAGGCACGCCGGGTGTGGCCAGAACTAAGCAGTTGCCTATTGTCAGTCTTATGCCGACCGCGCTGCCCCTGGTATTGGCGATAATATCGCAGCCAGCTGGCAACATGGTTTGTTTTAGGTTTGATGCATTGAGGCGAAATCCTTTTTGCTCGCACCACTGAGTCAAATGAGCCAGGGCTTCCGGGTGCTCGCAGATGGTGTTGCCCGTCACCTTCGCAAGGGCTAGAGACGTCATGTCGTCCACGGTTGGTCCGAGACCGCCGTTTATAATGAGTACTTCGCACTCCGCAGCTAGGCTGCGAATTTGATTCTCTAGTAATTGAAGGTTGTCACCAACCGTCACTTTTTTTCCGATACGCCATCCGTAGTCGGTTATGAGCTCGGCTATCATGGCTGAATTTGAGTCAATAGTATCGCCGGCCATAAGCTCATTACCGGTGAGAAGTAGCTGTAATTTCATTCTGTACGGAATTCCCTAATGCGTAAATGATTGTCGCGGCTGGCTGTGCGGTATATAAAGTTGGCCTATGCTTTATTCTCGTAGCATAGTAATGTCTTTAGAGATTAAGCTCTATTTTTAATGCGTGAAAGTGCGGTAGAGGTGTCTATGAAATCATCCGTTGGTGTGTTGCTCGCAGCCATTATTGTATTTGTTTTGCTCGCCTTTGAGTATTGGCAGTATCGAGATGAGCGGGCTTATCGAAACGCCTTAAATACTCAGTTGATAAGTTTGTCGCAGCGGGTGGATAGTATTGATGAACGGATCCAGTCAGCTAAAGCAGAATTAGACACAATGAAGCAGAATTCGCTAGGCGGCTTAATTGAAAGCGCAAACGACGCTCTGATTCACGGCTGGTCCGCTATGATTGATTCAGTGGAAAAAGAGTTGGAGCGAGCAAAAAAGGGGATTGCAAGTCAAAAGCAAACAACGCAGCCTAGTCAAACACCACCGAGTGCCGATCCTGCACCTAATACGGGTAACGGTCCGCTTTAATACGAGATTCTGTCAATGCCTGAAATAAAACGCCCGGTACAAGCGATAGAAGTAAATTATGTTTGCGATAAATGCGGACACGGCATGATGGTAAGCGCGGGAGAGATGAATCCGTCGACGGGTGAAATTCCGCATAAGTGCATGATTTGCAGTTATCAACAGATATTTAAATGGGTATCGTACCCAAAGATTAGCTATATCGGTTTAGACGAAGGGAATAGTTAAATCGTGGTGTACTACCTGCGCTAATAGCGCAGGCGTGCATCCAACTCATCGACAAGTTCGGCCCACTCGGCGTCAATATCTAGTGACTCTTTAAGAAATTGTGCCTGTGCTGGTTTCCAGAAGCTTGCTTCGTGAATTTGTAAGCCTCTGGGTAGGGGGCGGTGTCGCACAATGAAACGCTCTATCTCTTTGTCTTCGCTAGGCAGGCCAAGCTGGTCAAAGAGCAAGTTCATTGTATGTAGTTCGGTGTCCATTGGGTCCTCCACAGACGAAATCGTAGTTACCCGCCCAATATAGAAGACCCTTTGCTAGCTTTCCAGTGTTTGTTTAGATGTCGCCTAAATCAAGAGCTTGGCAACATGCTGAGACGGAGCCCCGCCTGCCAGCCACCGTCGACGAGAAACTCTGCGCCAGTTGAGTAGCTGCTCTCGTCAGAGGCTAGAAATAAGGACATATTTGCCACCTCAATTGGTAAACCTACTCGGGGTAGAGCGTGGTTAACGTAAAATGCATTGTCCTGTTCGGATGGCTCAGCTTGGCCTTCTGCGCCGTGCATGGCGGTGAATATCCCGCCTGGATGAACCGTGTTCACTCGAATTTTATGGGGCCCTAATTCAATTGCAGCTGATTTGCTAAGGCCTCGTACCGCCCATTTGCTTGAGACATAGGCAGACAGGCCATTTTTTGCTTGTAGGCCATCGATGGATGAAATATTTATAATAGAGCCGCCGCCGGCTTTTTTCATTGGCGCTATCGCCGCGCGAATACCCAAATAGGTGCCTAGCTGGTTGATTTTTATAACCCGCATATAGTCCTCGGCATTGGAATCGGCAATGGAGGCGGCGTGTAATATCGCGGCGTTGTTTACTAGAATATTTAAAGGGCCTAGCTTTTCCGCTTCACTTACGAGTTTTACCCAATCAGCCTCGCTTGATACATCGGCGTGTACATACTGAGCACTGTTGCCAAGTGAGGTAGCCAAGGACTCGCCGACGTCGTCGAGAATGTCTGCAATAATAACCTTAGCGCCTTGTTCTACGAATAACTTAGCTGTTACCGCACCCATGCCGCGAGCGGCGCCAGTGATTATGGCGACTTTTCCAGCTAGTCTGCTCATTTTATATTCCTTATTTTTTGGTGGTGTAAAATGAGCTAAATGTATACGCCACTCGTGATCTTGGCTATTGTCCAATTGGACTAGTACTCATTCAATTTGAAAATGACGTGTGACTTTGTAGGTTGTGTGGAGCGGTAGCGATACCCAACAAGCGTTGGTAGAGCATCGCGCCATGTTGGGTTTGATAAACCCTTTCGGGGTGCCCTGACGGGCGTCCAGCCTGAAGGCATGTCGTTCCTCAATCTACAAACTTTGGCATCAGGCAATATTAAATTGAAGGAGTACTAGGGTTTGTGGATTGTCTTTAAATAAGTTGAAAGGTAAGTATGTTGAGTCGTTATTTGTTGATGATTTTTTTTAGTGTGCTACTGCTCGCGTGCGGTGAAAAAGTTAAGCAGGAAGGCGCAGTGCTGCAGGAGCAGAAATCTAATGTGATTGTAGTAAAGCAAGGTAGTGTCGAGGCAAAAAAGCCAATAGTTTCGGTGCCAGCGATACCAGCTTCCGTTACGTCATCACAGGAATTAAAGCCCTTGGATTTAAGTTTGCCAAGCAGTGAGAAGTTAAATACACAAGATTGGAATACGCAGCAAGAAAGCCGCTATGGCGTTGAAACTTGGTTTGAGGAGAACAAAAGTGAGGAGCGGCGTTTAAAGTTAAAAACGAAACTTCGTATCAAGGAGGGCGCAGAGTTCGATAAAAATAGTAAATTAGATGCTTATGGGGATTCGGTGGACGGCGCTGAAATGGGTTTTGAATATAAAACGTTTTAGCATCACCTTTGCTGCAACGGCGATTAAATGGAAATAAAAAAGGCCGCGATAGCGGCCTTTTTTATTAATTAGCGTTTGTCTAACGGTACAAAATCGCGCTGAGCTGGTCCAGTGTAAAGCTGGCGAGGGCGACCGATACGGTAGCTGCCGCTTATCATTTCATTCCAGTGTGCGATCCAGCCTGGGGTGCGTCCCAGGGCAAAAATTACGGTAAACATGCTTGTCGGAATGCCAATCGCTTTCAGAATAATGCCTGAGTAGAAGTCGACATTTGGATAGAGTTTTCTTTCAATAAAATATTCGTCTTCCAGTGCGATTTGCTCTAGACGTTTAGCGATAATTAAAAGGGGATCGTTTTCTAAACCTAGTTCTGCCAGCACTTCGTCGGCAGCTTGTTTCATTACCTTAGCGCGTGGGTCGAAGTTTTTGTAAACCCGGTGACCAAAGCCCATCAGGCGGAATGGGTCATCTTTGTCCTTCGCTTTAGCAACAAACTCGTCGATGCGCGAAGCGTCGCCGATCTCGTTTAGCATGTCCAATACAGCTTCGTTCGCGCCGCCGTGTGATGGTCCCCACAGTGCTGCAATGCCAGCGGATATACAGGCAAATGGGTTGGCGCCAGTTGAACCAGCTAAGCGCACGGTAGACGTTGATGCATTTTGTTCGTGGTCAGCGTGCAAGAGGAAAATTTTGTCCATTGCTTTAGCAAGTACGGGATTTACCTTGTCTTGTTCGCAAGGGTTGCCGAACATCATGTGCAGAAAGTTTTCTGCGTAGCTGAGGTGATTTTGTGGGTACATGAAAGGCTGGCCAATGGTGTATTTGTAGGTCATTGCCGCCAAGGTTGGCATTTTTGCAATTAGGCGAATCGCTGAAATCTCGCGGTGCTTTTCGTCAGTAATGTCGAGTGAGTCGTGGTAAAACGCAGACAGCGCGCCAACCACACCACACATGATCGCCATAGGGTGAGCATCGCGGCGGAAACCTTTGAAAAAGGTGCTCATTTGGTCGTTGACCATGGTGTGCATACGCACTTTATTGACAAAGGTTTCTTTCTGGGTCGCGTTTGGCAGGGCGCCGTAAAGCAAGAGGTAGCAAGTTTCTAGATAATCTGATTGTTCTGCGAGTTGCTCAATGGGGTAGCCGCCGTGCAGCAATACGCCTTTGTCGCCGTCAATATAGGTAATTTTTGATTCACATGCGGCTGTTGAAACGAAGCCGGGGTCATAAGTGAAGTATCCGTTCCCCGTCAGGGCGCTGACTTCGATGACGTCAGGACCGATGGTGCCAGAGTGGACTTTAAGGTCCAGCGTTTTTCCATCGATACTCAGACTTGCTTTCTTATCGCTCATTGGGACGGGCTCCTGTAACTTTTGGACATAGCTTGTGGCGTTAGTACCCCTTGTCTAGCATCCGGCAAGGTATTGCCAAGAGTAACAGAGGGGAAATCCGCTTTTGCGGGAGTGACAAATATAGAGAGCTGAAATGTTTTGTCAACGGTCGCATATTTTAGCCTGCTATTGTCTCGGATGGAATTCTAAATGATCGGAGTGGGCAGGTTTTTGTAGTTTGTACATAAATGTCTGCTAATTATTGTGCGCCAATTTGGGTCGGACTCAAAAATTGTATGGCGCCATAATGGTGCGAAATAGCGCTTTAAGCCCTTGATATTCGAGTTTTTTGCAGCTGATTTACGGAGGCGTAAGGGTTTGTAATTGCACTTCGATGGCCCTATAATGCGCGGCGTTTCTACGGGAGTTTACCTACTCCTGCTCCTAAAGAAGCGATGCCGGATTGGAGAGTTCGGTATCTGATTGATCCACTCCCTTTAAACCGCTCGTAAAAATCGAGCCAGAAATTAAAAGTGTGGCAAATACCGTGAACGATAAACGACCTGTAAACCTGGATATCGGGACAATCGCGCTGCCGATTACCGCATATACCTCTATTTTACACCGCATTAGTGGTGTGTTTCTTGTGGCGGGCGTAGCCCTGCTGTTTTGGTTCCTTGGCACCAGCTTGGATGGCCCTGAAGGGTTTGCTCAAGCTAAGACGTGTTTGGCATCGTTCTGGGGCAAGTTAAGTATTTGGGCCGTGTTGATCGGTTTAAGCTACCACTCTGCTGCCGGTGTAAAGCATTTGGTGATGGATGCTGGTATCGGTGAGACTATGAAAGGTGGTGAGACTGGCGCGAAATTGGTGTTGGTTGTTACGGCGGTATTGGTTCTGCTGACGGGGTTGTGGATATGGTAAGTTCAGTAACGAATTTAGGCCGCAGCGGCTTGTCTGACTGGTTGGTTCAGCGGGTTTCTGGTGTGGTGTTGCTGGCGTATATGCTGGTAGTTGGTTTTTATTTGCTGTGCAGCGGATCAGAGCTGACCTACGCGCAGTGGAGCGGCTATTTTGACAGCACCTTTATGCGTGTCTTTAGTACGGCTGCGGTGTTGTCCATTGTTGCGCATGCCTGGATCGGTTTGTGGTCTGTCTCTACCGACTATTTAACTGAACGAATGATGGGTGGTCGAGGCACAGTGCTGCGCTTGGCGTTTCAGGCAGCGTCAGCTGTTGTTTTATTCACCTACCTCGTTTGGGGCATCCAGATTCTTTGGAGTTAAACAATGGCTAATATTCGTACAATTTCTTTTGATGGTGTAATTGTTGGCGGCGGCGGCGCAGGTATGCGCGCGGCATTGCAGTTGGCGCAATCAGGTTACAAAACAGCTGTAATTTCTAAAGTATTTCCAACGCGTTCGCACACAGTGTCGGCTCAGGGTGGTATTACCTGTGCGATTGCTAGCTCAGATCCACAAGATCAGTGGCAGTGGCATATGTATGACACGGTAAAAGGGTCTGATTATATCGGTGACCAAGAAGCCATTGAGTATATGTGTCAGGTTGGCCCTGAAGCTGTATACGAATTGGATCACATGGGTATGCCTTTTTCGCGTACCGAAGAAGGCCGTATTTACCAGCGTCCTTTCGGTGGTCAGTCTAAGAATTTTGGTGAGGGCGGTCAGGCTGCTCGTACCTGTGCTGCGGCTGACCGTACTGGTCACGCGCTGCTTCACACCCTTTATCAAGGTAACCTGAAAAACAATACCGTGTTTTTCAATGAGTGGTACGCCACTGATTTGGTTAAAAACGACGATGGCGAAGTGGTCGGTGTTATTGCCATTTGCATCGAAACTGGCGAAGTGGTCTATGTAAAATCTAAGGCTACCGTATTCGCAACCGGTGGTGCTGGTCGTATTTATGCTTCTACTACCAATGCTCATATCAATACCGGTGACGGCGTGGGTATGGCTTTGCGTGCTGGCTTTCCAGTGCAAGATATCGAAATGTGGCAGTTCCACCCAACCGGTATCGCCGGCGCTGGCGTACTTGTAACAGAAGGCTGTCGCGGTGAGGGCGGTTACCTCGTCAATAAAGATGGCGAGCGCTTCATGGAGCGTTACGCCCCAAATGCTAAAGATTTGGCTGGTCGCGACGTCGTCGCGCGCTCAATGACCTTGGAAATTCTTGAAGGTCGTGGCTGCGGCCCCAATGGCGATCACGTTTACTTGAAGCTGGATCATCTTGGCGAAGAAGTATTGGAAAGTCGTCTTCCGGGTATCTGTGAGCTGTCGCGGACCTTTGCTCACGCTGATCCGGTAAAAGAGCCGGTTCCTGTGGTGCCGACTTGTCACTATATGATGGGTGGTATTCCAACCAATGTTAACGGTCAGGCTCTGACTGTTGATGCCGACGGCAACGACACAGTTATCCCAGGTTTGTATGCCTGCGGTGAGGTGGCGTGCGTATCTGTGCACGGTGCGAACCGTTTGGGTGGTAACTCGCTGTTAGACTTGGTCGTATTCGGTCGCGCGTCAGGCTTGTTTATTGAAAAGAGTCTGCGTGAAGGCATTGAAATGAAGGACGCCTCTGAGGCCAATATTGAAGTGGCTATGGAGCGCTTGAATAAGATCAACAATACAACTGGAGGCGAAAGCGTTTCGGCGTTGCGCACTGAGTTACAAACCATCATGCAAAACCACTTTGGCGTATTCCGTCGCGGTGACTTTATGCAGGAAGGTATTAAAAAGCTGGCTGAACTTCGTGTTCGCATTGAAAACGCGCACCTTGAAGACAAGAGCAACGCCTACAATACAGCGCGTATTGAAGCACTTGAGCTTCATAACTTGTTTGAAGTTGCCGAGGCGACTGCAATCGCCGCTGAAGCGCGCAATGAGAGCCGTGGTGCTCATGCTCGTGAAGATTTCACAGAGCGCGATGATGACAATTGGCTTTGCCACTCTGTGTACTTCCCTAGTGAGAAGCGTGTTGGTAAGCGGGCGGTAAACTTTACGCCTAAAACACGTGAAGCGTTTGCACCAAAAATTCGTACGTACTGATTCAGGGGAAAACGAATATGTTGAAAGTTAGTCTCTATCGTTACAATCCTGAAACTGATCAGGAACCGTACATGCAGGAAGTGGAGCTTGATACCGCAGGCAAAGACTTGATGGTATTAGATGTTCTCGAGTTGTTGAAAGGCAGCGATCCTTCTTTGGCTTACCGCCGCTCGTGCCGTGAGGGTGTATGTGGCTCAGACGGTATGAATATCAATGGCAAAAATGGCTTGGCCTGTATTACGCCGATTTCCGAAGCGCTAAAAAATGGCAAAGGTGGCAATAAATTAGTATTGCGTCCGCTGCCTGGTTTGCCGGTAATTCGTGACCTCGTTATCGACATGAGTCTTTTCTACAAGCAGTATGAGAAGATTAAGCCATTCTTGCTAAACGACACGCCGGCTCCCGCGATCGAGCGCCTTCAGTCCCCTGAAGAGCGCGAGAAATTGGATGGTTTGTACGAGTGCATTCTTTGTGCATGCTGTTCAACGGCTTGCCCGTCTTTCTGGTGGAACCCTGATCGTTTTATTGGTCCAAGTGGCTTGTTACAGGCTTATCGCTTTTTGGCCGACAGTCGGGATACCGCGACTGAGGAGCGCTTGAGTGATCTTGATGATCCATTCAGTGTTTTCCGTTGCCACGGTATTCAAAACTGCGTCAATGTTTGCCCGAAAGGTTTAAACCCTACAAAGGCAATCGGACATATTCGGAATATGTTGCTAAGCAGAGCAACTTAAGTATTCCCTCGGCTTTGGCCGAGCTATAAAACTCTGCGTATAGTTAGTCCTCTGGCGCTGCTTACGAGCAGCGCCAAATAAAATACAACTCGGTGCTTACCGGCACTATATGAGCGTTAAAGCGTATAAGAGGGAAGAAACGTTCCCTGTGGTGAGAGTCGGTTCTGCGGCGTACACTGATGTCGCTGGACTACACAGGGTGAGGAAGGCCTTATCGGGCCAGAATCATTCGAACTGCCACTTCCCTTATTTTTAGGTGGACAGGAATGCAGAAAAACTCAATGGAGCTTTTATGGAAGAGCTCACATATATCTGGCGGCAATGCGACTTACGTAGAAGAGTTGTATGAAGCCTACCTCACAGATCCCAATGCCGTTTCCGACGAATGGCGTGATTATTTTCAACAGTTACCCCGCGTAAGCGAAAAAACCACTCACGATATCCCTCACTCGCCGATTCGCGATCATTTTGCGCAATTAGCGAAGACGCCTATTCGGTATAGCGGTCCAGTGAGCAGCGATATTAGTGTTCACGAGCGCAAGCAGGTAAGAGTTATTCAGTTGGTCAGTGCCTATCGGCAGCGTGGTCATCAGGAGGCAGAACTCGATCCATTGGGTTTGTGGCAGCGCGCACGGGTCCCCGATCTTGAGCTCCAGTATCACCAGCTGACTGAAGCCGATTTTGACACTACTTTCCAAACTGGCAGTCTCTATATTGGCAAAGACCAGGCGACCTTAAAAGAAATCTACAATGCCTTGCGTTCGACTTATTGTCGCTCGGTCGGCGCAGAGTTTATGCATATCGTGGATACCCGCGAGCGCACCTGGATTCAGCAGCGCATGGAGAGCGTTCGGTCTCAGCCGCAGTACGGGCTAGAGGTGCGCACCCATTTGCTGGAGCGCTTAACCGCTGCGGAGGGCTTGGAGAAATCGCTTGGCTCCAAATACCCAGGTACCAAACGCTTTGGTCTTGAGGGTGGAGAAAGCTTAATCCCGATGATGGATGCCATTATCCAGCGTGCTGGTTCTTACGGCGCAAAAGAAATGGTTATCGGAATGGCTCACCGCGGCCGTTTAAACTTACTGGTTAATATCCTGGGCAAAAGCCCCGCTGAATTATTTGACGAGTTTGAAGGTAAAGTTAAATACCAAGGCTCAGCAGACGTTAAATACCACCAAGGCTTCTCGTCTAATGTGATGACCCCAGGCGGCGAAGTTCACTTGGCCTTGGCGTTTAACCCATCGCATTTAGAAATCGTTTCGCCGGTGGTAGAGGGTTCGGTGCGAGCGAGACAGGATCGCCGAAACGACCCAATTGGCGACAAGGTTGTCCCCATTGTATTGCACGGCGATGCAGCATTTGCCGGTCAAGGCGTGGTGATGGAGACATTTCAAATGTCTCAAACCCGTGCGTACAAAACGGGTGGCACGGTTCATATTGTTATCAATAATCAGGTTGGTTTTACCACTAGTCTGCAAGAAGATGCGCGTTCGACTGAATACTGTACCGATGTAGCAAAAATGGTTCAGGCGCCGATATTCCATGTTAATGGTGATGACCCTGAAGCGGTATTGTTTGTCAGTCAGTTGGCTGCAGATTTCCGTCAAGAGTTTAAGAAAGACGTCGTTGTCGACCTTATCTGCTATCGCCGCCGTGGTCACAATGAAGCTGATGAGCCCTCGGGCACACAGCCATTGATGTATAGCAAGATCAGCAAGCAAAAAACAACACGCGAGCTGTATGTTAATAAATTACTTGAAGAGGGGGCTGTAACTAAAGACTTAGCCGATAAAATGGCTGACGATTATCGTCAGGCACTTGATAACGGTGAGCACGTTGCCAAAAGTCTAGTGATGCAGCCAAATACTGAACTGTTTGTTGATTGGACGCCTTATCTTGGTCACGCTTGGGATGTTGCCGGTGATACCACAATCGATCCCAAATTGTTAAAAGAAACAGCCGACCTCGTCAATGCGGTACCAGAAGGTATTGTCGTACAGCGTCAGGTGGCCAAGATTTATGAAGACCGTCGCAAGATGGCTGCTGGCGCTATGCCGATAAACTGGGGCTTTGCCGAAGTTTTGGCGTATGGGTCACTGCTAAAGCAAGGTCATAAAGTACGCCTAACCGGCCAGGATGTCGGTCGCGGTACTTTTTCGCATCGTCATGCAGTGCTGCATAGCCAGAGCGATGCGAGCCGGTATGTTCCACTGCAGAATATGGCTGCAGATCAACCTAGCTTTTCTATTTTCGACTCCTTGTTATCGGAAGAGGCAGTACTTGCGTTCGAGTATGGATATTCGACCACTCAGCCAGACTCCCTAGTAATTTGGGAAGCGCAGTTTGGTGACTTTGCCAACGGTGCCCAAGTTGTTATTGACCAGTTTATTAGCAGTGGTGAATTGAAGTGGGGGCGTCTGTGTGGACTTACCATGTTGCTGCCACACGGCTATGAAGGGCAGGGACCAGAGCATTCGTCTGCTCGCTTAGAGCGTTTCTTGCAGCTTTGTGCTGAGCACAATATTCAAGTGTGTATCCCGTCGACGCCTGCGCAGGTTTACCATATGCTGCGCCGTCAGGCGATTCGGCCTCTGCGCCGCCCACTGGTGGTAATGTCGCCGAAGAGCTTGCTTCGTCATAAAGAGGCCGTTTCAAGCATTGAGGAATTAACCGAAGGTCATTTCCAGAATGTGATCGACGAGACCGACGATATCGATAAGTCTAAAGTCACGCGGATGATTTTGTGCAGCGGTAAAGTCTACTACGACTTGCGAGCAGCTCGTCGTGAGCATAGTAAAGACTCGGTAGCCATTGTTCGTCTAGAGCAAGTATATCCATTCCCTTATGACGATTTGCGCAATGCGATTGCGGGTTATCCAAACCTCAAGAAGGTGGTTTGGTGTCAGGAAGAGCCGCGCAACCAAGGTGCTTGGTATAACAGTCGCCACCGTATGACCCGAGTGATTCGCAGCTTTAAGCCGGAGAAAAACCTTTTGTTGGGTTATGTGGGGCGTGAGCCTTCTGCATCACCTGCAGCTGGATACATGGCTTTGCACCTTGAACAGCAAGAGAAATTTATTAAACAGGCATTAAAACTTTAAGGTTTTAATCAACTTATAAAGACTGTCTCGTACAGCGAATTTAATGACAGGAAGAGTGATGAGTACTGAAATCAAAGCGCCAACATTTCCGGAATCAGTAGCAGACGGTTCTATTGCAACATGGCATAAGAAAGTCGGCGAAGCGGTGACCCGTGATGAACCCTTGGTAGATATTGAAACGGATAAAGTGGTTCTTGAAGTTGTGGCGCCTGCGGACGGCGTATTGAAAGAAATTATAAAAGGCGAAGGCGATACGGTTCTAAGCGATGAGGTCGTTGCCTTGTTTGAGGAGGGTGCATCAGCAAGCGTTTCTGCTGAGCCAGCGGAAGAAGCTACCGCACCGGCTGCCGCAGCCGATCTCAAGATCAGTCCCGCAGCGCGTAAAATGTTAGATGAAAAAGGCATTGATGCGGCCGCTGTTACCGGTACTGGCAAGGGCGGCGTTATTACTAAAGAAGACGTTGCTGCGTATAAGCCTAAGCCTGCCGCGGCACCCGCTGCGAAACCGGCGCCAGCACCTGCCACTGCGCCAGCGGTAGATGTGCCTGCCGGTGAGCGAGTTGAAAAGCGCGTGCCAATGACGCGCTTGCGCAAGCGTATTGCCGAGCGTCTTCTGGAGGCGACGCACACGACTGCGATGTTGACGACATTTAACGAAGTCAACATGAAGCCGATTATGGATTTGCGCAATCAATATAAAGATTTGTTTGAAAAATCGCACAACGGCACCCGCTTGGGCTTTATGGGCTTCTTCGTGAAAGCGGCCTGTGAATCGCTGAAGCGTTTCCCCGCGGTAAACGCATCTATTGACGGCGATGATGTGGTTTATCACGGCTATCAGGATGTCGGTGTAGCGGTATCAACTGAGAAAGGTTTGGTTGTTCCGGTACTTCGCGATGCTGAAAACATGAGCATGGCTAAAATTGAAGAGAAGATCCGCGAATACGGCTTGCGCGCTAAAGATGGCAAGCTAAGCATGGAAGATATGACAGGCGGTACGTTTACTATCACCAACGGTGGTGTGTTCGGTTCCTTGCTGTCAACGCCAATTCTAAACCCGCCGCAAACTGCCATTTTGGGAATGCATAAAATCCAGGATCGCCCAATGGCGGTAAATGGCGAAGTTGTTATTTTGCCGATGATGTACTTGGCGCTGTCTTACGATCACCGCTTGGTCGATGGTAAAGACGCGGTGCAATTTCTAGTAGCGATTAAAGACTTAATTGAAGATCCAGCGCGTATTTTGCTAGAAGTTTAATTGAGTGCGCCGGAATACGCCGGCGCGTGTATTTTTCAGCAGTGGTTGGCGGAAGGTAGGCTTACCTGCTGCAAACGACAGAACGGGAAGTGGAAATGTCGAAATTTGATGTGGTAGTAATTGGTTCTGGCCCAGCGGGTTATGTTGCCGCGATTCGCGCAGCGCAGCTAGGTTTGAAAACCGCCTGCGTAGAAAAGGCGCGTAACAAAAGTGACAAATTGGCCTTGGGTGGCACCTGCTTAAATGTGGGATGTATTCCCTCTAAAGCCCTGCTCGATAGCAGTTACAAATATCATGAAGCGAAGGACAACTTTGCTGATCATGGTATTGGCACTGGGGACGTAACGATTGATGTGCCCGCAATGATCAAGCGCAAAGATGCTGTCGTTGCGCAAATGATTGGTGGTATCGGAGGCCTTTTCCAAGCAAATGGCGTTACCTCTATTGAAGGCTTAGGCAAGGTACTTGCTGGTAAAAAAGTAGAAGTGACCGCCGCTGACGGCAGCACGAGCATTCTCGAAGCGGAGAACATTATTATCGCTACTGGATCTATCCCGGTGGCAATTCCTCCGGCGCCGGTAGATCAAGACATTATCGTTGACTCTACAGGTGCGTTGGAGTTTCAAAGCGTGCCTGCCAAGCTTGGTGTAATTGGCGCTGGGGTTATCGGTTTAGAGTTGGGTAGCGTTTGGTCCCGTTTAGGTAGTGAAGTAGTGCTACTAGAAGCTTTGGACACTTTCCTGCCTATTGTAGATAGCCAAATTGCAAAAGAAGCGGCAAAAGTCTTTAAGAAGCAAGGCTTAGATATTCGTTTGGGTGCACGCGTTACTGCGACCAACACTGCCAAGGGTAAAGTTGAAGTAAGTTATACCCACAACGACGAAGAGAAAACCGAAATCTTTGATAAGTTGATTGTGTGCGTTGGTCGTAAGCCCATGAGCAATGGTCTACTTGCCCCTGATTGTGGTGTTAATCTTGATGAGCGCGGTTTTATCTTTGTTGACGATCACTGCAAAACCGATGCCGCTGGCGTATTCGCTATAGGTGACGTGGTTCGTGGCCCAATGCTCGCCCACAAGGGGTCTGAAGAGGGCGTGATGGTGGTAGAGTGTATTGCTGGTCACAAAGTCACGATGAACTACGATTGCATCCCTTCGGTGATTTATACTCACCCAGAGATCGCCGGCGTAGGTAAAACCGAAGAGCAGCTGAAAGCAGAGGGTGTTCCGTATAAAGTCGGTACTTTCCCATTTGCGGCTATCGGCCGAGCTGTAGCTGCAAATGACTCAACGGGCATGGTTAAAATGCTCGCCCACGAAGAGACTGACCGTATTCTTGGTTGCCATATTATCGGTGCCAGTGCAGCGGATTTAGTGCAACAAATTGTTATCGCTATGGAATTTGGCTCTTCAGCGGAAGATATTGGCTTGACTGTATTTGGTCATCCAACGCTGTCTGAAGCTGTTCATGAGGCCGCGTTAGCGGTAAATGGACAGGCTATACACATGCCGAATCGCAAGAAGCGTAAATAGATTTGCGGTAGTGCGCGAAATTCGGGAAAATACGCATCCCGATTTCGCGTTGTTACTGCAATGTGCAGAGGGAGCGGGCCAAGTCACTGACAGGATCTAACTCGCTTAACACTTCCACAGACCGAGATGGTAATTCCAACATGAACCTTCACGAGTACCAGGGCAAACAGTTGTTTGCTGAATACGGGCTACCTGTTTCTACAGGATATGCCTGTGATACCCCGGAAGAAGCTGCAGCAGCAGCTGATAAAATTGGCGGCGACAAATGGGTAGTTAAAGCCCAAGTTCACGCTGGTGGCCGAGGCAAAGCTGGCGGCGTTAAGCTAGTTAGCAGCAAAGAAGAGATCAAGGCATTTGCTGAAAAGTGGCTAGGTAAAAACCTGGTAACTTATCAGACAGATGAACATGGTCAGCCCGTCTCTAAAATCTTAGTTGAGTCGTGCACTGACATTGATCAAGAGTTGTATTTGGGCGCGGTTGTAGACCGCTCTTCACGTCGTATCGTTTTCATGGCATCTACCGAAGGTGGTGTTGAGATCGAGAAAGTTGCAGAAGAGACTCCAGAGAAGATTCTCAAGGCAATTATCGATCCGATGACTGGCGCTCAGCCATACCAAGGTCGCGAACTGGCGTTCAAATTGGGTTTAAACCCAACTCAGGTTAAGCAGTTTGTAAATATTTTCTTGGGCTTGGCTAAATTGTTCCAAGACAAAGACCTTGCGTTGATGGAAATCAACCCGCTGGTTATTACCAGTGAAGGTAATTTGCACTGCCTAGACGCCAAACTGGTTGTTGATAGCAATGCAATGTATCGCCATCCTGAATTGAAAAAAATGCATGATCCTTCACAGGAAGATGCACGTGAAGCGCACGCTGCGAGCTTTGAACTTAACTATGTCGCGCTAGATGGCAACATCGGCTGCATGGTAAACGGCGCTGGCTTGGCGATGGGCACCATGGATATCGTTAAATTGCACGGTGGCGCTCCTGCCAACTTTCTCGATGTAGGTGGTGGTGCAACTAAAGAGCGTGTTTCTGAAGCATTCAAAATTATTTTGTCAGACGACAGCGTGAAAGCGGTTCTGGTAAATATTTTTGGCGGTATCGTACGCTGTGATTTGATCGCAGACGGTATCATCGGTGCAGTACAAGAAGTGGGCGTTAAGATCCCTGTTGTTGTTCGCCTAGAAGGTAACAATGCAGATGTTGGCTCCAAGATTCTTGCAGAAAGCGGCCTGAACATTATCGCTGCTAACAGCCTCACTGAAGCGGCTGAAACAGTCGTTAAAGCAGCGGAGGGTAAATAATGAGCGTTTTACTTAACAAAGATACTAAAGTTATTTGCCAAGGCTTCACCGGCGCACAGGGTACTTTTCACTCTGAGCAAGCCATCGCTTATGGTACAAAAATGGTCGGTGGTGTAACGCCGGGCAAAGGTGGTCAAGAACATTTGGGCTTGCCAGTATTTAATACTGTTGCCGATGCGGTTAATGCTACTGGTGCAGAAGCTTCAGTAATTTACGTTCCCGCCGCATTTTGTAAAGACTCTATCCTTGAAGCAGCCACTTCCGGTATCAAACTGATTGTTTGTATCACCGAAGGCATTCCAACGCTGGATATGCTGGAATGTAAAGTGAAGTGCGATGAGATGGGTGTGCGTCTGATCGGACCAAACTGCCCAGGTGTTATCACTCCAGGTGAGTCTAAGATTGGCATTATGCCTGGTCATATTCATTTGCCAGGTAAAGTGGGCATCGTATCTCGTTCAGGTACTTTGACCTATGAAGCAGTTAAGCAGACTACTGACTATGGTTTTGGTCAGTCTACTTGCGTAGGTATCGGTGGTGATCCGATTCCTGGTTCAAGCTTCATCGACATTTTGGAAATGTTCCAGAATGATCCACAAACCGAAGCGATTGTGATGATCGGTGAGATTGGTGGTACTGCTGAAGAAGAAGCTGCTGCGTACATCAAAGCAAACGTGACCAAGCCTGTTGTATCTTACATTGCTGGTGTTACCGCACCTGCTGGTAAGCGCATGGGCCATGCTGGCGCGATTATCTCTGGTGGTAAAGGTACTGCTGACGAGAAGTTTGCGGCACTGCAAGACGCTGGTGTTAAAACTGTTCGCTCGCTGGCGGATATCGGCAAAGCGCTGAAAGAAATTACCGGCTGGTAAGTTCAGTTGGTATTGTTAGAAAAGGCGGCTTCGGCCGCCTTTTTGCGTTTAAGGGCAGACATAATCAATTAGCTGAGTCTTGATTAAAGAAGTGAATCATGATTCACTTCTTTAGCGTCTTAGGGAGTCTATATGGCATATCGCGAAACACCGATGGTAAAACAGCGCAAGCTTGCGCAAAAGTCGGGTTTGCTTCGTGCAGCAGAATCCTTGGTGAGGGAGGGCGGGTTTGCCGCTCTCACCATCCAAGCTGTCGCCTCAAAGGCGGGTGTTGGTGTCGGCACTGTGTATCGCTACTTTAACAATAAAGATGAATTGAGCACCGAGGTGTTTAGACGTGCAACGATTCGAGAGCTCGAGGCAGTCAAGCTCGCCTTGTCAGCTGAGTTATCGGTTGCAGTGCGTCTCGCGGATGCCGCTGAAGTATTTGCCCAGCGCGCATTTGCCGCGCCGAAACTAGCATGGGCATTAATCGCCGAACCTGTTGATCCGGCAGTAGATCTGGCGCGCCTAGAATATCGAAAAGCCTATTCCGCACTTTTCGAAGCGGTGATCGCTGAGGGCGTAGATAGTGGTGTATTGGTATCGCAGACTCCGTCCTTATCTGCCGCTGCCTTAGTTGGCGCAATGGCAGAGAGCCTATTAGGGCCATTGGATCATCCTAGCTGCGACTCACTTACAATAGTCGCGTTGCGAGAGTTTTGTTTAAGAGCAGTTGGGGTTTTATATAAACCCTAGTACAAAATTATATTCAATGAGGAGGGCGTATGTCGCTTATACAAAAGCATGCTGAGCATATTGAAAGTACAAGTGGTGAAACTCACGAGGTATTTAACCAGTCCTCTGCCTTGGAAAATTACAATTTGTATAAAAGCGATATCGCTCTTCAAGAAGCCCTTCATCACTATGGCGTTGAAGATACCGAGAGCCTTGTTGCCCACGGTGCCCGTTGTGGTGAAGCTGAAGTGATTGCATGGGGCTTTGACGCTAATGAGAATAAACCGCAGTTCGATACTCACGATCGTTTCGGCAGGCGCGTCGATCTCGTTAAATTCCATCCCGCTTACCATAGCCTAATGGAATTGGCGCTTAGCAATGGGATTCACTCCGGTCCCTGGCGCGATGGCGTTAAAAATGCACACCTAAAGCGCGCTGCACTTAGCTATATGCAGGCGCAGGTAGAAGCGGGGCACGGCTGCCCGTTAACGATGACCTTCGCATCGGTTCCAACGATAAAGTTAAGCCCGGCATTGGCTGCAACATGGCTGCCGAAAATACTTGCTAACAAATATCAGCCTGACAATGTCCCGTATTTTGAAAAGAGTGCTGTCACCATTGGCATGGGGATGACCGAGAAGCAGGGTGGCTCAGACGTGCGTGCGAACACCACCGTGGCAGAGCCGATCACTGCTTCGGGCAATGGTGCCTTGTACACAATAAGCGGTCACAAATGGTTTTTATCGGCGCCAATGTGCGATGCCTTTTTGATGCTGGCGCAGGCTCAGGGTGGCCTGAGTTGCTTTTTAGTGCCGCGTTGGCGTGAAGATGGCACCAAGAATGGGCTTTACGTTCAGCGCCTTAAAAATAAAATGGGTAATGTCTCTAACGCCTCGTCAGAAGTAGAGTTGCGTCAGGCCCACGGTTGGATGGTTGGCGACGAAGGGCGCGGGGTATCGGCGATTATCGAAATGGTGTCGCTGACGCGCTTTGATTGCATGGTTGGCTCAACGGCAGGGCAGCGCCAAGCGGTTGCCCAAGCCGTTAATCACGCTCAACAGCGCTCATCATTCGGCGCGCGCTTGATAGATCAGCCTTTAATGCAGAATGTCTTAGCGGATCTACAGCTTGAGGTTGAGGGCTCGCTTGCCCTGACTATGCGCATGGCGAAGGCGCTTGATAACGCGGATGATCCGAGCGAACAACTATTAATGCGCCTAGGTACGGCGGTTGGCAAGTTTTGGATATGTAAACGCACTCCCGGCCACGCTTATGAGGCTATGGAGTGTTTGGGGGGGAACGGCGTTATTGAAAATTGCATTATGCCGCGTCTATACCGCGAGGCCCCGATTAATGCCATCTGGGAAGGTTCGGGCAATATACAAGCATTAGATGTGCTACGGGCCCTCCAAAAAACGCCCGCGGTGCTGGAGCGTTGGTTTAAGGAGATGGCTAAATCCGCAGGCAGCTATCCCTTGCTAGACGCTGCAGTAGAGCGGCTGCAAACTTTCTTCAATAAACCGGGAAGCCTCGAGTTTCGGGCGCGCTATTTGATTGAGCAGTTAGCATTGACGATGCAAGCGGCACTATTGGTGCAATCTGCCCCGCAGCCGGTTGTGGACGCCTTTGTTCGCTCACGTTTGAGTGGTGGCCAGGCTGTTTACGGCTGTTTGCCTGAAGGTGTCGACGTACACATGATTTTATCAAGGGTGCTTCCAGAGTTTGATTGCGCTGAGTCTTGAAAAAAAAAGTGATGGCCCCATCTTATAGACACTGACCACAGAAGCTGTGGCCACACTTAATTTTTTTGAAGAAAGGTAGCAACAATGTCGACAGCAGAAAAAGAAACTCTGGGTTTTCAAACTGAAGCAAAACAAATGCTGCAGTTAATGATTCACTCAATGTATAGCAATAAAGAAATCTTTCTTAGAGAGCTGGTATCAAACGCCTCTGACGCCGCTGATAAATTACGCTATGAAGCACTATCCGATAGTGCGTTGTTTGAAAATGATCCCGATCTTCGAGTTCGCGTTACCCTTGATAAGGAAGGTAATACGCTATCCATTAGTGACAACGGTATTGGCATGTCACGCGATGAGGTTATTGCCAATTTAGGTACCATTGCGCGCTCAGGTACTGCTGAATTCCTTAAGAATCTCAGTGGCGATGGCAAAAAAGATTCTCAGTTAATTGGCCAATTTGGTGTTGGTTTTTACTCGGCATTTATTGTTGCAGAGCGCGTTGAGGTGTTTACCCGTCGCGCTGGTGACACGGCGTCATCTGCCACCCATTGGGAATCTACTGGCGAAGCGGATTTCTCCGTAGAGGAGTGCGAAAAGCTTGATCGTGGTACCACGGTTGTACTCCATCTGCGTCCCGAAGATAGCGAGTTTGCAGACGATTGGCGCGTTCGCTCCATCATTAAAAAATATTCCGACCATATTAGTATTCCTGTGCAAATGCTGAATACTCCGCCTAAGGCCAAAGAGGGTGAAGAGCAAGCGGAGCCGAGTTTTGAGTCGGTAAACAGTGCAACTGCACTGTGGACACGCTCTCGCAGTGAAGTGACTGACGAAGAGTATCAAGCGTTCTACAAGCACGTCAGCCATGGCTTTAGCCCGGCCCTGCACTGGAGTCATAACAAAGTTGAAGGGAAATTAGAGTACACGAGCTTGCTGTACTTACCTGGCCAAGCGCCGATGGACTTATGGAATCGCGATGCTGCGCGTGGACTGAAATTATACGTTCAGCGCACCTTTATCATGGACGACGCTGAGCAGTTCTTGCCCTTGTATTTGCGCTTTGTGAAAGGCGTTATTGATTCAAATGACTTATCTTTAAATGTATCTCGAGAAATACTGCAGCAAGACCCCGCTGTCGACGCGATGAAGAGTGCCTTGACTAAGCGCGTGCTTGATATGCTTAGCAAATTGGCAAAAAGTGATGTTGAGAAATACCAGCAGTTTTGGAAAGCCTTTGGTCAAGTGCTGAAAGAAGGCCCTGCGGAAGATTTCACTAATAAAGAAAAAATCGCCAAGTTATTGCGTTTTGCGACCACTTTTGACAATAAATCTGAACAAACGCACTCACTTGAAGATTATGTGGCGCGCATGAAGGAAGGTCAGACTAAAATTTACTATGTTGCCGGCGAGAGTCATAAGACAGCGTCAAGCAGCCCGCACTTGGAAGTGTTCCGTAAGAAGGGCATCGAAGTGTTGTTACTTTCCGAGCGCGTAGACGATTGGTTGATGAACCATTTAGCGGAGTTTGATGGCAAGTCTTTCCTAGACGTAGGTCGCGGCGAACTGGATCTCGGCGATTTGGAAGATGAGGAAGAGAAAAAGGCACAGGAAGTACTCGCAGAGGAGCACAAGGATCTGGTCGAGCGAGTGAATAAAGTCCTGGCTGAAAAAGTAGAGACAGTGCGAGTCACTAGTCGTCTAACCGAGTCCCCCGCGTGTTTAGTTGTCACTGAAGACGATATGGGGGCGCAAATGCGCCGAATGATGGAAGCTGCTGGGCAGGCGCTGCCACCGAGCAAACCTATTTTTGAGCTAAATCCTGCTCATCCGCTTGTGCAGAAACTGGATCAAGAAAGTGATGAAGATCGTTTCGCTGATTTGGTAGACGTCTTGTTCGATCAGGCTCATTTGGCGGAGGGTGCGCAGCTAGAAGATCCGGCTAGCTACGTTCACAAGTTAAACAAGCTCTTGCTTGAGTTAAGTGCATAATTTATTTGTAGTAAAAGGCGGCGAAAGCCGCCTTTTTTGTTTTAGTCCGGTGTAGCAGTGATAAACTCCCAGTAAATAAGACAGGGGTTAAGTCTAGTATGGGAAAACAATATAAGGTTGCGATTATTGGTGGTGGCAGCTTTGGCACTGCAATAGCTAACATCATGGCGGATAATGGACATGATACCTGCCAGTGGATGAGAACCGTTGCACGTGTAGACGAAGTCAATGAGCTACACACAAATGAAGTTTACTTGCCGGGTATACAGCTTAATCCCGCCCTAAGGGCTAGTTCAGATCTTAAGGAGGCAGTCGCGGCTTGTGATGCGGTTTTTTTCTCGATACCAAGTAAATCCAGCCGCGAAGTTGCGCGCCAGCTCGCCGATTACCTCGCGCCTGGCACAATTTTGGTTAGCACCACCAAAGGTATAGAGTTCGATACCAATAAACTCATGAGCGAGGTGCTAAAAGAGGAACTGCCTCAGGTTCGTTTAGGCGTGATGAGCGGTCCTAATCTCGCTAAAGAATTAGCTGCCAGAATGATTACAGGCACCGTAATTGCAAGCGCAGATCCGGAAGTGGGTAGCGTCGTTCAGGATATTTTGCAGTGCTCATACTTTCGAGTTTACGCCGGCAGTGACATGTACGGCGTGGAGTTGGCTGGTGCGCTGAAAAACGTATACGCAATAACCGCGGGTATGGCGGCTGCTATGGGTTGTGGTCACAATACGATCAGTATGCTCGTGACCCGCAGTTTGGCCGAAATGAGTCGCTACGCAGTGATGAAAGGCGCCGATCCACTGACATTCTTAGGTCTGGCTGGAGTCGGCGATTTATTTGTCACCTGCACGTCGCCACTGAGCCGAAATTACCGCGTTGGCTATGAATTGGGGCAGGGGCGTGATCTCAATGAGGTGGTTGAAAGTCTGGGGCAGGTTGCCGAGGGCGTAAATACCCTTAGATTAATGAAAGAGCAGTCGGAAGCCTTAGGGATTTATATGCCTTTGGTAAATGGTCTCTACGATATTATTTACAATGGTCGTAAAGTCAGCGAGGTCATTGGCACGATGATGTGTGCTGAGCAAAACCGCGATGTAGAGTTCATCATTAAGTAATGTAATAGGTAATATGGAAATTTTGTTAATACGCCACGGTTCAGCCTCGTGGGATACCAAAACAGATATCGAGCGTGAACTAACCGCGGGTGGTGAACAAGAAGTTAATGCAGCGGCGGACTGGATAGCAGCCAGTTCCTGGCGACCCGACGAGCTTTGGGTGAGTCCATACAAGCGCGCGGTTCAAACCGCCGCGATTTTAAATCGCGAATGGCAGCTGCGACCAAGATTGAAATCGTCATTAACGCCAGACACCCCGCAGTCAGAATTAGAAGCAATGTTGGCTACGTTTCGCGGCGAGCGACTAATGGTGGTGTCGCACAACCCTCTGTTGAGCAATATCATTGCCTCTTGGCATGGCGGTGCCAATAAAAGCTACTGGGGTATGCAGCCGGCGAGTATGGCCCTTATCAGCGCAGAGGTATTTGCGCAGGGTTGCGGCAATTTAGAATGGCTTCGTCACTATCCTAATTACGATCATAACGGGCGATGAGTGTTCGTTTGGCATGTGAAAAACGTTTCAATGTTGAAGGTTTAAACATTGCGGCAAAATTGTGGGGCGACGATGCGCGACTCCCCGTTATAGCCTTGCACGGTTGGTTGGACAACGCGGCTAGCTTTGATTGCATTGCCGCCCAATTGACAGATTTTCAGGTGTTGGCCATCGATTTACCTGGTCACGGTTTAAGCGATCACAAGCCAGCGTCTGGAAATTATGCGATTTGGGATGACTTGCGCGTTATTACCGCCGTCGTAGATCAAATGGGCTGGTCTGAGTTTTCTGTTATTGGTCATTCCCGCGGTGCCAATATCTCGACCCTGCTTAGCGCCACGCTGCCGGACAGGGTGAGCCATCTGATTTGTATAGATGGTTTACTGCCACCGCCAGAACCCGATAGCAACTTTCCGCTGCAATTGGGCAGGTATATCACTGATTTTGCGGATAGCAAATCCCCGCGCGGTGACAAGGGGCACGCTAGTTTTGAGGCGGCGGTCGCGGCGAGGATAAGGGCGACGCCAATGACGGCCAAAGCCGCCGCTTTAATTGTAGAGCGAGCTAGCGTAAAGACAGACGACGGTCGCTATTATTGGCGCAGTGATAGACGATTGAAATTTGCTTCCCCTGTAAAGTTAAGCCTTGGCCAGTTGCAGGCGGCACTGGATGCGATTTCGTCACCGGCGCTGCTGATTTCCGCCAAACAGGGCTTGGGGCAATGGTTGCCAAAATGGCCCTTCGATATCACAAAGCGTTTCGTTGTTAAAGAAATTGAAGGTCAGCATCACTGCCATATGGAAGCGCAATCGGTACAAATGGTAGCGTGGATTAAGGATTTTATCGGGGCTAAAAGCTCGTAAAATAAGTGGCTTTCACGATAACAATCCACACCAGTTGCTAATTCGAGCTGATAGCGTCTGGTGCGGATACATTTACATGCTGATAAGAGATAAGAATTCGGTGCGAGTCGCTTGATTGTCTTTAAAGGCGCCGAGCATTGCACTGGTGCGCATCACCGAGTTTTGCTTTTCCACACCGCGCATCATCATGCACATATGGCGGGCTTCAATGATAACGCCGACACCTTCTGCGCCAGTGACGTCCATCATCGTATTCGCAATTTGGGTAGTGAGACCCTCTTGGATTTGCAGGCGTCGAGCGTACAAATCGACGATGCGAGCTACTTTCGACAAGCCGAGCACTTTGCCGCGCGGGATATACGCAACGTGGCATTTGCCAATAAAGGGAAGCAAGTGATGTTCGCACAGGGAATAGAGTTCGATATCTGATACCACCACCATTTCATTGCAGTCAGACTCGAATAGGGCATCGTTGACAACGTCTTTTACATTGCGACGATAGCCTTCGGTCAGGAACTCAAACGCCTTTGCTGCTCTAGTCGGCGTATCTATCAAACCGTCACGGGTCGGATCTTCGCCGATTTTTTTAATAATATCTGCAAACGCCTTTTCCACTGTTTATCCTTCATGCGTTATCGGGGCTGGAATGGTAGCAAACCCGCCGTGAGTTTCCAAACGATCTTGAACATAGCTGTTGTTTTATGCGGCTGCTTTTACTCATATTAAAACAGTGCAGGATTCTTTGTTTAGCTAGTGTAAAATTACGTTTTACATTTTTTGGGTATCGTCGTGAGCCAAGTAAACAATATTACCAATGAACTAGTTAGCATCCGCGACTACCTTCGCTGGGGTGTCAGTGAATTCGGGCGCGCAGGTTTGTTTTTTGGCCACGGAACAGATAACGCTTACGACGAATCTCGGGTTTTGGTTTCACATGTTTTAAATTTGCCGTTCGATTTTGAGGCAGAACTGTTGGATGCCCGCTTAACTATTGCCGAGCGAGAATCAATTCTGTCGCTGTTAGAGCGCCGGATTACTGAGCGCGTTCCCGCAGCTTACTTAACGCGAGAGGCGTGGTTTGCAGGGCTATCCTTTTACGTTGATGAGCGAGTATTGGTGCCGAGATCGCCAATTGCAGAATTAATTGCGCAGGATTTTGAGCCTTGGCTGTCTGGTATTTACCCGCAGCGAATCCTTGATCTTTGTTCCGGCAGCGGTTGTATTGGTATTGCTTGCGCCTATCAATTTGAAGATGCCAGTGTTGATTTGGCCGATATCTCTCTTGATGCCATTAATGTCGCCGATATAAATATTGCTCGCCACGAGCTCTCTGACCGCGTTCGCGCTGTGCAGTCAGATGTTTTTGAATGGCTGGCCGGTGAACGCTATGACTTAATTGTCAGCAACCCGCCTTATGTCGATGCCGAAGACCTTGCGGATATGCCCATGGAGTATCACCGCGAACCAGCGCTAGGCTTAGCATCTGGGCCTGACGGTTTAGATATTACTCGGCAAATCTTGCGTTATGCCGCAGATCACCTAAATGTCGGCGGCGTATTGATAGTCGAGGTGGGGAATAGCTGCGTGGCCTTGGACGAGGCTTTTCCGAACGTACCCTTTATGTGGCTGGAATTTGAGCGCGGAGGGCACGGGGTCTTTGTCATGACTCGCGAGCAATTGCTTGAATATGCAGACAGTTTTGCATGAGGTTCTGACGGCCTTTGTCGTTTTGCCGTATAATCCGTCAGCAGTGTGGCGCTAATTAAAGTCGATTCAGGAAGGTTCATGTCAGGTAATAGCATCGGTAAATTATTCACGGTAACCACCTTTGGTGAGAGCCACGGTCTCGCCTTAGGGGCGATTATCGATGGCTGCCCACCAGGTATTGAGCTCTCCGAACTGGATATGCAGCTGGACTTAGATCGCCGCAAACCAGGCACCTCTCGCTATACAACTCAGCGCAGAGAGGATGACGTAGTTAAAATTCTGTCCGGTGTTTTTGAAGGAAAAACCACTGGTACCTCGATCGGTTTACTTATAGAAAACACCGACCAGCGATCGAAAGACTACGGTAAAATTAAGGATCGTTTTCGCCCTATGCACGCGGATTACACGTATCAACAAAAATACGGCGCCCGCGACTATCGAGGCGGCGGTCGCTCCTCTGCGCGGGAAACGGCCATGCGCGTGGCTGCGGGTGCGGTCGCTAAAAAATATTTGCTAACACACTGCGGAATTGAAGTGCGGGGCTATCTTTCTCAGCTCGGCCCGATCGCTGTGGAAAATGTCGATTGGAGTGTGGTGGAGACCAACCCCTTCTTTTGTCCCGATGAAAGTAAAGTGGGGGAAATGGAAGAATATATGCAGAAATTGCGCAAATCCGGTGACTCTGTGGGGGCAAAATTAACCGTTGTCGCCAGCGGTATGCCAGTGGGTTTGGGTGAGCCTGTGTTCGATCGGCTGGATGCGGACATCGCTCATGCACTCATGGGCATAAATGCAGTAAAAGGTGTTGAATTGGGCGCGGGCTTTGATTGTGTTGATGCTTTAGGTAGCCTTCATCGCGACGAGCTCACGCCAGACGGTTTTACCTCTAATAACGCCGGTGGTGTGCTTGGTGGAATCTCCAGTGGCCAAGATTTGGTGGCCCATCTCGCGCTTAAACCTACCTCCAGTATTCTCGTGCCTGGCAAGACGGTAGACATCGATGGCAATGCCGTTGAAGTCATCACCACTGGTCGTCATGACCCTTGTGTGGGTATTCGCGCGGTTCCCATTGCTGAAGCGATGGTTGCGATTGTGTTGATGGATCATTTGCTCCGCAATCGGGCACAAAATGCCGATGTGCATTCCACAACACCAGTCATTCCCGCTGCTAACTCGTAATTAGTGTGTCTGCCTCGGTGCCGTACTGGCGCTTGTCGGGTTTCTATTTTTGCTATTTTGCATTATTGGGAACTTGGGTGCCGTACTGGGCCCTTTACCTTAAATCTCTAGGTTTTAGCTCCGAAGAAATTGGTGTTTTGTCGGCTCTGGTGATGGCGACTAAGATCGTTGCGCCGAACCTATGGGGATGGCTGGCTGATCACTACGGTCACCGAAGCCGGATTATTCGATATGGGGCTTTTTTCGGCATTGTGGCATTCAGCGGCGTGTATCTCCGCTCGGATTTTTGGTGGTTGGCCGCTGTTGTGGTGGCATACAGTTTTTTTTGGAATGCGGTGCTAGCACAGTTTGATGTGGTGACGCTTTCTCATCTCGCCGGGCGTTACGGGCGCTATAGTCGTATTCGAGTGTGGGGCTCCATCGGTTTTATCGTCGCGGTTCTGGGTGTGGGGTGGTGGTTAGATACCCATCCTATTGTTCATCTGCTCTATCTTATTAGCGCATTGTTAAGCGGTATTTGGCTCGCAAGCTTGTTGGTTTCTGAAAAAAATGGGAGTCAGCGGGGGGCTCAAACCCGCGCGTCTCTATTGGTTATTCTGCGTCATCCCGCGGTGCTGGCATTTTTTGCGATCAGCTTTTTTTTGCAGCTATCCCACGGCCCGTACTACACATTCTTCAGTATTTATCTTGAGGTACAGGATTATTCAAAGTCCGCAATAGGTGTTTTGTGGTCGCTAGGCGTGATTGCCGAAGTAATCCTTTTTATCGGAATGCACCGGGTGTTGGCGGCGTTTAGCCTTCGCAATATTGTGCTGTGGAGTTTGGGCTTGTCTTGTTTGCGTTGGTTGTTAATTGCTTATTTTGTCGAATACCCCGTGGTACTCATTTTTGCGCAGTGCTTGCACGCGGCCAGCTTTGGTAGTTATCACGCGGCGAGCATCGAGATTATTAGGCGGTCTTTTGTCGGTCATCAGGGCCAAGGTATGGCCTTATATAGCGGCTTAAGTTTTGGTTTAGGTGGCGCGGCTGGCGCCGTTCTGAGTGGCTGGGCTTGGGACTTAAGCGGGGTTTTGTGTTTTACCGTGGCCGCGTTTGCAGCTGCAGTCGCCTTTGCCATTGCCTGGCACTATCTTCGCTCGCCGCTATACGAACAATCTGCGATCACCGAGCATTCTTAAAATAACTAGCCGATGACGAGCAGCTTTTGTAGACTCGCTGGGAAATACTTATTTAGGTAGTGTTATGGCACAGGAATCGGTGGTTTACGGTTGTATCACAGATATGTTGTATGCGCGCAGCAAAGAGGACGTCGCTGAGCGAAGGGACAATAATCAGTTGGTGACAGCCTCTTTGCCAGCGTCTGAAGACTGGCCTTTGCTGTGTCGTGAAATGTTTTCGGCACCGCGACCCGCCATAGATTTCGGCGATTGCCAGACCGATGTGATTCATTTTGGCAGCTCCTACAAAGCAATAGAGCATGAATGGGATGCTTGGCTGCAGCAGTTTGAGAAGGTCCTTCACAAGATGTATTGGGTGACGGCAACGGTGCATCTGCAAACGGCCTACAGCGGCACCCACACCTTTGTTTGGCAGGCAGAAGACGAATGTCATGTGCCGGGGCAGGGTACGGGAAAGCTGCGCTGTGAGTGGGTTCGGGAAGATACGTTAAGCTAAGCGATACAAGTACATTAAAACGGTAACACAACGTGGCAAATGAGTATGTAAAGGCGTACAAGCGCTATCGAACACCGGTGTTGGCGGTATTGGCGACAGTTATGCTGGTGTGCTCAGCGGTTTGGAGTTTCGATGTGCCCTGGCGTGATATTGCGCAGTATTTTTTACTGTGTGTGCTGGGTGTGACGTTTATAGCGCTGCTGGCCGCAGCGCTGGTTTTTGTAATGAAAAAGATTCAAGGCTAATGTTCATTATTTTAGCTTAAAACAATATCAACACTGAGTTGATCCGCGATAGTATCGAGGCTTTCTTCCAGCTCATCAAAATTACATCCTTGTGGCATTTCCGCGCTGACGTGGGCTTCAAATAAGGCATCGCCACTCATTGGGGCGCTGGTAATATTCGAGCTCATTTCGACAACGTTGATTTGTTGTTGCTTTAGCGCGCGACTGACTTCGCGCACAATTCCCGGGCGGTCGTTACCTAGAATATGCAATTTACACAGTTTTGGCTTGGCGCCAGCTGCCGGTATCTGGCCTTGTTGGATATTGATTGTTAAGCCTTCAATGTTAAGGCTTAGCAGCGCATTGCTGAGTTCGTCGACCTCACTTGCGGGAACGGTGACTCGGGCAATGCCAGCAAATTGGCCGGCGAGCTGGGTCATACGGCTTTCTAGCCAGTTGCCTTGGTGGTCAGCGACAATGTCGGCCAGACGTTCAACCAGTCCTGGGCGATCCAGTCCCAAAAAGGTAAAGACAAGAGAGTTGTTCACGGTGTCGTCCTTTTTATGCGTAGGTGGTGTTAGATTATAGTCTTAGCTGACGAACAGAGTAATACTATAGAAAGGCAGAGGCTTCGACATGAAAGTGATTGTGGATTTTTGTATTACTCCCTTAGGGGTTGAAACATCATTGACGCCGTATATTGTAGAATGCCAATTAATTCTCATCGATATGGGTTTATCTCATCAACTACACGCTTATGGTACCAATATAGAAGGTGAGTGGGAGGTGGTAATGGAAGCGGTTAAGCGATGCCATGTCCGCCTTCACGAAATGGGGGCGCCTAGGCTGTCAAGCCAGTTAAAGATTGGAACGCGATCTGATCGCGAACAAACTAAAACTATTGCAGATAAAGTCGAACATGTGCGTGCTCATTTGGCCAAGCAGGCACCGTGAATGCGAGCAATTTGTTAACCAAGGGAAATAAAATGAAACGTATCGGTATGCTAGTGCTTGTCCAGTCTTTGTGTATTGGAAGTGTTTTCGCGGCACCGGCGGTGAACGATTTGATGTGGGCGGAAGTGCTGGATGCAGACCATCGCAGCGCGCAAAATCACCTCCGCGATGAGTATCGCCACCCATTGCAAACGCTGCTTTTCTTTGGCGTTCAACCCTGCGACTCCGTAGTAGAGTTATGGCCCGGTGGGGGTTGGTACACCGAAATTCTGACACCGATTGTTAAAGATTGCGGCAAGCTCTACACAGCACACTTTGCAACAGATAGTGATGTGAGCTATTACAATAAGTCGCGCTCAGCCTTTGATGCCAAGCTGGCGAAAGATCCCGCGGTATATCAAAAAGTGGTGGTTACCACACTGCAGCCGCCAGCGTATCGAGATATCGCGCCAGCCGGCTCAGCTGATAAGGTGCTTACCTTTCGCAATGTACACAACTGGCTTAAGTCAGGTGTCGCTGAGGACGTTTTTGCCGCCGCATATAAAGCCTTAAAGCCTGGCGGTATCTTCGGTGTGGTTGAGCATCGGGCAGATCCGGATGCCTCATTGCAAACCATGATAAAGAGCGGCTATGTCTCTGAAAAGCAGGTTATTGCACTGGCTGAATCCGCTGGGTTTTTATTGCTTGATAGCAGTGAAATTAATGCCAATAGCAAGGATAATCACGATCATCCGGCAGGTGTCTGGACTTTACCTCCCAGCTTGCGACTGGGCGACCAGCAGCGTGAAAAATATTTAGCGATTGGCGAAAGCGATCGAATGACCCTTAAATTTGGTAAACCTGTTCATGAGTGATTATGTTGAAATCCCCTGGCAGAAGCTGAGCGCGGATGCGTTTCAAGGCCTGCTAGAGGAAATGGTGACCCGGGACGGCACTGATTACGGCGAGACAGAAATAAGCCAGGAGGAAAAAATAAGCCAACTTCGCATGGCCTTGGAAAACAACAAGGCTATTATTGTGTTTAGTCCAGACACTGAAAGTTGGAGCGTTATTGCTAAGGACTAACGACATAAACGCAGAAAACCGCCGTGTTGTGCACAACGATGACAATTTTGGAGTTTAAGTTTGGCTATAGTCGCAGATCACACACTTGATACCTGCGGGCTTTTTTGCCCAGAACCGGTTATGTTGTTGCACAATAAAATTCGCGATATTTCCTCTGGGGATGTGCTTGAAATAGTTGCCACTGACCCTGCCACGACGCGGGATATTCCCAAGTTTTGCACCTTCCTTGGCCATGAATTGCTATCGCAGGAAGAGGGCGCTGGCAACTACCGTTATTTTGTTAAAAAAGCTTAAAAGCATGCGCTCAGGTTAATAATTGCTGAAGTGCTCGCGTTGCAATTTGTCCTCCCGCTTTAATTTGATTGGCAATGTGGTATTGAAAAAAGTATCGAAAGTTTCCCTCGCGCTGAACCGGATAAAGGCACTCGTCACTCGGGAGTACTGGCGATTCTCGGGCAAGACTTAAGTCTGCCACAAGCGCCTCTAATTTCCCGTCGCTATGCAAGCGCCAGCTGATTACGGGTTCTAGTAAAAATTGTTTGTCGTCACTCAATAATGCTGCGTGGCTGCCTATAAGGTCAGGGATTTCCTGCACAATGTGCATACCACTTTGTTGTGGATACTCGCACATCGCGTCCAGGGCAGCGGCGTGATGGGGTGGAATGTCACTAAAATGACGCGAGCTGCGCGGGTCGTAATAGCCACGGGTTTGACCAGATTCAGGGTCTTTAAGGTCTATGCAACGAGCAATACCGCTTAGCCAAGGTAAGATCGCGACATCTTGACCATTTGCCAAACGCGCCCAAGCTAGAATCTTCACCGCATAGAGTTTGTCACGACTCAATGCGTGGTGGGCGTAGAGCAAACAGAGGCCCTCGTACTCTGGGGAAATTCGAAGGATTCGATGCTGCTCTGTGCGTGAAGAACGCAGAGGAAAGGGGATTATCTTCGCGGACGAAGGTTTACCGTGGTTACGTGGAGCCATATATCATTCCTCACGTAGCGGGCGGTACATCCCAGCGGATTTTGTGAGGTGTGCACCTTGCACAAAACCTTTCAAGGAAAACCTCGAATCAATACCGATATAAACTAAACTCGGTCGCTGCGATGTCCCTTTCTGCTAAAATTACTCTCTGTTTATCGATTTGCCAAGTGTTTGACCATGACTTCTTGCTATTTTGCCTATGGCTCCAATATGAATCCCGCCAGAATGCGGGCTCGCGGCTTGCGCTTTTTGACGGCGGAAGCTGCGTCGCTGCGTGGGTTTAAGTTGGTTTTCAACAAACAATCGCACTGCAAGCCGAGTGTCGCCTATGCCAACGTGCAGCAGGCAAGTAACTGCCATGTCGAGGGCGTTTTATATACATTAGCCAGTATCGATAACTTGCGCTTAATGGATCATTTTGAGGGTACGCCGGTACGTTATAGCCGAGAGTGCATGCACGTTCACACAAGTTCTGGTCAGCGTGCGACGTGGATTTACCTGGCCAACCCAGCGTATATCAACAATGCATTGTTGCCGGAAAGTAGCTATCTCGCCCATTTATTGGCCGGACGCCAGTTTTTGTCCAGTGAATACATCGACATATTGACTGGCCATGAGAGCGTATACTCTGAGCCTCTTCTCGGCGAGCAGGGCTTGTTGCGCAATGCCTGACGCCAACTTAGCAACGGGTAACATTTCTACAGATGCTGACCTTATCTGTTCGGTATTTGCGTCTTGTTTTTGGGCGTCGGATCGAACGCGCTTGCTTGGCGGGGGTGCGGAGCCCTTATATCGACCTGCAGATGAGCAGATCGATTACCACCAGATTATTTTCCGCTCAGATTACGCGGCAAGCGCATTGCACGAGGCTGCGCACTGGTGTATTGCGGGCGAGCAAAGAAGATTGCTGCTTGACTACGGATATTGGTACGAGCCTGACGGAAGAGGCGTGGAGCAGCAGCGAACGTTTGAAGCGGTAGAGGCTAAACCCCAGGCTTTGGAATGGATGTTCAGTGTTGCGGCGGGCCGTCAGTTTAGAGTCAGCATCGACAATTTAGATGGCGGCGCCATTGATCCTTTTCCTTTTCAGCTTGCGGTGTGGCAAGCGGCGCATCGTTATCGGGTGTTTGGACTTCCGCGGCGGGCAGCGCTGTTTTGCCAGGCATTGCAAGCGCACTTCAGAACAGGCTCCTGTGCGAACGCCGACAACTATTTAATTGGTAAAATAATATGCAATTAAATCAGTTAATTATGTATGTTTGTTAATTCTTATTATAGATTTGTGTTTGAGCTAACCTGGGAGTTATAGAACGATTGAAGATATTGGTTGACGAAAATATTCCCGCGGCTGTGGCGTGTTTTTCCCAGTTTGGCGAAGTGCAGCAGGTCAATGGCAGGCAATTAACGAAGGACAGCATTGGCGATGCGGAGGTCTTAATTGTTCGTTCCGTCACCAAGGTTAACGAGAATCTTCTAGCGGGTAGCGGCGTTCGTTTTGTAGGTTCAACTACCATCGGTACAGACCATCTCGATCTAAGCTATTTACACGCCAATGATATTCACTACTGTAATGCCCCTGGTTCAAATGCAGAATCCGTTGTGGACTACGTTCTCAGCGTAATATGCCGTATCGATAATGTACTGGACCGTCTACTCGCGGGAGCAACTGTGGGCATTGTCGGTTACGGTAATGTCGGCCGTCGTTTGGGCCGTCGTTTAAGTGCTTTGGGTATCACTTGCCGTGCCTATGATCCACTACTAGATCAAAGTCAGTTCCCTGAGTTATGTAGTTTGGAAGAGGTGATTGACAGTGATTTGTTGTGTCTGCACGCGCCATTAACCCGCGATGGTCCTTTTCCAAGCTACCATATGATGAGCGCAGACCAGCTGTGTGCGATGCCTAAGAATGCGGTGTTGGTCAATGCTGGGCGGGGAGAGGTGGTGGCGACCGAGGATCTACAGCAACTTATTGCGCGACGGCCAGATATTCAGTTGGCCCTTGATGTTTGGGAGGGGGAGCCTGATTTCCCTGTCGCCCTGGCTTCGGCTTGCCGCATCGCAACGCCACATATTGCCGGCTATAGTGCCGATGGCAAGTTAACGGGACTAAATATGGTCGCGTCAGAATTGGCGGCGTTTTTAGGCGTGCAATTGGCGTCTTTTGATAAGCCTGATTATGTCACTCACGCTGCTCCCATATACTGTGACGGAAACGACGTAGCTGATTTCATTCGTCGCACGGTTGCCTCTGTCTATGACGTCGAGGAAGATAATCTGCGCTTTCGCGCAATCATTCAGTCATCTGCACGGGGAGAAGCGTTCGATCTCTTACGCAAATCCTATCCTGTTCGCAGAGAGCTTGCGTTTAGTGATCTAACAGTCGGCAACGCTAAATTTTTATCGCTGCTAAACGCTCTGCAGAGCGGTAAGTGAACATCTTAGTAACGTGTCTATTGGACAAATTAGCGGTGATTTAACCGGGTTTTGAGGGTTTAATGTTTAAACTTGGGATTGTGGTTAACCCCTTTGCGGGCCTTGGAGGCCCCATGGCAATGAAGGGAAGCGACGGACTGGATCTGTCTCGTGTTCACGCCGAGGACTTGGGCCGATCTGCGGCGCGAGCTTTGCGATGCTTGGAAAGAATAGCTGAGAGTGGCATTGAAGAGTTGACCGTGTATGGCTTTGCCGGTTTGATGTCCGCCCAAAGCGCAGCGAATGATGTTCCCCGTATTGCTGGACTTCCCTTTATTTCCGTCGGCCAGCCGGCTGATCCTAATCTGACGACTAAAGTCGACACCCAGGAAGCGGCGCAGGCGATAGTGAAAGCCGGTGTTGATTTGCTGTTATTTGTCGGTGGTGACGGCACCGCTCGTGACATATTTACTGCGGTAGGTACGCGTATTCCCTGCCTTGGTGTGCCAGCGGGAGTGAAAATGCATTCCGGCGTTTACGCCGTGAGTCCCGAAAGTGCGGCAGATATTGTCGTTGCCCTGATCACCGGCAAATTGGTTGAAGTTTCCCAGCAAGAGGTCAGGGATATTGATGAAGAGGCGTTTAGGGCGGGCACGGTGCGTTCTAAATACTTTGGCGAACTAACTGTGCCGATTATCGGCGGATTTTTACAGCATGTAAAAGCGGGCGGTCGCGAACAAAAAGAGTTGGTGCTAGCGGATATTGCCGATCATATTATCGAAGAAATGGACCCCGAATCGCTTTATGTCGTCGGTCCCGGCAGTACTACCGCCGCGATTATGGCGCAGCTCGGTCTAGACAATACCCTGCTGGGTGTAGACCTCATCGCTAATTTTGAGCTGCAGGCCAGCGATGTTAATGCAAAGTTATTAATGCAGGCTATCACTGACCACCAAGGGCCACTTAAAGCGGTAATTACCGCCATTGGCGGGCAAGGCCATATTCTCGGGCGCGGAAACCAGCAACTAACGCCGGCGATAATTAGGCGAATCGGTAGAGACAACTTCATTATTGTCGCAACGAAAACAAAGATTACCGAGCTAAACGGCCGCCCATTATTAGTTGATAGCAATGACCCGGACGTAGATCGAGAGTGGCAGGGTTTTATTAAAGTGGTGACCGGCTATCGGGATAGCGTCATGTATCGAGTCAGTGCCAGCGGTGAGTGAGTTTACGCGTTTCACCGATATTTGTGAGTTTTCTGATTGGGCGTTAACAGCTGAAAATGGCGCCCAGCGGCTGTTTCATGGTCGTGGCCAATGCTTTGCCGGCTTTGAATATTTCACCGTAGATTACTTTCAGCCAATACTTTGGATTGTCTTATATCGACAGCCGGATGAGGTGTTCTGGGCAGAGTTTTGCGAAGCTTTAAAAGCTCGCTTTAGTGCTTGCTGCGATGCAGCGGTGGTTCAACGGCGTTACGAAAAGACCGCGCCGATCCATTGTCTATGGGGTGAATGTCCAGAAAGGATATTTGCAGAAGAGGGCGATTGCAGATTTAAACTCGACTTAAGTAGCAAGCAAAATATCGGCTACTTTATGGACATGCAGCCGGCGAGACAGTGGCTTGCTGAGCGGGCGGAAGGAAAGCGCATACTTAATCTGTTTTCATACACCTGCGCTTTTTCCGTCGCCGCTGAACAGGCTGGCGCTGGGAGTATTGTTAATATCGATACCAGCAGACCCGCACTGCTGCAGGGGCGCGAAAATCATCGACTGAATCCGCCATCTAAGCAGCCTGCGGATATAACTTACCTAAGTCACGATATTCTTAAATCCTGGGGTCGTTTAAAAAAATCTGGGCCCTTCGATATTGTGATATGCGACCCGCCATCGCGACAGCTAGGTAGTTTCGATGCAATTAAAGATTATCGTAAATTGGTGCGTCAATTTCCGGCACTGTTAGCAGATGGCGGTGACGTCTTAGTTTGTTTAAATGCGCCCTATCTGGGGCAGGGCTTTCTGCAAGACTTGATGGCTGAGGATTGCCCTGCGGCCGAGTTTATCTCTCGTCTTGAGGGGCGGGCAGATTTTCCGGAAGCGGATAGTGATGCGGCCTTGAAAGTGATGCATTATCGGCTTTAATAAAGCTCGATATTTTAGCTGTTTGATTCTGCTAAACGCGGAAAAGCGGATAAAAGCCGCGAATGTTTGTCGAATTTTAATTGGCTATTCGACTATAGGTTGGCACGGTGTATACGGGAACGACCATACTGCACTGAACTCCTAACACTTTTGAGAAGGCAATAACGTATGAAGATAAATACCATAAACTGCCTGGCTTTGATCACTGTCGTTTTCACGCTAGCTGCATGTGGACCGATGGCCGAGGATCAGACTGCAGTGGCTATTGAAGCCTTTGCAACTGAAGCGCCCGCCGGGGCTTATCACGTTGATCCTAGCCATGCTGATTTGTCGTTTCGCGTTAATCATTTGGGGTTTTCTTGGTATACGGCGCGCTTTACAAACTTCTCTGCTGATCTTCATTTTGATCCGCTTAAACCAGCAGAAATGAACGTCGTTGCCACCATTAATTCGCGTTCGCTGGTGTTGCCATCACCACCGGCGGATTTCCTCGATACCCTGTTGGGGGCCCAATGGCTGGATGCGGCTCAGTTTCCAGAGATTAAATTCAGTTCGACACGGGTTGAGCCCACTGGGGAAAACTCGGTGCGGATTACTGGGGATTTAAGTTTGCATGGGGTTCGCAAACCAGTTGTGCTCAACGCGGTCTTTAATGGAGGCTACGCTGGTCATCCCTTAGATCCGCATGGGCGGATTGGCTTTTCGGCACGGGGGAGTTTTAAGCGATCTGATTTCGGGATTTCCTACGGTATTCCAGAGCCGGGATCGACGATGGGGGTGGGCGATAACATTGAGGTGATAATCGAGGCTGAATTTACCGGACCTCCACTCACGCAAGCAGGCGAGGGAAGAACACCGCAGCCGTAAGCCGGCTGCGGTGATTGGATAAGCGAGCTAGGCTTGTTTACTTAGTAAAAGTTGCTTGCGATAAGAGCCTAAGAAATTGGCGAACCGCTCAATGGCATCTGCCAAATCGATCTTATTTGGCAAAAACACAATCCTGAGGTGATCCGGCTCATGCCAGTTGAAACCGCTGCCTTGTACCAGCAGGATTTTTTCTTGGTTCAGCAAGTCCAGTACCAACTGTTCGTCGTCACGCACTGGGTATACCTCGGGGTCAAGGCGAGGGAACATATAAATGGCGCCGGCGGGTTTAGTGCAGCTCACACCGGGGATTTCGTTTAGCATTTTATGAGCGAGGTCTCGCTGCTCAAGCAGTCGTCCACCAGGCAGGATCAGCTCATTAATACTCTGATAACCACCTAGCGCTGTTTGAATGGCGTGTTGGGCCGGTACGTTGGCGCAAAGTCGCATCGAGGAGAGAATATTCAGACCCTCGATATAGTCTGCAGCACGATCTTTCGCACCAGACACAATTAACCAGCCGCTGCGGAATCCCGCGAGACGATAGGCTTTGGATAAACCGTTGAAGGTTAAACACAGAATATCTGCTTTCAGGCTGCCAATCGGGATGTGGACGGCGTCGTCGAAAAGAATTTTGCTGTAAATTTCATCGGCGAACACCACTAGCTCGTGCGCTTCAGCGATTGCAACGAGTTGCTCAAGCATCTCGCGGCTGTATACGGCGCCGGTCGGGTTGTTCGGGTTGATAATGACAATGGCTTTGGTATTCGGCGTTATTTTGCTAACGATATCGTCAATCGACGGCTGCCAGCCATTATCTTCCTCGCATATGTAGTGCACCGGGGTTGCGCCTGAAAGAGATACTACAGCGGTCCATAGCGGGTAGTCTGGGGCGGGAATGAGTACTTCGTCCCCCTGGTTCAGTAGGGCTTGTGTTGCCATGCTGATGAGTTCACTGGCACCATTGCCCAGATAAATATCATTTACGCCAACACCGGGAATGCCTATTTTCTGGCACTCCTGCATGATCGCTTTGCGTGCACTGTAAAGACCTTTTGAATCGCTGTAGCCCTCGCTGTCAGGCAGCATGCGAATCACGTCTTGAATGATTTCGTCGGGTGCATTAAAACCAAAAGGCGCAGGGTTACCAATATTCAACTTCAGAATACGGTGGCCTTCTTCTTCTAATTCATTGGCGCGTTGTAATACCGGCCCACGAATTTCATAGCAGACGTTGTTAAGTTTTTTAGATTTTAAATGCTGGCCCATGTCCTGCCTTCTTATGCCGGCAGCATGCCGGAGTTTTTGTGTTTAGCTGGCAAAGTCTTATTGCGAACTGTGTTAATCATCTTGTGTGTCATTTAAAGCGGTATACACTAAGGTCACTTATAGGCTTTAAACGGCGTAGCAAACAAGTATACGTGTTCAAAGGTGGCTAGGTGGAGAGGTATTCGTGGAAAAAGTAGTGAAATCTGAACAAGAATGGCGGGAACTTCTAACAGACGACGAATTTTACGTGTGTCGGCAGAAGGGCACAGAGCGAGCTTTTACCGGCGAGTATTACAATGAAAAATCGACTGGTAATTATGTGTGTCGCTGTTGCGGGCAGGCCTTGTTTGAATCGGGCACCAAATATGATTCCGGTTCTGGCTGGCCTAGTTTTTACAAACCTGTCGACGAAGACGTCGTGGGAGTAAACCGCGATGTGAGCCACGGCATGGTTCGTGAAGAAGTGGTGTGTGCACGCTGTGAGGCGCATTTAGGTCATGTTTTCCCTGATGGGCCAGAACCGACTGGATTGCGTTACTGTATCAACTCCCTTTCTTTGCGATTAGAGGAGTCAACTGATTGAATTGTGGCCAAGTTGACTGTTAAGTAAGCGATTTATGGGGTTTTTTTGCTTTTTTGCGATTAACTGTAAAAAGCGACTTGACGGCGGGGCCTAAGGTTTCTAGAATTCGCGCCACTTTCAGACGTCAAGTGACTCGGAGTCTGGAAGGTTTGCGGCGTCCCCTTCGTCTAGTGGCCTAGGACACTGCCCTTTCACGGCAGTAACAGGGGTTCGAGTCCCCTAGGGGACGCCATTATTCTGCGATGTCGGCATCGCCGGCAACGCTAAGAGAGAAGCAGAAATGCTTCTCTTTTTTTTTGTTGTTTTTCCTCTATTTAGTGCCAAAATGGCCTTGACGGGGTGGGGGAGTCACTCTAAAATTGCGCCCTCTTTCAGGGACAGCAGTATCGCTCTGAAAGGCTCGCGGCGTCCCCTTCGTCTAGTGGCCTAGGACACTGCCCTTTCACGGCAGTAACAGGGGTTCGAGTCCCCTAGGGGACGCCAATTTCTACGTTACAGCGCGTAGAATAATGTCAGCAAAATGCCTGCCACGGTGCTGTTGACAGCTTAAAGAAAACTTTTTACTATGCGCCGGTCTTTGAATAGGGGCAAAAAAGTGTTTCTTATCAAGGCTGTACGGTTATTTATTTACTTGAGGTAAATATTAAAACCGGAGTTTGCGGGAATAGCTCAGTTGGTAGAGCGCAACCTTGCCAAGGTTGAGGTCGGGAGTTCGAGCCTCCTTTCCCGCTCCAAATTTTAAAAAAGCGAAGCTTGTGCTTCGCTTTTTTTTCGCCTGCTATTTTGATCAGTGCATATTAAAAACTTGGGCGCGAAGGTTTCTATAGCAGCCATTGGCTTCGCTGTTGCAGAGCTCATAATAGCGCTCTTCTAAATCCTGGTATTTTTGTATTTCCTCGTCGCCCAAGTAGTGCAGGCAGTCACCGCCAAAAAACCATAGCAAGTCGCGGTGCAGCTGCGGTGTTATATCCGGATAGTGACTGACGATTCGAGTGATAATTTGCTGGCCGATGAGTGCACAATCATCTCCCGCAGAAAGGCTAGCATCAAGCTGTATAAATAAACTCAATAATTCCTCGTTGCTTTCGTCGCTGTGCGAGGGGTGGTTTGGCACTGCCTTTAGGCATAGCGCCTTAAGTGCATCATTTAGCTGGTGGTAATACTCTAAACGCGTCGTCACTGTGTCTCCATTTGGCGTAGATTTCATACTTAGGTGTATTCCACTTCGTGGCCGTGGCAAAATAGACGGCTTTCATTTTCAATTTACCGTCGGTAGTAACAAGTCAGATCGGGCGTCTTGCAAAAAAATGAAGCTATAAGCCTCGATTTTTGCTGCAAAGTTCCAAAAGATCTCGCTGCCGAAGTGCTTGAATACATTTAGCTATCAATAATTTTAGGCGAATACTATGGCAATTGCCCTGCAAATTAAAGGATTGCGTAAAGTTTACGACAATGGCTTTGAGGCACTAAAAGGTATTGATTTAGAAGTAAAAGAAGGCGATTTTTTCGCTTTGCTCGGCCCCAACGGCGCGGGAAAGTCGACAACAATAGGTATCGTGTCCTCGCTAGTAAAAAAAACGGCAGGGGATGTGCACGTCTTTGGACACTCCATTCAGACTGATTTGGCCGCGGCCAAGCGCCAGATCGGAGTTGTTCCGCAAGAGTTTAACTTTTCTAACTTTGAATCGGTCTGGGATATTGTCGTAAATCAGGCGGGTTATTACGGGTTAAGCAGGGCGATTGCGGGCGAGCGCGCCGAGAAGTATCTAAAAAAGCTAGGGCTCTGGGATAAACGCGATGTCGCGTCGCGGATGCTGTCTGGTGGTATGAAAAGGCGGTTAATGATAGCGCGAGCGCTCATTCATGAACCGCGCTTATTGATTCTTGATGAGCCTACCGCCGGTGTCGATATTGAGTTGCGGCGCTCAATGTGGGAATTTTTAACCGAGATCAATCGCAGCGGTACAACGATTATTCTCACTACCCACTATTTAGAAGAAGCGGAAAGTCTCTGTCGCCATATTGCGATTATTGACGGTGGTAATATCGTAGAAAACACCAGCATGAAGGCGCTGCTAAAACAGCTTCAGAAGGAGGTATTTATATTAGATACCCGCGATACTATTAGTCCCGACCTCGCTATTGAGGGCTTTGATACCCGCTATTTAGACGAGCATATGTTCGAGCTTGTGCTGAATAAAGGCAGTTCGCTCAACGACGTTTTCTCCGCTTTAGCTCAGCAAAATATGGTTATCACCAGCATGCGGAACAAGGCAAATCGCTTGGAAGAGTTATTCGTGTCGCTATTAGCTGCTAAGTAAGCTTGGCGTTTTAAATTTAGGCTTGCCGGCGAAAATCGTCGACACAATGTGGATGGAGTATTAAATGACATTAGCAGAGCAGTGGGTGGCGTTTTACACCATTGTCCGCAAAGAAATCCGCCGTTTTTTGCGTATTTGGATGCAGACCCTATTACCACCAGCGATCACCATGTCGTTGTATTTTGTCATATTTGGCGCGCTTATCGGCTCGCGAATTGGTCAGATGGGCGGCTTTAGCTATATGGAGTTTGTTGTTCCTGGTTTGATTATGATGTCGGTCATTACCAATGCCTACTCTAATGTGGTGTCCTCATTTTTTGGTGCGAAGTTTCAGCGATTTGTAGAAGAAATTTTAGTGTCACCGATGTCAAACAACACGGTGTTGTGGGGTTTTGTAATCGGAGGCGTTGCTCGCGGTTTGCTGGTCGGTCTGATCGTAACGATGTTGTCCCTATTCTTTACCAGTTTGAACATACAGCACGTCGGCGTCACTATCGCGATTGTATTAATGACCTCAATTATGTTCTCGTTGGCGGGCTTTATTAATGCAGTCTTTGCCAATAATTTTGACGATGTGTCGATTGTGCCTGTGTTTGTATTAACTCCGCTTACCTATCTTGGTGGAGTATTTTACTCAATCGATTTGCTCCCCGATTTTTGGGCAGGTGTGTCGCGATTGAATCCCATGCTTTACATCGTTAATGCCTTCCGGTATGGCGTACTCGGTGTGTCTGACGTCAATGTGACTACCGCATTTTTGATGGTTGGCGGTTTCACTCTGGCTGCCTATGCCTACTGTATGTATTTGTTGTCCAGTGGTACGCGTCTGCGTCAGTAGAGAGGGCGTTAAGTGACTAAGCATAGCGGCCACGGGCCACTCGGTGAAAAGGTTAATTATCCGAACCAATACGATCCGTCTTGCCTTCATCCCATTTCGAGGAAGCAGGGGCGGGATGGGCTGGGCATTGACGCGACGATGCCACTGCCGTTCGCTGGCGTCGATATTTGGAACGCCTATGAGTTATCTTGGTTAAACGAGTCGGGAAAGCCGCAAGTCGCGTGTGCGGAGTTCC
Source organism: Zhongshania aquimaris (assembly GCF_019312595.1). Taxonomy (GTDB): domain Bacteria; phylum Pseudomonadota; class Gammaproteobacteria; order Pseudomonadales; family Spongiibacteraceae; genus Spongiibacter; species Spongiibacter aquimaris. Next base: position 86,399 of record NZ_JAHWDQ010000001.1, on the reverse strand, counting down.
GTTTTCCTGCTGATAGCCCGAATATTATCGAATCAAAATCGCTTAAATTGTATTTAAACTCCTTTAATCAGAGCCGTTTTCGTGATGCCTCTGCGGTTCAGCAAACGCTGGCGGAGGATTTAAGCGCGGCTAGCGGTGCGGTAGTGCAGGCAAGTGTGTTTACTCCTGATCGGTGGGGCGAGGCCTACCAAATTGCCAAGCCTGAGGGCGAATGTCTGGATGATTTAGATATAAATCCATTCTGCTACGCACCAAATGCTGAGCTGCTTGAGGTTAGTGGTGATGCAGTTTACAGCGAGATACTTTATAGCCACTTGCTGCGTTCGCGCTGCCCAGTAACGTCGCAGCCCGATTGGGCGAGTCTAGAAATCCGCTATCGCGGCACAAAAATTAATCGCGAACAGCTATTGGCCTATATCGTCTCTTTTAGGGAACATGATGAATTTCACGAGCATTGTGTCGAGCGGATATTTAGCGATATTAGTCGGCGTTGCGAGCCAGAATCCTTAGCCGTTTATGCACGATATACACGGCGCGGGGGCTTGGATATAAACCCTTGGCGCAGTAGTGATCCTGTCTTTGATCCGCCCAATAGTCGTGGAGTTCGTCAATAGTTGCTGGCTTGAATGCATTGTTTGCGGGCGATAAGTAAATCACCGGATAGGCTAAATTCCTGAAAAGGGCATAATGACATCATTCCTAGATTGAATGAGAGTCGCAATGCTGTTAGCAAGCTATCTACTCGGTTTCGACAATAAAGACAGCGTAAAGCACCTCGCAGTCGACAATATTCTGCCCGAGCAACTGGATTGTGTTGAGATGCGTCTGTTTTCTCGGGGCCGTTGTGACGACTCTGTTACGGAGGTTGTCGATCTCATCATGCTGTTTGCCGACGCGCCTGCACCCAATAATATTGTGTGCTTACCCTCACTTCCTGACAATGCGGTAAAACACCTCCTTGCTGGAAAGCCACTACAGGTGATTGATTTTGCTCACGGTCGAAAGTTATCGCTGGTCTATCCACTTGATCAGCAGCGTTGTGCCTAGCATGGGGTATATGCAAAGAAGTCGCCCGCTAGAATCGAACCACTACTCAGTACATGGGCCGCAATCTACTATTACGCTTTGCATACCAGAGAGGCGGGTGAGCTATGGCCCCAATTTCAAAGCGCAGATTCCTGAAAGCATCGGTGACCGCTTGGGCGATGATTATCGCGAGCTTGTCGGCGCGGACCTTTTAAATTACTTCATTGAACTAGGTGAAAATTTAGCGAAGTAATCTCGCTTGTAACCTCATCATCCGCGATAGAAAGCGACAAATAGTCGCTGCTTAATATGCCTTCCTTGTTTATCATGTGAACTCAGATTTTAGATGGGTGGGGTAAACAGTGTCCGATTCAACGCGTCGATCAGCATTTATTACAATGCTGGACTTGCAGAACCGTATGAACAGCAAAGTAAATGTCGATTGGATGGCTCGGGGTAATGCCTGGTATCGCGCGGCGTGGATCGAGTGCGGTGAGCTTATGGATCACTACGGCTACAAATGGTGGAAGAAACAGACCCCGGATTTGGCCCAAGTACAGCTTGAAATAGTCGATATTTGGCATTTTGGGATGAGTGCCTTGTTTCGCGAGGGGGTAACCGTTGAGACGCTAGCAGATGAGATTATTGTCGCGCTTGACGGTCATCGTGTGAGCGAGGCCGGTGTGTTGGAATCTACCGAGGCCTTGGCCGAGTACTGCTTGCGTAGCAAAGGTTTTTCGGTGCCGCTATTTTGGGATTTGATGGCTGCTGCTGAATTAAGTTTTGACGATCTTTACAAGCAGTACGTTGGCAAGAACGTATTAAATTTTTTCCGCCAGGATCATGGCTACAAAGACGGTAGTTATATAAAAAATTGGCAAGGTCTGGAAGACAATGTCCACTTGGTTGAGATACTGGCTAATGCGAATGTCCTCTCTCCGCAATTTGCTGATGATGTTTATCAAGGTCTCGCGGCAAGGTATCCCAAGGCCTAGGTGGAGACGGTAATGTCATCGGACAAGCTATCTACGTCGGCACTCGCTAAGCAGGGAGAAATTCCCGTTCAGCAGCTATTTTCGGTGCTTAAAGATTATGGTTGGATACGCAAAGTCGACGATGGCTGGGTGTTGACAAGCAAGGGTGAGTTTGAGGGTGGTAGTTACCTAACTAGCAAGCGTTACGGTCGTTATATTGTTTGGCCGCAAAATTTGCTAGATCATCAATTATTTAAGGCGATGGAGAGCACCAAACTCCTTTCCGCCACGGCACTTGGCCGTTCAGAAGGGCTCAGTGGTCGCGAGTTGAATCGCGTTCTTGTCGAGTTAGGCTGGTTAAAGCCCAGTACCCGTGGCTGGGAGCTTACTAAAGCGGGGGGGGCGCAAGGTGGTCAACTTTTTGAAAATCAGCAAAGTAGCCTGAGCTATGTGTTGTGGCCCGAAGATATTCGCAGTCGCGAGCCATTCACGCGATTATTGCGTGAGTGTCAGATTGACGAGCAGGCGACTGATGATTTATTTGAGAATAAAAATGGCACCTGGGTCTCTCTAGATGGTGTTACGTGCAAAACGCGGGAGCACTGCCAAATCGCTCAGTGGCTTTACCTTGCCGGAATTCGCTACAGTATTTATCGGCCATTACCGGTGGATGAATGTCAGCTAAGCGATTTTTATTTGCCAGAGAGTGGCGTGTGTTTGGAGTATTGGGGCGCCGGCGAACACTCTGACGCTATTTCGGCGCGGATGCGCCGAGCTGAGTTATGCAAGGAATTGAATTTATCGGTGCTGGACATTCACCCGGAAGATATGCCGGTATTAGATGATTATCTTAGTCGTCATTTGCAGCAGCTTGGTGTGGACTTCTACTAGTCCAAAATGCAGCAGATTGGTGGCATTTTTAGCTAGCGACCATACTCAATCTTTATCGCCTCTGCCAAGGCTAAGTCCTTTGCGGAAAGACCGCCGGCGTCATGGGTTGTTAATGCAATGGTAACGGTTTTGTAGACGTTGCTCCACTCGGGGTGGTGATCAATCTTTTCAGCGCGAATCGCAACGCGTGTCATAAACGCAAATGCGCTGATAAAATCATCAAATTCAAAGACGCGATGTAATTTCTCGTCTTTTAGCGCCCATCCGTCTAAGTCTTTAAGCGCATTGCTAATTTCTAAATCGGTTAGCTTCACCGTCATGGCTTGACCCTTCTTTTTAAATACACTCCACATTCCATATGATGAGTGTACGGGAACTGGTCGAAGAGGGCGAAGGCATCGACGTCATGAGTTTTGGTTAATATTTGCAAATCGCGATGTAGCGTTTCTGGGCTGCACGATATATATACGATCTTATCGAAGCCTGAAATTAGCAGGCGGGTATTTTCGTCGAGGCCAGCTCTTGGCGGGTCAACCAGCACGTGGCTGATATCGTAGCTGTCTAAATCGATGTGTTCGAGTCTGCGAAAGCTGCGCTCTTTATTTAGTGCTGAGGTGAGTTCCTCGCTAGACATTCTTAATATGTCGATACTTGTGACGTTATTTAGCGCAAAATTTTCGTGTGCCGCTTTTACCGAGGTCTTTGAGATCTCCGTTGCCAACACCTTTCGGAATTGGGCAGACAGGGGAATGGTGAAATTGCCATTGCCGCAGTACAACTCGAGCAAGTCGGTATCAGGGTTTTCGCCAACCTGCGCTTTTGCCCAACTAATCATTGTTGCATTGAGTTTGCCATTCGGCTGGGTGAATCCGCCTTCATATTGATTGTAAACATAGTGTTCGCCGTCTATCGCTAAATTCTCAACGACGTAGTCGCGGCCAAGCACCAGTTTTTGCTTTTTGCTGCGGCCAATAATTTGAATATCCAGTTCGCTAGCTAATTTTTCTGCCAAGACTTGCCATTCTTCATCCAGACGGCGGTGGTAAATAAGACTTACCAACATATCGCCGCTGAGGGTGCTGAGAAACTCCACTTGAAAAAGACGCTTGCTTAGCATCACTTGGCGATTAAGTTTTTCCAGCAATACTGGCATTAAATCAAAGATGCTTTTTGATGCGACAGAAAATTGGTCTACACGAATCGGCGTTTTGGGTTCGGCGGGATCGAACATGGCGTAATACGCCGAATCTTTGTCGTGCCATAAGCGAAATTCTGCGCGCAAACGGTAGTGGGTAGGCTCAGAGGGAAAAACAGTGGGTTTAGGTAAGGCTAAATCGCTAAATAGGGCCGTTATTCTCGTTGTTTTGTCGTCGAGAATGTTCGGGTAATTGTCTATGTCTACGGGGTTGATATTCATAAATTGTCCGGCGGTATGGCGCTTTTCAGCGTGATGCGAGGCGAGTGCGGTCGCGGTTCTTCCAAATGTTATCAGCGCGATCCAGACAATGCTGCTGATCAAGTTCGGGCGATTGTAAATGTAGAGCGATTGCGATGGTGCCAATTATCGCCAGCTTGCCATACTCTTCAACCTTATCTTCTCGCCATGCATTGACTAGATCATCGATGTTTAGTGTTTCTTGTTTATCTTGGCGGCCATCAATCAATTTTGGCCACTCGACTTCAGATAGCTCGCCACAGTGAACCATTTTCACCCTGCAGATTGCTTCTGGTTTGCGCTCAGCTTCGCCGGCCTCGCCTTTAAACACGGCTGCGTGAGCCTGGCCGAGCATGGCCGCCGCCTGTTGGTGGTTTTCGGCGTAGGCGGGGTGGAAGATGCTTTGCAGAGAGTAGGGCGCGGCTAGGGGATTTAATAACCTGGATAGTGTGTGTACCGGCGAGCGGAGGCCAAACTCATTGCGCAGGTCTATCATACGCTGCAGTTGTGGGGAAAAAGCCGACAAAGGCAGGTAGGCGAAGTTGCTTTGATCCAATTTTTCGCTTACGTCTTGCCAGTTTTTCGCTGGGCTTACACCCATGCTTTCAAGCACGTATTCGCTATAAACTCGCTCGGCGGTGTGGCCGGCCGCGCCGTGCATAAAAACCCGCACACCACTGTCTGCCAGCGCGAGTGCCGCAAGTAAGTACCATGGTAATTGACGACGTTTGCCAGCGTAGCTTGCCCAATCAAGATCGACTGGTATTGACGGTGCAGAAACGGTGTCTCGGACTGCGCGAACGAACCCCGCCAGCTCTTGATAGCTTTCTTCTTTTACGCGAAGCAGCATAAGAAAGGCGCCAAGTTGTACGTCTTGTACTTCTCCGCGCAAAATCATTCCCATTGCTTCACGGGCTTCGTCTTCGGTTAGTGAGCGCGAGCCGGTTTTGCCTTTGCCAAGAATACGCACATACTGCGCGAAGGGGTGTTCTAGCGACATGTTAATACTCGCATTGTATTAGAGGCAGTTGTCCGGTCGCGGTAGGCCAGCAACTTTGCTGAGAATTTTTGCTGGGCTGCCGGGAAAGTGTTGCAAGAAATAAAGGCTGTTTCCTTTGTCGACACCGAGTTCGAACTTGGCGTATTTTATCAGCGGGCGCATGGCGGGGGATAGGCCAAATTTTTGGTAGAACTCTTGTACCAATGAAATCAATTCCCAGTGAGTGTCGGTCAGTTGAATGTCGACAGTTTCCGCTAGCGCTGCCGCGACGTCCGGCGACCAATCGTCTAAATGCTTTAAAAAGCCATCTTTGTCGGTGGCGATTTCTTTTCCGTGTACGACGAGGTGGGTCATTTTACCAGCTTAAACATTGGCTATGTTCTGCGCACAAATCGACGAACTCTTCCATTGTGACAGCGCTTACATTGCTGGCAGCAATAATGCCCCTTCGCTTTAGATCATCGTCCAAAGCGTGCAGGGCGATGTCGGCGTTAACGCCACTGAGTTGCCTGCACGCTAAGACGGCGGCGTCCTCGATGAATATTAATGAGTCCGTCTCGATTAAGAGCGATTGGCATCGGCTTAGGCTCTCTGGGCTGTTTAATATATGTAGGCGCATTAGAAGCTCTGAATCCGATCAGCTGAAGCCATTAATGCCTGAAGATCCGACGGTGAAATTGCAGTCGCATGGGCCAGTAAACTTTCTTGATTGATGCAGCGATCGTCACGATCCGTCGCTAGGTAAAATATGTTTTCTATGTCGTACAGGGGCAGGGCACTAATTACCCCGCAGTGTGGCTTTGTCTCAATGCTGCTGGCGTCCTTGCTACTAAGAAGCTGGTAAATACCATCTTGTAGAAACACGAGGCTAATCTTTTGGTCGAAGGCCGCCGTCGCTAGCGCCATATCTAGCGCCTCTCGTGCTAGGCTATGCCCATAGGCTTGGTGAGTAAATAGATAGAGGAAGTGCATTTAATTCCCGAATCTTATGATGCGATCAGCGCTTATGCAGGCGTCTACCCATTGACCAAGACCACCTATGCTAAATCCCTCAGCCATATTGTGGCCGCCAATCTCGTAGCGTTGCGCCTCTTTTTCGTCGATGATGCCGCGTTTAAGTGCACTTGATACACATACTACTAAGTCAAGCTCGTGCTCTTGCTGCAGCTGTTGCCACTGATCCGGTAAGGCTTTTTCATCTTGTGGTGGGGTGATGTAACTGTTTGCACAGTGCACGCCGTCATTAAAAAAGAAAACGCGGTAAATTTGGTGCTGACGTGCAAGAACTGCTTTGCAAAATCGCAAGGCGGTGGCGCTTGATTGATCTGAATACGATTGGCCCGTAACCAGAATAGCAAAACAGAGGCTCATAGGAGCCTCTGTTTTAGAGTTTGCATAGACTTATTGCTTTGGCGCTTAGTCATCGCCGCTAAAAACACCTAATAAGTGTAAGAGGTGAACAAACAGGTTATAAATATCTAGATATAGCGCGACAGTGGCCCGAATATAATTGGTTTCGCCGCCGTGAATAATGCGGCTCGTATCAAACAAAATAAGGCCAGACATAATAAATACAGCAGCTGCAGATATCGCCAGAGATGCCGCAGGCACTTGAAAGAACAGGTTTGCAATGCTCGCGACGACGATAACTAGCAGGCCGATCATCAAGAAGCCGCCAAGGAAGGAGAAGTCCTTACGAGTCGTCAATACATATGCCGACAAACCAAAAAATACCAAGGCCGTGCCGCCGAGCGCTTGCATAACAAGCTCACCGCCGTTTGGTAGCGCTAAATAGGCTTTTAGCATGGGCCCAAGCGCAGCGCCCAATAAACCAGTGAACACAAATATGGCGACGATGCCTTTGCTAGAGTCTGCTGTTTTGTGCACCACGAAAAGCATAACAAAGCCGAGAATGGATAGCACAAGACCGGTACCGTGGCCGATGTTCATTGCCATCGCCAGGCCGGCGCACATTGCGCTAGTTACCAGAGTCATGCCTAGTAATAGGTATGTATTGCGAAGTACCTTGCTCGTTTCCAGCGCAGGCATTGATCCCGCGTGTGTCTGAAAAACTGATTTATCTTGCATGTCTTACTCCGTTAATTGCCAAATAAAATTCTGATACCGAAGGCATATCATACTGGGTGTGGAGTGACTTGCAAAGAAAGATCGGAGGATACGAGAATGGGGATAAAGTGGCGGAGGGGCAGGGATTTGAACCCTGGGTTGGGATAAACCAACGCCGGTTTTCAAGACCGGTGCAATCGACCACTCTGCCACCCCTCCGCAGCAGTTGCGAATTATACATAGCTTGTTTAGCGAAACAAGCAGTATTATAAAAAAGACTTATAAATCAGTTTGATGACGTTCTGATTGGATAAAATTTAGGCAAAAAAAGCCCAGCGTTTTAGCTGGGCTTACGTTTACTCCTTTAAAGAGTGCTGGCTTCAGTTGCGTGGATCGTTAACCGCCCGTGGTAATTTTGGACGGCTTGGATCTGGCAGAGCCATAATGGCGCCATCAAGTACCGGTGGTGTTGGCTTGGCAGTGGTAATCTGTAAGTTCTGAACCGGTTTTGGTGCGATACGCGGATCATTGGCTGCGCGTCCAACCGGTTTCACTTTTTCTACCGTAGCGGTACTCACGGGCTCAGCCGCTTTCGCAGGGGCAGGTTTGGGCGCAGGTTCTTTTGCTTCTTCGGCGACAGGTGCTTTTTCTCCGGCGGGAGCTGCTTCAGCGACTGTTTCTTCTTTTACAACGGCAATCGCTGCTGATTCCTCAGTAGCTGTACTTTCAGCTATTGGGCTTGCAGTTGATTCTTCCGCTGCCTGTGGCTCTGAAGGCGTTTGTGGCTCGGAAGGTGCTTGCGACTCAGCTGGGGGCTGAGTTGCGGGTGTGTCCTCTTTTGCGACTTCGTTGGCTTTAGCTTCAGTCTGCGCAAGAGTATCTGTGCTTACGCTTTTTACCGGCTTAGTATCTTCGGCCGTCGGTGTTGCATTACTTGTCTCGGTAGCTGAGCTTGCCGGAGCGTCGCTAACTTCAGCCCGTGCGTCGGTATTTGCCTGGCCGCGTGAGCGGTTTGCGTTGCGGTTTGGCCTCTTGTTTTCTTGTTCGCCGGTGGCGGGCGTGTCGTTGATTACTGTCTGGCTGTCGGCGCTAGCTTGATCTGTCGCTGAATTTTCTTCTGATACTGGCGCGGGCGTACGCTTACGCTCCTGAGAGTTGCGCGGCTTGCGGTTCCCTGGGCGGCGTTTAGGGCGATTGCCATTCTCAGTTGCCGGATTTTGCTCAGGGCTAGCTGCATCGCTGCCAGTCACTGTTTCAGGCGCAGGGCTGCTTTCTGCCTTGTTGCCGCGATTATCAGTGACTCGGTTGTCGTCGCGGGGTGTGCGCTCACGTTGATCTGGATTGCGGCGGTTGCGGCCACCACGGTTGTTATTTCTGTTACCCGAGCGGTTGTTGCTGCGATTATTATTGCTGCTGCGAGGCCGCGGCGCCGGTGTTGGCTCAGGTTCTGGCTCAGGCTCTGCGGATTTAAATAATCCGCTCAGTGACTTGGCTAATTTGCTAAAGAAGCCTTCGCTGCTTTCTGTTGTGCTTTTGCTTTCTACTTGCGTTTTTTCGCTACTTGCCGCTGCCACAGGTGCTGGGCCTTTGGGGGCTAAGGTGCGAACAACGGCCGCTGCTATCGGCGCGCTTGAGGTAACTTCATCCAGCGCTTCTGCCTGAGCTTCCATTTCGGAAACAATTTTGTAGCTGATTTCTTTTTCGTCGCCAATATCGCTTTCGCGTAAACGCATTACTTCAAAATGCGGTGTATCTAGTGCGGGGGTTGGGATCACGACTACGCGGACACCGCTGCGCTGCTCTACATCATATATCGCTGTGCGCTTTTCGTTTAATAAATATGACGCAACATTGACGGGTACGATAACGCGAATTTCGGCGCTTTTCTCTTTATTGGCCTCTTCTTCAACTAGGCGAAGAATCGATAGTGCCAATGAGTTGGTATCGCGAATAGTGCCTTGGCCGCTGCAGCGTGGACAAACCTTTGCGCTGGTTTCACCGAGTGAAGGGCGAAGGCGTTGACGGGACATTTCGAGCAAGCCGAAGCGCGAAATACGGCCGATTTGAATACGTGCGCGGTCTGGCTCCATGGCATCGCGTACGCGATTTTCGACTTCGCGCTGATTTTTAGCCGCTAGCATGTCGATAAAGTCGACGACGATGAGGCCGCCGATATCGCGCAAACGTAACTGACGCGCAATTTCATCAGCTGCTTCCAAATTGGTTTGCAGCGCGGTTTCTTCGATATCGCCGCCTTTGGTGGCGCGGGCGGAGTTGATGTCAATGGAAACCAAGGCCTCGGTCGGGTCAATGACTATTGAGCCGCCAGAGGGTAGCTGTACTTCGCGCTGGAAGGCGGATTCGATCTGGCTTTCTATTTGGTAGCGATTAAATAGCGGGACTTGGTCTTTATAAAGTTTGATCTTGCTTTTGAAGTGCGGCATGACCTGCTCAACAAAGTGCATGGCTTCGTTGTAGGACTCTTCGGCATCAATCAGAACTTGGTCTATATCGTCGCGTAAATAGTCGCGAATAGCGCGAATAATCACGTTGCTCTCTTGCAAAATCAGGATGGGCGCTTTGCGCTCTTCAGAGGCTTGCTTGATCGCAGACCACAGGTGTAGAAGGTAGTCTAAATCCCACTGTAATTCTTCAGAGCTGCGGCCAACGCCCGCTGTACGGACGATAACGCCCATGGAATCGGGTATGTTTATTGAGCTGAGTGCGTCGCGCAATTCGCTGCGTTCGTCACCTTCAATACGGCGAGAAATGCCGCCGGCGCGAGGATTGTTAGGCATTAACACCATATACCGGCCAGCTAGGCTGATAAAGGTGGTTAGTGCGGCACCTTTATTGCCGCGCTCTTCCTTCTCCACTTGAACAATGACCTGCGTGCCTTCTTTTACCAGATCTTTGATCTTGGCGCGGCCGCTGACATCGGATGGGTTGCGGTAGAAGTATTCTTTAGAAATTTCTTTGAGGGGGAGGAAACCGTGACGCTCAGCACCAAAATCAACAAATGCGGCCTCTAGGCTTGGTTCTACACGGGTAATAGTCCCTTTATAGACGTTGGCTTTCTTTTGTACGCGGGTGCGGTTTTCTATATCCAGATCAAATAAGCGCTGGCCATCTACGAGGGCAACGCGCAACTCTTCTGGCTGAGTTGCATTAATAAGCATTCTTTTCATGAGCTAAAATCCCAAAAGCCGGGATTTGTCGCGCCACTCGTGCGATCGAGCATCTTCAAGCGTTCTGATGTACGCTGCATTACCTTGTGGGTGCGGCACTGTAAATGCTGCGCTGCACGGGTACATCAGTGTGGCCTACAACCTGGCCCTTATATTCCAGTTCGCTGGGGGTGTGATTTAACAGTCCCGCGCTGGGCGTCTTTCATCTATTACTGTTGGGCGCGTATACACTGCGCCAGTATTGGTAACGTTCTTTACGTCGCTTTCTCAGAGTTCTTTCACAGCCGTGGTGTAAACAAATATCGGCAGTACTATTAATTAATGTACCGACACTACGTTAGAATGCCGCCGGTACACTGCTATTCACTGATGGAAATAAGGCTATGCGTGAAACCGCAGTCTTTACCTTAGTAGATGGCCGGCGGTCTTCCCTCACGTCACAGCCATGCTGTGGCGGGAACCGGACCCGGTAACTACCGGGCGACTATATCAGTATTCAATAACTAACTCAATGAGTTACGGGAGTGTAAGTGAGTTCAGAATCTGTCATCAATCCGACTGTGCGCTTGGTGACTGTCGACGCTGATTATGCGGGTCAGCGTATCGATAATTTCTTAATGAGAGAATTAAAAGGCGTCCCTAAGTCACGGATTTATAACTTATTGCGCCGTGGCGAAGTGCGGCTGAATAAATCGAGAGTAAAACCGGATCAAAAGCTGGCCTTTGGCGATGTGGTGCGCGTGCCGCCTGTTCGGGTTGCGGTTAGGGAGGGGGTTGTCGTCCCTGGTGGGCTTGATTCGAGTTTGCGGTCGGCTATTTTATACGAAGATGATGGCTTAATTATTATCAATAAACCTTCTGGACTCGCGGTGCATGGCGGAAGTGGCATATCCCTCGGTCTGATTGAGGCTCTGCGGCAAATGTATCCAGATCAGCGGAGCTTGGAGTTGGTGCACCGCTTGGACAGAGATACCTCCGGCTGTGTGATGGTTGCGAAGAAGCGCAGTGTGTTAAAGCAGTTGCACGAGCTGTTAAAGGCTCGCAAAGGGGTCGATAAGCGTTATTTGGCCTTGGTCGCGGGTAAGTGGCCGGTGCGTAAACAGCAAGTGAACGCGCCGCTGCAAAAAAATGTACTTAACTCCGGTGAGCGTATGGTGCGCGTCGAGCTAGACGGTAAGAAATCGCTCACTGAATTCACGCTGATAAAAAGGGTGGCGGGTGCAAGTTTAATTGAGGCGAAGCCAATCACCGGTAGGACGCATCAAATTCGCGTCCATTGCCAATACGCGGGTTACCCAATTTTAGGTGACGACAAATACGGCGATGATGGAGCGAATGCGCATTTCAAGCAGCTCGGCTTGAAGCGCCTGTTTCTTCATGCGCATTCCCTTTCTTTTACGCTTGATGGGCGGCGTGTCGATGTGAAAGCGCCACTCCCTAGTGAATTAGAAAAAATATTAGATAGTGCTGGTAGTGAATTGTAATGCTTATAATTTTTGATTGGGATGGGACGATTTTAGACTCCAGTGATAAGATCGTTTTTTGCATGCAGCAGGGCGCTAGAGATTTCGGCGTTCCGGTCTGCTCGGCAGACGAAATACGCAATATTATTGGCCTTGAATTAAGCTTGGCTATCGCCATGCTCTATCCCGAACTCGACAAAGCTGGTGTGGAGGCAATGCGTGGGTGCTATGTGGCGTGCTTTATTGAGGCGGATAAGCAGCCATGCCAATTGTTCCCAGGTGTTGAAGAAACCTTATTCGACCTAAAGGCTGCTGGGCACGATTTGTGTGTTGCCACAGGCAAGAGTCGCAGGGGGCTTGATCGGGTGTTTGCGGGTTTGGAGATTAGTGGATTGTTTAGCGCGAGTCGCTGTGCAGATGAGACTGCATCGAAACCAGATCCGCTTATGCTTCATCAATTGTGCACCGAGCTGGCAATAAGCCCCCGTGACGCGATTATGGTAGGTGATACCGAGTACGATTTGGAGATGGCAAGTCGAATTGCCATGCCGAGCGTGGGGGTTTCTTACGGTGCTCACAGTATAGAGCGGCTGCTGCGCTGGGAACCGCTGTCGGTGTTAGATGAATTCGCTATGCTGCTGCCCTTGGTTGGTATTCATCAGTAGGCTGAATCGGGGATTAAATAATTGCAAGGCCCTCCAGTCTCAGAAACTCGCAAAGTTTAATCAGGGGGAGTCCGATTAATGAGTTGGGGTCGTCACTGCGGATGCTGCTGAATAGGCTTATACCCAGCCCCTCCATTTTAAAGCTGCCTGCGCAATCAAAGGCCGGCTCCTTCTTTATATAGCTGTCGATTTCTCGATCGCTTAAATGCCTGAAATGCACTAACACCTTTTCGGTATGGCGGTGCATTGTATTTGTGGCGGTATTAAATACGCATAGTCCAGTATGAAATATAACTTCCTGACCAGAGCAGTGCTCTAGTTGTTGTTTTGCGCGCCCTGCATTTCCCGGTTTACCTAGAATTACACCATTGACATCGCAGACTTGGTCGCCGGCTATAATAAGTGCGTTGCTCTGGTTTACTGCTACGGCGCGGGCCTTTTCTTCGCTTAGTCTTGTTGCGATTGTGATAGCGTGCTCGTGAGGGTGTGCCGTCTCGTCGATCTCTGGTGCAATACATATTGGGTTCAAGCCAATTTGATTGAGAAGTCTCAGTCGGTATTGCGAGCTTGATGCTAGTATTAGGTTTGCTGGAGTCTGGCCATTTGGGTGCATCGATTATGGTTTCCGTAGTGATAGGGGGCGGGTTTGTGCATGCGATTGTTTGCATCGTGGGGCTACGTTGGTGATTTTATAGGCTTAGGCACAAGGTATAGTGCTTTTTGCCGCTAAGCCCCCAATAATACGGGTGTTTTTGCTTTGACAATAGTGTGCGAAGTCCCTATGATTGCGCGCCTATGCAAAGACAGCCCCTGCCCAAGTTTGTTGATGCTCGTAAATTTGTTGCGTCAGGCATGGAGATTCATGCTTATCGACAAGTTGATGGCCTCGATCTTTTCGTTGCCGGTCTCGCCAATAATAGCGGTTCGGTAGACGTTGATTTGCGCTTTTTTCGAGATGAGCAGGGGTTTAAGTGTATACAAGGTAATGCGGTTGCGCAGGTTGAAGTTATTTGTCAGCGCTGCTTAAACCCAATGCCTATATGCATTGAAGCTGAATTTAATTTAGCTATCGTGTGGACGGATGAGCAGGCCAAGGCGCTGCCAAAATCATTGGATCCTTTGATTTTGGAAGAGGAAAGTCTAGTGCTCGCTGATTTGCTGCAAGAAGAGTTAATCATAAATACTCCCTTTGTCAGCTTTCATGACGAAGAGTGTCGCGAATTTATACCTGAGCCAGAGCCGGTTGAGGTGGTTAGCGACATAGAGGAAGGTGAGAAGCCGTTTGCTATATTGGGGCAATTAAAGCCCCGCGATTAATCTTTAGTACGAGGAATTTTTAGGCCATGGCTGTTCAAAAAAGTAAAGTGACCCGTTCACGTCGCGGTCAGCGTCGTTCACATGATGCTCTAACTGGCGCAACGCTATCTGTTGATCAAACTAGCGGTGAAAAGCACCTTCGTCACAATGTGACTGCGGACGGATTTTTCCGTGGTCGCAAAGTTGTTGCTGGTAAAGACGACTAAATATTTGCGTGGCATCGCTGCGACTAGCCGTTGATGCAATGAGCGGAGACCACGGTCTTCGCTCTTCTCTCTCTGCCACACTCAATGCGCTGAACCGTAATTCAGCCCTTCATGTTTCTCTGGTTGGCGATGAGCCTGCCATTGTTAACGCGCTCGCCACAAAAAAATACGATCCTGCTCGCCTGCAAATTGTTCATAGTACAGACGTTGTCACAATGGATGACATCCCGTCGAAAGCACTTAGATATAAAAAGCAATCTTCGATGTATCGCGCTTTAGAGCTACTTCGTGACGGCAGCGTTGCGGGTGTTGTAAGTGCTGGTAATACCGGTGCGCTTGTCGCTATGAGTTGTATAATTCTAGATCGCTTACCCGGCGTTCGTCGCCCGGCCATTTGTGCGCCGGTGCCGGCTCACAATGGTGTAACCTATATGCTGGATTTAGGCGCCAATATCAGTTGTGATGCGGAGCAACTATATCAATTTGCGGTCATGGGCTCTGCGCTGGCCAAAGCGCTTGATGGCAGGGAGCGGCCACGTTTAGCACTGTTAAATGTTGGTGCTGAGCTGATCAAAGGCACTTCGGTAGTAAAAGAGGCAGCTGAGCTTATCTCGGCCAATCCTCAGCTTAATTATGTTGGATTTGCCGAAGGGAATGATATTTTTTCTGAGCAGATAGACGTGATGATCTGTGATGGATTTACTGGCAACGTGGCGCTTAAGGTCTGTGAAGGCACTGCCAATTTTATTCGCGGCCAGCTGAAAGCGAAATTTGTGCAAAGTCTCTACGGTAAGATTGCAGCCGTGGTGGTGAAGCCAGTGCTAAGTGCCTTTGCCCGAGAAATAAACCCGGATCGCTACAATGGCGCGGCTTTACTCGGCTTAAATGGCGTCGTTATTAAGAGTCATGGTAGCTCTGGCGCTGCGAGTTTCGAGTCGGCAATTCATAAGGCGGCAAAAGCGGTGGAGTGTCATCTACCGCAACTTATAGCTACCCAGATAAATACAACAGAATCGTAATAAATCGACATTAAGAAGGAATAGCAAATGAACACACAGCAACTTGCTCTGGTTTTCCCCGGTCAAGGGTCTCAGAAAGTCGGTATGCTGGCCGAGCTTGGCGAGTCGTTTAGTAGTATTAAAGCCACTTTCGCTGAGGCCTCAGATGCGCTGGGCTATGATATGTGGGACTTAATTCAAAACGGCGAACAAGCCCAGCTTAATCTAACCGAAACCACGCAGCCTGTTTTATTGACTGCGAGTGTTGCGGTTTGGCGTTTGTGGTGTGAGCAGGGCGGTATAAAGCCCGCGTTGCTTGCCGGTCATAGCCTTGGCGAATTCTCTGCTTTGGTTTGCGCCGGTGCACTTGAATTCGCTGATGCGGTCCGCTTGGTGCGCGCCCGCGGTCAGTTTATGCAGACTGCTGTTCCCGTTGGTGAAGGCGCCATGGCAGCGGTGTTAGGCTTGGATGATGCTCAAATAGTGCGGATTTGCGCTGAGGCGGCGCAGGGTGCTGGCGTAGTCGAGGCAGTAAACTTCAACTCGCCAGGTCAGGTTGTTATCGCTGGTCAAGTTGCAGCGGTCGATAGGGCGATCGAATTGCTTAAGGCTGCTGGTGCGAAGCGGGCTATGCCGCTCCCAGTGAGCGCGCCTTTCCATACATCATTGATGCGGCCCGCCGGTGAAAAACTGGCGTTAGCTCTGGCGGATATTTCTTTAAAAGCGCCGCTTATTCCCGTCGTTCATAATGTACACGGCAAGACTGAGTCTGACCCAGCAGTGATTAAGACGCTATTAGTTGAGCAAATTTACAGTGCGGTTAAGTGGGTAGGCTGTGTCGAGACAATGGTCGCCGCAGGGATTGAAACCACCATTGAGTGTGGGCCTGGAAAAGTGCTGAGTGGCTTAAATAAGCGCATTAATAAATCGCTGAACTGCTTCAATATTGAGTCGCCTGACAGCTTGGCAGCAGCGCTGGAATCAGTGAGCTAGGGCTTATTGCCTCAAAATACATTTTTAAGGAGTTTTATCATGACGGCAAAAATAGCATTAGTGACTGGGGCAAGTCGCGGTATAGGCCAAGCCATCGCCATCGCAGTTGGCAAATTGGGATATACAGTCGTTGGTACTGCTACGTCTGAGGGGGGCGCCGAGGCGATCACTGCACATTTTAAAGACGCGGGTATAGAGGGTGTTGGTATGATGCTGAATGTGTCTGATTCGGCGTCGGTAGAATCGGTTGTTAAATCGATAAATGAGCAATTTGGTGCGCCGTCGGTATTAATAAACAATGCCGGTATTACTAAAGACAATATTATGCTGCGCATGAAAGACGATGAATGGTATGACGTTATCGATACCAACCTCAATTCGCTTTACCGTTTAAGTAAGGCTTGCCTGCGTGGCATGACCAAGGCGCGCTGGGGCCGTATTGTAAATATAAGCTCAGTAGTGGGTGCCATGGGTAATGCGGGGCAGGCTAACTATGCCGCTGCAAAGGCGGGTATGGATGGGTTTACCCGTGCCTTGGCGCGTGAAATTGGCTCGCGCGGTATTACTGTAAATGGCGTGGCGCCGGGTTTTATCGATACCGATATGACTAAAAAATTGGGCGATGATCAGCGTGACGCGCTAAAAAATCAGATTCCGCTGCAGCGTCTTGGTAGCCCCGAAGAAATCGCAGGTGTTGTTGCGTTTTTGGTTAGCGATGCCGCAGCGTACGTAACGGGCGAAACTATACATGTGAATGGCGGCATGTATATGGCGTAAACATATGTTCAGGAAGGATTTTTCCTATCTGAGCGTGAATTTTTCATATTTTGCTATGCACAAGCGACGTTAGTCGCGGTAGAATGAGCGCCCAAGTGCTGGCAGTATGAAACACGATTTCGGCGGCTGCGCTTTTACTTAAGGTTTTGTACCTTGGCAAAGTAAAGAGCAGGCCCAAAATTTTAATTTTAATTAGGAGTCACCAACGACCATGAGTAGCATTGAAGAGCGCGTCAAGAAGATTGTTGCAGAGCAACTAGGTGTTAAAGAAGAGGATGTGTCAGAGTCTGCATCATTCGTAGAAGACCTGGGCGCAGATTCTCTGGATACGGTTGAGCTGGTAATGGCTCTGGAAGAGGAATTCGAAACAGAGATTCCTGATGAAGAAGCTGAGAAAATCACAACTGTTCGTTTAGCAATTGATTACATCAAAGAAAACCTTCAGTAATCAGTATGTAGCGGCCTAGCCGTTTAAAAAGCCGTTTCTATGTAATGTAGGGCGGCTTTTTTTATGCCTGTACGTACACATCTATAGAGTGAAAATTACGTATAATACGCGTAAAAATAAGCTCGGGAGTGGTTCATGACTAAAAGAAGAGTAGTCGTCACCGGTATGGGAATGATTAGCCCGCTCGGAAACTCGGTGGCAGAGACCTGGCAAAATGTATTGGCGGGGAAAAGCGGTATCGCATTGATTGATCGCTTTGATGTGTCTGAATTTACCACCCGTATTGGTGGTGCTATTAAAAATTTCGATGTTGCCGACTATATGGCCGCGAAAGAAGCAAAGCGCTTTGACCCATTTATTCATTACGGCGTTGCCGCTGCAGAGCAGGCGCTGTCTGATTCCGGCCTTGAAGTAACCGAATCCAATGCGCAGCGTATTGGCACTGCCATCGGTTCGGGTATTGGTGGGATAGGCTTAATAGAAAGTAGCCGAACAATTATAGATAAAAGCGGTCCGCGAAAATTATCCCCCTTCACCGTACCGGGTGCCATTATTAATATGGTAGCTGGGGTATTAGCGATTAAGCACAATTTACAGGGCCCCAGTATTGCCATAGCTACTGCCTGCACAACGGGTACGCACAATATCGGCATGGCGGCCAGAATGATCGCTTATGGAGATGCTGACGCCATGTTGGTTGGTGGTGCAGAAATGGCGACTACCCCCGTTGGCCTTGGCGGTTTTGCAGCGGCGCGTGCGATGTCGACCCGCAACGATGATCCGCAGGCTGCCAGCCGGCCTTGGGATAAGCAGCGAGACGGCTTTGTCTTGGGTGATGGTGCCGGCATGCTGGTTTTGGAAGAGTATGAGTTTGCAAAACGTCGCGGAGCCGAAATTCACGCGGAGTTGCTAGGATTCGGTATGAGTTGCGATGCGTTTCATATGACATCGCCACCAGAAGATGGGCGTGGTGCACAAGCTGCTATGCAAAATGCACTCAATGATGCCGGTCTGAATGCCGAAAAAATTGATTATATTAATGCTCACGGTACGTCAACGGTCGCTGGTGATGTCGCCGAAAGTAAGGCGATTGAGCAATTACTTGGGTCGGCAGCCGCTAAAGTGGCCGTGAGCTCTACTAAGTCTATGGTTGGTCATTTGTTAGGTGCGGCGGGTGCGGTAGAGGCGATATTTTCAATATTGGCGCTTCGCGACCAAGTAGCGCCGCCTACGATAAACTTAGACGAACCCGACGACGCATGTACGCTAAATTACGTTCCCAATACTGCGCAACAGCGCAATCTCGCCTACGTATTGTCTAATTCTTTTGGTTTCGGCGGTACCAATGGCAGTCTGCTATTTGGTCAATTGCAAAATTAATGGCGAAGGGCGCAGATTTAACGCTGATAAATGGCCAGTTTTGTAAAGATGTCTCCGTCGGTAATCGAGGTTTAGCCTATGGGGATGGGCTTTTTGAGACCATTCTTGTGCGCGACTTTCGGCCACTTTGGCTGGACGACCATCTTGCGCGACTAGTCAGTGGAGCAAAACAACTAAATATTCCCTGTGATGTCGCGGAATTAAAGCGAGATTGCGCTCGCTTGTTGGGCGATTTTTCGGAGCCGGCGGCAGCACTTAAAATCGTAATTACTCGCGGCGCGAGTATGCGGGGTTACACTCCTCATGCGGCACGTCCAGAGCGCATTGTTAGCATTGCTGCGTATACCCAAAATCGACAGTTATGGGATGACGGAATTGCCGTGGCAGTTTGCCAAACCCAGCTTTCATCCCAGCCTAAGCTGGCCGGTATCAAGCACTTAAATCGCTTGGAGCAAGTCTTGGCGGCTGAAGAGATACATCGTCGCGGATTCCACGAAGGGTTGATGACAGAGAGGGGCTTGGTTGTAGAGGGCAGTCGCAGCAACTTATTTATGGTTGTTGGCGGTATTTTGTTTACACCGTCCTTGAGTCGTTGTGGCGTAGACGGCATTATGCGTCAGCGTGTTTTAAAGCATGCCAATGCCTTGGGGCTTGAAACCCGCATAAAAGAGTTCGGTGTGTCAGCTTTGTGCAGTGCAGAGGAAGCCTTTGTTTGCAATAGTGTTTTCGGGATATGGCCAATTAGCAAAGTTGAATGCGTGCATATGCAAATTGGCCCAATAAGCCGCCTATTACAGCGGGAGTTTGATACCTATTTCTATCTATAAACTTTTTAAGGCCGCACTGGCGGTTCTATTCCCGTTTATACTGACGGTGTTAGCAGCAACGTGGTATCTCAATACCTATTTAAATCGTGAGCTACCCCTAACAGAGCCAACCGCGGTGTTTGTTCTGGCGCCGGGCACTGGCTTTTCAGCGATGGTAAATCAGCTTCAAGGGTTGGGCTGGGTTAAGCAGCCGCGGGTATTAAAGCTATACGGCCGGCTCAACCCTGCCGCAGCGGAAATAAAAGCGGGTGAATATCGCTTTGAGAAGGGAGCGACGTTAGCAGAAATGTTGGCGATGATGCGCGCTGGAGATGTTGTTCGACATCAATTAACGCTTCTTGAGGGGTGGACGGTGGCGCAGGCACTCTTGTATTTAGAGAGCCAAGAGTTACTGGTGAAACAAGCATTAACAAATGATTCAAGTTTATGGGAGGCGCTTGGTGTCGATGAGCCACTTGCAACACTGCCAGAAGGCCTGTTTTTTCCGGATACCTACGATTACCACCTCAATGATCAGCCGAGCAATATACTGCTACGTGCATATAAGCGCCTCCAGTTTGTACTGAATGAAGAGTGGGAGGCGCGCGAGGCTGGATTACCCTATGAAAATGCCTATGAAGCCTTGGTCATGGCGTCCATCATTGAAAAAGAAACCGGTGTGCCTGAGGAGCGGGCTCAAATAGCTGGTGTATTTGTGCGCAGATTGCGGATGGGGATGCGCTTGCAAACGGATCCGACCGTAATTTACGGCTTGGGTGATGTCTACAAAGGGAATCTGCGCGGCTCGCATTTACGTGACGAAAAAAATATCTACAACACCTATAAGCAGCAAGGTTTACCGCCGAGCCCGATAGCCTTAGCTGGCAGGGAGGCAATTCATGCCGCGTTACATCCCGCCGATGGCGATGCCATCTTCTTTGTTGCCAAAGGTGATGGTACTCACGCTTTTTCAGCCACACTCCAAGAGCATGAAGCGGCCGTTAAGCGTTATCAACTGAGTCAACGCAAAACCAATTACCGTTCTGCGCCACCGATCTCGGAGAAATAAATGACTGAGCAAGTGAGAGGCCGTTTTATTACTGTTGAGGGCACTGAGGGGGTAGGTAAATCAACGAATATCGCGTTTATTCAAGGGTTGCTTAGCTCAGCCGGCATTCAGCACATTGTAACAAGAGAGCCCGGCGGCACAGCCTTGGCAGAAGAAATTCGCAATGTGTTGGTTGTGCCCAGAGAGGAGCCAATGTGCGAACTTACTGAGTTGTTACTGGTTTTTGCCGCTCGCGCTCAGCATCTACAGGCACTTATTGAGCCGAATTTGGCCAAGGGCATCTGGGTGCTTTGTGATCGCTTTACCGATGCGACATTCGCTTACCAGGGTGGTGGTCGTGGATTATCGACCGCTGTTATCGGCCAGTTACAGGACTTGGTGCAGGGCGGCTTGCGACCAGATTGTACGTTGTTGCTTGATGCTCCTGTCGATGTGGGTATGGCCAGAGCGGGCGCTCGCGGCGCACTTGACCGCTTTGAGCAGGAAAAACAGGCCTTTTTTGAAAAAGTACGCGGGGCATACTTAGCGCGTGTTGCACAGGAGCCAGATCGGTTTGTGGTAGTGGATGCCAGCACTGATTTGCAAGTTGTTCAGGACAGTATCGCCAAGGCGTTGAGCTTGCAAATTGATAGTCACAAAGCTGCCTCTGACAAGGTAAATCTGGACGGTCGACATGGCTGAGCCGCTGCTTGCCTATTCTTGGCAAATGAGTCAATGGCATGACTTGCAGCGCTTGATTGAGTCTGGCCGTCTGCCTCATGCGCTCCTTTTGGCGGGGCCGGATTCGATAGGCAAGCTTCGTTTTGCTAAAGCCCTTGCCGGGTTTCTATTGTGTGAATCGCCTAGTCAAGTAGGCGCTTGCGGCCAATGCCGTAGCTGCCATTTTCAAATTGATGCTAGCAACCCTGACTATCGTGAAATTTGTCCTGACGAGGGCAAGCGCCAAATTGGTATCGATCAGGTTCGGGGCTTGCAGAGTTTTTCTGCGCAACACGCTCATCGTGATAAAGGCCGAAAAATCGTGATTATTCATCCTGCGGAAGCGATGAATGTGTATACGGCAAATGCCCTGTTAAAAACCTTGGAAGAGCCTAATTCAGGCACAATTTTAATTTTGATTAGCCACACTAGCAGTCAACTTTTGCCAACGATAAGATCGCGCTGCGTGCAATTACGGTTTGGTATTCCAGATTCTTCACTAGCGGAGTCCTGGTTACGTGACTATGTTGGCGATGCTGAGCTGAGTAAAAAATTGCTTCTAGAGGCGGGGGGGCGTCCCTTGGCGGCGAGGCAAACATTTGATGAAGATGGTTTGGCGGTGCGTGAAAGTTTTGATGCGGCGATGTCGGCACTGCTGGATGGCGGCAAAACGGCCTTGCAAGTTGCGCTAGAGTTAAAGGACAAGGATATATTGCAGGTTTTTGATTGGTGGTGCTCGCGATTGATGGAGTTGTCGCGTCACCAACTCGCGGGAGTGCCGCTGCTTGCTAATAGTTGGGCTAGTTATAAAAACTTGCCCGCAAATCTCGTAATGCAAACTTTGCAGCGGGGCTTGGAGTTGCGTTCAGGTTTTAGCCGCGGTGTAGCGTTGAATAAGCAGCTTGTTTTAGAAACTCTGTTTCTTGAATGGGTGGCATTGTGCAAGCGTAGTGCGGCATCATAGCTGTATTGCTATAGTAGTTTGTGTTTTTGACATAGTGTTTAGGTTATTGGGGTTGAGTGTATGAGTGGTGCGCAGGGTGCACGGAACGGAATTTTGTCCCTTACCATCAGAGACAAGGCGGTATTATACGCGGCCTATATGCCATTTATTCGCGATGGCGGCTTATTCGTGCCAACCACTAAACCTTATAAGGTTGGGGACGAGGTATTTATGCTTTTGACCTTGATGGATGAGCCCGAGAAACTTCCCATTGCCGGAAAAGTAGTCTGGATCACCCCGCGTGGTGCCCAAAGTAATCGTGCGGCTGGAATTGGCGTACAGTTTATCGGTGGCGACGGCGTTGCCAATAAAAAAATAGAGTCCTACCTAGCGGGTATTATGGAGTCGGACAAGCCCACACATACCATGTAAGTGCAAAACTGGCCGGCATCGGCCTGTCGTTAAACAAAAACTGTAAACGGAAATCCCATGCTCGTAGACAGCCATTGTCATCTCGACCGCATAGACTTAAAACCCTATGGCGGCAACTTGGATTTAGCGGTACAAGCCGCAACAGAGCGCGGCGTTTCGAAGATGCTGTGTATAGGAATCGATTTAGGAAATGCGCCAACTGTTGTGGCGATCGCGGAGCGATTTCCGCAGATCTATGCCTCGGTCGGCGTGCATCCGCTCGATATCAGCGACGAAATTTGTTCAATACAAACCCTCACGGAATTGGCGAATCACCCGAAGGTCGTCGCTATTGGCGAAACAGGGTTAGATTATTACTACAGTAGCGAACGAAAAGTCGATCAGCAGTGGAGTTTTGCCCAACATCTTCAAGTATCTGCTTCCTGCGGTAAGCCCACCATCGTTCATACCCGCGATGCTCGCGAAGATACCTTGGCGATAATTGCTGAACATGGTTCTCCTGACGTTGGAGGGGTTCTGCACTGTTTTACTGAATCTTGGGAGATGGCAGAAGCCGCGATAGAAATGGGTTACTACATTTCCTTCTCGGGCATCATCACCTTTAAGAATGCTGAGGAGCTCCGCGAGGTAGTGCGACGTGTTCCTATAGAGCGCTTGTTGGTGGAGACTGATTCACCATATTTGGCGCCAGTGCCGTATCGGGGTAAAAAAAATGAGCCCAAGTACGTGGTAGAGGTTGCCGAGTGTGTGGCTGATCTCAAGGGTCTTTCTTATCAGGACGTATTGCAGCACACCACTCAAAATTTCGAGCGGCTTTTCCCTTTAACAAAGTAAATTAACGAAATTGCGGCAGGTCTATTCCGCCGAGGAGAAGTCCATTGAGCACAGAAAATTTATTGACTACGCCCTTGAATAGCTTGCACCGCGAGCTGTCAGCAAAAATGGTGCCCTTTGCTGGTTATGATATGCCGGTACAGTATCCAATGGGCGTACTTAAAGAACACTTACATGTGCGCAGCGCTGCGGGTTTATTCGACGTCTCCCATATGGGTCAAATTCGTGTGCGAGGGCCCAATGTGGCGCTCGAACTGGAGAAATTGATGCCGCAGGATGTACTTGGGCTACCTTTAAATCGACAGCGCTATGGTCTTCTCACAAATGACCGCGGCGGTATTCTCGACGATTTAATGTTCGCAAATTGTGGTGACTACTTTTTGCTCATTGTAAATGCGGCCTGTAAAGACCAGGATTTTGCTTGGTTGAGAAAACATCTGCCGGCAAGTATTGAAATGGAGTTGCTCGCAGATTATGGATTATTAGCCTTGCAGGGGCCGAGCTCACGCGACGTCCTTGCGCGTTTGGCGCCAGCTACTGCAAATATGATTTTTATGGATACCGCCGATTGCACAATCGAAGGTATACCCTGTTGGCTTAGTTGCTCGGGCTATACCGGCGAAGACGGCTTCGAGATTTCCGTTGCGCCTGAGCATACAGATTCACTAGCGCGAATTTTATTGGCGCAGCCTGAGGTTGAGTTTATTGGCCTAGGCGCTCGCGACTCGCTGCGTCTTGAGGCGGGCCTATGTTTATATGGCCACGATATGGATGACACCATCACCCCCATTACCGCTAATTTGCTGTGGTCTATTTCTAAGATTAGGCGGCCAAACGGTGAGCGCAACGGCGGATATCCTGGGGCGGAAGTGATTGCTGATCAGCTCGCCAATGGCGTATCTGAAAAACGGGTGCTACTTGATGTTGAGGGCAGGGCACCGGTTCGTGAAGGGGCGCAAATCGTTAATGGTGACGACCAGGTGTTGGGCTGGGTGAGCAGCGGTGGTTTTGGGCCAAGTATTGGACGGCCCGTGGTGATGGCTTATGTGGCAACGGCAGCTTTAGAATCAGGGCAGGAATTATTTGCCAGTGTCAGAGGCAAACAGTTGCCTGTTATTGTCCGGCAGTCATCCTTTGTTGAGCAGCGCTATCATCGCGGATAATTTACTGGGTAAAATCGAAAGAGGTCACGTGCGCAAATCGTTTACGACGTCGATCATCGAAGGTTTTTACGGCCGTCAGTGGAGCTGGGAGCAGCGCTATGCTTTGCCAGAGATGCTTGCTAGATGGGGATACAGCAGCTACGTCTATGCGCCGAAAGGCGATACTAGTTTGCGGCATAAATGGTCGCATGCCTTTTCTGGTGAGCAGTTCGCCAATTTTGAAAAGCTGGGTAGGGCATGTCATGCCGCGGATATCGCGTGGGGCTTAGGCTGGTCGCCGGTCGGCTTGCAGGCGAAATACGGTGTTAGTGAAAGGAAGAAATTAAAAAATAAAATTAATGAAATACAAAGGCTTAAGCCTGATATCTTATGGGTTTTATTCGATGATTTGCCTGCTGGAAATAAACGACTGGCAGAAAATCAGGTTGCGGTAGTCGGCGATATACAGCAGCAGCTACCTGATATACAGCTCGCCATGTGCCCGAGCTATTACAGTTTTGATCCCATACTCGAAGAGCTGTTTGGGGCATGTCCAGCGAACTACTTTCAAGATTTAAACGCCGGTCTCGCGCTAGATATTGATATATTGTGGACAGGGAATCGCGTCATTAGCGACGCGTATTCCGGCGACGATTGTCGGCGGGCAGCGGCGTTGCTTGGCAGAAAACCGCTCATTTGGGATAACTATCCCGTTAATGATGGCCGTAAAACCAGTCGGTTTTTGCATTTAGCCCCCTTTAGCGGGCGGTCGCCGGACATGGCTGGCTGGTGCCGCGGCCACGCGATAAACCCAATGAATCAATTTCATTTGTCCACTTTGGTCTTGCCAACGCTGGCCGACGTCTATACTTCAAAATCCAGCTACGACCCTGCGCTTGCTTTCGAGCGAGCAATTGCTGTTTTGCCGGACGAATTGGCAAAGTTAATTGCCCGGGATGCTAATCTTTTCCAGCAGCGGGGTTTAGACGGAATAGGGTCTGTGGAGAAAATTAGCCTAGTGGATGAGTATCGCAATATAGCGCATCCGGTAGCGATAGAGGTTTGCGATTGGCTAACTGAGGGCTACCAATTTGACCCCGCGTGTTTAACTGATTAATTGACTGCGGCGCTTGCCAAGATTTTAGTAATACGGTAGTTTTAGCACCCAATGTTTACATGGTAAACATAAAAGTATGGCAAATGCCGCCGCCACCACTCACTTTGAGGAACAAAAATGATTTATCAAGGCAAGGCGTTAACTGCAAAGTACCTGGATGATGGTATTGCGGAACTGTGTTTCGACCTGGAAGGTGACTCAGTAAATAAATTTAATCGGCTGACTCTAGAGGAGTTGGGTGAAGCCACTGCAGCTCTAGCTGCTGAGGCGAGTTTGAAAGGCGTACTCGTTACCAGTGGCAAATCGGTGTTCATCGTTGGCGCTGACATTACTGAGTTTACCGAGCTATTTAAGCTGCCAGATGCTGATTTGCGTGAGTGGGCGAGCAAGGCCAACGATATATTTAATGCTTTTGAAGATCTGCCGGTCCCTACCGTTGCCGCTATTAATGGTGTAGCGCTTGGCGGCGGATTTGAAATGTGTTTAGCCTGTGATTTTCGAGTCATGTCATCCGCCGCCATTGTGGGCTTGCCCGAGGTGAAGTTGGGAATAAACCCTGGTTTCGGTGGCACAGTAAGGTTGCCGCGGGTAATTGGTTGCGACAATGCAATGCTTTGGGTTGCTACGGGTAATCAGCAAAAGCCAGATGCAGCTCTTAAAGATGGTGGTGTAGATGCGGTCGTTGCGCCGGACGTACTGCATGAAGCGTCGTTAGACTTACTTAAAAATGCAATCGCCGGCGAGTTTGACTACCAGGCGCGTCGCACCGAGAAAACGTCACCAGTGAAGCTAAATGATATCGAACGTATGATGTCTTTCACTACCGGTAAGGCCATGGTTGCACAACAAGCTGGACGAAATATGCCGGCACCATTAACCGCTGCAAAGTCTATGGAGCGCAATGCGGGCTTAGGGCGTGCAGAGGCAATTGAGGTTGAGATTGACCATTTTATCAAGCTGGTTCGCACGCCGCAGTCGGCAGCATTAGTCGGTTTGTTTTTAAGTGAGCAGGCTGTTAGCAAGGCGGCTCGCGGTTTTGCAAAAGCTGGCGGCCATATTAAGCAGGCCGCGGTTTTGGGTGCTGGCATCATGGGCGGTGGTATCGCCTATCAATCGGCGTACAAGGGCACGCCTATATTGATGAAAGATATTGCTGACGCTGGTCTAGAGCTCGGTATGAAAGAAGCTGGCAAGCTGCTTGCTAAGCGCGTGTCGCGCGGTCGTATGACGGCGGATAAAATGTCCGCGGTATTAAACAGTATTCGCCCCTCCTTAAATTACGATGGGTTTGATAAAGCAGACGTTATTGTCGAAGCCGTAGTCGAGAACCCCAAAGTGAAGCGGGCAGTGCTGGCGGAAACAGAAAAGCATATTCGCAACGATGCGGTCTTGGCGTCAAACACTTCGACAATTTCTATTACTTATCTTGCGGAAGCACTTGAAAGGCCAGAGAATTTCTGTGGAATGCATTTCTTTAACCCAGTGCACGCTATGCCCTTGGTCGAGGTTATTCGCGGTGAGAAGACCAGCGATAGTACGGTAGCAAGGGTTGTAAAATACGCGCTGCAAATGGGCAAGACACCCATCGTAGTAAACGACTGCCCTGGCTTCTATGTGAACCGCGTTTTATTCCCGTATTTTGCCGGTTTTGACATGTTAGTCCGCGACGGTGCGGATTTCCGTAAAGTCGATAAGGTCATGGAAGGTTTCGGCATGCCGATGGGGCCTGCTTATCTGATGGATGTTGTCGGTATCGACACGGGTTACCACGCCGCAGAAGTCATGGCCGAAGGTTTCCCTGATCGTATGCGTCACGATTTTACCGGCATTTCGCAAATGATGTTTGAGGCCAAGCGCTACGGTCAGAAAAACGGCATCGGTTTCTACCGCTACGAAGAGGATGCCAAAGGCAAGCCTAAAAAATGCGAAGATGACAGTGCGCTCTCTATGGCAGAGTCTGCCAAGCAAGCTGCCGTGACATTGTCTGACGACGATATCATTGCACGCATGATGATCCCGATGTGCATTGAAACAGTACGCTGTATAGATGAAGGTATCTTACGTGATCCCGCTGATGCTGATATGGGCTTGGTGATGGGTATTGGTTTCCCCGTATTCCGTGGCGGCGCCCTGCGTTTCATCGATCAGATGGGTGCGAAAGCCTTCTGTGAAATGGCAGATCGCTACGCGGATCTTGGGCCGCTATACCAACCAACTGAAAGCCTTCGCCAAATGGCGAACAATGGCACTACGTTTTTCAAATAATCGGGCGGAGATATAACCATGACTTTTAAAGCAAATGATGTAGTAATCGTCGATTGCGCCCGTACTCCAATGGGGCGTTCAAAAAACGGTGTGTATAGAAATGTGCGGGCAGAAAATATGTCTGCATCTTTAATCGATAGCCTTCTAGCGCGTAATCCCGGCATTGATCCTGCTTTATTCGAAGATGTGATTTGGGGCTGTGTTAACCAGACCAATGAGCAGGGTTGGAATATTGCTCGCATGATTTCTGTGATGACCAAACTTCCGCATGAAGTAGCTGGGCAAACGGTAAGCCGTTTGTGTGGCTCCTCTATGTCGGCATTGCACACTGCAGCACAGGCCATCATGAGCGGCTACGGCGACACGTTTATGGTGGGTGGTGTTGAACACATGGGCCATTTGGCGATGAATCATGGTGTCGACCCCAATCCACAGGCCAGCAAATATGTTGCCCGCGCCGCCGGTATGATGGGAATGACCGCCGAGGCATTGGCGATGATGCATGGTATTGGTCGTGAGCAGCAAGATGAGTTCGGTTTGCGCTCGCATATGTTAGCTGCTGACGCGAGGGCTAATGGCCGCTTCGAGCGAGAAATTATTGCCATCGAAGGGCACGGTGATGATGGCCGTAAGATTCTGGTTAAGGATGACACCACTATTCGTCCAGAAACCACACTCGAAAGTCTTGCCCAGCTGCGTCCAGCGTTTGATCCGCGCAACGGTACTGTTACTGCGGGCACGAGTTCACAAATTGCAGATGGCGCCTCCGCAATGATCATGATGTCGGGTCAGCGTGCGATGGACTTAGGCTTGACTCCTCGCGCAAAAGTCACGGGCATGGCCGTCGCTGGCGTCGATCCGTCGATTATGGGCTATGGACCAGTGCCATCTACCCAAAAAGCGCTCAAACGTCTCGGTATGAGCATGGACGATATCGAAACAGTTGAGTTAAATGAAGCTTTCGCAGCACAGGCACTGCCTGTACTCAAAGACCTTAAGCTTTTAGATAAGATGGAAGACAAGGTAAACCTCAATGGGGGCGCTATAGCGCTTGGCCACCCATTTGGTTGCTCCGGTACACGTATTGTTACGACTTTGATCAATGTGATGGAGCAGCGCGACACCTCGGTTGGTCTTGCGACAATGTGCATTGGCATGGGGCAGGGCATTAGTACAATTATTGAGCGGGTGTAATACCCTGTTAAGGGCTGCTATTGCTCGAGATTTATACAATAGCGGCCTTTAACAATAATTGTTTGCTGGTCTGCTTGATCGCGCCCATGTGCTGTGGCACAATCTCGTTCCTCGCGGAGCCATGGTTCTGCGATATCATTTGTAAACCGTGATAATTCAATACCTTAAGACGGTTTTACAAGTACGCGGATGTGGTGAAATTGGTATACACGCCAGATTTAGGTTCTGGTGCCGCAAGGCGTGAGAGTTCGAGTCTCTCCATCCGCACCATTTCATAGAATTCTTTTAAATGGCCGCTTTAACGATATAGTGGCCATTTATGTTTAACAGCCCTGTTTTGAGGACCCCCCATGCAAGTCTCAGTTGAAACGACTTCTGGCCTAGAGCGTCGCCTGATAGTAGGCGTTCCTGCTGCGCGTATTGATAGTGCAGTTGATTCTCGCCTGCAAAATGCTGCGCGCACGGTAAAATTAGACGGCTTCCGTCCTGGTAAAGTCCCTATGCGTGTGGTGCGTCAGCGCTTTGGCGAATCGGTCCGCATGGAAGTACTTGGCGAAGTGATGAATGAAAGTTTTTACGAAGCGATTCAACAGCAGGGCTTAAAACCCGCAGGTCGTCCAAGCATTGAGCCGAAAAGTCTAGAAGCTGGCAAAGATGTTGAGTTTGTTGCGACTTTCGAGGTTTTTCCAGAAGTTGAAGCAAAGGATTACAGCGCAATTGAGGTTAAGAAGCCAGTAACCGAAATTACTGCCGCTGACATCGACAAAATGATTGAAAATCTCCGTCAGCAACGCGCCGAATGGCAACCCGTTGAGCGCGCCGCGGCTGAAGGCGATAAAGCAAATATTGATTACCTTGGCACCAAAGACGGTGTTCCTTTTGATGGCGGCAAGGCTGAAGGTAGTGATTTAGAGCTGGGTTCTGGCCGAATGATTCCTGGCTTCGAAGCTGGCGTAATCGGTATGTCTACGGGCGAAGAAAAAGTAGTTGCTCTGTCTTTCCCGGATGATTACCACAGTGAAGAGCTTAAAGGCGCTGCGGTTGAGTTCAAAATCACTCTAAATAGCGTTAGCGAGAAGCAGCTGCCAGAGCTTGATGCTGAGTTATTTGAAGCCTTTGGTGTAAAAGAGGGTGGTGAAGAGGCTTTTCGCGCAGAAGTAGAAAAAAATATGGCGCGTGAGTTGAAAAACGCGACAAAGTCCCGCATTAAGAATCAAGTGATGGAAGGTGTACTTTCCATCCATGCAGATCTCCAAGTGCCGAAAGCATTGGTTTCTCAAGAAATCGAAGCGCTTCGCAACCAGCAGATGCAGCAATTCGGTGCCATGGCAGAAAAACTGAATGCGGCCGATATCCTGCCAGATGAGCTTTTTCGTGAGAATGCGGAGCGTCGCGTTAAGCTGGGCTTGGTGTTGAACGAGCTGATCAGCATAGAAGGTATTAAGGCGGAAGAAGACAAAGTACGCGCTGCGCTTGAAGAAATGGCCGCAAGCTTTGAAGATAAAGACGAAATTATTAATTGGTATATGAGTAACCCACAGCAGCTTCAACAAATCGAAGGTATGGTTATTGAAGAAGAAGTGGTTGAAAAATTGCTTGAAAAATCGAAGGTTAGCGAAGAAACTTTAAGCTACGAAGAAATTATGTCGCCGCCAGCGCAAGAGGCAGAAGAATCCTAATTTGAATAAGGATACTCTGGCTTTTTCCGCTCAAGCGACTGAACGAAAGTTCCGTCGCTTGATTTTTTTCTGCTGGCCGTAAATTTAAAACATTTATTACGTACGGAAGAGTATTCAATATGTCGCGCAATTCGATTGATGGTTTTAACAGTAATGCTGTAACCAATTTAGGTTTAGTGCCTATGGTTGTAGAGCAAACGGCCCGTGGTGAACGTTCCTACGATATTTATTCCCGTTTGCTGAAAGAGCGCGTAATTTTTTGCGTTGGTCAAGTTGAAGACCATATGGCCAATCTCATTGTGGCTCAGCTACTTTTCCTTGAATCAGAGAATCCCGATAAAGACATTCACCTCTATATCAATTCGCCAGGTGGTTCGGTGACAGCGGGTTTGTCAATTTATGACACCATGAAGTTCATTAAGCCTGATGTGAGTACCATGTGTATTGGTCAAGCTGCGAGTATGGGCGCGTTTTTGCTGAGTGGCGGCGCTAAAGGTAAGCGCTTTATTGTGCCAAATGCCCGCACCATGATTCACCAGCCGAGTGGCGGTGCGCAGGGACAGGCCACGGATATCGATATTCAAGCGAGAGAAATCTTGATTATTCGTGAGAAGCTTAATCATTTAATGGCAGAGCACACTGGTCAGACATACGAAACTATCGCACGCGATACCGAGCGCGATAATTTTATGAATGCGCAGCAGTCTTGTGATTATGGTTTGGTCGATGAAGTACTATCTACCCGCGCTTAATAGCGTTTAGGGCGATATTCGACTTGATATCGGAATAGTTCAAACTTGCAAAAGTGGGTAAAAGGCGTCATCTTTACTTTAAGGTGATTCGATCATCCCGCAAAATTCGAACAAGGTAGGTATGAATGAGTAGTAAAGACGGCACAGATGATAACGGCAAACTGCTGTACTGTTCCTTCTGTGGTAAAAGCCAGCACGAAGTCCGCAAGCTAATTGCAGGGCCGTCTGTCTTCATCTGTGATGAGTGTGTCGATCTTTGCAATGACATCATTCGAGAGGAAGTTCAGGAAGCGGCAAGCGAGGCAGGGCGTGACAAGCTGCCAACGCCACAGGAAATCAATGGCACGCTGGATCAATATGTTATTGGCCAGTCGCGCGCCAAAAAAGTGTTGGCGGTCGCGGTCTATAACCATTACAAGCGGCTGCGTTACGGCGATAAACACAAAGATGACGTCGAACTGGGTAAAAGCAATATTTTGCTAGTGGGCCCAACGGGCAGCGGTAAGACATTGCTAGCGGAAACACTGGCGCGCTTACTTGATGTTCCCTTCACTATTGCGGATGCAACAACATTGACCGAAGCGGGTTACGTTGGTGAAGATGTTGAAAACATCATTCAGAAGTTGCTGCAAAAATGCGATTACGATGTAGAAAAAGCTCAAATGGGTATTGTCTATATTGATGAAATCGACAAGATTTCTCGCAAATCAGATAATCCGTCAATTACTCGTGACGTATCTGGTGAGGGCGTACAGCAGGCACTGCTTAAATTAATTGAAGGCACGGTTGCTTCGGTTCCGCCACAGGGTGGGCGCAAGCACCCTCAGCAGGAGTTTTTGCAGGTTGATACCTCAAATATCCTGTTTATCTGCGGCGGTGCCTTTGCGGGCTTGGATCGCGTTATTCGCGACCGGTCGGAGAAGGGCGGCATCGGTTTTAGTGCTGAGGTTAAAAGTAAGAATGAGGCGCGTAACGTTGGCGAAATCCTCGCTGACGTCGAACCTGATGATCTGGTGCGCTACGGCTTAATTCCAGAGTTTGTAGGCCGCTTACCGGTGATTGCGACTCTCGAAGAGCTGGATGTTGATGCTTTGGTTAGTATTTTAACCGAACCTAAGAATGCCTTAACCAAGCAATATGCGAAGCTGTTTGACATGGAGGGCGTTGAAGTAGACTTCCGAGAAGATGGTTTGCGCTCGGTGGCAGAGAAGGCCATGACGCGCAAAACCGGCGCCCGCGGTCTGCGCTCCATTTTAGAGTCGGTATTGCTAGATACTATGTATGATTTACCGTCTATGGATAACGTCAGCAAGGTCGTTATCGATGATTCGGTGATTAGGGGTGATTCTGCGCCGATATTGGTGTATCACAACACTGAGCAGCGCAAAGCGGCTCCTAAAGAGTAATCCCCGCGCTATCTAACGCCGCGAAATGTCAATTTTCGCGGCGTTTTCTTTTTTTTCCGTTTCTTTACAGTCAAGTCTTGTTTTTAACACGCCAAATCCCCATCTTAGAACTAAGCTGACTTTATAGTGGGCATATATTCACAATATGTGGATTGCACATCTGATCAACTAAGAGGAAATGTAATGGCTGACAAACACGACACATTGGAATTGCCACTGCTTCCTTTGCGCGACGTGGTGGTCTATCCCCACATGGTAATCCCGCTTTTTGTCGGTCGTGACAAATCGATTCGGGCCTTAGAGCTGGCTATGGCCAGCAATAAGGAAATTGTACTTGCGGCACAACGCAACCCAGACTTAGATGAGCCCGGTACCGATGATTTGTACGATATTGGTACTGTTGCGAACATTCTCCAGTTGTTAAAGCTCCCGGACGGCACCGTTAAGGTGTTGGTAGAGGGTAGCTATCGCGCGCAATTGAATGCAGTGACGGCTGAAGAAGACTATTTTAGTGCAGAAATCACCGAGATAGTTGGTGAGCAAATTGCCGCAGAAGAGTCCGAGGTAATGCTTCGTTCTGCTATCTCTCAGTTTGAGAAATACATTAATCTTAGTAAAAAAATCCCCGCTGAAGTTTTAACATCACTATCAGGTATAGATGAACCTGGTCGGCTGGGCGATACGATTGCCGCCCACATGGCCATGGAGTTAGAACAAAAGCAGGCTGTGCTTGAAATGGCCAATGAGCGCGAGCGCCTCGAGCATTTAATGGGCTTAATGGAAGCCGAAATCGATCTGTTTCAGGTAGAAAAACGTATTCGCGGTCGCGTTAAAAAGCAGATGGAAAAAAGTCAGCGCGAATACTACTTGAATGAACAAATGAAGGCGATTCAGCGAGAGCTCGGAGAGTCTGAAGAAGGTGTTAACGAGCTTGAAGAGCTCGAGAACCGCGTTCAAAAGGCGGGGATGAGCAAAGAGGCGCTTGAAAAGGCGAAAGCTGAATTAGCGAAACTTAAGATGATGTCGCCGATGTCGGCGGAAGCTTCAGTGGTGCGTGGTTATATAGATTGGTTAGTTAATATTCCTTGGCAGAAGCGTTCACGGGTTAAGCACGATCTCAAGCGCGCTCAAGAAATATTAGACGAAGATCACTACGGACTCGAAGAGGTTAAAGACCGAATTCTTGAATATCTCGCGGTACAAAAGCGGGTGAAAAAGGTAAAGGGCCCGGTGCTTTGTTTAGTTGGTCCGCCGGGGGTTGGTAAGACATCCCTGGGAGAGTCGATTGCCCGTGCAACTAATCGTAAATTTGTACGTATGGCCTTGGGTGGCGTTCGCGATGAAGCGGAGATTCGCGGTCATCGCAGAACGTATATTGGCTCAATGCCTGGCAAAGTTATCCAAAAAATGTCAAAAACAGCAGTGCGTAATCCACTGTTTCTGTTAGATGAAATAGACAAAATGGGTATGGATCATCGAGGCGATCCAGCGTCGGCCTTGCTGGAAGTGTTAGATCCGGAGCAGAATCACGCTTTCAACGACCACTATCTCGAGGTGGACTACGACTTGTCAGATATAATGTTTATCTGTACGTCAAACTCCTTGAATATTCCGCCGGCGCTAATGGACCGTATGGAAGTAATCCGGATTCCCGGCTATACGGAAGATGAAAAAATTAATATTGCTAGGCGTTACCTCATTCCCAAGCAATTGAAAAACAACGGTTTAAAAGTAAGCGAAGCTGAAATAGACGACGAAGCACTGCAAGATATCGTGCGTTATTATACCCGTGAGGCGGGTGTGCGCGGTTTAGAGCGTCAGGTCGCCAAAGTTTGCCGCAAAGTCGTTAAAAGTGTGGCCTTAAACGGCGACAGCGGCATTATTTCTGTCACGAGCGCTAATCTAGAAGATTATCTCGGTGTGCGTCGATACACCTTCGGCAAGGCTGAGGAAGAAAACAAAGTAGGGCAGGTTACCGGATTGGCTTGGACTCAAGTTGGCGGTGAACTCCTAACTATTGAAGCGGTTTCGGTGGTTGGTAAGGGGCGGCACATTAAAACGGGCTCGCTCGGTGATGTCATGCAGGAGTCTATCCAGGCGGCAACGACGGTCGTTAGAAGCCGTTCTAAGCGTCTAGGTATCCCCGCTCGTTATCACGACCGACATGACATACATATCCATATGCCTGAGGGAGCTACGCCTAAAGACGGCCCTTCAGCGGGTATTGGTATGTGCACGGCGCTGGTTTCGGTGATTACCGGCATTCCCGTGCGCTCCGATGTGGCAATGACGGGTGAAATTACCCTTCGCGGTCAAGTTTTAGCGATCGGTGGTTTAAAAGAAAAGCTACTTGCGGCTCACCGTGGCGGCATAAAAACCGTTATAATACCGCTGGAAAACGAGCGGGATCTGAAAGAAATTCCGGAAAATATAAAGGCCGATTTAGAAATTCGACCAGTAAAATGGATTGATGAGGTTCTAGATATCGCGCTGGAAAGTCTTCCAGAGGAAATTTCTGAAGAAGCGTACCTTGCAGGTGTTGACGAAAGTCATAAAAACGTAGATGGGAACGGCGATATTCTTGGCGAGTCGCGTGCAAACGCACACTAGGCGCAGAGATATCTTGACCATATACGGCGCAGTTGGTATAAATCCCACTCTTTACGCATATGGCCTTTTCGGCCGATGTGTATGTTTGTGACGGTCACCAGTCAGTTAATGTAAAAATATTTTTTATAACAATTTGAAGGGGAAGAATAAGTGAATAAATCTGAGCTAATCGACGCTATCGCAGAATCTGCAGATTTGTCTAAAGCCGCAGCAGGCCGCGCATTGGATGCAGCCGTAGAAGCTATTACTAATGCACTGAAATCAGATGATTCAGTTTCTTTGGTAGGTTTCGGCACGTTTAGTGTTAAAGACCGCGCAGCACGTACTGGTCGCAATCCACAAACTGGCGCACCAATTGAAATTTCAGCAGCAAAAATCCCAAGCTTCAAAGCGGGTAAAGCGCTGAAAGATGCCTGCAACTAGGGTATAGATTGCCATTCCGGTTAATTCCGGGGGCCGTAGAGGTACAACCTCTTACAGAAGGCGCATCGAGAGGTGCGCTTTTTTTTTGATTCAGAGTCAGGTTTAGCATAGATGCTGCAAAATATTCGCAATAATATCCAGGGTACAGCGGCCAAAGTCATCATCGCGATAATCATAGTGCCTTTTGCACTTTTCGGGATTGACAGCTTATTCAGTAGTTCAGCACCTTCTGCGGCTGCGGTCGTCAATGGTGAAAAGATTTCAGAGGCGGAGCTACAGCAAGCCATAACGCTGCAAAAGCGCCGTCTATTAAGCATGATGGGTGATCAAATTGATCCCGCTATGCTCGACGATGCAATACTTCGTAAACCTGCCTTAAATACACTAATAAAGCAGCAATTACTTCTGCAGGCTGCACAAGCAGAAGACATTGAAATTTCAAATGCTCAGCTCAACGCCACCATTGCGGCTATGCCGCAATTTGAGGAGGATGGCCGTTTCTCTCAAGAGCGCTACGAGCAAGTGTTGCGTATGCAAGGCTATAACAGCAGTTTCTTTAAGCAACTTTTGAAATCAGATTTAACAATTCAACAATTATCAACGGCGGTTGCCGGCTCAGCTTTTATTAGTGAAGCAGAGTTATCTAGATCGGTTGGCTTGCTTTATGAATCACGCGATTTTCACTATATAAATGTACCCTTAGCGAATTACAGCAAGGATGTCAGTGTCAGTGATGAAGAAGTTGCTAGCTATTATGCTAATAACGCAGAGTCCTTTTTAAGTGAAGAGCAGGTGCGCTTTTCTTATATAGAACTCACTGAGCAACAGTTTTATGAACCCGTGTCGGAAGACCAAGTTCAAGCTGAATATCAGCGGATGGTCGATATTAGCGATGCTCAGGTAGAGCGTGAAGCAGCGCACATATTGTTGGACATAAACGATGAGCGTAGTCGCGAAGACGCTTTAGCGACGTTACAAAAAATACGCGCAGATATTGTCGCTGGTGCTGATTTTGGCGTCGAAGCCAAAAAAATCTCAGTAGATGCAGGCTCCGCCGGCAATGAAGGCTTATTGGGATTCACTAGTGGCGAAAGTTTCCCCGCTGAGTTTGAAGAGGCATTAGCTAACTTGGCGGTAGGTGAAGTGTCGCCCGTTGTCGAAACCGAGGCTGGGCTTCATCTAATTAAGCTCGTCAGTATCCGTAAACCTGAGGTGCAAAGTATCGAGGAGGCTCGTTTAAATATAACCGAGCAACTTCGCGCACAAAAGGCTCAGCCTCGATTAGTCGGAGCGGTAGATACCTTAAAAGATTTGGTATTCAATGCCGAAAGTCTTGCAATGCCTGCCAAGGAAATGGACTTAAGTGTCGAGCAAGGCGAATGGCTCAGTAAGAACTCAGACGAGGGGCTATTCAGTTTCCCCAGTGTGAAACAAGCTGCGTTTAATCCTGAGCTCCGTAGCCAGGGGTTAAATAGCGATGTGATCGAGCTCTCGCCCGAACGTTACGTTGTTATTCATATAGAAGAATACAAAGCACCCGAGCCAAAAGCGCTTGAATCAGTGCGGAATGAAATTAAAAGCGTATTGTCTGAGAATAAGGCCGAGGCAGCTGCTGAGATTAAGGCAAGTGAAATACAAGCTGAATTGATTGCAGGTGGTCGTGCCGAGGCTGTTGCTAAGGAGCAGGGTTTAAACTGGAACGCGGTATTAGATGGAAAGCGCAGTGATATAAATATCGATTCCGGAATCCGCAATCAGGCGTTTGCAATGCCCCGCCCAGATTCTAATGCTAGCGTTAGTACCTTGCGAAAGAACAACGGCGACCGGGTAGTTTTGCAACTGCTGGACGTTCGCTACGGAGACCTTTCAGCATTAAATGAAAGTGTTGCTCTAGAAGCTAAAAAGAACGCATATCGTAATAAATCATCTCAGGAATTTTCCGCTTACTTTAATAGTCTGTGGGAGAGCGCCGAGATTAAAATTAATTGAAGTAATGTGCTTGCCACGTTTGGAAATGGAGCGTAGCAAGCAACTGGATATATAAAAATAATGAATTCCGCTGTAGAAAAAAGATCGTCCTTATCTGGACACGTTGATGTTTGGTATTGCTTTACCGATGACGCGCGCCTCAATAGTAAATTAGCTCAGTATGAAGCTATGTTGTCCCCTGCGGAGCAGCAACAGTATCAATTGTTGATGCATGGCAGTAATGACAGAGATTATCTCGTTAGTCGTGCGCTATTGCGTACTGTGTTGTCGGAATACTGCAATCTGGCTCCTGAAGATATTGGCTTCTGTGTTAATGCTTACGGGAAGCCGGAGTTAAGCAATAGTGAGGAGCTGGGGTTAATCCAATTTAATACCGCTCACACCAGTGGTCTAACTGTATGTGTTGTTACGCGAGAAAGTGATATTGGAATCGATGTTGAAAGTCCTGCGGAAAACCGTGGCATTCTCAATATGGCCGATGATTATTTCTCAGCATCTGAATTACAGTCATTGAACAGTCGTGCAGATGATCAACAGCTTGATTACTTCTATCGCTATTGGACTTTAAAAGAAGCGTATATCAAAGCGCGCGGAGAGGGTTTATCGATCCCGCTACACGATTTCTCAATCGTATTAGATGAGCAGGGTGCGTTTAGCGAATTTGTCGGCCCAGAAGCTGATCGATGGGATTTTAGTATTGTCTGTAAAAATTTGAACTTCACTGCGGCCATCGCTTTGGGCCGAAAAATAAACAGTATTACGTATTTCCATAGCATTCCATTGGTAAAGCAATTGGAGCTAAGTGCTGAGGAGGCGTTTAACAATTTTCCAGTTAGCGGTAGCGGTCAACGCAATCGTATGATTGGGTGAAAAATCGAGGATTAGTTTGTGTATAAAGTTTTAACGCTTAATCAAATTTCAACAAAAGGCCTACAGCGCTTACCTCGCGAAAGCTATGAGATTGCCAGTGAATTCACTACGCCAGACGCTATTCTTCTTCGCAGCCATAAATTACAAGCGGACGATATTGCTACGACTGTTAAAGCAATTGGTCGGGCCGGAGCGGGAACAAATAATATTCCGGTTGGTGCCTGCACGGAACGTGGTATCCCTGTATTCAATAGCCCGGGTGCTAATGCGAATGCAGTTAAAGAATTAGTCATTGCAGGTTTAGCGTTGGGCTCGCGCGGTATCATGCAAGGGGTATCTTATGTCAATTCACTTGGACATATGACTGATGCCAGCGAAATGGCCAAGTTGCTCGAAAAAGAGAAAAAGCGTTTCAAGGGGAATGAACTTGCAGGCCGCACACTTGGTGTCGTCGGCCTTGGTGCGATAGGTTCAATGATTGCAAACGCTGCACTGAGCTTGGATATGGACGTTGTCGGCTATGATCCTGCGCTTTCTGTAGACGCAGCTTGGCGTTTACCTAGCTCCGTAAAGAAGATGGAGAATATCACTAGTTTGTTTGCTAAAGCGGATTACATTACGCTTCACCTACCGGTGCTGGATTCCACACGCGGCATGGTGAACGCTGAATTGTTAGCTGCGTGTAAGCCAGGAGCTTGCCTGCTGAATTTTGCGCGTGAGGAGATTGTCAGCGTCGATGCTGTGATCGCCGCGCTTGATAAAGGTCAGCTCCGTCAGTTTATTACTGATTTCCCCGTTCCATCTTTAATCGGCCGCGAAGACGTCATATTGATGCCGCATATTGGCGCGAGCACTGACGAGGCAGAAGATAATTGCGCGGTGATGGCTGCAGAGCAAATCGCGGATTTTCTTCAGAATGGCAATATAAAGAACTCTGTTAACTTTCCTAATCTTCAGTTAGAGCGCAGCGGCCACTGCAGATTGGCGATCGCCAACCACAACGTCCCTAAAATTCTAGGCAGTATTTTAGGTATATTGGCGGATGCTAATATCAATATTGTGGATATGCTAAATAAGAGTCGCGACGAAATTGCCTACAACCTTATTGATCTGGGCGGCGATGTCGGTGCGGAACTCGTAGGCGAACTCGCTGCTCTGGAAGGTGTGATTAATGTGAGGGTAATTTATTAATTACTACTTATAAGAGTAGGAGGGGGATTGGTGGCGACATTATCGAGTATAGAAACCTTATTGCGTGATCAACGCGGTGCGCCCCCTATTGATAAATGGCATCCGGAGTTGAGTGGTGATATTGATATCGTGATAAAAGCGGATGGTCGCTGGATTCATGAGGGTGGTGAGATAAAGCGCCATAAATTAGTCAAACTTTTTTCCTCAATATTGCGCCGCGAAAATGATGGCGAATATTATTTAGTAACGCCTGTTGAAAAATGGCGAGTCACGGTTGAAGACCTTCCCCTGTTAATCATCGATTTTGAGTGTAGTGATTTAAGCTCCGGCCAGCGTATTGTGCTGAAAACTAATGTGGATACTTGGTTCGAGCTTGGTGCGGAGCATCCTTTAGTGGTGGATATTGACCCTGTTACACAGGAGCCTAAACCCTCTGTGCATTTGTCCCACGGCCTACAAGCTAGAATTAATAGAGCCAGTTTTTATAAATTAGTAGAAATGGCTGAGTGTAAAAATGAGTATTTAGTGTTGGAAGCAGGTGGGGCTGAGTTTGAGCTTGGTAGCGTATAAAACCGGTTTAGCGCAATATTTGAACGGTTTAAAATAAAAAAAGGGCAGCTTAAGCTGCCCTTTTTAATTACATATTGGGATAGTTGGGACCACCCAAACCTTCAGGTGTGACCCACACAATATTCTGAGCGGGGTCTTTAATATCACAGGTTTTACAGTGGACACAGTTTTGACCGTTGATCTGAAAGCGCGGTCCATTTTCATCTTCAATCACTTCATAAACGCCCGCCGGACAGTAGCGTTGAGCGGGCTCGGCATATTTCGGTAAATTGTCACGAATAGGTAGCGCTGGATCTTTCAGGGTCAGATGGCAGGGCTGGTCTTCTTCGTGATTCGTGTTTGACAAGAAGACAGAGGTTAAACGGTCAAAGGTGATTTTATTATCCGGCTTGGGATAAGTAATCTTCTTCGATTCCGCCGCAGGCTTCATTTCTGCATGGTCAGGGTGGGTGTCACTTAATGTCCACGGCAACTTACCACCAAAGATATTAAGATCAAGGAAGGCGTAAGCTGAGCCAAAAAAGTTGCCCAATTTGTGCTGTGCTGGACCAAAGTTACGTTGCTCGTAGAGCTCTTTGTAAACTGACGAGGCTTCGAAGGCCGTGGTATATTCGCTTAATTCTGCGCCGGTGGCTTCGTTCTCGGTGATTGCCTTGTGAACTACTTCCGCGGCAATCATGCCTGATTTCATCGCCGTGTGGCTGCCTTTAATTTTGGCAAAGTTCAGCGTGCCGGCATCACAGCCAATCAGTAAGCCGCCGGGGAAGGTCATTTTGGGTAGTGACTGCAAACCACCTTTGGCGATGGCGCGGGCGCCATAAGAAATACGCTCACCACCTTCTAAGTATTGCATTACCTTAGGGTGCTTTTTAAAGCGTTGAAATTCTTCAAAGGGCGATAAGTATGGGTTGTCGTAGCAAAGATCGGTAATCAAACCAATCGACACTTGATTGTCTTCAATGTGGTAAAGGAAGCTACCACCAGCCGCACCATTTTCAGCAAGAGGCCAGCCTGCGGCATGCATTACTTTGCCTTCTTCGTGCTTGGCTGGATCGATTTTCCAAAGCTCTTTAATACCAATGCCGTAATGCTGGGGGTCTTTGCCGGCATTCAGGTCAAACTTTTCCATCAGGCGCTTGCCAAGGTGGCCGCGGCACCCTTCTGCGAATAGTGTGTATTTGGCGTGAAGTTCCATGCCTGGCATATAGCTGTCTTTATGGCTGCCATCTTCAGCAATACCCATATCGCCAGTAACAACACCCTTTACACTGCCGTCTTCATGGAATAGTACATCTGCAGCTGCGAATCCAGGGTATATTTCCGCACCCATCCCCTCGGCTTGCTCTGCCATCCAGCGGCACAAATTACCAAGGCTAATAATGTAGTTGCCTTCATTGTGCATGGTTTTAGGGACGGCAAAACCAGGAACTTTGATCGCTTTCTCCGCACTGGTCATATAGTAAATGTCGTCACCAGTGACCGGCGTATTGAGCGGGGCGCCTTTTTCTTTCCAGTCTGGGAATAGCTCGTTCAGAGCAGTGGGTTCAAAAACCGCACCTGACAAGATATGGGCGCCGACTTCTGAGCCTTTTTCTACAACGCAAACGCTGATATCCTTTCCGGTGCTTTCGCTTAACTGACGAATTTTACACGCCGCAGCTAAACCGGCGGGACCAGCCCCAACGA
Organism: Zhongshania aquimaris; assembly: GCF_019312595.1. Lineage (GTDB taxonomy): Bacteria > Pseudomonadota > Gammaproteobacteria > Pseudomonadales > Spongiibacteraceae > Spongiibacter > Spongiibacter aquimaris. Next base: position 43,894 of record NZ_JAHWDQ010000001.1, on the reverse strand, counting down.
TTAGGACGTCAAACTCCATTGATTCGCGTTCCACAGACTCTCTCCTCTGTATGCATTACCAGCATTGCCCTTATTTTGGGGCATTAATCACTGATGGAAAGCGCGAATTATAAAACTTGAGCCCTTAAAACGCTACTTTAGCACTGCTTTAATTCCTTACTTATTTCTTATTGTTTCCGTAGATACAGTAAAAAAAACCTTTTTTAAACAAAACCTTATTAAGCTTGCATCAAAATAAGATTCGCTTTCGGATAGTTGTTATTCGTGTCGTGAATATACTGCTTTTATTGACCTTAGGTCTTATAAGCGTCAATATAACGGCGCTTTGAAAAGGGGCTTTATCCGGATGGGACTGATTAATCGTTCCACAGCGTAGGGATATAAAGCCATTCCTATTAATTTACGCGTGTACTGGGGAATCCATGAAGGTTCTGGTTGCTGTCAAACGAGTAGTTGACTACAACGTAAAAGTACGTCCGAAATCGGACGGTACTGGCGTTGATCTGAATAATGTAAAAATGGCTATTAATCCATTTTGCGAAATTGCCATTGAAGAGGCCGTACGTCTGAAAGAAAAAGGCGTGGTAACTGAAATAGTTGCTGTCTCAATTGGTGCTAAAGTATGCCAAGAGCAGATTCGTACTGCTTTGGCCTTGGGCGCTGATCGCGGTATTTTGGTAGAGACAGACGTTGAAGTTCAGCCTTTAGCGATCGCTAAATTGCTGAAAGCCGTTGTCGACAAAGAAGAGCCAAAAATGGTTATTCTTGGCAAACAGGCTATCGATGGCGATAACAATCAAACTGGACAAATGCTGGCTGCATTAACTGGCATGTCGCAGGGTACATTTGCGTCAGAAGTCGTTGTTGAAGGCGATAGCGTTACTGTTACCCGTGAAGTTGATAGCGGCTCACAGGTTGTTAAATTGGCATTGCCTGCGGTTGTAACAACTGACCTGCGCTTGAATGAGCCACGTTACGCATCGCTGCCAAATATTATGAAGGCAAAGAAGAAGCCTTTAGACACTATGACACCAGAAGAGCTAGGTGTTGAAGTGGCTCCTCGAGTGACCACCTTGAAGGTTGAGCCGCCTGCAGAACGTCAAGCGGGTATTAAAGTTGCAGACGTTGCTGAACTTGTTGATAAGCTGAAAAACGAGGCGAAAGTAATCTGATGAGTATTTTAATTCTTGCAGAACACGATAACGCCTCTATTAAAGGCGCTACGTTAAATACAGTTGCTGCTGCAAAAGCAATTGGTGGCGACATTACTGTTCTTGTTGCTGGTGAGGCTTGTGGCGCTGCTGCGGAAGCGGCGGCTAAGATTGAAGGCGTTAGCAAAGTGCTAGTTGCTGACAATGCTGCCTACGGTCACCAACTCGCTGAAAATGTGAGCCTTTTGGTAGCTGAGCTTGGCAAAGACTATGGCTACATTTTAGCGCCAGCAACGACTAACGGTAAAAACACCTTACCGCGTGCTGCTGCACTGCTAGATGTTGCGCAAATTTCTGAAATTATCTCGGTTGAAAGCGCAGACACGTTCAAGCGTCCAATCTACGCAGGTAACGTAATTGCAACCGTCCAGTCTTCTGATGCGATTAAGGTCATTACTGTTCGTACCACTGCTTTCGACGCAGTTGCTGCAGAGGGTGGTAGTGCATCGGTAGAAGCAGTTGCGAGCGCGCATGATGCTGGTAAGTCAAGCTACGTTCGTGAAGAAGTTGCTAAGAGCGATCGCCCAGAACTGACTGCAGCAGGCATTGTCGTATCTGGTGGTCGCGGCATGCAAAATGGCGACAACTTCGCTATGTTGTATTCTTTGGCTGACAAGCTTGGTGCAGCGGTGGGTGCTTCACGCGCAGCTGTTGATGCAGGCTTTGTACCTAACGATATGCAGGTCGGTCAGACTGGTAAAATCGTTGCTCCTGGCTTGTATATTGCCGTTGGTATTTCTGGCGCGATACAGCATTTGGCCGGTATGAAAGACTCGAAAGTCATTGTTGCTATTAACAAAGACGAAGATGCGCCGATCTTCCAGGTTGCAGATTACGGTCTAGTTGCAGATTTGTTTGACGCTGTTCCAGAGCTAGATTCAAGCCTGTAAACAATTGCAAACATGCAGTGAAATAAGCCCGGTATAAAAACCGGGCTTTTTTTTGCCTGTTTAAAGCTGTTTTATGGAATAGTTTTTGATCTCAAAGGTCACAACTGTTCATATAAAATAAATTTCTGTATTTATCCGTTTTGAGCTTAGTATTTGTTATAAGTTATTTAAACACTGCAAAAGCAAAAGGAGTTAGTCATGAAAAAACTAGTATGTGCCTTAGCCTTATTACTTCCGATGGGCGGGCTGAATGCACTTGAACTAGTCAAAGAGGCGTCGGTTTTAAATTTTGTAACGGTCAAAAACGACGCGGTAGCAGAGTTGATGAGTTTCTCATCACTGACCGGCAGTATTGATGACGCCACCGGTAAAGCAGAGTTAATTGTTGATTTGTCTAGCGTAGAAACTGGTATCGATATTCGAAACGATCGCATGCGCGAGCACTTGTTTCAGATTGATAAATTTCCAAGCGCGACATATAGCGCAACGGTCGAAATGGCGAACTTAAATGCCATGGCTGTCGGGGAGCAAAAAAATATTGAATTACGGGGTGAGCTTAAGCTTCACGGTAAGACGGCGCCTGTCGTTTTCGAGGTGATTGTCACCAAGCGTAGCGATGAAAGCTTCCATGCGGCAACAAGCTCGCCAGCGTTTATTAGTGCCAATAGCTTCGAACTAGCGCCTGGTATCGGTAAGCTTCGCAGTTTGGCTGGGTTGCAAAATATTGATTTGGTTGTGCCCGTCACTTTCTCGGTGGTATTTCAGTAAAAAATACGCGGCGAGAGATTAGTCTCGCCGCAATTTATCTGAAATCCCGATGGGCGTAGGGTAGTTAAACACCACAATATACGAGGAAACGACAAAGCTAATAATAGCGGTGGCCTGAATTAAGTGTGATGCCTCCTGCCCAATTAACACCATTTCCGCTGCCACATAGGCAATTAACAATGAGAACTCACTAATCTGCCCCATGCGAAACCCGAGATCCCACGCTAGTTTTTTAGTCTCACTCATACCGTGAATGAGGTAGCGGAAAATGATCGGTTTTAAGGTGAGGACGAGGCCGGCAAGTATCACCGCAGGTAAAAGGATTGCGGAAAGTAGACTTAAGTCGAAGCGTGCACCAAGTGAAAAGAAAAATAAAATTAAGAAAAAGTCCCTCAATGGTTTTAGGCTGATTGCGATGTATTGTGAAATTGGACTTGTTGCCAAACTGATACCAGCCAAAAAAGCGCCAATTTCTGCAGATAGTCCCAGCGCATGTGCGGCCTCGCTCATACCCAAGCACCAGCCAATTGCCAGTAGAAATATATATTCGTGGAACCGGTCAAAGCGCATAAGCATTGGTAACAACACATAGCGAACTGAACCGAAGGCAAATAAAATCATTGCGGGAAGGGCGGCAAGCGTGGTCAGTAAATTGGTGAATGAAAATTCACCCTGACTCATACTGAATAAAACGAGTAACACAAAAATCGCGATTATGTCTTGTAATAGTAGTAAGCCCACCATCAGTTCGCCCGTGTGACGATGATGAAGCGCAGTTGTTGGCAGGAGTTTTATGCCGATGATGGTGCTAGAAAACATCATCGCTGCGCCGACAATAAGGCTTTCTGTCATGCTAAAGCCAAAATTGTAGGCGAGTACAAAGCCAATGGCGGCAAACGCGAGGGAGCTTGCAAGCGCAACCACCGTCGCTTTTTTCAGGGTGCTTAGCAAGGCTTTGGGTTGCATATCCAAGCCGAGCAGAAACAGCAAAAAAATAATGCCAAATTCGGCAATTTCGGCGAGCAGCTTTAAATCAGTGACCCAGCCAGTTCCATAGGGACCGATGATGGCACCCAAGGCAATGTAGGCGATTAATAGCGGTTGTCTTGTGTAAAGGGCGATTGACGCAAGTACCGCCGCACCGCTGAATATCATAAAAAAAGATGAGGTCAGGCTGGCGTCCACGCGTGATTCCCTCAATGTGTGGCGGAAAAAGCATCATCACACAGGCTGGCGCTACGAAACAATACTGGAAATAAAAAATGCCGTCATTTAGACGGCATTGTGGCTTCACTTACAATATGGGTATTTAGCGGCGGCGAAACAGTGGCAGCTTTTGATCGATGCCCACTTGGTATGACTCAGAAAAATCCTGGAAGCTTGCCAGCGACTCTTCAAGGTCAGCGGTCTCCAACGCAAAGCTATTGAAGCCGCAGCGATTAAGGAAATACAGTTGATCGCGAATGAAGTCGCCTATTGCTCGCAAGTCGCCCGTAAAACCTAATTGCTCGCGCAATTCGCGGCCATAGGAAAAGCCACGGCCGTCAGCAAATTTCGGAAAATCCACTGCGATAAGGCCTAGCTCGTTTACGTCATTGCCAAGCGCTTTTGGTGATTCATCGCTGGCAAGAAAGACAGCAACATCACCCATAGACTTGAGGGCTTCCTTGTTGCTCAGCCATAAGCTCAAAGGAACAATGTACCCAGCGGTTTCTGGAAGGGTCTCAGTGTCGCGCCATACTTGCCAACTATCGTCACAAATTTGTTGGTCTTTAATAATCTTAGGCATAGGCGCGCTCCTTGAAGGGGTCAATGCCAACGCGACGGAATGTATCTAAAAAGCGTTCTTCTGGCTGGCGTAGATTTACATATGTTTCCAATACTTTTTCAATAACATCCGGCACTTGATCTTGCGCAAAGGATGGGCCGAGAATTGAACCGATAGATGCATTTAAACCTTGGCTACCGCCAAGGGACACCTGATAAAACTCTTGGCCTTTCTTGTCTACGCCCAATATTCCAATATTTCCAATATGATGGTGGCCACACGCGTTCATGCATCCAGATATATTGAGTTCAATCTCGCCGAGGTCGTATACGTAATCGATATCATCGAAGCGGCGCTGAATGGCTTCCGCGATAGGTATCGATTTCGCATTGGCTAAAGAGCAGAAATCACCGCCTGGGCAGCAAATAATGTCATTTAGGGTGCCTACGGTGGGAGAGGCAACTTCTAGGGCGACAAGTTCTTTCCAGAGTGCAAAAAGATCGCGTTGTTTTACATCTGGCAATACTAGGTTTTGCTGGTGGGTGCTGCGTATTTCACCAAAGCCATAGCGTTCAGATAGATCTGCAACCGCTTCGAATTGTTCAGCGGTGATATCCCCTGGTGCGACGCCAACGGTCTTCAGCGCCAAGGTAACGATACGATAGCCAGACACCTTGTGTTCATGGGTGTTGTGTTGCAACCAGCGTGCAAAGTCAGCACTTTCTAGCGCGAGGGCCTGCATGTCCTCTTGCGCTAGCGTTTGGTAGCTAGGCGGTACAAAAAAGGATTTGGCGCGCTCGATTTCTTCGTCGGTTAGGCTCAGCGCGCCATCCTTGATGTGTGCCCACTCTTTTTCGACTTCCGCTTTAAACGCCTCGGCGCCCATCGCGCGCACTAAGATTTTTATTCGAGCTTTAAATTTGTTGTCGCGACGACCGAGCTGATTGTATACCCGCAATATGGCTTCGAGATAGGTGAGCAGGTGCTCAGGTTCTAAACTATCGTGAATAAGGCTGCCGATAACCGGTGTGCGTCCCAAACCGCCACCGACAAATACCTTAAACGCGGTTTTGCCTTCAGCGTCATGAGTAATCTGCAAGCCGATGTCGTGCATCATTATAGCTGCGCGATCTGATTCTGAGCCGCACACCGCAATTTTAAATTTGCGTGGTAAGAACGCAAACTCGGGGTGAAAGGTTGACCACTGACGAATGATTTCACAATACGGGCGGGCATCTTCAATCTCATCTGCCGCGACGCCAGAAAATTGATCGGCAGTCGTATTGCGAATGCAATTACCGCTGGTTTGCACGGCATGCATTTCAACTTCGAGCAGTTCAGCCAATATATCGGGTACTTCCTCCAGCTTTGGCCAGTTTAACTGCACGTTTTGACGCGTGCTGATATGCGCATAGCCTTTGTCGTATTTGCGGCTAATATGGGCAAGCTTACGCAATTGGTTTGCGTTTAACGTGCCATAGGGCACAGCGATGCGCATCATGGGCGCAAGGCGCTGCACGTATAGGCCATTTTGCAAACGCAGTGGCAAAAATTGCTCATCCGTTATTTTTCCATCGAGATAGCGCTGAGTCTGATCGCGAAACTGCGCGACGCGCTGACTGACAATCTGACGGTCAAAGTTGTCGTAAGTGTACATAGAAACCTTTGTCTAAAGAGTTTTGGCGGGTAGTAGCGCGCTATGCTGCGCTGCTTAAAAAAACGCTCCGCATTTTACGCTGAAAATCACCTGAGATCACGTTTTACGGCCGTAATGGTAAAGAGTAAAGCGGCAATGTGCTAACTGATTTTGTGGGTAATGCTTATACGGTGTTCAGGTAAGCCCTTGGTAAGTCGGCAGTGCGGGAGGGGGCAGGCGCTATTTAATTTGCCCATGCAGTCCTAATTATCTGCGAATATCCCTATTGCTGCGAATAAAAGCTAACCAAGAAAGTATTTTTTGCTACAATGTCGTCGAATTTATCTGCCGAACTTCGGCGTCTTTTTACTCGTATTATGAGGCTCCCATGTCTGATCAAACTCAAGAACAGCGTGAAGACGATTTTGCTGATGTCTGCGCCGCTGTTGCTATTTTAGTTCTCGTTGTCGGCACTGTTGTATATTGGCTGCAAGGCATGCCGACTTAGAACCATGTTGACGTCATAAAAAAAGCCGCGTTTGCGGCTTTTTTTATGACTGAATATCAAGACGCAGTCTTATTTCAAGACTATTTGCACGATGGTATAGACGGTGGCGATAAAGACGCCAACGAAAATAATCGCGGTAATGACGTAGTTTCTAAAGCGGCCATGGGTGAAGTCGCGTTCTCGATTTTTACTGCTCTGCACACCAAAAGCCGCCGAAATTACGCTTCCAATAACTGCAATTGGGCCAGGCTTCTTGGTGTCGTCGTCGGAATCTGTCATTTATAACTCCTATCAATATTCAATTCGTGCGCAGCGGTTAGTTCGAGTGGCTATGGATCGTAATCCAAAATTGGCGACAACCACCGCTCCATTGCGGTCATTTCCATGCCCTTGCGTTTGGCTATGGAGGCAACCTGATCCTTCGCAATGCGGCCCACAGCAAAATAACGCGATTGCGGGTGAGAGTAATAAAATCCACTGACTGCCGCGGCGGGGTGCATCGCCAAGTGCTCTGTTAAAATAATACCTGTTTCATTGGTGGCGTCTAATAACTCAAACAGCGTTGTTTTTTCAGTGTGGTCCGGGCAGGCGGGATACCCCGGTGCAGGCCGAATTCCTTGGTAGCTTTCCTTGATAAGCTGCTCATTTGTTAGCTCTTCATCGGGCGCGTAGTGCCAGAACTCTTTGCGAACACGGCGGTGGAGCGTCTCGGCAAAGGACTCGGCTAAGCGGTCAGCCAGCGCCTTGACCATGATGGAATTGTAATCGTCGTTCGCTTTCTCGTATTGGGCCGCGAGTTCATCAGCGCCCAAGCCGGTTGTTACCGCAAAGCCACCAACGAAGTCGGCAATACCACTTTCTTCTGGCGCAATGTAGTCAGCCAAGCTCATCTGAGGCTTATCATCTGGCTTTTGAGACTGCTGGCGAAGATGATGCAGCGTTGCCAGCTGCTTGCCGCCCGCCGGATTAAACACGGCAATATCATCGCTACCAGAGCGCTTGGCGGGCCAAAAGCCGATTACACCGTTTGCCTGTAGCAATTTCTCGCTAATGATTTTGTCCAGCATTTGCTGCGCGTCTTTAAACAGATTGCGCGCCGCTTCGCCAACCGTTTCATCATCGAGGATTTTCGGGTATTTGCCCGCCAAGCCCCACGAAATAAAGAAGGGGGTCCAGTCGATTGTTTCTCTGAGCTCTTCTAGCGGGTAGTCGGTAAATGCCCGTGTGCCCAAAAATGTTGGAGTAGGGGGCGTGTAGTTTGCCCAGTCCCATTGATAGGCCAAATCGCAGGCTGCTTGGTAGCTGTGAAGCCGTTTTTTGCCTTGGTTGCCGGCGCGGCGCGCGCGAACGCGCTCATATTCGTCTTTACGCTCAGCAACAAAAGCTGCCTTTAGATCTTGGCTAATGAGCTGTGTGGCTACAGCAACGCTGCGCGAGGCATCGGCGACGTATACAGTGGCATCATTCTTGTATCTAGGTTCAATTTTTACGGCTGTATGTGCTTTTGATGTTGTTGCGCCACCAATCATGAGGGGAATCGTGAAGCCAAGGCGTTCCATCTCACTTGCCACATGAACCATTTCGTCTAAAGAAGGGGTGATCAGGCCGCTCAGGCCGATTATGTCGACATTTTCGCGCTTCGCGGTTTCTAGTATTTTTTCACAAGAGACCATCACGCCGAGATCTATCACCTCGAAGTTATTGCATTGCAGCACAACACCGACGATATTTTTGCCAATATCATGAACATCGCCTTTGACCGTTGCCATCAGTACTTTGCCGTTGGCTTTGGCGCCCACTTCTTTACCCGCCTCGATATAGGGGTTGAGGTAGGCGACCGCCTGTTTCATTACCCGAGCGGATTTGACCACCTGCGGCAGAAACATTTTACCGTCGCCGAAAAGATCTCCAACCACGTTCATGCCGTCCATTAATGCGCCTTCTATAACATCTATGGGTTTAACGGCGGCGGCGCGTGCAGCTTCTGCATCTTCTTCTATATAGGTTGATATACCTTTCACCAAGGCATGCTCAATCCGCTTATTTACTGGCAGCTCACGCCAGCTCAGATCTTCTTTGTTTTCGGCGGTGCTGCCATCGCCTTTGTATTTGTCGGCAATGTTGAGCAGGCGCTCGGTGCTGTCGCTGCGGCGATTGAGAATAACGTCTTCTACGTGATCCTTCAGCTCAGCGGGTAGGTCGTCGTAAATAGCTAGCTGGCTGGCGTTAACAATCCCCATGTCCATACCGGCCTTAATGGCGTGGTATAGAAATACGGAGTGAATAGCCTCTCGCACAGGATTGTTGCCACGAAAGGAGAACGACACGTTTGAAACGCCGCCCGATACCATCGCATAGGGAAGCTCTTTTTTGATATAAGCTGTCGCTTCAATAAAGTCGACGGCGTAATTGTTGTGCTCATCTATGCCGGTAGCGACTGCAAAAATATTCGGGTCAAAAATAATGTCTTGTGGCGGAAAGCCTATTTCATCAACCAAGATATCGTAGCTGCGCTTGCAGATTTCAGATTTGCGCTTAAAGGTGTCTGCTTGGCCGTCTTCGTCAAAAGCCATGACGACCACCGCAGCGCCGTACTTTAAGCAGGAGCGGGCGCGCTCGCGAAATTCTTGCTCGCCTTCCTTTAGCGAGATGGAGTTGACGACAGGCTTACCCTGAATGCACTTGAGTCCCGCTTCGATCACATCCCATTTGGATGAGTCGACCATAATGGGAACCCGGCAAATATCCGGCTCTGCGGCAACCAAGTTTAAGAAGGTGACGATGGCTTTCTCGGCATCGAGCATGCCTTCATCCATATTGATGTCGATAACCTGAGCACCATTCTCCACTTGCTGACGGGCAACCGACAGTGCTGCATCGTAGTCATTTTCCAGGATTAGGCGTTTGAATGCAGCCGAGCCAGTGACGTTGCAGCGTTCGCCGACATTCACAAACAGGGAGTCGGGGCCAATATGAAAGGGCTCTAAACCGGCTAAACGGCATATGGGCTCACGAATTGGCAGTGGCCGAGGTGCAATACCGTCCATCGCTTCGCCTATGGCTTTTATGTGTGCGGGTGTGGTGCCGCAGCAACCGCCGACCAAATTCAAGAAGCCGCGCTGTGCAAACTCTTTTAACTCGCCGTGCATGTCCTCAGGCGTTTCGTCGTATTCACCAAACTCATTGGGTAGGCCAGCATTAAAGTGACCGCTAAAATAGCAGTCAGATGCTTCACAAAGCTCTTCAACAAATGGTCGTATCTCACTGAATCTACGGCCACAATTTGTACCGATGATCAATGGCTTTGCGTGGGCGATAGAATTCCAGAAAGCTGTTGGGGTCTGCCCAGACAAGGTTCGGCCACTGGTGTCAGGGAAGGTCACGGAGATCATAATCGGCAGCTTTTTGCCGCTGTCTTCAAAGTATTGCAATACCGCGTAGACCGCTGCTTTGGCGTTGAGACTGTCAAATACCGTCTCAATCATCAGAATATCGGCGCCGCCATCAATCAGGCCGCGAGTCGCTGCATAGTAATTTTCTACGAGCTGATCAAAATTAATATTGCGGGCGCCGGGATCATTTACGTCTGGTGAGATAGACGCGGTGCGCGGGGTGGGGCCGATGACACCGGCGACGAAACGCGGTTTGTCGGGATTCTTAGCCGTTTCTGCATCGCAGACTTCGCGCGCTAACGCGGCGCCAGCACGATTTAACTCTTCAGCTATCTCGCCTAGCTCATAATCGTCTTGGGCAACAGCCGTTGAATTAAAGGTATTGGTTTCGATGACATCTGCACCGGAATCTAAATAGGCTTGATGGATCTCTCGAATAACGTCTGGCCGAGTGAGGGTTAATAAATCATTATTACCCTTTAAATCTTTATGGAATTCAGCAAAACGAGAGCCGCGATAGTCCATCTCCTCAAGCTTATAGCTTTGAATCAAACTGCCCATAGCACCATCGATAATCAATATGCGATCTTTTAGTGCTTGGGTGAGTTGGGCGATGCGATGCGTGGGCTGGCTCATGAATATCCTGATATTAAAAACAATTAAATAGCTAAAGCGCGTCTCGGGCTGTGGCCGGAATGGGCTTCATGGTAAACTGTGCAATTCTAACAGATACACGGCCCAGCATTGAAATTGTTTGGCAAAACAGCGAGATATACAGAGGTAATTATGTCGACAGAGCAAACAGCCGTTAATTTGACGATCACAGAGTCAGCCCAAGACTACCTCGCGGATCTTTTGACAAAGCAGGATGATGTGATTGGCGTACGGGTGTTCATTACGCAACCTGGTACACCGAAAGCGGAAACCTGCATCGCCTATTGCCGCGAAGGCGATATGACTGAACATGATGTGATACGTGACTACCCGCAATTCAAAGCCTATTTTGAGGGGCGGAGCATCCCATTCTTGGACGAAGCGTTTATCGATTACTCCAAGGATCGCATGGGTGGGCAGCTAACGATCAAGGCACCTAATGCGCGGTTACCGCGCGTCGATGCAAATAGCCCGTTAGAAGATCAAATTAACTATGTTCTTTACAACGAAGTAAACCCTTCATTGGCAGCGCACGGTGGAGAAGTGTCACTCCAGGAGCTGACTGACGATAAGTTTGCCATTTTGAAGTTTGGCGGCGGCTGCCAAGGTTGCGGCATGGTCGATGTCACGCTTAAAGAAGGTGTTGAGAAAACCTTAATAGAAAAAGTGCCTGGCTTAGCCGGTGTTAAGGACTCTACCGACCACAGCAATACCGAGAACGCTTACTTCAAATAGTAACGCGCGATCGCCAGCGCACTCAAAAAAGCCAGCCCTTATGCTTAGGGCTTGGCTCTCTAGGACAATACACTATGCAGTTACCCCATTCGCGCACAGAGATTCAGGTGCGGTTTTCCGACCTTGATATCCTCGGGCACGTATCAAACAGCTACTACGCTCAATATTTTGATTTGGCGCGGGTCACGTTTTTTAGAAACGTTTCTAATATTAGCGAGCGCGCGAATCCGTCGCACGTTGTTGCCAGCGTTAAAATGGATATGCTTCGCGAGATTTGCTTTGATAACACCGTGATAGTAGACACTTGGTGCTCAAAAATGGGTACCAAGAGTATGACCATCGAGCATCACATCTATGCTAATGGCGCGCTGGCGACTACCTGCCAAACGGTATTGGTTGGCTTTGATCGCGAAACCAGAAAGTCCACTGCACTCCCAACCGAATGGGAGGCGACCGATATCAGTGGTGTGCTTCCCCCAGAAACGACAAACGAATCCTAGGTATCGTGCTTTGCTACTGCGGCAGCGGTACTCATTTCGACCAATGTTGTAATAAGTACTTAAGTGGTGAGAGTGCGGCGCCAAGTGCCGAAGCGCTAATGCGCTCCCGATTTAGTGCTTTTTGTCTTCAAAATGCAGATTACCTACTTGCCACTTTACATTTAGATAAGCGGGCCAAGGAAAGTAAGAAGGCGCTGCTGCGCAGCTTTGGTAGTACCGAATGGCGCTCGCTCAAGGTCATTCGCAGCCAGCAAGGTAAGGATGGTCAGCAACAGGGCGAGGTCGAGTTCGCGGCATTTTACATCGATGGCGATACCAGCGGGCAACTCCATGAGCGCTCGCGATTTCTTTTTGAAGACGGCCAATGGTTTTATGTGGATGGTGATATGCTACCGCCAATCTCACTTGCCAGGAATGAAACCTGCTGGTGCGGTAGCGGTCGGAAAATAAAGAAGTGCCATCCCGAATAGGAGCTTGAATGTCGGTATTACGCGTCCTTTCCTACAATGTGCACAAAGGTTTTTGTTCTGCAAATCGGCAATTCCTTCTCAAGCAAATTCGCGAAAGTATTCGTAGTGTCGATGCCGAAGTGGTTTTTCTTCAGGAAGTCGTTGGCGAAAACAGCCAGCACGCCTCGCAGATCGATGGTTGGATTGACGAGGGTCAATTTGAGTTTCTGGCTGACACGGTTTGGCCGCATTTCTCCTACGGTAAAAATGCAGTGTATGACCACGGTCACCACGGCAATGCCATTCTCAGCAAATACCCGATTGTCGACAGCGAGAATATCGATGTCTCTGTGTATCGACGCTCACAGCGCGGCTTGCTACTCAGTGTCATTGAGCCTGGTATCTATGTGATTTGCGTGCATATGGGCCTGCTGGGCTGGGAGCGTCGCCGGCAATTCAAGCGTTTGGAAGCGGTTATAGCAGAGAAAATTCCTGCTGATGCACCGTTAATCATCGCCGGCGACTTTAACGACTGGAGCGGCTCGCTGCATTCACGCTTTAAGCGTATCTTAAATTTGTGCGAAGCATCTGTGCAGGCGAACGGTAGGCTTGCCAAAACCTTTCCGGCCAAGCGTCCCGTACTGCGATTAGATAGAATTTATTTTAGAGGTTTTACTGCAGTGACGGCGAAGCGGCTTAGTGGTGAACCTTGGCGCTCACTCTCAGATCACTGCGCTCTTTACGCAGAACTAGAGCTCATTAAGTGAGTATTTTGGGCTGGCTTTTGAGAGATAGCGAAAAAAAGCCCCTAGAAGCTAGGGGCAAATAAACCATGCATTATGGTTGTGAAGCATGGGCTTTACGTGCCGCGCAGCATATTGGATTTTCCTTATCCAAAAGTTTAGGCAAAAAAAAGCGCCCGCAGGCGCTTTAATCACAGGCTCTAAAAACCTTAGCGTTTTCGCTTTGGCAGTACATCTTTTAAGCGTTCGCGCATAGTTCGCAGCGCGGTTTCCGTGTCTTCCCAGCCAATACAGCCGTCAGTGACCGACACACCGTAAGCGAGCTTGGACAGATCTTCCGGAATGCTTTGATTGCCAGCATTAATATTGCTTTCTACCATTAGGCCAATAATAGAGGTGTTGCCTTCAATCACCTGATTGGTCACGTTTTCAATAACCAGGGGCTGCAGCGATGGCTGCTTACTGGAATTCGCGTGACTGGTATCCACCATAATATTCAAGGGTATGCCGCACTTATCCAACTCTGCTTCGCACAACTTAATATGCACTGAATCGTAATTGGGGCCTTGGCTGCCGCCGCGCAGAACGATATGGGTGTAGGCGTTCCCTCGGGTATGGATGACCGCAACTTGCCCTTCGCCATTAATGCCCAGAAACCGGTGTGGTTTTACCGCTGAACCAATGGCGTTTAGTGCAACGGTTAAGCCGCCGTCGGTGCCATTTTTGAAGCCCACGGCGGAGGACAGGCCACTGGCCATTTCTCGGTGGGTTTGTGATTCGGTGGTGCGCGCACCAATCGCCGACCAAGAGATGCAATCTTGCAAATACTGCGGCGAAATGGGGTCTAATGCTTCGGTTGAGGTTGGCAAACCCAGCTCGCTAATATCGAGTAGCAATTTGCGACCGATGTGGAGACCGTCTTCAATTTTAAAGGTGTCATTTAAATAAGGGTCGTTGATTAAGCCTTTCCAGCCTACGGTGGTGCGGGGCTTTTCGAAATACACGCGCATGATTATAACCAGCGTGTCACTAACTTCATCGGCTAATTTCTTTAAGCGCCGAGCATAGTCCATTGCCGCGTCCACATCGTGGATAGAGCATGGGCCCACAACCACAAACATGCGGTGATCTTTGCCGTCCAGGATATTTCTGACAGTATCGCGACCACGTGAAACAACTTCTTTAGCGGCGTCGCTCATTGGCAGAGCAGCTTTTAATGCAGCAGGGGTGATAAGAATTTCCTGCGCATCGACATTGACGTTTTCAATAACGGTGTTAGACATAATACTTCCGGTTTCGGAGACCTATAAACTTAATTCAGCTCACCATTCTAACGTAAAAGTATGCCAATTAAATATCCAGTACCGCCTTAGGCAGGTAAAATACGCTGAATTTGCAGGGAAAATTACCGAGTGAGCCAAAATCGTTTCCAAGTTAAGTGCGTTCCGGGTGTTGCCCCGATATGTCGACTGGCGGGTATCTGCAGTTTTTCAGTTTGCTTTTTGTTAGTCACACCCGCCTATGCAAATGAAGAGGCTGACTTGCCCGTTGTGAAACTGACACCGCAAATCCGTATTGAGCCCAGCCAAAATCGCGACTTTACTGAGCTGCCCTGCGAGGAACTGGCTGAGACGACAGCGGAAAATGCCGTTGAACAACGGATCTTGGCTGAGCGCAAGCAGGCCTGCCTTACTCATTATCAGCAGTTTATTCCCAATAAGGGGCTAAAATAATGGCAAAACATCGCGCCATTAATACATTTAAGCCCGCTAAGAAAGCGCCGGCGAAAGTACCGTCGCAGCTATTAGATTTGCAGATCGAAAGTTTGGCTGACGATGGTCGCGGCGTTGCTCGCTACAATAACAAGGTGGTTTTTGTTGGCGGTGCGCTGCCTGGCGAACACGTAAAGGCAAAAATTTCGCGCTCTCACAAACGCTTTGACGAAGCAGAGCTGGTTGAGATCAACACGCAATCACCAGATCGGGTGACCCCGATTTGCGCCATCTACGATCAGTGCGGTGGTTGCCAGCTTCAGCACCTGGACTACCAAGCACAACTTAACTACAAGCTGGCGAGACTCAGCAAGCTTATTGATGGCGGAGAATCTCCCGTATTTAGCCCTGCAATAATTCAGGCTAGCGCGACCCGCTATCGCCATCGCGCGCGCTTAGCCTATGCCAATGGTGAACTTGGATTTAAAGCTAAATCAAGTCACAGTATTGTGGGTGTTGAACAGTGTCCCTTGCTCGAAGACGCCATCAATACTGCATTAGCTAAGTCCAGAGATTCACTGGCACGTTATTTTGGTCACAAGGCCAGTGGCGAAGTGGTGTTTAGCGCAGATCGCGACGGTCGGGTTGGCATACGTATTCAAAAAGACGGCTTTGTAGATGTGAAGCGCAGCGAGCAGCTCGCCCAAAATATCGCCGCACCAGCGTTTTTGCACAGCGTAGTAGGTACAAAGGGGCCGTCGTGGCGAGGGGCTGGGGCGTCGCTGTCTTACCAAGTTACGGATTCACTGACATTGCGTTATCAGCCTGGGGATTTTACCCAGGTGAACACAGCAATTAATCGTCAGACTATCGCCCAGTGCATCGCTTGGCTGGCGCCAGAAGCGGATGAACTAATTGCTGACTACTTTTGTGGTCTCGGTAATTTCAGCCTTGCCCTGGCGCAATCTGGCGTACAAGTGATGGGCTTCGATGCGGGCGCGGGCATGATCGAATGCGCAAATCAGCAAGCACTGGAGAAGAGCCTGCCTGCCACCTATTTTTGCGCAGATTTATTTGATCCCGATGCAATTACGATTCCCGTGGGCTGTCGTAAAGTGGTGTTAGATCCACCCCGTGCCGGCGCAAAAACGCTGTGCGAACAATTAGCGGCCTGCCAAGCAATTAACTGCATTGTCTATATTTCATGCGGCCCAGCAAGCTTGGCGCGGGATCTCGCGATCCTTAAGCAGGCGGGGTTTAAGGTCGACGATGCGGCTATGGCGGATATGTTTCCACATACCCACCATGTCGAAAGTGCGGTTTTTCTTAGGCGCTGATGTGCAGAGGCATTAAAATCTAACGGTTAAAAGCGCTGATATAATCGTCCGCATAGCGTTTTATGCCGTCGATCTTCTTCTCCACATCCTGGGTGTCGCCGTGATAAAAGGGCCAAGGCATAGTCAAAATATGACTTACACCCCCTTCCTCTAAGCGACGGTAGCCGTCGATCGTAAACGCATCTGAAGGGGTTGCCATCACAGAAAATGGCAAATGGTCGCGGCCGTATTCACGGCGGTACTCCTTGATCTTTGCAATGCTGGCGAGAATATCATCGCTCGTTTGCAAATCCGTTACCCAGCCATCTGCCATTCTCGCTGCGCGGCGCATAGCCGCTTCGCTAATGCCGCCTACCCATATGGGAATATACGCGCTGGGTGCTGGGTTCATTTCCAAGGGGGGGAATTGGTAGTGCTTACCCTGATACTCAACCAGCTCACCGGTCCATAGCAGGCGCATTATCTCGACCATCTCGTCGGCGCGCTTGCCGCGGGAGTGGAAATCCTGTTGTAACAACTGAAATTCATCCTTCGACCAGCCCACTCCGATTGCGGGGATCACCCGATTATCAGATATGATCGCCGCTGTGCTGATGGCCTTAGCGACCAAAAACGGGTTCCGCATGGGCAACACAAATATATTATTGGTGAATTTCAAATTGCGGGTAATACTGGCTAAGGCGCCGATCATGACCCAAGGGTCAGGCCAGTCAGTAAAAGCTTGCCAGCGGCGCTCGCCGTTTTCGGTATAAGGGTAGGGAGTGGTAATTTTTTCTGGATTCACGACGTGATCAGAGAATGACATTGCTTCCCAGCCGCAGTCATCTGCGGCAATAGCTAATTTTTTTAAATCTGCGACGCTGCTAAACGACGTCGATAAAACAAATCGCATGACGATTTCCTATTATTGTTATTGGTTTGAATATTAAACCGCCTTGTCGGCAGGCTTTAACTCATGTTTTTCACAAATATATGTCAACAAACCCGCAGCGGCATTCTCAATTTGTGCAATAACAAGATCAAACGCCGAGTCATCGCCATAGTAGGGGTCTGGAATTTGGGTGTTGCCGGCGTTGCCGCAGTAATCCATTAACAACTTTAATTCACCGCTGTAGCCCGCAGGTGCCCACGCGACAATATTGGTCAGGTTCATGCGGTCCATTGCTACCACGTAATCCGCGCGCTCGTAGTCGCTATCGTCAATTTGTCGCGCTATTTGATGATCAATGCGATAGCCGCGCTTCAGCGCTGCCTGCACCGACCGGGTGTCTGGGGATTTACCGATATTGAACGCTGCAGTGCCGCAAGAATCTACGCTTATCGCGGTTGTTAAACCGTTTTGTTTTAGTAGCTCTTCAAACACACCCTGTGCTGCAGGGGAGCGGCAGATATTACCCAGACAAACAAAAACCACATGAATTGACATTACAGCGCAGGCTTTCCAATCGATGAATACTGGGTCTAAAGTAGCATTCCTGCTCCTGTGTGACATCATCCGTTTGGTGGGGAGTCACCAGCTATAGCAGTTTTAGCGATAGGCCAAGAGCACAACAAATTTCGAATCAGACTCGATCACGTCGCAGCGTCCAAATAGTTTTTTTAGTGTGACGTGATAGCCCAAGTGGCGGTTGCCGACAACGCAAAGTCGGCCGTTATCCGCAAGGTGTTTTTGGCAATCGCGAAACATGGTTTGGGCAATGTGGTCGCCGACATGGTGATCTTGATGGAATGGCGGATTGCATAAAATCAAATCAAAGGCCGCGCCCTGGTAGTTGGACAAACAGTCGTCAGCACTAAAAGAAAGGTCGTCGGTGTCGATTTGCGAGACTTGTGCTAGGTTGGCTTGGCAGTTTTTACGGGCAGAATCTAGCGCTAAAAACGAATCATCAAAGAAGTGGAGTCGCGCCTGCGGCCATTTACGGCCAGCATAAATACCCAGCAAGCCATTGCCGCAGGCTAAATCTGCGATGTGACTGGGCGCTGCCAATTTATCCATTGCCCGCAGCATGAGCCGGCTACCTATATCTAACTTATCCCTCGAAAAGACATTGGCGCGGTTATGCAGTGTTAAATCGAATTCAGTCAGGGTAATGACTTTGGTGTCGTCGTTAATCGCGATATCTTGCGGCGCAGCCTGTAATTGAATCAGTCGCGCTTTTTTGCGCGCTAAACTCGGTCTGGCGGGAGCATGGTTTTTAGCAAACGCGGCGACAACATGGTGGTCAATATGGCGAGCCATTGCCGCAGCAATAAATTGTTCCGGTTGCAAAACCAAGGACGCTAAATGCTGTAGCTGGTATTGAAGTAGAGAGCGACTTTTGGGCAGTTTGTACAATATGTAGTCAAAACGGCCTTCCGGCTGATCAGTGGCAGGCATAAATACCGGCGGCCTTACGCCATTGCGAGTGCAATTCTCGGTAGTGGACAGCGCGCTTATTGCCGAATCTGCCCACAGGGTGCAGTTATAGGCGGAAAGTGCGGTACTTAATGCACCCTGACTGTCGTTAACAATTAGCAGGCGACTGTCGTCGGCAATATTTAGCTCGGCGATGTGGTGTAATAAATATTCATCAGCCGCATCCCAAGCTTGCAAGGTTTCGCGTTCGCGGTGCGGCCGGCGGCTAAGTTGCAGGCTATTAAATGGCGTAGCAAAGATGGCGGTGTGGGGCATTAGAGATCGCTAACAGGTTCAAGAAGTAGGGCCTGTATTGCTAAGCGCTCAGTTTGCCCAAAACCTAAAGCGGTCTCGATGTAGTTATCGACGTCGCCGTATTCTTCGGTGATGGCTTTAAAGGCTTCGCCTAAATACTGCTCTTGAACTGTAAATAAGGTTCGAATAACGTCTTGATTCACTTGGTGCATGGTTTTTTCATGCACGTAATGGACAATATGTTCAACCCGCTCTGCAGTGAAAGTATTGGTTGAAAGATAATCTTCCAAAATCGTGTCGTAAGGTACACCCAGTATGCTCATCAGCAAGGCTGCGCCTAGACCGGTGCGATCTTTGCCAGCTGTGCAATGAAAAACCTGGGGGTAGCTGCTTTCGTCCAATAGATTTTGCAGCCACTCACGGTAGGTTGGGGTAAAGCGCTCAACCATTTCGCGGTTGGCTTCGATTAAAAAGTGCGCCATGTCGTCTGCAGTTACATTTTCTTCTTGGAGCCTGGCGGTTATATGCTCAATCTGTGCTGCATCGACTGTAATCGGTAGCTCTTTTACCGTAATTCCAGTGCTGGCTGGCAGTTTATGAGGTGACTCTATGCGCTCTTCCTCAGATCGAAAGTCGCTTACTTGGCGAATTCCGAGGCGCACAATAAACTGCTGGTCTTCTGAGGTGAGTGAGGATAGCTTATCTGCACGATAGACTTGTCCCCATTTAAGCTGACGATTGTCAGTGGTGCGATACCCGCCGAGGTCGCGAAAATTATACATTCCGTCAAAGTCTAGCTTGCGGACAGACTGGCGCTGTGAGGCCGGCAATAGCGCGGGGATTGGGCGAATTTCAGCCGGTACAGATTGATCCGAAGATTGCGGTGTGGTGTGTATTAAATCTATGGTATTCATATAATTAGATTCTAATATTAATGTAATTTTTTAAAAATAAATCGCTAGTCTTTTGCATGAGGTTGCCGACTGGCGCGATATTCACCTGGCGTCATTCCCGTCCATTTTTTAAAGGAGCGGTGGAATGCACTGGGTTCATCAAAGCCGAGTAAGGCTGACACGGCATTCACTTTTAACTCGGGTTGATTCAGCCAGCGGGTCGCGTGTTCTTGACGCAATTCATCTTTAAAGCGCTGGTAGGTGGTGTCTAAATCTTTTAAGCGACGACGTAATGTTCGCACTGACATGTTTAGTTGTTCGGCCATCACCACAACGCTTGGGAATTCATGGCTGAGATCGCTGCCCACGATTCTCTTCATTTGAGAGAGTAGGGAGCTATCGTCGTCTTCTTGCGATACCAGTAAATGATAGGGCGCATTGCGAAGGAATTTTTGCAGTGATTCTTCGGTGTGAATAAGCGGGCAGTCAAGGCAGTATTCGGCCAACAAAAATGCGTTGTGTTCACTACCAAAATGAACCTCGCAGCCGAACAACTGCTCAAAATACCCAAGCCGCGCCGGTGCATCGGCTTGCAGGTGAACCGCTATTAAATCTAAGGGCTTACCAATTAACCATTGGCAAAAGCGACGCCAAATTGCCATTGTTTGGGCGATCGTCGTGCTGGCAGAATTTATATCGGTGGCACCAACTAAGTCGGTGTTTTCAGGGAAGCGGTAGAGTGCTGTGCCGTCGGATAGACGCTCGACAGGCCTTCTGTAACTGCTAGGTGCGTCAGTCAGCGTGCGACAATAATTGATAAATTCTGCGGCGCGACGCAAGGCTTGCTCAAGGGTTTCGCAGTGAATGATAAATAAGCAGAGCATGCGGAAACTGCCGGCTGGTGTACGCCGATCCAGGCCCAAGCCAAAGGACTCATCCTGTAGTAACCACATTACCCGACGATATATTTGGCTGTAGTAACGGCCGTCGATCATGGTGTCTAAATTGGCGTTGGCAGCGAGTGGATCAATGGGTAAGTCTAGCGACCGTAACAACTCTGCACCGCTGTAACCCTGAGCTTCAGCTACCTGAAGCATACTCCGCGCATATTTAAGCGGAACAAGATCTTTATGTGATGGGTAATTGCTACGCACGCGAAAACCTTAACGATATGATTCACTTAATGGGCTCTTAGTTAACAGAGCGCTCGATGTCTGAGTTGCATTTTACACGAGCTCCGAAGTTTACCTCGTATTGGCGACAAAAAGGACGTCCGATTAAACGATATTTAGGCGCTGTGGATGAGTTCTTCCCAAAAGTGGCAGGCCGTGAAATGCCTATCGTCCTTGGCGGTCAATGATGGCACTTCCGCTTTACATTTTTCTTGGGCATAGGCGCAGCGGGTGTGAAAGCGGCATCCCGATGGTGGCGCCATTGGTGAGGGGATATCTCCCCCGATTTGACTGGTTTCCTCAGGCGTATGTCCAATCTTGGGTATTGCTGCGAGTAGACCTTGTGTATAGGGATGGCGAGCTTGTTGATAGATCGCTTGGGCGTCGCCAATTTCAACAATCTGACCTAAATACATCACCGCGATGCGGTCGCTCATATGACGAACGACACCCAGGTCGTGGGAAATAAATAGCATACTAAGATGGAGTTCACGCTGAATATCTAGCAACAGATTCAATATTTGCGCCTGAACAGAAACATCAAGCGCAGAGACCGCCTCATCGCAAATCAACACCGTGGGCTTGAGCGCGATGGCGCGTGCAATCCCGATCCGCTGGCGTTGCCCGCCAGAAAACTCGTGGGGATATTTGCTGCTTGCTGAACTCGGCAAACCCACCATATCTAACAACGCGTCCACACGCTTGCGTCGACTATCCCGATCGCCAATACCATGTATTAAAAGCGGTTCTTCTAATATTGCAGATACGGTGTGGCGGCTGTTAAGCGACTCGAAGGGATCTTGAAAAATGATCTGCAAGGAGCGGCGATATTCACGCATCGCGCGATCTGTGAGTCCTGCTATATCTTTACCTTGGTAGATCACGCGGCCATTGGTAGGGCGGTGTAAATTCAGAATCGCCTTGCCAAGACTACTTTTGCCGCAGCCGGACTCGCCAACCAAGCCCAGTGTTTCACCCGCTCTAAGTTGAAAGCTGACGTTATCTACTGCGCGAACCACCGCGCGCTCACGGCCGAAAATACCGCGTCGCTGTGAGAAGTGCAGCTGCAGGTTTTGAACATCTAGAATCAGATCGCTCATTGTGCAATCTCCTTCCAGCGATGGCAGGCGACGACCGTGGCGTCTGTAGTGATATCTTGTGGAGGTATTTCCTCGCGGCAGATATCGGCGGCGTGAGGGCAGCGGTTTACAAAACGGCAGCCTTTGGGCATGTCTTGAATGGCGGGTACCTGACCTTCGAGCGCGAGCAAGGGCGACTTTGGTGGGTGGTGAGCACCCGGTAGCGCCGCGAGTAAACTTTGTGTGTAGGGGTGATGTGGTTTAGCAAAAACCTGTTGCGCCGATCCGTATTCAGCGATTTTTCCTGCATACATAACCGCAATCTTGTCGCTTACTTGGGATACCAGGGCGAGGTCGTGGGTAATGAACAACATGGCCATGCCATTTTTTGCCTGTAGACCTTTCAAAAGCCGAACAATTTGCGCCTGTATTGTCACGTCGAGCGCGGTGGTTGGCTCATCCGCAATCAATAAATCGGGTTCACAGGCTAGCGCCATTGCGATCATAACCCGCTGCCGCATTCCCCCGGAAAGTTGGTGCGGATAGGCAGATAAACGCTCTTGTGGGGCGGGTATGCCGACTTCATGTAATAGCGATAACACGCGATCCGCGCGACATTTTTTCGACTGTTCAGGAAAATGAATTGCGAGTACTTCACTTATTTGCTGTGAGACGGTTTGCACGGGATTCAACGCCGTCATCGGGTCCTGAAAAATAACGGCAATGTTTTTACCGCGTATTTCACGCAGGCGGCGTGGGCTGGCTGAGCTAATACTTTCGCCCTTGAAGGATAGTGTTCCAGCACTGCGAAGCGCTTGCGGTTTTGGCAGTAAATCTAAAATAGACATGGCCGTTAGGCTCTTGCCGCAGCCAGATTCTCCCACGAGCCCCATGGTTTCGCCGGCGGCTATGTCGAAAGACACCGCACTCACCAGTTCATGGAGCACTCCGTCGTCGCCACGAATCGCGACCGACAATCCCTGTACCGACAACAGGCTCATGGTGCCACCGCCCAGTCTCTGTCGATGATCATAATAGTGGGGAGTGCCTCGCCATATTGTTTGGCGTCCAAAGTTTTTTGTTGCTCATCTTTGTCAATCCAAAAAAGGCCGCCACTGCCGCCAAGAGGATCAAATAGGGCGTCGCTGGTGCGGGTTCCGTAACTGGCTGGCAGCCTTATCCAGCGCCAAAACGCTTCCCGGGTATAAGGCACTTTGAAGGTTGGGATGAAAGAGCCTTGATCATGCACCATTTGCTCTAATTCATGAGCGAGCGTGACGCGGGTGCTTTTTTCGGTGGCGGTGCGATAGGCCATTATTTTTTCGTCTAGGATTTTATTGTCGGTATTGGTGACATTATTGGTTTGTGACTTGTGGGCGTTGTCGGAATGATAGAATTCCCAATAACGGGGCGATAGTCCACCACCGGCCCAGCCCATCCACGCAGCTTGATGCTTATTTTCCATAATCTGTTTAAATGCAGCAGACATATCCAGTAGTTGTAACTGGAAATCGATACCCGCTTTGCGGGCTTCCTGCGCCAAAATTACCAAGCGATCATTGTGACCACTGTTGTAATAGGTAATACGAACGCTCAGTGGTTTACCGTCTTTTACCCGAATACCTTCGTTGCCGCGCTTATCCCAGCCCGCTTTCTCTAGGTAGCTCGCTGCTTTTTTTAAATCGAACTCGCGGGCGCGAATGCTGGTGTTGGAGTAATCGCCATAGCCATCATGCGCAGTTTGTAAGCGCTCGTAATCACCGTGTAAAACCGTGTTAATGACTTTGTCGACATTCAAGGCGTGCGCAATCGCGTAACGAACATTGATGTCGTCCAGCGGCGGGGCATCCTCGTTTAAAAAAAGTCCGCTAATGGGTTGGGGGACATCGTTGTAAAATTTGATTTTGCCAACATAGCCCTTTTCATAGATGTCGCCCTGAGCTTTTTTATGCCAAAAGCGGGGCATTAGCAGCGGGAAGGTATCTAGCTCACCTTTTCGAAAATACTGATAGGCAATGTTCAGGTCGCGGATGAGTTTGACGCGAATATGGTCGGGATTGTAGCGGTGCTTAAAATAGCGCTTTTCGTTAGCCCACCAATCTTGCTTTCGGGAGAGCTCAACATATTTACCTTTGCGTATTTCCGTAATGATATACGGCCCCGTATTGGGCTCAATACGCCAGTTATAGTCCCTTACCCAATTTTCGTCGAGCTTGTGGAAATGTTTAGGCACTGGCGACACACTGTACTCAAATAACATTTCGTCGTCTGGCTTCGGTGTCGCGCCTTCAATGCCTATCGTGTGGTCATCGTATTTGACGAGATCAGTGATAATTTCGCTGAAATAATTGTTGTACCAAGGCGCCAAAATAAACTTCGAGCGCATAAATTCCAGACCAAATACATAGTCGTCTGCGGTAACCGGTGTGCCATCAGACCAACGTGCCTCTGGGTCTAAGCGAAAGTAAATACTGTGGCCATCTGTTCCAAATGCCCACTCCGTCGCCAGCTCGGGAATCGGTTTAAGGGTATTCGGGTGTATGCCGACCAAGCTCAAATTGTTGGCCCGCATATAGCCTGCAAAACTGCCATTGGAATCTGGACCAACCAGGCGCAGTGTCAGAGGAAAGGTGGATACAAAGGTCCTAAATCGACCGCCCCGCTGCGCGTTTGGGTCTGCGAAAACAGGGTCGCTGTGATTGGTTTGCCAAACCAAATCTGCAGGCAGCTTTTCGGGCAGCGCCAGCGTGTTAAGGCTCAGTGAGCCGAGAGTGATGCCGAGCAAAAATAAGATCAGATTACGCATAATGTGGTTTATTCATAAAAGCTGAATTTTCTGGGATCGTAGGCGTCTCGTATCGCTTCGCCAATATACGCAACAAGCATCAGGATGACGGTCATCGCGACGACAACAGAGCCCACCAGCCAAAGTGATTCAAGATTTTCAGTGCCTTGTTTAAGTAGTTCACCCCAGCTTGATACCGGCGGCGGCAGGCCAAAACCTAAATAGTCGAGCGCGGTTAACGAGGTGATGCCGGAGGCTACCGAAAACGGCACAAAGGTAACTAAGGTCGAAACGCTATTCGGCAATATATGTCGAAAGACAATGCGCGGTCCGGATGCCCCCAACGCTCGGGCCGCCATAACGTAGTCTCTCGCCACTTCTTTGTAGGTCGCGGTTCGCATATACCAGGTCATACTGGTCCAGCCGAAAAAGGCCATAATAAAGAGTAAGGTCCAGAAACCCGGGGTAATGACTGAGGCGACGATCATGATCACATAAAGAAAGGGGATGTTTGACCAAATTTCGATGATGCGTTGAAACACAAGGTCAAAAGCACCGCCCCAAAACCCCATCATGCAACCGATCGCCACACCCACCGCATAATTAAAAAACAGCAGTAGCAGTGAAAACGTGATTGCCGTGCGAAAGCCATAAATTAAGCGTGCCGCTACATCTCTGCCGCTGGTATCCGTGCCTAAATAATGACGGGAATCCAACGAGGGCGCGTGTGGGGGGAAGTCACCGGCTATCAAATCAGTCTCTAGTGGGCTAAAAGGGATAGGGGGCATTAGCACCCAACTTCCGTCTGAACCAGCCGATTGCGATTTTAACTCTCGGTAATTAACTTCATAGCTATAGTCTAGGCCAAAATCCTTACCAGAAAGCACATCACCATAGGTAGGAAAGTGCCACTCTCCATTATGGATTACGACTAACGCACGATTATTGGCTAGCATTTCCGCGCCAAAACTGCACAGGGTAAGTGCGAGTAGAATCCACGCAGAAAAATAGCCACGCCGAGACTCTCGAAAACGCTGCCAGCGTTTTCTGGCAACCGGGTTGTTAAACAAGCTCATGCGGCACCTCGACCGCCAAAGCGGATTCGTGGGTCAACTAAGGCCACACAAATATCAGATAGAATATTACCGATCAAATACAGCAATGATGAAATCACAAGTATCCCCATCACAATCGGGTAGTCACGCTCGATAATGGCTTCGTAGCCCAGTAAACCAATGCCGTCGATGTTAAAAATGGTTTCAATCAAAAATGAGCCGCCAAGTAACAGCGAGATATTATTTCCGAATGAGGTCGCAACCGGTATGAGGCTGTTGCGCAGGGCATGACCGCGAACACTTTCGCCGCGACTCAGGCCTTTTGCGGTCGCAGTTCGCATATAGTCAGAGGACAAATTATCCATTAGTGAGTTTTTCATCATTAGGGTAGTTACTGCAAAGCTACCCGCTAAGTAAGCAATTAGGGGTAATACCGAGTGATGGAAAATGTCGGCAGCTTTGCCGAAGGTGCTCAGGTCGTCGTAGTTGTCGCTGATAAACCCGCCGAGGGGAAAGATATCCCAATAGCCGGCAAATAGTGAAATGAGTGCGATACCAATCACATAGCTGGGCAGGGCATAGCCTAAAAACACCACAGCGGATGACCAGCTATCTAACGCACTGCCGTGGTACATTCCTTTGGCAAGCCCGAGGGGAATACAGACCACATACGTTAAAATAAGTGTTGTTAATCCGTAGAAAATCGAAATAGGGAAGCGTTCTTTAATAATTTGCCAGACGGGATCTTGATAGCGAGTTGATAAACCTAAATCAAATTGAACGACCTTTTTTAGCCAAATTGCATAGCTACTCAGCATGGGCTTATCAAAACCGTAATATCGCTTTAGTTCGTCTAATTGCTCATCTGATAGCGTTCCGCCGCCCTGACTGCGATGCAAAGCGCCGGTCTCACCGCCCAATTGAATTTGCGTCATAAGACGCTCAATCGGCCCTCCGGGTACAACGCGGGTGATGGCAAAAACCAATAAGGTAATGCCAATAAAGGTGGGGATAATTAATAAAAAACGGCGAACAAAATAGCCTGTCATAAACGCGATAACAACCTGGGCAAAGCGAAGAGGCTATACTATATCAAAACGCCGTTAAAGATCGGCGTGTGTGATATCTACATATAAAGTTAATGACTGGCCGGGGCGCAAGTACTGGCTAGCTTTAATCGAATTCCACTCGATAATGTCGCGAATGCGCAGATTAAACCGGCTGGCAATCAGCGATAAAGAATCACCGTTGCGCACTTTATAACCCACTTTGCGAATAATGCCTTGATCTGATTGTTGTGGTGTTTTACCCCATACCACAAGCTTTTGACCCGTCTTGATAATTGAATCTGACTTTAATTTGTTCCAAGCGTATATTTGCTTGGTGCTTACGCCATATTTCTTGGCTATGCCACTCACGGTGTCGCCGCTATTCACTTTGTACTCGATACGCGAGGCTTCTGTTGAAGCCAAACCACGATTCGCACCGTGAAGAGGCGATATTCCATTTCCGGCATCTGGAATTAGTAGCACGTGACCTATTTTGAGAATGTCGCTATCTAGCTGGTTGCTGGCCCGCAGGGTTGCCACATCGACGTGATGGCGACGTGCAATCGTAACCAAGTTATCGCCACGCTGAATTTTGTACTGCTGCCAGCGCAGGCGATCGCGGGCTGGAATTTTCAATAAGCGCGATGAAAATGTTTTCGCCTTCGCACTGGGAATTAATAAGCGATGCGGCCCTTCAGGTGCGGTCACCCATCGATTGAAACCGGGGTTTAAACGATAGAGTTCATCAACACTGATATCGGCCAGTTTAGCGGCTTGCGCTAAGTCGAGCTGGCTACCTGTATTCACTGCCATAAAGTGGGGTTCATTAGGCACTGAAGGTAAGGTTAGGTTATACGAGGCGGGATTTTTGAATATTTTCACCAGCGCCAGCATTTTGGGAATGTAATTTCTGGTTTCTTTGGGTAGTTTTAGCGACCAAAAATCAGTAGGCAATCCTTTCTTCTTGTTTTTTGTTATTGCCTTATTTACCGTGCCTGCGCCAGCGTTGTAGGCCGCCAAAGTCAGCAGCCAATCACCGTCAAAACGCTTATTGAGTT
Organism: Zhongshania aquimaris; assembly: GCF_019312595.1. GTDB lineage: Bacteria > Pseudomonadota > Gammaproteobacteria > Pseudomonadales > Spongiibacteraceae > Spongiibacter > Spongiibacter aquimaris. Next base: position 15,850 of record NZ_JAHWDQ010000001.1, on the reverse strand, counting down.
CGGTAAGGTAATCGAGAGCCGAGTTAGTGGCGACAATGACATCGCGGCGACCGTCGTACCACCAATTCTGATCGATCCCTAAATGCTTAGCGGTGTTAGGTACAAACTGCCACAAACCAGACGCTCGACCATGAGAGTACGCAAAAGGGTCATAGGCACTTTCAACAAAGGGTAGTAATGCCAAATCGGCTGGCATATCCCGCTCTTCTAAACTTTCAAGTATGTAGTATATATAGCGCGATGCGCGCTTGCTGACGTTAGCGAGGTAATAGGAATGTTCGGCATACCATTCTTCCCGCTCCTCAACGCTAGCATGGCCAGTTAAGGCATCAAACTGCAGATCTGAGGCTAAGCGAGGCCAAATCTGTTTGACTTTTCTTGCCGCCTTTGGTGATTTTTGAGCCGCTGTTATTTTTTGTGCTGCGGAGCGCTCTGCGACATGGGCTGGCTTTGCTTTCGCGGTCTGTACGCTTGGCTTTGGTTTATATTTTAGGCCTTCAAGTGTGTCTCTCGCGGGATCACCACCGTCTTTTCGTCGTTCAACCACTTCTTGATATTTGCACAGTCTGGAGTTTCGGTTTTCCGATCGCTCACAATACAGTTGGTCAGTTTTATTTCGCACGCTGCGCTGGCTGGGTGTTTGGGCACACGCGACCAGCAGTGACAATAGCACTGCACTAAAAATGACCTTATTTAGGTAACTACTGAGTGTCGTCATTATAAAATAATTTCGCTAACATCATTCAAAAGTCATCCTTCCATGCCCGTAATTCGGCAAAAATATCGTTTTGATTCCAATACTTAAGCTCTGCATGTGCCGCAACTTGCTGCTGCACAGCTAAGTTGTCCGTTCGCATGAAGGGATTCGTCAGCAATTCAAGTGCCAGTATAGAGGGGACCGTTGGTAAATTTTTCTCTCGTAGGTCTGCGGTATTCGCCATTCTCTCGCGTAATTCGCTGTTGTCAGGTTCCACCGCGAGCGCAAAACGCAGATTGTTTAACGTGTACTCATGTGCGCAGTACACCGCAGTATTTGCAGGTAAAGCTTGGATTAGTCCAAGAGACCGCAACATTTGTTCCGGCGTACCCTCAAAAAGTCGACCGCAGCCACCTGCAAAAAGGGTGTCACCGCAGAATAGGGCAGGCGCAGAAGTGGCGCTGTCTATATAGTATGCAATATGGTCTAGAGTATGACCTGGAACGGCAAACACGCTAAATGTGTGATCGAGCAGGGTGATTTTATCGCCGTGTTTGAGGCGCTGATTGATACTTTCGCATTGATTTTCTGGACCGTACACCGGAATATTGGGGAAGCGTTCACAGAGTAATTCGATACCATTTACGTGGTCGTAATGGTGATGGGTAATAATGATTGCCGAGAGGGTTAAGCCATTTTTGTCTAGATGATTAAGCACCGGCGTGGCATCGCCAGGATCGACAATGATTGCCTCTCCGTCGCGTGCGACGCACCAAATATAGTTGTCGCTAAAAGCAGATATGGGTGATATTGACAGCATAATCATTATTTTAATGTGGACAGCGAAGCATAAACATTCCTTTATCTTGCCGCAAGTGGCGAAACAGGAAAATCGTTAGGAAGAATTATGGCAAAATGGCGCACACAGCATTCACCAGAAGTCCTGTTACCGGCTCTCAGGCGATGGTTTCAAGGGCCGGTTGGACGAACTGTTTTGGCGGAGGAGCGGCCTTTAATCGCCGATGCCATAAGCGATTCATCGACCGCGAAGTACAACCTGCTAAACCTTAGCGTTATTCCCGAGCGCTGCCCAATTGCGAGCGATGTGTTCCAGCGGCAGTTTTGTCTCGGCGGTATGCAGCATTACGGTTTGAGCCAAGTCCTAGATGTTATCTGCGATTTTGAAAATTTACCGGTCGCGAGTGAGTCACAAGATGTGGTGGTCTTGCACCACCTTTTAGAGTTTGTCGACAACCCACATAAGGTACTGCGTGAGGTAGAGCGCGTCATTGTGCCCCACGGCAAAGTCGTGATTTGCGGCATAAATCCGTATTCACTATTAGCTGTGCGCGGATTGCTTGGCCGAGTGAAGCGCAGCCCCATGTGGCAAAACCACCGATTGCCAATCCATCGCTTACAAGACTGGCTGTCACTTTTAGGGTTTGAAGTCAGTGTGGTCGATTACGGTTTCCATCGCCTGCCGGTAAGCAGCCCGAGTTACTTCATGTCGCATAAAATAGTGGCAAAAAACGTCCCTATGGGTGGTGTTTTCATCCTCAGCGCGACAAAATACCGCGCGCCCTTAAGCCCTTCGGCTCAAAACTTGGCGCGCCGCGCGAAGATACTTCGCCACCCCGCAATGGCGGGCGCCACACGCACCATAAAATCACGAGCTGACTATGAGCAAAACCCAAGAGAAAGTTGAGATTTTTACCGACGGCGCTTGTCGCGGAAACCCCGGCCCAGGCGGCTGGGGTGCCTTAATGCGCTGCCAAGGCAAGGAGCGCAGTTTATTTGGGGGCGAACCGGCGACGACAAACAATCGCATGGAATTAATGGCGGCGATTGAAGCCTTGCGCGCACTAAAGCGGCCCTGCGAGGTTATATTGACTACTGACTCCCAATATGTGCGGCAAGGTATTACAGAGTGGATGGTCAATTGGAAGAAGCGCGGCTGGAAGACGGCGGCAAAACAGCCTGTTAAAAATGCGGATCTTTGGCAGCAGCTTGACGCTGCAACGCAGGGGCATCAGATTGACTGGCGCTGGGTAAAGGGGCATAGCGGCCACAGAGAAAATGAGATTGCGGACACTTTAGCCAATCGCGGTATCGATGAATTAGAGAAAGCCTAATGCGACAAATAGTACTCGACACAGAAACTACTGGCCTAGAGCATGCGTCCGGCCACCGTATTATCGAAATCGGTTGCGTAGAGCTGGTCAATCGCAAATTGACAGGTCGACATTACCATCAATATATCAACCCAGATCGCGAGGTTGAGGCGGGCGCTATTGAAGTTCACGGCATAACGAATGAGATGCTAAAAGACAAACCCCGTTTTGCCCAAATCGCCGATGAGTTTTTTGAGTTTATTAAGGGCGCTGAGCTGATCATTCACAATGCCCCCTTCGATGTGGGGTTTATCGACGCTGAGTTTGCCTTGCTCGGGCGTAAAATACCCAAAGTAAAGTCCATTTGTGGGGTTGTCGATACCCTTATTATGGCGCGGCAAAAGCATCCTGGGCAGCGGAATAGTCTCGATGCACTTTGCCAACGCTACTATGTTGACAATTCGCAACGGGATTTACACGGCGCACTACTAGACGCAGAAATCCTTGCCGATGTGTATTTAATGATGACTGGCGGCCAGACCGCGCTAGCATTGGCTGGGGATGATGGTTCCCAGCAGAATGAGGGTGGGGCGGCCAGTGAGCACCGGCGCTTAGACAGCTCACCGCGAAAATTAAGAGTCATTCGCGCCACTAGCGAAGAACTTTCCCAGCATCAGCAGCAGTTGGCCGAAGTCGATAAGGCCAGCGGCGGGAATTGCCTCTGGCAGCGAATATCACAAGAATAAAATAGCGAATCAAACTCGTTAGTACATCGGGTAAGAATCACATAATTGCGGTTTATATCGAATAATAATGCTGTGCTTCATGCCTTTTTAGTGCTAAATAGTCTATAAATAACCGTTAGTTAAGGCTGATTCTGAAAAAATTTGTAATGTGTTTGTGATACCCCCTGTTTTGCTAAGGTAGTAAACACGAAACAAAATTTAGCGGTTTATCAACATTAGAGTGATATTTGATGGCAAGCCCAATGGGTTATAAGGATGCTGTGTGGGACTGAAAGTAGAAATTAATACCAGCTCATATGCCATGGTTGCGGATGAGTTAGGTAAGACATTGCAGCAGGCCACTAATGTTTTTGAAACATTCCTGTCTGAACGTCACAATTTATCTCTGTTAGAACAATGCGAAGCAAACTTGCGCCAGGTAGGGGGAACTCTGCGCTTGTTGCAGATTCCCGGCGGGGCCTTGCTCGCGGACGAAATGCGGGCACTGTGTAGTGCCATTTTAAAAAGCACCGCTGCTGTTCCAGAAGGTCAACTCAATGCCCTCAGTACGGCGTTCTTTGTCCTGCCTAGATATTTAGAATTTGTGCAATCTAGGCAGTCCGAGATTGCAGATCTGGTGATTTCTCACGTCAACGAATTACGCGCCGCTCACAACCAGCTATTGTTACCAGATAGCTACTTCGCCGCCGCCGACGAATTTCTTTTCAGTCGCGACTCTAATCTTGGTTTGCGCGGCAAGTCGCTCGCTGAAGCAGAGTTTATTGCGGGCTTAAAGCGAGCCAGTCATCTCTATCAAAGCGGCCTGTTAGGCTTGTTAAAAGACGCACATAGTCCGATGCAGCTGGTCATTATGTCGAGGGCAGTCAGGCGTTTGCGCAGCAGTTTAGAGCCGGGGCCGCAGCAGCGATTTTGGCTGTTAGCCGATGCGGTTTTAGACGCCTTTGTTAATCAAGGGCTGGAAATAAATCCCTACCGAAAGCGTGTTCTAGCCAGCCTGGAAGGGCAAATGCGGGCGCGCTTGAAAAATCGACTGGTGCTTAATGAAGTGCTTGAGCGCGAGCTCGTTTTTCTACTTTGTGTCAGCGCTTACCGCGACGGTTTTGTCGGCAAAGTTATGAAAGCAGCGAAACTTCAGGCAGCGGAGATTGATGACGGCCAGCTCAAAAATTTGCGCGGCATCATGCTCGGCCTGAGTTACGACACTGTGTCGTCGGTGATTCATGAATTGCGGACGGAATTGCGGCATGCCAAAGATGTATTGGAGTTACTTGCTCAGCACCAGCGCAGTGAAAGTGAAGAATTATTGCCGCTGACTTCAGTCCTAAAGCAAAGCGCAGATATTCTAGCTGTGCTTAATTTACCAGCCCTTGCGGGCACGCTTACCAGTCACGCTGACGCCCTGCATCAATTAGTGGGTTGTGATTTGAGTAAGGAGCGCGGCCGACTTGAAGATCTGGCAGACACCCTTCTATTTATAGATGGCAGTTTGGCGCAAATTGATCGCCGCAAATTAAACTATGAAGACCTGGGCGAAATTTCGCTTGAGCGCCGTGATGCCATCAGCGCCGACAACCAAGTTAGTGAAGCCCGGAGTATTGTCATTGAAGAGTCGAAAGCGGCAATCGGCCTAGTGAAAAGAGCTATTTCGGCCTATATAGACTCCGGTTTTGACAGTACACATATCGCCAACCTACCTCAGTTGCTCGATTCTGTGCGCGGCGCATTTCAAATGATAAATGCCAACAAGCTCCCGGCTGTGACACTAGGGGCAACCGAGTTTATGCGTCGTTTTGTCGGCCGAGAGGCAGTAAATCCAGCTTCAGATGTGCAAGCGCTAGAAACTCTGGCGGACGCCATGATCAGTATCGAATACTATCTCAATGAACTAGGTCGCCGTCATATCGCCGACGAGCGCATCTTACTAGTGGCAGAAGACAGTATCGCAACGCTTCAGGCTTTTAATTAAATATATGGATACGTTTGTCGGATTAGATCAAGCCTTGCTCATCATCTGTAGTGTGGGCGTATTGCTGTGTTTTTTGGCGTTTATAAGGCTTCGCCGCCATGTGTTTACTGGTCTCGTTGCAGTACTGTTATCGTTAAGCTTTACCGGTGCAGCGCTAGTCATTACCAAAGACGTTTACAGCTATCGCCATTTAGCAGACGAACAACTTGTCGCCAGGATCTTTGTCGCGGGTAAAGCTAAGCAACAATATATAGTCAGCGTTGACACTGTTAACGATGACCCCTTACAGACATTTCTGATCATGGGGGATCAGTGGCAATTAGACAGCAGGGTGATTCGCTGGAACTTCCCAATCGCGCGGCTTGGTTTTGATAATTTATATCGATTAGAGCGCGTTTCCGGTCGCTATCAAAGCATTGAAGAAGAGCGCAATATGGCGCGCACTATCTACCTTATCAGCCTTTCCGAACCTGTGGATATTTGGGCCTGGTTGCACAGCAACAGCTATTTAATTAAGTGGGTTGAAGCAGATTACGGCAACGCCGTTTTCGCGCCTATGGTCGATGGCGCTCAATTCAATGTTTATTTAGGCCGCGATGGCTTGTTTATTCGGGCGGGAAACCCCATAGCAGTCAAGGCCTTAGGCAATTGGCCAACTTGACTTAAACCACATCCACATACCACTATGTGGCACTTTTTTACCTTTGGGAGTACGTAGTTGGAATTCTTACTGGAATACGGCTTATTTTTGGCCAAATCGGTCACTGTTGTCATCGCCGTTATTGTTATCGTTAGTGCTATTGCAGTCGCAAGTCAGCGAAATAAGCGTGAGAGCAGTGACGGTCATATAGAAGTTACCACCTTAAACCACAAGTTTGAGGATTGGGAAGACATGCTAAAGTTTGAAATACTAGACGAAGCCGAGTTTAAAAAAGATCGTAAGGCAAAGAAAAAGCAAGAAAAGCAGGATCGCAAGAAGGGCAGTGACGAAACCCGTAAACGCCTTTTCGTACTGGATTTTGACGGTGATATGAGCGCCTCCGATGTAGAATTTCTGCGGCATGAAATATCCGCAGTTCTAACTGTCGCCAAACCTGAAGACGAAGTACTGCTGCGCTTAGAAAGCCCCGGCGGCATGGTGCATAGTTACGGTCTTGCCTCATCGCAATTACAGCGAATTAGACGTCACGGAATTCCCCTCACCATTTCGATCGATCGCGTGGCCGCTAGTGGCGGTTATATGATGGCGTGTATCGGCAGCCGTATTCTCGCTGCGCCTTTTGCCGTAATCGGCTCCATCGGCGTGGTAGCTCAACTGCCTAATTTTAATCGCCTGTTAAAAAAGCATGATGTCGACATTGAGCTTCACACTGCGGGTGCGCACAAACGAACCTTGACCATGGTGGGTGAAAACACCGAAGAAGGCCGGCAGAAGTTCAAAGAAGAGCTGGAAGACACTCACGTACTGTTTAAAGAGTTTGTGAGCGAGAACCGGCCGCAGCTCGATATCGACCAAATCGCAACGGGTGAAGTTTGGTATGGAACGCGTGCATTGGATCAAAAGCTTATCGATGAAGTACGTACCAGTGATGATTATTTGCTAAGTAAACGTCTTGATACAGACCTGTATTCCGTTAAATATCGTCAAAAACGTAGCTTGCCAGAGCGCTTGGGTTTTGCGGCGGAAACGGCATTAAACCGCGGTGTTAGCAATTTATTAGGTAAATTGACGCAAAATCGGTACTGGGGATAATTGCTGACGAGCGACTGATTCACTGTCGCTTTGATTCAAAAGAGACAAAAGCATCGATAGTAAGTAGCGTGCGGAATGGGTAGAGATTTAAGAGCGATAAATGTTGATTAAACCGTACCAAGCCCGCGTCGCCAAGCGCGAAGTAATTAAGTTAAAACAAAAACAGCGGGGTATTAAACGCTGGGAGTTGATGCTTGTTTTACTTATCTCTGTCGCGATTGCTATGGGTATTGGCGTTATCGTAAAAAAGCGCATTGGTTCCGCAATGGTTGAGCAAGTAGAGAGCGATATTCGTCGAATCTCTGTTGCCTTGCACCAATACAAACTCGATAACAAGCGCTATCCGACCACCGAGCAAAATCTATTGGCGCTTTTGGAAAGGCCGCAAATCAAGCCCCTAGCTCACTTCTGGAAGGGTCCGTATATAAACCGCGAAACCCTCATCCATGATCCGTGGAAAAATGCCTATCTTTACGAAAGTTCAGATGCGCCGCCAGCTTTTGAATTAACCACCCTGGGTGCTGACGGTAAGCCGGGCGGAGAAGATCTAAATACTGATATATCGATGCGGTTTCAAAGTGATGAAGGTTATTTCGAATAAGTGGCGGGCGCTTAAAAAGAACCGTAAAAAGGGCCCGATTGGCATTTTTTATTGCGTAGATTGCTATCTCGCTAAACTTTTCTTTCCTTACCGCTAGCAGCCCGTTTTTTATCATCTGTCTGCACGTACACCGTATCTGTTGTGGACATACTGGCATGACCAAGATCCTCTGATACATCTTTTAGCGCACGACCGCGTTCAATCTCTAAACTGGCTCCGGTATGACGCAGCCAGTGTGACGTCGCTTCTTTAAAGTTACTGGCATTTTCTTCGCCATAACGGGCTTTCATTCTCTCGTACGCCATATCAAATACTTCTTGCACCAATCTTGATAATTGTCGCGCTGTCATTCCGCCACGGCCGCGGATTTTTTCAATAATAGGGTGGTTTTCACCTGCAACAGGGAGTTTATTTAGGCCTCGATAGAGTCGGTATCGGCTTAAATAACTAAGAAAGCTTGGCGGCACCGTAATATCGCGGACTTTTCTGCCTTTTCCATAGATCTTTAACCACCAGTTATTGCCATTATCTTTCCAAAAATGACTCATTGTAGGTGACCATTCCGGCCGGTCAGAGTATTCGGAAATGCGAAGGAAAAGCGTTTTTAACGATGCAATCAGAAATAAGCTTCTCTCGTAACGTGAGTCGTCATCCGCCATGCTATGAGCAACCTCCAGCAAGAAATTCCACTGGTCTTCCGTTAACCGCTTTACATCTTTGACCTGGGCATCTTTGATCAAATACCGACAATCCTTTTTAGCTATTTGAACCGGATTTCCATAGCAGTATTCTTCATCGGTTAGATGTTTGTAGAAGGCGTTAATAGCCGTAAACGTCGCTTGCAAGGTTTCCTGCGAGGGTCGGTATTTTTTCTTATCGGGCTTGGATTCATCACCCTTGGCGACCATCAGCCTGAAAGGTGCCCATTCAGTGTTACTTGTGTAAAGACCACCTTTGAGAGTGAATTTTTCGACATTGTTAAAGCATATCGGGGTACTAGCCACTTCTTATCACATTATTCCGTGAAACATATTCGTGGAACGCTTCGATGCTTTCGGATAATCTAATTATATGTGCTTCTTACTCTCGATATCAGGATGCATTCTCCCACGTCAGGGGGATCGGTGGCTGACGACTTAAGGGGGTAAATTCTTGAAAGACTCGATAACTGACTAAAATTAAAGAACAAATAATTTCGTTCTGGAGATGTGATAACTCCAAACGGTAGTGAGAGGGGGACCTTTAGATCGCCCTCCAGCAGGCCCATAGAGGAACTCACTGTAGCTATGTAACGTAACAATAAACATATTCTCCACAAAGCGCTGCTCATGGCAATGACTGCTAACGCGTAATTGTTTTTAGGTTGGGACTAGGTAGGGCACGAAGGATTCTGCCGCAACTAAGGAATGGACTGCGATACTTAACGTGTTTCCGCATTGGTTAAAAGACCCTAGTTTGCACCGTTATTACCTATTTCGGTGTACCGGTCTGCAGCGCATTCTCCCTCGACTATTGCGGCTTGCAACGCCTCAAACCTGAGCGTATAAAGGTAGCAAATGTGCACCAAGGATTGGGTGAAATGGAACGGATTCAGGACAGCCGCGGGGCATTTCCCGCATCCCGGCCGAAACGACGCTTCACCCCGAAAGAGCCGCGCCTCGATACGTTCCCGATTCAGCATGTGCAAATCGACTGGCAGCGCCTCATGGCCAAGCGCGAACTCGTGTTGGATACCGTGGACGCGATGCCCACGTACTTACTCAAGCCCGAAGTCCTGGACTTTCTCGACGCCGAAAAACACCCAACTTACCGCCTGATCCTTGACCTTATGTGGACTGCCGGCGCCCGGATTTCTGAGGTTCTGGCCCTCACTCCGAGTCACTTCATCGATGACGGCTACGATTTCATGGTGGTGCTCCGCACACTCAAACAGCGGCCGGGGCGACCGACCAACGTACAACTCGCCCGCAGCCCCAAGCGCGCCGTGCTCATCGTCGACCCCATTCTTCAGGATCGCATACAGAGCTACCTGTACGCGGGACATTTCAGGAGGGACGAGCGGATCTTCACCATGGCCAGCCAGACGGTGAACCGGCATATCCATGATTTAGTGGACCGAGTAGGGGGCGCGCCGATCAATATTACCTGCCATACCTTTCGGAACAGCTTCGCAATACACCTATTGCTGCACGGACGGCCGCTGAAGATCGTCAGTCAGCTCCTTGGGCATAAATCGATAGAAAGTACCGAGGTCTACACCAATGTGCTCACCGTGGATGGGGGGCATTTTTTGGACGGGGTGGATTTTCATTAAAACATCGTTATTAACTGAATGCGGTCACAAAAGAATGGCCAAGATTAACATTACTGCAGCTTTACTAGGACGTAAGGACTGAAATGAATTCTTAGCGCCGGAGATAAATATCAGATACTAAGATCAAACATTGCCTTATAGGCAACGGCGGCGTTATTTACGCCTAATCAGTGACACGTTTTCTTTACTACCTCAATCCGCAGGACGTTAACGGATTTTGGTTATTTTAACTATTCGATTGTGGAATCTACCTACAGCAAGGGTGACCAAATATAATATGAGTGAATTTAGTGAAGCGGATCCATTAAGTAAAGACGAGCGTAGTCGCTCTAATTTTGTTCGTGACTTTGTACAGCGAACTAACGATTCACAGCAGGGGCGTAACGCACGCCTTACAACCATGCCTCCAAAACGAATAGTGCAGTTCTGGGATGATCTTGATCGATTACCGCCGGATGTTAGGGAGTGTATGAGTTCTTGGACGGTGCTCGAACAATCAGGCTTCGAAATTCAGGTTTTCGATGAAAGCGCGGCAAGGGATTTTATCCGAACCCATTTGGGCACGCGTTATGAGAATGCTTTTGAAAAGTGCTACCACCCCTCGATGAAATCAGACTACTTCCGCTATTCTTACATCTTTGTGGAGGGCGGTTTCTACATTGACGCAGACGATGTTTATCATGGAACGGAAATTGATCACCTTTTTTCAGATGGTCGATTGAAGCTGCAACCTTTCTGCTACGATATTTCGACAGCTCAGATGGTTCCACCCTCAGAATTCGTAAATCTGGGAGCAAATCAATTGAGTTGGATTTTCTACTTTAATACGACACCTTTGATCGCGGCTCGCAATCACCCCATTGTAGAGCGCGCACTGCTAAATTCGACGATATCACTTGAACAGGAAATTACGGGGGAATTACCTGAAGTCCAAGCATCTACTGGCCCTGGCAACCTGACAAGATCAGTATTCGAGATGCTTGTTGAAGAAAGTTGTCCTGAGATGGAGCTACTTGTTGTCCATGATTGGGAGGAGATATCCACAAGTAAATGGCCACTCAGTTACCGAAGCGATAAGAGAAACTGGAGGCTATCGAACCAGCAAGCCTATCGATCCTTGTCGCGCGCGGAGTAGCTATGAACTTAGCGCGTCCATCACTAAAAGTTGTCAGCTACGTATTTCAGTTCTGGTTAGCTCTCCGGAGGCTCCTGCCAAAGCAGACATGCCAAACATTCGGTATGCAAGGCGCTCAGATTGAGAAAATCTATGTTATCAATCTCGATCGTGAAACGATTCGTTGGTCCAATATGCAGCAAGAACTACGGCGACTATTGGATTCGTCTGGGAACCATCTCTTAAATTTGACCGATCGATACGTCGCCGTTGACGCCAAGGCATTCTTGGGAGTTCCGCCCGAAAATGCCGATATCGATCCGTTTTATACCCTCGGAGATCAGCTTTTTGTAGAACCCCAGCCATTGGTTGTTCCCACAAAGTTTGAACTAAACACTCCAATTCGAATGAGCCGGGCTGAGATTGCAGTAGCTCGTTCACATATTAATGTTTGGAGGCAGATTGCAGCGAGTAATCACGCCTACGTAATGATTCTAGAGGACGATGTTTGGTTTCATAATGGATTTGCAAAACACCTAGACCAAGTGTGGGAGGAGGTCATGGGGGAATGTGATAAGAGTGGAACATTCGATGTTCTTTATCTATCGTATCTCGAAGCAAAGCATGGTGCGCCAAAGGTCTCTATTTCAAACACCGTATTCAGTCCATTACGCGGACTCTGGCACCTTTCCGGATACATCGTCTCTCGCGAAGGGGCTGAAAAACTTCTTCAAATGCTTCCTTGCCGCGGCCCCATTGACCTCTGGATAAATCACATGTTTGAGGCACTGAATGTTAGTGCCGCTAAACAACCAATTGTTAGCCAGCGGCGCGATGTTAAATCGAGTAACTCTTATTCAATTCTTCCCACGCTTACAACAATTGGCGCGATCAATAGTGAAGCAGCATCTTTATTCAATATTCGCCCAATTGAGCACCCTGTGTTCACTTTTGGACCTGAAGGCTCTGGTCATTCATCGTTAGCAATGGCTTTGTGTATGCTCGGATATAAATGCTGCAGTGATCTTGAGGGATTACCGGCGCCTGAATTAGAACGGCTTCTTGACGGAAGGGAGGGCCGTGTTTTTGATGCATATGTAAATATCGGGTCTTTAGGTTCAAACGTAAGAAAGCTCAGAAGTCTCTATCCGAAAGCAAAATTTATTTTTACTGCTGCCAAAGGTATCGCTTCAGATGATATTTTTGAAAGCATTACGGACGAACTTAATGGTGCCCACATCGCGGTGCTTCACACAGAGGAACCTAATAAATGGCAAGTTATTTGTGAGCACCTCAGATGCGCGCCTCCCACCAGCTCTTTTCCCGAGCTGGAGGACCTTGGTCAACGACCCACCCCACAAGGCGAAATGGGAAAGGACCAACTCCCAATTTCCAAGAAGCCAAAGTGGGATAAGTCGCCATGGGTCGTTGAGTCTCGTAAATGGTGGCAAGGCATTCGCTCCGCCATGAAAGAGGATGAGATGGCTGGGGATGTAAAGCTCGTTAGCTTCACCGATTGTTATGAAACTCTCGACACAAAGCGCTGGCTTCTGAGAAATGACACCTTCACAGATAATTTAGCATTGTTTCGCCCCTCAAACTTCATGATTAAACCGGGAGTTGGGGCCGAGCTTTTCGTCAGAAGTGAGCCTCTGGGTGTTCGCGAGTACAGCGCAGCGTCGATATGCAGCCGGGACCAATATTTGTTTGGAACATTCGAAGCGACTCTTCAAGCCTCCAATGTACCCGGCGTAGTCACAGGTTTTTTCCTTCACCGAAACTCTCCACGACAGGAGATAGATATCGAAATCGCCGGGAATAGGCCAGATCGGCTAATGGTCAATGTCTTCTACAACCCCGGTGGTGAAGGAGCAAATTTTGACTATGGTTATAGAGGTGCTCCAAGTTATATCGACCTCGGTTTTGATGCATCCAAAGCGAGTCATCGCTTCACAATTGAATGGACTCCCTGCGAGATACTTTGGAAAGTAGACGGGCATCTTGTCCATAGACGCGTGATGTGGGATCCGACGCCAATACCACATCTTCCAATGACCTTACACGTTAACAGCTGGCCAACTCGCTCTACTCAACTTGCTGGGCGAATCAATAAGCGAAGGCTTCCAGGAGCTGCGATATTAGAATCCATTGTTATCAAAGCGAATTCCGTTACCTCAACGCCCGTATCTAATGCTGACGATATGCTCCAGACAAAGGCTAAAATACTTCACGATGGATTGGCCACTCTATGATTATCCTATCTTACAATCCGGGCCACGATGGTGCATTCGCTTATCTTGAAGATGGACAGCTAGTGGCGTCGGTTGAGTCTGAAAAGAACTCCGGTTATCGCTATTCACCTCTGGCAGTTCCGGATGCGTTCAATGTTTTTAGTAAACTCAAAGAGGTTCCCGATGTTCTATGTAGAGGTGGCTGGTGGCCGAGCGACTCGCATCTACCTGAACAGCCAAGTATTGCTGGTTACCGTGGTGTGCATAACAGCGGTATTATAGTTAGCAAAAGTCGTCTATTCGGGAAGACTGTTGAATACTTTTCATCTTCTCACGAACGATCACATCTTCTTTGTGCTTTTGGAATGTCAAATCTACCTAAAGGAACACCATGCTATGCGCTGCTTTGGGAAGGCGTAATCGGATCGTTCTACGAAATTGATTCCGAGTTGAATATAACAAAGCTAGGCGATGTCATGCCTGAACCTGGACATCGGTATGCCTTGCTCTACGGCCTAGCGGATCCAACCTTTGATAAGAGTGTTGCGGAATTCTCCCGGTTTTCTGACGCAGGAAAGCTGATGGCTCTAGCATCATTTTCGAAGCGAAGTCTGCCTACGGATGAAGAGGAAGAAATAATCACTTTTTTAATGCAGGACTGCTTACACCTCAGGGCGAAGGATTGTGAGAGTTTAAGGCATTGTAGTCACTACAATGTTGGCTTAGATGATCAAGAATTTCGTAACTTCGCAGGTATTGTTAGCGATAGAATTTTCGATCGCTTTTATCAATTTGCTAAATCGAATATGAAGAAAGGCTTGCCATTGTTAATTTCTGGTGGGTGCGGATTAAATTGTGATTGGAACACAAAGTGGCGGGAATCCAATCTCTTCCCAGAGGTATTCATACCGCCCGTTGCCAACGATTCAGGATCGGCGATAGGCACAGCTATTGACGCGCAATTTTACTTCACAGGAAATCCCAAGATAAATTGGAGTGTTTATTCGGGTCTTGAATTTGAAACTAATGGCACATTTGATGCTTCTTTATTTGATGAGTGTAATGCGAACATCGCAATGATTGCCGACATGCTGGCTAATAACATGATCATTGGGTGGGTTAATGGAAAATACGAAATTGGACCACGCGCACTGGGAAACCGGTCCATCCTTGCGTCGCCGTTTCAAAATAGCACTAAGGCGCGATTGAATGTGATTAAGCAACGCGAGCAGTTTCGTCCGATAGCGCCGCTCTGTCTCGAAGAAGATGCCGAAAAATGGTTTGACTGCTTTCACCCAAGCCCATTTATGCTTTATACGCGGCCCGTTTCGACCGGTGCACTAGAAGCCGTGACACATGTTAATGGGACGGCGCGCATTCAAACTGTAACTCCTGATTCTAATTGTAAAATGTATGAGCTGCTCGATGCATTCAAGTTACGTACAGGTTATGGTGTTTTGTGTAATACCTCTCTAAATTTCAATGGAAGAGGGTTTATAAACAACATAGCAGATCTCGCAGCTTATACGATAGAGCATGGCTTGGACGGTTTTGTGATTGAAGGGCGAAGCTATATGATGAAGTCATCTGAAAATTATCAAGCTTACTTGAAGTTACCAAATTCTATAGCTAATTCTCCGTAAATGAGAGGGTTTTTAAGATCGGAGGTCTGATTCGCTTTAAGTTTGCGTTCAGTGGCGCCGTATTGATGTCCACTTTCTTAACGATTAAAGGCAATGTCTTGTATCGCAAAATTTATTATTTCTTGCTTAAATCGTCCAAATAGGCCAACCGACGTGTCGTAAGTTTCAGCAAGCGTTGGTGTAGTTAATGCTGAAAGTTCAACCCCTTTTTCACCTGAAAATAGCTCGTTAGAAAAATTGACGTTTACAATTGGCTTAGGATCGTTCCCTATCTCCGGTAGCGTCAGTACTTGAGTTGAATTATCGCTTGTGGTGATGCTTCCGATCATCTGTTCAATGGCAACGGTATTCGCGTTGGGTATATCTTCAATAATTCGTTCGGCGTATTCGACTAGATTTGGTTCGGCGGGCATGAATAGAAAGCCTTCATCATTTTCAATACCCGTAGAGCGTAATATACGGCCTAAAATTTGCCTGAAATACAACTCGGTTTTAACCCTAGTAAGGTGACAGCACACTTTTAGTCTCGGTATGTCGGTACCTTCGCTAATCTGTAGTAGCTCAGACTTGATCTGACAGTTACCCGTTTTTTACCGGTGTCTGCCAGTTTAGATCTGAGCTAAATTTTTCTCAGCCCAGATCGTTTTACCATCAAGTAAAGTTGCCATTGGCGT